>CAWIBI010000006.1:0-27287 GCA_963834205.1 uncultured Acidobacteriaceae bacterium | reverse complement strand
GGATTCCATGTACTCCTTTACGGCAGCTCTGTCCTCCGGATGGATCCTTTCATGGATTAGCTTGAGCGTCGGTTTCACCTCCGGATCGACGCCGGCTATCCGAAAGGTTTCGGCTGACCAAATGATGTTTCCGCTCGAAACGTCCCACCCGAAACTACCCGTCAGGCTGAGCCGCTGCGCCTGGGTCAAGTAGGATTCGCTGGTACGCCGGGCGTTATTCGTCCGCTTTCGCTCGGTGATGTCACGAACAAAAACCACGCTTGCACACTTGTTGTTTGCCGCGACTTTGCCCAACGAGACTTCGGCGACAAATTGAGTTTGGTCCTCCTGAGCGAGGGTCATCTAGATAACGGTGACGGAGGATGAAGCTTCACTGCAGCACTGGGGAACAAAACGCGTAACTGGTTGTCCTATCATTTCGGCCGCGGAGTAGCCGAAGATCCTGGTGGCTGAGGAGTTGACCAACAAGACCTGACCCTGGTGGTGAGTGGAGAAAACGCCATCCAGCGCCGTCTCAGCGAAATCACCCGGTATTGCTCTTCCACTTCGCGGCGGGCCCTGTCTTCCCGCTGTTTGGCGGCAATGACCAGGTTGATGGATACCGCGGTCGCGATAAAAGCGGCGAAGCGGGGATAGGCGGAATGCTCGACAGCGAATGAAAAATGGGGGAGAGGAAGAAATAGTCGAAACTCAAAATGGCAATGCCTGTCCCTACAATGCCCGCCCTCTCCCCACCATAAAGGCAACAAATGACAATAGCCAGGTGAAAGCAAGAAGGAGGGCGCGCCCAAAATCCAGGACAGGATCCCCGCTCCGATGCATATGGCCAAGACAAAGGAATAGCTTTTGAGTTTAGAGGTGCTCATTTGTGGACAATTCCGCGCCCCTTTTCCTTTCGGAAGCCATTCAAAGTGTCTGTCGACCCATGAGTTCGATTCCGATTCTTTGAAATGTGACTCAAAATTGGTGAGAGAAAAAGATCCATCCAGGAGCTAAGCCCTTTTCGCCCAGGAACCGGCTGTCCCGTGAATCCCATTTCAGGCCATCCCGTTTAATCCTACGCTTCGCAAAGCATAATTCTTGTGACTTTTGGAATAACCCGATATTGGCGTCGTCGCTGGATCGTATATCTCTTCCACCGGCGAAATCGAAGGCTTTCTTCGTATCCCGCAATTCGACTGCGATGACGAGGACTCCCAAAGAGAACCCCTGCAGTAAAAGGACGAGCGCGACCTTCCTCAAGCATTCACCTCAGGGCCGGCGTGCTAATTTAATCGAGTAATCGGGCCGCTCCAACTTTCCACAGAAGAGGACCCTTCGTGATAAGTCAGGCCTTGTGGCAATTAAGCGCCGTCGAGGTCGCCGCTGGTATCCGCAAGCGGCGGTTTTCGTGCTCCGAGGTAATGGTTTCCGTCGTTGAACGCATTCGTAAGGTCAACCCGAAGCTGAACGCGATTGTTGTGGATCTCACCGATCAGGCGCTTGCCGAAGCGGCCGCTGCCGATCGCAAGTCTCAGACTCTTGCCGAAGAGTTACCGCTTTTCGGAGTCCCGGTCACCATCAAGGTGAACATTGACCAGGAAGGCCAGGCGACGACCAACGGACTTCCCGCTCTCGCCAATGTCATAGCACCCGCCGACTCACCGCTGGTCCGCAACCTGCGCAGCGCTGGCGCAATCATTGTCGGCCGCACCAACACTCCCGAGCTTTCCATGCGTCTTACCACCGTTAACCCATTGCACGGGCGCACATGGAGCCCGTGGCATCCCGACGCTTCTCCCGGGGGATCTTCAGGCGGCGCCGCGGTGGCTGCTGCGATGGGCTTCGGCCCCATCCATCACGGCAACGACATCGCCGGCTCGCTGCGGTTCCCGTCATTCGCCAATGGCGTGGCTACCCTCAAGCCGACACAAGGCCGGATTCCGGCATTCAATCCGTCGGCAACTGCTGAGCGCGGCTTGCTCTCGCAGCTCACATCGGTACAAGGCGCAATTGCTCGCACCGTTGCCGATGTACGTCTCGGAACCCGCGTGATGGCCGGGGGCGACGTGCGCGATCCGTGGTGGGTACCCGCGCCATTCGACGGCGAGCCTCTGCAGCGGCCCATTCGCATCGCGGTCACACGTAACAGTCACGGATACCCGATTCATCCCGGCATTCTTCAGTTGATCGACCGGTGTGCAGCTTACCTGCGCGACGCCGGGTATGAGGTTGTCGAAGCCGAGCCGCCGTCCATCATGGACCCGGCGCGCGGCTGGTTGAGTGTATTACTCACAGAGATCAAGGCAACATTAGGTCCGATTGTCGATCAGTATGGAAGCGACGACTTGCGCCGTATCTTTGGCTGGTACTACGAAATGGGGACAATTCTCGATGGCGGCGGCTATCGCGCCGGTCTGGCCGAGAAATCCCGGATGGCGCGTACCTGGAACCTGTTCCTGGATTCCTATCCATTGGTGCTGACGCCTTTCCTCATGCGCCCGGTCTACCCCTGGAACTACGATGCGTTGGGACTGGCGCAGACGAAGGACCTGTGGGACGCAGCAGTCTACAGTTACGGCATCAACTACCTTGGGCTGCCGGCCGGGTTTGTACCCGTCGACCTGGTGGAAAATCTGCCTGCCGGCGTTCAGCTCGTCGGGCGCCGGTTCCGGGAAGATGTGATCCTGGACGCCATGGCCGCCGTCGAGCAGCGCGCCGGCCGCCTGGTTGACCGCCTGTGGGCGTCGGGTTAGGGGCTAGAGCAGTTTCGCAATTACTGTGGACTGAAAAAGATCGCGAGGTGTGGTTTTTCCTTGGAAGAAAACCACGAAAAGGCCTTTCGCTCCCCGGATTTCCTTCGGCGCAGCACTAGCCGAGAACAATTATGTGCGACTTTCTTCACGGAAAGTCGCATGGAGTTCCGCGGTTCCACCAACCTCTACAGGAAATCCGGGTTCGGTCTACACCAATTGCGAAACTGCTTTAGGCGGCAGACGATGCGGTTGACGGGAACAACCAATTGTCATTTTTACTTTGTTGCAGACATCGCAGAGCCTGCTCGGTTGCGGCTTCTTTGCTGGAACAGATCCATTCGATACGGCTGGGGACGCTTGGACGCACCCTCTTCAGGGCGCTGGCGCCGTCGATCAGGCCTGCTTGGAGTTCCTGAACGACCCTGAACACAAAAGGGCCTTCCTCGAAGATTACGATCTCCCGCCAGTATTCAGCGTTGTCGATTCTCTTTTGCATGACATGCCTAAAGATTTCAGTGTCATCCGACATTCCCGGTAGCCCTCTGCTTTTCGTCGAGCATAAACGACCTCAGCTGGTGGCGGAAGGGATGATAAACGGCGGTTTGTGTGGAAAAAATCGTTGGCAGACCGGGAACCAGGGACAAGAGGTCGGGACCTCCGGGGGAGGAGGCAGGACGTCTGCCGCTCGTTTTATAGCCAGTTCCACTTGTGTCTGACTCGCCAACAGCGGACGGGGTGCCGGGTCCAGATTGTCATATCGCTGTAACAGTATTGTTATATCTCCTTCTTCATGGCTATCTGGCGCCGGCTAACCTCGGAAGGAAACAGCATGCAGGGTTTTCTCGAAGCTCTACGCCTCCAGCGTTGGGACGACCACCGCTACTACCACCACAGCCGTATCAACCAGTCACTCCACCTGCTCAGCGCGCTCAGTTTTCTGCTCGCCTACGCTCTGGTTTTTAAAAACCCTGCTGCCTCGGCGCTCATCGGCTGGCTGGTAGCGATGGTCAGCCGTCAGTCTGGCCACTTCTTCTTTGAGCCCAAGGGCTACGATGAAGTCAACCACGCCACCCAGGAGCACAAGGAGGATATCAAGGTCGGCTACAACCTGCGGCGCAAGATTGTGCTGCTTTCGATCTGGGCGCTGTCACCGGCATTGCTGTGGGCAAGTCCAACGTTGTTCGGGATTTTTCCGCCGTACGCCGATCGCACTACCTTCATCCAGCACGTTGGCCAGATCTGGTTGGTCGTCGGCTTTGGCGCCCTGCTGTTCCGCACCGTGCAACTGTTCTTCATCAGGGATGTCCAGACCGGTCTGGTCTGGATGACCAAAATCCTGACCGATCCGTTTCACGACTTCATGCTTTACTACCGATCGCCGTTTTACCTTCTGGGGGGGCAGCTGATCGATCCGATGGACGATGTACGAGACGAGCCCGAAGCATTTCTCGCAGAACACGAAGCCTAATTGCTTTGGTGGTGACGGTTTCTCCCTGCCACCACCAGCCATCCTGCTGCATTTGCCGCGCCGCCGCTACGAACCTGTCGGCAACCGCGGCAAAGTCAGCGTCGGTGTAATCCAAGCTGAAGATGAGGCGGCCCGTTCCTACCCAGCTCAGGGCCAGGTCTTCGGCGCGCAGATAGTATTGAAACATCCAGTGGTAACGCGAGGACTGCAGGTAGCAAACCGTCCAAACCGAAGAGAGATTGGCCACCCGGACCTGCACGGCGGCCTCCCGCAAACGCTCATTGAGCTGGGCCGCCCGGCGATCCCACACCGCATCAAGGTCGCGATAACAGGCCAGGATCTCGGGTGTGTCCAGGCGCTCCAGGAATTCGGCCATCGCCCCCATGACGTAGGGATGGGAATTGAAGGTACCTCGGGCGAAGCAGACGTCGGCGGGCCGGTCTTCACGAAAGCGCTTCATCAGGTGGGCGCGTCCGCATAACACGCCGATGGGCAGGCCGCCGGCTACGGTTTTGCCATAAGTAACCATGTCGGCGCGGACGCCGAAATACTCCTGAGCGCCGCCCCGGGCGAGCCGGAAGCCGAGGAAGACCTCATCGAAAATCAGCACGATGCCGGCGTCCGAACACACCTGGCGCAGCCGTTCTAGCCATGCCGTGTAGGCTGCGCGGTCAAAGCTGGTGCGCGGGCCTCCGTCCACCAGGGTTGAATCCGCCGGCGCGCCGGCGTTGGGGTGTAGCGCCTGCAAGGGGTTGACCAGCACGCAGGCGATATCCCGCCGGCTGCGAAGTACGCGTAGGGTCTGCTCGCTCATATCTTTAAGCGTGAGCGTGTCGCGCTCGGTCACCGGGTTGCCGACCCCGGGTTGCACCTCACCCCACCAACCGTGATAGGCGCCGCAGAAGCGCACCAGGTAGCGGCGCCTGGTATGGTAGCGGGCCAGCCGCACCGCCTGCATCACGGCTTCGGTCCCGGACATGTGGAAGGAGACCTCGTCGAGCCCGGAGAGGGCCCGCAGCCGGTGTACGTTGCCCGCGGTCACCGGGTGATAGGCCCCGAGCACCGGGCCCAGGTCCCGCACCCGGGCGCTCCCGCGTTCAATGCATTCCTTGTAGAAGTCGTAGCCAAACACGTTGACGCCGTAGGAGCCGGTCAGGTCGTAGCGCCGGTTGCCGTCGAGATCGGTGGTGGTGGGGCCGCTGGAGGAGACGACGAAGGATCCGGCGTTCAAGTGCTGGCGGACGAAGCGGCTGAACTGGAACGGTACGCGGTAGCGCGCCGTGAATTGCAGATCGGAGATCTCGTCTTGGACTTCATTGGTCTGGCGAGCCGTGTTAACGAAGCGTTGAGCATAGAGCGCGGCCAGGCGCCTGAAGGCCGCCCGTCGCTGTTCGCCAATGTGTTCGGGGGCATCGTCCGCCCGAAAGAACTGCGCCTCGTCATACTCGTAGTAGGGCATAAGCCGGGCCAGCCGGCGCCCCAGCCGAGCGTGGCCGGCGAGCGAGCGGTGCTTGGCGCGAGAGAGCTGCAGGCGCAGCAGCAGCCGGGGCACGATCAGCAGTAGTAGGCCGAGGCCAAGGAGCCACTTGAAGATGGTTATCGTCAAACAAAGCCTCCGTGGCAACGGTACTGCACGCTCGCAAGACAATCCTAGCGAATTAAATGCGTGTGAATTCGAGTACGCATCCGCTTGATGTGTCATCTCGAGCAGCCGATTCGCGGGGCGAGTTAAGAGTGGAGTGACCCGGCTCCCTGTTCCGGCAAACCAAGGCTTCGGGTGCCCCAGTTTCCCTTTCGGACTCAACCAGTTCCCCCCAAAAGAATCGAATTTGGAGTCCGAAGCAACCTCGTCTATGGCGGGCAAGAAATAAATCCCGAGCTGCCCGCGGAGAATCAGTATTCTGTCGGTAATCTGCTTCCGTAGTTCGATTTTGATGGGTTTTCTTTCTGATACACGAGGTCTCCTGGAGCCATGGACCGGCGGGCCGCAAGCGTTGGCGCGGACCGAAGCAGAACTGCGCCGGCAGACCGAGGCCTTTTGCGCCGCGAGCACCCTGATCAGCCAAACCGGCTGTCTCATCGAGCTTTTTTCCGGCATCTTTGGCCGGCGCTCCGAGCGGACATACCAGGCGCGCCTCGTGGGCTGGATCAAGATGCTCGAGCAGGACTCAGATCTGCGCTCGAGCTTTCAGCAGGGAATCAGGTCGACGCTTGCTCCTCTGGACTCGGTTTCTCTGTTCGCGGAAGCGGGCATTCCCGCCCAGCATTCCTTGTCCCGCGAAGTTACCAGCCGGCTCTTCCAGCACTGGCTGCCTCCGCCGCGCGAAGACACCGACACCGCCCGGCTCTTCGCCGCCATCTTTCCTTCGTCGCGCGCCGTGCAGCGCTTTCTCGATCTGGACCCCGCCGTGTTTGCTCGCCTGGCCGCGATCTTCTGGTGTTTGCAAAACCTGGCTGCCTATCCCCATCTGCACCAGGACCTCCATGAGGCGCTCCGCTTGCTGGCGGCGCGAGTTTCCGCCCGTGGCACCAGCCGCGCCGTTCGCCAGCGCAGCAACACCCAGGCGGTGGAGCAATCTCCGTCCTATGCCCTGGTCTTTGCTACCGAACAATTGATTGCTTGCGAGCACGCCGCTTCCGCGGGCAATTGTATGGAGGCATGGCTCAACGCCGTCTTCGCCTGCCGCGGTGAGGTCGCGTTGGTCCGCATCCACATGGAGGAAACTGGGGCCAATTCTCCCCTGGTTTTCGATCTTGGCGCCATGGATACGGCGCTTGACCGCATGGAATTGCTCGCCGCCAACTTAGTCGAGCACCCCACCGAGGATTGGGCGGCCGTGCGCCGATTGCTCAACACCCTCATACGCGGTCTGCTCGAAGATACGCGGATCTCTTCGCTCATCCAGCAGAACTTTAATCTCCTGGCCCGTAAGACCGTGGAACGCACCGGCCACGGCGGCGAACACTATATTGCCCATGACCGCAAGGAATACTTCGCCATGTGGCGTGCCGCCATCGGCGGTGGATTCCTGACCGTCTTTACTGCTGCCATCAAGCTGCATGTGGTCGCCCGTCACCGGGCTCCCTTCATGGAATTCATTCTCATCGGAACGAACTATGCCATTAGCTTCCTGTTGCTGCAGATCTTCGGTCTGGCGCTAGCTACTAAGCAGCCGGCAATGACCGGGGCCACTTTGGCCAACATCATCAATCGCAACCGTGGCGATTCCCGGCGCAGCCAGATTACCGAATTCAGCGCCTCCATCAGCCGCACCCAGTTGGCAGCGGCCCTGGGCAACATTCTGGCCGTCTCCCTTGGCGCCGTCGTATTCAACCTGGTTTGGCTGAAAGTCTTTCATTCCCCCTATGTGCACGCCGAACAGGCGCAGAAGGTTTATCTATCCTTGCGTCCCCTGGCTTCCGCCACCGCCGTGGATGCTGCGCTCACCGGCGTCCTGCTCTGGCTCGCCGGCCTGATCGGAGGGTGGTTCGAGAACTTCGCCGTCTACCATCGCATACCCGCCGCCATCGCTGCCCATCCCCTCCGCTTGACCTTAGGCGACGGCACCATGCAGAGCTTTGCCGCCTGGGTGGACCGCAACATTGGTCCTTGGAGTACCAGCATCTCGCTCGGTTATCTGCTGGCCTTCCTCCCGGTTTTTGCCGAATTCTTTGGCTTGCCGCTCGACGTCCGCCACGTGACTCTCAACACCGGCATGTTCGCCTTCGCCGCCGCCCGCTTCGGTCCGGCTGCGTTCGCGCAGGTATGGCTCTACTCCGCGATCGTCGGCATCGCTGTCATGTTTGTGTTAAATCTGGGCGTCAGCTTTGCCATCGCGTCGTTCGTTGCACTGCGCGCCTACGACGTGAGCCGCCCGGAGCGTATATCGCTCCTGCGCTACGTGTTCAAACAAATGATTTCCTCGCCTAGGCAATTCCTCCTGCCCCCGCCGGCGAAGCCGGCCAAGCAGGTCGAATCCAGGGAAGATATCGAACGGCCGGCGCCGGCCGCCTAGGCTGCTATTCCTGAAGAACTGGGTAGCGATTGTGCATCTAATACTGCAGATATTTAGTAACAGAGGCTCATCTTGCCCATCATTCGAAGCTGTACTCATTGCAACCAAAAAAACCGTGTCGCCGGCCGGCATCTGGCAGACACAGGTCGATGCGGCGCATGCAAGACCACCCTTGCTCCGGTCGCCGAACCCCTGTCGGCGGATCCCGCCCTCTTCGACGAAGTAGTCAACAACGCTACCGTCCCTGTGCTGGTTGACTTCTGGGCCGCCTGGTGTGGACCCTGCCGCTCGGCCGCGCCCGAGGTAGCCCGCACCGCGCAGGACATGGCTGGAAAAGCAATCGTGCTCAAAGTCGACACCGAGGCCCATCCCGAACTGGCAGCCCGCTTCAACGTCCGCGGAATCCCAAACTTCGTCGTTCTCTCTGGAGGCCGCCAAGTCTTTCAGCAAGCCGGCCTGGTCGGCCACGAACAAATGGAGCAATGGCTGCGGACCGCCGCCTAACCTGCCATCCCACTGCACCTCGGCTGGGTTGATAGTTTCTGTTATGAAACGGTGGATCTCCTCTCTAAACAGAATTGTCATCCCGACCGGAGCGAAGCGCAGTGAAGGGACTACGTGTTCGTCATCCCGGCAACTAAATCCCACCGAAGCCGCCTTGCTCCCCTTTGTCATCCCGAGCGTACCCGGATTTCCTGCCACGCTGCGCCGGACACGGTCGCGTGTGCGCCTTTCAGTAAGGAAAGGCGCATGAAGTTCGCCAACGCCACCAAGTTTTACAGGAAATCCGGGGCAGCCGAGGGCTTTGTATCAGCACACGACTTGAGTCGTACCTTAGAGGCCCCCAAATAGACCTGGGCTTTACATGTTGCAGAAGAATTATTTTTTTTTGAGGGGTACGGGCTTTAGCCCGTACATAACTGCTTTCCAATGATTGCGGCTTTAGCCGCTGAGGGAGCATCACTTCTTTAGCCAAGACTCTTTCTTTTAGTCCCAGCTTTACCCCATAAACCCACGTCGCTCCATTCCCTGCAAATGATATCGATTCGTTTGACTTTAACGATTTGCTCCGTTTAAATCAGGCTATACCGCACCGCGACTCTAGCGGCCAGATACGTTTCGGTCACTTCCAGTGACCCTTTTTGGGGGAGGGAAAATGTCAATCATCCGTCGTCTCATCCTGCCTGCGCTTTTTCTGTCTTGTCTCTTCTCGCTCCCCGTCCTTGCTCAAGTCTCTGCCGCATTATCCGGACGCGTCACAGACCGATCCGGCGCAGTCATCCAGGGAGCATCTGTAACCGCGAAAGACACCGACACCGGGGTTGCCCGTACCACCATCACTGACGCTGATGGGAGGTACGACTGTCGGGCGGATGGCAATGCCATATGGAGTCGATTTTTCAGTCGTTTAGAAGCGTAGAAAAACATTGCGTGTAGTCATTTTTATTTTTGGAGGAAATGTGACCAAGGTGAAATTGGTTCTTGCGGCGGCGGTTCCTTCTCATCGACACTCGCGTTCGCGCAGGATGGATATTTCTCCAACTGGTTTAAGCGGGTGGACAAGACCCAGAGCGAACAGCCGCACTGGATTACACCGGTCGTGACCACTATGCGCAAGGCTTACCTGTTTATCGCAGCGGTTGGTTTTTTGCTTTCGCTCATCCTCGTACCTTCGCTCAGGATGGACTTTTTTGCCGACTGGTTCAACGTGGTCTCCGAAACGCAAGCCGAACAGCCCCACCGCTCGCAGATCCTCTTCCGGTACGGGAGGCGATGGAAAACTTTGACGCGCGCCGGCTACGTTCCAACGGCTGCCTCACTGCTGCTGGCCCAACCCTTCTTGCTGCTTTTGTGGCTTGCGATGGGGGCGTTCCCGGCGTGGGCCCAAACGGGAGCGAGCCTTTCCGGCGTGGTGACGGACCAAACCGGCGCAGCCCTTCCCGATGTCGCGGTGACAATCAAGAACGTCGACACAGGTGCAACGCGCACGATCGCAACCGACGGCGGGGGGCACTATCAGGCGTCCGGCCTGCCTCCGGGGCGCTTCGAGATTCGAGCGGCAAAACAAGGGTTCGCCGATGAAACGCGCACGGGAATCAGCTTGGCGGTTGGCCAGGACGCCACGGTCGACATTAAGATGCAGCGGAGCACCCCCGACGCCTGCGCGAGCGGCCACGAGTTCGCCACCACCGATTGCACGCTGACCTGGCACGGCATCACGCTGTACGGTGCGTATGACGTCGGCGTCGGCTGGGTCAGCCACGGCTTACCGGAAAACGCCGCTATAACTATGAAGGCGAATCTCTGGTGAACCGAAACGGCTATCAACATCGATTCCTCGTCGCACCGAACAACCTGCAGCAGACGGGTCTGGGCATCAGGGGCAAGGAAGAGTTTCGCGCCTGGCTGGTCCGTTGTGTTCAACGCTTCAACCGGCATCAATCCGCAGTCCGGCCAGCTCGCCAACGCGTCAGCCACCCAGACCATCAACAACGGCCTTCCCAGGAGCAGCTATTCGTACGCCATCGACGGCGCGCGCGCGGGCCAACCCTTCAATGACGAATTCTATGGCGGTATATCGTCCACGCATTTCGGCACGCTGACCTTCGGTCGTCAGCGCGCTCTCGGTACCGATGCGATGCTCCTTTACGATCCGGCCGGCGGCAGCTATGCCTTTTCGTACATCGGGTATAACGGCACGATGGCCGGCGGCGGCGACACCGAGGACACGCCGTTGGGACGACGCCGTGAAGTATCGCCTCACCTATGGCCCGGTCCATTTCGGCGCGATGTATAAATTCGCCGATGGTTCTGGCGGCTGCTACTCGGCCTCCGCAACCTGGACTGCCGCCACCTGTACGCCGGAATCGGCGCATAACAACGCCTATGGATTCGACCTCGGCGGAGAGCTACGGCAAGTTCTCCGCCGACGTCGTCTTCCAACATTACAACCAGGCGATCAGCGTATTGAACCCCTTGCTGGGGCCTCAGAGTCTGACGGCAGCCATATCAGTCGACCACCGACAGCATCAATACAAACCCCATCACCGGGGCCAATCTGATCGCAACGACCAACACCGTATATGGCATCGTGACCGACAACAACGCCATTATGGTCGCCGCCAAGTATACGTGGGACCCGTTCAAGTTCTTTGGCGGCTACGAATACATCTGGCAGACTAACCCGTCGAACCCGTTGGGCGTTGGCGCCTCGGACCAGGGCGGTTATATCATGAGCGGCGTCGAAGACAACAATCTTGATTCTGCCAAAGCTCGTGCAGATCTGGTGGACGGGCGTGAAATACGCCTATCGACAGCAAAACCGACATCACTTTCGCCTGGTATCAGCAGCTGCAGAACGACTTCCGTGTTCCGTCGACCTGCTCGACCGCAGCCGGTTTCCGCAGTTCCTGCGCGGGCACCCTCAACGAGGTGTCGCTCTATGTGGATCATCACTTCACCAAGCGTTTCGACGGTTTTGCCGGAATTGCGTATTCCTACGTGAGCGGCGGTCTGGCCATCGCCATTCCTCATGGCCCCGGCGTCCCCTATCTCCACAACAGCAACTTTGCTCCGACAATCGGTGGTCGTTTCACCTTCTGATCGCTTCCGCGGCGGGCTCAGTCGAGAGCTTGGCATCCTTCAGCGTGGATTCAAAAATCGCCGTTGCAAGAGGCTGCTCGTGGACCGGTGCCGGAAGCTCCGTCAGTGCCCTGGGGGACGTGATCTTAAAACAGAAAATCAGTTTAAGAGCAAAGAACTTCGCTCAATCGGGGTACGAGCTAGCATACCCGTCACAACACATCGGCCACACCACTTACCAAGTCACGATCTTGAGGACAGAGTCTCCAGGCGAGATCAACAGTATGTTAGTTACAAGGATTGCTGCGAGATATTTCCGTGCAGCCTCTTTCTCGCCTCTGAGAAAACATAGAGAAGCCAGTAGAACTGGGAAAGCGTAGCAGACGCTTCGGCCAAAGTCGAATACGAGGAGCGCCGGCGCCAGCGCACAGGTAAAGGCACCAACGTACACTAACAAAGCCGCCCATCTTCGCTGTACCGATAGGCAGATGATGGCTATCAGCGGTATCGCCCATCCCGCCCTGAACGTATCAAAAAAGACATAAGGAAAGCTATTCGTCAAATTCCCAATGATTACGGATCGAGTTCCGAGCAACGACGTCCCCATCGCGAGGTGATAGGATTGTGCGACCCAGCATCTTAGAAGCCACCAGATCCCCGCACCAAATATGATCGCGATGTAAAGCTTCCGACGGCGGTTCTGCTGTTCAACCTGGCTGAGGCTCACCGCGAAATATAGGAGTAGCAGCGGCGCAGCGGCAACGCAACGCTCGTCCGCAAACGCCGCAGCAAGAAACGACACAGAAGCAAATACCATGTTCCTTGAGGCGATCGAGAACAAGAGGAACATGAATGCAATCCCGTCACCGTTGTCGTAGTCGTTGAAGAACCACGCTCCAAAAAAGGTCGGCGCGAGGGCCAGAACGAATAGCGCACCTGCGACATCGTCGCCGAGCGCCTGGCTCGCTAACCTTGCTAAAAGGTAAAAGACAACCATTCCAGCCAGTGGACTCCAGATGACAACGGTCCATTTGCCCGTGCCGCTCATCCAACCAAGAATTGGGAGGGTCAGCCGCAATTCGAGCTTGTCATTGTGGGACGCATCCCCGTCGTGCAGGTGCTGATCCTTGAGCTCAGGTGGGATAGGCGACAGAGGATTGTGGAACTTGACGATTAACGCTTGAATCGTATCGTCATCATCAAGGCGCTCGCTCAAGCCCTTATAGTGCGGGAATGATACGAGTAAGGAGAGCAGCGCGGCGCCCAGTGCTACCTTCACCTTGCCCAGCCGACCACAGAAATGATTGGTGATTGTATTCACCACTGCGCCGAGGCAATTGTCGACTGCCTTTAGCACCAGCCTACGATTGACTGTGAATGGTTCAACGTTCATATCTGACTTCCGACGACGTGGGACCGGAGCGATCCGTCACTATCCAACCGAAACCGGTCTCGAAAGGCACGAATACTGTTGCCTGGTCTATTGCCCATTAAATCTCAACTGGGAGCGTGTTGTCCCGATTTTCGTGCGTGAGGACGACTGTACAATCTGCTCTGGCGCATGTTTGGACTGCGTCCTGGGCAGCTTTCAGCCGTCCCTGTCGGGACTACTCCGATCGGGTCGAATAAACCCAGGACTAACGTCCTGGGCTAAGCTCAGCCGTCCCTTGCGGGACTGGGGTTTGGAAATGGAGTTCTCACACACCCTCTAAAACCCTCGTCCTACTGGCCTTTTCGGCACGACTTCAGTCGTGCCCTTATACAAAGCTCTTTTCGAAATTGGCTCGAAACAGACTGAACCGGACATTAGTTTTGCAGTCGTCAATAAAGCCCTCATCAGTGATCGCTCGGTGCGGCACGGCTGAAGCCGTGCCCTTCGTACAAAGCGCTTTTCCGCAGCCTCCTTAGCCGTTTATTGGGGCAACTCTTTGCCAGACTGCTCCGCCACCATGAAGGCGGCGTACCAGTCTGGCCAGTTCTCATCGCGCTGCCCGGTGCGCTTCTCGTGCTCGCCGTGGGCGGCCTCCACACGCCGAAACGCGCTCGCCAGATCGTTCGCCGATGCGAAGGTGGTCGCCGTGGCGTCGATGCGACCGGGCAGCCGCGTCGTGAGTTCCTGGAACAGCCAGCCGTTCCCGTCCGGATCGCGGAACGAGGCGAACGAGCGGTAGCTGCGATGCTCGGGATCAGGACCGTTGACCCGGATCCGCCCAAACAGGTAGGGCTCGTCCGGACGATAGCCTCCGTCGTGATCACCCGCCGTGACTGTTCTGTGTCCAGCTGCCTGCACCCCACAAAGAGAATCCAGAAAAGTTGCTTGACAAGCTCGGTAACCGGCACTATATTTCACCAATCGGTTATTTAACCAATAGGTTTAGAGCAAATGCAGAATCAGCTCAGCGCCACATTCTCCGCACTCGCCGACCCCACGCGGCGCGCCATTCTAGCCCGGCTGGCGCTGGGCGAAACGTCGGTGACCGAACTCGCGAAGCCATTCGAGATGTCAATGCCCGCAGTGTCGAAGCACCTGAAAGTGCTGGAGCGCGCCGGACTAATCTCGCGCGGGCGCGAGGCGCAATGGCGGCCCTGCCGGCTCGATGCGGGACCTCTCAAAGAAGCCGGAAGCTGGATCGAAGAGTATCGGCGCTTCTGGGAACAAAGTCTCGACCGTCTCGACAAATACCTGCGCGAGATAGAAGCAGCCAGGACGAAATCAAAAACGAATGGTTCAGGAAAGAAGAGTTCGAAAACCAAATCCAAGGAGTGAGATCGTGGCCCCATCAGCCAGTACAGCAAACTCGGCAACCGAATTCGTTTTCAGCCGAACATTCGACGCATCCCGCGAAGATGTGTGGAACGCATTCACCCAGCCTGAGCACCTAAAGCACTGGTGGGGCACTCCCGGCAGCAGCATCGAGATTACCCGCCACGAGCTTAAGCCAGGCGGAATGTTCCACTACCGCATGAAATTCCCTGACGGCCGCGCGATGTGGGCCCGGTTCATCTTCCGCGAGATCGCCGCGCCTGAGCGCCTGGTATGGCTCAATGGCTTTAGCGACGAGCACGGCGACCTCACGCGCAACCCATGGGTGCCCACATTTCCGCTGGAGACACTGAACACCGTGACCCTTGCCGAGCAGGATGGCAAAACACTGCTCACCGTCACCGTGGTCCCGTTCAACGCAAGCGACGAGGAAGCCCGCGTCTTCTCAGGCGGAATCAATGGCATGAAGATGGGCTTCGGCGCCAGCTTCAAGGTATTGGCGGATTACCTCGCGCAGCGGAACTGACGTATGCCATTGAGGAGGAAGAATCCAACGAGCGAGGTCAACCACCAATCCACAAGGAGAAGAACCTCATGTCAGTAGCAGCACAAATCGTAGATCCACAATCGGCGCCCGACCACAAAACAAAGCACCAACCAGGCTCCACCATGAACGCCGTACTTTGGACCACCCAGGTGTTGTGGGGAGCCTTCTTCAGCTTCACCGGTTTCGGCAAAATCATGTGTTACAGGCCGGACGTGTGGAACCAAACGCTCCATCAACCCGTGCCATGGTTCTCCGCCGTGCCGCAGGGCATGTTCGTCTTCATCGGTGTCTGTGAGTTTCTTGGAGGCGTCGGCCTGATCTTGCCGGCGATGACCCGAGTCAAACCGAAGCTCACGGCGTTTGCTGCGGTTGGCCTGACGCTGGTTATGTTCGTCGCGGCTATATTTCACATAGTGCGCGGCGAGTACAGCTTTTTCTTGCCTATCAATCTGGTGCTGGGAGGGGGCGCTGCGTTCATCGCGTATGGGCGGTTGATGGCGAAGCCTATCGCGGCGGCATCGATCAACACCCTGCGCATGCTTACAGGGTTGGCGGTTTTCGGGGCGCTGGTTCTCGTCGGTTTTGTTCCGATCTGGTACCAGTTGACACACACTCACTAAACACAAAGGAGGAAATGTATGCAAGTAGTGAACAAACTGATGCGGTTCAAAATGGCTGTCAGCGACATGCCGAAGGCAAAAGCCTTTTACGTGGACAAACTTGGTTTGAAGGTCGAGTCGGACTACCGTAGAGACGAGCACAACTGGTGGGTATCGCTTACTCCCACGGAAGGTGGGGCTTCTATTGTCCTCACCACGGCTCACGAAAACATGAAGCCCGGCACCATGAGCGTGTACTTTGCAAGTTCAGACGTTGCCGCAGCCCACAAGGAGCTCGGCGCAAAGGGCGCTAAAGTCAACCAAGTCAAAGACGACCTGTACGGCCCGGGTTCAGGCGTAAAGTGGTTTAATGTTGAGGACCCTGACGGCAATCAGGCCTTTCTGGTACAGGTGTAAGTCACTGAACCCGGCTGTCAGCTTCAAACTGGCGTAGAAAACACCCGGATGGCAGGTGTGCGATCTGGGTGTTCGCAATTGCGGAGCAACATGTCCCCCTCATCTTCCGAATCCGATCACTTTGGCGCCATCCAGGTCCGGGGCGCCCGCGAGAACAACCTGCAGAACATTTCCGTCGACATTCCTCGACGGAGAATCACCGTTTTCACGGGCGTCTCGGGTTCGGGGAAATCGTCGCTGGTGTTCGACACGATCGCCGCGGAATCCCAACGTCTGCTCAATGAGACGTTCCCGACGTTCGTGCAGACTTTTCTGCCACGGTATGGTCAGCCTGATGTCGACATGCTCGCGAATCTCTCGACGGCAATCATTGTCGATCAGCAACGCATCGGCGGGAATCCGCGCTCGACATTGGGAACGGTGACCGACATCTACACTTTGCTGCGCATCTTGTTTTCTCGTCTTGGAAAGCCCACGGTTGCACACGCCCTGGCGCTTTCATTCAACGATCTCATGGGTATGTGTCCCGAGTGCGAGGGGCTCGGGCGCGGCTCCCAGATCGATATCGATGCACTGGTCGATAAGAGCAAGTCCCTTGAAGAAGGCCCAGTTCGTTTTCCAACGTTCAACGTGGGTGGTTACAATCTGCACACCTTCGTCAAGTCGGGATTCTTCGACGTCAAAAAGCCACTCAAGAAGTATACGAAAGAGGAGTGGCACGAGTTTCTCTACCGCGACGACACGAAGGTCAAAAAAAACAAGCAAGGGCAAACATTCAGCTCGGGTTTTGACGCCCTGATTCCGAAATTCAAACGCCTGTACCTGAGCAAAGACGCGGAGAAGATGCCGGCGCCTCTGCGTGAGGCGTTTGAGAAGATTGTGACGCAAGGACCGTGCAGCGCGTGCGGCGGAACGCGTTTGTCTGAGGTCGCGCGCGCCTGCCGCGTCAACGGAAAGAACATCGCAGAATGCTCAGCGATGCAGGTGAGCGAGCTCGCCGAGTTCATTCATTCTTTGCGCGCGCCGAATGTCGCTCCGCTGGTGGCTCGTCTGGCAGAAAGGCTCGATCATCTGGTCGAGATCGGACTTGGTTATCTAAGTTTGAGCCGTGAGACGGCAACACTCTCGGGTGGAGAATCGCAACGGGTCAAGATGGTGCGCCATCTCTCGTCGAGCCTGACGGAGGCGCTCTACATCTTCGATGAGCCGACGATCGGTTTGCACCCGCACGACATCCAAAAACTCAATAGCACACTGACCAAGCTTCGCGATGCCGGAAACACAGTTCTCGTCGTAGAACACGAGCCTGAAGTGATGGCGATTGCCGATCACATCGTCGATATGGGGCCAGGCGCCGGAAGGGCCGGTGGGACAGTTGTGTTCGAAGGTCCGTTCAACTCACTCAAAAAGAGCGACACGCTGACGGGAAAACACCTTTCCAAGCATCAGGCGTTGAAAGAGAAACCGCGAGCCGGAAAAGGACATCTTCTGGTCGAGAACGCGACACTCAACAATCTCCGCAACATCACGGTAAAGATTCCCAAGGGCGTTCTTACCGTCGTCACCGGCGTCGCGGGCAGCGGGAAGAGCTCGCTGATTCACGGATGTCTTGCCAAACATTACGCGGATGCCGTCTACGTCGATCAATCGCTGGCGGCGGGATCGCGACGATCAAACCTGGCCACGTACTCAGGGATGGCGGATGCAATTCGGAAAGCATTTGCGACGGCCAACAAAGTTGAGCCAGCACTCTTCAGCGCGAACTCCAAGGGAGCATGCCCGGCATGCGAAGGTCTGGGCGCCATCTATACGGATTTGCAGCACCTCGATCCCGTCGCCATTCGCTGTGAAACATGTGAGGGACGCTGTTTCACCGATGCGGTTCTTGGGCTGACACTTCGAGGGAAGAACATCAACGAAGTGTTGAATTTCTCCGTCGTGGACGCGTTGTCTTACTTTACGGAGAAACCGATTCTCGCGACACTGAAGGCACTGAAAGACGTGGGACTCGGTTACATCGCGCTGGGGCAAAGACTCAACACGCTCTCGGGCGGCGAACGTCAACGCCTGAAACTGGCGGCTGAACTCGGGAAGCCTTCGCAAATCGTAGTTCTCGACGAGCCGACGACCGGTCTGCACATGGCCGACGTGGCGAACCTGCTCGCGCTGCTCGACGCGATGGTCGACAACGGAACGACCCTGATCGTGATTGAGCACAACCTGGATGTGGTGGCGCGTGCCGATTGGATCATCGACATGGGACCGGGCGCAGGCGCCGAAGGTGGCAAAGTTGTGTTCGAGGGAGCGCCGCGCGAGCTGGTGAGAGCGAGCAAGTCGCTGACTGGGAAACACGTCGCTGCGCGATTTGGATGGACCTGAGTGTTGGCTGGGATCGCTCGCGCGAAGCAGTGGAAAGGATTTCGTGGCCGGGAATGTCATCGGGCACCACGTCTGCAAGCCGGACGGCGAACGCTGTTCGCTGACCAGCCCAGTGTTTTAACTGGCGACTTCAGCAAGGCGCTCACTGAGATCAGGTTAGGCTTCCGGGCAAGGATTAGTCCCCGAAAACGCCCCAGCATCGGGTAATCCTTCCACTGGGGCGTGCCTTCTGAATTCCTGCCGCCATGCCGACTTGATCGTTAGTAATCACAACTACGCCGCCCTCAATAAACAGCTTCCCGGCAGTTTCCTGACAGATCTTCTGGACTTGACGTCGAAAGATCGCGCAAAATTTCCTGTTGCTTTCCTACAGGAACCATGCCATCCTTCCTGTAGGAAACCCAAAGGTTGGTCCCTCTATGAAGGAAAAACCCGACGTTTTGCAAGGAACGCTTGCGCTGATGGTCCTCAAAACCCTCGATGTTCTGGGGCCGCAGCACGGCTACGGGATTGCCCGCCGCATCGAGCAGATCAGCGGAGATGTTCTGGCTGTTAACCAGGGCACCCTTTATCCCTTGCTGCTGAAGCTGGAGAATGAAGGCTCGATCGCCTCGCAATGGGGTGCATCGGAAAACAACCGCCGCGCCCGCTTCTATCGCCTGACCGCGACCGGCCGAAAGCAGTTGCAGGCAGAGACTCGCGACTGGAAGCAGACCGCGGCCATCATCGCGCGCTTCTTTGAAGTGAAAGCGGAGGACCTGCCATGAGATTCCTGCGCCGCTTTTTCATTCGCCTCTCGAACTTCGCCACCGGAAGGCGCGCCGACCAGCGCCTCCATGAAGAGATGGCCGAGCATCTTGCCTTGCAGACTGAGGAGAATTTGCGTGCCGGCATGTCGCCCGCCGAGGCGCGGCGGCAGGCCGCACTGAAGCTTGGCGCGGCCCAGGCCATTCGCGAGCACCACAACGCCGAGCAGGGTCTTCCGCTTGCTGAGAATTTTCTCCTCGATCTCCGCTACGCTTTTCGAATGCTGCACCGGTCTCCCGGATTTTCCCTGATTGCCATCGCCACCATGGCCCTCGGCGTCGGAGCCACCACCGCCATCTACAGCGTCATCGACGCAACCCTGCTGCATCCTTTGCCCTACCCCAACCCCAGCGAACTGGTGCGAATTGAAGCCAACCTTCCCGGCGTGGGCGCGCACGACGTCGGCATCTCCATCCCTGAGTTGAGAGACCTTCAGAACTCGGGAATCTTCCAAAATGTGTCCCTATCCTTTTTCGGCACCAACAATCTTACCGGCAGCGCCCAGCCCGCGAGCATCGCCTCAAAGTCGGTCTCACCGAGCTACTTCGCGGTGCTCGGCGTCGACGCGCAGTTGGGCCGCACCTTCGATCCGCACGACGCCACACCCGGCTTCAACAACGAAGTCGTCATCAGCGATGGGCTCTGGAAGCGCGCATTTGGCGCCGACCCGCACATTCTCGGCAAGACTCTACGCATTGACAACGATCCCGCTCATGTTGTCGGCGTCATGCCCGCCAGCTTTCGCGACCAGGGCCAAACCAGCGAGCAGCGCGGTACCGAATTGTGGGCGGCGGGGGGATTTGCCGACGACCCCGCCCCGCCGCCGATGCGCGGCACGCGTTTGCCCTTCGAGACCATCGCGCGCCTTCAGCCTGGTCTCTCGCCTGAGGCCGCGCAGGGGCACCTCGATGCCCTGGTTGCATCTTGAAGAAGCAATTTCCGGCGGATTATCCGTCGCAAAGCGCGTGGACTATCCGCCTCACTCCCCTGGCCGAGACTCTTGTCGGCAACGTTCGCCAATCGCTCATTCTGCTGTTCGGCGCGGTGGGCCTGGTGCTGCTGATCAGCTGCGTCAACGTCGCCAATCTGCTGCTTGCTCGCGCCAGCGCGCGAGGACGCGAGATGGCGGTTCGCCAGGCATTGGGAGCCGCAAGAATGCGCCTAATTCGTCAGCTCCTCACCGAAAGCTTGTTACTCTTCGTACTTGGCGGCATCACCGGTTTCGCGGTTCTCTTCTGCGCCCGGAAATTCCTGCTGCAATTTGTTCCCGAAAGCCTGCCGCGCCTCAATGACATATCCATCAGCTGGGGCGTGCTGGCGTTTGCCATCGTCGTCTCTGTCGCCGCCGGAACCATCTTCGGGCTTGCCCCCGCGTGGCTCACAAGCCGCCTCGATTTGACGGCGACGCTCCGGCAGGAAGGTCGTGGCGCCAACGGTTCCCGGCGGCGCTCGCGCTTGCGACATGTTCTGGTCATTGGTGAATTAGCCCTCTCCCTGGTGCTGATGGTCGCCGCCGGCCTTCTGCTGCGCAGCTTCTGGGACTTGTTCAAGGTGCAACTCGGCTTCAATCCCACTCGGGTCGTGGCAATCGAGACCTCGCTGCCGAATCCTAACGATCCCAAAACCGACATTTACCGCACCGCCACGCAGGAAGCCGTGTTGCTGCGCGAAGTTCTGCGCCGCAACCGGACGATTCCGGGCGTGGAAGAAACCGCCGTCAGTGATCAGGCGGCCATTCCCCTTGGCCATGGCCAGAGCGATCGCAGAATGATTCCATTGTTTCGCGAAGGCCAGGAAGTGCAAAGCAGCCAGCCTCCGCTGATCGATACATTGATCGTCTCGCCCGAATACTTCCACCTGCTGGGCATGACTCTCTCGCGTGGACGGCTCTTCGTCGACCAGGACCTTGAAGCTACGCCCTTGATCGCAGTCATCAACCAGGCCGCGGCCCGCATGTACTGGCCCAACCAGGATCCGGTCGGCAAGCGAGTCCATTTGTTGGGCCGTTTGGGCCGTGCCAGGCCGGACTGGACCACCATCGTCGGCGTCATTGCCGATGCACGCACAGAATCGCTCGCGGACGCCGGCATTCCGCAGATCTACCTCGACATCTACCAACGCCCCGCCAAGTTTCTTGCGTTCTACCTGCGTGGACAGGTCGATCCCGCCGCCATCTCCGCGCAGGTGCGCACACAAATCCAGGCCGTCGATCCGGAGCTTCCCGTCTTCCGCGCGGAGACCTTGGACGACGTTCTCTCCTCTTCGCTTTCTGTACGGCGGTTCTCCATGGAAATGGTGGCGCTGTTTGCCGCAACTGCGCTGCTGCTCGCGGGCCTGGGAATCTATGGAACCATCTCCTTCCTGGTCAATGAGCAATCGCGCGAGATCGCCATTCGCCTCGCACTGGGCGCGCAAAGGCGCAATATCCTCAAGATGGTTTTACGCCAGGGCCTCACTCTGGCCGCCGCCGGCGCCGGCGTAGGCCTGGTTGGCGCGCTTATTGTTTCTCATCTCATGGCCGGCCTGCTTTACGGTGTCTCGCCCTACGATCTCTCCACCTTCGCCGGCGTAACCGCCGTGCTCACCGCCGTCGCCATCGCCGCCAGTTACGTCCCTGCGCTGCGCGCCATGCGCCTCGATCCGATCACTACACTCCACTCCGAATGACTTTTGGCACTGCTCGAGACTTGTCTTCGCAAGTTGTTGCCATCCCAATGACCTCCTTCGGGATGCTGATGAATTCACCCACAGCGAGTTCCAGAGGATTAGTCCCCAAAAACGCCCATGGCGCCGGGAATGCTCCTGGATTGGCGCTAGATCGCCAACTCGCCAACTCGACGGTGAATTGCCTTGAAGACGGGGATTTGAAGCCAAGGCGCTCGTCTCCGGGTGGTTCCGCGTGACGGATTGCGTGTATTGCTTCAGGATGGCCGAAGGCCCGGAAGTATTATGAGTCAAGGAGTAGGGAGCCGTGACCACGCGTCAACACCAGGTTCACACTCAACTCGGCCGGGCCGCAGTCCAGATCTTTGCGGCCAATGATCGCATCAACCAGGTTCTTATCGAACATCTTGACCCTGCCGCCTGGAGAGCCAAACCGCCCGGCAAGGCCCGCACCATTGTGGCGATCTTCACGCACATGCACAATGTCCGCACCAAGTGGGTCAGGCTTACGGCTCCGCACCTGAAGGTTCCACTACAGCTCAACCGCGCGCACTGCACGCCGCAGCAGGCCCGTGCGGGATTGGCGGAGAGCGCCGCCCGCTGCGCGGAGATGCTGGCGGAAGCGCTGGGCGGGGGGCCGCATCGAGAAGTTTCGTAGAGACGGCTGGGGTCAGCCCTGGCCCGTTGGCCTGGAGATGCTGTGCTACATGCTTTCTCACGAAGCCCACCATCGCGGGCAGGTGTGTATGCTCGCGCATCAGCTCGGATTCCCGCTGCCAACCCAGGTGGCCTCCGGGATCTGGAATTGGGAAAAGCTGTGGAAAGAATGCGGGGCGCCCGGCGGCCCCGGCTACGATTCTTAAGGAATCGCTTAGGGGTGCAGAGGCGACCCAACCAGAAGCTGAGCCATGCGATCGGATTGAAGAAGCGCGCGGCGTCCGGCTGTGGTCGAGGTCACGAAAAACGTACGGGTTGATTGGGGAGCTTGGGGCATGCTCACCAGGGCTTCTAAAAGCCCGGCCATTGCAAGATAAAGCGTTCTCGCGGGTTTGAAAACCCGCTTCCCCGGACTGAAGTCCGGGGCTGGCACGGATTAAGCTGAAGCCTGCTTCAAAATATGGTGCCTAGGGTCCGCCACCTGCCCCGCTGGCTCTGAAAATGAAACTCCAGGCCCAGGACCTTAGTCCTGGGTTACCCAGCACTACGTGCTGGGCTACGTTCAACTGGCTCCTGATCGGGAAATGTCGCAATCATCGTCACATGGCCTCCCATCGCAGCCACCGTGGCCGCATGGTGGATAGCCGCCGGACGTTTCGTCCCCTGGTTTTTATGTTCGCTGGTACACGACCAGATCCACGATCACGCTGTCGTCATTTTCAGCTTGTATACACGGTGGCCGTTTTCCCAAACCAAGGTATGGAAGAGCTTGGGTGTTGTATTCGCCTTCAATACAGTGAGCGTTTCGCGGGCCACGCACTTGCCCGCAAGTCTGGCTGCGCCTGGATTGCCTCCCTGGGAGATGCCCGCCCCGTGTCCGTCAGTGCAGGAACAGTCGCTGCCAAAAAATAATTTGTCTTTGTGCCGCTTAAGAAAATCGGTGGTGAAGGAAGGATCGCGGGTGAGCGCGTTGTTGCCGGAGTTCGCCGAAAGATCAGCGAAGAGGTTTGGATAATCGGAGAGCCATTTGTCGGTAATGCCTCCGCGCACGATGGGCGTTCTGGGGTAGTCCTTGTCGTTGGCATAATCCGCGCTGACGTTGGCCCAAAATGCATCGCAATGTCCGACGAAGGTGGTTTTTGGAAACTCCTTCAGGATGGCGTCGAAGCGCTTGAACCCGGTGTTGAATACGCCTTCGGTTGGTGTGTGCGGCACTTCCTGAAAGTGGATGGTCACGGGCACATCGAGCTCGGCGGCCGCCGCATAGAGCCGCCGCATCTCCGGCCCATCGGCTTCGACATGAAATTTCACCTCGCCGAAGCCGTGGGCTCCGGCCTTTACCGCCTCGGTGAGCAGCTTTACCGCATCGGGTGCGGAAACGTTGGTGCTCACGGAGTAACCTGCAAAACGGGATGGCTCCTGCGCCATGAAGCGCTTGGCGTCGTCGGCCGCGGTGAGCCGCGCCAACATATAGGCGGCCTGACAACCCGATCCGTTCAGGTGAGCGAGGTTCGCCTCCAGGGTAGGCCGGGGATGAAAGTGACAGTCGATCACAGGAGCTCCCCAGAGATTCGCCGTCTCCGGTGGCAGCTGAGCCTTGACGATGCGTCCCGCCGCGACCGCGATCATTGATGTAAGAAATGCTCTTCTATTGATTCCCATTGCGACGCTCCTTTGCGGGTTAACCCCGATGCCCGATCTCCACCTAAGACGTATGTGTGCTCGAATTAGTCTTCGCTACTTGTCGTTCGCCTGGATCAGATCCATCAGTCCCCGTCGATGGCGCTCTCGGCGCAGCCCGGCTTTAAACGCGAGCTCAACACCTGGAAAGTGTCGGCTCCGAACGACGCGTCGTCGGGAATATAGCCTCAGTTCGCCATTCCATTCGCCAGCGTCACCATTACCGTATTTGCCATGGGCGATTGTTCTTTCAACCGTCTGCCGATGGCGCTGTACAGCTGGTTCCATAAGCTCCACTTCAAAATCAGGTTGATAGCTAATCGTCCTCGCCGAGAATGTTGCTTACACGGACGATGGTTTCGATCTGTTCTGCGTTGAGTCGGGCGAGTAGATTCCGCCGCACCGATCCGGCATGAATTGGCCGCGCAGCCTCCTGCTTATCGCGCCCGTGCTTGGTGAGCACTACGAGAACGACGCGGTTATCAGCCTCACGCCGCTCGATGAGTTCTCTTTCCTGCATGCGTGTGAGGTGGTGAGACAGCCGGCTTTTGTCCCAACCCATCGACTCGGCCAACGTCTGCTGACGCATCTCCCCTTTGCCAAGATCGGCGAGCCGGGACAAGACGCCAAAATCCGGTCCTGAAAGGCCGGTCACCTCTGCGATATCCCGCCCGACTCGGCCCATCACGTCTTCGCCCATAAGCTTGAAGGCATGCCAAACACGGAGTTCGTGAGGGGAGAGCGGCTTGGTCGACATGGTTAGCAGAAGCCTATCAGGGATGCGTGCGGCACCGACAACCTCAGAAGCGTGGCGATCCGTTTGGCACAGTTGGATAGCGATGGGCCAACAGGTCTTGTGTTTGAGGACGATATGCAGCTGAAGTGGTGAATTTCGACTCGATAGAGCTGGAGCCCAAAAAAAAAGTGCCGCACTTACGGCGCTCCCACGGCAGGCCGGGGCGGGCGGGATCATCATCCATCATGCCCCAGCCCTATCCGGGCTGGGCTGACGTTTGGCGGGCCGGCCCTCCGGGCCTTTGGAGCCGATGCGTACTCTTCTGCGGTTCTCTCAGACAGGAGTTGTTGAAGCTTTGGCATTGCCAGCGCTATTGAATGCTGCAAAGGTAATGTCCTCCTCGCAGGTTGAGCTGGCGAACACCACCCGAAGCCGAACTGAGAGGGAAATAGCGCCTCAGGGGCTAAAGCCCTCGTCCTACTGGCCTTTTCGGCACGACTGAAGTCGTGCCCTGATACAAAGCACTTTTCCAAATTGGCCCGAAACAGACTGAAACCGGACATTAGTTTTGCAGTCATCAATAAAGCGCGTGATCAGAGTCGAGGCTCTTTCAACGGAGCGCTAAAGCGCTCCTTCCCCCGCATGAATGCTTGGGCTTCCACGACGAATTCCGCCACACATTGCGACCGATGAAGCGAAGCAGTTAGCGTTGGGATGCTCGCACTCTTGTTGTTCGCGGCGATTGAAAATAATTGATCGGTTAAGCAAGGACTGGACGGATCCATCACACAACCAATCAATGATGCACCGGACTGCACGACCCGCTATGACTAGCCAGAGGCGATGGGGAAAAGCAGAAATGGCCAACTCCGGGGCGCCGGTTTCCGTCTGATGGCAGAATCCCAGAGGTATACTGCCCACGATGCCCAACCAAGCCCGGTATCCATGATGAAGGATCCCGTCACCTGGCTCTACCCTCCGATCGAGCCCTATAACACGGGCCGGCTCCAGGTCTCACCCGTCCACGAGATCTACTTCGAGGAAAGCGGCAATCCCTCTGGCAAGCCGGTGGTGTTTCTGCACGGCGGTCCTGGCGGCGGCTCCGATCCCAAACAGCGCCGCTTCTTCCACCCCGAAAAATACCGCATCGTGAACTTCGACCAGCGCGGCTGCGGCAAGAGCACGCCCTACGCATCGCTTGAAGCCAACACCACCTGGGACCTGGTCGCCGACATCGAGAAAATCCGCGAGCACCTCGGCATCGAGCGTTGGCAGGTGTTCGGCGGATCCTGGGGTTCCACTCTCGCCCTCGCCTATTCCGAAACGCATCCCGATCGCGTCACCGAACTCGTCCTCCGCGGCATCTTCCTCCTCCGCAAGCAGGAGATCGATTGGTTCTACCAGCGCGGCGCTTCGGTCCTCTATCCGGATGCCTGGGAGCCGTACCTCGCCCACATTCCCGAGAGCGAGCGCGGCGATCTGCTCTCCGCCTACTACCGCCGCCTCACCAGCGATGACCCGGCAGTGCGACTCGCCGCCGCGAAGATCTGGAGCGGATGGGAGGGCGCCACCTCGAAGCTTCTGCCCGACGCCGCCTTCAGCAGCCACTACGAAGAGGATGAGTTCGCGCTCGCCTTCGCGCGCATTGAGGCCCATTACTTCGTCAACAAGGGCTTTCTTGAAACCGACGACCAGTTGCTGCGCAATGCCTCGCGGATCCGCCACATCCCCGGCGTCATCGTGCAGGGCCGTTACGATGTCGTCTGCCCCATGGAAAGCGCGTGGGCGCTTCACCGTGCGTGGCCCGAAGCCGACCTCATCATCACTCCCGACAGCGGCCATAGCGCCTTCGACCCACCGAACAGTCGCGCCCTGGTCGCGGCGACCGACAAATTCGCCGGCTAGCGCCCCACGGCGGCCCGGATGGTTACTTGGCTTCAACCTTCTCTGGTTCGAAAAGGGCAAAGCCGAATATGTCGGAATTCGAAGCAATGGCTACATACTGCTTCCCATTCACCATGTAGGTTATAGGCTGAGCATTGATCCTCTGACCGGTGTTGAAGTGCCATACGGGTTTGCCGGTCTTCGGGTCCAGGGCGACGAATTCTCCTATGCCCTCGCCTGAAAAAATCACGCCGCCGGCGGTCGAAAGCAATCCACCTCCGAGACCCTCGGACCCTAGGCGCTCCTGTTTCCAGACTTCCTTTCCGGTGGTTAGCTCGAGCGCCCTTACGTA
>CAWIBI010000005.1:0-343237 GCA_963834205.1 uncultured Acidobacteriaceae bacterium | reverse complement strand
GATCGAATCGTTATCGGCCAAGGTGCGAATCTTTCGCGCGCCGGAATACCTGGCGATGGCATTTCTGCTGGCCGTGCTCGGCTTGCTGGTTCATCTGCTGTTAGGAGCTTGATTCGGAAATGCAGACCTCTCATCTGACCGCCGAATTACTCAAAGTCCTGGCCGCGGGACTCTTGCTCATCTCCTTCGCCATGCTCTCGCGGCGGCGCACGCAGCGGTTGATTACGCTGTTCGCCTGGCAGGGTGCGATCCTGTTTGCATCAACCTGCATTGTGGCCCACAGCTCCGGCCTGACGGAACTTTACTACTCCGCGGCACTCACACTGATCCTGAAGGTGATCGCGCTGCCGTGGATTTTGCATCGGCTCATCCAACGGCTCGGCGCGCAATGGGACAGTGAACCGCTAGTCAACATTCCCACGACGATGCTCGTGGGATTGGTCCTGGTGATATTCGCCTTCGGGCTGGCGCAACCGATCAGCATGTTGGCGACGACTATCACGCGCCACACGCTCGGTATCGCACTGGCTGTCATTCTGCTGTCGTTCCTGATGATGATCACACGCCGGAAAGCGGTGACCCAGGTAATCGGATTTCTCGCCATGGAGAACGGGCTGTTTTTCGCCGCGACCAGTGCCACCTACGGGATGCCTATGGTCATCGAGTTGGGAATCGCACTCGACCTCCTGGTCGGCGTATTCATCCTCGGCATCTTTTTCTTCCAGATCCGGGAACAGTTCGACAGCCTCGATCTGCATCACCTCGAAGCACTCAAGGAGGACTGAAGTGGAAATATTGCTGGTTCTGGGTTTGCCGTTGTTAGGGGCACTCTCGTTGGCCCTCTTCGGCGCCCGCCGCTTCGCGGCCGAGCTTAATGTCGGAATGAGCTTCGCAACGCTCGTCGCCGCCGCATTCCTGGTGCTGCGAGTGATCCGGCACGGCCCCATGCTGGTCGCGCATGAGCAGTTCTTCGTCGATTCCTTCAACGTCTTTCTGGTCGCGCTGACCGCGTTCGTGGGTTTCACTACCGCGGTTTTCTCGCGGCCCTACATGCGCATTGAGGAGTATCACGGGCGTCTCAATGCGCGGCGCCTGCGCCTGTATCACAGCATGTACCAGCTCTTTATGGCCGCGATGTTTCTGGCCTTGCTGACGAATAACATGGGTTTGCTTTGGGTAGCGATGGAAGCAGCCACACTCTCGACGGTTTTGTTGGTTTCTCTCTACCGCACACGTGCGAGCCTGGAGGCGGCCTGGAAGTATTTCATCCTCTGTGGTGTCGGCATCGCCCAGGCACTATTCGGCACGATCCTTCTATACTTTGCCGCCGAACAGACACTTGGCCGCGAAGGCATGACCGCCCTATTATGGACCCACCTAAATGCCGTGAAGGGGCAACTTGAACCCAGGGTGCTGGGACTTGCGTTCGTCTTTCTCTTAGTTGGTTATGGCACGAAAGTTGGCTTGGCGCCCCTGCACAACTGGCTACCCGATGCTCATGCCGAAGGCCCGACCCCAGTATCCGCCGTCCTATCGGGCCTGCTCCTCAATGTCGCTTTATATGCGGTGATCCGTTGCAAGGTACTGGTCGAAGGATCGATCGGTCCGCATATTCCGGGCCGCATGTTGATGACGTTCGGGCTCCTGTCTGCGGTTCTAGCAGCGTTCTTTCTTTTCAGGCAACGCGACATCAAGCGGCTATTCGGCTACTCGTCGATTGAACATATGGGCATCATCACTTTCGCCTTTGGGATGGGCGGGCCGGTCGCGAACTTCGCCGCGCTGCTGCACATGACGGTTCACTCACTTACCAAGTCATCGATCTTCTTTACCGCCGGGCACGCGTCGCAGACCGCTGGTACTCAGCGCATGGATGGGATTAGAGGGCTGGTTGGAATCAGCCCAACGATCGGTTGGGGATTGATGCTGGGGTCAATCGCGATCTTGGGCATGCCGCCCTTTGGAGTGTTTGCGAGTGAGTTTCTAGTGCTGACAACCGCGATGCGCGAACATCCCTGGACGACACCCTTCCTCTTGATTGCGCTAGGCGTAGCCTTCGCGGCAATCTTCAGCCAGGTCCAGCCCATGGTTTTTGGAGAGAGCGATGCACGTCCATTGCCGCACTCTCCGGCAATGGTGCCCGTATTCGTTCATCTCACCATGGTGCTGGCGCTTGGTCTATATATGCCACCTGCACTGGCAGCATGGTACCGGAGCGCGGCACGTCTGATTGGGTGATTGATCATGAGTAAATTACCGGCTTTCATTGAACAACACCGGACACAGATGCCCGGCAACATACCAAGCGCCCGGCTGTGCGTTAACCGCGAGCAATGGCTCGAGGTCGCCAATGCAATGCACGAGGCGGGAGCGTTGCTCCTGAGCCTCTGGGGAGCAGACGACCGAGATCGCGATCGCTGCTTCGCCGTCTATGCGGCCTATCTCCTCCCCGACACGTTGCTAGTGGTCGAATACCCAATTCAGGTAAAGACAGCCGCCGATGTGCTGGAACTCGGGCGTGGGAACCCGCACGAAAAGCATCCGGCCGGCAATGTGGCTGAAGCGCGTGGGCTTCCTAGGTATCCGAGCATCGCGACATTGTTCCCGGCTGCATTGCGCATGCAGCGTGGCGTCTATGACATGCTCGGCATTGGCGTCGATGAGCGAAACGCGGACACGCGCGGATGGTTGTGCCACGGCGGCTGGCCAGAGAAGTTTTTCCCCTTGCGGCGGAAGGTCGATGGAAGCCAGCAATTCGCGGTTGGCTCAGAGCCATACCCATTCGTATCAGTAGAAGGCGATGGTGTTCATGAGATCTCTGTCGGCCCGGTCCATGCGGGCATCATTGAACCTGGACACTTCCGCTTCTCCGTAGTGGGCGAGAAGGTTCTACGTCTGGAGGAGCGTCTCGGCTATACCCACAAAGGTGTTGCCAAACGTTTTGAGGGCCTTTCACAAAGCGAGGGACACCGTTTGGCCGCACGGGTCTCCGGGGACTCGGCCGTAGCTTTCTCGTGGGCGTACTGCGCAGCGCTTGAAGCAATCACCCAGACAGCCTGTCCTGCCCGGGTAACAGATCTGCGTGCGCTGGCCCTTGAGCACGAACGTCTGGCCAATCATCTGGGTGACCTGGGTGCTCTCGGTAATGATGCCGGCTTCGCTTTCGGGCTCACTCAGTTTTCCCGCATGAAAGAGGATCTGCTGCGCGCGAACGCATTCGCTTTCGGAGCGCGCTACCTCTTCGATTATGTAACGCCCGGCGGGGTGTCAAGCGATCTGCCCGCAGACGGGTCTCGTCTCTTGTTTGAACAGTATACGATCGTCGAGGATTCGGTCTCCAAGCTGCGTTCTATCTATGCCGAGCATGCCGGTCTGCAAGATCGCTTTCGAGAAGCTGGAAGACTCGAGACAGGTCTTGCGCAGAAGCTTGGCGCGGTCGGTCTCGCCGCGCGCGCCTCGGGCATTCCGCTCGATCTGCGAGTCGACCATCCGTGGCCTCCCTACGACTGGCTCGCCCCGAAACTGATCGTGCAGAGTGCGGGCGACGTTGCAGCGCGAGTGCAAGTGCGGTTCGACGAGATATTCGAGTCCCTTCGACTTTGCCGTGCGCTCCTCGCGGGGATTCTTGCAGGACCCATCCAGATACCCGTTCCTCTCGCGGAGCCTGATCTGCTGGGGGTTGGGCTTATTGAAGGCTGGCGCGGACCAGTAATGATTGCTCTCGAGGCCGGTCCGGACGGCGCCATTCGGCGCTGCCATGCGCACGACCCGTCGTGGCAGAACTGGCCGCTTCTCGAATATGCGATCCTCGGCAACATTGTGCCGGACTTTCCGCTCATCAATAAATCCTTCAACCTGTCCTATAGCGGACAGGACGGATGAGGTAACTATGTTTGACGTTCTTTCTCGTATGCTGCGTACCGGTATATTGACCGAACCGCTGCCCGTTCCCGATGATTCATCGCTGGCCTTGGAGTTGCAGACGGAGCTTCAGAGAATCCTAGGACGCGCGCTCTGTATCCGCCACGTGGATGCAGGCTCCTGCAATGGCTGCGAGTTGGAGATCCAGGCGCTTAACAATCCTTACTACAATCTGGAGGGTCTGGGCGTGAAATTCGTAGCCAGCCCGCGTCACGCCGATCTTCTCCTGGTGACTGGGCCAGTGTCAGTCAACATGGAAGAAGCGCTGAAGCGCACCTATGATGCCGTGCCCGACCCCAAGTGGGTTGTGGCCCTAGGCGACTGTGGAGCATGCGGCGGCATCTTTGGCACGAGCTATGCCAGTCGTGGCAGCGTGGCAAATATCATCCCCGTAGCCCTCACGATAACCGGCTGCCCGCCAAACCCGACCTCCATCCTACGCGGCATTCTCGGGACCGTGCGCACTCCGCCTGGGCCTAGCTAGCGGGACGCTTCGTAGAGCAAATATTGAGGGGCTCACTTGATGGATGACGCTGGTGCACCTGACTACCCGCTAAGCAGGCCTCACCGGATTCTGATTGGAGATTGCGATTCTTGGAGACCACTACCCATGAATATCACCGGATCTGCCAAGCGAGAGCTCAGCTTAGGGGGAACATGACCTTATGAAGAAAGCTCTTTTCTTAGTCCTAGCGTTGGTCCTTACAACGTTATTCGGGTGCAAGAACCCGTCGAAGTGGTATCTGACTGGATACGACAATGAGCAATTCATTTTCAAGCACGATCACAAGACATACGCCGCAGTGTGTTGGCAGTCGTTCCATTCAGGGCAGCCGGTCTCAGATGACCCAGCAGACTGCTCTGCGATGTTAAGTTTGCCTGGAATAGGGCAGGAACTACCAGAAAAGAAGAATGGAGAAGTTAAGGTGCTCGTCATAGATAACATGATCTTCTGGACTCCAGTAGGCGAGGCAAGACCAAGGTTTCACCTCAAAATTGTAAGCGTAAAAGCAGACGAACAGTGAAATGGGTTCTGAGCTTATTCGCCCCGGAGTGCCTGCATAGGGTCTACTTTGGCAGCTTGGCGTGCGGGCAGCCAAGTGGCGAGCAAGACCACGGCTTCCGGAGTACTCCATTCCCCACGAAGTTGTCATCAGCCTCAATATCCCCGTCCTGCTTTTCAGCGCCGCCATCTCCGTCGCCACCGGAATCGCCGCAGGACTCGCCCCGGCTCTGCAGTTCTCCCGGCCCCGCTTGAACGCCATCCTACAGGCCGGAGATAGCCGCACCGCCACTTCGCGCGGAGCCAAAGTGCGGTCGGTGATGATTGTCGGTCAGGTCGCGCTGACGGTTTTACTGCTGGCCGGCGCCGGCGCGGCCATGCGCACATTTCTTGAGGCCTATAGCGCCAGGCTCGGTTTCGATCCGCACAATTCGCTCTTGATGTTTATGGCCATTTCGGAACGTTCTTACACCACATGGCAGACCCGATCGCAGTTTCTCGACGCCCTGACCGAAAAGATCAAGTCCACGCCGGGCGTCCTCGATGCCACAGATTTTAACGGGGGGCTCTTCCCGATGGGTGTGTGGCGGCAGCCGGTCCATTTGCTGGGCGCGCCCGCAGACGAAAGCCGCCAGTCCGGAGTGCTGCTGGTCAGCGCCGACTACTTTGCCCTACAGCGCATTCCGCTTCTGCAGGGCAGAACCATCACCCGCGCAGAAGTTTTGCGCGGCGCCCACCTCACGGTGGTGAGCCAGACCTTTGTCCAGCGTTACCTGGCCGGCGCCAACCCTATCGGACAGCAGGTTGTTCCGGTGGAGTTGCAGCGTGGTTTTCCTCAAGCTCTGATCGCCCCCAATCCGGAACAGCCCTACGAGATCGTCGGTGTCGTCGGCGACGTTCGCAACGATGGGCTGCACCAGCCCATCCAGCCGCAGATCTACGTTCCCTCCACCGTGCTGATGTTTCCCGGCATAAGTTTCCTGGTCCGCACCGCGGGCAACCCGCGTCAGTCCGTGCACGACATCGGTAACAGCATGAGGGCGCTCGACCAGAATCAGGCGGTGACCCAGGAATATGCTTTCGAGGACTTTCTTTCCCTCTTCGTCTGGTCCCATGACCGCTTTATCTCAATACTTTTCGCCGTCTTCTCGGCCGTGGCCCTGGGGCTGGCCGCTATCGGCCTGTTCTCGGTGGTCGCCTATTCGGTGCAACAGCGCACGCGTGAGATCGGCATCCGCATGGCTCTGGGTGCGCCGCGGTTGAGCGTGCTCGTTCTCACCCTCACCTCCGTCGCCTGGACCACCGGCATCGGGCTGCTTCTCGGCGTTGGCCTGAGCATTGGCCTCAGTGACTCCGTGCATAAGTGGACGCAAAGCAGCATGAGGGACGCGGGAGTGCTGAGCATCACCTCTGCTGTCTTCGCGCTCGCTTCGATCCTGGCTTGCATCGTGCCGGCGAGGAGAGCCATGCGCGTCGACCCGATGGTTACGCTTAGAAATAGTTGACAGGATCGGAACCGGCGCTGAAGTCTTTGGAGGTTGATATGCGCAGAGTCAATCGGTCGCGGTGGTCGACGCAACTCACTTAAAAGCTGACTTCAAGCAGTTGACGTGACGGCCATTTTCGGCAGCAACCCATGCTGCAATGTGTCTTCCTGACGACTGAGCAAACCACATGGCCGAGTAGTTTATTCGGGTCACTTGCCGAAGGCTAGGAAGTGATGGTGCAGCGTGGAGACCGCCTTGTGGGCAGCTGCCGCAAGTTCCTCTACGCGCAACGGCTTCTGTAGTTCGCGCGTAGCCAGGCGATCGCCCTCCCCGTTCTATGGCTGACGTCGCCAGCCGTCACGATCGCGCGGAGGCGTTCTCCTTGTGGTGCTCGAAGCTATTTTGTCTCCCGCTACGGGGAAGAAGAGCAGGTTATTGCGCGGGGTTGAATGCTCATACGGCCATAAACTCTGCAGATTCGACCTCAATTCAAGGCTTTTCTGATTCAGCCGATGAACAGGTGGAGATGTTGGACCACGTGGGTGCGCCGCTGGCCATCCTATTTTCGACATCAGACCTGGAACAGATCGCCGGCTGGCGAGCTGAGGCAGCGACCTGGGATGGCTGCGGAGTTGAGAACGTGCGGCGAATCAATCGGCCTCTACCATCGCGCTGTCTGAAACAGAAACGCATTTCCGATCGCTGCTGGGCAACTTTCCCTTGCTTGTTTTCCTGCCCATCCAGAGCCGTTTACATTTCCAGCGCACAGACGGCCTCTGTCATCGAAGGGACTGTCGTTAATCCGCAAGGAAAGGCGATCATGGGCGCTGTGGTTTCTCTAAGTGGCTCAGGACTGGTAGGCGAGACGCAATTTTGGAGTGATGCCTCAGGGGCGTTTCGCCTCACAGCTTGCTGGTACGTATACCCACGCGTATTCCAGCCGGTTTTTCCCCTTCGGCCAGGGCACAAATGCGTGCCATCGTTCGTCGCAAGTTTTCCCTGACTACGGCCGCCGAGGTCCTCCGGTCTCGAAACCGCGTTCGGATTGACTTAACCAGCGCTGACGGAGGAAGGCGAATCAAGCAGCGGCACAGGAGAGTTTTTGCATTACCAACGCGGCAGATGGAAAAGGAACGCAATAACAATGTCTCTAGCCAGAGTCTCCGTTTTCCCCCTCGCTCTCATGGTCCTTGGCATGGAATTGGCGTTTGCGCAGCAGACTCCAGCGCCGGCCCCGGATTCGTCGCCCGAAACTATGACGCAGCTGCTGGAGCAACTTAAAGCGCAGGACGCGCGCTTGAAGGAACTGGAAGCGCAGGTTGCTAAGTTAAAGGCAGCGCAGCCCGCCCCGCCGGGGCAAACTCCGGCCGCTACACCCGTTGCTGCGGGCATGGCTCCAGTGGCCACAACGCCTGCCACCGCAGCGGCACCTGCAGCAGACGCGGCGGCCATAGCAACTGCAGCCCCAGCACCGCAGGAGGCTCCCGTGGCCCAGGCGGATGTCGACATGGGCGGGCACAGCATGTCGATTCCCGGTGGTCCGGTAATCAAGTTCAGAGGCTTTTTCGACTTCAACTTCGGCGTCGGATCGATTGCCAATCCACTGGTTTTCCCCATCATCGACGATGGATGCGGAACTTGCGGGAACCCGGTCACACCGCCCCATACCACCTTTCAGGCGGGCGAGTTTGATCTGTTCCTCACCTCCAAACTCTCCGAGCGCCTGAGCTTTCTGGCGGAGGTTGTCCTCGGGCCAGACGATACCAATTACTTCGACGTAGATATTGAACGCTATCAGCTTACCTATAAGGCAAACCGCTATTTTGCTGCGACCGCCGGCCGCTTCCACACCTCCATCGGCTATTACAACACCGCCTACCATCATGGGGTCTGGTTTTCGACTGCCGAGGGGCGGCCCATCATGTACCTGTTCGAAGACAGCGGCGGCATCCTGCCGGTGCACATGGTTGGCGTCAACCTGACCGGAGCCGTTCCCCACACCAGCAAGCTGGGGCTTCACTACGTCGCCGAGGTGGGCAATGGTCTCATTTCCAATACCAACAACATCGCCATCGAGTCAGTGCAGAATTTCGTCTCCGACCGTAACGCCAAAGCGACCAACATTGCCGCCTACATCAGGCCGGAAACGGTTCCCGGATTGCAGATTGGCGGATCGTGGTACCACGATCGTCTCTATCCCGTGGGAGAAGCCGGGGTGACGCAGAACATCGAAAGCGCTTATGTCGTTTATCTTTCGCCCAACTGGGAGTTTCTGAACGAAGCCGTCTTGCTGAGTAACAATCAAGACGGATCTGTCAAGCCGTTCCGCAGCCCGATGTCTTACGTGCAGGCTGCGCGTAAGTTCGGTATCTACAAGCCCTATTTCCGTTATCAATACGTGCGCGATCACCTAGGCGACCCTTTGAATCTGCTGGAGGGAACCTATTACGGTCCGTCGGTTGGACTGCGGATTGATTTCGCCGAATATGCCGCGTTCAAACTGCAATACAACCATCTTTATCAAAGCACGCGTTTGGCGGGAAATGGATTGAACGCACAAGTTGCTTTCACTTTTTGAAGCGGCTTTTGAACCTTCGTCGAGGGGTGATTCGAAACTCACATGGCAAAGCACGGCTTGCAGATCGCGATTTCGCTTTTGATGTTTTGTGGCTGCGCGCGAGCGCAGTGTGTGGCCGGCGGCCTGGCTGTCGTTGTGAATAAGGCGAACCCGGTAGAGAGCATCTCCATGGCGCAACTGCGAAAGCTGATCCTGGGCGATGTACGCGCCTGGCAGAATAATAAAAACGTTGCTCTGATTGCCCGCGATCCCTCCAGCAAAGATTTCCAATGCGTCCTCTCCAGCGTCGTTCGTCTTTCAGTGGCTGAATACCATCGCTACATTATCAGCGCCGAATTTCGCGGTGATGAACCCATGGTCATTCAAACCGTGGATTCTGATGCCGCCGTGGTCAAATCCGTGAGCGTGTCCGCAGGAGGACTCGCGGTCGTCGAGGCGAATTCGCTGCCGGCGACGGGAGCATCTGTAAAAGTCATCCGGATCGAAGGCAAGACTTTGGGTCAACCGGGTTATCCGCTCTAGCTGAGCGCAAACGACAAGGGAGCCGTATGAGACCGACCATCAAGAACAAGTTAGTGGGAGGTTTCAGCGCCGTATTGTTTTTGATGGGATTGGTCGCAGCGATCGGAGTCTACTCTGTGCTCAGCCTGCGCACCAGCGCGCTCGAAACCGCCCGCGTCGGCGACCGGCTGAATTCGATTTCGCTCGAGATCCAGGTTCACAATCTGGAGGCCCAGCGCAAGATCAAGAGTTATCTGGCCGAGTTCAAACAACTCGGTGCGGAAAAAGCCCGCGAGACCTATCTGGACGAGGCCGAGTTCGAAATCCACGAGATTGAATCGCTGGCCAAGAGAGGCCTACGCATTGCCCCCACGGAAGAAAAACGGGCAAAATTTCGCCTGCTTTCCGCAGCGGCAGCCAACTATGCCAGCGCCGTCGAAAACCTGGCCCAAGGAGTGGAGAAGAATGCGGTGGGCGGCGCAAGCGAGGTCACCGCCTACGAAGCGGCCGCGGGACGCTTGAACGAGACCGCCGAGGATGGCGAGATGGCCGGCCGGGATGCCAGCCAGTCGTCCCAGGAAAACATAGAACGCGTCAGCAAACGCTCGGTGCCTGTGGTCCTTGGCGTCTCACTCTTGGGCCTGGTGATTGCTCTTGTAATGAGCGTCGTGTTGTCCAGAGCCATCCTGTTGCCGGTGGAACACCTGAAGGAAGTAGCGGAAAACGTCAGCATGGGAAATCTGCAAGTCTCCGTACGCCGCTTTTCGGATGATGAAATCGGTGATCTTGCCGACTCTTTTTCGCGCATGGTAGTTGAGCTCCGCAGTGTCAATCATCAGTTGGAGTTTGCCACCAGGGCTTCGGAAAGTGCAAAGTTAACGGCCGAGGCGGCGAAAGAAACGGCTGAAGCAGCTAGCCGGGCGAAGAGCGAATTTCTGGCCAATATGAGCCACGAGATACGAACTCCGATGAACGGCATTCTCGGCATGACTGAACTGGCGTTGGAGACCGACCTGTCGGCTACGCAACGTGACTACCTGGCGGTGGTGAAATCGTGCGCGGACAGCTTGCTGTCTCTGCTCAACGACATACTCGATTTCTCCAAGATTGAGGCTGGAAAGCTCAGCCTCGATCTGCGTGAGTTCGCTTTGCACGAAATGCTTGCAGATGCCATGCGAGCCGTATCCTTCCGCGCCCATCAGAAGGGCCTCGAATTGGCCTTTGAAATACATCCGGACGTCCCTGAGCAGGTGGTTGGCGATCCAGGAAGATTGCGTCAGATCATCATGAATTTGGTAGGCAATGCCATCAAATTCACCGACCGTGGAGAGGTAGTGGTCACTGTGGGACGGGAGGTGGAAGCGGAGGAAATCCTGCTACGGTTCTCCGTCAAGGACACCGGCATCGGCATTCCGCAAGACAAGCTGTTAAACATATTTGCAGCCTTCGAACAGGCCGATACATCGACCACTCGGCTCTATGGTGGCACCGGCCTGGGTCTGAGCATCTCGACCCGACTCGCGGAGTTGATGCAAGGACGAGTATGGGTGGAAAGTCAGCTCAATATGGGTAGCACTTTTCATTTCACAGCAAGATGCAGTCCCAGTCATACGAGCAATTTGATCGAGAGACAGCTGGCTGTCGGCCTCGAGGCGCTACGGGGTGTTCGAGTACTTGCGGTGGATGATAACGCTACCAATCGACGTATTCTGCGGACGATGCTGGGCACATGGGGGATGATCGTGGATCTGGCTGCGAGTGGCCCCGAAGCGCTGGCCGCGTTGTATCAAGCCCGTGGTTTAGGCTTTGCCTACCCGCTCATCATCGTGGATGGCCATATGCCGCACATGGGTGGCATCGCTTTGATGGAACGCATTCGAGCTGCAGAGGACCTAAAGGTCGGGAAGGCGCTGATGCTGGTGTCGGCCGATCAGCTTGGCGCATCCAGTCTTCGGCAGGAACTGAATATCGCCGAATTTGCATTGAAGCCGGTGTCCAGGAATGAGCTCCTGCAAATGCTCCTCCGAAGCCTCGCACAGGGCACTGGATTTGGCCCAGAGAGCCTGATTCAGCCGGCGGCGGGACTCTCTCCCAGCTTGGCCCAGCCACTGCGGATCTTGCTGGCCGAAGACAACGTATTCAACCAGAAGGTGGCCGTCGGGATGTTAGCGATGGACGGGCACATGGTGACGATTGCAGCTAACGGTCTGCTAGCGGTCGAGGCTTTCGAGCAGCAGGCATTCGATCTCGTACTTATGGACATGCAAATGCCTGAAATGGATGGCACACGCGCGACCGAGCTGATTCGGCAGAGGCAGCAACAAACGGGAATCCGGGTTCCGATTATCGCCATGACCGCAAATGCAATGGCGGGTGACAGGGAGAAGTGTCTTGCAGCCGGGATGGATGACTATATATCCAAGCCAGTCAACCGAACTGAATTGGCAACCGCGATCTCAAGAAATACACCGGCGTCGCCCTCGAGAGAAGCCCCCGGTGATTTCTCTGCCGAGCCCGCACAGTACATCGCCCCAGGTCCCTGCCGGGCCGCGTCGGCGAATAACAAGGACGACCTTGTGATCGATCGAGATGAGGTGCTCCACCGTCTGGGTGGGGACCAGAACCTGTTGCAGAGCTTGGTTGAAATGTTCCCCGCCGAATCCAACAAGTTGTATATCGCGATCAAACAAGGGCGTAGCGCCCAGATTGCCGGCGATGTTGAAATCGGTGCTCACACCCTGAAAGGGATCTGCGGTATTTTTGGCGCCTCCATCGCGGCTGATTTCGCGCGGGAACTGGAGATCGGGGCGTCGGCAGGAAATCTCGGCTCGGATATCCAAGTGCAAAACCTTGGCGACGAATTGGTCCGGGTTTGCCGGGCAGTCACCACCCTCGGTGAGACCTTGAACGTTGGTTAATAAGGCTTGCCGAATTGCCCAAGTCAGTTTCGTATCTAGAATCCACTTTCGGACCTGAATTTTTGTCAGTCGCCCTCATGAGATTTGGAATTTTGCCGATTGGGAGTGGATGCAAGTGTTTTCGAGCGAGCGGAGCACGCTGCGTTCTGTATTGATGCTTTGCGCGTCGGCTGGCTCGATTTTTTGGACTGGCGCTAACCTAGCCGAACCCATAAGAGCACGCAGTGCTTCCAGTCGAGATAATGGTCACCTCCGCTGTCTTCGCGCTCGCTTCGATCCTGGCTCGCATCGTGCCGGCGAGGAGAGCCACGCGCGTCGACCCGATGGTTACGCTTAGAAATAGTTGACAGGATCGGAACCGGCGCAAATAGTGCTAAGCAGACCATAGCGCGTTTTGTTGACGAACCCGAGTGCAGCCTGAAGACATTCTCACGGGACAGATTCCTTCAACAGGGAGTCCGATAGACAAGTGTTCAATACCGGACATCCACTTCTTGAATCTGACCACTGGTTAAGTACTCCTGAAGCAAGCCGAATTTATTTTCAATAAGTTGCATGGAAACTGTTGGCAACTCGATTGCTTCTGGTGAAGGTGCAAAAGCGCGTCCGAAGAGGGAAATCGAATGCCACTCTTGTTTCAAGACCTTCGCTACGCATTAAGGCAATTGCGCAAGAGGCCGGGGTTTACAGCCGTGGTGGTGATCACGCTGGCGCTGGGAGTTGGGGCTAACGCCGCCATTTTCACCATCGTCGATTGGTTTCTCCTCCGACCGCTGCCAGTGAGCAACCCAGCAGAACTCACTTATTTGGCGTTTCAACAGAAGGGTCAGAATGGCTGGAACAACGGTTTCTCATATATGGACCTGGAGGACATCCGCACGGCAGCGTCCTCGGTCTTCGCCGATATCGCCGGCGCCCAAGGATCCACAGATGGCCTGACGGTCAACGGCAAAACCGAACCGATGTCAACCGAGTATGTCACCGGCAATTTCTTTCCGACGATGGGCGTAAAGCCCGAGTTGGGACGTTTAATCCTGCCCGCAGAAGGAAAAGCTGCCGGTGTCGATCCAGTGCTCGTTCTTAGCCATTTATTTTGGAGGACGCATTTCGGTGCTGATCCGAGCATTGTTGGAAAGAAGGCTCGGGTGAACGAGCCAAAGGCTGCGGCAAAGAGTGGGTTAGCGGCAAGATCCGAGCATTGTTGGAAAGAAGGCTCGGGTGAACGGTCATTCCGTAACCATCGTTGGCATCGCGCCAGAAGGCTTTCACGGGACTGACTCCTGGACCGATACGCAAGGTTACTTGCCGCTGGGTATGGCCGCGATCGAAGCCGGCGTCAAAGGCGATTTTCTAACAAACCCTCAGGCGCGGGATCTGCTCTTGATCGCCCGCCTGAAGCCTGGCGTAACCCTCAGAGATACGCAACCAGTTCTGGAAATCGTCTCTCGTAGGCTCTCGTTTCAGTACGAGAAATCTGACGAGGCGATTGCTCTCCGCGCGTTTCCCCTTCGACCTTCCGGGCCCAGTGGCGATCCTGAAGGCGATCCCCTTCCCAAGGTTGCGGGTCTATTTCTAGCGCTCGCGGCGATTGTTCTGCTGCTTGCGTGTGCTAATGTGACCGGCCTTCTCCTCGTCCGAGTTGCAGAGCGCCAGCGCGAGATGGCGCTCCGGCAAGCGCTGGGCGCAAGGCGAGCGCGTCTCGTCGGCCAATTGTTGACCGAGAGCGTGTTGTTAGCCGTTCTAGGATCCACTGCAGGTATGCTGCTCGGCTGGTTGGCCGCTCATGTGCTGAGTACGATCCAACTTGGTCCGAATCTTCCTCTTGTCGTCGATCCGCGCCTGGACTGGCGTGTGTTTGCCTACGGGTCTGGAGCTGCCCTTTTGACGGCTCTCGTCGTCGGAATCTTTCCAGCCTTGCGCGCTTCTCGTCGTAGCTTGTTGAGTACCATTCACGAGGGCGGTTATACAATAACCGACGGACGTCAACGCCTTCGCAGCATTCTGGTCGTCGCCCAACTTGGAGCATCCCTGCTGCTGCTGATTGTTGCTGGTTTGTTTGCACACAGTTTGGCCGACGCTGAAAGGGTCGATCTCGGGTTTGATCCCCATCATGTTCTCAACCTCACGATGGATCCCCACGAGATCGGCTACAGCCAGGCGCAGGGGCTCGCGTTCTACAAAGAGCTGTTGGACCGCGTGCCTGCTTTGCCGGGAATCCAAGCAGCAAGTCTGGCGTCCTGTGTCCCCATGGGCGATGAAGTTGATGGAGACGATCTCGAAGTTCCTGGTTATCAGCCTCAGGATGATGCCAAGCCTCACGCACATTTCAACGCCATCTCTCCACGTTATTTCGACACGATGGGAATTTCGCTCCTCAGAGGCCGTGACTTCAGGGCTACAGACAACGAGGACACACAACGGGTTGCCATCGTCAACCAGGAAATGGCCAACCGCTTCTGGCCCAATCGCAATCCGCTCGGGCAGTTGTTCACTCTGGCAAATGACCCAAAGCACCAGATTGAAGTCGTGGGCGTGACCAAAAACAGCAGGAATTACGACTTTGCCGGGCCGGCTGAACCGTACTTCTACATGCCTTTCACCCAGCATTACACCTCTGCCGAGACCCTCCAGGTCCGGACAACAATGGCTCCGGAAAACATCGTCCGTAGCATAGTCGATGTTATTCATTCGTCGGCTTCCGCGATGCCGGTTTTCCGTGTGCAAACGATGACCAGCGCCCTGCGCGGCATGAATGGCTTACTGCTTTTCCAATTCGGCGCTGTCGTGAGTACCTGCTTTGGAATCCTGGCAATGACGCTGGCGATTGTAGGCGTGTACGGAGTAATCTCGTACGCCGCAGGCCAACGGACGCATGAGATCGGCATACGCATGGCCCTTGGCGCCGAGCAAGCAGCAATTATTAGGATGATTTTTCGACATGGATTGATCGTCATCGCGATGGGACTCGCGTTGGGATTGCTCCTTGCCTTTGCGGTTACTCGTCTGCTTGGGGGTTTGCTGGTCGGGGTGCAGCCAAGTGATCCGCTAACGTACGCGAGCGTGTCAGTTCTGCTGACCTTAGCGGCGTTGCTGGCAAGCTATATCCCTGCACGGCGAGCCACGAGGGTCGATCCCATGGTGGCTTTGAGAAACGAGTAGATACCTCGGTCGAACGTGCCCGGATTCATCTGGTTGCAATCACCGAGGCTCCGGGATTTTCTCCGGCCGTGTTCGCACGGAAGCGAAAGTAACTTGTCGCGATTCCCGGTCTGGTTTTGCCCGGACGGAATTCGTCAGATCTTTTTCTGCTTCAAATGCAATAAGTCCGAGACCTCGATCGATCGCTTCTTTGTGTAGGGCTTCCAGTAGGGTACGGCCATTCACGCGATCGTCTGAATCCACTTCAATTTCTGCAAGCGCGAGTCGTGCTTCCAATTCGTAAGGCACCCACCGAATGCTACTGGCTTGTCTGGCGATCTCTCGTAGATCCGTCGCCGCCTTTTTGGCATTGACCGGTCCACTCGAAGCAGCCTGGACGCGCGCGGCGGCAATAGCAACCATCAGTTCTGCTTCGCAATCATGAGATCTCGACAAGTCCGTCCGAGCCTCATCAATCGCTTTCCGCGCGTCGATAGTGTTTCCCTGTTTCAGAAGAGCTTGAGACAGGATAGTATCCGCCACGGCCTCGTCCCGCGCTGCGTTCTCGCTTTTGAATTCATCGATGGCTTGACGCGCAATATCCGCTGCTTCTACCGTCTTCCCTTCGTCAAGCAGAAGTTCGGCGATCGCCCCTCGGGAGCGGGCCGCATGTTGCTTATCGCCGATATCCTCGAAGGTTGAAACTGCTTCCGACTCGTCCGTTCTGGCTTCTGTGGCTCTCCCCTCGATGCGCAAGGTCTTGCCCAGGCCCGCCAGGGCAATCGCGGCCTTACTACGATCACCAAGCTGTTGGCAGATTGCGACGGATTGCTGCGATGTGCTGATGGATCCACTCGAGTCGCCGAGCGCAAGAAGCACCGGGCCGAGCGCCCCTTTTGTCAGGCAAACCCCATTCTCATGACCCATTTCACGGTAAGTCGCCATCGATTTGTCGTACTCGCGTCGCGCTCCTTCCAGATCCCCAAGTGCGAGCAGTTCGTCGCCCAGGTTGTCAAGTTCGTTGGCGACCCCTAATTTGTCGCCAATTTGCCGGTAAAGGGCGAGAGACTCCTCGTATCTAGCCTTGGCGCCCATCGCATCGCCTTGATTATCCAGCACAATTCCGCTAAGGCCCCTGGCTTCGGCAACACCTTTTTGGTCGCCGGCGGCAGCGAATAGTTGCTGCGCCTCGTTTACGGCAATCGCAGCCTTATCCGAGCGTCCCAGATTCGCAAATGCCCACGCCTGGTCCTCTCTGGCATGTGCGAGCAATGTAGACGCCCCCATCCCACCCGCCTTATCAGCAGCCCGCGTCGCCGAGGCCAAGTCTCGTTTGAAGTTACCCAGTGACTCGGCACCGCGGGCATCTTCGAGATCGATGCGAGGATCCTCTCCAAAGGGTAATTGCTGGAGCATGCTCACGGTTTCCAGTGCTTCTTTCCCTCGACCGCCACTGGATTGCGTACGGGCTAAAGCAAGGCCGTACTCAACGTCATCCGGGAAGAATTCGAAGAGAGCACGGTAGATCTCAATCGCCTTGTCCCAGTCTCCGGACATCTCATGATAACGGGCTTCCACCAGCAGGCGATCCGCGCGGGGAAGATTGGAAGAGAGATCGAAGGCTCGCTTCGACTCCGACTTTGCCATTCCTTGGTTGCCTAGCATCGCCCAGGCGGCAGCAAGGGCGGAATGGGAAAGGGCGTACCTTGGCTCGGCGGCAATTGCTTGCTGGAACACGTCGCGAGCTCCCAGCGCATCAAATACACGTAGTCTCGCAAGCCCCTGCGAATAGAACTGCATAGCCTGGAGATTCGAGGGCAAAGAAGCAGCTACCTCAGCGGCTTCTTTGCCGCTCACGGCACGGATGCCGAGCTTGGCGCGTAATTCTTCACCTGCCCGCGAAATCAGTTCGAAGAGGTGGGTTTTCGTTCCGCTTTCAGAAACTGCGGCGACCGTTTCTCCGGTTCGCGTATCTTGCAGGCGCAAATCGAGGCGAACCGGGCTGCTAGAACCCTGGTCAAGGCTCGCGTAGGAGCCAACGACAACCAAATCCGTGTCAAGATTCTTGCCGATGCGCGTGAGACTCTCGCGGTTCAATCTGCCGATATTCAACGGTGAAAGCTCGGCTCTCACTTGCACCACGTTGTCCGGCGGGACGATGCGCAGCTGTCCGCCTTCGGATAGATCGGTCATCAACCATTCGGCGAGTGCCGTTGAGATCCAGGCTTCATCGGGGCGTCCGGACAGACTCTTGAATCCCAGCACGGCCACAGAACGCCTGGGCGTCGTGACCGAGATTGAGTTTCCTTTGACAACCGCCGGGTGCGAGCTCAAATAGAATACGGCTGCCCCACACATCAGCGCGGCGAGGAGGGCACCGCTGAGGTAAAGAGCTCCTGGCGTGAGCGTTGGCCGGACGACCGGATGATGCTTCTGGCGGTTTTCCTCCACTTCCGCTGCGGCAGCCTCTTTCCCGGCTGCCGGCAGGATCGGCAATGCGGCTTTAATTGCTTCCTCATCGGCATCATGGTTTTGCGCCACAATGGGCGCTATGAACCGATAGCCGCGCCGGTGCAAGGTCTCAATAAAGCGCGGATTCTCGGCCGAGTCGCCTAACGCGCCGCGCAGCTTGGTCATCGCTTTGTTGAGATTGCGATCGAAGTCGACGAAGGTATGGCCCGGCCAAAGGATACGGCAGAGTTCCTCCCGCGTGATCAGCTTTCCCGGGTGCTCCAACAAGAGATGCAGGATTTGAAAGGGCTGTTCCTGAAGTTTGACTCGAATGCCGCGCTTGCGCAGTTCACCCGCTTCGAGGTCGACCTCAAATATTCCGAATCGCAAACTCCCAGAGGGTCGCCCAGTTTCCACCATCAATGGCATCCCAAAAGAACAGCAAGACGGTAATGCGGCACTTGACGTTCGTCAAGCTATGACGTCACCCAGTGGGCTGTAGTTTAGCATAGGGTTGGGATCGGCCCCGGTCCGCGACACGGCTAATCTCGAGGGTCCGGGTTTGGACTCTCCGCGGAGTCGGTGGAATGCGTTGCGTTCAGGGCGGCACATCGTGCAAATTCCTCTTTCGCTTTCGCGGTCAGCCCTTCCTTTTGATAAATGCGCCCCATTTCAAAGTGGAAAGAGGGGATGTCGGGCGCCAGCGATATGGCCTTCTCTATCTGGGACCTCGCTTTTACAAGATCGCGCATCTGTTCATAGGCTCGCCCCAGTTCCTCATGCGCCCGGGGATTCCCTGAATCGACCGTCGCCGCCTTCTGCAGATATGGAAGCGCCTGATCCGGATGCCCCTGTTGCAGCCAAATTATGCCGAGATCAAGGTATGGTTGCGGATCCTGGTGCGCGGCGTGTTCCTGCCAGGTAATCGCTGTCTGATATGCAGAGACCGCATCGTCGTCACGGCCCATTCCAGCATAGGAAAGCCCAAGGTTGTACTCTGCGCGAACGTCCCCCGGACGCAGTGCCAGGCACTTGCGGAAAGCGTCCAGCGCTTCCTGAAAGTGATTCTCGTTGTACTTTGTGCGCCCCAGGTAGTACCAGTACAGCGGATTCTCCGGACGCCAGGTGGTAGCCAGGCTCAGCCATTTATCCGCATCGGCATAGTCGTGCAGCAATACGTAATCCATGGCCACGACCGCCAGATCATTTGCATCCGGCTGCCGAAAATGTGCGCCCACCGTGTATTGGGCCAGCGAGTCCTGCGGCTTATCTTCACGATAGAGGACATATCCAAGCAGAAAATGAGCGTCGGCCGAGTCAGCATGGCCAGAGAGATAAGCAAGGATATCTTTTGCAGCATCCGGATAATCGCCGCGTTCGACCAAGGCGTGGTCTTCCTGCAGCATTGGATCTGTCGCCCGCGGGGAGGCGACTTCGGCTTCCTGATTTGCAGAAGATACAGCAATCTCGCTTTGCGATGTTCCCGGCGCAGCATTGGAATCGCTCTGGCTTCGGGCATTCATCCCGGAAAGAGCAATCAGCGTCAACAGCAGAAGGCCATGCTTGCGGGACCTGGGGCAAATCATTACTGGGTCGTCTTCCCTAACGCTTCTACTTCCGCTGCACGCTGCGATACCTTGTCGCTCGCGCTCTGTTGAAGTTCGCCATAAATCTTAATTTCACGCTGGAACTCGGTCATGAGGTGCTGTGCGCGATAAACCGTCCCGAGCAGGAAATGAATCGACGGCTCTTCCGGAGTTTCTTTTTCCGCCGCGAGCAGATCGGGTAAGGCTTCCGAAGGACGTCCCAGTTGAATGAGCGCGCGGGCGCGGTCGACTCGCGCCTGCATCAACGTTCCGCACTGCTGAACTGCCTGATTCAACTCCTGCAAGGCTTCTTCCGGCGACGTGTGCTCTTCCACGAGGCAGTCAGCTCCTTTCCATCGCGCGCTGCAATTGGCGGGATTATGAGCCAGCTCGGCCAGGAATGCCTCACGCGCTGAGCTCCAGTTGCCTAATACCCAGTAGACGTTCCCCAAGTGTTCCTGCACTCCCGCATGTTGTGGATCGATCTGAACTGCCTTGTTGAACTCGACCAATGCTCCATCATAGTTCTTCATGCTTTCCATGATTTCGCCGGAAATCACATGCGAGAGCGTCGAGTTCGGATCAATCTCATTGACTTTCGCCAGCGCCTCCCGCGAGAGCTGAAGGTAGACCTTTCCCAGCAGATACCATGCTTCCTGGTTTCCCGGGTTGCGGGTGGTCAGCGCCTGGAGATGGAGCGCGGCGGCTGAATCATCACCCAGTTGAACCCAGGTGCGCGCCAAAAGCATCTCCACCTGATCATCGCCCGGGTTGCTGCGCAGAGCCGTTTCCAGGGGCTCGCGCGCTTTGTCATATTCGCCCGTGGCAAACAAGCATGTTCCCAGCAAGGCGGACGCGGAAGTCATGTGCGGATCGATTCGCAGTCCTGCTCGGAGCACCGCGGCCGCATGCGCATAGTCGTGCTCGCTGTAATAAAGCAGCCCGAGGTTGTTATAGGCAGGCGCAAGCCGCGGAGCGGCTCTGAGGATCGCTTCATATTTTTTGATCGCTCCGGCAGTATCGCCCTGCGCCTGTGCTGCCTTGGCGTCGGAATAGAGCTGAGCAACTTCAGGGCTTACCGTGCCCGAGGAAGATTGACCGTGCAAAGAGCCCGCACCCAACAAGCAAAGAGCCAAAGCTACAGTTAGCCTGAGCCTGAAAGCGGTGACCGGCCTTGACGGGAAGGTACAACAAATCTTCGAGTGATTCACGGTGGATGCCCCCTTCGGACAAAAGGCAAGGCGGGCGCGCTGCTCATTATAGTATCGGATGGCTCGCCATCCGGAGCGAGGATCAGAAGTTTACCTTGAAGTATGCCTGGCCTTGTCGAGGGCGATTTCCTTGACAGGGGCCGAAGAATTGCCCAAAGTTGCTGTCGCTCACATTGGTATCGACATTGCTGTTTGTCGGACCGCACACCTGCATTCTGTTCAGTACGTTGAAATACTCCATGCGCAGCTCGGCATTGACCTTCTCCCCGAAGGCGAATTTCTTGGCGAGAGCGAGGTTCTCAACGGACTCAAACGGATTGCGAAGATCGCTTTGGGTGCGCGCCGCACCGCCGACCACGAATCGGCCGGGATCGCTCCACGCCGCGGGGTTGAACGCCTGTCCTCCCGAGTAATAGTTCTTGTAGTTCAGGTGAACCTGCTCTCCCGGAACGTCGTTGGCGCGGTTGCCGCCGCTCTGCAGTGGGGTGCCGCTGGCGCTGATTCCGAACGGCACTCCCGAGGAATACTGCAGGATGCCGCTCAGCTGCCACCCGCCCAGAACTTCTTTGTTCACAAAGTTACTTCCACTGGCAATCGCTTTACCTGGCCCGAGGGGAAGCTCGTAAACCCCGCTGATGGAAAGCAGATGCTCCTGATCATTGGACGCAATCGCCCACTCGGCTGCCTGGTTGTAGGCGTTGAGCGCTGTTGCCTGAAAGATAGAGAAGCCCGTGTCGGTGTTCGACATCGTACGCGACAGCGTATACGAGGTAAGGAAGCCTAGCCCATTGGTAAACCGCTTTTGCAGCTGGGCCTGCACGGCGTTGTAGTTGGCTACACCGGCCAGATCGAAATTGTTTAAGGTATTTCCATCTTCGGTGGGGGAATACTGGGGGAACGGCAACAGTGCTTGAGACACAGTGATCCCCGTACCCCAGTCATTCGCGAAATTGACATACGGAGTATAGTAGCCGCCGGACTGACCATAGCCTGCGGCCGCCAAAGCCGTCTGCGCGGCCGGCGAGGTCCATGCTTGCCCCAATACACTGCCCAAACCCAGGTAGCTGGGATTGAGCTGATTGGTGTTGTTGAGCGCGGCCGGCAGATGCATCGCATTGTTGCCTACATAGGAAACACTAAGATAGAGATTCCAGGGCAGCTCGTGCTGGATTCCCAGGTTATACGACTGGGTATAGGGCGCGCCGCCGTCCTTGCGGGAAAACACATGGAGAATACCGGTGCCATTTCCGATCTGAGGCACCAACGGCGTTGCCGGAGGCGTCGGCATCGTTCTGGTATCCCAATCGCCGTAGGCCGGTGTATTGGTCCCATTGGATGCGACACTGAACGTTCCGGCGAGTATGCTGCCATAATTTGCGGACACTTTGTCTGTGCCGAACTCGAAGGCGCCGCCGTTTAGGTGGACGAGGCTATACCCGCCCATGACCACTGTCTTGTGGTTCACCTGGTACGCGAACCCAACCCGCGGGCTGAACTGGTCCCACTTCATGTCTGCGCGGTTGTACCCCGCGCAAAGAGCACAGCTCCCCAGTTGGGTAGCCGCCCCCAGCAGCGGCGTGCCTGACGGGCTGATCGCCGCTGGATTGGGAAGGGATGTATCCAGGAAGACGACATCATCGTGCACATCCGTAAACGGACGCATCAGGTCCCAGCGCAAACCGGCATCAATGGTCAGGTTCGGCGCGACCTTGATGCTGTCCTGAAAATAGGGGGCGCCATAGAGGTTGCGCAGCTTGTTTTCCTCCACAAACTGGCGATAGACCGTGTCCGAGTCGCCCAGTAAGTAACTGGCGAAAGCATTTCCGGTGTTGTCTTCGTTTAAAGGATCGCTGGTGTTCGTATCCCCGTTGCTGGTGGTAATACTGTTAAATGTGAACGAGCCGCCGCACGCGCCGCACCCGGCGTTGTCCTGAAATGCGCGCCGGATCTCAAAACCGAAGTTCATGGTGTGGCGGCCGTGCGTGTATAGATAGTTATTTTCGAAGGACAGGCCGAGCTTGCGGTTTACCGAAGCGGTTTCGCCCTGCCCGATACCCCAACTGTTTGGGGTGTCGAAGTTGGGAGCCATTCCCAAAGGCGAGGTGAACTCGATATTTGGCGGAACCGTGCCCCCTGCCACACCGGCGAAACTGGTCCCCGGATGAAGGTTGTACTCGTCATTCAACTCCCCCATCCAGCCCGCCCCGGCTGTTACCACCAGGTTTGGAGTTAAGCCGTAGGTATAGTTCAGGAAGAAGCCGCTGCCCAGGCGCGGCTCCGTCTTGAGGCCGGTAAGCAGACTCTTAGCCGCGAAATATGCACTATTATCGCAGCATTCGGGCTGCTGCCAGGAATCGCGCCATTGGCTGAAGTGAATCGATTGCTTCTGGGTCAATGTTTCGTCGATGGTATAACCCCAGCTCAACTGGCGTGCCGGAATGGTTCCTGTCTGGTAAGGAATGTTGGAGGTAAGACCGGGCAACGTCGGATCGGGAAGCTCAGGGAGCAGTGTCTGGGAAAGCGGGCTGATACAGGCTGTCGGGATCGTGTTTCCGGGAAACTGCTGGCCAGGCGTAAGTCCGCCGCAGCTGAATCCGGGCGGCACAAAAATCGGTGCGTACGCGCCGAAGTCGCCGGTCTTTGCCGCCGCGGTAGGAACCGTCATCGCTCCCGTCAGGCTTTGGTTATACCGGTACCACTCGGAGGTCGCGTGCCAGAAGGTACGGTCTTTTCCGTTGTAGAGCTTTCCCAGCCACACCGGCCCGCCTACGGCAAAGCCGTAGTTGTTTTCGTGGTCTTGGGGTACGCCGTTGGGTGTCAGCTGTTCGAGTCCGCGCGCGTCGAAGTAATTATTGCGCATGATTTCAAACGCTTCTCCGTGCAACCGGTTGGTTCCGGAAACAAAGTTGTAACTGGCGGCGCCCTGCGCCAGCCCATACTGAGCCGAAAAAACCGAAGTCACGACCCGGAACTGGTTTACCATCTCAAACGGCGGGTTGATGTTCGACTGAAATCCCTGCGTCTCCGACTGCACCGCCGGAATGCCGTTGAACAGGACCTCGTTCTCGAAGTCCACGCCGCCGTTGATGCGATGACTGAATTCGCCGCCCTGCACGCCTGGCGCCAGGAAGAGGAAGTCATCGATTTGACGTCCGCGCGGACCCACACCGCCATTCACCCCGCCCAATTGGTCCGGCAACTCCTCCACCACCTCATGTTCAATCGTAGTTCCCATCTCAGGGTCGCTGGTCTGCAGCGTGATCGCCGCTGCGGTTACCTCGACGTTGACCGACGTGCTGCCCGGAGCAAGGACCGCATTCACGCTCGCCTTGACGCCGAAATCGACGTGCACTCCTCCGCTGACGAACCCCTGGAACCCCGGCGCTTCAATTTTGACCGTGTACACCCCGGGAAGCAGATCGGTAATGGCAAAGGTTCCAGCCGAGCTGGTCACCGCGCGACTCGTGACCGAGGTCGCATCGTTGGTAGCGGAAACGTTCGCCTTGGTAATCACTGCGCCACTAGAATCGGTGACTGTGCCGGCCATGCCGCCCAATGCCTGGGCGTTCCCTGGCGGAGGGGAGACCAGAGCCAGCACCAGGACCAGTCCGGCAGCCAGGACGTCGCGCGCACCTATTTGCCAAGGAATTTGCGGTGTTGCGGAAACTTGCCTCATGATCTGGTGCCCTCCACAAAATAAGTGCTTCCCGCCACTGAATGGCGTGACGGGAGACTCGAATGATCGTTTCAATGCAATTTCTGAGTGTGACCATCTGCGATGGATGGCCATCGGGAAAGAGGATGCCAAAGATCATTTCGGAGTTGGCTAGCTAAAACTAGTCCGTCTTGGCAACATTCGCCATCATCCGAACTGAATTTAGGACAGAAGTTTGAGACAGAAAAGACGCGTGGTCAATGCCCCGAGTGTCGTCTAAATATTCCCCAATATCTAATTGAATCTATGACTGTTAGAAGCGATCATTGCCCTGCGGTTCGTCAAGCGGCCTGGGGCGTGCTGTCGCTTTATCTTCCTCACCTCCTGGACCACCGGCATCGGGCTGGTTCTCGGCGTGGGCCTGAGCATTGGCCTCAGCGACTCCGTGCATAAGTGGACGCAAAGCAGCTCGGGAGGGCCGGCACTCTGTCGAAGGGAATGACCGTGGAGAAATGGCAGGCATTTGCTGCTGAGCACCATAGAAGTCAGGCAGAGCAGTTCCTGGCAGCATTTCCGGAACCGGGGCCGAAGTTTTTGGAGGTTGATATGCCCAGAGTCAATCGGTCGCGGTGGTCGACGCAACTTACTCAAAAGCTGCCGGCGCTCTTCACGCATGATCGAGTGCAAACTCCCCAGAAGGCCGCAGTCTCCATCTCCCAATCCAGGGTCGCCCAGTGTTTAGAGTCCGGTATCCCCCTCTAAACCGGCTAGCCATTTCACGCCGTAAAATCTGCATCTTGCGACAAAGCGCGACACAGCGCCAGCAAAACCAGCGTAATCTGCTTAGCACAGGGAAGCTCAGTGCCTATCGTTCAGGCGCAATAATAAGCAAATGACTGCGTTGGCTCGTCTCAAAATCGTGATCCTCGGCTGGGCAGGCGTTTCTTTGTTTTTTACAGCCGTTTTGGAAATCAGCGAACTCGGCCATAAGCCCCTCGGCTTTGCCCTTTATTCCAACGCTGTGCATTTTGCCCTTTGGGCACTTACCCTGCCGATTTTTGCACGATGCATTCGGCGCCTCCCGCTGAAGGAACCAAAACGAATCCGGAATGCAGGGCTCCTTCTGATCCTAATCGCAGTGCTAGCGATGCTTGTGGACTTCACGCACTGGGCCATCGTTTACCCGACCTATTTCCCATATCGCTCCTCTCTCCCCACGTTTCAGATCATGATGGGATCCGATCTGTTCTGGTTTTTGCCCAACGAAATTCTGATTGGAATCGTGCTGGTGACCGCAATCGAAGGCTGGCAGGTGCTCAAGGATCTTCAGGCGGAAAGAATGCGCGCGATGGATTTGGAGCGCCAGCTCGCAGTCTCACGCCTGGAAGCACTTCGCATGCAGCTTCACCCGCACTTTCTTTTTAATACCCTTCACACCATTGCGGGACTGACCGTCGAAGACCCGGCCACGGCGCGTCGAATGGTGATTGCACTTGGGGATCTTCTCCGCAGTACCCTCAAGGACAATGGCAACCGGATGCGAACACTCGGCGAAGAACTGGAATATTCGGATTTGTATCTTGGGATCGAAAAGCTCCGGCTCGGAGACCGATTGTTGCTCAACTATGAGATTGAGCCCGCAGCCACCCGGGCCCTGGTACCACAGTTTCTCTTGCAGCCTCTGTTCGAGAATGCGATACGCCACGGCGCTTCGCGAATAACCGGTCCCTGCGAGATTCGCTTTTGCGCATCCTGTAAATCAGGGACCCTCAATATCATGATCCGCAACGATGGTCCCAAATGCGCGACCAGTTCTGCGCCGCCGCGGTTCGGCGTGGGGCTTACCAACACCATTGACCGTCTGCAGATCTACTATGCAGATCGCCATACGTTTCTTTATTCCGATCGGCCGGAGGGCGGAGTCCAGATCGATATTTCCATTCCTTACAGCGAAGCCGGCGATAGCGCTGGAGCGGCCGGCTCGATAAAAGAGCCTCCGTCAGCGAAGGATCGCATTGATCGGAACAGCACGGTGGCCGTTCCCACAATTGGTTACACCTGAAGGTGGAGGTAAGATCGAGGAGTCATGCGGAACGGATCAGAGGCCAAGGCTGCCACGACCGGAATGGCGGCACGCGTCCTCATCGTTGAGGACGAGGCGCATGCGCGTCATTATCTGCGCGAATTGCTCGAGGGCGAACCCCATGTGGAAGTCGTTGGGGAGAGTTCGAATGGTGTTCAGGGGGTTCAACAAATCCGGGAACTATCGCCGGATATTGTGTTTGTCGATATTCAAATGCCGGGCCTCGATGGGTTCGGAATGATTGATCAGATCGCAGGGCCGCCTCTGTTTGTATTTGTAACCGGTTACAACGAGTACGCAGTAAAAGCCTTCGAAATCGAGGCGGTAGACTATCTCTGCAAGCCATTCGATAGAGAGCGCCTTTCGATATCGATTGAGCGAGCGCTTCGGAGACTGAACTCCACCGTCCCAAGCGTGGCCGACAGTCAATGGCTCTCCCGGCTCTCGATTAAAGATGACGAGCGCATCCTGTTCGTCCCGGTCGACGAAATCATCTGGATTGAAGCAGCCAATAAATATGTGGTTGTCTATACACCGACTGGATCGCACATTTCGCGGCAGACGATTCAGGGCCTCGAAGACCAGCTCAACCCAAGAGAATTCGTCCGGACCCACAGATCGACTCTGGTGCGAAAGGCCGCGGTACGGGGTTTACATCCGCTCTTTCACGGAGACTACATAGTGAAACTGGTGAACGGCGCCGAAGTCCCGTTGAGCCGTAGTTTTCGAGGATCGTTTTTTCGTGAAATGAGCCGCTGAGCGGTTTCGCAATTGGTGGGGATCCATCGTTGGCGTCCTCTCCAATCTAAGAGTGCATGTCTGCGCACGGCCGCACGCAATGATTCCTTCGATCAAAGGCGTCCGTACATCTTCCTCTTCGGACCCTTTCGCTCTCGCTTCTGGCCAGAATAATCATCGTGGCCAGCTGGCGGAGCACACGTCAGACGGGCTGACAGGCTTCATGGAACTTGAATGAATCCCACTCGCGCCGCTAAACCGGCGCCTCGTTCCAAACGGGAAGCGAACCTCGTCCTGGATCACCTAGTTTGAGCAATCAAGCAAGGTGAACTGGAGGCGAAATGAACAAGCAACCGTTCGGAGACAGTTGTGGGTCGGCTGTGAAGGCCGTTATGATGACCGGCCAGAAGTACGCGGTCCTTCTCGTCGGGTTGTTATTTTCTGGGGTGGCTCTCGCACAGCAGTCCTGCATTCGAGGGATGCATATCGACGGCGTGATTACGGATCCGACCGGAGCGGTGATTCCCGGAGCACACGTGCAGGCCGGCACCGGAGCAACGGGCGTAACCGATGCAACCGGCCACTATGCGTTCACGTGTGTGTCCGTTACCTCAACCACGATTACCGCAGATGCCGACGGATTCGCCCAAGCCACCGCCCGCGCACACGCTCGTGCAGGTGGCGCCGCGCATGTCAACCTCCAGCTTGCTGTCGCCTCGGTGGAGACGGACGTACAGGTGAGCGCGAATGCGAACGGGGCAGACGACGGCCGCACGGCAGGCACGACTGTTCTCGGAACTGAGGACGTGCAGCGGCTCTCTGATGATCCGGACGACTTTCTTCGCGAATTGCAGGCTCTCGCTGCGGGTGGAGGCGGTCCTTCTGGTAATGCTCTCGTCACGGTCGATGGCTTCCAGAACAGCAGCGCGTTGCCCCCGAAGAGTTCCATCGCTTCCATTCGCGTGAATCCCGATTTGTTCTCATCCGAGTACCAGACCCCGCCGTGGCTGGGCGCCAGGATTGAAATCGAAACCAAGCCAGGCGCCGGACCGTGGCACGGAGCCATGTTCTTTGCTGACAGTGCCAGCCCTTTCAACGCTACCGACCCGTTGGCCGTGAACGCAACGCCTGCGGGCAAGCGGCGATATGGTTTCGAACTCGGCGGGCCCATCACGCAGAAGAAAAGCGATGTCTTTCTTGCGCTGGAAAAGCGCGATATCGATGAGTTCAATGTTGTCGATGCGGTGACATTGAATTCAAGCGGAATTCCTGCACCTCTGCAACAATCCATACCCGCTCCGCAACGGCTGTGGATCGGGTCCGCGCGCGCAGATTGGCAAATCAAATCAAATGACCTGATGACTGTATCTTTTGGCGCTAACGTCAGCAATCTCGGGAATCAGGGCGCCGGCGGACTGGTTCTTGCCGAGGCCGGTTACAACAGTCTGGTGAGCGAATATGATCTGCGTCTGCTGAATACGCAGACCGTCAGTGCCAACATGTTGCATGAGACGCGGATCGGCTACTCATGGAAACGCACAGAGCAGACGCCTCTTTCGATAGAGCCTTCTGTGCAGGTAGCAGGTTATTTCGTTGCCGGAGGGTCAACCCACGGGAATCTCAACAACCGTGAACGCGATCTCGAAGCAGACGATGATGTAATACTCACGCGAGGCCGGCACACCCTGAAGTTTGGCATGCAGTCTCTGGGTGTATTCGAGCACGACTACGATCCAGACACCTTCAACGGCGCATACGTCTTTGGCGGAGGAAGCGCGCCTGTGCTCGGCGCCAACAACAATCCGACCGGCGAAACAACAACAATCACTGCCATCGAGCAGTACCGGCGCGCTGTTGCGAGCCTCCCTGGCGGAGCGCCCACAACCTTACAGACGAACAGCGGAACTCCTCTTGTGCCCTTCACTCAATGGCGGTTGGCTTTGTATGCGCAAGACGGTGCTAAGCTAAGCGATCACTTCACGTTGAATTCAGGCCTCCGCTATCAGATTCAAACCGCGCCCAGCAGCTTTGCGAACTTTTCGCCGCGCGTCGGCTTGAATTGGGCGCTCGACAAGAAATCGACCTGGGTTGTTCACCTGCGAACAGGATGGTTCTCGAGCGCGGTTGATCCCGGCTATGCGATGCAGGTTGATCGGTTGAACGGAATCCGGCAAAAGCAAGAGACAACCTATGCGCCGAGTTTCCATAATCCGCAGACGCCAATCGCCGGTTCGATCAGCGTGAACACGCTCTGGCAGTTCCCCAAGACGTTCAGGCAAATACCCTCCTTTGCCACTCAGTTCGAAGTGGAACATGAGTTTTCGCATCATTGGCATGCCGAGGGTGACTTCAACTATGGAGCGAACTGGGATCAGATCCGAGAAGAAAACATCAACGCTCCCATGGTTGCAAGCAGCGTAGGCGTTGCGCCCGATCCAATCGCGGCTCTCCTTGCTCCGAGGCCGATCGCACCCGACGAGAATATCTTTCTCTACGAGAAGCTTGCCCATATGCGCGGGAGATTCCTGGTGTTATCTCTGGGGCAGAACGGTTACAAACGATTCGGCGTTAACGCGTTCTTTGTGCATATGGCAGGGGTCCGATCCGATGGAGGTTTCCGCGGTGAGGATACATCAGGGGCGGCCAATCCGCAGTCGAGCTACAGCCAGCAGGGCGAGTCGTCGCGGGTAGATTGGCAGACATCCGGCCTCTTTGGTCTGATGGGCAACGTGAAGCTGCCGCTGAAAGCGGAGCTTTCCACTGAGCTCTTCGCAAGCAGTGGCACGCCGTACAACATTACAACGGGCACGGATGCGAATGGCGACGGCGACTTCAATGACCGGCCTTCCTACGCTTCTGGCCAAGGCCCAGGGGTTTACAACACGCAATTTGGATTGCTCACCATCAACACAGTGAATGGCAATGTCCCGCGGAATATTGGGACGATGCCCGGAACCGTGCATCTCGATACGAACCTGAGCCGTTCCTTCACCCTCTCTGGCAGCAAAGAGCATCCGCGCACGTTCACATTCAGTGGGCGCAGCGCCAATCTGCTGAACCATACGAATGTCACTGCTGTAAACACCATCCTGTCCTCCGGAGCGGTCGGGCAGCCGGTTACAGCCGACACCGCTCGGCGTGTCGAGTTGGGCGTACGATTCGCCTTCTGATCGGGACCGGCGGTATTGTTCGAGCGTTCTCTTGCCGTGTTAGAGTGCGCGAATGGAAATTCGTCTTCCGTCGGAAGCTTCTCGAATGATGCCGGTTATGGCCCGTGGCACGGCCCGCCGGCAGGAACTCGGGATGAGAGCCGCGCTCGGCGCCACCCGTCTGCGTTGATATGCGCAGAATCAATCGGTCGCGGTGGTCTACGCAACTTACTCAAAAGCTGACTTCAAGCAGTTGACGTGACGGCTATTTTCGGCAGCCCCTGAATCGGGACTGATTCGCCGTCGACGCGAACCAGCCCTCGCGAGCAAGATCACCCGGTCAACGCTGCGGCAGCCATAAAGTCTTCTGCGGTGATTACTTCCGCTCGCGTGGGGAAGAGCCGATCGAGTAGTGCGGCGTGAAGGTCCATGTCCCGGTCCACGCAGCAGTCCGAAATCACGACGAGTCGGTAGTCAGCATCGCTCGCCTGCAGCAAGGTCGAGAGCACAACTCCACTGGTCGCAATGCCGAAAAGGACGACCGTCTCAATTTCGTTTGCGCGTAGAAGCATGTCGAGGTCCGTCCCCACAAATGCGCTGACACGATGCTTGGTCAAGATGATGTCTGCGGGTTCCGGACCCAGTCCTGGGTGAATAGCACCGGATGAGCCTTGGAAAAACTCCTGGTGCGGTTTGGAAGATTTGATGGCGCCTAGTAACTTATTGCGACTGCTCACTTCTGGTAGACCCGGCCGAAATCCTACCTGAACCTGAACGACCAGCATCTCCAGAGCCCGAGCGACTTTCAGAACGCCTGAAGCTCGCGTAATGAACTCATCCTGCGAATTTGAGTAGACCGACACAATGCCAGTCTGACAATCCATCGCAAGTACGGCAGTGTGTGCAGGAAGGAAGGCGTCTCGCATGGCGGCAGTTTAGCACGCAGTGGATGCTAAATGGCTTAGCCTTCGAGGTCGCTGCGTCAACATGCGATGCCCGCAGTAATGTGCTTCTTGATCACATGGCCACTAGAGTCTGCGTGAGAACTAGGCCTTGCAAATCCAGCCCCGAAGGGGCGACCTGAACTTCAGAGCTGTCCAAATTAGCGAGAAAGCCAGCCTGTCGGAGCAGTTAGTCAGCTGATTACATTAGGAGAGCTTGGGCCAACATCAAATCAGGTTCCCTACTTTGGGACCACTGAAAACGAAGCCATTAACCGCAGGTCCCTCCACTACGCTACGCTCCGGTCGGGATGACAAATTTGTTTTGAAATCGATGATTTCTCACGACAACTGCCGATTATGCAACAAAATTGTCATCCCGACCGGAGCGTAGCGTAGTGGAGGGACCTGCGGTTAATGCGATTTCTGCGCCTGGGTCAGGAGTTGATCCCGATTCGTCCCTTGCTTCAAAAACCTAATTTGGACAGGTCTGAAGTTCAGGCCGCCCCTTTCGGGGCTGGATAATCCGAGTTCTCACGCAAACTGACTAGCCGGTTTGGTGGACAAGTGGATTACCAAATTGATCTCGTCCAAAAGCCTCTTAGATCATTCGGTGAGTGCATCGGCGAAGCAGTCATTGACGGAAAGCAAAGCTTGACTCGGCTTCCGGGTCGTTGCGAAACGCAATCGCCCCCCTGAGCGAGGCCCGCTACGGACGATTGCCACCGCTGTATGGCCATGATCACGGAAGGCCACCCGCAACAAATACGGCGGTGGTTAATCCTTGTACCTGAATCGTTCCGGTCCGGTTGTTTACGGATGAGGAAGCGGTCGCCGCATCGCTGGAGTGTGCCTCTTCGGGATGGAGCTGGAGACCAAGGCCCCGCAGCTGATCGTCCTGGAAGCTGAGGGGATTGAGAGTTGCATTGAAAACTACGACGATGTGCTGGTAGCCGCCATAACCGCGTCCGTTGCCATCCAGTTTCATCACGATGAGGCCGGGAATCTGCGACGGTCCGGTATTGAGGAAATGCAGATTGTTCTGCACCTCGGCCAGGGTAGCCATGTGGAAGAGCGCAGAGCTCCCGCGAATGCGCAGGAACATCTGGAATGCTTCCGCTGCGGCGGAGATGTTTGCGGGCGTAGGCGTGAGCGCGGGATTCGCCAACAAGGGCTGCATGATGGGCCACTGGCCGCCATTCACATTTTGCACCGGAAGTCCGATGCCCCAATTGTTCGACTCCTGGGAGAGAAGACTGGGGTTGTGTTCTTCTTCTGCAAGGGTCCAGTTCACCTTGTTGAACCAATCTCCTGAATTGTAACTATTGTTGTCCATGTCCTTGGAGCGGAGCAGATCATCGCCGCCAAAGAAGAAAGGTATGCCCTGGCCCAGGGCGATGATGCTCATGGCTAGCACCTGGCGCCGGGTTCGAGTAGCGATGGAGTCGCCATTGGTGGGGGTGGTGCCGGGAATCGCGGACTTCAACTGAATGGCATCGAAGAGCGGCTGGTTGTCATGGACCGAGCAGTAGTTAACCGCTTCAAGTGGGCTGGCTGTGTAGCCGGCAGGCTGGCCGCCGTAGATGATCTGGCTGCCGGTTACGGTCGCTCCGGCGCTATCGACGAAGGTGAAATCGCGCAGGTTGCCGGCCAGCCCGAGACGAACCCAATCCGCTTCGGAGTTGACCGTAGTCTGCTGGCTGGCGAGGCTTTCGCCAAGGGTAGTTGTTGTGTATTCGCTGGGGTCTGTGAATAGACCGGTGGCGAAGCCCTGAACTTGTTCGATGGTGTCGTCGAAGGAATTACCGCCGCGGATGCCGTCGCGGATGCGGTCATTGAAGGTGCCTATGCCGTAGCCGTAGAGGTTGGCCTGGGTGGCGTTCACCCCTAAGGCGGCGGTTTCGGCATTGAGGAAGCCTTCGCCGTAGATGTATATCTTCGACCCGTCAACCCCATCCTTCTCCAGCGTGAGGCTCCCCAGGGCCTGCTTGATGGCCTGCATGTTGTAAACGAAGTGCAGACTCATGTCGTCGAAGCGGAAGCCATCGATCTTGTATTGCACTGCGTTTTGCACCACGTTGTCGATCATGAGCTTGGCGAACATGCGATGTTCGCTGGCCGTGTCATAACAGCAGCTTGCGGTCTCGATGTTACCGTTAGCGTCGAGCCGGTAGTAGTAGCCGGGGACGATCTCATCCAGGATGGAGAAGGTGTTTTCGCCGCTGGCATAGGTGTGGTTGAAGACCACGTCCTGCACCACGCGCAGGCCGGAGTTGTGCAGCGCCATCACCATCTGCCGGTATTCGTAGACGCGGTTGTCGGGATTGAAGGCGAACCCGCCGTTAGGCGCGAAGTAATGCACGGGATCGTATCCGAAGTTATAACCGTCGGACTGTTGCACGGCTTCGACGGCGGCCTGTTGCTGCGTGCCGTCGGCAGCATTGCCGGTGAGATTGCCGGGCGACTGCCAGTTGGCTTTGTTTTCGTCGACGCTGCCGATATGGAAGCTGGGCATGATGTGAACCGCCTTGAGGCCGGCCTGAGCCAAATAGCGCAGGTGCGTCATGCCGTAGCTCGACGGATTGGTGAAGGCCAGGTAGGTTCCCTGGTACTGGGTTGGGACGCTCGCGTCGGCTACGCTGAACTCCCTGACGTGGAGCTCGTAGACGGAGAAGTCGTTGAGCGAATCGAGCCAGGGAGAAAAGCTGAAGTCCCAGCCCTGCGGCTTGGTCGAGGCATCACTGAGGTCGGTGATGCGGGTTTTGGTTCCGTTGAGGGCGATGTCCGATGAGTATGGATCGCTGACGATGTTCTCGACGATCTGCTGCTGGTCAGGAACGTAGACAAAGATATCGTAGAGATAGTACTGGCCTTTCCATGAGCTTTGCCCTTCGACCGACCAGACGCCGTTGGTTTCGGTCATGGGCAGGGTTTGTGCCGGTGTGGTGGCGTTTTCGCCTGTGTAGAGCAGAAGCTTGACCGATTGCGCGGTGGGAGCCCAGAGATTGATGGTGAGTTGGCCATTATTGAAGACCGGTCCCAGTTTGCCCGGATAATAGAAGAGATCGTCGAGCACGCCGGCGTCCTGAACTCCGCTGACGTAGGTGAGGCCGCCGCTCGAGCTGGCTCCCTGAACGACGAGCTGGCCGGTGAGCGCCTGCGCCATGGCGCTGACCAGCACGGAGCTGGCCAGGTGGAAGACAGCGTAACCGGCAAGCTGGGGATATCTAGCGGCCTCCGCGGAGCTGAATCCGCTTGCGTCGTAGGTAAGGGGGAGCGAGGCGGTGCCGCCGGCAAGCGTGCCTGTCGAAGAGATAGCCAAGGTGGCGTTTAAGGAATAGAGCAGCGAGTAGGCGGACGTGGATTGATAGCCGCTGGCAGGAATAGCGACCGTGGTGCGGTCGATCCAGAAGGCCTGGTGCTGATAAAGACCTGCGCCGGCAATCTGCGACGCGCTCGGTTCGGAGGTAAATACCGTGGCGTCGCCGGAGATGACCCAGGCCTGGGTGTATTGCGTGACCTGCAGGTATTGGTTGGGTCCGGGGTCTTTGATACCGCCGTCGTTGCAGTTATTAATGATGAAGCCGAGCTGTCCCGCAGGACTGCCGCTGCTGGGGTTGATGGGAACGTCGAAATAGACGCCGTAGCTGTCCGTCCCGGATTGCGATACCTGGCTTGAGCACCAGCTGTAGCTGGTCACGGTGGCATTCCAGGCATAGAGGCCCCAGCCGGAGTAGTTGCCGTCAGGGCGGTAGTAGTGAATGCGGGCGATGCCGGATGGAGGCGGCACGGCTGGCTGGGTGGTGTAGACGGTAGTGTTGCCGGAGAGGATCCAGGCCTGGGTGTATTGCGTGATCTGCAGGTATTGGTTTGGACCAGGATCTTTGATCTGGCCGGCGTCGCAGTTGTTGATGATGAAGCCAAGCTGTCCCGCGGGACTGCCGCTGGTGGGGGTAACCGGAACATCGAAGTAGACGCCGAATTCATCTACGCCGGTGATCGCCACCTGGCTTGAGCACCAGGTGTAGGTTTGCGTGGTGGCGTTCCAGGCGTAGAGGCCCCAGCCGGTGTAGTTGCCATCCGGGCGATAGTAGTGGATGCGCGCGTCGCCGGCCGGAACCGGGTTCGTGCCGGTGGCGGGCTGACTGTAAAAGACCGTCACATTGCCGGAGATAACCCAGCCCTGGGTGTACTCGGTGACTTGCAGGTATTGGTTGGGCCCGGGATCTTTTGTGCCGCCGGCGTCGCAATTGTTGATGATGAAGCCGAGCTGCCCGGCGGGACTGCCGTTGGTGGGGGTGACCGGGATGTCGTAATAGACGCCGAAGCTGTCGATGCCGGTGATGGAGACCTGGCTGGAGCACCAGCTATAGCTCGCCGTGGTGGCGTTCCAGGCGTAGACGCCCCAGCCGGTGTAAGTGCTGTCGGGGCGGTAATAGTGGACGCGCACGTCGCCGGCGGGAACAGGATTTGTGCCCAGGATGGGCTGGTTGTAGAAGACGGTGGGGTTGCCGGAGACAACCCAGCCCTGGGTGTATTCGGTGACCTGGAGATATTGATTCGGGCCGGGGTCTTTTATCTGGCCATTGGCACAATTGTTGATGATGAAGCCGAGTTGGCCTGCCGGACTGCCCGCGGTGGGAGTGACGGGGACGTCGAAATAGACACCGAAACTGTCTGTGCCGCTCTGCGCCACCTGGCTGGAGCACCAGCTATAGCTCGCCGTGGTGGCGTTCCAGGCGTAGAGGCCCCAACCCGAGTAGTTGCCATCGGGGCGATAGTAGTGGATTCGAACATCGCCTGCGGGTACTTGAGCAAAAACCGGGAGGGCGGCGCTCAGCAACAGTAACAGAACAAAGAGTTGCCAGCGGAGAGCAAGAAAAAATCGGCTCGTCATAGCGTAGCGGGTATATCGCGGTGCGAGCTCAATTGTCAAGCGATCTTGCGGCCAATTGATGGCCTGATTCCGGATGCAGACTGTGTCGCCAGATCCATCAATCCGGCGCCACATTGAGTCCTGGTTGTTGCGGCGGAATCACTCTCATTGAATGCCTACAGCGTCTCGTCGGCACACCGGAGGCAAGCCACTTGGACGATCAAGTCGGCTTGTCGGTAACTTGACGGCGAGCAACGTGATCTCAGCTTCACTTCTACGATTAGCCGGTTTTACGTCCAAGTGAATAACTTCCGGTTTGCTCGTCACTCGGGCGCCATTCTGCCGTCCTAGAGAACCGGCTGCGAATGGGTTGTTCCCATGGGCTGGACCGCTGCATCCAGCGATAGGTCGACTCGCCAGGAAAGGATCAGACCAGATTCAGATGTGGCTGCCCAATAACGGACATCCCGTTTTCGGAAACGGACGGTGTCGTGTCATAACAGGGTCCCTTCACAAATGTTGGATCAATCTTTTCAGTAGCATAGCCGTTTTCCACTTATGGTCTGAAATTTGCTCAAACTTTGCGAGTAGCACTACGTCTAAGCGAGTCAAGCAGAGGGGCCGAAAGGATGCGTCCACATGGAGACTTTACTTCAGGATGTTCGCTATGGTTTGCGCATGCTGGTCAAGAAGCCCACATTCACGATCGTGGCTGTCCTGACGCTGGCTCTGGGCGTGGGAGCCAACACGGCCATTTTCAGCATCGTGGATGCCGTGTTGCTGCGTTCTCTGCCCTACCGCGATCCCGATCGTTTGGTACGAATCTTCTTTAACGAGCCCGGCGTAGGATTGCGGGACGTTAGGTTTTCCAAGCCCGAACTGGATGACCTGCAGACGCGAGCGGGTGTATTTGAAGATGTGACCCCGATCTTTGAGGGTACCGAGAATTTGACCGGCGCCAAACAGCCCGAGCGTCTCGAGGCGGTCAATGGCAGTTTTAGCTACTTTTCCATGCTGGGTGTGATCCCGCAAATCGGACGGTTGTTTGGTCCGCAGGACTTCGCGCCTGGTTTCGCTCCCCTGGCCGTGATCAGCGATGGCCTGTGGCGCCGTGCCTATGGCGCCGATCCGAATGTTCTCGGCCGTACCATCCGGCTCGACGGTGATCCCGCTACAATTATTGGGGTTCTGCCACGCGGATTTCGCCATCCTGGACCGACGACTTCCGGCGACGTGGAAGTGTTTGGCGCCGGCGGATTCAGCGCAGATCCCTTTCCCCCGCCAATACGTGGTAACCGGGTTTTAGTATCTGGAATCGGACGACTTAAGCCTGGCCTGACACTGGAGCAGGCTCAGGCGCGGCTCACTGCCATGGCTGCCCAATTACGCCACGACTTTCCCACCGATTATCCGCCGCGGGCGCAATGGACAATTGAGATTCAACCATTGCAAGAAACTTTGGTAGGCAAGGTTCGGCCCATGCTGCTGGTGTTACTGGGTGCGGTAATTCTAATCGTTTTCATCGTATCGTTGAACATTGCCAATCTCCTCTTGGCGCGCGCTTCGGGGCGACAACAAGAGATGGCGGTGCGGTTAGCGCTGGGGGCGAGCCGCGGCCGCATGGTGCGCCAGATGCTGACCGAGTCCATGCTGCTGTCGCTCATCGGTGGTGCCGCGGGAATCGCAACCGCAGTGGGTACTTTAGGCTTCATCCTGCGCTTTGTGCCATCGAACGTTCCCCGGCTCAACGAAGTACGAATCGACTGGGTGGTACTGGCGTTCGCTCTGCTGATTTCCATTCTTACCGGCTTAGTGTTTGGACTTGCTCCAGCGCTTCATTCGGCAAAAGTCGCTCTTTCCTCGGCAATTCGTGAAGGCGGTCGCGGTTCTGGCTACAGCACTAAGACCGGCCGATTGCGGGATATTCTAATCGTCTCTGAACTGGCATTTGCCGTCATACTGATGGTGGGAGCCGGCTTGCTGCTGCGTACGCTGCGGGACCTGTTGCAGGAAAATCCGGGCTTTAATCCAACTCAAGTTGTCACGGCAAATACGTGGCTAGGAGTTCCCAACGATCCGAAGACGGATCCGTATCTCGGTATTCCCGGTAAGGCCACCTTTGATCGTGAGTTGCTGCGGCGCATGAAGGCAATTCCGGGAGTGCAACTCGCCGCAATCACCTCAACTCTACCGACCACCAATAGCAACCCCAGCGCGGTCGGTGGCTTAGAGACTGAAAGCTTCGCGATTGAAGATAGACCGGTCGAGTCCGCGCAGGATCTGCGCGCCGAGAGAATTCGGATAAGCTCTGATTATTTTAAGGTGTTCCAGGCGACGCTCCTACGCGGCCGCTCATTCACCGAGGGCGATGAAGACGGCAAACCGCTGGTGGCCATCATTGATGAAAGCACCGCTCGTAAGTATTGGCCGGATCGCGATCCGCTGGGCCGCCGAGTGCGGTTCGCACAAGACCCTACCAAGCCATGGACGACCGTCGTGGGTATTATTAAGGATATCAAGAGTGACGGTCTCGACATCGATGGCGTTCCCCATATCTATGTTTCGACCTATCAAGACCCCAGCAAGCAAGTGAGCGTGGTGTTGCGGACGTCTCTGCCCGCGACCCTGCTCGAACCACAGATTCGGCATGAAATCCAGAGCATTGATCCCGGCTTGCCGGTATTTAATGTTTCTTCTATGAACGACGTCCTTGATCGGTCACTGGCTTCACGCCGTTTTTCTGCCGACCTGGTGGGCGGATTTGCTGGACTGGCGGTGCTTCTGGCTTCCATTGGAATTTACGGCTTGCTGGCCTATATGGTCGGGCAAAGATCCCGCGAGATTGGTCTCCGCATGGCCCTGGGCGCCCGGCGGGACGACATTCTGAAACTGTTCTTACGCAAGGGTGTCGCGCTTGCTGGTGTGGGAATCGTTGCCGGTGTGGTTGTTTCTGCATCGACTGCTTCCATGATGGCAAGTTTGCTTTATGGCGTTCGCCCGCATGATCCGGCTGTGTTTCTGATCGTGCCTCTGCTTTTGCTTGCCGTTGCCGTTCTAGCCAGCTACCTTCCAGCCCGGCGCGCGACGAAAGTGGACCCAATGATTGCCCTGAGAGACGCATAGCGAACCACTGGTGAAGTGGATTTTTGGAGGCAATCGTAACAACTCCCAACTCCCGCATTGTCGGCTATCCGGCAACTTGACGGCGAGCCGGGATTTTAGCCTCACTTCTACGAGTAGCCAGTTATGCTATTTCCTCGCGGATTTTTTCTTCGCGGCCTTTTTCGCGGGGGCTTTCTTTGCGGCTTTCTTGGCCGGAGCCTTTTTGGCGGCTTTCTTCGCCGGCGCCTTCTTCGCTGCTCGTTTCGCCTTCCGCGCTTTAGCCTCTTGCGCCGTTCTGGCCGTAGCTTCCTTGCTCAACTGGCGAAGGTAGGAATAAATGTTGGGAATTTGGTCGTATTCTTCCTTGGTCACGGCCTTGACGAGAGCCTTCTCCGCCTTGCTCACCTCTGATTTAACGTCCTTGGAAAGCGCCGCTCCGCTGAGCTGGCCCAAGATGAACTGGATGGTTGGGTCGAGGTGCATGTGTGGCTACCAAGCGGGGTCATGATGTCCGCACCGACCTCGGTGACGGGCGTACGCACGTACGCTGGACCTACTCTTTCCAATTGAATCGACAGAGATTCCCGGTCTACCTGGGGTCTTTTGGCGACTTTCTCTTCCGCGTCGGATTCCTCGACCGCGATTATGCACAGATGATGAGGAGAACACTCGGCAAGGAATGAGCCCTGGATTGTGCCATGCGAAAGTCGCATTTTTGCTGTGGGTTCATTATCCCGCATCCGTTATTCGCCCCGGAGTGCCTGCATGGGGTCTACTTTGGCAGCTTGGCGTGCGGGCAGCCAGGTGGCGAGCAAGACCACTGCAAAGAGGAGAGCTGGTACGAGGCAAAGCGTAACCGGGTCATACCAGTTGGTTCGGTAGAGACTCGTAAGCAAAAGGCGTGAGGCAAAGATAGAAAGAATAAGTCCGCAGAGGCACCCGATCATGGCAATTCTGGCTCCGCGCAAGAGTACCAGATGGGCGATCTGGGAACGATTGGCTCCCAGGGCCATGCGGACCCCGAACTCGCGGTTACGCTGGGCAACGAGATAAGAGATGACTCCGAAGATGCCGATGGAGGCAAGCAACAGGGCAATGCCGGCGAAGCTGCCGAGCAGAACGATGGTAAAACGGCGCTGGGCGAGCGATTCCGAAATCAGCGCCTGCAGAGTCGTCGCTTCGTAGAGTGGCAGCTCCCTGTCCAGCGACCAGATCTGCTGTTGGATTGCAGCCAGAAGTCCGGGACCGGCAAGCTGACCGCGAAGAATAAAAGCCGTTATTCCACTGGCTCCGCTTTCGATCTGGAACATGTCGTTGTAGATCATGGGCGGAGCAGCAGCATCCAGTGATGAGATATGCACATTGCCGGCGACGCCAATGATCCTGAACATGGCGCGGTCGCCCCACTGGAATCGTTGCCCGATCGGATTCTGGCCGGGAAAATACTGGCGGCTCAGTGTCTGACTGATGATGGCGACAGGCGGGGAGTCACGGCGATCTTCTAATGTGAAGTCACGGCCTTCGATAAGAGCGATGCCCATGGCATGAAAATAGCCGGGGCTGACAAGTGAGTTCTCCGCCCAATGAAAATCGTCGGGTGCCGCACGCTCCAGGCGAAAGCCAATCCGGCGCGAACCGCTGAGGGGCAAATGGCTCGCCTCGGCAACGGCATTGACCCCCGGAAGATGGGAGAGCCGGTCGAGCAATTCCTTCTGTACGGAGTCCCGCTTGAGTGGGTCGGGGTAACGGACATGATCGAAGATGGTGCGAACGACGAAGGCGTTTTGCGGATCAAATCCGAACGGCGAGTCGAGGAGGCGGCCAAAGCTGCGTAGCAGGAGGCCTCCGGCAATCAGGAGCACAAGAGCGAGAGCAATCTCAGTTGCCGCGACAAAATTTTGCAGACGCTGGCTGCTGCGATCGGAGCCAACCTGTGTGGCGGCGCGCAGCGAAGACTGCGGCGAAACACCAGAAAGACGCCGTGCGGGCGCAAATCCAAAGAAAAGGCTGGTAACCAGCGAGAGCGCAAGGGTAAATAGCAAAACCACTGGGTGAATGGCTACATCCTGTAGGCGAGGCACGCTTGATGGACCGAAATCCTTAATTCCTGAGATCAGCAGGACGGCAAGTAAGACTCCGGCGATGGAGCCGAGAAAGCCCAGAAGCGTGCTCTCCACCAGGCATTGCCGTATGAGGCGCGGACGCGTCGCGCCAACAGCAGTGCGGAGGGCCATTTCGTGGGTGCGAGCGCTGGCGCGCGCCAGCAACAGGTTAGCGACATTGGCGCAGGCTATGAGCAGCACGCAAAGTACGGAGGCAGCAAGCAGAATCAGCAGTGGGCGGGCCTTTTCGACGGAGTGTGCGGCAAAAGGATAAACATGGGGTACCACGCGAATAGTTCCTGTATATCCGTACTGCCGCATGAAACGGTCGGCAATCTGATTCATATCGCTCTGTGCCTGTTGCGGCGCGACACCAGGTTTCAGGCGTCCGATGAATCCCACGCCGAACTCCATGGTGCGGTTGTTGGGATCGAGAACAGCAGGGGTAAACGCCATTGGCAGCCAAAGGCTAGCGCGTTCCGAGGGGGGCGCGGCATCGAGCGGGAAGCGGAAGGACGCGGGCATGACCCCGACCACGGTATAGGGCGTCTCGTCGAGGTGGATGGTCTTGCCGAGGACGCTTGGATCGGCCCCGTACTGGTTTTGCCACAGTGCGTGCGACAAAATAGCGACATGGTTGGAACCGTACTGATCTTCCTCCGAGGTAAAGTTGCGGCCAAGTTCCGGCGTAACGCCCAGCAGCGGAAGGGCAGTGGCGGAAATGAGTGCGGCGTTAATACGTTGGGGATGACCGGTGCCACTGAGATTGAATCCGTTGGTCTCGAAGGCGGCAACTGCGGAGAACACATCGTTCTGATGTTGGTAGTCAAGATACTCTTGAGCCGCAACCCCCACGTCGCTGCTACCCTCCTGGGGCAGGTTCTCGGAGACGAGAACCAGGCGGCTGGGGTTGTAGTACGGCAGAGGATGAAGAAGAACGGTGTTGATGATGCTGAAGATGGCAGTGTTCGCTCCTATGCCAAGCGCAAGCGTCAGCACGCAGGTAAGGGAGAAGGTTAGCGATTTGCGCATCTGGCGCGCAGCATATTTCATGTCTGCCCAAACGGATTCAATCATCGGCCGCTGCCATACCTCGCGGCTGCGCTCTTCAATCCGCGTCACGTTGCCGAAGTCACGGCGCGCAGTCTGTGCCGCTTCTTCGCGGGTCATGCCGCCATCCATCAGGTCGGCAATCTTTTCGTCGAGGTGTTGACCTATCAACTCGGAGAGTTCGTGGTAGCGGCGACGACGGGTAGAGAGTTGTTTGAGCCAGTTCATCGAGCTTCCCCTATTCGCTTCGTAGGGCCTTGACCGGTTCGATATGCGTAGCCCGCCATGCGGGAACGAATCCGGCAACCGCGGATGCCAGCAGAAGTAAACCCGTAGCCAGGGCAATGATTGGCGGGTCGCCGGGCGAGAGGCCAAACAGAAAACTCGCTCGCCATGTGCATTCCGGCAATAGCCATCGCCAGCCCAATCACTGCGCCAAATCCGGCCAGCAACAGCGTTTCACGGATCACCAACCTAATAACTGCAGGCCGTGTAGAACCTAAGGCAAGACGAACTCCGACCTCGCTCGTTCTGCGTTGCATGGTGTAGGACATGACTCCGTAAAGCCCGAGACAGGCCAAGGTCAATGCCAGAATTCCGAAGATAGTGGTGAGCCGGGCGATGAGGCGCGGCTGGGTAAGATTGTCCTTCACCTCTTCGTTCAGAGTTGCAACATTCACGATGGGGATCCTGGGATCTACATCAGCGATTGCCTGGCGAGCCTGTGCAGCGACCCAGTGAGGATCGGCGGCGGTGCGGACTTCGAGTCCGTCGATGTTGCCGAGGTTTTGGGCAATCGGGAAATAAATGATGGGCGGGGCGGTCTCACGGATATCGTTCACCCGCGCATCCGATACGACGCCTATGATTTGATAGCGGTTTGTTTCATTGTCCGCGTAGGAGAATTCCAGGCCGATAGGGTTCTGGTTTCCAACGTAGCGCTGCGCGAAAGTCTGGTTGACGATGGCGACCTTTGGTGCGGAGCCATCGTCGGTAGTCGCGAATTCTCTTCCTCGGAAAAGCTGAATCCCGGTAGTGGCAAAGTAATTCAGCGAAATCGGAGTTGACTTGAGCATTGCCCCGAGCGATTCTTCGTCCGCTGCCGTCGGTGACGACTACATCGCTCGAGTCATGGCATCCAGCGACCAGTGAACAGCTGGTGATGCTGGCTGAGCGCACTCCAGGGATGGCCTCCATTCGATCGGTGAGGCGCTGGTAAAGCGAGGGAAAATCACCGATCTGGTAATTCACAAGATGGGTGTCGATCTGGACGTTGAGGAGGTGGTCGCGGTCAAAGCCGGGATCGAGGCGGCTGTAGTTCTGAAGCGTCTGGAGAAACATTCCGGCCCCGACGAGTAGAAGAAGAGAGAGCGCGACCTGAGCCGCCACAAGCATTTTGCGCACGGACCAGCGGCGAGCTCTGTCACTTCCTGTGATCGACTGAACGCCGGTCTTCAACATGGATACCGGATCGACGCTTGCGCTGTGCAACAGCGGGAGCGAGTCCGAAGAGAACACCGGTAGCCACTGCGAGGATTAGGCCGAAGGCGAGAATGCGCGCGTCCGGCGCTAGATTGAGTGGAATCGTCGTCTTTCCTGCGGAGGCCCAGCGAGGCAGGACTGTGGCGCACCCATATGCCACCGCGATCCCGAGAACTCCTCCCCCGATAGACAACAACAGGCACTCGGCGAGCATTTGCTGGATGAGACGCGTGCGGCCCGCTCCGATGGAAAGCTGCACGGCGAGAGCATTCTGGCGCGCAGCGGCGCGGGCCAACAGCAGGTTCGCGATGTTGGCGCAGGCGATGAGCAACACGATCGCCGCCATGGCCATCAGGAGCAGGAGCGGTTGCTCAAATTGCTCCTTGAGGTTGGCGAATCCGCGCTGCCCCGGTTCGAGGGTGAGGCGAATCCGCAGCATCCCCTCCCGCTGCTCGGGATCAGAGAAGTACTGCATGAGGGATTGGAGATTGCTCCTGTATTGCTGATTCAGGACGGTCATTACCTGAGGAACGGCCACGGGCAGACTTGACGCGCACGACCAGGAGCAGCCAGTTGATATTGGCCTGCGGAATCCATGGTTTCAGTGGTTGTGCCCCACCAAAGTCGTTGTAGTGGTCGTGATAGCCCACAACAGACTGCATGCTCAGAGGTATCCAGAACGCCGGCTGAGTTCCGGCACGGGACCCGAAAAACCCTCGTGGTGCTACCCCGACGATGGTGACTGGAACGCGGTTCACTGCGAGTTTGCGGCCGACCACAGCGGGATCAGCCCCGAATTGGCGCTGCCAATAGCCATAACTGATGACAGCCACGGGGCTGCCGCCAAGCTTCTCGTCGTCAGCTGGAGTCAGCAAACGACCGAGCACTGGGTAGGTCTCGAATACCTGGAAGTAGTTGCCCGAGACGAGCTGCCCTTGTGTGGGCTGTGGCTGTCCTTTCGCCATGCTGACGTAGAAATCGTCAGGCCAGCTCGTGGCAGCGATGGATGCTGTCTCCGGAAGCTGCCGGCTTACGTGATCAAAGAAAAGATAAGGAAAGCGGCTCTTATCCGCGGGGTGATTGCCCTGTTTCACGATAAAGAGTTGCTCGGGATTGGGCACGGGTAAGGATTTCAACAGTACCGCATCGAGAAGGGTGAAAATGCCGGTGTTGGCTCCGGTGCCAAGGGCGAGTGTGAGCAGGGCAATGGCCGTAAAGCCAGGACTCGCCCTCAACCGGCGCAACGCGTATTTGGTATCCGCCCACAGAGAATCGAGCCGGGGCCACTGCCAGACTTCGCGACTCCGCTGCTCGATCAGCGTCACATTGCCGAACTCGCGACGGGCAGATTGTTCCGCCTCTTCCCGCGTCATGCCGTCATCCATCAGCCCGGCAATCTTTTCTTCGAGGTGTTCGTGGATCGACTCCGAGAGTTCCTCATACCGGCGCCGGCGAGTAAATATCTCTTTGAGCATCTGAGAAGTCCTATGATCTTGCCAGTGCAAGCACGCGGCTGATTCCGGCGAACATCTGCTCGACGCTCGAGATTTCTTGCTCCAGATGCTTTCTGCCCGCCTGGGTCAGCTTGAAGATTCGCACCGGACGGTTCCTCGCTGATAGACCCATTTCCGATTCCAGCCAGCCGGCTTTCAACATGCGCTGTAAAGCCGGATACAAGGACCCCTCCTCAATCTGGAGAAGATCGTCTGAAATCTCCTTGATTCGCTGCGCGAGGGCATATCCGTGCATCGGCTTCCGGCTCAGAGTCTTGAGAATCATCAATTCCAGTGCGCCGGGGAACAGATCGCGGTATTCGGGTTTCTTCACCATGCAGTGATGGTAGTCTTTACGATACTAGGTTGGCAATAGTATATTGGAACTATTCTGGCGCGTCGTTGGAGTCCAGCCGGTGGCATACCGGAAATAGGAGCGCTTGCCGTGCGAATATTTCCCGCAGTTCTAATCACGACCTTGTTCGTAACACTTATCATGCCGGTCAAGGCTCAACGTGCGTCCGACGATTCGGATGCCAGGCCTCAAGTAGCCAAGGTCGATCTAGAGATAGTTAGGCGGGCCGGGGAAATTCTGGACTCACCCGCAAAGTGGAATCGAGCCGATAACCGCGTTTGTCCGGAAACGGCGAAAACATTCAGCCTCTACTGCGCTTTGGAAAAGGCGACGACGGAGAAGGCCGGGAGTTTTGCCCATCGAGGCGCAGCCATGCAGGAAGCACGATTCGTGATCGAGGAGATCGCTCCGAACGTGAACTACTACGAGCACTGGCTGAGGGACTACAATAACGATCCAACAACAACATTTGCGGATGTCCAGAAATTCTTCGACGTCTTGCAGGATCATATCGCCAAGCGTCTCGCCGGACAGCCCATAGTAACGACAACACCTGCGTCGGCGACCGCGAAGCCGAGGCCAGTCACCCAGGGCGATATCGAAGTGCTGCAACGTGCGCGAGACATCCTCGATTCACCGGCGAAATGGAATCGCCATGACGACCGGAATTGCGAGACGCAGACGAATACCGTCAGCCTCTATTGCGCGATTAGGATGGCGTCGAGAGAGGTACCCGGCAACTCTGGTGCTGTGATGCAAGAGGCGCGCGCGGTAATAAGCGAAATGGATCCGAAGGAATTGAAATACAAGACCCACCTCGCCGATTACAACAACGATCCGGCTGTGACCTTCGCCGACCTCCAGAAGTTTTTCCAGGAGATAGAAGTTCGTCTCACCAAACGCCTGGGTCCGGTGGCACAGTAGGCAGGGACACATCTCAAGCAGTCAGATTCCCTATTTTGGACCCATTGAAAACGAAGCATTAACCTGCGGTTAATGCGATTTGTGCGCCTGAGTCAGGAGTCGAACGGGGCAACTTCGGAGGTTGGTACTCAGTCTTCAAATGCGGTCAGCCGGAACATCAGCTCACCGGCACTCCCGACACGTACTGCGCATCGTCAGGTCACATTACCGCGCGTGAGGCTTGGGCGGTGGGGTTTCGCTCCACGACCGATGTGGCCGTGGGCAGCTAGAATTTCGCGTACGGAAGTACCGACCTATTCGTGTGCGTCGGTCCGGACCAGCGGCCCCTCGATCCACAAGAGAACATGAGCGAACGACGTTAGCTCAGCGGTTCCAAATCATCGGCGATCGGTTCAGCGAACGCAGATTTCATGCCAAACCAGGACTAGTAGTCGTAAAGGTGTTCTATCTTCAGCCCCTGACGCTCTAGTATCGGCAAAGTGTTGTGAAGTTCGGGAACGCGACATAGCAGAACAATGCGGGTATTACCCGGGTCGGTCAACAACGGCTGAGCCAAAAGCAACTGGAGATTGGGTATGCTGTTCGTCCAGCCGCTCGGGCCAATCGCCGAGATGACGATGAGATCATTGCCGGCGATCTGCCGGAAGCGGACGCCATCATGGATGAGAGCCAGCGCTGCGGTCGTGAATTCCTGGTAGCGAGGAATCTCCGCGATGGCTTGGTTCTTTCCAAGATCGCGGAGAATTCTGACGGACGTCATCGGGGAGGAAATGAGTGTGTTGTCTGAGACGGGAAACTCGACCCACGCGCCGGTAGTTGTATCTTCGAAGCCGTAGGTGGCGTGCGTTGCCAGCTCGATAAGTTCGCAGTACACGGCTTCAACCGAGTAATCGAGAGTGAGCCACGCACGGCGTTCGATGGTGCGAACAAGGTGAGTGGTGCGGAAGGGCGTGTTGCTCCACAAGCCCCGCAGTGCGCGCGCGAACGAGAACTCGTAAAACGGGCGGATGTGCACGAAGGCAGCGTAGCTCTCTGCCACCTGGGCTGCATAGCCATCTTCAGCCACGGGCTGATGATGGCTTGTCCATTCGCTAAGCCGGCCTGCAGTTTCCTCGTACAGGCCTTTCAGGGAGTACTCCGACGAGAAGGAGGAGCCGATGACGGCAAGCATGATGTGGTCGCCGGCCGGGAATGGATAGTTGGCGCGAGTCGCCGAGTAAACGCAACAGTACGCTTGCCAGAATTGGCCGATGTCGCCGAAGTAAGAGTATCCAGAGGGAAGATGATTGCGCTGATAGTCGGCCTTCGATTGATAGCTCCATACGATGTACCACTCGGGGTAGGTGTAGAACGTGTCCACCTCGGGGCGCGGTATGTCTGATTCCTGCGGCCTGATCCGGATGACGGAGAGCCTCAGGAGTTGGGCTGAAGAGAAGCTGGGTTCGACGGCAGTGAGTAGTGAAAACGATAAGAGTCGCGAGGCCGAGGATCACCATGCATGCCAGCCCGCATACCAGGCGGAGAAGGATCTTACGCACGCGGGATCGTGCCATCCGCTCTCTGTTTGCCTACGTGGATTGCGATAAGGAAAGCCGCTATCGAAACCAGCATGTGCGGCATGTTTACCAATAGGTTGGTCACGGGCGAGATGAGATGCAGGTGCCGGATCACGTAGGTGATCACGTCGGCCGCGTAGAAGAAACCGAGGAACCAGAAGTAGACGCGTGCGGTTCTGGGACCCACAAATCCGCTGATGAGAGCCAGTGTGCCCAGACCCAGGTGGCCTATATCGACAAAGGTGGTCATCGAGAACAGGCCGAACATCTTGCCGTTAGAGTCCATTATGCCCGGCACATAGTCGAGCGAATAAACCGCGAGAAAGAGCAAGGCGAAGCCGAAAGCGCATTTCTGTATTGTGGTAAAGCTTCGGGTCATGGTTGTCATCCTATAGCAGGAGTATGAGAGATCGAAGGTATAATTCCGCGCATGCGAGTACTTAGTTGGCGGTCTTGCCGGCTGGCCTGTGCGGCCCTGCTTGTTGCGAGCATCGGATCCGGCGGCCAGAGCGCGGTGACTGGTCCCGCACAATCAGAGCCAGGTCCTGAAACCAGGCTGCACGCGGTTCATGATGCGCTGTTTGCCTCTTTCTTGCCGGTGGACGATCTCCCCAACGATCCCAGGACAACCGGGCTGTTGATAGCGGCGCGGGATGCCATCTGGCAGCAAGCCGGTAGTTTGCCGGCGTTTCGACAATTGGTGCAGCCCTTCGCAGATCTGCCGAGCTTCGGCAGCACATGTGAGATTGCGCAGGTTATTCAGCCGGCTGGCACAACATCATTTGCAGCGCTCAATAGGGACGAACGCCAACGGGTGCTCCTTTTGATGCAGCAATGTTCCGACAATGCGCCTCGCCGGCTGGCAGCGGCGGTGCGTAATTTCTACGTCGTCAAAGGCTATGGTGCAATCCAGGAACAGCTCACTGGAATCAAACTGGACTTGTACGCGCCGCCGGAATTCTTGAGAGCGAACATGCCGCTTCTCCCGCCCACGCGTCTGGTCTACAACAGCGTGAAGAAGGAAGTTGAAGAGAAGGATGGCCACCCGATCGATGTGCTGATCGTGGGGAGTGGCCCAGCGGGGTCAGTGTTGGCGCATGAGTTGCGGCAGGGCGGGAAGCGCGTCCTGTTGCTGGAGCGCGGATCGTTTGTCATACCGGGCTCCATGGAAACCCGGCTGATCGACGACCTGATCGACACCCGCACCTCGATGGATGGGAACATCCGCATACGAAATGGTATGGGCGTGGGCGGTGGATCGCAGGTGAATGTGGACCTGTGCTTCGCGCCGACAACCCTGGCCATTCAGACAAAGATCGAAGCTTGGCGCAAGGCCGGCCAGATTGCGGCCGATGAGTTCACTCAGCCCGAACTGGCGCAGGGGTATGAGTGGGTGAAGCGGGAGATTGGCACCCGCACCCTGTCGGAGGCGGAGATCAACTCCAACAATCGCGCGTTGTGGGACGGGGCCAGATTGTCAGGGCTGCACCCTAAACTCTACAGCTTGAATACCTATGCTCCCGGCAAATCTCCCTCGCCGGTGACAGACAAGCGTTCGGCTGAGAGCCAATTGCTGATCGCAGCTCTCGAAGACAGCACCAACCCTCTGGGGATGATGCCGGATGCCGATGTCAGGCGGGTGCTCTTCGAACAGAGTGGTGGCGGGCAGCGTGCTGTTGGCGTGGAGGTGCAGATGAGGCCGGCCATACCGCTCGCCGGCGCCATCCCCGACCCCAATGGCCTGAAGCTGCCTGCAGGAGAAATTTTTACCGTTCACGCGAAGATCGTGATTCTTTCCGCCGGGGCGCTGGGATCACCGACGGTGCTTTTGCGCAGCGGAGTCAAAAATGATTGGATTGGTCGCGGGGTCGTGCTCCATCCATCCATGCCGATCATGGGTCGCTTCGACCACCACATCGACGCTCTCACCGGCACCGAGGCATCGGTTTATGTCGATGACCGGTTAGTCGATCGTGGCTACGCGCTCGAGTCAATGGCAGACCAGCCGCTCTATGCGGCGTTGATGAGTCCAGGGCCCGCGCTGCACTCCTTCCAGATGATCCAGTCCTTTAGGGACCTGGCCGGCTTTGGGGTCATGCTGATCGATACGCCGCAGGCCAACAATCGCGTTGTGCTCGACCAAAGCGGCTCCCCCCAGATCGACTACACACTTTCTGAGTCTGACAAGAAGCGCTTTGCCGCGGGCATCGCGGAGGCGATCCGAGTCATGTTCAAGGCCGGGGCAAAAGAGGTCTACCTGCCAACTACAGAAGATATTCTTGGGAGCCAGGCAAGCGGACCGCAGCGTGCACTCGATATCGCCTTGCAGCCCCAGGTTCTCACCTCTCCGGACCAGGCAGAGTTGGTCGAGAGGAACCTCACCTTCACCGCGAACCGATCCATCGTCACGTCCGCCCACATGCAGGCAACAGATAAGATGGGCGCGAGCCCGCGGAACAGTGTGGTTGGCCAGGATTTTCACGTCTGGGGAACTGAGCGACTCTACGTCGTCGATGGCAGCGTCTTCCCCACATCTGTGGGCGCGAATCCGATGCAAAGCATTTATACCATTGCGAAGATCTTTGCCGATCACTGGAATCGCCGGCAATAGCAAATCGATGAATCGGCGATGGAGATGAAACAGTGGAGGTCGCGATCTCTGTCGTGGATGCTGACGGCTGTGAGTAGTGGCCTGATGTTTCGCGACCGTTTACTCCGCGTAACCCAGCGGCTACCGCGGCATGACGCGCGAGAGGAGTTCTTCGTTGCCAGCGGAAAACGGAAACTGGCATGTGTGTATCTGCCTGCCGCCGACTGTGGGCCTACGGTGCTGCTGTGCCACGGCATAGGCGAAACCGTTGAGCACTGGAGCGGGGTCCAGGCACTGTTTCACGATCATGGAATCGGGTCGTTGGTGTTCAACTACTCAGGTTATGGAAAAAGTTCAGGGCCGGTGCGCGCGGAATATTTCAATGAAGACCTGGTCTCAGCATACGCCGAACTGCGGCGTCGGGTTGGGTCTTCAGCGTCGGTTTTTGTGCTCGGATTTTCGCTGGGGAGCGGTATAGCGGCGCATGGGGCAGGAGCGCTTCATCCGCCGGTTAGGGGACTGTTTCTGTGCGAAGCGTTTGATTCCTTTCGCGAAGCGGCCTACGCGGTTGGGGTCCCCCGATGGCTCACCTGTATTGTGCCGGATATTTGGGTGACCGTTAGCACGATCGCCCAGGTTCAGATGCCGGTGTGGGTGGTACATAGCGATAGCGACCGGCTGTTTCCGTTGGATATGCCGCGTAGAATCACGAAGGCGTGCGGTTCGTGGGGTGAGCTGATCGTTGTGGAAGGGCTTGCACACAATGAGCCATATCTGACGGCTGCAGAGAGATACTGGCAACCGGTCATGGAGCGAATTCTGAAATGGGAGGTATTGCGCTAAGCCCATCTCACGCCATTGCAGCTCTGACGTAAACTTGTGTGCAAGAGGGAAGTTCGCCGATAGGTTTAGGAAATGGCGGCCACAGGTACATCGCCCGGATCCAGGAAGTTATCGCTGCTACTCATCGACGACGATGCAGAGTTATGCGCCATGATGCAGGAGTTTTTCGCGGAGAACGGCCACCAGATGACAGCCGTTCACAACGGCCGTGACGGCCTCGCCCGCGCTTTGGAGGGCCAATACGATTTGGTGATCCTTGATGTGATGTTGCCTCAAATCAATGGTTTCACTCTGTTGCACCAGATCCGTCGTCAGAGTGCGGTCCCGGTCATCATGTTGACCGCTCGGACTCATCGCAGCGATCGAATCGAAGGTCTGGACAAAGGTGCGGATGACTATCTGGTCAAGCCTTTCGATCCCGATGAGCTCCTCTCGCGCATCCGTGCGGTCCTTCGGCGAATCGCCGGCTCCCATCATCTGAACGACGCAGCCACCAGGTTTGGAGAGATCCGTATCGATGTGAACAGGCGCGAGGTGTGGAAGGGCAAGCACCTGGTAGATTTGACTGCAATGGAGTTCGACATTTTCGATTTGCTGGCTCGCTCGGCCGGCCGGATCGTATCTCGCGACGAGATTACAGAGGGTTTGTTCGAACGCAAACCAACTCCGTCGGATCGATCGCTCGACGTACACATCAGCCGCTTGCGCAAGAAGCTTGAATCCGGTCATACCTTGATTCGTACCATTCGGGGCGTCGGTTATGTCTTTACAAGCACGGAGAGGTAAGTGCTATTGAGGAGCGCGCCAGGCCATAACATCATGCGCAAAATATCTAGAGAATCGCCGAACGGGGGCACTCTATGAGATCTCTCTACGTGGGAATCCTGCTCGCAATGGCAGGAACGCTGTCGTTGTCTCTGGTGGTCTTTCTCGCCATTTCGAGGCAGATCGAGCGCAACACCTTCTACCGGACCTTCGAACGAACCGACGAGCTACAGTTGGAAGAGGCCCGGAAGGCACTGGATCATGGCGGCCCAGCCGCTGTCTCGGCTTATATGCAGCTTGCGAACCGGATCTTTGGTGGTTCGCACTATCTCCTGAATTCCGCGGGGGTAGATGTCGTTTCCGGCCAGGATCTATCGAACTTGATCCCCGGGGCTGGAGCGGTGGAAGGACGCCAACGCCGCGCAGGCAAGCTGGTAATCAGCCGTAGAGCGGCGGATGGCGCGTACTGGTTTATCGCCCTCCCACCCACCCGGCCTCATCCCTGGGAATTCTTTCCCTACTACCTGCTGGTCATAGGGGCTACGGGAATTCTCTGCTGGGCTGCGGCGGTATGGCTGGTATCGCCGATCCGCAATCTGACGGCAACTGTAGAGCGATTTGGCCGCGGCGACCTTTCTGCCCGCTGGCATACCCGCCGCCGCGATGAGATTGGTTACCTGGGCCGGGCCTTCAATGAAACCGCGGAGCGTTTGCAGCGCCTGCTCATAAGCGAGCGGCGACTGCTGGCTGACATCTCGCATGAGCTTCGATCGCCACTCGCCCGGCTCAAGTTTGCCGTGAGGCTCGCGAGGAGCTCGCCCGATCGGGACTACGCCCTGGATCGTATTGACCGTGACGTGGACCGAATTACGTCCATGGTCTCTGAGCTCGTGGAAATCACGCGAGCCGAGGGCGATCCTGAAGCCAGAAAATTTGAAATCGTAAATCTGGAGCAAATGGTGAACGACATCTTCAGCGAAGAACGGCTGGCCCCGGAGTTGCGGGAATGCAAGCTTCAGGTGAGCGGCCAGTTGGAGCGGCCGTTTTGGGGAGACCCGGAGCTGCTGCGCCGCGCTTTCGCCAATGTGCTGAGAAACGCGATTCGCTATTCACCATCTCACTCAGCTGTCGAGGTGACGTTGGCGGAAACTACCGATGCCTCGATCGTCGAAATTCGCGATCATGGGCCCGGGGTTTCTGAAGATTTGCTCTCTCAGATATTTAAGCCGTTCTTCCGCGTGGAAGAATCGCGCGATACCAACAGCGGTGGAATTGGGCTTGGGCTGTCGATCGCGATGCGGGCGGTTCAGATACACCAAGGCACCATCACAGCCGAAAACGCAAAGCCAGGCCTTAAGGTACGAATCGTGCTGCCGCGTCAACCCTCCAGAGAGAAGTGGGCGAATAAAACCCTGGATAAGCCCATCTCCGTCTGAGTGGCTAATTGTTTTGTGAGATAGGCTTGCGCCATTCGGCGGATAAGCGGGGTGTCGCGAGCTTAACAATTATTAAGATTGAGTGCGCAGCGGTACGGTTCTAATTGGGAGAATGCTTCTTGAAACAGTCGAAGAGCGGAAGCAGATTAAGGAGATAGAACATGACGAAACGAGTCCTGGCTTTTACCTTCATCCTCGCCTTCCTTCCATTCGCTGCGAACGCCGCCTCCAAAAACTCTGCCCACGTCGTAATCGACAACGATGTAACGGTAGGAACCACCGAACTGCCCAAGGGGGCCTACAAGGTCGAATGGACCGGGACAGCTCCCAATGTGCAGGTAACGTTCACCAACGGAACATGGACCAAAACCATTCCCGCACATATCGTCGAAGGACGAAACGATATGGAAGCTGAGATGACAGACGTCAAGGAAAACAAAACATTCTTGACCGAACTCGAGTTCCACAACGCCACGCTGCGATTTGGCGATGGCGCGCACGGCGGCGAGTGACCAGGTAGTCCACGAAGTACCGACCCGATCGGGGAAGAGTTGAGCGCCCGCTCAGCCTTCTCCGATGCAGTCAAGGATGCCCCTAGGCCACTCAGTTTCTGACAACGTGCGTTGCCACGTGCTCAGTGGGCGACCTCGCGATCCTCCGAGTAGTGGACGTGAACCAGGCGCCACTTTCTACCTTGTTTGCGGTAGATCTGCGTTTCGACGCCATGGGTCGTCACGGCCGATCCGTCATTGCGCATTGTCGCCCTAAAGATCCAGTGGAATTCCGACCACGCCGCGTTTCCATACACGTGAACCGCCCCGCCGTGCGTCTCTAGATCGCGTGCCGAGAACATGGCGCCCATGACGTTCTTGAAGACATGCTGCTCGATGGCGTCGAAGCCGTGCTCTTCGCCCAGAGGATAGATAAACGACACCTCCGGCGAGTGAGACCAAATTTGCGAGAGTAGGTTCAGGTCGACCGTGTCTACGGCTTTAGTATACCGTTCAATGAGGTGATGGATCGCCTCGACGTCGGGGGCAGGTCCGGTGTCCTCTTGGGCAGCAGCGCCCGCCGGGATGAGGAAAGCGATAGCGACGAGAAGGATACGACCAAGCATAGTGTTTCATTCTATCCGGGAAGAACGTTCCTCCAAGCAGCTGACCGGCTTGGAATTGTCTTGCAAATCATCGAGCCGGGAAATGAAATTGCAATCAGTTGAGACGGTCCGTCAAAGCCGACAAGGTCGGTGTCGAACGTTTACGGCAGCTCGGATGATCTTCAACTAGATCGTCATCCGGGTAATATGATCTTTGAATTACGGGTAGCTCGCAGATCTCCTGGTGATGTCAGCGCCCTAGCCGCGGGCAGCACGCTAAGACATCTACCCTATCCTGCTGCAGGAGCTTCGGAACAGTATGCTCGCCAAGCTAGTGCTGGTCATCCTGGCCATTCTGGCCGATGCCTCGGGACAGATGCCCACGTATTCCGCTGTTGGCCCGAACGATAGTGCTTCGATTGCGAAGCTAAGGCATCAAGTCCAGTCTGGTGATGCCGCCGCCGTGAACAAGTTTTGGACCGCCGTTCACAAGAGTGGTGCGCCGCTAGTTGAAGAGGTCCCGGGCGAAAAGGACTTCTCATTCTTGACCTTCCTCTGGCACGGCAACGACCAGACGCGTAACGTCGTCATCTTCGATGGGGTTGCTGGATTCCAGGCGAAGGATCGGATGCTGCATCTCGATGGCACCGACGTCTGGTACAAAACGTACCGTGTCCGCAATGATGCGCGCTTTGCCTACAACCTTTCACCCAACGACTCGCTGCAATCGTTCGATGATCTAAAGGGAGACCAAGCCATGCGAGACCGCCTCGCCATGCTGCAAGTAGATCCCCTCAACCCTCTTCACTGCCCGACGACGTTTGGCGCTTATGGGGCGGAGTCCTCTTACGTCGAACTGTCCGGCGCCAGGCCCCTGGTCTGGAACTCGCCCCTGCAGGGAGTCCCCAGAGGCAAGGTGGAAGAAAAGCAACTGCAGAGCGCCTCTCTAAAGGCGGAAAAAAAGCTCTGGATCTACACTCCGCCGGGCTTCACCAGAGCCGATGGGCGATATCCATTGCTCGTCTTGTCCGATGGCGATCGGAATGTCATGTGGATTCCGAAACTTCTCGACACGCTGATCGCGCAAGGAAAGATCCATCCAATGGTTGCCGTTATGACGGATGAGTCCGTCCCAAGCATTCGCACCAAGGAACTCGAATGCGATGCCCAATTCGTGGATTTCCTTACTAAGGAGCTTGTGCCTTGGACTCGTGAGAACTACGGGACAACCGCACAGCCCGCGAGAACGATCGTAGCGGGATCCAGCCTGGGTGGCCTTGCCGCTGTTTTTGCCGGCCTTGAGCACCCCGAGGTCTTCGGCAAAGTGATCTCCCTGTCTGGATCATTTTGGTGGAAGCCGGCGGGGAGCACTGAAGCAGAATGGCTGACGAACCTGGTTCTTAGGTCTCCTAAGCTGCCACTACAGTTCTATCTGGAAGTCGGTCTCATGGAGAGCCAGTCCATGCAGATCGACACCAATCGCCGGATGAGGGATGCCCTGATCGCCAAGGGCTATCCTGTTGGGTACTCCGAGTACGATGGCGGCCACTCCTTCTTGACCTGGAGCGGCGGTATGGCGAACGGACTAGAAACTCTGATCGGGCCCAGTGGTACGGGACGCGCCGGTTCTGGGGACTAGTCTGGCATTCGGAAGAATGAGCACAGAACCTTTGGTTGGCCAAATCGGCCGTGGCAAGCTTGGCTACCATTCAATCAGGATGAAGACGCAGTTTCATCGACAGAGCTTCCAGCTTTCCGCCTGCTCCATTCTTTGGGCAGATTGTCGTAGTCCTGCTTGTTCATCTGGTACAACACGTGAGGCCTGAGTGGATGCCCCTCCGGAACGTGTGGATGATCAAAGCCGAGTTCGGGAACATGCCGCATCCCGATCTTTTCTGCAACATTCCTCGAACGGAAATTGAGGGGCACAGCGATGGCCACAATTTGCTGTAGGTGAACAACATCAAACGCATGCTCTACGATTGCTCTTGCGCCTTCTGTTGCCAGCCCTCTGCCCCAGAACTGAAAAGCAAGCCTCCAGCCGATCTCGACGATTGGTTGTCGAAGGAACGGCACTTGGAGGTTCATCGTCTGCATACCGACAAATCCGATGAACGTGCGCTTGGTCCGCAACTCGGCTGCGAAGAGACAAAAACCTTCTTGGTGATAGCGCCGCTGGAAGCATCGGGCTTCATCATCGCTTTGAGCAGCTGTTAAGACATTTGGGAAGAACTCCCTTACTCGAGGATCTGCGTTCATAGCGGCAAACGGCGGGAGATCTTCTTCCTTCCATGCTCTTAGGATGAGCCTCTCAGTGTGAATCGCGGGGCCACGCGCTCGACTCTGCGGTGTGATGACCATTGACTGTCTTCAGACTGGATTGTAGAACGACGCCGGCAAGCGCGGGAGGCGTTTGCGCAAGTCCCTTGATTTCATCGAAGCGTACCCGGATGCGGTCGTCGATTTGAAGGAGCGAACGCTGGGCGTGGAAGTCCTCGGCCGGCATACCTGGTACCTCAGCTACTAGGTGAGGGCCATTCAGCTAGGAAAAGATACGCTCCCCGGTAGCGACGTCTGAGGCATCTGAGCTTTTGATCATCAGGATAATATTGCCCGTGCTGGTGGCGTCCGGCGTGAGCTCTACATCGAGAACCTCGTACCAGCGCACCTCCTCAGTATCGGCGCTGGCAATTTGGACGGAATCACCTCTGAACGGAATTTCTTTGAAATATATTCGGCCGAGTCCCTGGATCCAGCCGCCCCTCAACTCGAATGCCGTGAACACTGCCATTGACGCCCCACCCTTCTCCTGCCATGCGGCTTTGGAAGGGGATCGAGTTATGGGGGAGGAGCTAAAGTGTACGGGCGCGATGAGCTGAGCTGGTTGATCTTTTGGCCATATCTTTGAGGCGAACGATCCCTGCGCTGAGACAGGCGGAGGCGGGTTACTTATGTGGAGCGGCGAATCCACTTCTAAATCAAATCTTCAGCGTAAGCCAGAGCGAAACCCGCCTGGCTGGATGTGACTGAAGTTACCAGGCTGCCAAACGTGGCTTTCGCGCCTATACCCCGAGTTCCTCCCAGTCCCTTACGATTTCGAGCAGGAACAGGGCAGAGAGTTCGCCGCCAGATAGGCGGAACACGAGATGCTCCCCATGAATCTCGACAGCCGCGGCCCTTACGAGTTGAGGGGTTAAGTTCGATTCTTTGAACCTAACCAAGTAGTTCTTGTCGGGCATAGTTGCCAAGGTAGAGCCGGTCATTAGCAAGCATAAGAGCCATGAACTTCTGATGCTCGCCCGCCCTCGTCAGTTGTTATTTCTGGGAATCCGGTTTGCAAGGAGAAGCCCGGCCACAGCGTACCCGGCAAACGCCCATTCCACTTGCAGCCTCCCAGTGGCCCAGCGCGGCAATCGTCGCGAGGCTATTTTCTTCGAGGAGGGGGATCAGCGGATTTACTGCGATACGCTTGCGGAGCAGTCAAGCAAGTCAAGTGTTGGTGTTTGGGAATCTTGTTGGCCTGATTGAGGACGACGCATTGTTTTCTCGAACTCTAGGGATCGTAGCGCGCCGCGATGATCCGGGAGGGCAGAGCCTCAGCGCCCAGGCTGCTGGTCTCGACCAGCAGCTCGAATGGTTGGAGCGAGCCGTCCGGAAGCCTTGCTCTTTGCAGGATGGGCTGAATACTCTTCGAATCGAGCAGCATATCGGCAGCCGCCTGCGTGCCCGCCATGTTCAGGCCGCCGATCAACAGCAGATGGCCGGTCCGGCTTAGATTAGGGATAAAGGCGATGACCGCGAAGGTCTGTTGCGAAGGATCTTGCGCCGGGCTGGCATAGGTCGGGCGTTCCCCTGCCGCGGGGTGCAGGTTGACGATGCGGCAATCGTTGACCTGCTTCTCGCACACAAATTGGAAATTCAGATCCTGCTGCAGCAGAGTTACCCAGGGATCCGTGTGGATAGCGCCGAGCAAAATAGCATTTCCATTTCTCAGATCGTCCATGCGCAAATCGCGCGCGAACCGCATCACAAAGCGATCGGGGATCACCTCAGGCAGGCGAGCCAGCCGCGACGTGATGGCCAGGTCAGCGATGCTGGTGTAACGCTGGGTGCGCAAGTCGTCCAGATTGGCATCATCCATCTCCCGTGATTTCACGCTGGAGAGATATTTTCCATTGGCGTAATCCGCCAGCGCCGCAGGCTCTTCGGTAAGGTTTTGCAGAATGCCCAGGCCGCTGTCCGCAGGAACCACAAAAGTATCCTGACTGCTGGAGAAAAGCGCCGACCAGAGCAGATGCGAAGTCGAATAGCTCGGCCGATGACCCAGCGCACGGTAGGCAAGCAGGGCACTGGCAAAAACCAGGGCACAAACGGCCGCGCCCAGGGCGAACATCAGCCAATTTCGATTACTGGGCTTGGTGGCAGGGGCCAGGGGCAACGGCTCAACAGGTGTTTCCTCGACCAGCAGAGGGGCCACCGGCACCGCATTCGGATGCAGGGCTTCGCCGATCGGATCGGCAATCGGGATCCTGGGGCGAAATACCGGAACGTAGCCGCCCCGCGGGATGCTGATGCACACGGCATCCTGCCTCCCTTCCCGCTCGTAGTACATCTCCAGACGCTTGCGCAGCTGGCCGGCATAATTCCGGACGATGTTGTCTTCTCCCGGACTGTAGCCGGCCGGGCGCCCGAAGACACGTTCCCCAATCTGCTGCTCGGTGATCTCATGCGTCCTGCCGCTTAATTGCCGATCGCAGATGTACAAGAGGAATTTAGGCAGAAATTCGGATTTGGCGAAAATCTCGCTGGCGGCGATACGCTGCGCCAGCCCCCAACAGGCAGCCTTCTGCGTAGAGATCTCAGAAGCCTGATCTGCCACTGCGTCGGCGGAAAGAAACTTCGCTGCTCCGCTCATCGGGAACCTTCAATGTTCGAAGACGAATGACCCATCCACCATAAGGGTAACCCCGGCAAGTTACAAGAATGTTTCTTGTTGAGATTCAGCGGCAAGCAAAGCGAAGGCTCCCAGGGGTATGGGAGCCTTCACAGTCAGACTTGTCCAAATTAGGGTTTTGACCAAAGGGACGAATTGGGATTACTCGTGGCTCAGGCGCACAAATCGCACTAACCGCAGGTCCCTCCACTACGCTCCCCCGGATTTCCTGTGGAGGTTGGTGGCTTCGGCGAACTTCATGCGCCTTTCTCTACGGAAAGGCGCACACGCTGCTTCGTCCAGTGCTGCGTGGCAGGAAATCCGGGTGCGCTCCGGTCGGGATGACAAATTTGTTGCAAAATTGGGGGTTGTCGTGAGAATCCATCGATTTCAAAACAAATTTGTCATCCCGACCGGAGCGCAGCGTAGTGGAGGGACCTGCGGTTAATGCCTAATTTTCAGTGGGTCCAAATAGGCGACCTGATTTGCTGTTGGCCAAGCTCTCCTTAATGGAATCAGCTGACTAACTGGTCCAACAAGCTGGCTTTCTCGCTAATTTGGACAGCTCTGCTTCGCAGTCGCCTCGGCGACCGATTCGCCGTCCGGATTCGCTCTCAGAAGACGAACCTGCCGGCCAACTGTACTGTTCTTCCCCCTCGATCCGCGGTCAGATCCCCAAAATTGGAGTTCCCCAGATAAAAGCCGGAGGGGCTCGTAGACCCGCTGGTGGTCAGAAAGTTCGTGCTGTTGGTTGCGTTGTATGCTTCCAGTCTCAGCTGGAAACTCGTTCCCTCCCGGAAGGGAAACACCTTGGCCAAAGAGGCATCGAAATTCTTGTGGTCAGGTCCGAGCACGGTGTTGCGCCGAAGGTCGCCCACTGTGCCATTCGCCGCCTGGGTAAACGCATTGATATTGAACCAATGCACCGCCACGTTGTTGGGGTCCACTTTTCGGGGGCCCTGGTTGGCGTTTTGTCCGGCCACTACATCGGGGCGCTGCCTGCAGTTGCCGCAAATAAACCCGTTATGCGCGCTGTCGTAGTTCTGGTTTACCGTGTACCATGGGCCGCTCTCGAAGGTGGCAATCCCCCCTATCTGCCATCCTCCGAGCGAGTGCGTCCTCTGCCCAGTTCAGATGGTTGCCAAAGGTCTTGCCGCGGCCAAAGGGGAGGGGGTAAATAAATCCGGTGACCGAGCGCTTGGCGACGTTCCAGTCGGAGTTTCCCCTCTGCAGGGTGAGCTGCTGGTAAGGATAGCTGCCGCGTCCATTGTTTCCCACACTGAGGCCGGAGTTTGTGATGTCGTCGATGTCATGGCTCCAGGTGAAAGCGCTGAGCAGCGACAAGCCGTTGCGCAGGCGGCTCTGGAACTTGACCCCAAGGGCGTTGTAGGTGCCAAGACCCTGGTTCGATGGACCCTGGATAGCGCTGCCGGCGATCAGGTTTCCGTTCGCGTCCACGCTGGGGAACGGCTGCCGCAGCGCGTACGGAACCGCACCATCGACCGAGGGTGACGGAAGGTTCCAGTCCTGGTTGGTATACATCGAGGTGGTCTTCGATCCGATATAAGAAATGTCCAGCCCACTGTAAGCGCCCACTTGCTGTTGGACAGTTCCATTCCATTGTTGAAAGTAAGGAGTGCGCAGATTGAGCGCGGTGGCAAAGAGAGTTGGGTCGCCAGGGTTGGTGAGAGCGTAGGAGGGGAAGCCCGTTGCGAAGGTCACGGTGTTGAGAGTGGACGGGTTGTTATCGGCAACCTGGAAGCTGTCCTGCAACAGGAAGGGAGTCGAAAAGCCGGGGCTGGGCTCCCCGTACGGGCCGAGCTGCTCAGGACCGTAATAAAGCCCGTAGCCGGCACGGAATACGGTAGTGGGCGTGGCCAGATAGCTGAAGCCGATACGCGGCCCGAAATCGTGGTGGTCCGGCTGTACGCCGAAGTAGCGATTGACCTTAGTGTCGAGGGTAATGATGCCTTTGGCGAACTGCGCCTGGGTTGCCGTGGGAAAGGCCCCGGTGTAACCCGGCACATTCAGCATAGCGTTATTGGGATTGAGAATTGAGCCGTGGTTATGCGCTTCCCACACCGGAGTGACATAATCCCAGCGCATTCCGAAATTCACTGTCAGCTTGGGGGAAAGCTTCCAGAAGTCCTGGCCGAACAGGGAGATAGCGTAGCGCCGGTAGTTGTTGGTGTGGATCGCAGAGATCTGGGCCAAGTCCGGCAGGTCGAGCAGAAAATCGGCGAAAGCATTGCCGGTGGCCGAGTTGGTCACCCCGTCGATGTATTGCGACGTGTAGTGCCCGTCGAAACTAAACTCTCCGTTGGGTGCTAATGAGCTGGCGGAGCTATCGAAGAAGACGGAGCGGTACATGCCGCCGAGCTTGACGGTGTGGCGTCCCGGCGTCCAGGTGAATGTGTCCTCACCCTGGTAGGTACCATTCAGGTCCTGCTCCGAGTAAGAGCCGCCGAAGCCGCTCAGGCTGCTGTTGTTGAAGTTGATGGTGGCCAGGCCACCTGCAAGCCCGCCTTGCAAGGGAACGCCATTGATGCCCACGCTCTGGTTAATGTTCTGGTCCCCGTTGACCGGGGCGGTGATCCAGTTGAGGCGGGTCCAGCCGAAGCGGGCGTCATTCACCATGGTGGGGGTGAAGACGTGGGTCCAACCGATGACCACTCCCTGCGCATTGGCCGTATTGTTAACGTCGCCGGTAAGAATCGTCCCGGAGAAGAGGCCGACTTGCGGGAGGCTTTGATACTGGTATTGGTAGCGGCCGAAGAGTGAATCCCTGGAGGATATCCGGTGATCGACGCGAACGGCGACGCGGTTGTCGTCATTGTCCACCGGGCCGTTATGAAAGTAGTTGTCGCTTCCTGATCCGCTGAGGTTAGGCGCCGGGATGGCCGCCGCGATTTTCGCGGCTACCGGATTGATCCGGTCGGTGGGAATGGCGTTGTTGGCGAAGGGCTGACCGGTGGTGGGATCGTAAATGGGCGCGTCCCCCAGAAAATTGCCCGACACCTCGGCAGGTGTGGGGATCAGCCCTCGATTCGCCGTGCCGGGCGAACGATAGGGCTGGCGCTCAAAGTCGCCAAAGAAAAATGTCTTGTCGTGTCCGTTGTACAGCCTGGGCAGAACCACCGGCCCGCCCACAGAGGCTCCAAAGATATTTTTGTGATAATCGGTCTTGCTGATCCCCAGGGCGTTGTTGAAGAAGTCGTTAGTGTTGAAATCGCTGGTTTGGAAGTACTCGTAGGCCGAGCCGTGCAGGTGGTTTGTCCCGGATTTTGTATTGACAATAACGACCGCGCCGCCGTCTCGTCCAAACTCGGCGGAATATGAGTTGGTCAATACGCTGAACTCGGAAATTGCGTCCAGCGAGGGCTCGATGGCGAAGGTGCGGCCCTCGTTTATATTCTGGTCGTAGCTATTGTTGTCCGTGCCGTCGAGGATGTAGTTGTTCTGGTATTGGGAGATGCCGTTGGCGGAGAAGGCTCCGCTGGCCGTATCGCGTGGGCCGGACGGAGTAGAGTAATTTACGCCCACGGTCAATACTGCCAGGCGATTGAAGTCGCGGTCGCTGACCGGCAGGTCGTCCTTTAGAACCCCGGAGATGGTCTGACCCACGGAAACGTCTTCCGTTTGTAGCAGCGAAGCCTGCGCTTGCACCACCAGGCTTTGATTTGTACTGCCTACTTTCAGTGTGATGGGCACCCGCGTGTTCTGCTGGATCTGGACAGTCACGTGCTCGGCCACAGAGGTCTCAAATCCTGTCTGGCTCACGGTCACGCGATAATCTCCTGGGGGGAGAGGGGTCGCGTTCCATATTCCGATCCCGTTCGTCTTGCCCTCAGAAATGGCCTGGGTGTCGTTGTCAACCACGTTGGCGGAGGCGTTGGCCACCACCGCCCCGGATGCGTCCTGGACCGTGACCAGGATTCCACCGGAATCCTGTTGGGCGAAGATATGGCCACCGGCTGACAGGAACGCAGCTACGATGCATGCACGACGCAGTGAAGATTGGAAGCGATGAGGCGGCACTGTGCTCTCCTTAGCTTTTCTAGTTCTGTCTTCATGATTCTGGTTTCGGGTCAAACTGGGGCGGAGCGAAGGGAAGAAGCCCCTGCAAACGCCTACATCATGAGATTCCTGGCGTGCGACGGCAAGTGTTTGCACTGTGCACTCGAACGTTGACGGTAGGTGTATAGACCGGCAGCACCCCTACGTGCGGTGTGTACCCGGTTAAAACACCTTGTGTGCCTTCCGGCCGTCGAGCAATATTTCATTTGCATCAACGTGGGCGGGAATTGCAACCCGGCTTGAACTTTAAATTTTGATAAACAAATCTCAACCCGTGGCGTCGTGGAAGCAAGCCCTCACCACCTTGGTCATCTTCCTGCTTGCCAGTCGGTTGTTTGCATATGCAGAGCAGCCAACTGCCAGGCCAGGCCTTGTACTCCACCGCACCATTCGTTTTTCGGATTTTCACCGGATTCTCTCTTTGCCCTTCACCGTCCCGGCAGGCACCCAACGAATCAGCATGAAATTCACCTACGGCCGGCAGGAACAGCGGACGGCTCTAGACCTCGGCTTATTGGGGCCCAGCGGCTTTCGCGGCTGGAGCGGAGGCGACAAGGAAGGCTTCACGCTCTCTTTGAGCGACGCGACGCCCTCCTACCTGCCGGGCCCGATTGAGCCGGGTACCTGGACTTTGTTGCTAGGGGTGCCCAACATCCGGCCAAATGTGACCTCGCAGTTTACTGCCGCGGTCTACTTCGACCGCTCCACCCAGGATGAGGCAAAGGATCCTCTGCTCACCTTGCACCTACGGCCCGGCCCCGCCTGGTATCGCGGCGACCTGCACATGCATACGGCGCACAGCGATGGATCCTGCAAAAGCCGCATGGGGCAGAAGGTTCCCTGCCCACTTTTTCTGACCGTCGAAGCCGCCGCGGCACGAGGTCTCGACTTTATCGCCGTCACCGACCACAATACCCAGTCGCACTATGACGCTGAACGTGAACTGCAGCCCTACTTTGACAACATTCTCCTGTTGCCCGGGCGAGAAATTACGACCTACCAGGGACATGCCAATTTGTTGGGCACGACCCGTTTTCTCGACTTCCGCATTGGCACCCCCGAGGTGCCCGACGTGAACAGCATGCTGCGCCGGGTCGCGGGTCTGGACGCCATCATCTCCATCAACCATCCTGCTTCCCCCAGCGGTGAAAATTGCATGGGCTGCGGCTGGACGCCGGCTACGTCCGTGGACTACCGCCTGATCCAGGCTGTCGAGGCGGTGAACGGACAGCGTGCCGATGGCGAAAGAAGCGGCGTACCGTTCTGGGAGGGATTGCTCAACCAAGGCTATCACCTTACCGGCATCGGCGGCAGCGACAATCACCATGCCGATATTCCCGTTCCCGGTCCCGGCTCGGTTGGCTACCCCACGACGGTAGTGCAGGCCGCGGATCTCTCGACCCCATCCATCCTTGCCGGCTTGCGTGCGGGTCATGTCTTTATCGATACCGAAGGGACCAGGGATCGGCTGCTCGAGTATTCCGCAACCGTCGGCGACCGGACCGGGGCCATGGGGGATACGCTTCCGGTTCCGGGGAACGCCGGCATCCGGCTCGCGGTACACGTCATGCACGCCACAGGATCCCACCTGGAGCTGATCGCGGATGGATCGAAACTGCCTGCTGCGAATGCCGCAATTCAGGATGACGATCAGCGAACCACGCTCGACCTCAGTGCGGACAATCGGCGCAGGTGGGTACGGCTGGATGTGTGCACGCCGGAGGGTCACCGGCTGCTGATTGGCAATCCGGTCTATCTAGCGCATCCGGATGACCCGCCCCAGTAAATCCGCTCCAAGGATAGTTGCGATGCCCCGAGCACTGTTGGTTACGGTTCTGCTCGTAGTCTGCGGAGTTGCCGGTCTGCGCGCGGACGCGGATACCCAACCCGCAGAGGCAGTGCTGATAAGAATGCTGCCGGGCCTTTATTCTCACTTTTCGTTGCATATCGCCCCCTCGATCGATGGCAGCGACTATTTCCGCATATCCGGAGAGCAGGGTCATATCAGGGTAGAAGGCAACAACAGCAGCGCCCTGCTCTACGGCGTGAACTGGTATCTCAAATATGTGGCGCACTTACAGATATCGACCAATGGAACGAATCTCCGCTGTGATGGTCCTTTACCGGTTCCCGCGGAAGTCATCCTGAGAGAATCTCCCTATCGCTTTCGCTACGCTTTGAATCAGAACGTCGATGGGTACACCACACCCTACTGGGATTGGCCTCGCTGGCAACGAGAGATCGATCTACTGGCTTTGAGCGGAATCAACGCCCTGCTGCTCGAACGGGGAACAGACGCTGTTCTCTATGAGACCTTTCGCGAGTTCGGCTACTCCGACCAAGAAGTTCGCCAGTGGATCGCACAGCCGGCACATCAGAACTGGCAGCTCATGGGCAATCTGTGCTGCTTTGACGAGCCAATTTCGCGAGCACTCCTCAAGCGGCGGGCAGACTCCACCCGCGAAATCATCGCCCGGTTGCGCGCGCTCGGCATTACCCCGGTGCTGCCCGGCTACTACGGCATCGTGCCGGCAAGCTTTGTACTGAAACATCCCGAAGCCCACGTCATCGCGCAAGGCGACTGGAATGGATTTGCCCGGCCAGGCTGGCTCGATCCGCGCGATCCTCTATTCGCCCGGGTTGCCGCCACCTTCTACAAGAAACAGCGGGAGCTTTTCGGCGACACCACCATTTATGACATGGAGATGTTCCAGGAAGGCGGAGGCGCGGGCACGGTGCCTGTTGGGGAGGCGGCACAGAGGGTTCAGGCAGCGCTCCAGGATGCGCACCCTGACGCATACTGGATGCTGCTCGGCTGGCAAGCCAACCCTTCAGCCGAACTGCTAGACCACGTCAACCGGGAGCGTCTGCTGATCGTGGACATCGAGCAGGGTCGCAATCCCGATAACCATCGCGATCAGCGATTCCAGGGTGCGGCCTACCTTTTCGGTGGACTATGGGACTTCGGCGGCCGAACCACGATGGGGGCCAACATATATGACTATGCCGTGCGCCTGCCCACGCTCATTGAGACGGCGAGCAAGCCGGCCGGGATCGCCTTGTTTCCCGAGGGTATGGACAATAGTCCCTACGTCTTCGACCTGTTCACGGAGATGGCGTGGCATGCCGAGCCGGTCGACCTGGGCGGTTGGACGGCGCAATACGCCACCCGCCGCTATGGAGTGGACGATCCCCATGCGCAACGTGCCTGGCAGATACTGCTGAGCACCGTCTACGGCAACCGTGCCGATGGAGTGACCGACCATGGAGAAAGAGACGCGGCACAGGAATCACTCTTCAATGCGCAGCCCAGCTTGACAGCGACCCGGGCCTCGACCTGGGCTCCTGACAGCATCCGCTATCGGCCGGAGGCGTTGGAAGGAGCGCTGGTAGAGTTGCTGTGTGCGGCCCCCTCCGTACGCGCGACGGAGACGTACCGGTACGATCTGGTGGATGTGGCGCGGCAGGTGATGGCGAATCGGAGCCGGCTCCTGCTGCCCGAAATAGACGCCGCCTATCGCAGCCGAAACGAGCGCCGGTTTACTCTGCTCACTGACCAGTGGCTGCATTGGATGGAGTTGCAGAACGAGCTGCTCTCGACGAACGCGTCCTTTATGCTTGGTCCCTGGCTTGATCGTGTGCCGGCATGGGCTTCGAGCCCCGGCGAGCGTGCGCGCCTGGAGTACGATGCACGGTCAATCCTTACCAGTTGGGGCGATCGCACGGCGAGCGAGGCTGGCCTGCATGATTATGGCAACAAGGACTGGGCAGGACTGACCTCCGACCTTTATTTGAAACGTTGGACTCTTTACTTTGCGGACCTGCGCAGCGCCCTCAAAATCGGAGGCGCTGCAAAACCGATCGATTGGTTTGCCCTGAGTGACGCCTGGAACCACGAGCACCAGGCTTACCCTACCCAGCCGCATGGAGACTCCTACGAATCCGCGCTACGCATTGCACGGGAGCTTCACTTGTTCGATACGCATCCAGCGAGATGAAATCAACGATCGAGCCGCCCGGAATTAAGCGTGCGCCCATTGTTGCCCTTTTTGAATCTAATAGGGCATGGGAATATTCCGCAGTCCGGTACCAAGGTAGCAGCGATGCGGATTCTTCTCCTCAATCTGGACCCGGGGTCCACTCAGGAGGCAACGCAGGCCTTATCCGGTCACGGCTACGAAATCACAACGGGCCGCGGCCTTTCAGTGGACGAGGTTCTCGCTCTTTCCCCTGGGCTCCTGATCACCGAGGCAACGCCCTCCGACCTCAGCTGTTGCGGCTTGATCAGCCAGATCAAGGCGGGGCCTGATCCGCGAACGCTCAAGATTGTGATGATCGTTCACGGAGGTGCGCTGGAGCGCGCCCGCGCGCTGGACCTGGGCGCTGATGACGTCATCTCCTTTCCCTTTGAGCCGGTGGAATTTGCCGCCAGAATCCGGACGCAGTTTCGGGAGAGACAGCCAGAGCTGGAGCTCGAAGCAAAGCTTCACGACGCCCTCGAGAAAGAGCGCCTGGCAGAGACTGCCGTTGCAGCGCTGAGTGGTGGCATGGGCGCCAAACGGCGCGTCTGGCTGATACCGGCGATCCTTGGCCTCATCGCGACCGTGGTTCTGGCAGCGCTCGCCACCCTGCTTTCCAACCGGCACAGACGGAAGGATACGCTCCAACTGCAGGCGGAGGTGGCGCGGCTGAACGGTGGGATTGTGCAACAGGGAGAACTACTGCGGCGCGCGGAGCAGGCGCGTGCCTCGCTGGCCGCCAGCGAAGCGGCCGAAACGCGCGAAGCCTTGAAGGCGCAAAGCGAAGAGATCCGTCAGAAAATAGCCGATGCTGGCGATGCGGATGGCGCAGCCCTCAAGAAGCAGCTTCAGGACACCCAGACTCGCTTGGGCCGGCTTGAGAATGAGGATCGAGTCGCGGAAACAATTGTTCACACCTACGGCTCCAGCATCTGCTTGTTGCACGTGGTGGTGGAGTTTCACGACCAGGATTCGGGCGAGCTTATTCGCATCTCCCCGGATGCCGCCGGCAAGACGCAGGCGGACGACGCCGGGACGGTGTCGGTGGAGACAGGAGGAGACGGACCGCCCCTCCAGCTCGACGTGTTTGGCACCGGATTCCTGGTCGGCGACGGACGTCTGCTGACGAATCATCACGTCGCCGAGCCCTGGTGGGGCAGTGATGAATTGAAGCAGCTTGTTGACCAGGGCGCGTCCCCGTTCGTCGCCTCCTACACGGCGTACTTCCCCGGAACCGTTCAAGGCGCTGCAGCCCGGCTCGACCGCATTTCGTCGCATGCCGATCTGGCGACTCTCAAGTTAGAGGCTCCAGCGCCCGCTCACACCCCACGGTTGGAACTCGATGCCCGAAGTACAGCCAGCGTAGCGGGCGATGCGGTCGTCCTCATTGGCTACCCCACAGGAATCGAGGGCATCCTCGCTCGCGCGGGAGACGACACCACCGAGAAAGTGACGGAAAACGCCCACCAGGTATCCCAGGTGGTTTCGCGGCTGGCAGCGCAACGCCTCATTCGCCCAACCACCACCCAGGGCCACATCGGTGACGTCTTAAAGGATAAGATTGTTTACGATGCGGCGACCACCTCGGGCGGCTCGGGCGGACCGCTCTTCAATCGCGATGGCAAAGTGATTGGCGTAAATTTCGCCATCCTGAATAATTTCGGCGGCTCCAACCTGGCGGTTCCCATCCGTTACGCCGACGAACTGGTGAAGTAAGCATCTTCGCGCCCCGGCATGCCGAGGCATTAGCCGACCGCCAACAAAAATACGGCACCCTGAGGGCTGAACGCTCATCTAAGCAACAGAGAGGCTCCCGCTCAGGGGTAGAAAAATCTCAGCTGAATGGACTTGCTATGTTTGCGGTCAATGAGGTGTTACAACGTGCGCGTCTCGATCAGAGGATTGATTTAGCTACAGTTGCTGCACGCACAAAAATCAAGGCAAAGTACCTGCAGGCCATCGAGGCCGACGATCGCATGAGTCTGCCGGGCGCGTTCTTTTACAAGAGTTTTGTTCATCAGTACGCCACATTCTTAGGAGTGGACACCAGAGCGATCGATGCTGAGATCGATCGCGTGTTGAGCGCGGATGCTCCTCTGTCATTGCCCAGGGCCGCCGAGCAAAGGGCCGTGAAGCTGCCGTCTCGGTCCGGGACTGCGAGGAAATATTTTTCATATCCCGCTTTCGTCCTCCTACTGGTGGCTTGCTCTGGAATCGATGGTTGGTGGCACGAGAGCCGCGCGGTTGCCACGGAGAAAATCGAGAGCCGCGCTCCGGTTGTTGAAAACACTACGCGGCGGAGAGCGCCCAGCTTCGCCCCCGGGCGGGCTTCTCTCGCTCCCGTTTCCCAAGTTGCAGCCGCGGCTGCACCGGTTGCTGCAGAGAGGCAGGACGAGCCTGCGGCTGGTTCCAGAGTCGAGCTTGCTTTGACTGCAACGGAAGAGACTTGGATTTCGGTCACTTCGGACGGTACGCCAGTCTTCTCCGGCCTTCTCGAGGCCAATCAGACAAAGACCATCGAAGGTAAAGAACTCGCTAAGTTACGGGTTGGCAACGCGGCCGGCTTAGAAGTGCGATTGAATGGCAAGCCGCTCGGCCCACTGGGCGCACACGGTCAAGTTCGGGATCTCGTCTTCACATCGGACAAGTCCCAATTTGTGTCGCCGCCCAAAGAGGGCGAGTAAGGACCCATCGAATCGGTCGTCACCCACTCATTTGCGGTATCGCTCTCTTGTTGGCGACTCGACCACGCAGCTAACGCCTGGTAAGTGGTGATCTCGGTAAAGCAGGTACATTCTCTTTCCAGATCACCCCGCGGGTCATATACGTTAGAAGCGTTGGTGAGCCAAGAATCCCGCTTCTGAGGAATGAGCATCCGACCTTGCCTAAATCTGGTTTGGGGCCCAAGATGGACGCTTAAGCCACGCTGTGTTTTGCAGGGAAGGGAAGCCATCCTCGTCATGAGAACTGTTCGTCGTTCGGACCGCAAACCGGCACCCATCGCGGAAATAGACGTCCTATGGGTAACCGCGGGCCTGGGTTGCGACGGGGACACAATTTCCATGACGGCCGCCACCCAGCCCAGTATCGAAGACATCGTCATGGGAGCCCTTCCCTGGATCCCCAAGGTCAACTTCCATAATCCTTTTCTATCTGCCGACAACGGCGAAGTGTTCATGCAGCACTTTCACCGGGCGGCGGAAGGGAAGTCGAACCCCTTCATCCTGGTGATGGAGGGCTCCATTCCCGATGAAAACAACAAGGAGGAGGGCTATTGGGCCTCCTTCGGCACCGACCGGCTAACCGGGCAGCCCATCACGACCTGTGAATGGATCGACCGGCTGGCGCCCAAAGCATGGGCCGTGATCGCTGCCGGAACCTGCGCCACCTACGGCGGAATTCATGCCATGGAAGGCAATCCAACCGGGTGCATGGGGCTGCCCGATTATCTTGGCTGGGAGTGGCGCTCGAAAGGGGATATCCCCATCGTCTGCGTTCCCGGATGCCCGGTACAGCCGGACAATTTCATGGAGACGCTTCTCTATTTGCTGCACATGGCCGCCGGGCGCGCCCCCATGATCCCGCTGGATGACGCCCTGCGTCCCACCTGGCTCTTCGGAGCCACCGTGCACGAGGGCTGTGATCGCGGCGGCTACTACGAGCAGGCGCAGTTTGCCGAGGAGTATGGGTCGCCTCTGTGCATCGTAAAGCTGGGATGCTGGGGACCGGTGGTGCAGTGCAACGTGGGCAAGCGTGGCTGGATGGCGGGCCTGGGCGGATGCCCCAACGTCGGAGGGATCTGCATCGGATGCACCATGCCGGGCTTCCCCGACAAATTTATGCCCTTCATGAATCAGCCGCCTGGATCTTTGTTATCCTCCTCCGCCGTCCAAACCTATGGACGAGCCATTCACGCCTTGCGGCGGTTTACCCAGGGATCGCTCAACAAGGAGCCGGTCTGGCGGCAAAGGCGCCATCCGCGTCTGGGGTGAACCATGTCTTCCTTTCCGCGATCCGGTCGAAAACCCAAGAGCGGCAAGACCCGGCCCGCTGACCCCGGCCTGATGGATATCGCCGAAGCCGAGGCTGTGCTGCTCGATCTCGCCCGCGTCTTTGCCGATCCGGCCCTGAACCCTCTTTCTCTGCTGCAACATTTCGCCAGCAATGAAACAGTACCGGTTGCGGATGCGCGCGGGCCAAACCCCGAGGCCAAGTACCGTGCTCTGCTGGAGCAGATACCGGCGGTTGTCTTCATGGCTTATCTCGACCGGGGCATCAGCGAGGCCTATGTCAGCCCGCAGATTGAAGCTTCCCTCGGATATTCGCGAGAAGAATGGCTGGAAGATCCGGTTCGCTGGTATGAGCGCATTCACGCCGGCGACAAGCAACGCTGGAGCCTGGAAGCTGCCGAGATGTTCCTCACCGGCAAGCCGCTGCGCTCCGCCTATCGCGTGATTGCTCGCGATGGCCGCGTGATCTGGTTCCATTGCGACGCCAGGATGATGCGCCTGGAGGACGGCCGCCCCTGGTGTATCCATGGCGTTGCCTTCGATATCTCCGATCTCAAACGGGTTGAAGAGGAACTTCAGGAAGAGCGCAACTTCGTCTCCGCCATCCTCGACACGGTTGGAGCCCTGGTCGTGGTGCTCGACAGCGAGGGCCGTATCCTGCGCTTCAACCCCGCCTGTGAACTGACCACCGGCTATTCGCTGGAGGAGGTGCAGGGCAAATGTGTTTGGGACCTCTTTCTCCTTCCCGAGGAGGTTGATCGCTTCCGCGCCACCTTTGAGCTGCTGCGCACGGATCTTCTTCCCCAGGACTATCAGACCTGTTGGGTTACGCGGCACGGAGACCAGCGGCTGATTGCATGGTCGAGTACGCTGCTGCCCGGCAGTGGAGAGACCGCCCAGTACATCATCGCCACCGGCATCGACATCACCGAACGAAAGCATTTGGAAAAAGCGATCCTGGATATAAGTGCGCGCGAGCAGCGGCGAATCGGGCAGGACCTGCACGATGGCCTGGGGCAGCATCTGACCGGGATCGCATTCATGGCCAAGGTGCATGAAGCAAAGCTGGCAGAGCAGAACAGATCAGAGACTGAGGACGCGGCCAAGATCGTAAAGCTGGTGAACGAGGCGATTCATAAGACGCGCGAGTTAGCCAGGGGCTTGCTCCCGGTCGTCTCAGATTCCCACGGCCTGATGTCCGCATTGCAGCTATGGGCGGCGGAAGTGCAAGACCTGTTTGGAGTATCATGCCGTTTTCAGTGTGAAACGCCGGTCCTGATTCACGACGACGCCATGGCCACGCATCTCTATCACATCGCGCAGGAGGCAGTGAACAACGCGATCAAGCATGGCGAGCCGCGGAACGTTTTGATTCAGTTGACGGCCGAGCAGGGCCGGGGCAAGTTGTTGATAAAGGATGACGGTAAAGGCATTGCGGAAAACCCCGTGAATACCGAGGGTATGGGCCTGCACATCATGAATTACCGGGCCGGTATGATCGGTGGGACGCTTGAGGTACGGCGAGGCATTTCGCAAGGAACGATGGTTAGCTGTATCTTTCCGGTAAGAGATAGTGGATAGCATGCCGATGGCTGGCCGAGGTAAGAAGAAAACCGTCTTCGTAGTGGATGACCATCCGCTCTTGCGCCAGGGGCTGGCGTTATTAATTAACCGGGAACAGGATCTTATGGTTTGCGGGGAGGCTGAAGAAGCGCAGACCGCCATGACGGAAATCGCCCAAAAAAAACCAGACATTCTGATCGCGGACATCTCGCTGAATGGTCCGGACGGACTGGACCTGTTGAAGAACCTGCGGACGCAATATCCCAACCTCCCCGTGTTGATCCTCTCCATGCACGACGAATCGATCTATGCTGAGCGCGCTCTGCGGGCCCGGGCTAATGGCTACATCATGAAGCAGGAGGCCACGGAGAAAGTCCTGGTGGCGGTGCGGCGCATTCTTGGCGGGGACATCTACCTTAGCGATCGCATGGCCAACAAGCTACTTCACCAATACATCAGCGGTACTGCGGCTGACATGAAGACGCAACTCTCCGCTCTATCCGATCGTGAGCTCGAGGTCTTCCGTCTGATCGGCGAAGGCCGCAGCACGCGTCAGATCGCCGAGAAACTGCACCTCAGCATCAAAACCGTTGAAACCTACCAGGCTCATATTAAAGAGAAGTTGTCCCTGCAGAGCGGGCGCGAGCTGGTGCAACACGCCATCCAAGCCAACATCAGCGGCAAAACAACTTAACAGCAGGTCGATCCGGGTTCGCTCTGTCGACAAAACATTGCCCTCAGTGGCCACGATGATGGTGATGGTTATGGACGGCCTGAAGGCCGTCCCCTTCAACTGATCTTTCATCAGCTTGGGTGGGCCGCAGGCCAGGCCGCAGGCCCATAAGCGCTAACTTATTTCCGATGTTTTTCGTCCAAGCTTCCCCAATCGCCCACAAAATCGTCATCCTGAGCGGAGCGCCTCACAGATTTATCGGGTCACGCAGCACTTGGTGACGCGGAGTCGAAGGACCCCGACGCTGCTTATCTTGCCCGTGCTGTTTCGAGCTTTTCGACCACCGAAGCCCGGGAAGAGGCTCTTGCTGCGGTATCCACTTGAGGGTGATGGGTACATCTTTTCATGCACTGTAATTCTCTTCCATCCCCATGTCTGGCAGTTCTTGTTCTCGGCCCCAGGGAAAGACAGTGGACTGGTCCGCGAGGAGGGGTCTCAGTGGTCGAAAAGCTCCAAACAGCATGGGCAAGATAGGCAGCGTCGGGGTCCTTCGACTCCGCGCACCAAGCGCTGCATGACCCGATAAATCTGTGAGGCGCTCCGCTCAGGATGACGGTTTTGTGGGAGATTGAGCTTGGACGGAAAACATCCGAAATAAGTGAGCGAATAAGTTAGCGCTTATGGGCCGCAGGCCCATGACTCCTCTAACGAAAAACATTTCCAGGAAGGGTCGCGGAACTGCAGATCCCTCGGCTACCCCGGATTTCCTGTTGAAGTTGGTGGCGTTGGCGAACTCCATGCGCCTTTCCTTACTGAAAGGCGCACACGTGGCCTTGTCCTGTGCCGTGTGGCAGGAAATCCGGGTACGCTCCTAATGACACGGAGGGGATGGCTTGATCCGCAACAACCCCACTCAAGCCAAAAGAGGGCTTGAATGGGGCACCCCAATCCTTGGCGGTGTCATTTCTCCCTCAACTTGCCGCAGGCAAGTCAGATTGCTCGGGATGACATCCCGAGCGCACCCGGATTTCCTGCCACGCGGCACAGGACAGAGCAGCGAGCGCGCCTTTCAGTAAGGAAAGGCGCATGAAGTCCGCCAACGCCACCAAGTTCAACAGGAAATCCGGAGCCGAGGGATCTGCAGTTCTCCCCGTCAGCATCAAACGCGAACCGAAGCACCTCTCTCCAAATGGGTAGTTCCATCAGGGAACTCCCGATACCCCTTGAGTATTTGGTATGAGAAGAAAATAGGGCCCGTCCTGCTTGTGAGTGCAAGCTGCGCTCTGTTTCTATGGCTTGTCTCTGGGAAGCGGTGGTGGTCTGTCTGCCACGGCTATGAAAACGAGACACAATTCGAGAGGAGTGTCCAGCATATGGCAGAGAAAGCAGCGCCTTACGGCCGTGTCACGCAGAAGAAACCCGCCGTTGCGGAAGTACACATCGTCTGGATTACGGCTGGTCTGGGTTGTGACGGAGATTCGGTCTCGATCACAGCGGCGACGCAGCCCAGCGTCGAAGATGTTTTGTTGGGCGCAATTCCCGGCCTGCCCGCCGTGCATCTGCACAATCCCGTCCTCGCCTACGAGAACGGCGACGATTTTCTCAAGTACTGGTACCTGGCGGAGCAGGGAAAACTTGATCCGTTCGTGCTGGTGGTAGAAGGCTCCATTCCCAACGAGAAAATCAAGAAAGAGGGCTATTGGGCAGGACTGGGAACCAACCCCAACACCGGCCAACCGATTACCACCAATGAATGGATTGATCGTCTGACCCCAAAGGCGCTGGCTGTGATCGCCTGCGGCACCTGCGCCACCTACGGCGGCATTCACGCCATGGAGGGCAATCCCACAGGATGCATGGGCCTGGCCGACTATCTTGGCTGGGATTGGAAATCCAAGGCGGGACTCCCCATCGTGAATGTTCCTGGTTGCCCGGTGCAGCCGGACAATTTCATGGAGACGGTTCTCTACCTGTTGTATCAAGTCGCCGGCCTGGCGCCGATGATCCCGCTGGATGATCAACTGCGCCCCAAGTGGCTCTTCGAGAAGACGGTGCACGATGGCTGCGACCGCGCCGGGTACTACGAACAGGGTGACTTCGCCACATCGTACGGCTCGCCCAAGTGCATTGTGAAGCTTGGCTGCTGGGGACCGGTGGTGAACTGCAACGTGCCCAAGCGAGGCTGGATGGCCGGCATTGGCGGCTGCCCCAACGTGGGCGGCATCTGCATCGGCTGCACCATGCCGGGCTTCCCGGATAAATTCATGCCCTTTATGGATGAGCCACCCGGCGCGAAGGTCTCAAGCGCCGCGATTGGCATTTACGGCCAGGCGATTCGCGCTCTCCGGGCAATGACCAACGACACCGTGAACCAAGAGCCTAAGTGGCGGCACCCGCGTGCTGAACTTACAACCGGCTATCACCCAAGTTCCTACTAACCGAAGACAAAAAAAGGAGCCACCACGATGGGCACAGCTACGATTGAACGCAAGCAAGAAGCCGACAAGTCGAAGGCCAGTTAGTAGAAATGAATTGGGATCCGATTACACGGATCGTCGGCAGCCTCGGCATCTTTACCAAGATCGACTTTGGCAAACGCAAAGTTGCCGAGTGTCACAGCACTTCCTCGATCTTTCGCGGTTACAGTATTTTCATGAAGGGGAAAGATCCTCGCGACGCTCACTTCATTACCAGCCGCATCTGCGGCATCTGCGGTGACAACCATGCCACCTGCGCCACCTATGCGCAGAACATGGCGTTTGGCGTGAAGCCACCGCCGATTGCGGAATGGATTGTCAACCTGGGCGAAGCCGCCGAGTACATGTTCGACCACAACATCTTCCAGGACAACCTGGTGGGCGTGGACTTCTGCGAACAGATGGTGAAGGAGACCAACCCCGGCGTCTGGGAAAAGGCGACAAAAACCGCGGCGCCGCACGCCGAGCTGCACGGCTACAAGCACCATCGCCGACATCATGACGGCGCTCAACCCATTCAAGGGATCGTTCTATCTTGAAGCGTTGCAGATGAGCCGCATGACGCGCGAGATGTTCTGCCTGATGGAAGGACGCCACGTGCATCCTTCTACGCTGTATCCAGGCGGTGTGGGAACTGTGCCGACCATACAGCTCTTCACCGACTACATCGTGCGGCTGATGAAGTACGTGGAGTTCATGAAGAAGGTTGTGCCGCTGCATGACGATCTCTTCGACTTCTTCTATGAAGCCCTTCCCGGCTACGAAGAGGTAGGAAGGCGGCGCATCCTGCTCGGTTGTTGGGGATCGTTCAACAATCCCGATGTCTGCGACTATACCTACGCGAAGATGACCGACTGGGGCCGCGGCATGTACGTAACTCCGGGCGTAGTGGTCGACGGCCAGCTGGTGACCACCGACCTGGTGGACATCAACCTCAATATCCGCATTCTGCTAGGCAGCTCCTACTACGACGACTGGCAGAACTCAGAAGCCTTCGTGAAGAAGGACCCGCTGGGTAATCCCGTGGATCAACGGCACCCGTGGAACCAGAGCACATTTCCCAGGCCGCAGAAGCGCGACTTTGGAGGCAAGTACACCTGGGTTATGTCTCCCCGTTGGTACGACAAGCGCACCGGAGACTACCTGGCGCTCGATACCGGCGGCGGCCCCATTGCGCGTTTCTGGGCGACCGCACTGGCGGGCATCGTGGACATTGGCTACCTCAAAGCCACCGGCCACAGTGTCAAGATCTATCTGCCGAAGACGCATGTCGAAGCCCGAGGTCGAGTTCGAGTGGAAGATTCCCAAGTGGAGCAACGCGATCGAACGGGATCGCGCCCGCACCTACTTCCAGGCGTATGCCGCCGCAGCCGCGCTGTACTTCGCCGAACAGGCGCTGGCCGAGCTGCATGCCGGCAGAACCAAGACGTGGAACGACTTCAAGGTTCCGGAAGAAGCGATCGGATGCGGCTTCCACGAGGCCGTTCGCGGAGTCTTGTCGCATCACGTGGTGATTAAGAATCACAAGATCGCCAACTATCATCCCTATCCGCCGACTCCCTGGAACGCTAATCCGCGTGACAGCTTTGGCACACCCGGGCCGTATGAAGATGCGGTGCAGAACACACCGATCTTCGAAGAAAACGGCCCGGAGAACTTTAAGGGCATCGACATCATGCGGGCAGTCAGAAGCTTCGATCCATGCCTGCCCTGCGGTGTTCACATGTATCTGGGCAATGGCAAGGTGCTGGAGACCCATCATTCTCCCATGTTTGGCCAGCACACAATTCAGATGCCTTAACTGAAGGGGACAGGAGCCGCGTGGATAGCGAAAAGGAATTCCAGGAAAAAATGCACAGGCTCGGCACTCTGGTCGGCGAGCTCGACCAGATGCCGGGCGGTGGTTCAAAAGTTGCGACACGGGAGCTCGTGCAGCTTCTTATGGAAGTCCATCGCACCGGACTGGAACGAATCATGGAGCTGGTTTTCGACTCAGGGAAGGAGCAGGCCATCAACCGGCTCGGCCAGGACCCAATCGTCCGCAACCTGCTCCTTCTTTATTCTCTGCATCCGGATGACCTGGAAACCCGTGTTTTGCAGGCATTGGAGGCCGTAAAGGGGCGCCTGCGCAAGGTCGATAGAGAAGTAAAGCTGGTGAGTATTCAAGATGGATCCGTTCAACTCCAGGTGCACACTTCCCGCCGTGCCCACGGCTCTAAGACCAAGGCCAAGGCCAGCGACCTGCGGTCGATCGTCGAAGGCAGCGTCTACGATCAGGCGCCGGATGTGACGTCGCTGACCATTCTCGGGTTGGAAGAAGAATCTTCAGGCTTTGTTCCGCTGGATGCCTTGTTTGCCGGGAGAAGCTGAAGATGCATTCTGCGGGAACGCCTCCATCGTTCGATCAGGCATTTGCTGTGCTTCGCCAGTTCGCCAAGCCGCGGCGGCCAGCGGAGCGCTGCGAATTGTGCAGCACTGGTTTTAGCTCACGAACATCCGCACCTGGTTGAGATTCGCTTGCGACAGATTGTCTGTGCCTGTGAAGCCTGTGCAACCTTGTTCGATGGGATGGCGGGCGGCAAGTACAAGCGTGTGGCCAGGCGCGCCCAATTTCTGGCCAACTTCCAGATGACCGACCCGCAGTGGGAAAACCTCTTGATCCCCATCAACATGGCGTTCTTCTTCCAATCGAGCCTGGAAAGCAGGGTGGTCGCGCTCTATCCCAGCCCGGCCGGAGCTGTTGAATCCCTGCTGCCGCTGGATGCCTGGAACGAGACGGTGCAGGAGAACCCGGCGCTCAGCCGGCTGGAACCGGATATCGAGGCGTTGCTGGTCAACCGGGTGGGCCACGCACACGAATTGTCCAAGGCTGAGTACTACATTGCGCCGATCGATGAGTGTTATAGGCTCGTTGGCCTGATTCGGGCGAACTGGAAGGGGCTCTCCGGAGGCGCTGAGGTCTGGTCAGAGATCGGACGTTTCTTCTCCGAGTTACGGTCGCAAGCGGACATCATCCATGGGGAAGCTAATGCCTGAGTTAAGAAAATTGAAAGGAGATGTACCGTGGCTCTGGAACTATTAGAAACTACCGCAAATGGGAGCGACAAGGAGACTCTTTATGCCCTTTCGGGCGTGGCGATGATCGTCTTTGGGGCGGGGTTGATTCTTTCCACTCCTTTTGTCCGCAAGTACATGGCGCAAATCGGAGTCGGCAATCTAGCCAGCGCTGCCATGCCTGACATCCAGCGATATTTCAAACTGCGGGCGATGTCCGACCCAAAGCGGAAGTAATTGCATGGCGGAGACGTCGATGGCCGCCTACGTCATCGATGGCAAGGCGAGCCGGTTCACGGTGCAAGCTTTTGCCACTGGACTGCTGGCCAAGATGGGCCACAATCCGACCATTGGCATCCGCGACTTCAGCGGCGGGATGAAGTTCAACCCTGACAAGCTCGAAGCCGGCTCTTTCCGCCTGCTGATCAAGACGGCTTCGTTGAGTGTGCAGGACGACATCAGCGGCAAAGATATTCGTGAAATCGAACGTCTCATGAACGATGAGGTCTTGGAGACGGCAAAGTTTCCCGAGATTCTCTATGAGGCTGACAGCATATCGGTCACCAGGATGACCGATACGTTATGTTCGGCCACCCTCAACGGAAAGTTGACCTTGCATGGTGTCACACGGGGTCAGCCAATTGCCGTGAGGGTTGCGTTATTAGGGAGCATGCTGCGGGCTTCCGGCGATTTCTCCCTGGACCAGACTGACTACAACATCAAACTGGTGTCGGTGGCGGGGGGTAGCCTCAAGTTGAAGGACGAGCTTAAGTTTTCATTTGAGATGGTGGCCCGGCAACAGGGATGACTATGCTCCGGATTTCTCTGCGGAAGGTGCGCGTTAAGCGAGTTATGCGAGTTAAGTCCCCCGGCGCCGGGGGGGAAATGCACTTTTGGTGCGTGGTATGCGTGGTATGCGTGGTAACTCTCTCATCGGCGCGCAGAGAGGGCTAACTCTTTGAGTCCCCGCAGAACAGGGAGGCGCGCCTCAAGCGCCATAAGTCACTGTTGCCTCGCGGTTTAACTTAACAGCTATATAGATGTGAATTGGGCATGGCGGGTTTCGACCCAAAGTAAATTTCGCCGAAGGACCCCAATCTATTCACCGTCTCTGAAATTCCGGCACAAATCGCATTAACCGCAGGTCCCTCCACTGCGCTGCGCTCCGGTCGGGATGACAAATTTGTTGCAAAACAGGAGCTATCTTAAGCAATCATCGACTTCAAAATAAATTGTCATCCCGACCGGAGCGCAGCGCAGTGGAGGGACCTGCGGTTGAAAGCCTAATTTTCAGTGAGTCCAAAACAGGAAACCTGATTTGATGTTGGCCAAGCTCTCCTCCATGGGAATCAGCCGATTATCTAGTCCGACAGCGGCTTTCTCAGTTAAATTTGGACAGCTCCGACATTCAGGTGGCCCCTTCGGGCTGGCACAGACAAGCTAAGGTCAAGGCGACGCTCTTCATTACTGTTCCACTACTTCCAGCTGCACTGGGTGGGCCGTCGAGCTCACTGCAGGATCGTAGTACTCGTAGACGCGCGACTGGAAAGTGCGGGCGCGGATGGGGTATTTGGCGCGCAGGCGATACTTAAGGGTTACCGTTTCCCGCGGAGACAGCGCGTTGAAGTACAGGATCGCCTGTGAGGCGGTGAGGCTGAATTTCTCCAGACTGCCGGGTCTGTCGCCGCTGTGTTTTTCCTGGAAAGATTGCAGGTCCTCGCTGAGCAGGTCGAAGCCGGGCGGGATCCCAAGATCGATCATGACCATGTTCGCGGTCTTCGACAGGTTATTGCGAATCGTAACGGTAGACGTGGCGGTGTCGCCCAGCGCCAGCTTCGTGCGGTCGTAGACCACATCGATGGAAAGGGGATCAACGGGCCGCTTTTCCTCCCACGGCGTAAAGTAGCGGCCCACGACCTGGTAGGCAAGGCCCCCGGCCCCTTCGAATTTTAGCTCGACGACGTTGTGTTTCTCCGCATCGATGCCTTTGACCACGAACTGGTGAAGAAGGTCATTGTTTTCCGGAGTCAACGTGAGCGTTTCCACAGGCTTGCCGTTGAGCATGACCTCAACCGCTCCGCGGATATCCGCCGTGCCGATCTGCGAAGCGAGCAGCAGCGAACGCAAAGCCATGATGGTGGCCTGCGTGGTGCCCCAGTTGCCCGAGGCCTCCTTTTTAGAGGAGATGAAGTTGAGCGCTTTGCGCACCGTCTCGGAAGCTTGCCCCCATTTTAGGAGAGCCTGGGTAGCGAGGCCGGTCGTTTCGATAGCCGCGCTCGCGCCGGTCGAGTAGACGCCGGTCTCTTCGGCGGTCCAGGAGACCTGATCGCCGCTTTCGCTGCGCGCGTCGAGCAGCGCTTGCATGGATTGGCGCGTGAACTCGCGGTCCTCGCCGTAGCCGGCGGCGAAGTTCGCAATGATAGCCAGCGTGTAAGTGTCGGGCCTCTCGCCGCGGTGCGACTGGATAAAGCGTTTTGCTCTCTCCACCGCGGCTCCGTGGTCACCGGTGTTGACCAGCGACCATGCGATGTAGGCGGTAATGCGCAGCAGGTTCGAGTTGTAGCGGTCGGTTGCGCCTTCGTTGATGAGAGAAGGGTCCGCCTGCCAGCTGCCGTCAGGCTGCTGTTGGCTAGCCAGCCAGGCGCGCGTGCGCTCAATAACCCTGGGGTCGACGTCCGAAACCTTCGACATGTCGTTGAACTCCATCAGGCCGTAGGCGGTAAGGATTTTATTGGCGGGCGCCTGGCCGAACCAGGAAAATCCGCCCCCCGGAACCTCGAAGGTGAGCAAACGCTGATAGCCATTGGCGATATAGCCCTCCGCTTTGGCGTGGACCTCAGGTGTGAGTTTCTTGGTGTGCTTCATGTAGTCGAGCGCGAGAACGTTGGGGTACGTGCTGGAGGAGGTTTGCTCGAAGCAGCCGCCAGGCATCCTCAGGATACTGTCCATGCCTTCGATAATCTGGCTCAGCGGGCCAGGGTAAAGGCGGACGAGGACACTCGTAGCGTCGGCGATGGAATTCGATGGAAAGTTGAGAGCATGTTCGACGGCGCCTTCCAGCCGTCCGTTGAACACGAGGTTCTGCTCGCGTCCATTGGGGATGACTTCGATCTCGCGGACCACGATGTCGTCACGGCCGTCCATGTGGGCAGAGAGGGTGAGCTTGAATTTGCCGATGCGCCTGGCGGTGAACGTAAACTGCGAGGCGCCGACATGGTCTTGTCCCACGGCGAGTGTCTTGTTCGCGGTGTCGTTGTCGAGCGAAAACCAATCTTCGGGTTGAAGCTCGAGGCTGACGTCGCCGGCCTTGCCTGAGTAGTTATAGACCGCCACTGGGATGGAGACGCGGTCGCCTTGGGTCAGCGTGACCGGCAGGTCGAGGTCGACAAAGAAATCCTGAAAGACCTTCAGGCTAGAGGTTCCGCTGCCCAGCGCGCCTGCCTGGGTGGAGGCAACCATAGCCATGCGCCAGGTGGTGATGGAATCGGCAACAGGAATCGAAATGCTGGCATCGCCACCGGCGTCGGTGATGATCTCGGGATTGATATAGAGGGCTTCGGGGAAGTAGGAGCGAACGTGCGGACCTTCAGTCGGTTTTTCCAGTTTTTGCAAGACAGTAAAGGACCGGAGATGCAAAGGCACGGTGGCTCCATTTGTCTGCTCCGCCAGCATCATTGGAGCAGGGGTCGCAGGGGTCGCAGCGGTCGCCAACCCACTCACAACTCCAACCATGTCCATAACACTGCGTATCGGACCGCCCACTGCCTGGAGCATCACTGCCTGGCTTACGCTCCCGACCATGAGCAAAGCCGAGACCAGGGCGCGATCGCGCGCTTCAAGAGAGAACTCGCGGACGACGCTATTGAAGCCGGGAGAGGAGATTTCCGCCCTGTAGTGTCCTGCGGCGAGGCCTGCAAGGGTGAATCTTCCGCCAGCGTCGGCGCGTGCGGTGCGCGTGTCGACGACCTTACCCAAGCCGGAGAGCTGATGAAGCTGGATGGTGGCTCCCGAGACAAAAGCTCCACTTGGATCGACGACTGTGCCGGTGATCTCTGCTCGATCGTTAAATGGGCCGCGGTCGTGTTCGATCTTTAGGTCGAACGAGCTGCCCCGGTTGGGCTGGTTGACGATGCCGCCGGAGCGTTCTTCAATGTAGACGGTAAGGTCGTCTGCGCTATTGAACTGGCGATCCGGGCCTGCGCTGCGGATGAGGTAGAAGCGAGTCCTGGCTGGAGTCCAGCCGCCCGAGCCGGCAGGCTCAAGGCGCAAAGGAATGCCCCAGGCATCCTGCGATCGGACCTCGTTCTCAGCGGTGATATCTGCGAAGGCCTTCATCATGTCCACACTGTCGTTCGGCTTCTCGAGCTTCCTGGTAAGTTTTGCGGCGAGCTGGCGGGCCTGGTCGATGAACACGTCGCGGTACCGCTGTTCGTATTCCGCATATTTCTCCTGCGGGAGACTGCGGCCGAATTCAGTATCGAGCCTCGTAGGATGGGCCAACTCGGTCGCGGCGAAGAGAGCGCGGGCAGCGAGATCCTGTTGCTGAGAGGATTCGATGGGCTCGATAGCGCTTTCCATGGAGAGGGAGTGGATCTCGTAGCGAGGCTGCATGACCTCCTGCTCGAGGTAGAAAAAGACCTTGGCGAAACCAGGCTGCTTTTCGGCCAGCGCGAAAACGGCCTCGTCGATGACCTGTAGGCCGAGGGCCGCGCTGATGCCCTGACCGCGACAGTTGGTCACATGGAAATGAATGCGTGCGTCGGAGCCGGGTTTGTAGACGGCAGAGTCGGCGGTGGCGTCGATCTTCAACTCGTCGGCCGGCTGCACAAAAACGAGGCGATGGTCGGCGACCGGCTGGGCGTCGCGTCCGAACACGTATGCGTCGATGTCAAGCGTACCCGCCATCTCGGGCGTAACGGGAAGGCTCAGGTCGGCTTGGCCATTCTCCAGGTCGACATCGCGGGTGAGGATGGTCTGCCCATTTCTAACAATATCGACATATGCAGTGCCACGGCCGCGGGTTGAGAGGAGCTTGAGATCGATGCGCTCGCCGGCCTTGAAGATGGCTCGATTGGCGCGGAGGAGAATCTGGTCGGAGCCGCTACGGGTCTGCAGCTTAACATCGCTGGAGCTGCGATTACCGTGGTGGTCGTCGGCTTCCACGTGAAGCGACTCCACGCCAGAGCCCGGCTTGATGCGGACGACTGCTACGCCGCTGCTGTCGGTGGAGACTTGCTGGTCCCGTCCGCCGGCAATATGAACCTTGAGCGAAGTGCCGGCGGGACGGCCATCAGGGTAGGAGCTGAGAACGTAAACCTGGTTCTCGACGTTGGGAACAAGGGCCCCACCCTCGGGCACCGCGGTTATCAGCAGGGAAGCCTGGCTTATCGTGATCGGCTCGCCGCGGGTCTCTGCATGAGCGGCGGAGTCTTTGACGGTAGCCTCGATCAATGCGCGTGCGGCTCCCTGGCTGAGCGGCCGTCCAGCGAAATAGTTGGGAAGCTTCAGGTCAAAGTGATAAGCGCCTTCGTCATCGGTCTTGCCGGTCGTCGAAGCAGCCTCAAAGACAGCGACATCCATGCCGGAAGCCTTGACCGTAATGTCGGCATGCGCAACAGGCTTGCCGAAGAAGTAGTTCGCGCGGACCGTGCCGGTTACGTGATCTCCGGGACGGTAGTCGCGTTTCCCGGTGAACTCGACCGCAACTTTGAACTTGGGCAGCACGTAGCGTTCGACATTGAGGGCCACTTCAGCGGTGCTGGAAGGCGCGGATGCGTCGCCCATAAGAGCGTGGAGATGGTAAGTGCCGAAATTGACCTCGTCGGCGAGAGAGAACTCCGCGAAGGCGACGCCGAACTTGTCAGTTTCGGTGGCCTTCTTGAATACCTTGTTACCGCGCGAGTCTTCCACCACGAAGGTAAGCTTGCGGCCTGGGACTGCCTTGTTATCGGCGTGGTCGAGCGCGAGGGCGCGAATGTGGATAGTCTGGCCCGGTTGGTAGAGCGGTTTCTCCGTGGTGAGAAGAATGGAAGCCGCATCATCAAGCTGCACCGGCTGAGTGTACTCGGCTGACCCAATGGGCGTGTCTGCGATGTAGTGCAGGTCGAGGTTTCCGGTGAGACCGGCCGGAAAGCGTAGCTGAGCGCCGACAGTGCCACGATGGTCGAGCTGTCCCGAAAACAGAGGGAGAGGCTTATGTTTGGGACGGAGGAGGTCGATGTGAATGGTGCCGGGCTCGGAGATGTCATTGTTGTTAGCGTCGGAGACGATGACGCGGACCTCAGCTTCGCTGCCCGCCAGGTACCGGGTGTCTCCGATGATGCGAACAGCTGGGCGGCGGAGAATCTCCGAGATGGACTCGATGCCGTGGATCGCGGGCAGATTGTCGCCGCCGCTGTGCTCGAAGCGATACCGAAATCGCAGCCAAACCATGTCTTCGAAGGAGATGGGCTTCTCCGGCCGGATGACCTGCCGCCAGGCGCCGTCGCCCTTGACGATATCGACGGAGCCTTCGACCCGGCCCAGGATGTGGTCTTCGGGGTCGAGGATCTCGCTGACGAGCCTGCCGGAGCCGTCACCCGCGGAGTGATAGGGAATGGTGACCGAAAGGTTGCCGTGGGTGTATGTGGCGGCGGGCTGTTGAGCAGAGGAAATAGTTGCGACGGCAACCAAGACGAGAGGCAGTAGAAAATGCTTAGAAGGCCGGGAATGGCTAAAGTTCACGTGGGTTCTCCCTGGTCACCGGCGGCATGTCCGCCGGCAACGCTGTCTGACTAGAGAACGCAGCCTGTTTTTAATCTTGCGCGAAGAATTATTCTTTTTTTGGCGGACCGGGAGAAGCTACTTGTGCGTCCAGATCTGGCCGTCGGTGCTCGTCCAGAGTTCCCCGGCATCTGTTGTGATCTCGAAACGTATGGGCGAAGACTTCGCTCTCATCATCCCCGCGGCCGAGAGGTTGACGGGGCTGACTGCCCCATTGACCGTGACGGATTGAGAAGCCTGACCGACGGAGAGGAGGAAGTTGACCGAAGTTTGCTGCGAAGCGATGAGGGTTACTGGGGCCTGCTGCGTCTCGAAACCGGGTGCCTGAACCTCGATTTCATAACTCCCGGGGGACAGGTCGTTAACAACGTAACGCCCATCGGAATCAGTCTTCACAGGACCGGAGACTTTGGTCGCGGCGCTCACTACCACGGAGGCACCCGGAATGACAGCGCCGGTTGGGTCCTTCACTGTGCCCGTTAAGCTCGAGTTGTTGGGTAGAGGGAGAGGTCCACCCATCGTGCCGCCGATCGCGCCAAAACCAGGTTTGCCGTTCAATGTTGTAGATATCGGTCGAGCAGGAATCGTTGAAGAGGCCAACTCGACTTTGACGGCTCGGCCTTGCCAAGGCGAAGAAACAGCCTTCCAGTGATCCCCGCTATCCTCGCTGAAGAAGACCGTGTTGTGGGTATCGATGACAAGTGTCCGCTGGCCGGCGGATACCATCGAGAGCGCCGGAAGGCCGCTGGGAAGGGGATGGCGCACGACTGTGCTCTCAGCCTGATCGAGCAGACGGAGATCGTTGCGAATTAGCGATAGGGCCACGCCGGAACCGTTGTGGACTTCGGCTGTCTGACTGGCGCTGGCATTGGCCGCCCCGCTCGCCGGAGCCGTGGTTGCTGCGCCGCTCGGAGCCGGTCGAAGCTTGGTCAATCCTGGGAAGTTGCGTCCCTGCAGGCGGAGCGCCTCGCTGCTTCGCGCGCTGTTTACAGCGTTAGGATTCAGGCGGCGGGAGGCATCTGCCTCACTCGGAGCCGTGGAGAGCGATCGCCCGGCGACCGCAGCAGGAGCCGGCGCATGCGATTCGGCCATTTGCGCTGCCGTGTTGGTGCTCGGTGGGTGGGCAGCCGTCTGGTGGGTGTGGACCACAAAAAAAATCGCGAGCGCGACACAAGCCGCTGCAGCCGTAGGCCACGCAAGATTCCAGCCGCTGAACCACGATCGGCGCACTTCCTTGGCTTGCAGTACCGGAGATTCGTCGACCGGCGGCAGCGAAAGCGAGACCACGCTTCGACAGTGCGGGCAATCGGCAAGGTGAGCGAGAGTCTGTTGGTACTCGTGCGCCGGCAAGGTGTGTTCAATAAAGGCGCTGAGCTGGTCCGCGTCAGGGTGGTGTCCGGGTTGGAGGATTTCGCTCATACTGGGTCGGATGCCGCTCGATCTGGGAACGAATTGGTTTGAGAAGTTTGCAGCAGGCTGCGCAGGTTTATTTCCAGGTCGCGGGGGTCGGTGCCCAAAGCTTCTTCGGCGGCCCGCTTGCTCAGGCCTCCGGATTGCAGGTTGTGGAGCAGTTGCTTGCGGAGATCGCTAAGTAGCCGCTTGAGTCTCCGGCTGATCGTGGCCTCGTGCACGCGAACGGTTCGGCTGATTTGAATGAGAGTTTGGCGATCAAGAAAGTAGCAGGAAAGCAGAAAACGGTCTTCGGGGGCAAGATCCCGGAGAGTGCGGGCCACAGCCTCCGAGAGTTGGCTTAGTTCGGCCGGGACCGGCTCGGGCGTCGGAATCGGCGCCATGACGTCAACGTTGTCGAGTGGGGTTTCGCGGCGCGTCCGGCGGTGGTGATCAACGTGACGCTGAGCGAGCGTGGTACGGAGCCACCCGAGGAGTGAACCGCGTCCGGAGTAGGAAGCCAGCGGCGAGCGGCGCGGGCCTTCGAGCTGACGCAGACCGTACAACTCCACGTAAAGGGAATCCGCAAGATCCCGGCCTAGGGTGTCGGAACCCGTGATCGCGACCGCTGCTTCGACAAGCCGAACGCGATAGAGGTCAAGGAAGCGCTGCCAGGCAACTTCGCGCCCTAAGGCACAGGAGTGAGCGAGCGCGAGCTCGGAAACGCGGAGAGAGCGGAGGAAGCTGGCCTTCTGCTCCGGATCCGGAATCGCGCCCTGCGGAAGCCCGTAGTTGAGCTTTGTGCCCACCGAAGCCAGAGTCGTGCCGAACTCTTCCACAGTGAGGCCGCACACTTCAGCGTCCGCAGCCAGCCACAGCTCTTGAATGAGGCTCTGCGGGAGCCCGGAGATATCGGCTGCTGTTGTGGATTCCTGCGCGATTGGCTTCGGCAGCAGAAGACCCCCGGGTTGGGAAGAGGCCGTATCCACGATCTTGAAGATACTGCATTCTTGGTCAACCGGCGAAACCGGACAGCGAGTTCCATCAGCGCTAACTTCTTTGGCAGACGATAGAAATCCGAGAATACGCTGGTTTTTTGCATCTCCAACTCACAACAAAAACGTCATCCTGAGCGGAGCGCCTCACAGATTTATCGTGTGACACAGCGCTTGATGGCGCGGAGTCGAAGGACCCCGACGGTGCATATCCCGCCCATGCCGCACGGAGCTTTTCAACCACCGAAGCCCGAGGACTGGATCTTGTAGTTGTAACCGCCGGACATAGCACGATGCTCGCAGTTCTTGTTCTCGGCCCAGGGAAAGAAAGTGGCGGGTCCGCCAGTTGCGGGCTTCGGTGGTTGAAAAGCTCCGAGCAGCATTAGTAAGAAAAGAGCCGTCGGGGTCCTTCGACTCCGCTCCGCCAAGCGTTGTGGTACGCGACCCATCTGTGGGGCGCTCCGCTCAGGATGACGATTTTGTGGGGGTTTTGACGAAGAACGTCCCAAACAGATTAGCGCTCATGAATTGGGACCCGCTGCACGACCCCCAGGTCTCAAACGCGAGACCTTCAGCCACCCGATTGTTTACCGAGTCATTTTTCTCTCAACTTGCCGCAGGCAAGTCAGCTGCTCAGGATGACACAGCGGTTTAGTGCCGCGCCTACGGCGCTCGGATCATCTTTGGGATTCGATTCCCAGCCCTTCCGGGCTGGGCTGACGTTTGGCGGTCGGCCCTTCCCCGGATTTCCTGTGGAACTTGGTGGCTTCGGTGAACTTCATGCGCCTTTCTTCATGGAAAGGCGCACACGCGGTTCTCTCCAGTGTAGAGTGGCAGGAAATCCGGGTCCGGGCCTTGCATCCATGGCGATCGTCGCCGTGTCATTTCTCCCTCAACTTGCCGCAGACAGGTTAGCTGCTCAGGATGACAATTTTGTGGGGTTCTAACTAAAACAATCCGAAACAAGGTAGCGCTTATGGGAGAGAGTCCCACCGGACAGGCTCACGTGTCCAGGCGAAACTTGGTCTCGGCCAATCGGTACATCGGCCGCCACACCAGGCGATTCACCGTCACCACCATCAGCGACATGATGATGGTGGCTAGCAGCAGAATGGAAAACTGCCCATGGTCGCTGGCCGCGCTGATCTGAGCGCCCAGCCCCAGCGTCTGCAGAGTGCGGTCTTTCAGGTGAAAATATTCCGCGATAATGCTGGCATTCCAGGCTCCGCCCGAGGCAGTGACCAGACCGGTCACCAGGTAAGGGAAGATGCCGGGCAGAATCACCACTTTCCATTTCTGCCACTGGGAGAAGTGGAAGAGCCGGGCGACCTCCTTCAGGTCGGAGGGAATGGCGATAGCCCCGGCAATCACATTAAAGAGGATGTACCACTGGGTGCCCAGCAGCATGAGTGCAATGGAACCTATGCCCAGGCCGCCGCCCCAGCGGACCAGGGCGAGCAGCAGGATGGGGAAGATGGCCGTCGCGGGATAAGATGCCGCGATCTGCGCCAGCGGCTGGGCAATCCTCGCCAACCTGGGATGAAAGCCAATGGCGACGCCGGTGGGGATAGTCCAGGCAGACGCAATCAGCAAGGCAGCATTCACCCGCAGAAAGGTTGCGCCGGCGCCCTTCAACAGCTCGATAACCTCCGCCCCGTGCACCTGCCGCAGCAGCCCCAGCGCGCGGAAGGCAGCAAAGCCCACCAGCAGCGTAACCGCGGAGATCAGCAGGACCGCGGCCAGCCGCGACGGATTGCGCGGTTCGTGGATAGGGCGCGCGATAAACTGCCGCTGTTTACGCCGCGCGATCCCGCAATAAATTCGTTCGCAAGCCGGGGCGAAGGTCACTTGCTTCAACCAGGCAAGAGCGTTGGAATTCTGCAGCACGTGGAGGATGGGCGAAGTCTTGCGGCTGGTGCTCTCTCCCTGTTCAAATTTGAACTTATCGGACCAGGCGATCACCGGGCGCCACACCAGTTGATCGGTAGCGACAATGATAAGAATCATGGTTACCGATCCCCATAGCATGCCATGCGTATCGCCGGTGCTGGCTGCTGTCTGCAGATAAGAGCCCAGGCCGGGGAGACGGAAGTCGCGATCGCCCAGCACAAACATCTCGCAGGCCATGAGGAAAAACCATCCGCCCGCAACCGACACCATCGAGTTCCAAACCAGCCCAATCGCGGAGTAGGGAAGTTCCAGTTGCCAGAATCGCTGCCAGGCAGAAAAGCGAAAGACTCCGGCCGCTTCGCGCAGCTCACGCGGCAGGCTCTTGAGCGAGGAATAAAAGCTGAAGGCCATATTCCACACCTGCCCGGTAAAGATGAGCAGAATGGCGCCCAACTCAATCCCCAGCTGACGCCCGGGAACCAGCGAGATCATGGCCAGCATCACCGCCGGAAGGAAGCTCAGCACGGGAATCGATTGCAGAATATCGAGCACCGCAATCATGAAGGATTCGACCCGGGGATTATAGGCGGCGATGTAGCCGTAGCCCACGGCGAAGGTCAAGCTGAGCAGGTAGGCGACGAAGATGCGCACGATGGAGTAGAAAGCGTAAAGCGGCAGCATCTTCGCCGAGGGCGAAATGGAGACGGCGGCTACCGGATGCCCCATCCAATATTGGGCAACACGCAGGACCGCGTAAAAGAGGGCAAGCCCGCAGGCCGCGACGCTCAGGTCAAGGAAGAAAGGCCAGGTCCGCTCCAACACCAGGGAGCGGGCGAGTGTAGGGGAGCGAAAGAGCCTGGGCGGCGCGATCATTCGGCGGCCTCTTCCACCGCCTCCACCGTCTCCTCCTGTTGGGGCAGAATGAACCGCCGGCGCGAAGCGTCGAAGTCGAACAGCTCCGCGTATCGTCCCCAGCTGATCGCCGTCTCCAACTGGCGCAGCGTCTCATCCGCGCTGAACTGCTCATCCAGCATGTCGAGAAAAAATTCTTCCGGCACAGTGTGGTCCGACTTGGTATCCAGGGCGCGGGTAATCTGCCGCAACAGCAGCACGTTCTCCACCGCTGCTTTGCGAAAGAGCTCCTTTTGCAAGAGGATCTCCGAGTCGGCATACTCCCGTCCGGCAGGCGTAATGGCCGCATCGCCCTCTTCCACTTTGAGAAAGCCGAGCAATTGCGCCGCATCGACAATGGGCAGCAGGTCGTCGATCTCAAATGCCAGGTCGTCGGCCAGGCGATAAATATCGGCCCGACCGTTGTAATCGATCAGCAGTTCGAGCAGCCCGGCAATGCCGCCGGGGCGCGCATGGGGAAGCATCTGGTAGTGCATCTGCCGCTGATCGCGCGCAGCCAGCCGCTGGGGGACAGCGGAGGGGGCCACGTCGGGGCGGGTGAGCACCTTGTAGATGTAATCCACCAGTTGGGTGAAGGCGGCGCTCTTGCGGTCCCGCGGTTGGGTAAGGGTAACCGGGAAATCCACTCGCACATGGCCCGGGTTGCGCCCCAGCACGATGATGCGGTCGGCTAATATCAGGGCCTCTTCGATGTTATGCGTCACCAGGAAGATGGACTGGGTGGGAATCGTCTTCTTGTGCCACAACTCCAACAGCTCGCTGCGCAGATTTTCTGCCGTCAGAACGTCAAGGGCGGAGAACGGTTCATCCATAAACAGTACTTCCGGCTGCACCACCAGGGCGCGGGCGAAGCCTACCCGCTGCCGCATCCCCCCGGAAAGCTCCTTTGGGTAGGCCGCCTGAAAGCCGTCGAGGCCAACGGTGTCGAGGATTTTGAGGCTCTGTTCGCGGCGGTTTTCAGTGGTAATGCCGCGCGCTATGAGCGGAGCCTCGACGTTCTCCAGCACCGTCAGCCAGGGAAACAGGGCGAAGCTTTGGAAGACGATGCCGACGTTGGCCTGGGCCTGCAAAATGGGCTTGCCATGCCAGAAAACCTCCCCGGCGGAGGGCTGCGAGAGACCGGCGAGCATACGCAGCAGCGTGGACTTGCCTGAGCCGGAAGGGCCGAGCAGGGCAACGATCTCCCCTTGCACAATCGCCAGGTCAGTTGGCGCGATCACCTGGATACGGTTCTCGCTGGGCTGTGCGTAGTACTTCTCTACCTGCTGGGCGCGAATGATCGGTTCAGCCATCGGCAAACGTCCACGAAAAAGGGTGGGTGGTCAGGTTAATCTTATATGGAGTATGGGGGCCGCAACGTTATCGGGGCAAACGGCATCAGAAACAGAGGCGTATGATTCCCATACTTGCGGCCGGCTCGAACGTTAGGAGCCTCTGACCATTTAGGACGTCACTCAGGAGCAAATGACCACTCAACAAGCAAAGCCAAAAGTGCTGGTAGCCGATGACGAACGCGTAATCGCAGACACACTGGCCATCATCCTAAACCAAAGCGGGTTTGAAGCCACGGCCGTTTACAACGGCGAAAAGGCGGTGGAAGCCGCCCGTATTATCAGACCCGACATGCTCATCTCCGACGTCATCATGACCGACATGAACGGCATTGACGCCGCAATCACCATACGGGGCATGCTCCCCAACTGCAAAATTCTCCTTTTTTCGGGTCAGGCGGCTACTGCGGACCTGTTGGACCGTGCCCGCGTCCAGGGGCATGAGTTCGAAATTCTCGCCAAACCCGTACACCCGCAGGATCTGCTGGCCCGGCTTCGCGGCTGAAGCCGCTCTATTTGCGGGGTCGTTGTTTGGCGGCGATCGATTTGATGATGAGGCGGTGAGCGCCGTCGGGAGCGAACGGAATCACCGCTCTTTCCGTCGCTTCCCGCATCATATTTTTAACTGAGAATTCATCCAATGTTGCCGCTGACGGCAGGCGAATGTGGCGGGCGAGCTTCCCGCTTCCTCGTAATATGTGGTCCGGGTCAGGCAGCCCATTGGCTTGCAGGAAGAACAGGCTCACCCATCTGGGAAAGACCGCAATGGAAAAAATGGCCTGCGATGGCCGTTCGGTAGGACCGAAGCCGATCGCCAGTGCATTGTAGTTGTCGTAGACCATTTCAATCGCCGTAGGATAAAGCGCCCTCATTTTTGCCAGGATCGCCTGGGTTAGCGAGGCTACGTCGTCGCTGAATTTAGCGATGAAGCCAGCGAGCTGCTGCTCTGCCTCCGGTGGTTGGTGTCGCTGCGCCACGCGAACAGCATAGCTGATACTCTGGCGGGCATGAGAGCGCTCGTTTGGGTCGCTATCGGGCTGGCCGCCTTGAGCGCAACGGCGGCTGCTCCGGTTGATAACGCCAGCCGTGACGCGCGGGCCCGGGAGCTGATCCGCCTTTTGCAGCTCAAGCTGCTGCCGGGGGAGTCAGGCTACCTGGGCATCATCGGCAAGTCGGCGCAAGTGGCTGTTGTGGATGGACACCCCTTGGCGGTGCAGAGCCAGAATTACTACATGCTCACCGGCGAGCGGCCCATCAATTATCTGCATTGGCTGGCGTCTGACGATACCCACATCCTGATCGAGGGCGGCCCGGTCGATTACTTCATCTTTCATCCCGACGGACGGGCGGAGAAGCTGACCCTCGGCATGGATGTGGCCGCCGGTGAGCGCCCTGTGATCGCTGTGCCCGGGGGATGCTGGAAGGCCCTTCGTCTGCGCGACGGTGCAGGCTATGCGTTGATGGCCAACATGCTCTCGCCTGAGTTCACGCCGGATCGGGTGAGAATCGGCGAAGGGTCAGCATGGCTGAAGCGTTATACAGGCAAAGCTCCTTGGGCCAGCGAGAAGATGCTGCGCGAGCTGATCGGTCCTAATTGGAGATAGCATTTAATGGTCCGCGGAATTGCAGATCCCTCGGTTACGCTCCTAATGAAACATCGGTTTAGTGCCGCGCCTAACGGCGCTCGGATCTTCTTGGGATCAAGTTCCCAGCCCTTCCGGGCTGGGCTGACGTTTGGCGGTCGGCCCTCCGGGCCTTGCATCCATGGCGATTTTTGCCGTGCCATTTCTCCCTCAACTTGCTGCAGGCTTTCCTCTGCATCGGGTGCTGAACAGACGAACAGCAGGTCCCTCCACTGCGCTTCGCTCCGGTCGGGATGACAAGGGGAGAGGCGCGTCCATTTGATTCGGTTGCTAGTTAAGTGAACTGCAGATCCCTCGGCTACCCCGGATTTCCTGTCAAGGTTGGTGGCGTCGCGATCTTCATGCGGTTTTCCTTACAGAAAACCGCACACGCTAGTCTCTCCAGTGCCGCGAGCAGGAAATCCGGGTACGCTCGGGATGAACAACAATGGGCTCCCGGTTGAGTTGTGTGCCGATCAAGTGAACCGCAGGTCCCTCCACTGCGCTCACCCGGATTTCCGGGTTCGCTCCGGTCGGGATGACAATTCATTTGTGACACTTACATTCCCCACAATCAACCTTCGCGTTGTTCATTCCTCCCTCTACTTGCCGCAGGCAAGTAGAGCGCTCGGGATGACAAAGGGGAGGGCGGTGCTTCCATGGAGAGCGGTGGCTGGACAGAAGGTGATGAAAGACGCTTTTTGTTTAGCAACCGCTCTTCATGGAAGCACCGCCCTCCCCTTTGTCATCCCGAGCGTAGCCGAGGGATCTGCAGTTCCGCGGACCATTCCTGGAAATGTTTTTCGACAGAGGGCCGCCGCCATCTTCATGGAAGCGCTCCTCCCCCCTTTGTCATCCCGACCGAAGCGCGGCGCAGTGGAGGGACCCGCTGTTCTGTCTTTATGCAGCTCCTCCCATCAATGGGTCGCTGAAACTTGCACTGCCAGTCTCCACTCTTCCTGCGAAGCGAGCTTGCGCTTCTGAATTATTTACCTTCACCGTAAAGTCGTACCAGCCGTGGCTTTGTCGCAGATCCAGAACTACGGATGTTTCCTCTCCTGGGCCAATTCTTCTTGTGACTTTGCCCGTTTTGTAGGAGTTGTCCTGGACCGTCGCTGTGACCTCATCGCCACCGGCATTCAGCAGATGCACACCTACCCCCTTCTCCTCAGACGCAGTACGCACCTGCACCTGGCGCGAACCCGGATCTCCGCTAAACCATCGATGAAAGCCGTTCGGTCCATATACCTCGATGGAATATCGGGAACCCACAAACAGAGACAGGGGAAACTGCTCGCGGAGGGTGTCGCCCGGTTTTACGGCGTAGCTCGCACACCTCAAGCCATCACGCATATTCCTGAGGTAGATGTTGAAGGCGCCCCCGGCCGAGGCCGCGCCATGTACCTTGTTTCCGGCAGTCAGCTGGACTTCGAAACTTGTACGGTCGCCGCTCAGGGTTCCGTCCGCGTAAAACTCATAGGGAAGAGCACACGCCGGGCGTATTCCCGGTTCCTGATAAGCTGTGAACCGGGAACGCTGCGGGCCCTGATTGATTTCCTCAATTTGCTCTGCGCTCAGCCTTTGGTAATTCGAGGGAATCTCCTTGTAGCGCGACTTCTGAATGCTCACGACAAACTTGTCCCGATCAAGAAAATCAAGCTGGGGCGCCCCGGCGTCGTAAGGGCGGAAGACGGAAGTGAGATCGCCGGAGATGCATCGCCGCCAGGCGCTGATGTTTTCTTCCCGCACGGTCTTCCCATACTTTTTCTGGATAAAGTGTTCGAGAAACATCAGCGTCGAAGTGTGGTCGAAGAGCTGGGAGTTAACCCATCCGCCCCGGCTCCAGGGCGAAGCAATGATCATTGGAACCCGAAAACCCATGCCGATGGGCCCGGAACGCGCATCCTTCTCGCTCACCCCCTGGCGCAGTTCGTCCTCGGCGTACGTGTATTCAAGGGCCGGATCGATGCCGGCCGACGCCCCTCCCGTCTCCGGGCGCTTAGGGTCCGCGGCAACGAACGAGGGTGCATGATCGAAGTAGCCGTCGTTTTCATCGTAGGTCAAGATGAAGATTGTCTTTTTCCAGACCTCAGGGTTTTTCGTCAGAATATCCATTACCTCCGACACGTACCAGGCGCCGTACCACGGTGCGCTTGGGTGGTCCGAGAACTTCTCCGGGGCAGCCAGCCAGGAGATCGCCGGCAGTTTTCCTTCATTCACGTCTTTGCGGAACTGGTGGAGGACGTCTCCTTTGGGCACCATTGCCGTCTGGGTGACGCCCCCATCTTCAAAATCAACAGAGGCAAGCGCACGGTAATCAGGATCGCCCGCGTTGGTGACGAATGCAGCATCGTGCAAAGCGCGCTGCGCATCGGTCAGCTGCCGGTATCTTCGCTCGCCGCAGTTTGGGATTGTTGCTTTCAGTTTCTCCATCTGAGCGCGGAGTCGACCGGCCGCGGCTTGATCTGTCGCCTGAAGCTTTGCCGCGTCTTCTGCAAGCGCCGCAATCTGCCCTTGCAGCTGCAGAACATAGCCGGGATACGCCTCGACGTTGTAGGCCTGGAAGTCCTCCAGAAGATTGCAGCCGAAATTCGACAACCAGGTTTCGTCCTCGCCGTTCCAACCGGTGTTGGCCAGGTCGTTCTGATAGAACTTCCAGCTGATCCCAGCTTCCTGCAGCCGCTCCGGATAGGTCTTCCAGGTCATTCCTCCCCGCTCGATCTCGTCATTGCGCATATAAACGGCGGAATCCGCGCGTTGCTTGTCCCGCACCGTTCCGGTCCAGAAGCAGCTGCGATTGGCCGTGGTGCTGGTCATTACAGAGCAGTAATTCTGATCGCAGACGGTAAATGCGTCTGCCAGGGCGTAGTAAAACGGCAAGTCCTCCCGGGTGTAATGGCCCATGGTCAGCGGCAGGTTGGCATACTCGGGGATGTGCGAGCGCTTGGCTTCCAGCCAGCCGTCGTGATGGCCGTTGTTCCATGCGTCCACCTGGCTGTTACGGGAGTGCGGAATGGACCCCATCCAGGTAATACGCGTGTCCCGGATATCGAGCCGCCACGGAGCGTAGGAGTTCCCGGAGGCATCGCTCTGCACGAAAACAGAATTGCCATTGGCCAGCCGAATGGCCCGCGGATCGTTGAAGCCGCGAACTCCGCGAAGCGTGCCCAGTGCGTGGTCGAACGAGCGATTCTCCTGCATCAGGATGACGATATGTTCGGCATCAAGAAAGGTAGAACCCGGCGCCGGCTGGATGGCATATGCCCGCAGGATTGCGTCGGGAACAGAGGCTGCGCCGGCAGCCCCCGACAACATCGCGGCAAGTTTAAGGAAGTCCCGTCTCGTCTGCATGATCTAAAGACCTGCCATGTTCGGCTGCGCGACCGCTCGCTTCAAACTCACGGTGGCATTGGGAATGATCGGTTCGGCCCAGAAACCTATGAGCAGGATGCAAGCGAAGGTGAGATAGAGAAGGGAAAGCCCGTTGCGCAGGCCGAAAGCGTCACCAAGGCGTCCGATGATCAGCGGCACGATAGCGCCACCCATAATTCCCGTGCTCAATATCCACAGATCAACGCTCCCGTCGAGGCGCCGACGAGCAGGCGGCGGCTGTCGAAGATCTTAAGCAGCAGCATTCCGATGAGACACCCCGCTGTGAGCAATCCCCAAAACCATGAGATTGCGGCCGCGCCGGTCGTATGAGGATCGAAACCATGATACTGGTCGAGGAATTTAGAAATCCAGTCTGCGGTTCCTTGCTCCGAGCCGACGTAGGCAAAGACGCTCGCGAAAAATATCCAGACTGCCGGTTTACGAAAGAGGCTGCGGTACATCGCAAACGTGCCGGCTTGCTCTTCGCTGGTCCGGTGAACCTGGGGAAATGGGCTAAGCCAAAGAACCGCGATCATGACCACGGTGCAGGCCGCAAAGATCCAATAGATCGACACCCACGGGAACCTGGACGGCGTCAGCTTCGCGAGCGTGGTGAGCAGCAGGTTTTTTTGATGAGGCCGCCCGCTCAAATTGACTACCAGGTAGGAATACAAACGCGGACTGACAAAAGAAGCGGCACCAAAGATCAGTTGCGCAAACGCCGAGTTGAACGCGAAGTGCTCCTCTCCCCCCGAGACCCGCAACAATGGATTGAGGACGACTTGCAGCGTAGTCATGCCGGCGCCGATCAGGAAGAAACAAACCATCGCGGTCGCATAGGAGGGATGCAACGCGAAACCCAGCGACCCCAGCAACGCCGTTACGAAAGCGCCGAGCATGACTATCTTTTCGCCAAAGCGCTCCACCAGAAAGCCCGCGGGTATTGACGTCACGCCGTAGGCGATAAAGAAGCAAAAAGCGAGAAACGCGGCGGCGGCCAGGCTGACTTTAAAGCTATCGATGATATCGGGCACAATGGGGCCGAGGACATTGGTGAGCAGTGACATTATGAAAAATGTCACGAATACCAGCACAACCATGTAGCGGCTCCGCTTCATCGTGCCGTCTCCTCCGTTCTATTCCGCGATGGTAATTTTTGAGGCCAGTTCAAATCTGCCTGGCTCGCGCCGGGCGAGCGCGCCGAGGGCCAAAGTGATCATTTGTACGGGAAGGATCTCAAGGATCGGAAGAATGGAATGCGGCACTTTGCTTAAGCAGAACGCAGGCGGCGTGTCACTCTCGCTGACCAGCTCGGCGCGCCCGCCCCGGTCGCGAAGCTCTTGCCAGAGGCGGTAATTAAGATCTCGCGTTTTGCGATCGCCGGCGAAGACAAGAACAGAAATTTCGTCGCTCAGCATCTCAAAGGGACCGTGGCGAAAGCCGGCGCTGCTCATGCCTTCGGCGTGGACGTGGGCCGACTCCTTGATGATGAGAGCGCCCGTGCCCACCGCGGCCAGGGACGATCCCCGTCCCACCAGCAACAAATGGCGGATTCGATGCAGACGCTCTACCAGGCTGGTTACGTGGTCTCGCCAGCCGGATAAGTAGCTTGTGACGGCGGGTTGAGCCTGGCTCAGCTGCTGCGTGGATTCGTCCATATCCTCTGCGCACAGCACGTCGCCCAGCCACTTGAGCGCCATCAGGGCGGTTACGTACGTCTTGCACGACACAGAGAATTCATTGCCCGCCCGGGTGAGCAAGACTGCATCCGCACCCGCTGCCAAAGAACCTTCGGGGCTGTTGGTTACAGCGATAATAGGAGACTGTTTATGGTCCAGTTCCAGCAGCCGCACCATTTCGGCACTCTGCCCCGACTGTGAAACCGCTACCAGCAGTGTCTTCGGATCGAAGAACCTTTGCTGATAGTGGATCAGCTCTGAGGTTTCGACCATGATCGAAGTAAATCCGCCGGCGATAAGCTGAAGATTGATAGGGTGCAGGGCATGGAATGACGAGCCCATTCCTGTGAGCACCACGCGGTGAAATTTTCCCTGGTCTAATTTTGCCGCCAATCGCCCAAGCTTCCTGGGCGTCGTCAGGCCGGCCAGCGTATCGCGCAGAGAGTCGGGCTGCTCGAGGATATCGTGTAAATAATCGCCTTCCAGAATAGAGAAATCAGGAATCAAGTAACTCCCTTCCGTTAGCCACGCAGTGAAACCAGACCCGGGCCGCTCCAATTAGATTGGCGTCTTCACCCAGCGAGGCCAGGGAAATCTGCGTTTTCTCAGAGGGCACGTAGCGGCAGCAATCGCGAATCGTTTGCCGGATGGTGGGCAGAAACAGGGAATTGCTTTTCATCACGCTGCCCCCCAGAACAATGGCATCGGGAGCAAACAGGGTAACCAGATTCGCCAAGCCCAGCCCCAGGTAATGCGCCTCGCGTTCCACGGCACGATTGGCGACATCGTCGCCCTCGGTTGCGAGTTCACAGATTCGCTTAGCGCTTATCCCTTCCCGGTGCGGGTAATCCACGGGAGCATTGGCCTCTAACCAGGCAACCATCGCCGGACCCGCAGCCAGCGATTCCCAACATCCTCGAAAACCGCAGGTGCATTGCGGACCGGAAGGGTCGACAAGATGATGGCCAATCTCCGGGTGCGAGTGATCGACACCTCGATAGAGTTTGCCGCCCAAAACCACGCCGATGCCGATGCCGGTTCCCACCGTGACGTAGACCAGCGTGTGCTTACCTTTTCCTGTGCCCCATTCCGCTTCTGCCAGGGCTGCAGCATCGGCGTCATTTTCGATTGCGACCGGTACGCGGAAGGTACGGGCGAGGTCTCGAACGGGATTGCATCCTCTCCAATGGGGAAAGAAATTTACGTCGCCGATCTCGCCGCTGATGGGAAATACGGGACCGGTAGAGCCGATCCCGATTCCGCTTATCTCTACACCTTGAGCGCGTGACGATTCGCGCAACATGGCGGTGATTCGGTCGCGCGCGTCCGCATAACCACCACGAGCATTGGTCGGAGCCTGCATGCGATGAAGGACGCGTCCCTCTCCATCGACAATGCCGGCAACGATGTTTGTCCCGCCGATGTCAACCGCCCCGATGATTGCCGTCTCGTTCACTCCTTCTACTCTAAAAGAGGAGCTTGAGTGACAGCTGCATGATTCTGGGCGAATTTGCTGTCGTGATCAAACCAAAAGTAGCGCTGTTTACATTGCCGTCCGGCTGGCCGAACTGCGCATGGTTGAAGGCATTGAACAGTTCTGCGCGAAATTCCACCCGGACGCCTTCCTTGATGGCCGTGTCTTTCAGCAGGGCAGTATCAAAGTTATTCAAACCCGGCGCAGCGAAGAACCTGCGCCTGGCGGTTCCCAGCTGACCTAAGGTTTCGGGGCTGAACAGTGATGTGTTGAAGTACGGCTTACCGGAACGAGGGTCGGTTTTGTTGAGTGGTCCGCCTGAGTAATTCGGCGTGTCTACAGGAAGCGAGATTGCACCCGCGCCGCTGGTGCCCAGCAGAGAGTTGTCGTCCATTTCCGTCAGCGTCACCGGGATGCCCGTCGAGAACCGGGTGATGCCGGTTAAGGCCCAGCCCTTCACCAGCCAACTCGGTCCCCCGAGATAATCCGTGGGCAGATGGTAGTCGTAGCTGACAACAAAATTATGCGTCACGTTAAAGGCTGACAATGATTTCTGGCCCTGATCCACGGGATTGATTTGTTCGCCATATCCCGAAGCGTTATCCAGGGATTTCGAGAAGGTGTAGCCCGCCAGAAAACTCAGCGTGGATATTCGCTGGCGCAAACTGAATTGCAACGAATTGTAGTCGGAATTGCCGATGGTGATGAAATAGCCGTCACTGGTGAAGTTCTGTCCATAAGGAGCGCGCGTGCCATTGATCACGCCTCCGGCAACCGGGTAGTAGACCCCGTTCTCGCCATTGGGGCCGCAGGTCGAGGTGCCGGGCATCACCTCGCTCAGCTGGCTAACGCTGAGGCAAAGAGCCGGGTTGCCGGAATTGGCCTCGAGCGACGACAGCAAATGGTGACCCTGGCTGCCCACATAGCTGGCGGTGAGTAGTGTCGCCGAACCGAGTTGCCGCTCGATGGATAACTGATACTCCTCGGTGTAGGGCAAAACATTCTTGTACCAAAAGGCGGGGGAGCTGCCAATGGGGATGTTGAGCGCCCAATTGATGGAGTTGTCCGGATTCTTCGCAGAGGAGTTGGTCGGCGGCGGCGGGGTAGGGAATCTTTGCCCTTCGACGAAACCGGTTCCTCGATCGACGAAGGGAGTAACAAACTCCGGCGGCACGGGACTACCATAGTAATTTCCAAACGGAGCATCTCCGATCTCGTTGAAGTTTGTGGCGCCTTCAAATGTGGTGTAGAACTTACCCCAACCTGCCCGCACGCTGGTTTTGTTTGGGCCCCCCGTCAACTCTTTCAGCAGAGGATTGCCAAAGGTGGGCGAGTACGCCAGCCCAATCCGAGGGGCGAAGTTGTTATAGCGGGTCGGTGCGAGCGTGCTCGGCACCCCCGGGTCGCCGGGAAACACCCATCCCGTGGGTGAGCCGGGAAAGACCAGCGACTGCAGGCCGGGCACCAGCGTTTCAATTTCGTTGTGCAGCTCCGACCACGGCCTGCTCACATCCCAGCGCAAGCCATAGTTAAGCGTCAGGTTTGGCTTGATGCGCCAGCTATCCTGGCCAAAGAGCCCGATATAGCGTGACCGGCCATAGGAAGGATAACTCTGCCCCTGGGAAAAGGCGGTCGGCGCGCCGATGAGATAGTCAGCAAAATCAATGCCTGTCTCCCCGCCGGTGAAGTTGAACGCGCCGTTGGATCCTACGTTGTATTCGGTGAGCTGGTTGTAGCGGAACTGGCCGCCGAATGTCAGCGTGTGCGTCCGTAATACCTTGCTGTAATTATCCAACACTTGCCAGGTGGTCTCGGTAACCCCCAGGGGTCCTCCGGAGGCGCCAAAACCAAAGCTGTTGAAGCTCTCCTGGGGTACGTGAGCGTAAGCATTCACCGGCGAGATGCCGAGAGTGTTCGGGCCTTCCGCGAAGCCGAGGGATGCCGGAGTAACCCCTTGGCCACCCGTCGGAGCATGGATCACATAGCGAAGCCGGGTAATGCCGAAGCGCACTTCGTTCAGCGTGTTATTGCTTAGAGTCTTGGAATCGCCCAGGCTTACCACCTGGGAGCGGCCATAGAAGTCACTGCCAAAGCCCGGCAGCAACGCGTTAGGAACAGTCTGGTTGTATTGATCGAAGAAATAGTAACCGCTAATGAGCCCTATCCGGGCGTTGTAATCGATGCGGCCGCTGGTCTTGTCATCCTTCAGCTGGATGGGGGCGCTGGGAGGGATGAAGAAGGCATTCCCGCTGGCATCGGTCGTACTCACCGGGGGAACGTATTTCAGCATATTCTTCGAGGGATCAGTAAACAGGCTGGCGGGAATCTGCGCGCCGGGAAAAACGCACTGCGCGGGGGTGCAGCCGGGAAAGTAGTAGGGTTCTCCCTGGGCCACCGCGTAGCCGGCATTGGTTGAGAGCTGCTGGGCCCAGTAAGGCCCCTGCACAACGCCGATCAGCTTTGCGGCGAGCGGGGCACTGGAGAAGTCCCCTGTCCGCTCCGCGTCTGTAGGTACCGCTATCTTGCCCAACGCGCTCTGGCCGATGACCACACGGTTGCCCTGGTAGTCTCCGAAGAAGAAGAGCGAGTCGTGCTTGATCGGCCCTCCGATGGTGCCCCCAAACTGGTTCTGCTTGTAATCGTCTCTCTGGGTGGCAAAATAATTCTTGGCATCCAAGTCCGTGTTGCGCAGGAACTCGAAGAGGCTCCCGTGGAACTGGTTCGACCCCGACTTGGTCACCACGTTGATCTGGCCGCCGGAGTAGTTTCCGTATTCCGCGTCGAAGTTGTTGGTCAGGATACGGAATTCAGAGATCGAGTCCAGGTTGGGAATAATGGCCGTGCCGGAGAAGGCGAATTCCTGCACCGTGGTCCCGTTGAGTAGAAAGCCATTGTCCGCTTCCCGCTGGCCATTCACCGAAAGATTTCCCGCGTTCAGGTCTCCCGAGACGGGCGTGAAAGTAAAGCCGGTGGCGCTGAATTGACCTCCCTGGCCGCCGGCGAGACCAGACGAGACCGGAGAGACTCCCGGCTGCAGCGCCAGCAGGTCAGTGTAGCTGCGCGTTACCAGCGGCACGGCGGTCATGGTCTCCCCTGAGATCACTTGACCCATCTGGGTGCTGCCGGTATCCAGCTGCACCGTGTCGCTGGTGACTTGCACTTGCTCGCTTACCTGGCCAACGGTCAGTTTGACATTGAGAACCTTGGCCGAGTCCAGGTCTAAAAGAACACCGGTCTGGCGATAGGTACCGAAGCCATCGTGGCTGACCTCGAGGTCGTAACGTCCCGGGGGCAGGTCCAAAAGGGCGTAAAAGCCCTCGGCGTTGGTCAATTGTGTTTCTATGATTCCGGTTTCCGTGGCAGTTGCTTTTATCGTCGCTCCGGGGAGCACGGCGCCCCCGGGATCGGTCACGATCCCGGAGATACCGGCCGCAACCTTGGCCTGCACGGGTGCGCTGAGGCAACACAAGACGATGCATATGCCGGAACTGATCGCGGAGAGAATTTTGTGGATTTCGCGCACTTTCAATCTCATGGTCGTTTCCTCGGGGTGCTGCTCCGTTTCTGTGGGTGACCAGGTGGTGGTCAATCAGTCAAAGCGCTTATAGGCGGGCCCGGATGCTGTGTGAGCCATGGATGGTGACATAAGAGTCTGATATGCATATATGATGTCAAGACATTCTTGGCAAACAAGTCGTGTGGGCACGGCGTTGTGTAATATAAGCTTATGAAAATAAGCGAGTAAAGGGCGTATTGACAGAGGGAAAACGCAACTGTTAAATTCCCGTAATCAGCCACATTTGCACTTTGTATACTATGTTGGTGAGAGAACAAATTGCTTCGAAAAACGGCGAGGGACTCGCGGCTGACCAGCTCGGCCTGCAGATCGATTCCTCCAGCTTCACTCCGTACTATGCGCAGATTTTCGACCAGATCAGCACCCTGATCAAACGAGGCAAGCTAAGCGAAGGGCAGGTGCTCTGTTCGGAGGGAGATCTGGCGCGCACCTTGGGCATCAGTAAAATGCCGGTAAGGCAGGCGTTCCAGAGGCTTCGTTCCGAATCGTTTCTCATCATCGCCAAGGGCAAGAGACCGGTCGTGGGTTCGGGCCGGGTACCCTGGAATTTTCAGCAGCTTCGCGGCTTCACTGAGGAGATGCGCCGGCGTGGCCTATCTCCCTCCGCCCGCCTCCTGAGGATGGAGTTGCTGGAACCTGATCTCGAGGTTGCCCAAGCCCTCAAACTCTCTCCTAAGGAAAAGATCTATCGGTTGGAGCGATTGCGTTTCGTGGACGACGAACCCGTCGCGGTGGTCACCAGCTATCTTCCGGCTCGCATCTTCGCCGGCATCGACAGGCAGGACCTGGAGAAGCAGTCCCTCTACTACGTATTCGAGAACATATACCGGCGAAAATTACAGCGAGCTGAGGAGGATATCGGCGCCGTAAATGCATCCGCGGAAGTGGCAGAAATTCTGCAGACCTCGGCGGGCAGCCCGCTGCTGTCGATACGCGAAACGACCTATGATGTGCAGAATGTCGCCATTGAATACAGCCTTTCGCTGCTGCGCGCAGACCGCTATACCGCTTCGGTGATATCGGTGCGCCGCTAATGGACTGTAACAGCTGATTTGATAGAGCCGCAGGGGCTAAGAGGCTGTGTGAGAACCAGGGTTGGCAGATATGGGCCTGAACTTAGCCCAGAACGCAGTCCCATAAGCGCTAACTTGTTTGGGATGTTTTTCGTCAGAACTCCCACAAAATCGTCATCCTGAGCGGAGCGCCTCACAGATTTATGCGTGATGCAGCGCTTGGTGCGCGGAGTCGAAGGACCCCGACGATGCTTATCTTGCCCGTGCTGTTCGGAGCTTTTCGACGACCCAAGCCCGAGAACAGGATCTTGCTGCGGTACGCACTTGGATCATGGGTACACTTTTCACGCGCTGTAATCATCTTCCGTCCCCAGGTCTGTGCAAGGCCTGCTAGCAGTTCTTGTTCTCGGCACGAGGGAAAGACCGTGGCGGGTCCACCAGGAGCGGGCTTAGGTGGTTGAAAAGCTCCGAACAGCATGGGCAAGATAAGCATCGTCGGGGTCCTTCGACTGCGCGCCCTCAAGCACTGTGTCGCGCGATAAATCTGTGAGGCGCTCCGCTCAGGATGACGATTTTGTGGTGAGATGGAGATGCAAAAAGCTTCACGCAGTTCTCACACACCCTCTAAAGCCCGACATATTTTCAATCGTGTGCGACACGACTAAAGTCGTGCCCTGATACAAAACAAGAGTTTTTCCGCAGCCTGTAAAGTCGGGCCCTGATTCAAAGCATGAGGGTCGCGCATCTTCGCAGATTTGGTTCTACTTCTGAATCAGCTGTTACAGTCCGCTAATTCAACAGACCGAAAACCGCAACGCTGTTCGGCGTGCCAACGTACACCTTGCCATTGGCGATCATGGGCGGCACGAAATGATTGAAGGTAAAATTGTCGCGGTTGTTCGGGGCTTGATTGCTGTCATACAGCTCGGTGGGTATGTTGGTGACGTCGTAGGCGTGTAAGATTCCTGCTTCACCCTGGGTTTCAATCGCCCACACGATTCCGTTCTGCGCTCCATTGGAGCTTACGCTGGGAGTCGCGCCAGGATAGGCAAAGCTATTTGCCGACTGGCTCGCCGGAGTGGTTGCAAGCATGGCATTGGTGATGGGAAATGCCTTGAGATGGTCGCCCTGCCCCGCGTAGTAAACGGTGTTATTGAAGAAGGCAGGCATGGACCATGCCCCGCCAGCCAGGGCATTCGGTAGCTCCTGGTAAATTGCGTTGTTACTGCTGGGATTGAACCTGCCCATGTTATCCCGATCGACCACATAAATATTGGTGTCTTTGCCGGCCCCCACTGCCAGGTGGTGCGTGGTGCCGTTGGCATCCGTTTCATCGGGCAGCAGCAGCGTGCCGCCTGACCCGAGATCCTCGTCAGCGTCGCTTTCGTTCTGCAGGTTGTAGGCGGCGAAATAATCCGCGGCGGCCAGAACGTTCCCGGTGGTGGATACCTTCATGAAGGCGTTGCCAAAGTCTCCAGTCGAGGGAAAACCACTGGCGTTCAACGTCAAGTCGAAGGTACCGTTCGCGTCCAGGAAGAAAATATTGCCCTCGGTATCCCCGGCAAGGCCGGCGCCGCTCATCCACACCGAGCCCTCTCCGTTGCCGTAGTGAGGAGTGGAAGGACCATTGGGTGTCAGGTTCAATACGCTGGTCTGCTTCAGCGTGGTTTCGCTATAAGCCATAATCCACCCGGTGTAGGGATCGTCGTCGCAATGCGAAGTCCAGGCCAGGTAGATCTGTCCGTTCATCAACAGCAGGCCTACGCGTTCCGCGTATTGGCCAGGGTCGAAGACCTGCATTCCATTCGTGGAGCCGTAGCCGGTTCCGGGGAAGGTGGCCTGAATCTCCGTCGGACTGCCCGGGAGTTCCGCGCCCGTAGAGAGGTCCAGTGCGTGCAGCCGATGGTGGTAATTGCTGCTCGCATCCTCCGACATGGCGACAAAAAATACGGCTCCGTTGGGGCCGTACGCCCGGTCGATCACTGGCGTGTCGGTGATCCCAATCTCCGGGGTGATCTGGCCGCAGCCGAAATCGCCACTGGTCGTCTCGTTCGCTCCCAATGAGGTGACTTGCCAGAGCTGCGTACCCGAGTCGGGGTCGAACGCGTAGACACTTCCGTGTTCGGTCACAACGATCAGCACGTTATGCGTCTGCCCGGCAATCACCAGGCTGCTTACATACAGCGGCTGCCCGTCGACCTTGCCGTCCACCGGGAGTTGACGAAGCAAGCCGAAAGAGTTGAAGTTGACGTTTTGCGGGGTGAGCACGGTCTCTGCCGAGTACCATCCGTCGCGCGCGTTGTCATTATGATAGGTAGTTACATTCACGCTGGACGCCGCCGCCACCGTAAGCGCAAGGGTTGCGGTATGGCTGAGCGAGCCCGAGGTGCCGGTAAACACCACGCTGGCGCTCCCCAACTGGGCACTGTTCGCCGCCGTAAGGGTGACGCTTTGGGGCGTGCCGGGGGTCAGCGACAGCGACGCCGGGCTGGCCGTCACATTTGCCGGCAAGCCGCTCAGCGCAACGCTGACGCTGCCCGTGAAACCGTTCAGCGCAGTGGCCGCGACCTGGACCGGTAACCCAGCCGCGCCGGGGCTGATGCTCAGCGCCTGCGGGGTAACGGTAAGAGAAAAGTCGGGTGAGGGCGCGAGAGCCGCGACGGTGATCGCGAGAGCAGCAGTATGTGTCAGAGCGCCCGACGTCCCGGTCAAGGTAGCCGTTGCCGAAGCGGCAGCTGTACCCACCGGAGCCGTCAGAGAAAGCGTTGCAGCGGTTCCCGGGGTCAGCGTGAGCGTCGATGGCTGTGCGGTAACTCCCGCTGGCAAGCCGGCTATCGTGACTTGCACGCTTGAGGAAAACCCGTCCTCTGCGGTGGCCAGAACAGAGACGGTCTGCGGCGTGCCATTGGCGGTCAAGGTCACGGCGGCCGGCTTCACGCTCAAAGAAAAGTCCGCTTGTGGCGCCGCTGCCTGAACCGCAAGCGAAGCCTGCGCGCTGGCCGTCTGACCGCCCAGCGTCGCGGAAAACGAAACTGTAGCCGTGGCGGTGGCCGCAGATGAGGCCGCTGTGATCGTAAGCGGCAGCGCCACCCCTGGAGTGGCCGACAGGGTGGACGGGGAAATCGTGACGCCGGCGGGAAGTCCACTGACCGCAACCGTGGCCGCACCGCTGCCGGCCGGCGCGGTTAGCATCAGGGAAACCTGCAGCCCGGCCGCCCCCGCCGTCAAATTGATGCTCGAGGGGGTAAGAGTCAGGGTTGGTTGGCTGGCGTTATTGCTATTGCTGCTGCTGCACGAGGCAAGGCCGGCGATCAGCAGGCTGCTTGCGGCGACTGAAAAGACGCCCCCGAAGAACCGGTAAAGGCGACGGATCGAGTAAGACATGGCGGCTCCCGGGGGAATGCGCGGCTGTGCCGGCAGAGTTTTCACTTCCAACAGATCGTCGCTCCGGTAGTGTATCCGGCCCAGTGGCTGGCGGCGGATTCAATGCTATCCCGCGCAAGTTGCAACGTTTGCAAAATATGCGCTCACCGTACCTGTCGAAAGTGGGATGGGTTAATCCCACTTTTGGGACATCTCTCTGCAGACTAGCCCCCTTCACCGAGTCGTTGCTTGCGCTGCGGGCCATCGATGGAGCCAGGCTATGGGGTTGGCGCCCGACGATACTGTCTCGGTGGCGTATTTTGGCGGTAAATGGCACATAAAACGTCGCAATCGAGTCTTAAGTCTGTTAACATTGCGAAACGATTTGACCCAGAAGTTTTGGGCAATCGCAAGGGGGCTTGACTAGTTCCTCGCGCAAGTAGCAGACTGTTATGCACTTACGCGCGAATCCGGGTGAGATTCCGGCAACATTCAGCTCTCCCCGGTGTCCGCGTCGGCCCCATGCCACGTCACGGCTCCTGCGAATGTCACTGAAGCACTCGGATACCGAACGTGAACAGTCCGACGTTCATTTTCCTTGGTAATAAGGCTTACTTGTTCATTCAGTTAGGAGTCCACTCACGATGGCATTCACCTTTTTGCCTCGGGATGAGTTTTCAAACGGCCTCGATGAGGCTTTCAACTTAGCCCAGCCTGCCATGATCCTTGAGCATGGCAGGAACGGAAAGGTTCAGTCATGGGTAGCATTGGTGTAAGGCTTCGCGCGATACGCCAGCAATGGCAACTCTCGTTGCGGGAAGTTGAAGAGAGGAGTCTCCGTTTCGCGCAGGAACGGGGGAGCCAGTCGTATCAGGTCTCTGCCAGCTGGCTGGATCGCCTGGAACGAGAACAGCACGAACTAACCGTCAATAAACTGATTGCTCTGGCCGGCATTTACAATGTCACGACCGAACAACTGCTGCGCTCGATGTATCCGGCGGAGGCTCCGGCAGAGTTCCTCAATGAACTTTCCTGTCCGAACGCGACGCTGTTGATAACCGAAGGACCGCTGGAGCAGCAGGCCAAATATTTGCTGCCGGATTCGCTGAGTATGGAACAACCTCCTGAGGATACAGCGCTGCTTCCCGTCGAGAACAGTTATCCGCTCGCACCTTTCCGGCGGGGCATCATCGGGAAGCGTGACCTTACTCTCGATCCCATGGTTCCGGCTGGTTCCATAGTCCAGATCGATACTCAGAAACGCGCGATCGCATCGCGAAAAGATTGGACCCATGAATTCAAGCGGCCCATCTATTTCCTGATGACCCGGGATGCCTACCTCTGTGGTTGGTGCGAGCTTGATCGGGGCTCGGACTGGTTGACGCTCATACCGCACCCACTCTCGCCCGCTTCCAGCCGCCGCTTCAAGTACCGAAAGGAGATCGAGAACCTGGGTCGCGTGATCTTTGTAGCGATCCGATTATAGCGGGTCCGCAATGGGTGTAGACCGAACCCGGATTACCTGTGGAGCTTTGTGGGGCCACCGAAATGCATGCAGCTTTCCGCGAAGAAAGCCGCACATCGCTTTTCTCGACTGAATGCCGCCCGGCAGGAAATCCGGGAAGCGAAAGGGTGGCGAGTTATCCTTACAGGGCCTTTTGCAGCTCTGCCAGCATGGAAAAGTTCCCCGCTTCGTAAAGACCAAGCACACGCCGGGTCATGAGGTAATAGGTGGCCACCGCACGCTGCGCGTAGAACGGGAAAGAGACTTGCAGGTTACCTTTCTGGGCTGCGCCTTTGAGCCGGTTCACGTGCCACTTAAGCTCCCGTGCGTCCAGGCGTAGCCGCTCCGCGATGACGATCGCCTCTGGAAACCACTGCTGAACGTAAAACGCCATCTCGATCAGCACATCGCTATTTGCCTCCAGAAGCTCAAGTCCCTCAAGCCCGCCAATGAGTCTCCATAGCTGCCATGGTTCCAGGCTCGCTGCATCCTCAGACTGCCTGGGCCGGCCTGATTCGTCGACCAGATCGAGGGCCACCTGGGCGATATTATCCCGGTCGATCCGGGCTAGCTTTGCCAACAGTTCTTCCCAGCTGGCCTGAGACGATCGAAGTCCGCGGGAGTAGTAATACCCAGCGGTCGAGATGAGGACCACAACAAACGTCCCCATCGCAGCGACAAAATATAAGTTATGCGTGTTCACAATCTATTCCGTGATCGCAAGTTCTGAAGATCGTATTCCAGCCGTGCATGCAATGTAAATATCTTTTCGCGCATTTCTTGCGTCATTATGCGTCCAGGCAATTCATCGCGCCATAAATCGATGATCCAATAACTAACACAGCACAGGTATGCAGCCATGCGTACATTGGAAAAGATAGCAAAGACTGGTAATTCTCGACCGCCGCCGAAGTAACTGTGTCCAGTCTCGATTAATACAGTTACCAGAGAGTACGTCCCTAGCCCCTTAGCAATCCCGGCGGCGTGTCCTCTCCACGGAAGCCTCACGCTGACGGCAAGCGCCATCATGGCAACCAGAAGCTCGCTCAGCAGGGTGGCAGTAAACAAGTTACCCTTATAGATAACTGCCGGCACCCAGGTTCGCGCCGGTGAACCTGCCAGCGAGCTAAGTCCCAAAGCCACACTCACGCTCAGCCCCACCAGCCAAACAAAACTACTCCGCACATCTTGCGCCCACACATCCAGGGGGCGGAAGACACGAGAAGAAATCTCGTAGACGACGCCAAATTGCAGCATCGTATCGATGATGGCCAGCGACCAGTAGGTGTAAAAGTAGCTGCGCTCGGTTCCGTAGTGCAGCACACAATAGAGAAGGGTTGTTCGCGTGGGGCTCAGCGCGACCAGCGCGGTAAAGAACGGGAACTCCTTTGCCCGCCGGCGATAGCACAGAACCAACAGCAACCCAAGATTTCCCAAAAACCCAGCCGCCCAGAAGAACCGGTCCAGAACCGTCAGGTGCACCCTGGACCTCCTTTCAAGGCGGCTTCTTGAGAGCAAGCACAGCCCACAGCGGTTTCACAATTGTGGTAAGCCGGCCGGAAGAGAAAGAGCTCTGCGTGGTTACAGGAAAACCACTCCGCGCGATCTTTATCGGGCCACCGTGATTGTGAAACCGCTTGGAAAGGATTTTACGCTAATCCTAAGAGCACGAGAACTACTTGGACCGCGCCCGGAGGATCCGGCCCCGGGTCCGGATCGGTACCAGTCGGTGAGCTGCCGGCAAAGGCAACGGGGGTAACCAGTGCGGCGAGTGTCACGCCGATGGCAAGTTTACGACCGATATATTTCAGCATGGGGTGTCTCCCTTTAGTAGCGCAAGCTGCGCTGAAGGAAGATTACGAACAAGACCCCAAAGTTCCCATTCATTTGCAACAGCCGTTGTTGATAAGTAACAGTGGGTCGCGCTCAAACCCGCGCTCGCATGGTAGGCCAAGTCGTGAATCGCGCCTCTAACAGAGGCATTGCGTGTTTTCCACAAGAGCCATGTTTCTGATCCGCAACAAGGCAAATGGTCCACTAGGACCTAATGGGCCGGCGGTTTTATAAGTTGATCGGGTGTATTTTCTGGATTACTTAGCGGCGGGAAGGCACTGGAGACATAGCGGGGGAAGTGTTATCTGTGTCCCGTGTCTTGAAGAGAATGCAGAAAATAAGGCAATGTCGATAACTGATCGCGGGGCGCCCCTCTTGGGTCCGAGTGGGAGTAGCCTCTTATAGGAATTAATTCCAGGCCGACAGTTAGACAACCATGAGTTACTCTCTCTTGGCTCTGTACTTCCATTTGCAAACGGTTCATATGTCATCGGCGATGAGCGCGAAATCCTGGGAAAAAATAAATTAGGAAAAGTGTATTGACACAGTAAATAGGCTTCTGTTATTGCTCTTTCACCATGTAGCGAATTACTTCATTTCCTGCTTCTGTCTCTGTGCCCTTGCTATGCTTCCGCCCTTTGTGCTGGGTACCGGTTATGGCGGCTTGATGCGAATATGCGGAGATGCGCTGCCGGGTTTCGCGCAGAACTCCTGTGAGTCTTTGCCAAGGTGCCCAGCTAATAATCAGCGACGCAACAAAAGATCTTGCGTCGCCCTGGTGGTTTCTTGCGTGCGGCTTTCTCGGGGCCCCTCCGGTCCTGGAGTGATTTATGAAAGTACTTACCTTCCTACCCCGCTGCGATCTTAAAAGGCGAATCGACCGGGCGCTCAGTTCGGCGCAGTTTGTTGTCGAAACGGTTGTTTCCGCCAAAGAGTGTTTGCTGTTTACCCGGTTCGCGCAATACTCGGGCGTTCTTGTCGACTCGGATTCGCTGGTGTTTGAAGACACCCTTGTCCTGGTAAAGTACCTGCGCCAGGAAAACTCTGATGCAGCCCTGTTCGTTTTTGCGCGCTACCTGGACCTGGAGCAACGCTTGCGCCTTTTCGAAGCAGGTGTGGATGATTGCGTGCGTGAACCATTCTTTGCCTCCGAGCTGGCGGTGCGTCTTGGGCTGTCGATACGCCTGCATCAGGCGGCCTCCGATCTTGCGGCCGCCAACACCGTGAGTGTACTGCGCTCTGGCGGTCTCGAACTGGATCTGGTGCGGCGGAGAGCCGCGCGGTCGGGCAAGGCCATCGATCTGCGGCCCAAGGAATTCCTGCTGCTGGAGTACCTGGTGCGCAACGCCAACCGCCCGGTTACCCGCACCATGATCCTGGAGCACGTCTGGAACTCTTCCTTCGAAGGTTTGACCAACGTAGTGGACGTCTACATCAGCGCGTTGCGCAGCAAAGTAGATCGGGACTTTCCCCAGAAACTGATTCAGACCAATCGGGGCATCGGGTATACGTTTACCTGCGTAGGCGCATTTCCTCCTCCTCCCCAGCACGATCACGCGAGTTAAACAGACCGTGCGGCGTTGTTCGTGCTCAGACTCGTCCAAATTAAGCTTTTCGACAGACTAGTTGTTGTACCAAGGGCACGTCTTTAGGGCTTGCGGAAGAACTTCTTTCATGTCGTTATGGACGGCCTTTAGGCCGTCCATAACTGTTTCGAAATGAATTCGGCTTTAGCCGCCGGGGTTTGTTTGAGAGCCTCTGTCGCAGACGCAGATGAATCATCTTTAATATCTGCGCTTATGAAACTTTCAGAGTTCTCTGGGATAAGTAATCATCCCCCGGAGGCCCAGATGGCGTCGGCAACCGCAGTTTCCAGAGAGTCGGCGTTTCCCTCCACTCGTCTGCCAAGAATCCAATGCAACCCGCTGTTGTCGTCCCTGGTTTTTTTTGCTTCTGATACGGCTGCGATTGCCGTTACCGGAGCCCTGGTTTTATTGGCGGGCCGTGGAATACGCGATCTCCATCGGTATGTCGTCCTGTGGCCGGCGTTTGGATTATTTTTCGGCGTATTTGCTTATTCCAACATCTACCCCGGCATCATCCATAACGGTGTAGCCGAATTCCGCCGCCTCGCCGTTGGATTGACCAGCTGTTTTCTGGTGCTCGCGGGAATGATTCTGGTCACGCGAAGCGGTTATCCCCGCGCTGTTCTTTTCCTGTGGTGGCTGGCGGCAATGATCGTCACCCCGCTGCTGCGCTCGGTGGTGCGCGGCTTCGTCTGTCGCAAGCCCTGGTGGGGGATACCGATTGCCGTGTTTCACACCGGCGATGAGTCAAGCGCGATTATCCGCGAACTGCAAACACATCCGGAGATCGGGCTGAGGCCGGTCGCCGTTCTTTCCTCCCCTCTCGCGCTTCGAACCAGGCATCCGCTGCCGGTTCTGGACCTGCCGTTCGCCGCCGCCGTCAGGGCTTGCGGTGTGGAACGCGCGCTGATCGCCCTTCCCGACTCAGGGTCAGCGAAACTGCTGGAAGATCTGGAAATGTTTGAGAGCATCTTTCCCCGCCTGATGATTGTGCAAAGTTCGACCGCTCTTTATAGCCTCACCGCAGATGCCCGGCAGCTGGGTGGTTGTTTGGCGGTTGAAGTGAGAAGAGATCTGCTGCTGCCTCTCCCCCGGTTGGCCAAGCGAGCCATCGATTTATTGATCGTCGGCTCCACCCTGCCGGTGGTGGGGCTCACGGTTCTGCTGCTGGGCATCCTGGTGAGACTCGAATCCCCGGGACCGATCTTTTATGGTCATCGCCGCATCGGCCGCTCTCATTCGACATTTGTCACCTGGAAAATTCGAACCATGCAGGTCAGCGGGGACCAGCTGCTGGAAAAGGCCCTGGCCAACGACGGAGCCTTGCGCGAGGAATGGCTAAGAGACCGCAAGCTCCGCCACGACCCTCGCATTACCCGTGTGGGCCGGTTTCTAAGGAAAACAAGCCTCGATGAGCTACCCCAGTTCTGGAACGTCTTGCGGGGCGAGATGAGCCTGGTCGGCCCGCGGCCCATTGTGGAGGAAGAGGTAGCAGCCTACGGAAGGAACTTCTCTTTGTACTGTAGAGTTACTCCGGGCCTGACCGGTCTATGGCAGGTCTCGGGTCGAAACGAAGTGAGCTTATGCGATCGTGTGCGCCTGGATAGTTATTACGTCCGCAATTGGTCTCCATGGCTGGACCTTCATATCCTGGCGCGCACCGCGAAGGTTGTGTTTAAGGGGCAGGGAGCGTATTGATCAGCCCCGGCGGGAGAAATCATGATGAAAATACAAGATAGAAGAATCCTGGTCACCGGCGCCGCCGGATTCATCGGCGCCCATCTCGTGCACCGGCTTCTCGCCGATGGGGCAGAGGTCATTGGGGTGGATAACCTGAACAATTATTACGACCCCAGGCTTAAGGAGGCGCGGCTCAGGAAGCTCTGCATGGGGCCGCGGTTCTGGTTCATCCCGCTGGATCTGGCGGAGAGCGAGCGCGTGGACAAGCTTTTTCGCGACAGCGACTTCCACGCTGTCGTTCATCTGGCTGCGCAAGCCGGTGTACGCCGCTCGATCACCAATCCTGACGAATATGTCGCCAGCAACCTGGTCGGCTTTGTCAACGTGCTGGAGGGTGTCCGCGCCTGCTCCTGCCACCACTTCGTCTTTGCGTCGTCAAGTTCGGTCTATGGAGCGCGCAACAGGATGCCCTTTGTGGAAGGCGACTCCACGGATTTTCCCATCAGCCTCTATGCGGCAACCAAGAAGAGCAACGAGGTACTGGCTCATGCTTACAGCCAGCTCTATCGAATCCCCATGACGGGACTGCGATTTTTCACGGTCTACGGCCCCTGGGGCCGCCCGGATATGGCGATCTTCAAATTTGTCGACGCGGTCCTGAGCGGCCGCTCCATTGAGCTCTATAACTCTGGCCGGCTTTGGCGGGACTTCACCTATGTCGACGATGTGGTAGAGGGAATTGTTCGTCTTTTACCCCTGCCGCCGGAATGCGTCGAGTCGAGTGAAACGGGTTCGCAGGCTCCCATGCGACTCTGCAATATCGGGAACCAGCGGCCGGTTGAGGTTCTCCATCTGCTTCGCACCATCGAGGGCTGCCTGGGCAGATCGGCGGACATTCGTCTGCTGCCCATGCAGCCGGGGGATGTTTATGAAACCTACGCCTGCGTGGACCGGCTGAGAGAAATCACAGGATTCTGCCCGCGCTGCTCGATCGAGGAGGGCATACAAAAGTTTGTGGACTGGTATCGCGGCGAGTACCTTCCGCTGGGCTTGAACGGTTCGCCGATCTTCCATCTGCCTCCTCCAGTGCCGGTGCAGAGTGCCGATCTTTCTCTTGCCTCGGCGACGGCTCGCGAAGGATAAAAGGATAGGCCCAACCGTCGAATCCCTACTCGACATGTGCCGTTGGTTGAGGCACTATCAGTTTGTCTGGGTGGGTTCATGTCCAACGGCAAGCGTTTCGTTTTTGTGCTTCTCGCGCCTCTCTTTTATACCGCTGTGCTTCCCGCTCAGCAGAACACTCAATCAACTCCATCCCCTGCTTCCAGAATCTACCTCGACGTTGTGGTCACGCCGAAGTCCGGACCGCCTGTAGCCAATCTGCAGCAACAGGACTTCGCCATTATCGACAACAAAATCCCGCAACGGATTACCTCTTTCCAGGCATTCAGCGGTAGCCGGGAACCCATCGAGGTTGTCCTGGTTATTGACGCCGTTAACACCTCGTACCAGAACCTCTCCTACGAGCGCGGAGAGATTGACAAGTTCCTGCGCGCAAACGGCGGCCGTTTGCCACAGCCTATGGCCCTGGCATTCTTTACGGATACCGGCACCCAGATTGCGCCAAGCTTCTCCACGGATGGCAACGCCCTCAGCGCTTCTCTTGACCAGCAAGTCATCGGTCTCCGCACTATCCACCGCAGCTCGCAGTGGAGCGGCAGCGAACGCGTTCAGCTTTCCATGAAGGCGCTGGGTGAGATTGCCAGTCACGAGGCCGACCGCCCCGGTCGTAAATTGATCTTTTGGATATCTCCCGGTTGGCCCTTGCTTTCCGGTCCCCGCATCGAGCTGACCTCCAAGCAACAGGACCAGCTCTTTGCCACAATTGTGGGCTTTTCAACCCAGCTTCGAGAGGCCCGCATAACTCTCTACAGCGTCGACCCTCTCGGCTCCGGCGAGGGCGTAGGCCGTACCTTCTACTATCAGGAGTTCCTAAAGGGCGTCAGCAAAGCGAGCCAGGTTGTGGTGGGCGACCTCAGCCTGCAGGTATTAGCCACGCAGAGCGGTGGTCTCGCCCTCAACTCCAGTAACGATGTAGTCTCGCTCTTGCAGCAATGCCTGGCGGACGCCGAGGCGTACTACGCAATTTCCTTCGATCCCGCTCCTGCCGATCATCGCGACGAATATCACAGTCTCGAAATCCGGCTGTCAAAACCCGGGCTGACAGCACGCACCCGGCAGGGGTATTACGCGCAACCCTAGATCGCGCGGATCAGGCGTACTGGCAGTGAGATCAGGGCGGTTACCAGCTCCAGCGCTCCATGCACGGCGATGCCGGCCAGGCGGAATGGCAGAAGAATGAGCCATACCAGCGGGTATAAGGCAATCGCCACCAGGGCCACAGGCCAGCAAAGAATGAAAAGGATGCACCACAGCAAAAACTTGATCATGGCTCAACCGCTCCTTCTCTAGCTTACGCAATTCGCACCCTGCAGGTTCCCGCAGGCGCGGCCCACCAAATGGAAGCGCCACCCGGACCGGCGGTATCCGTAGGGCGCTTTCAGCCGTCTCTACGGGACTGTTGGTGCATAGGAGAGAGGCGCTCCCATTTGGCTTCTGTTGCCGGTCGAGTGTAACTGCAGATCCCTCGGCTACACTCCTAATGACACATCGGTTTAGTGCCGCGCCTACGGCGCTCGGATCATCTTTGGGATCCTCCCAGCCCTTCCGGGCTGGGCTGACGTTTGGCGGCCGGCCCTCCCCCGGATTTCCTGTGGAACTTGGTGGCTTCGGTGAACTTCATGCGCCTTTCTTCATGGAAAGGCGCACACGCGGTTCTCTCCAGTGCAGCGTGGCAGGAAATCCGGGTCCGGGCCTTGCATCCATGGCGATCTTAGCCGTGTCATTTCTCCCTCAACTTGCCGCAGGCAAGTTGAGATGCTCGGGATGACAAAGGAGACGCGGCCCTCCCATTTGGTATCGTTCATCCAACAGGCGATGCAGAGGAAAACTGCTACTATCCCCTTTGTCATCGCGAGCGTACCCGGATTTCCTGTTCGCGGCGCTAGAGAGGGAAGCGTGTGCGGTTTTCTTTAAGGAAAACCGCATGGAGTTCGCGAATCTCTATTGTCTGCCGAGACTTATCCTGAAAATGTACATCTAAAACATGAACTTTTTGTGAAGGGTGCCACGGTGACGAACAACGGAATCATTCATAAGCCCAGCAATCATTCGGTCGATGAGAGCCTGCGCAAGCTGCAGGATTTCCTTGAGGCCAAGGGAATCGCCATCTTCGCCCTGGTCGATCACAGCGGTGAAGCAAAGAAGGTGGGAATGCAAATGCCCGATACCAAGCTTCTCATCTTCGGTAATCCCAAGGGGGGAACCCCCCTGATGCTGGCAGCCCCCAGCATCGCCATCGACCTGCCACTCAAGATCCTGATCTGGGAAGACGATCAGGGAAAGGCCTGGGTTTCCTACAACAGCCCTGAATATTTAGCCGAAAGGCACGGGCTTCCGCAGAACCTGGTGCAGAATATTGCCTTCCTTGAGACCCTGGCAGCGAGCGTCGCGGCGTAACACTAAGATGATTGTGGATGCACGACCTCGCCATTCACGAGCAGGTTGCAACGCTGGCGCAGTCGGCCGGCTTTTCCAGCGCGGGCATAGCGCCGATTCCCCCGCCCGGCGGAGAGGCCGACTCCGATTATCCGGAGCTGAGTTACTTCGAGCCCTGGATCGAACGTGGGCGCGCCGGCGAGATGCAGTACCTGAAACGCCGCGACGACGCCGGCCGGCTGCTGCGATCGTCTTTGCGGATTGCGGTGCCATGGGCGCGCTCGGTCGTGGTCTGTGCCGCGAACTACAACCCGGACGCGCCCAAGTCCATTGACCCGGCCCCGCCGCAGACCGCCTGGATTGCCCGCTATGCGCAGAGCCAAAATACCCAGGCGGGGCAGCCGAGCGACTACCACGATGTGCTGCTGGCGCGCCTGAAGAAACTGGAGCAGAGCCTGCAACAGGCCCTCGGCCCCTTCTCCTCGCGCTGCTACGTGGACACAGGTCCTTTGGTAGAGCGGATTTACGCCAAATACGCAGGGATTGGCTGGATTGGAAAAAACACCTGCATTATTGACCAGGAGCTGGGCTCATGGCTCTTCCTGGGCGTCATTCTTACCGGGCTCGAGCTGCCCTCCGCCGGCCCACTTCAGGTGGCGGAAGATCGCTGCGGCAGTTGCACCCGATGTATCGATGCCTGCCCCACGGGCGCGCTGGTAGCCCCGTACGAGATGGATGCGAGCCTGTGCATCTCCTACCTGACGATTGAGAAGCGCGGCCCGATTCCCGATCAATTGCGTCCTCAGATTGGGCGGCAGGTGTTCGGTTGCGACATCTGCCAGGATGTATGCCCCTGGAATCGGCGTGCGCCGGTAAGTCTCGATCCGGAGTTGGCGGTTCGTCCGGAGTTGGTGAACCCGGCGCTTTCCTGGCTCGCAGAACTGGACGCGGAGAGCTTCCGCAGGCTGTTCCGGCGATCTCCTGTGCAGCGCGCCAAGCTGGGTGGCTTGTTGCGCAACGTCGCCATTGCCATGGGAAATAGCGGTCTTGCAAAGTACCTGCCCAAGTTACGCGAGTGGGCGGCCAGCCCCGACCCGGTGCTGGCGGATGCAGCCCAGTGGGCTTTGGCCCGTAGCCCGGCAGAAACCGGCACCGAGTCCGGGATTTTGACCCATCCTTAACCTTGAATCAGGCGCTACGGACGACGTTCGCGGCGTTCAGTCCCTTGGGGCCCTGCTGGCATTCGAATTCCACCGCATCGCCCTCGTTCAGGGTCTTGTACCCGTTCTCCTGGATAGCGGAGAAGTGTACAAAGACATCCTCCCCGGTTGAACGTTGGATAAAACCGTATCCTTTGGCTCCGTTGAACCACTTCACTACGCCATTTTCCTTCAAGCGAACTTCCTTTCCAGACTCTATTGACCATCTCCAGCGTTCCTGAGTGACACCACGAGCGGCCGATAACGGGACCAAAGGGACGGTTACGGCAGATCCTGGAGTCAGCTGGAGCGCTTTGGGAGCGTTGCAACAATTACACCAATTTGGCCTTCCAAGCGTTCGAACGATGAACTTTTGTTCGAGCTTGATGATGTTATGGCAGGAATTAGAATCCAGTGCAAGAAAAATTTGCCTGCCGGCCCCGCCGGGAGGGACATCAAGGTTGTACACAATGGGTCCCGTGGGTCATACCGATCCGGCGTGACTACTGCTAGCATAGGGGCCTATGACGCTGGGTATTTCCATCCCGCCGGTTCTCCCCACACCGGTCGAGGATCCCTTGGCCGGGCTTCCCGCGGTACCGAAGCCGCCGGCGGTATTGCCGCGCAACGCCGGCCTGGTGGACGATTTTGTCAGCCTGGCACGCTACATGTCTCAGACTGAGGTGCATACCTACGCCTTCAGCGTCGCCGCCAATACCATCCTGTCGCTTTTTCCTTTCATCGTGATGATGTTCACCGTTGCGCGCCAGGTCTTCCATTCAAAAGCCATGGAAAGCGCGATCGCGGATATGATCCACTACTTCCTGCCGAACGGGCAGGACTTCGTCACCAAGAATATGGAGATTGTGGCGAATGCACGCTCGGGAGTGCAGGTTATCTCGGTGGTGATGTTGCTGGTTTCGTCGACGGGAGTCTTTCTCCCCCTCGAAGTGGCCTTGAACCGTGTCTGGGGTGTAACTAAGAACCGCTCTTACGTGTTGAACCAGATCGTCTCGCTCGGCCTGGCGGCCAGCATCGGCACCCTGGCCATGCTGAGCGTCGCCATCACCGCCGCGCAGAAATCGGTTTTGCAATTCTTGTTCATGGGCCACACGACCAACGTTGTGTTCGGCTTTGTCTCTCACTGGCTGCTACAGATTTCAGCCGCGGTGGTCAGCGTCCTGCTGTTCTTTTTGATCTACTGGATTCTGCCCAATCGCAAGCTGCCTGTCCGCGCTGTGCTGCCGACGGCAATTGTCATCGGGCTTTCCTGGGAACTGGCAAAGATGCTCTACATAGCGGTGCTGCCCTGGATGAACCTTCACTCGGTTTACGGCCCATTTTCCGTCTCGGTGAGCTTGATGTTGTGGGCGTTTATCACTGGCCTGTTGCTGCTTGCCGGCGCGCATTACTCCGCCTCCCGCCATGCGCTGCGCCTGGCTTACCTGGCAGATTTAGAACGGGCAAGGGAAGAGGCAGCGCAAGAGAAGGAGAACGATAGCTAGTCAGATCGTTTATTCCGACTGCAGAGGGGCTTGCAGCTTGCGAAAAGCGCTTTGTACGAAGGGCACGGCTTCACAGGCTGCGGAAAAACTTGCGATTGGGCGGGAAAGACGTACCTCAGGGCCTAATGCTCGCTGCGGCGAGGCAGGCCGACATATTCTCAATCGTTTGCGGCACGACTAAAGTCGTGCCCTGATACAAAACAAGAGTTTTTCTGCAGCCTTTTTAGCCGCTGGGGGTACGTTTTAACTCTCCTCTACGCTCTCAGGGCGTTCGCGGTTCAGGAATATCGCTGCGGAATCCTATGCTTTCCAAACCGGCCTTGACCTCCGAGTTGGCCATGAAGTTCTTCCACACAAGGCCGGTGCGATAGTTTTCTATCATGACGACCATCGGCGCCTGGTTCAGACCCATGGTTATGCCGGAATACCAATCCCGCTGCAGGTTGAAAGCGTCGCGGAAGCCATAAATCGTCCAGATCTGGGCGCCCAGGTCGCGGTAGAAGTGTTTGAGCGCAGCCATGGATGGTTGCGGCGTATAGGGAAATGCACTGATAGCCCCGGTGGGCGCGATGGTGCCGTCGTCGAGATCAAATGTGGGTTCATAAGGGACATAGCCATCCGGGCCATCGACCGCGGTAAGACCCCAGGTATCCTCTCCGTAGCCCTTCCAGTGGTGCACATTGTGGATGCAGTATTGCTGGTTGATCAACGCCTGGGCGCGATTGTTGTTGAAGTAGTCTGTGAAACGATCATGGATGCCGCGAGGATCAAAGCCCATAAACGAGTAGTCAGTGAAGAAGAGAGGGCCCCCGGTGTTTGCTCCCACGTCGAGCTTGATTCCAAAGTATGACTTGCCATTGGCATACTGATTTCCAATGCCTTCGCCAACCCATCCACTGTAGTAGTCGCCGGCGGGAATGCCATGCGTAGGGGAGGCAATGGCGTCCAGGTAGGTGATCATGACCTCATTCCACCCGGTAAGGCGATTGGCAATATGGAAGGAGTATTCCGGCGACCAATGCCAGTAAAGAGCGTCCCGTTGCGGCGTCGCTCGAAACCAGTTCCAGTCGACCCCTTCCCAAAGTTTGGTGATGCGCTCGTAAAGCTCACGCCCGGGCGCGCCGTCTTGCTTGAAGTATTGCCGCGCTGCCAGCAGCCCTTCCATCATGAAGGAGGTCTCGACCAGATCCGCGCCGTTGTCGTACATGTCGAAGACCGGCAACCGGCGCCCTGTGCTGCCGCTGAGGAAGTGTGGCCACGCACCGTGATAATGGTCCGCTGTGGCGAGAAATCCTGTAACCCGCAACAGACGCTCGATTGCCTGCTGGTGAGTGATGAAGCCGCGGTCAGCGGCCACGACCGTGGCCATTACCCCGAAACCGCTGGCGCCCACTGCGACAATATCGTCGTCACCCGGTGTGTTTTCGCGAGTCATCCCGGAGTGCGGCTCGGCTGCCTCCCAGTAATAGCGAAACCCAGCCTCCTGCACCATGGTGAGAAGTTCATCGTCCGTCATCGAGTGTGTGGTTGCACTCACCGTGCCCGAGGGGGCCGATTCGAGCAGCGATGAAGTCCGCGCGGTAACCCGATAGGCAGCGGTCATGTGAGGATTTCCGGTGTAGTCGCAGAAGCGGTTTACTCCCGGCCGCTGTACGCCGATGGGCCGAAAGGGTTCGCCGCCGACCGATCGATAGATCACATATTGCGCCAGAGCCGGATCTTCCACGGGTCCCCAGCTGATATCAATGTGCCGTTCGTACCCCTTAGCCTCTAAACCCGCCGGGGTGGCTGGTGCCGCTTGTGCCGAGGGCGGGTCATCTTCGATGCGGATGTCATCCAGCAGCAGCGTGTGTGGCTTCGCATCCGCATTGCCCTGTACCAGGATCAAAGTGTTCGTGCGATGGGGCTCAAATGCATTCACCGAGGCGGTGCGGAAGGATGCGAGAGGAATTCCCACGCGGGTCCAACTGCGTGGCTTTATATCTTTGGTGAAGGCGCCTAGATCGAGCGGCTGCGTAAAATTCCCCCGAATATCTCGCAACGCCAGATGCGGAAGGTCAACCCCATTGATTCCATCTGCATCATAGAGCCAGAGGAAGAGCTTTGCTCCGGGAAAGGACCTTGTACGGTTGCGCCATTCGTATAGCCTGACTTCCGCCGACCAGCCGCCGTTGGGAACAGACTCCCATTGCAGTTCTAATGAGTTTGGGCTGCTGATAAAGGTGTCGTTGTTCACCGGAAGCTTTTGGTCGAGAAGCTTGAGAGTGCTGGGAGGGCTTGCTTTGCCGCTGCTGTAAAAGTAATGTTCCGGCGAAAGGCTGTTCTCGAAAAAGACCTGCTGCGAATAGTTCTGATCTGCGCGGGCATGTGTGTTTCCTGCGATAAGGAGCAACAGAGCTAATCCTGCAATTGAGGTTTGCGTCAGACGGCCGGTCCGGATCACTTTGTATCTCCGTGATGCGATCTTGGGTAAATCGGAAGCATGTATGAAGTTTTCCCCACGCGGAAGGCGCACAATGTCGAAGCCGTATTCCGGGGAGCGTCTGTTGACAACCCCCTCCGAGTGGTACGAATCTTAAACCGAGCGCAAACGATTGCGCAAAGGCGAAACATATCGCCTATACGGGGACTCATCGCCGAAGAGCTGCTCTAAACGTAGCCGAGACGGATGCAGTTGGTCACTTGAGGGAGGCAGTATGCACGTTACCACAGGCAATCAGGACGGGTTGTCTTCGTCGATCAAGAGGTTTTCTTCCACTTTTCTCTTAAGCTTAGCCGCTATCCTGCTGCTTGTGCCCGCGGCGCACGCCCAGTATCGCGCCTCGCTGCGCGGTGTAATTACAGATCCCCAAGGCGCGATCGTTCCCGGAGCGACCGTCACCTTGACCAATACAGAGACGAACGAAAAACAGGTAAGCACGAGCGACGGCAGCGGGATCTATAACTTCAACGCTCTGCCTCCCGCCCACTTCCTGATCACCGTGGATATGCCGGGCTTCCAAAAGCAAGTGGTGAATGATGTTCAGATCATTCCGGAGCAGCCCAACGCGCTCAACATTCAGCTTCAACTGGGCCAGGCGACCCAAACTGTAACCGTGAACGGCTCCGAAACCCCGGCCTTGGATACGGAGACAGCCTCCCTCAGCGGGACCATCTCGAGCAATCAAATTCAACATCTGCCGTCCTACAACCGCGACGTGTTCCAGTTGGCGCAATTGGCGCCGGGCGTGTTCGGCGACGGTTCGCAGAGCAGCGGCGGGGGCACCAACAATTTGCCGGGAAACCAGGGGCCGGGGGGATCGGGGAGTGGCAATGCCGGTATATTCGCGACCGAGAACGGGCCCCAGATTCAAACCCGCGGCGGTCAATACGAAACCAATAGCATCACCATCGATGGCATCAGCACGGTGAGCGCTGTTTGGGGCGGCACTTCGATCATCACTCCAAGCGAAGATTCGATTGGGGATGTGAAGGTCGTCTCCAACAGCTATGACGCGGAGGTCGGCCGCTTCAGCGGTGGCCAGATACAGGTAACCACGAAGAGCGGCACCAATGCACTTCACGGCAGCGCCTTCTTCAAGGCTTCACGCCCGGGACTGAATGCCTATCAAAAATGGAACGGCGTAGGCTCAGATATCCCGGGAACCCCCGCTGAACGCGGTCTGAACCGGGATGAGTCCCGCTTCAACAACTACGGCGGCAGCCTTGGCGGCCCCATCATCAAAGACCGGCTCTTCGCCTTTTTCAACTGGGAGACCAGCCCGTTTTCCTCCTCCTCGACGGCGCAGGGCTGGTACGAAACCTCGCAGTTCGATGCCTCGGCTGCAACCTCAGGCAGCATCGCAGCGAAGTATCTTTCTTATAAAGGTGAGGGAGTTGCCGCCAGCGGGATCATCCAGCGCACTTGTCCCTCGATCGGGCTGACGGAGGGCGTGAATTGCGCGACTACGTCGGCAGGCCTGGACGTCGGGTCGCCCTTGAAGATCGGGCTCGGCCTGCTGGACCCGACCTATGGTGGTTCTTCGAATCAGCCTGGAGTCGGCAGCGGACTAGATGGCGTGCCCGACCTGGCATACTTCAATACCCTCAATCCATCAAACACTTCGCAGTCCCAGTACAACGGCCGCCTGGATGCGAACGCCACCCAAAAAGATCACGTGAGTTTCGCTATCTATTGGGTACCGGTAGTCCAAACTTACTATCAGGGCCCCGTGCGCTCGGCTAACTTCTGGCACCACACCCAGACCAACGACGCCTTCTCGGTCATCTGGAACCACACCTTTTCTCCAACCCTGTTAAACGAGGCGCGTGCCAACGCGGCGGGCTGGCGGTATAACGAGGTGGGCAGCAATCCGCAGGCGCCTTTCGGCCTGCCGGAAGACGACCTCGACAACATCGGAACTATTGGCAACCAGGGTGGCTTTCAATATTTCGGAGCTCCAGGACCAGGCGTTTATAACCAGTGGACCTATGACTACAACGATATTCTCACCAAGGTTGCAGGGCGGCATAACATCAAGATGGGCGGAGAATTGACCCGGCTCTACTACCTGGACGAAAGTGTCTACAATGCTCGTCCTACCTTTGGCTTCCGCAACGAGTGGGACTTTGCCAACGACGGTCCCTATAATGAATCCGGGCAGTTCGATTCCGCAACCGGAATCCCCTTCTCCAATCGCCAGGACAACCGGGAGAACATCTGGGGCTTTTTCGCCCAGGATGATTACAAGATTCGCCCCAACCTGACAATTAATGTCGGACTGCGGTATTCCTACCTGGGTGCCTTGAACTCCAAGCAGAACAACCTGGCCGTGGTGCAGGGAATCCGAGCCAATGCGCTGAGCGGACTCAACGTGCGCGTGGGCGGAAACCTCTACACTCCGCAGAAGTGGAACTTTGGCCCCCAGGTTGGCTTCGCCTGGCAGCCCAGTAGCTACCTGAACAAGCTGGTGGTGCGCGGCGGCTTTGGCATTAACTACAACCAGAACGAGATCGCTATCACCTCCAACGGAATTGGCAACCCGCCTAATGCCGTTTCGCCGTCCTTCTGCTGCTCAACCGCAACCAGCATCGACCCGAACATTCTGTATGAGACGGCGACGACCATCAACTCCATTTTCGGATATGCGCCCAACCCAGCGACGATCACAAAGTTTGGCGCCAACAATCTGCCCACCAACGGAGTTGCCACGGAGCTGAACGGTTTCGAGTCAAACCCGGGAACCATAAGCAACTATCACTACTCTCTGGACACGCAATACCTGCTGCCGTACAACCTCGTGCTGGCAATCGGCTACCAGGGAAGCACCAGCAGGCACGCGCTGGTTAACCTGAATTACAACGTCGTCGCCGCCGCTGACGGCCAGCCTTTGAACCCCATCGTCAATTTCATCAACTACTGGGGGAACAGTGCTACAGGCAACTACAACGGGTTGATCGCAACCTTAACCCACAACTTCTCGCACCATTTTCAGCTGGAAGGGCAATACGCCTGGGCCAAGGCGATGGACGAAAACTCCGGTCCGTATTCCAGGGATCTGTATCCTTTCAGCTCGCACGCGGCGTATGCGCGTTCTGACTACAACGTGGCCAACGGTTTCAAGATCTTCGGTCTGTGGCAGCCTGTCATCTTCACCGGATCGAAGTCTTGGCTGGAAAAGGTTGCCGGGGGTTGGTCGCTTAGCGGTATCTTCAACGCCCACACCGGCTTCCCGTGGACCCCGATCTACAACGCCAACACGCCGGGCGGCCTTTACTACAACGGCAGCCAGTACAACCAGCTTCGCCCGTTGGCGATGCTCGCTGGAGTGGGGAAGAACACTTCAACCAAGACCTACGAGCAGGCCATCAATCCTAATTTCAACGGCAATGGCCCGCAATTTTTTACTGCGCCCACCTTTGTCGTAGGACCTGCCTTCCCCGCGACCGCTCCAGCGCCGCCAATCGGCATTGAGCGCAATAGCTTGAATTCGCCTGGTTACAATGATCTGGATGGGAGCTTGAGCAAAGCATTCGGCTTGCCCTCGACGCGGGTTTTGGGCGAAAGCGCGAAGTTTGAGGTTCGCGTGGATGCCTATAACTTCTTCAACAAAACGAACATCAATTCGGCCGACATCGACACCAGTCTGGGTTCTGTAAATCCCGACGGCTCGATAGGGTCAGTGAATACGGACTTCGGCGTTGCTGGCGGCGCGCTGGGTAGCAGGACGGTGCAGTTGCAGGCCCGCTTCAGCTTCTAAGCCTGTCTTTCCAAGGGTGCTCCCTAAGGGGGCACCCTTGTTTTCTCTCCACTCATTTTCCACTACGCTGCGCTTCGGTCGGGATGACAAATTCGTTGCATCCGAAGGATTGAACTGCAGATCCCTCGGCTAGGCTCAAGATGACACATCGGTTTAGTGCCGCGCCTAACGGCGCTCGGATCATCTTGGGATCAAGTTCCCAGCCCTTCCCCGGATTTCCTGTGGAACTTGGTGGCTTTGGCAAACTTCATGCGCCTTTTCTTACTGAAAGGCGCACGCGCGGCCTCGTCCGGCGCTGCGTGGCAGGAAATCCGGGTTCCGGGCTGGGCTGACGTTTGGCGGTCGGCCCTCCGGGCCTTGCATGCATGGCGATTTTTGCCGTGTCATTCCTCCCTCAACTTACTGCAGGCAAGTTGGCTGCTCGGGATGACAAAGGGAAGGTTGGCGCCTCCATTTGGCGTGATGGTAATAATGACAGCCTCCCGGACCTCGGTCATTCGCTTCCCAACTTGCCGCAAGCAAGTCAGATTGCTCTTAATGAACCCGGAAGGCTTTGACCGCGATGTCATTGGGCCCGCGCCCGGCAGGGAACAGCGTCAGCAGGGAAGCGGGATTAGTGGTGGTGCGCACGGCGGCAATATCCGCCGATTGCGCATTGACCACCAGCAGAATACGGCCGGATGCGGAGAAGGCCAGGGCGTCAGGCCCCTCGCCCACTCTCACCCCGGGCGGAATCAGCTTGCCGTCGTCAATACTGTAAACACCCACCCGGCCGGCACTGAAATCGCTCACATACAAAAGAGAATTGTCCGCGTTGACCAACCCCCGCACGGGGTGGGGACCGACCAGGTAGGCGCCGCCTACTTCATTGGTGGAGGTGTTGATCTCCGAGATGGTGTCGCTATCGTAATTGGAGACGAAGGCTTCCCCGCCATCCGGCTTCAGGGCAAGGTGGATCGGAGTCTTTCCCACGTCGAGGAAGCTGAGCAGCACGTCGGAGGAGGTGGGTTCGCTTCCGGTTGCATGGGCCAGTCCGATCACCATAACCTGGTGCCCTCCGGAGCAGGCAACGAATGCTTTAGACGAATCGGGCAGGATGATGGCATCCGTGGCTCCCGGGCAATGGTCGAAGCTGCTTCTTACCTTGAACGAACCGGCGTCGGCGATGCTGACACTGCCGCTGGCGCGATTGGTAATCACCACGGTTTTTCCATCGCCGGCGATACGCGCCAGGCCGGGCGCCTCACCCGCGCCGATGACGCCAATCTCACGGCGAAGCCCAAGGTCGAGCACCGAGACATTATTGGAAGCGGAGTTGGCCACGTAGGCCCGGGCGCCCTGCGCATCCAGATCGATAAAGTAGGGCCGGCGGTGCACCGGAATGGTAGCAGCGACGGTGTTGGTTTCGGCATTGATTACGGTTACAGTACCGCTGCCGGAATTGACGACATACACTTCATTGCGGCGAGGGTTGACCGCTAATCCAGAAGGACCTGCGCCCACCGCGATGACCCGGTCCTGCCGCATGTTGACCAGGTCGAGCACGGTGACGGTGTTGCTTCCGCCGTTGCTGATGTAGGCGTATTCGCGGTAGTTCGCCGGGTACTCAGGGTCGTGGTCGCGGCATCCGGCCGCGCCGAGCGTGAGCAGCAGCAGCCAGGGTAAGCAGCGAGGTACCAGCGCTTTACCCGGCAGCAGTGGCAACGGTGATTCCGCGGGGCAGAGACCGGTGGACGGCCCCGGCTATCTGTGAAATCTCATCCATCAGTTGGACGAACTGGTCGGGATAGACGGATTGTGCGCCATCGGAGAGGGCTTTATCCGGCTGGTGGTGTACTTCGACCATCAGGCCGTCGGCGCCCACGGCGGCCGCGGCCCGAGCCAAGGGTAGAACCATGTTGCGTTTGCCGGTGCCATGGCTGGGGTCTACGATGATGGGCAAATGGCTGGCCCGCTGGACTGCCGGGACGATACTGAGGTCGAGCGTATTGCGGGTGTGATCGGCGAAGGTACGTACCCCGCGTTCGCACAGGATCACCTGGTAGTTTCCCTCGCTCATGACATACTCGGCAGCCATCAGGAGCTCGTCCAGGGTGGCCGACATGCCGCGCTTGAGCAGGACCGGTTTGCGGGCCCGTCCGGCCCGCTTCAGCAGGGAGAAGTTCTGCATATTGCGGGCGCCGATCTGAATGACATCGGCGTAATCCTCAACCAGGTCGAGACTTTCATTGTCCAGGGCTTCGGTCACGATGCGCAGGCCGAAGGTGTCGCGTATCTCCGCCATGATCTTCAGGCCGTCCTCGCCCATGCCCTGGAAGGCGTAGGGGGAAGTGCGCGGTTTGTAGGCGCCTCCGCGAAAGAACTGGGCTCCGGCGCGGGCGATCTGCTCCGCAACCGCGAAAGCCTGCTCCCGGGATTCGATGGAGCAGGGCCCGGCAATCACCGCGATGTTACGGCCGCCAATGGTGGCATTGGTGCCGGGGAAGGTAACGACTGTGTCCTCTTGCTTTACATCGCGGCTGACCAGCTTGTAGGGCTTTGTGACCCTGATGACCTCGGCTACGCCGGAGAGCTCTTCCAGGCCGCCCTGATCGACGGCGCCCTGGTTACCGGTGATGCCGATAGCGGTGCGTTGCGCCCCGGGCATGGGATGGGGGCGAAAACCCAAGACCTGAATGCGCTCGCAGACGGCCTGAATTTCTTCCGGGGTCGCCTGCGGTTTCATGACCACGAGCATAGGGATGAACGACCTTTCGTTGCCTTCTAAGTGTACTGGCTACAGTGAGCTGCGGCAAACCATCTGACCGGGGGAACAAGGGTTTGGTGGCGCGCCTACGGCGCTCGGATCATCTTGAATCAATATCCCAGCCCATCCCCGGATTTCCTGTGGAACTTGGTGGCTTTGGCAAACTTTATGCGCCTTTCCTTACTGAAAGGCGCACGCGCGGCCTCGTCCGGCGCTGCGTGGCAGGAAATCCGGGTTCCGGGCTGGGCTGACGTTTAGCAGTCGGCCCTCCGGGCCTTGAGAACGGAATGAATGGCGGAGCGAAGCTTCCCTGCGGCAGGTTGAGAGGAAAATGACTAGATAACAAATCGAAGGGTGGCCCAGGTCTCGCGTTTGAGACCTGGGATCCGCGCAACCGATGTCGATTGGAAACCCCAGACTCCCCGTTGTCATCCCGAAGCCGAGGGATCTGCAGTTCCTTGAACCGGCATCCGATCGAAATGAAAGCCTCGCTATTCCAAGGCCCGGAGGGCCGGGCCACCAAACGTCAGCCCAGCCCGGAACCCGGATTTCCTGCCACGCAGCGCCGGACGAGGCCGCGCGTGCGCCTTTCAGTAAGGAAAGACGCATGAAGTTTGCCAAAGCCACCAAGTTCCACAGGAAATCCGGGGAAGGGCTGGGATCTCAATCCCAAGAAGATCCGAGCGCCGTAGGTGCGGCACTAAAGGCCCTTTATGGGCGACCGGCGCTCCGGCCTCGGCTAGCTCGCACCCGCCGATCGTTCACGTACATACTTCAGTCCTGATATACCTGAGTGAATGAGTCACCCACCACGGCTCCGCTTGCTGCGCCGCCGGATGAAGCAACGAGGCATCGAGAGCCTGCTGATCACGCACCTGCCCGACGTCCGCTACCTATGCGGTTTTACCGGCTCCAATGCTTTCCTGGCTATTACCGCGAATCGCGCGTCCATGTTCACCGACGGCCGTTACACCGTTCAGGCCCGGCAGGAAACCAAGGGGGCAAGAGTGGTGATCGCAGCCAAGTCCGCGCGCGATGAGGCATGCCGCTGGCTGGCCGCCGGCAGAGTCAAGCACTGTGCTTTTGACCCGGAGTCGACCACGGTTGCCGGGCTGGCGCTCTACCGCAAAGCTCTGTCCCCCGGTCACCGGACCTTCTTTCAGCCTCTGGCCGAGCCGCTGGTCAGCAATTTGCGCTTAATAAAAGATGAAGACGAGCTGCGGCTAATGAAACAGTCCGCGCAAATGGGGGTGGATCTGTTTCATGAACTCCTTCCCCAGCTCCATCCCGGAATTCCGGAGACGACGGTGGCGGCGCTGCTTGAGCACAGCGCCCGTACACGCGGAGCGGACGGCATGTCCTTTGAGACGATTGTCGCCAGCGGGCTCCGTTCGTCGCTGCCCCACGGTCGCGCCACGGCCCAGCGGTTGCCGCGCAAAGGCTTCTTAACGCTCGACTTCGGTGTTATCCTCAATGGTTATTGCTCAGACATGACGCGCACTGTCTTCCTGGGCCGGCCCACACGGCGGGAGCGCTTCACGTATGATGCTGTGCGGGAGGCGCAACAGGCTGCGGTTGCGGCGGTCAAGCCTGGAGTCTCCTGTGGTGACGTAGACGACGCAGCGCGCAGCGTCCTGCGCAAGGCCGGTTTGGCGGAGTACTTTACTCACTCCACCGGGCATGGCGTGGGACTGGAAATTCATGAGGCACCCCGCATTGCCGCGGACCAATCGCAGTCCCTTTTGCCGGGGATGGTGGTCACCATCGAGCCCGGCATCTACATTGCAGGTGAATTCGGAGTTCGCATCGAGGATATGGTTGCCGTTACCCGGCAGGGTGGGCAGGTTCTGACGCCGGCGTCGACCGGTTGGACCCAGCTCTGAGGCCAGAGCAGTAAGCAGACGAGAGATTCATGACGCCTGATGAAAATAAAGAGTTGAAGGAACTGGTTGAGTTCCTGAAAGAGAACGGTATCGGCGAGTTCGAATTTGAGCGCGGCGACCTGAAAGTTCGAATCAAGTTTGGGCAGCCGGGCCACGCAACAACCGCCTCAACACTGGATCTTGCTCGTTTGGGGCAGTTATTGTCACCCGGCCAGCACTCGCCGCCCGCCGCCTCGCAGGGCATCCATGCCGTAGCGTCTTCTGGGTCGTCGTCGGCCGCGGATACCTCCGCCGCCGCGGACGAGGAATCGCTGCACATCGTAAAATCGCCGATTGTGGGCACATTCTACGAGTCTTCCTCTCCCGGAGCCCCGGCCTTCGTCAAGATTGGAGACGAAATTGAGAACGGGCAGGTGCTGTGTATTGTCGAGGCCATGAAGCTGATGAACGAGATCGAATCGGACGCGGCGGGAGAGGTGGTCAAGCGCCTGGTCACCAATGGCCAGCCGGTTGAATATGGCCAGCCGCTCTTCGCCTTGCGTCTCCGCTAGCGCACTTTCGCCGATACATTCCACGTCACAATGACTGTCATAAGTCCCGGAGCCTGATTGGAACCAATGTTTCGCAAACTGCTGATCGCCAACCGCGGCGAAATCGCGCTTCGAGTGATCTGTGCCTGCAAGGAGCTGGGGATTCGCACGGTGGCGATTTACAGCGAAGCAGACCGGAACTCGCTGCACGTGCGTTTTGCCGATGAAGCGATTTGCATTGGACCCCCGCGATCGGCGGAGAGTTATTTGAATGTGCCCGCGGTGATATCGGCCGCGGAGATCGCCGACGTTGACGCCATCCATCCGGGCTACGGACTGCTGAGCGAGAACGCAAACTTCGCCGAGGTTTGCCGGGCCTCGAACATCAAGTTCATCGGGCCTACTCCGGAAGCCATACGGCTGATGGGTGAAAAAGAGAAAGCTCGCCAGGCGATGAAGAAGGCGAAGGTCCCCATCCTGCCCGGCTCCGAAGGGGTTCTGCAGACCGAGGAGGAGGCGCTGGCATGGGCGAAGTCGGTTGGATTTCCCGTGATCCTCAAGGCCTCGGCGGGCGGTGGTGGCCGCGGCATGCGCGTGATCCGCTCGGAAGAGGAGCTGCCCGGACTTTACCAGGCAGCGCACATTGAGGCCGCGAATGCCTTCGGCAACGGCGACCTGTACATGGAGAAGTTCATTGAGCGGCCGCGGCACATCGAGTTCCAGGTGCTGGCCGACGAGCATGGCAACGTGCTCTCCCTGGGCGAGCGGGAGTGCTCCATCCAACGCCGCCACCAGAAGCTGATTGAAGAGGCGCCCTCGCTCCAGGTGACGAGCAGGATCCGCGAAGACATTGCCAAGACACTGAAACGGTGTCTGACGTCGATTGGCTACCAGAACGCCGGCACGGTCGAGTTCCTCATGGACGAGGACGGCAAGCTCTACTTTATCGAGATGAATACCCGCATCCAGGTGGAGCATCCGGTCACCGAGGCGGTTACCGGCATCGACCTGGTAAAGGCGCAGCTACGGATTGCTGCTGGGGAAAACCTGAGCAGTATTCTTCCGGAAACGGTGACGATTCGCGGCCACGCCATCGAGTGCCGGGTGAATGCCGAGCATCCGGAGAAGTTCACGCCTTCCGCCGGGCGCATCACCGCCTTCAATGTTCCCGGTGGCAATGGAGTGCGGGTGGACACCGCGCAGTATGCCGAAGGGGTCGTGCCTCCTTACTACGACTCGCTGATAGCCAAGCTGATCGTGCACGGCAAGGACCGGGCGGAGGCGATGGCCCGCATGTCCCGGGCGCTGGAGATGTTTGTGGTGGAGGGAATCCACACCACGATTCCGCTGCACCGGCGCATCCTGGAAGATGTGGAGTTTCGCGAGGGACACTTCGATACCAAGTTCATGGAGCGCTTCTTCGAGCGGGAGAAAGCGCGCCGCGAGCAGCTTCTTGCCCAAGGCTGACCATGGCCCGGCAGCTCGGTGTGCCCCGTTTTTATCCCATTTTGGATGCCGGCTTTCTGCTGCGTGCGGGAATTTCTGTGGAGCGCTTCGCCCGGGAGCTGCGGGCCGCGGGCGTCCGCTTCCTGCAATACCGCGACAAGGATGCCTCGGATGAATTGTTGCTGGAGCGGGCTGCGCTTTTGCGCGAGATCTTTCCGGCTTCGGATAGTTGCCTGATCCTGAACGACCGTGTTCGGTTGGTGGTTTCCGCGGGCTTCGATGGGGTTCATGTGGGGCAGGAGGATGTTTCTCCGGATGAGGCCCGCGCCCTGCTCGGGCCTGGCGTAATGATCGGGGTATCGACGCATGGGGAGCGCCAACTTCTCTCTGCGAAAGACGGCCCCGTGGATTACGTTGCCATCGGGCCGGTTTTTGCCACGTCCTCCAAGCTGGTTCCCGATCCGGTGGTAGGTCTTGAAGGGGTTCGGGCCGCGCGGGCTATCACGGATAAGCCGCTGGTTGCCATCGGCGGTATTGGGCGTTCTAACTGCGCCGCGGTGATGCAGGCTGGGGCTGACTCGGTTGCGGTGATCTCCGATCTGATTCCGCGCGCGGGTGGCTCCACGGTGAAAATCGTCGAGGAATTCTTGTTGTTGTGCGCAGAGGGTGCGCCTTAACGTTTTAGGCTTTTTAGTCCCCCGCATCGGCGGGTGGAAGTGTCTAACTTACCGGCTACGCATATCAGCCAACCTCACCTTCGGCATGGCAAGCAGCTCAGCCCCTTCACACCACACTTGGGTTACCCAGACGCTTACGCTCAAGCTAATCTCCCGGACGCGACTCAGTATCGGTTACGTCCTTACGCCTTTTTGTCACGCCTTTTTTGGTCACGAATTAGCTCACTTCCAGCTTCCTATCCCCGTCGGGCGTCCAGCATAAAGTATGATAAAGTATGCAGATATACCGCGAACCGAGGGATCCACTATGGCAGATCTTGAGCGCTTGACCATTACCCTTCCCGCCGATATGGCAGGCTTGATAAGAGGCGCCGTCGATGGCGGAGATTATGCTTCTTCCAGCGAGGTAATCCGCGAGGCTTTGCGGGACTGGAAGATGAAGCGCCAGCTTCGCTTGGGCCAGCTTGCGGAGCTGAAGGCCGACATTGACCGTGGCTTGGCAGATGTGGCCGAGGGCCGGCTCACTCAGTTCGACGCCAGGCGGGTCATCGCGCGCGGGAGGAAACTATTAGCAGACCGCTCAACCTCCGCCTTACCGAGACGGCAGAAATAGACCTTGCTGAGATTTGGAGCTACTTCGCCGAAGAGGTCTCTGAATCATTTGCCAGTGACTTTCTCACGCGCATTGAGAGCCGATTCGACCAAGCATTGCAGCTCCCATTGTCCGGGGCGCCGCGTCCGCATCTCGGGCATGATCTACGCGTAGTCTTCTACGAGAATTACGCGATCTATTACCTTCCGCGTGCCGACGAAATCATCATCGTTCGTGTCTTGCATACCTCCCGCGATATTGTCTCAATCGCCGACGAAGGCGGGTTTGCAATCTGATTCTCGACGCTTCACTCCGGGCTGAGAGAATGGATTCTTCCCGATGGAGTCGATAGGCTCAGGTGCGCCGTTGGCCAGCCGGTAGTGATGCTGGTTTTATTCGACAACGGTACGCCTCGGAGCGCTCTGAGGGTTGGTTTAGCCTCAAAGGCGAGCAGTCGAGTCGCTATAGTAGGTCTGTTGTCACCGTATTGGCCCCTCAATGCCCTGGCGCGAAGACGCCCAAGCCAAAATGCGACGACGCGCCAAGGAAAAGCGGCCCACGGGTGGGTGTTGGAAACGTCAGTTTCACGTTATAGCCGAGCTTGCTTGAATTCGTCCTTCGCCCACCTTCTTGACGCTCGTGCACGCTCACCCACCCGAATTTTTCGACTGAAAGCTGGACGCCTCGAGAGTTAATCCCACGATTCTCCAGCTCTCGATAAACCTGTGAATCCACTGATTCGCCTGCTTTGACCCGACCGCGGCCGCCAAAAACATGCCGGGGAGGGACGAATGGACTGACCGAACCCCAAGAAACGCATGGGACTGAGTGTAGCGCGGGTGGCGGTGGAACCAGAGAGTCGAGCGGATAATTCGGCGACAGCATACCTATTGCACAACTAGTGGACTGTAACAACTGATTAGGGAGTAGAAACAAAGTTGCGGCAATGCGAGACTCTTCCTGGGGCGCGACGCTGATGCTTTGTATCAGGGCACGACTTTAGTCGTGTCCCCATGAGCCTGCGGCTCACCCAAGGTGATGAAAACTGGAGTAGGTTTTCGACTGTGTTCGCTCAGAACAGACACAAAGTGTGGAACGCATGAGAGGCCCGTAGGGCCGTTACCAAACGTCAGCCCACCCCGGAAGGGGTGGGTCACCAACACCGGCACGACGAGCGCCGTAGGTGCGGCACTCATCCCTGCTGGTTCAATGCGATGCCTGGAGTAGGTTTTCGACTGTGCCGCAAATGGAGAGAGAATTGGGCTTTAGCCCCTGCGGCACTGTTGAATCAGGCGTATATGTGCGCCTATTTGGTGTTACCAGCGGGTGAACGGGCCTGCTTGTCCCTCTACAGGGCATCAAGGTAAGATCGACCCATCATGCGAGACAAGGATTTGGCAACTCACCGACCGAGCGAGCAGGACGACCCCCTCAATGGAGTCAACGTGGTCCTGAACCCTACTAGCGATGATGAATCCTTGTACGACGTACCCATGGTCACTGACCCCCTGACCGGCCTGTCGATGCTGAACTTCGGGCCGAATGCTCCTGTACTGACCAGCGAAGAAGTCGCCGATTTTCTTTCGAAATTCCCATGATCTATCTGCTCGACGTGAATGCACTGATAGCCCTCGGGGTAGCCCGGCACGAGTTCCATGATCGCGTATCGAATTGGGTGCATTCCGAAATCCCGAGCAGGCTCGTACTGGCTACCTGTTCCATCACCGAATTGGGCTTTGTACGCGTTCTTTCTCAAATACCGAAATACGACTTGTCAGTAAATGCTGCTTGCTCTGTTTTCTGGACGATGAGGGACAGCAACAGCAAAATACCGTTCCAGTTTCTGCAGGACGGCAACACCGTTGGCAATCTTCCATCCTGGTTTGAATCGCCTAAACAGGTTACAGATGGCCATCTGTTGCAACTCGCCACCACGCATCTGGCCAGACTGGCAACGCTCGACGAAAACATCCCGAACGCATTCTGATTCCTGGCGGGGCCATGCTTAAGATCCGCCCCCGAACAGGCGATTGAAAGCGTCTGGATACGGAACCTCTATGTGCAGGGGTATTTCGCGGAACCAGGACGCCGATTTCGGCGATCATCGAGAATCTTCAGGATATGGATCTCGACGAACTCGTGGAAGAATTCGGCGTGACGCGAGAACAGGTTCAGGCTGTGTTGGAGTTGCTTGCGCATAGTGGCGATGCCCGGCCTCGCTTCCGCAGATGCTGGTTTTATTTGACAACGTTACGCCTCGGACTCTTGCGCGTTATCTCATCGACCATCATGCGGTAACGGAAACCCACGCCCGTGGTTGGGACCAATTGGAAAACCGTGAATTGCTGACGGTGGCGGAGACCGCGGGGTTCGAAGCCCTCGTGACAACTGACAGGAATATGGGATATCAGCAGAGCCTTTCGGGCCGCATGATAGCCGTGGTTGTGTTAGGGCAAGGGCGTTGGACCATCATCAAGCGCTATATTGCGGAGATCGTCGCCGCCGTGAATGCGGCGGCACCTGGCAGCTTTGCCAAGGCGGAAATGCCTCACGCTTAATGCGGCCTCCTGTTCCGGCAATCGACAGTAATCGGGCGAGAGTGGTGGGCAGAGTTCTCTGCTCGGAGATAAGTGTGTTGGCTCGGGATCCCCGTCTGGTCAATCATTCTCGACGGGCTCCGTCTGGTCACTCATTCTCTGTTTCACCATCCCGCAGCCTGGGATGAACAACCCGAGACCGTAATGGCATTGGTCCCCGATGGCAAACGGTCTCGGTCGGCGTGGCTCTTTGAACCGGATACGAAACATCCGGCCGATACCCTTGACGCGATGCTGTCTTCGCCGGCGGCAGAAACTAGCTGCACGGATAAAGCGGGTTCCTTCATTTACCATCAGCCCGATCGAAAGACCAAATGCGAAGGCGTCGTCAGGGTTTTTAAGGCATGCCCCGGCGAAAGACCGTTCGCTTAGCCGCATGGTATTGGGCAAAGGTGGAAAGCGCTCTGGAGGATCAACGACTGGAAGAATTGCCGCGGCGGAACCCGGGGCTCGACCGCGCGCCCTTCAGCTACCGCTGCGATAATCCGATCGAGTTCAAAGGGCGCGTAATCGAAGACGATCTCGTCGATGCTCTCGACCTCGTGATCTCCTGTAATGACGCCTTTAATCCTGAGGCCTTTCAGTAGCTCCGGTAGAACCGGCCGCAGTCGGCCGGAACCCTTTCGTCCGTGTGACAAGTGGACTGGACAAAAGTACGGAGTCGCCGAAAAAAATCGTCGCGGCAGAAGGCGGCCAGTTGCGTCCGCCCGGAAGCCAGGGTGAGTATTCGGATCGTGGCAAGAAGGGTAGCGTCACCAGGAGGTCGGGGCGTCCGTCACGTTGGCGAATCCGCGTACCTTGCGTAAAGCGTCGGTATCGGGAGGCTCAACGCTGCCGGAGTCCAGACCATCACATGGTCGATGAAGCCATCGCAGTCCTCGTCCATCGGCCACCACGACGCATGATCATTGTCCTGGGCGGCGCACCACCCGCCTCGTGCCCGCTGAGGTTCCTGCTCGGCTCTCCGCAAAGTGCCATGATGGCCGCGCGGAATCTGTCTGCCACAAGGAGTGTATCGGTGAAAGGTGGTATACCGCGCGGCTTACAGTAGCAGTATTCAGAGCGTATCGGACCAAATTAACCACTTCACTCATGCGTCTCGGGCCTGTGGTTTTGGGCGGGGAATGTCATAGATCAAGCGTGGCACGGCGAAGTGAACCCAGCGAGTTCCGATGGGTCGTTCGAGCCCGTCGCTGATGTCCTGGCCCGATTCGCGGAGCAGGCACCGAAGAAGCAGCGCATCGGAGGAGTCCAACTCCAGGATCTTCCCGAAGATACTGTCGGGCTTTTTGCTCTTTGCCTTCGCTGGACTTCGTTCGCGGCAAAAGCGCGATGGCTTCCTTCCGAATATCCTTCGCCGGGGCCAGCCGGCGCTCCAGGGTGTAGTCGCGGTATTCCACTCCCTCTGGTCTTTCGTGGTCCTCAATACAAACGCATCTCCAGTGGGTTCTGTTGCGTCCGTCGGTCACAACGCCTTTGACTTCATCATGGCCACCCACATGAACCTGAACATCACACCACGACTCAGCTCGGCCGAAGTATGTCATCCGACTGAGAATCAGTTTCAGGTCGAGCTTTTGAGTCTCATCAAGAAGGGTCTCTGACCAATGGAACAGTAGGGGCTGATTCTTAGAGATAACCGCGAACGTGTCGAACACGGCGGACCCAGTGTTCTTGACGATGCCGGCCTCGTGAATCGGAAAGTATTGTCGAGTGTGGCCGCCACTGGTCTTGGGCAGCCAGATTGATGGTGTTGGCGACAACACTTCTAGGAGCTGCGTGAGACGGTGAATGGGGATTTCATCACCACTATCGGCATCCGCGTCGACTGGGAAAAGAGCGAAAATCAGCATGCGGCCACGCGCGTTCCCGACTATTTTGCGTTGCTCGTGGCCTCTTGCCGGGATCGGCGAACTCATCCCATGCAGGGAGCGACGTCAACCCGCGTCCAGCAACCGCTACGACAGCGCGCAACAGGCGCCAGTGGGAAGGTGGCCACTCCACCCGACCCTCGCTGTGATGCGATTGCCACGGGTGAAGGTGAGCGCGTCCGGTGAGGAAGCGGATGGAAACCGTGAGACTCATGCGTCGCCGCCGCTCTCCTCGTCTGCGCTTGACTTCTTGTGGACCTTTTTTGAGTTGTCATTCCATTTATTTAGCGCTTTTTCGACGATCGCATGGGCTGGATTCTCGATTTCTTCGCCGCTTTCGCTCTCGGTCTTTTCAGGATTCTTCGCGAGCAATACCTGCTGATCCTCTGGCGGCCATTCTCCCTTGAGTACCAGAGCAACGAATTCCCTTTTTTTCTTACCCTTAACCTCCGTATCCTCTTGATCTCCGCGCGACCCGCGAAATCAGTGATATCAAGTCTTTCAGCAGTGAGTTCTGCAGGGAGTTCTGCCTGCCCAACGATGTCTACGGAGTACGTAACCACCGTAACGCGGCGCTTTGTCAATTCATCGCCCTCGGTAAATTCCGGAAAACAGGCGTTCTTTGCGGATTTGAAGGCCGTTTTGATGTCAGTAGAGGAAGGCCATTCTCCCAGGCCACCACCGAGATCTTCTTCTTTGCCGTCAAGCTTGACTCTAATCGCAACCTTTTCCAGCTCACAGGCTGTTCTTAATCGGAGATGTTGACTGATAAACCGGTCTATCTTGTACAGAGCCCAGCTCTGGAGAAATCGGTTCTTTTCTGTGCCTAGACCGTAACCTTTGAGAGTAGAGAGGTGGAAAATGAACGACGCGGTAATATCCGGCGACGTGAACTCCAGGCGCGAGTAAGGAATGTTGTCCTTTGCTGTCACCTCTCCTCGATAAACCCCGCCGGAATTGGCCTGGTTGGGCGAACATGCTTCGATGTATGCAGACAAAAGCCGAGGCAGCCGAATGCGCCCGTCGATTTCCTCGAGAAACACACCGTGCAGCACACATCCTGGATCTTGATCGAAGATTGCAGACGCCATCTTCCAGATGTGCACTGGACGACTTTTGTTTGCACTGAGCGAGCTCTTCATGCGTTCCCGGAAAACTACGTCTCCATCCTTCTCTCTATGCTTCGCACCAAGCACGTACGGCGAAGCCAGGCGATGTGGCTCACGCACTGAGGAGGTGAGAAAAACGTTGTTGCCTTGCCCGTCGAGAACGCGCACGTATGGAATACCTTGACAGTCGGAGTTATAGTCTTCACCCTGCAGGCAGACTTCTTCAAGGCGATTCGCCATCGACTGAGCCGATTCGACCAGCAACATATCTACGGACTCGGCGGCGGCATTCTCGGAACCGCTCGCGTGGCGAATTCCTTTGTAGAGCGTAGGCCCAAGGTCCGGGAAGCCGGTTGGTTGGAATCTGCCGCCCGACCCTGGCGCGACCCGCAAGGTGGCCTCCACAAGCAGTCGAGACCCGGAATCAAGAGGGGCGAGAACAAGTGGCATAGGTTATTTCTCCTGTCTGACAATCATTTCAGGTTTGATTGCGAGCGCGGCAAGGACGCCGGGCTGATCGATGGGAATGAGTAGAATTCCGGCCATGCGTCGGCATTGGATCTGGTCCATCTCCAGGGACCGCAGATCCGCATCGCGCAAGACCGTCGGATATCCCTTGGCCCTAAGACGGCGGGCGGCGACCTGACATGCTTCTGAAACTCTCCCGGCCTGAATAAGCGTGAGTATGTCAAGGCACTCTGGCGGAAAAGGTTCCTCTCCAGAGCGCGAAACCGCCAGGCCGGATGAAGGTCGACGTGGTAGCCGACCCCCGACAAAACAAAGCTTGAGTAGGTGGTAAATGCGGGGCAGTTCGAGGGCTGCGCGCAACTCCTTCTCGTCCATTGCTCCTTCCCGATCGACCAGCTCCCAGCGGATGTGAGCTCGTTCATTTGAGTCGTACCAAACCGCACCGGTCTGCAAATCCGGGGTCCGTTGGACCCGCTGGCGCTGATCAATGGCTGCGTCATTAAACAGTTCCACATCAATGAGGGAATGGGCATAGATCAAGTCTGTCAGGCGGTGCTCATCGGTTTCGCCGTGCCACAGGGCCAGAACGTCTTGAAACTTGGCCCCATTGAAGCACCAAAGAGGAAGGCCTTCCGCCAGCGCCCCGTTTGGCGTCGATCAGTCGCCGCCGAAGCAAAGCCGCCAGGTTCCATTCAATCGACGCGCCGCGAGCCCAGACAGCGCTACGGCTGGTAGCGCCCAAGCCCACCGATTTCCGTCGCGCGCAACCGGCAATAGGTTTGAGCGGACCGATTCAACCGCTGGCCGGCGCAGGTGCATCCGACGATGATTCTCCCCACGGTCCAATGGCGGCGATTGCACGTGCGAGGCGCTGCTCCACGTCGCAAGAATCTGGCTCTAGCCACGAGGTTGTTAGCGGGCGGCATGGCGCCAGAAGCTGCGCTCGTTCCTTAGGAGAGAAACTTCGCGCTCGACGGTTGAAGCTGCGATGAGTATTTCAAGTAGCGCATTTGATGCACGGGGATCCGCACCTTCATCGCCCTTCAAAAGGGCCGCTAAGCAAGCGTGAAACCGGTGTCGAGCCCAAATCACGCGGTCGGGTATCCCCGGCCCCTCCCGGAGATTGCGATAAATCTGCTGCCGGAAGAAATCGATTTCTCCTAAACGGTTCGCGTATGAATCCGATGCTCGAAGCGTAGCATGAAGGCCCAACGAAGACGCGAGGTAATAGCCTTTACCGCGGCGCTCAAAAAGGGCCACCCGGTGGAATGCGTCGATGCCTGTTGAAACACCGAGAGTTTTTATCGCTTCCATGGCGTGCAATGTGTGTTCCGTGCGTTCGCCAGATCGGCGTTGAAGCCGACCTTCCGAAAAGAGCGCACACATCCCAGGAAAGGATAGTGGCAAGTGCCAAAGGGGCATTCCAAATTCGGCTCGGCAACGCACGGCTTTGCCGTCCTGCTTTGCGTCATCTCTGACCGAAGTTGATGGTTCGCCGGAGGCAAGGTGGTCAATCATCAATGGGAACGCTGACTTGCCCTTGCCTTGTTGCGATAACCTCTTCGTCGTGGCTCCTGCGAAGAGAACCGCGCCTTCCATCATTAGAATAATGTCCCACGGGTTTGCCGATGATGAACCGACAAACGACTGACCACAGTTGGAGGAGCCGGCGGCGAGCGGGAAGTTCTGCCCCGCCGTCCGTGCTGTGCCCCCAACTCGCGGTCCGGAACAGAGAGCCGAGATCAGGCATTCCCGCGCCATGGCGTCCGGGTGGTCCGTTCCGATCACCTCATCGATCAGCTCCCAGAAATTATTCGTAATGTCGGCGCTGCCCTCATTACCACCAGTACCATACAGGAAGCCAAATCGCACATCCGCTTCGAGCGAAAGGCAGGCGTCGAACCATTCAAGGGCCGAGGGATTCCACGAATTCCGCATAGCGGCCACGATGTCAGCCTTTACTTTGTCCCGGTTCTTCTTCTTTACGCCGGTCCACCCACGGTCTAAGAGGACTCTATCGGTGCTCTCGACGGTCTGCTGGGCCGGCGGGACCTTTCTTGCCTCTTTGATCGCCCGCAACTTCGCAAGCCTTGCCTTTGCTTTTTCGTTACCATCGTCGTAAAAGCCCGGCCGGCCGCCCCAAGGCGCAAAAGATGAGGATCGCGCTGAGATGGGTCGCTTTTCTGTGCCGACTCCTCCGGCGAAGAAATCTGCAAGGTCATCGAATGACCATTTCGTGAGAAGCCAGAGAACCCCATCCTTCCACCATGCTCGCGCTTGCGGGTCCGCCTGCTCGGCGATAAGACGAAAGCCCAGCCCCTTAGACGTTCCCGAGGGGTTCTGGTGTGCAGCCACTCAACTCAAAAACATCCCCCGCCATCGGTCAATCCTGTCTCGGTCCCGGCGCGGCGCTCTGATCTTCCTGGTCGCTCGTACGGCGATCCCGCTGCCCGCAAAATCCCCTCCAGATATGCCAGCTGGAACGGCCCCAGCCGCTCCAGTAGGAACTGTAACCGTCTCGCCACGATGCGCCGTATCGCGGCGAGAGGCCGAGTTCCATTGCGTCGAGCGTTAGTTCGATCTCGGGAGCAAGCAAGGCACAGTTCGTGTCAGTCGAGGGAATTCGGCATGCTCCAGCGCTTCACCATCCCGCACGCCGCGGGCCTGTCGCTTACCCTCAGGGCACGATTCATCATTCGGCGAACTTCGAATCGACATCCGCACTTTGCCGTGATGTGCGGCCACGAGATACACAAGCAGGTCCAGGTCGTCAGCTGATAGCTCGTCCAGTTCCTCAGCCAGCGGATCACCGGCACAAAAAGCTGCAGGCGTGACCTCCGGCAGGTCTTCAAAATCGGACTTTTGAAGACCGTCAGGCCATGTAAATGCCCCGTGCCCCGGGTTCGCGCGGTATAAGGTTTCCAGAATTGCCAAGGCGCTGGCAAGTTCATGGCGGAAACCCCGTCGCGAGCCGATCTTGAGCCACGCATCGCTCGGAGCCTTTCCGGCAGGTTCTTCCGCGAGCCTGTGTCTCGTCAGTTTGGATCCAGAAGCATTTCCTGTTTAAGTTTCGACTGAAAGCACGCGTGCGCCTTTCCGCGATCATGCCACCGGGCAGCGAGCCGCAAAATCCTTTGGTCTGGCTCGGGCAGTCCGCAATCCCTGAGGATAGCGTCGAGCTTTTCACAAACGTCGCGGGTATGCTCGAAGACAGTCAGCCACTTGTTGACTTGCGACAGGTCCTCTGCGTCTTCTTCCTCATCCTGGAGAATCTCCTTGCTAGGGGCCTCGACTGTTGGCAACTCAAAATCTGTGTCGCTCGGCTTGCCGGTCCAGCCGAGTTCGGGACTATAACCGCCGCAGGATTTCTCGAACAGGTAGATTTGTCCCGGGTAAATTTGATCCAGGTCTCTCAGGTCAAGCGGCTGCCACCCTTTGCGATAACTTCGACGCCAGATACGACCAAATTTCCTCAGTGCCGCCAAGGCTTCACGGAACCGATGGAATGGCACGGGGCAAAGCTCTCGCCGGTCAGGCTGACGCTCTTCTTCTGGGGCGCTTCCCGGTCAGTTCCCGCCAGAATACCTGGACGTCCAGTTCCTCGCCGTCCCGAATGAAGCGGGAAACGTCAACGTCAGCACCTGTTAGATCGGGCGTCGTATCGAACAGGTCGAACAAGTCCTTTTCGCGTGGCACGAACCGGGGCTCGAAAGGGAAGAGGGTCTTTGCACAAGCCTCGGTCGACTCGATGTCCTTCTTCACCGTAGCCAAGGTAGGAAGGGATACGTCGTTCAGTGCCTCCAATTTCGCCCTGGCAGCTACAAGATCCGATCGCTCATACGGTTTCGCCCAACGATCCACTTGCTGCTTTTGGTTCCCCAGATCGAGATCCAGCCAGAACACTCTACCGGATTCGCCAGGATAGCGCGCACACCGACCGAACCGCTGTACCAGAGAGGCCCACGGTGCTAACTCGGTGTACAGCACACCGGAGGACAGTCGACGCCGGCTTCCACAACCTGCGTGGAGATCAGAATGCGAGGAAAACTAACTTTCTGTTCTAGAAATCCGCGCCACTTCTCCCGTTCGATGGGCCGGAACCGCGAGTGAATTAAATGGATTGGTACTTCGAGTCCAAGACTTTGCATTAATCTGAAGAGCGCAGTTGCACGGTCGACCGTATTAAGGATGACGAGGGTAAGCCCTGCCGGATCGCGGTTTTCTGGCTTTCCAATCCAGCTTACGATCTTCTCCAGGTAATCGTTTTGTTTGCTGGCCGCATCGGCCTGTCCTCTTTCGCTTTCGGGCTTTTAAGCTCAATCCTTGAAGGAATCAGCTCCTTCGTGATGTTAAAGAGGGCCCGGACGCGCTGATTTTCGTGGTCCCGATCAGACAGCTGTATCCTGTTGCTCCACTCGGTCACGGCTCGCGGCTCCCAGTCAACGGCGCTCAGCAGCCAGTGACGGGCCATCGTGGCACTCATCCATAGAGAATGGCAGGGTCTCGCAAGATGGTTCATGGTTGGGGCAAGAAATCCGGAGCGCGACTTTCGCAGTGACAAATTATTGCGCCAAGCGTCGAACTGCAGGCTTGTGGCGAGTCCAGTATCCATGATCTGGATTTCGTCGAACACCCAAACACAATCGTTGTTCAGAAAGCCGAACTCCAGGGGCCATCGTGCGCGTCCTGCGGAATAACCACGATTGAGCGCGCGGGAAAGCAGCATATCCTGAGTGCCGATCAGGATCGCGTCGCGCTCAGGCCACAAAGCCCAGTCAGATTTGTCCGCACCGCCGAGCAGCAGGTGAATGGATATCGGATGTTGGCCATAATCTCCTGCGGGTGGGGCCCATGCCGGGATCCCTCCTCAGGGTCCAGCAGGCCTAAGTTCCGAAGCCATTCCTTGGCGGCCCGCTGGGTCTGCTCGACGAGTACTCGCATCGGAAGGCAATACACAAGCCTCCTGGGTGTTTGGGCGCGGACGTTGGGGTGGGGGACGAACCGTCGCCGCCAGAGCCAAGCCAACACTGCTGCCGCGGTCTTGCCAAGACCCGTTGGGACGTCCATCAGAACCGGCATGGCCTGGCCCTCTGTGCCTAAAGCGACCTGATACGGCAAGGGTGTATATCCTTCAGCCCCTTCAGCGGATCGCCGATGCGTCGCTCTGCGGAATATTTCTGTGAACTGATCCTCGATCTGCTGCACGGTAGCGCAGAGTATACACTTAGCTGATGCGACACTTCATCTGGTCTACTGCGACACTTCGCCGACCAGCGATTGCCGCGTGCACGGAATCTCAATTGCGTCACACCCAACGTGAGAGACTTTCGCGGCGCCGAACATTTCGGAATCCGAACCATGAGCCCCAGCGAGCTGCTGGGCATCATAGGAGCGCAGAGATGAGCGTGAGTGTGAACATTCCTGAGGAGCTGTATCGCCGCGCCAGCGAAATCGCGGCGGCGGAAAACATCTCCGTTGACGACCTTTTCGCGTCCGCGTTTGAAGAACGCCTCCTCGAACTCGAACGGTTGAAGGAAAAGGCCTCGCACGGCAGCTATGAGAAGTTTCTGCGCGTGATGTCCAAGATTCCCGCAGTCGAACCGCCTGATTCCGACCGTCTCTGATCAAAACGCTAGTGCGCGCATCCGCGGCTTTAAGGGGTTTCGCTTAGGTTAGGACCTCGTCATCATTCGGCTTTCGCTTTCCCCGCACGAAGACGCCACGCTCAACCCGCACGAACGTCCCAGGCACCCGTTGCAACTGTTGCGCTACGAGGAGATGAATCGCTGCCCTCAGCGGCTGAAGCCGCAAATATTTTTCATAATGTATGTACGGGCTGAAGCCCGTACCCTTCACCCTGCGGCTCTTATTTTCAGATCGTGCGAGATGTTCTCGTCCAGCAGAACCCTCACGAGTGCGTTTGAGGCTGGCGAGTATGCGCGAAAACGAGCAAGGCTTGGATCGTCTGAAGGCTGAGCGTGGGAAAGATTGCGCGCGTCTGCTCTGGCGTCCGGCCGAACTCCTCGTCGATCAGGACAACCTCTGCAGGAATGCGCGTCCCCTTGACGACGGGTTGACCGCCCACTTTTTCAGGATCGACTTCAACGAGATCACACCCGCTCCAGTCCATACGCTCGCCCCTATTCTATCGAAACGCATGAACAGCAAGGAAAATTCCCACTTAAACTTTCCTTCATAAACTATCGAGTGTCTCAGAAACGCACAGGCCCGGCAGAAGCCGCGAATCCGGCCAGCCGCGAGACCCGCTTCGATCTACCACTTCAGCGTCAGGTTTTGGCGATATTGGTAACCTCATCATCCGCTTTCCTTGAAATAACATGCCACTTCTGACAACCTTAGAACGCCACCATCATGCGCACCTCTTACCTCGTCTGTTATGACATCTGTGACGAAAAGCGCCTGCGCAAGGTGTTCAAGCTGATGCGCGGCTTCGGCGACCACCTACAATACTCCATTTTCGAGTGCCAGTTCACGCCCTCGGACCTGGTCCGATGCCGGGAGGCGCTGCGTGCCGTGATCCACCATAAAGAAGACCAGGTGCTCTTCGTCAACCTTGGCCCCGCCGAGGGCCGCGGAGACCGTGTCATCACCGCCCTCGGCAAACCCTATGTCAACCTCGACAGCCCCTGTATCGTGGTCTGAAGGCACGCCTTGACTCCTGACGCGCAGCGCAATCCCTCACCCGCCATCCCCGAAGAGCTGATCCACCACGTCGAGCGGAAATTGCCCGACCTGCTGCCGGCGCGCATGCTGAATGAGTTTGCCTACTGCCCCCGGCTTTTCTTCTACGAGTGGGTCGAGGGCGTTTTTGAACACAACCCGGATACGCTCGACGGCCAGGCCACACATTCCCGCGTCGATACCGAACCGGGAGCGATGCCCACCGCCGAAGAACTAGGCGAAGAAAGTCTTCACTCCCGCTCCGTAACCCTTACCAGCGACCGCCTGGGTCTTACGGCGAAACTTGACCTTATCGAGAGCGGCGCGGCGGCGGGTGCGATCACGGTATGCCCGGTGGATTACAAACGCGGCAAGCCCCGCATGGTGGACGGCACGCCTGAGCCGTGGCCACCGGAGCGGATCCAACTGGCCGCCCAGGTATTGGTGTTGCGCGATAACGGGTACTCTTGCGACGAAGGCGTGCTCTATTATGCCGCCGCGCGGCAGCGGGTTCGCGTGGTGGTGGACGACGCCTTGGCGTCCGAAACCGAGGGCTTGATCCGCGAGGCGAAGAAAGTCGCACTTGCAGGATACAATTCCCGGGCCGCTGGTCGACAGCCCCAAATGCCCCCGCTGCTCGCTGGTCGGGATCTGCCTGCCCGATGAGACCAACGCACTGCGCGACCGCGCGCTTCGTTTTGCGGAGCAGAAGCCAGTGCAGTTCTCGCTTTTCGAGAGCCCGGAAGAACAAGCCAATGCGGAAGTGCGCCAGCTGGTTTCGGCCCGCGACGATCTGCGTCCCCTGTATCTCAATTCGCAGGGGTTCCGGGTGGGCAAATCGGGCGAGGTAATCCAGGTAAAGGAGCAGGATGCCATCCGGCAAGAGGTTCGCCTGCGCGAAGTGTCTCAGATCAACCTCTTCGGCAATGTGCAGCTATCCACCCAGGCGGTGCAATCCCTGTGCGCGGCCGAGATACCCATCTGCTACTTTTCGCAGGGCGGCTGGTTCTACGGGATTACGAGCGGGCTGAATCAGCGCAACGTCTTTCTTCGGCACCGTCAGTTTTCCGCCGCCGGCCATCCGTTCACCACGCTCCGCCTGGCCCGGAGTTTGGTTGCGGGCAAGGTCCGCAATCAGCGCACGCTGCTGCAGAGGAATCATATTGAGCCTCCGGTCATTGTGCTGCGCCAGCTCAAGCAGCTCGCGGAGAAGGCGGAAGCTGCTTCCTCGCTGGATTCTTTGTTAGGGATTGAGGGGTCGGCGGCGCGGGTCTACTTCAGCGAGTTTGGCGGCATGTTAAAGACGGAAGAGGGCGCGGGCAGGGAACACGGGGGAGGCGCGCCGGGGTTTAGCTTTGACTTTACGCAGCGCAACCGGCGTCCTCCGCGAGACCCGGTGAATGCGCTGCTTTCGCTGGCCTACAGCTTACTCGCGAAGGACCTTACGATTACCTGTTATCTGCTGGGGTTCGACCCCTATTGGGGGTTTTATCATCAGCCTCGTTTTGGCCGGCCCGCCTTGGCTCTCGATCTGATGGAGCCTTTTCGGCCGCTCATTGCCGACTCCGTGGTGCTGACGGCCATCAACACCCGCATGATTACCCTAGCGGACTTCATCCGCTCCGGCCCTTCGGTGGCGCTGAAGCCCTCAGGGCGTAAGGGGTTTTTCCACGCCTACGAGCTGCGGATGGATATGCTGGTGACTCACCCTATGTTTGACTATCGGGTGAGCTATCGGCGCCTGCTGGAAATTCAGGCCCGTTTGCTGGCGCGCTTTCTTGAGGGCGAAATCGATGACTACGCGGCGTTTGTTACTCGTTGACGCCGCAGCGAGCGGTCCGGTGCCAGCACGATGCCGTGACCCGCTCGCGTGGGGTATGCTCAGGGAAAGAAATGGATTGCGGGGAGCGGCTTGGTTTGATACGCTGCGTCCCGGTGGTCCCAAGACAACCGCTCGCACGCGGGGGCATAGACCTTTGACATCACTTGAGTTTTGGAGCGGAGCATTTCCGCGACCAATTGGTCGCGGCCTCATTGAAGCAATCGACCATCAGCTCGGGAACGCCGTCGCGACCAGATTTCCGCGACCAATTGGTCGCGGCCTCATTGAAGCCTGCCGCAGCCTGGGTAAGCGTTCGCAGCTATCGCGATTTCCGCGACCAATTGGTCGCGGCCTCATTGAAGCTCAACCGCCGGTCGCGACTAATGAAGCCGGTCAAGTCATTTCCGCGACCAATTGGTCGCGGCCTCATTGAAGCACATCGATGCCAGTTCCAGATGCAGCGCCTGGCCATCATTTCCGCGACCAATTGGTCGCGGCCTCATTGAAGCCGGGAGCTACTATTGGATTACCAGCAAGAACAGCACATTTCCGCGACCAATTGGTCGCGGCCTCATTGAAGCCCACGAGACCCACTTGAGGATGCACCGGCTCTTTTCATTTCCGCGACCAATTGGTCGCGGCCTCATTGAAGCGGACCAGCCCTGAACCGAGTCACGGCGAAGCGCATGCATTTCCGCGACCAATTGGTCGCGGCCTCATTGAAGCATCGTGTTCAGATCGACCGGTTGGAAACCCTGCCACCATTTCCGCGACCAATTGGTCGCGGCCTCATTGAAGCCTAACAGTACTCTGCACTGCTCTGGTTCGCAGTACTCATTTCCGCGACCAATTGGTCGCGGCCTCATTGAAGCCAGACGTGGACAGAGGCATAACAAGATCATGGGTGGCGCATTTCCGCGACCAATTGGTCGCGGCCTCATTGAAGCCCTTATGTTCCACGGGTAAGTCTTGTGCGCAGCTCCATTTCCGCGACCAATTGGTCGCGGCCTCATTGAAGCTGGTCAACTGGCAGGTAGCGCCATTGCTCGGTCATGCATTTCCGCGACCAATTGGTCGCGGCCTCATTGAAGCATAAGGCAGTAGAGATCGGTGCCTTTGAAGATCAGGATTTCCGCGACCAATTGGTCGCGGCCTCATTGAAGCCGGTCAACTGCGCAGGTAGCGCCATTCTCGGCGCATGTATTTCCGCGACCAATTGGTCGCGGCCTCATTGAAGCATACCGGATGCAGATCGGCGCTCGGGTATCAGCCTGCATTTCCGCGACCAATTGGTCGCGGCCTCATTGAAGCCGCCTCCTCTATCTCTCGATTCGTTCCTTGCGTGGGTGCATTTCCGCGACCAATTGGTCGCGGCCTCATTGAAGCCACGCCACGGCTTGTTGCGCTCTATTTGCGTTCCGTGGCATTTCCGCGACCAATTGGTCGCGGCCTCATTGAAGCAAGAAGTGATTGCAGCATCCGGCCTTCCCGATATGCATTTCCGCGACCAATTGGTCGCGGCCTCATTGAAGCATGGCGGCATCGGCCTTTCCCCACCTGATAGATCTTCCATTTCCGCGACCAATTGGTCGCGGCCTCATTGAAGCAACATAGTCACTGTTGCCTGTATTCCGTCGACCGTTTCGATTTCCGCGACCAATTGGTCGCGGCCTCATTGAAGCACTGGACAAGATCGCGGCCGTGGGGCTGGCCATGGGCATTTCCGCGACCAATTGGTCGCGGCCTCATTGAAGCCTGATCATCGGCGGCATTTCCATGGAAGCTGGCGCATTTCCGCGACCAATTGGTCGCGGCCTCATTGAAGCGAAAGATCGCACTTCGCCGGCCAGGCCTTGCAGCACGCATTTCCGCGACCAATTGGTCGCGGCCTCATTGAAGCGATTAGCTGATCGCAGATGTCCGCGTCGATTTCGCGAATTTCCGCGACCAATTGGTCGCGGCCTCATTGAAGCTACCGCTGTCTTTGCTGTCTTGCCTATTCCGGCAGACATTTCCGCGACCAATTGGTCGCGGCCTCATTGAAGCACCGCGGCATTCGTCTTTCTCGCGAAGCTGATCATCCCGGATTTCCGCGACCAATTGGTCGCGGCCTCATTGAAGCCGCTAGCTCGGTCATCCGCTGCAACACTTAATCTTTCCATTTCCGCGACCAATTGGTCGCGGCCTCATTGAAGCGCGGGTCTTCTTGCCGCCCGTTCCATCGTCTGCGGTGATTTCCGCGACCAATTGGTCGCGGCCTCATTGAAGCCGCGTATCCCTATCCGAAGCGCGCCCGTACTGGGTGCATTTCCGCGACCAATTGGTCGCGGCCTCATTGAAGCCGCGTATCAGCCTATCCGAAGCGCGGCCGTACTGCGGTGGATTTCCGCGACCAATTGGTCGCGGCCTCATTGAAGCAACTGCGTGAACGCTTATCGCTTGTAATGCGTGCCGCCATTTCCGCGACCAATTGGTCGCGGCCTCATTGAAGCTGAGTGGCCCGAGGAAGGGTATGACTATTCCATGGGAGATTTCCGCGACCAATTGGTCGCGGCCTCATTGAAGCATCGCTCGCTCCGGAGGATCGTGGCCTTTGCTGGCCGCATTTCCGCGACCAATTGGTCGCGGCCTCATTGAAGCCGTATACGGGAACAGATTATTTCATCCAGAATGGCAACATTTCCGCGACCAATTGGTCGCGGCCTCATTGAAGCAACGTAGAAATCTGTCTTGGATGTCGTGACGCAGAACAGATTTCCGCGACCAATTGGTCGCGGCCTCATTGAAGCGGAGTTCTTTGCCCGCTCCAGCCATGCGAGCGATAGGAGATTTCCGCGACCAATTGGTCGCGGCCTCATTGAAGCTCCATCATGAAGAAGTTCGAGGGCTTCGCGGTATCGCCATTTCCGCGACCAATTGGTCGCGGCCTCATTGAAGCGCCGCACTCTGAAGTAAAAGCGAAGCTGGACGCCGAATTTCCGCGACCAATTGGTCGCGGCCTCATTGAAGCCAAGGAAAAGACGCGGCCAATAAAGCTGCGCTTCTGTCATTTCCGCGACCAATTGGTCGCGGCCTCATTGAAGCACCATCACAACTCGTCGCCTCCGGTTCGCGACCGCGCATTTCCGCGACCAATTGGTCGCGGCCTCATTGAAGCGAACCAGTGACCTCCGCGCTATGGCTACAGGTGCTCTATTTCCGCGACCAATTGGTCGCGGCCTCATTGAAGCCAACTGCCAGCCCCACGCCCCGCACTGGCATCAGTTATTTCCGCGACCAATTGGTCGCGGCCTCATTGAAGCATGTCCATCGGCCTGCCGCACTTCAAACTGATCCGCGATTTCCGCGACCAATTGGTCGCGGCCTCATTGAAGCGCCTCCAACGCCGCTCTGCGCTCGGTCCGCGCACTTCCATTTCCGCGACCAATTGGTCGCGGCCTCATTGAAGCAATCTGGTCACTGCTAGGCTTAACCTGCGTACTTTTACGCATTTCCGCGACCAATTGGTCGCGGCCTCATTGAAGCGCAATGACCATCTCCGGATGAGCGAGCTGCGATCCCGTGATTTCCGCGACCAATTGGTCGCGGCCTCATTGGGCGCTAATTCGGCGACAGCATACCTATTGCACAACTAGAACTCACTGGCCGCGCCCCGAAACCGCATTATAGGGAAGGGTATCGTGTCAACCTTCGGTCCCCAAGTCGAACGAGAACACCCTGACTGGCGGCGATCTGGATGATGCCCCCCGGCGCTGCGGAGATTGCTGGACGTTCCCTGCATGGGGTGTTCTAGAGTCGGGCCCCTGAGCCCTCGAATTTAATTTTGCTAAACCAAGTACGGTCAATCCGAATCTATTACCTATAGGAGAAAACAGATACTAGCCTTGCTTGGAAGGGGGACTTAGTTCGCATAGTTCGATTTTTTCGCATCACTCACACGGCATCATGGCAGGCACGAAGCCAGACGTCGCTGGCAGAAGCGACTTTCCACTCTTTCCAAGGTGCATTCCTTCGCCCCACGGGAACACCAGTTTCCCTGGCGCGTTTCCGCGACCATAGCGCGGCTGGTTTTCGGTCACCGAAAGTAGCTTATTGCGAATAATGCGGATCGTTTCCAACGCCGCTTCGCGGCCATCAGCCTCAGGGCTAGAGCGTTTTCACAAGGGGTGCAAAGCGAAGAAGGAACACCGAAGCGGAACCTTCTGCTAAGACCCGGGGGGCAAGGTCAGATTGCTGGGGTGAATAGAACCCCTGCACATACCCGTTCACGCTGCACCGTTAGTATTTGTGAAAACGCTTCAAAGCAACGCTGATCTTTGACAATCGATGTCTATCCAGTGGGCGGTGGCCGGCAAAACCTCCCCGCCCGCAAGCCAAAACAACGCCTGGCATGGACCACCCTGTTCCCATGCCCCCAGCGCCACACGAAGACAAACGTGATCGCCCTAAGGGCACCGTAAAGCTAGAACGCTAGAGGCCGCCGAACGGGAAGAATCCCCCGAGGAGGAAACCTAGAGCGCATAGAGCGCACTTTTTAGCCATTTCCCGAACCCGGATCTCCTGCCACGATGCACTGGAGAGAACCGCGTGTGCGCCTTTCCGTGAAGAAAGGCGCATGAAGTTCACCGAAGCCACCAAAATTCCACAGGAAATCCGGGGGAGAACCCCGGCCCGCCCTCCGATCCGCCATCGATCGCGAAATACACAGAGCTGACGCAAGAAAAGACCGCCGAACCCAAAGAATCCCCGCAGCACGCGACTTACCACGCTTACCACGCTTACCACGCACGTTTTAGCGATTTCCCGAGGAACCCCGGCACGATCGTGAGTGTCAATGCAAGAAAAACCAGGACAGGCAAAGGTCCCCATCCTGCCCGGCTCCGAAGGGGTTCTGCAGACCGAGGAGGAGGCGCTGGCATGGGCGAAGTCGGTTGGATTTCCCGTGATCCTCAAGGCCTCGGCGGGCGGTGGTGGCCGCGGCATGCGCGTGATCCGCTCCGAAGAGGAGCTGCCCGGACTTTACCAGGCAGCGCACATTGAGGCCGCGAATGCCTTTGGCAACGGCGACCTATACATGGAGAAGTTCATTGAGCGGCCGCGGCACATCGAGTTCCAGGTGCTGGCCGACGAGCATGGCAACGTGCTCTCCCTGGGCGAGCGGGAGTGCTCCATCCAACGCCGCCACCAGAAGCTGATTGAAGAGGCGCCCTCGCTCCAGGTGACGAGCAGGATCCGCGAGGATATTGCTAAAACACTGAAACGGTGTCTGACTTCCATTGGCTATCAGAACGCCGGCACGGTCGAGTTCCTCATGGACGAGGACGGCAAGCTCTACTTTATCGAGATGAATACCCGCATCCAGGTGGAGCATCCGGTCACCGAGGCGATGATCGGGGTATCGACGCATGGGGAGCGCCAGCTCCTGGCTGCGAAAGACAGTCCCGTGGATTACGTTGCCATCGGGCCAGTTTTTGCCACGTCTTCCAAGCTGGTTCCCGATCCGGTGGTTGGCTTGGAAGGGGTGCGGGCCGCGCGGGCCATTACGGATAAGCCGGTGGTCGCCATCGGCGGTATTGGGCGTTCTAACTGCGCCGCGGTGATGCAGGCTGGGGCTGACTCGGTTGCGGTGATCTCCGGCCTGATTCCGCGCGCGGGTGGCTCCACAGGGAAAATCGTCGAGGAGTTCTTGTTGTTGTGCGCAGAGGGATGACTCACTCTTCCCTTTGTCATCCCGAGCGTACCCGGATTTCCGCGAAGTGGGGTATGCTTATTCGCTGCGCAGGGCCCGCGCCGGATCGATCGAGCTTGCCCGCCGCGCGGGGTTGAAGCTGGCTCCGAGACTTACCCCGACAATCCCCACAAGTGCCACAGCCAGGCTCAATTTGTCATCAGGCTTCAATTCGTAGAGCATCGAGCTCATAAAGTGGCCCGCGATGAGCGCAAGCGGAATTCCTCCTGCGATCCCCACCCCCGCAATCTGGAACGTTTCGCGCAGAACCATCGACAGCACCTGTCGCCGCTGCGCGCCCAGGGCCATGCGTATCCCGATCTCCGCGGTCCGGCGGCCGATGCGATACGAGAGTGTTCCGTAGAGGCCGATGCCCACCAAAAGCGCTGCGAGCAAAGCAAAGAACATGGCCAGCCGGGAGAAAAGCCGTTGTTGCGAATAGGAGTCCTCAAACACCGCTATCTGCGTCATCGGCTTTTCCAGCGGCAGGTCGGGGTCCAGCTCATGAACAGCTCGCGCTATGGCCGGCAACATCGCCATAGGATTGCCCGTCGTGCGCAACTCTACCTGCAATGTGGATGGCGCGTCCTCAACCTGCGTGTAGGGATAATAGGCCATGGCGCGCGGCCCCTCATCCACGCTCCGGTACTTGCTATCTCTGGCCACGCCTACAATCGTGTAGTGATTCTTCAGGTCTCCGAGTTGATGACCGATGGGATTCGTCTTTGGCAGCAGCTTCTTCACGAATGTCTCATTCACCACCACCACATGCTGCGAGGTTGCAGTATCCGATTCGCGAATATCGCGCCCCTGGAGCAGCGGAATCCCAAGCACCTGCAGATAGTCTGGGCCAACTACATTGCTACGCAGTGGAACCTGGTTGCCCGGATAGGTAATCCCATCCACCGTGGGCTCATCGTTACTGCTCCACCCGCTCCCCAGCCGGTTCCCGACAAACGTTGTTGCCTCCACGCCGGGCAACGCGCGCATCTTCTGCAAAAGCTCTCGATAAAACAGAAGCTTCGACGCATCGGTCGTTTGTTTTTGAGGCGTGATCCCATACACCAGCAATCCCCGGGTTTGCATGCCGAGATTCGTGTGCTCATAGTTCAGCAGCGTCCGCAGCAGCAGCCCAGCCGCCGTCAGCAGGGTGAAGCACAACGCAATTTGAACCATAAGCACCGTGTTCCCTCCGCGCTTGCTCTGGTGACTCGTTGCCGCTGATGTGCGTAACGCGGACGTGACCGGAGCGTTCGTCGCCGAGCGCATCGGAGCCAGTGCGAAAGCTAGAGCCGCAATCACTGAGACCGTACCGGTAAACAGCAGCACCTTCCAATCCGGCGCCAGGCTGGTTTCAAGCTGAGCCCAGGTGGCCAGCGCGCGGGTTGCGCTTAAGGCAAAAAGCCAACCGGCCACTGATCCCAAAACAACTAAAAGTCCGCTCTCTACCAGAAGCTGCCGCAGCAACGTGCGCCTTCCGGCTCCCAGCGCCATGCGTAAGCTGAATTCGCGTTGGCGTGCTGCGTTGCGCGCCACAATCAGCATTGCCACGTTGCTGCACGCGATCACCAGCACCAGCGTCACCAGCGCCATCAGGATCTTGATGCGTTGGCCATACTCATTGAAGTCGCCCAGTCCCACCAGGCCCTTTGCCGCGGCTGCCAAAAGCTTGATGCGCGGATGTGCCGCATTCGGCGCCGCGATGCGCGCATACGCTTCCGCCTGGAACGACGGGTTTGCCTCAGCAATGGCTTGCTGCACCGAAACGCCGGGCGCGAGCCGCGCCAGCAGGCGCAGACACCACCAGTCCGGCGAGCCGTACAAAGTCTGGTCCAATCGATGGCCCCACGGATTAAGCTCTGCCCGCCGTTGCAGCGGAATCCACAAGTCCGTCGATTCTCCCTGCTCCAGACCCGGAAAGCCTTCCGCCGCGACGCCGACAATCGTGAAGGGAATTCCTTTAACAGACATCATCCGGCCCACAACGTTTGCATTCCGCGAAAAACGGCTGGCCCAATACGAGTAGCCGAGAACCGCCACCGGCGCGTTTGCCTCTTCATCCGCCATCGACACCGTGCGGCCTATTGCCGGCCTAACCCCCAACCCTGAAAAGAAGTTTCCGCTCACCATGTCGCCCGCTGCCTGTTCCGGCAGGCCATTGCCAAATCGAACCGCGACTTTACCGTTACTCAGAGGAGCAAAAGCCATGACCTCGGAAAACGCGCGCCGGTCCTGCCGCAGGGTCTTGAAGACGGGAAGCGAGAACGACGTTTCGGAATCTCCGGTGCTGTGTGCTCCGTATGGCTGGTCATCCGGCAAGTGGAGAAAGAACAGCTCCTTTGGATTTGCGGCGGGCAGCAAACGTAACAGCACGGCATTCATGGTGCTGAAGATCGCAGTCGTGGCACCAATTCCCAGGGCAAGCGTGAGCACGGTTGTGGCGGCAAATACAGGCGCTTTTCGCAGCTGCCGCAGCGCATAGCGAATATCGCGCCAGAAGTTGTCCAAGGCCATGCTGGCATCCGCCGCCGTCGCGCGTTCTTTTGTCGTCGTGGGATTCCCGAACCGCACCAACGCATCTCGCCGCGCATCCTCTGGCGTCATGCCTGCCGCCAGGTTGTCCTCGATCCGCATTTCGATGTGCGCCCTCAGTTCGGCGTCGATCTCGCGGTCAAGGCAAGAGCGGCGAAACAGGTTTCCAATCCGCTGCAGCAGAGCCATTCGACACCTCCTTAGGCATAGCGCAACATCGCGCGCACGCCCTTTACAAGTTGCTCAAAGCCCTCTTCGGCTTCCTGCAGCTGTTTCCGTCCGGCGGCCGTAAGCCGGTAATACTTTGCCTTCCGGTTGGTCTCCGTCAGCGCCCATTCCGAGCTGATCCAGGCGCTCTGCTCCATACGGTGCAGCGCCGGGTAGATCGAACCCTCTTCCACCTGCAGCATCTCGTCCGACGCTCTCTGAATGTGCAGAACAATTCCGTAACCGTGCAGCTTGTTTCTCTGCGCGAGTGTTTTCAGTACCAGCAGGTCGAGACTTCCTTGGAGATCATTTCGCGCCATCTGCTACCCCTGTACATCTTGGTATCAATGAGGCTATCCCTAGAAGTAAAGGGTTGTCAACCGTTCTGCTTTTCCTTTGGGCATCCGGACACTCCGACGGGGCATAGAGTCGTGAGAACCACCTCCATAAATCCAAGACCATGAGTGGGTGGCCCAGGTCTCGCTTTTGAGACCTGGGGGTCATGCGGGGAAAATCGTCAAGGAGTTCTTCTTATGGTTGCGCACAGAGGGATAACTCCGTACGAAACGGGAAATCTCCACACACACGCCAATACCGACCCCGATGAGAGCGTTGCGCCAGCGGCGACTTGAATTTTCCTTCTTTCAGATCAGAATGTCCTAATCGTGCCGCTGCGGCAAAGCAGTTTCGAGCGTGACGGCAAAGAATGAATGGCCAAACTCCGTCGGGTGGTGCGTATCCCAAAAGAAGGTGTGGTCCGGGTCGGCGCACACCACGGTGGTCAGGCACGGATCGGTAACGTTGGTAAATCCAAAGTGCGTCGGATCCGTCTCTATCGCATTGAGCAGGCTGAATACATTCAGGCGAATAATATGAACGCCCTCCAGGAATTGCTCCAGCGCCAGCAATTCGTCCAGCCGCTTGTCGGTTGCGGCGCTCGCCGCTGTGGCAAAACTTGCATTGCCCGCCGCCGCCGGCAGCAGACCCACATTGAACAGATCGGGAATCACGAAATGCCTCGCACCAGCCTGCCGTAGCAGCAATTCGCTTTCCGCCAGGCCTTCCGCGATGTGGTTTCCAAGTGCCTGCGGGGAGCCGCTCGTGGTGTCCAGAATGTCGTTTCCGCCGCCCTCCAGGATGTAGAGGGCATTGGGATCGGCTTTGCCCCCGTGCTGGCCAAGATATAGTTCCACTTGCTCGGGGACGCTCGGAATCGTTCCCCCTCCGGGAATGCTCTGAGGCTCCGTGACCCACGCCCCGCCGAAAGCATAATCCGTCCCTCCCAGCAGGTAGGCCTTAAGCGGCACACCCAGGAAGCCGGCCACATGATCCAGCCAGATTGGGCCATTGGAGAATCGGCCGTTGTAATAGGGCGCGGCCGGGTCCGCGCCGCCTGTCGCTGTGAAGATGTTGCCGACGTCACAGTAACTGTCGCCAAATACGTACAGGGCGTCGTAGCTTGCGGTAACCGCCCGGGCCGCCGTCGATGCCAGCCCAAGCAGGACCACCATGATTGATATCGAACCGGTCTTTCGCATACTCATGCTCCCTTCTGCTGCGTCATAGTTCGTCCCTGTCCGCGTCTGTGCTCTGCGCACTCTGGCCGGGCAGAACCGTGTTTTTGATCGCAACCACATTAGCCCCCACCGGTGAAAAGGGCAATTGTCGGGACCTAACTTCGAGATGATTTCGCTCGTGTGCAAGCTCATCCCGACCGGAGAAATCATGGGCCTGCGCCGATAAGCGCCAGATAAGCTAGCGCTTAGGGGCCTGCGGCCCAAGCTTCAGAGTGTTTCTGGGCTTTCACTCTCCTCCCGGTGAGTGAAGCTACTTGCTTATCTCAAAGATGGTGCCAGAGTCATGATGGCCGCCCCCCGCCGTTGTGCCGTAAAGGGTCTCGCCGGCCAACAGGAGAGTGCCGTAGGGAGAAGCCCCATCGGTCCCTCCTTTGAAGTTGTGCAGCACGGTAAGATGATTGGCGGGATCGAGCCGGAACACTGTGCCTAGTCGGGAAGAGCCACCCCCCGTGGCAGTGCCAAAGAGATTACCGCTGCTGTCGCGGACCAGGGCTGCAGATGGGTTTGCTCCGTCTAGGCCGTCGAAACTATACAGAATCGTTTTGTGGCCATGAGGGTCGAGTTTGAAAATCGTCCCGAACCCGGAAGCGCCTCCAAAAAAGGTGGTTCCGTAAAGATTACCCTGCGGGTCCGCAACCAGTCCATCCTCCGGGATTGCGCCACCGGACACGCCTTTAAATGAATGGAGAATCGTTTCCGTCCAACCATCCTTGCCGGGGGCGAGCTCGAATACAGTTCCACAAAGCCCGCTAATACAAGGTAGGCCATCACCACTGCCAGTTGTTCCAAGTAGCTTTCCCGATGAAGAGATAAGGCTGCCACTCGGGGCGAAGTCGTCGGCTCCGCCGGCGAAATTGTAGAGGTCGCGTAGGTTCCAGGCGTCGCCGAAACGCGCCAACTCGAAGATAGTTCCACACCCCTGCGCATATTCAGGACCATGGCAAGTCGAACTGTGACCGCCGCCCGCGGCAGCTCCATAGAGGTCGCCTTTGGCATCCAGGAGGAGCTTCCCAATTGGATTGGCTCCATCATCGCCGGAAAACCGGTATAACACGGAGAATTCACCTGACCTTTTGATTTCAAAAATGACCCCACATCCGTTGGGTTCATAGGCAACGTTGCAGGCGACGTTCCCTCCCAGTTGAGTCAGCCCGTAAAGATTCCCAGCCGCATCGCTCACCAATCCGGCAGGCCCGTTCCCATCATCACCGGAGAAACTGTGTAGAACCGTTTCCCGGCCGTCCTCAGATAGTTTGAAAACCACACCATCGCCAGACGCGCCGCCCCCTCCAGTGGTTCCATACAGGTTCTCACCGATTCGAACCAGTTGATTGCTGGGACTACTCCCATCCACATCGCCCCCAAATGTGTAAAGGACTTTGTAAGCTTGCCCGTCCGCGGATTTCGTGGCGACAACCACAGCCATAACCATCACCATGCAAGCCAACGAGTTACCTGCCCCTCGCAACAGGCGGAGCGGGAGATCTGTCAGCCATTGAAAATTGTTTTTCATGTGCTCTCCTGAGATACCCAAGTGGATTTATCGATGCCGGTCTCTTTCTTTCAGCCCATTCGCCCGGAATTGTACGTCAGCGAATAATTTTGCAAAACCCCAGCGGAGGAGATGCGAAAAGGGTGAAAAGGGTTTGAAAATGGTTGATGGACAATCTATGACCACGATCGTTTCGGCCTTACAGGCACCTTGCTTCCCCGGTAAGTTACTTTAGTGGCTGCCGTCTCGTCCGGAGGGCACCTATCATGCGAGCGGACCTGCGACTGCCTGGCGAGACGCCCCGGAAAAATTGACACGCATCGGGAAACACTTGCCGATTCATTTCGCATCCCACTTCGCTATAGTCCGGGCGGTCCAAATACCGTGGACTCGCCCACTATGACGGACTGGCGCCCCGGCCTCAAATGGAGTAGATAACATGCTTCGCAACCTTCCTGCCACATTGCTCTTCCTTGGGCTCTTCACCATCACAGCCCTTGCTCAAGCCCCTGAAACCAATTCGAAAAACAGTTCCGCTCCGTCGGCATGGGTGTACGTTTCCGGCAGGATTGGTTCATCAACCGATACTGCGGAGGTACACGCGTACTCTGCCGCATCCAACGGTAAGCTCACTGCCCTCGCGGGTTCGCCTTTTTCAGCGGACGTGGCCGACATGGCGGTGCATGGCAAGTATCTGTTTGGTGCGGGCAATTTCAGCACATTCATTGAGACTTATGCTATCGAGTCTGATGGCGCCCTCCATTACACGGCGCGGGTCAACTCACAGGCCAAGAACATGTGCAGTTCCTACCCGGGGCCTATCGTGCTCGATCACACCGGCGCCTCGCTCTACAATTTCGACTACTGGGGCGACACCATCTGCTCGAACAGCGTGTATCAGGCTTACAGCGTGGAGAAGAGCAACGGCTCGCTGAAGTATTTGAACGACGCCGGCGGCGACCAGGAACTGGCCGGCCCTCTGACCTTCTCTTCGAACAACGACTATGCGTATACCTCGGATTGTTATCATTCTTCCCCCGCCATCTCCGGATTCAAGCGCAACAGCAACGGATCATTGACGATGCTCACCTACGACTTTCCATTTCCCAGCGGCGGCTGGTGCCCTTATCTTGCCGCGGCCGATCCGGCCATGCATCTGGCCGTTCCCATGTATCCTTCGGAGGGCTATGGCGAGCAGAACGGACCGTATCAGCTCGCGGCCTACACGATCGAGAGCGATGGAAACCTGACTACCAAGAGCAAATCGGCGACCATGCCCAAGGTGGCGGTCAACTATGTGACCGCTCTCAGCATGTCCCCTTCTGGAAAGTTGCTGGCGGTGGCAGGAACCAGCGGCCTCCAGATTTTTCATTTCAATGGAGCGGAACCGGTCAAAACATATACGGGCCTTTTGACCAGCAGCGAAGTGGATGAGGTGTCCTGGGATAACGACAATCACCTGTATGCGATCAGCAACTCGGCCAACAAACTCTGGGTGTTCAACGTAACGCCGTCCAGCTACAGCCTGGTGGCGCGATACTCCGTGAATCAACCCATCGGGCTTACCGTGCTGCCGCGGCCCTAAGTCCGGGAGCAACTGGGCTGTGCATGGTTACTGCGGAATCCGCGTTGCCTTCGACGCTGAGGTTTCTCCGCCACGCAAACTTAAACTCCCGGTTGTCGGTACGCGATGGCGCCGGATCACAGTTGTTAGGTTGTTAAACTGGACGGCATGACATCGTATGAGATCTTCGGCAAGTTCTATGACGCGGTAATGGGAGACGAGTCAGAATCGGCAAAACGCGTTTCAGAGCTTCTGCGGGTGTCGAACCCGGGTGCCCGAAAGGTCCTCGAACTCGGGTGCGGAACGGGATCAATACTGAAGCATCTGCAGGACAGTTACGAAGTGTCTGGCCTGGATCTCTCGAGCAAGATGCTTTCGATTGCACGCAAGAAGGTTCCTCGAGCAAAACTCTCGCGGCAGGATATGGTCGATTTCCAAATCGATGAGCAATTTGACGCGGTACTTTGTGTATTCGATTCGATCAATCACATTCGACGCTTCTCCGATTGGAAGAAAGTCTTCGCCAGGGTGCGTCAGCATTTATCGCCGGGTGGCTGCTTCATCTTTGACATCAACACACAACGGAAGCTCGAGCGGCATATTGCCGAGCCACCCTGGGTTCATCAATTCGGAAGGAACCTTTTGATCATCGACGTGACTGCTCTCGCCAATCATGCATCGAATTGGAATATCAGAGTCTTTGAGCACGTGAATCATACCCGCTACGTTCTCCATGAAGAAGATATAGTCGAGGTGTCGTTCCCGTTGGGAAAGATCATGGGAGCTCTCCGTAGCCATTTTGTGGACGTGAGAGTGGTCGATCCTGATCGCAGGCGACCAACTGGGAAGTCAGAAAGACTTTTCTTTATTGCAAAGAGACCCACGTAAGGCCCGGACGGGGCCTAACGCGCCTAACTCGCTTCGTCCTCAAAGAAATGTGAGGGCTTACGGCGCGGAGGGAGATTTATGGCCACACGTCAGTCGCCCGGATGTAGCCTTGAAGTGAGCTTTGGGTATCAAAGCGGAGGGGCGCATGTCGGAAGAGACAACGGCGGGTATCGACCGCCGAACCTTTGTCAAACAGGCGGCAGGTTCAATGATGGTAGCGGGGATGAGCGCGCATTCGTATGGGCGCATCCTTGGAGCCAACGATCGCATCCGTCTGGGGCAACTTGGCTGCGGAGACCGCAGTCAAGGTCATGTCCGCATGACCAAACTCGCGGCTAAGCAGATGGCCGTCGAGACGGTTGCGGTCTGTGATCTCTGGACCCTCGCACGAGAGCACCGCGCGGCCCAGCTAAGGCGAGCATTCAACCTCGAGCCCCAAACCTACAAATACGCAGAAGAGATGCTGGCCCGCAAGGACATCGATGGAGTCATGATTGCTACCGGTGACTTTCAGCATGCCAAGTTGTGCATCGAAGTCGTGCGCGCGGGTAAGGACTGCTACGTGGAGAAACCCTTCGCCAATGTGCTCTCTGAAGCCATTCAGTCACGCGACTTAGTCAAACAATCCCGGCAGGTTGTGCAGATGGGCACGCAGCATCGCAGCCAACCTTATCCCCTGGCCATCCGCGACCTGATCCGTTCCGGGCGCATCGGCAAAGTTGTCCATATCGAACAGGAATGGAATGTAAACGAAGGGCGCTGGCGGTTCAAGCCAGAGGATACCGGGCAATCCCCCGAGATGTTGATGGACGTCAACCTGGAGTGGAAGCAATGGCTCTATGGCCGTCCGTCCAAGCTGCGGGAAGAAGATACGGATTGGAACCGCTGGCTACTGGGAAAACCGTATCGTCCCTTTGACCCCCACGTGTATCTGGAGTTCCGTCTGTATAAAGACTTCTCCTCGGGAATCTTCGATCAATGGCTGAGCCATGGCAGCGACCTGGTCCATCTTTGGACCGATGAGGCTTATCCGGAAAGTGTGATGGCCACCGGTGGGATCTTTACCTGGAAAGATGGGCGCGAGAACCCTGATACCTGTATAGCCGCGGTTACCTACCCGAAAGGATTTCTTTATACCTACAAATCCGTATTTAGTAACAGCTATCGAAGCTTTGGACGGATCCAGGGGCGCGACGGCACCATCGAGAACTATGGCGGCGAGGGTGCGTCCTTGTTTACCATCACCCGTGAAGGGGGCAGAAAGGAATTTGATCCAGCCGATACCGGGCCGGTCTACTCCGGCCTTCCCCTGGTTGGACCGCCGGCCGATGGGGCCGAGATACTGCAGGTTCCGGGCGCGCCGGCTCCCAACTCGAATGGCCCGGACGATGATGACGTCGGCCACCTCGTGAATTGGCTGCAGGCGATGCAGACGCGCAAGCAGCCCAACGCCACCGTAGATCATGGCTTCTCTCATGCCATCGTCTGCATCATGGCGGCCCAGTCGTATTGGACCGGCAAACGCCTTTATTGGGATCCCGTGCACGAGCAGATCATGGATGCTCCGGCGAAGGATCCGGCTGTGTGATGGAAGCGCTGGCGGTAAGTGAGGTGAGCCGGATGAGCAGCGATGTGGAACTGAATGAGATCGGAGTCTTGAAGCGGCGTGAGATCGAAGCTCGTCTTCTAGCGCCCATCGTGGATGCCCTGGGCGATAGGTTTGGACGGCATGAGGTTCTGGAAGTCGTCCGGAATGTTATTACCGGGATTGCCCGCCGGCAGGGTAGGGAACTCGCCACTCGCCTGGGTAGGAACGATCTGCAAGCCTACGCAGGCTCCGTCGAGCCCTGGAGCAGAAACGACGCGCTGCAACTGCACATTCTGGATCAGAACGAAAGCGTTCTGAACTTCGACGTGACGAAGTGCAGGTATGCCGAACTCTACCGCAGCCTGGGCATCGAGGAACTGGGCAGCATACTATCCTGCGATCGCGACGCAACCTTCATCGAGGGATTCAACGGAGAGATCGCGCTCGAGCGCAAACACACGATCCTTCAGGGATCCTCGGCTTGCGATTTCCGCTTCAGCAAGCGGCCAGGTTAGTCGTGGTACCGTTCCTTTCCGTTCCTCGCTGTAACCAACGTTAACCGAGATATTCTTTCAGATTTCGCGTGATCATCGCCCACCCTGTGCGGCTTGCATTTAAGAACGGCGGAGGCACAGGCCCGTCGACATACGTATTAACGGTCAGTTTGGTTGTCGATTTTGCCTCTGGAATGAGGGTAGGCTCAATCAAGTACTCCACCTCGCAGTTTGGCATCACCAAATCAGGTGGCGTCTTGATCCGCCAAGTAACCCGCAGTCTATATGGCGGTTCCTTCACCAAAACGGTGCCATCCACCTCCCAGCCGTCATCTCGCTCAAGGCGATAGGCTTCCCCCACGTCGCCCACGGTTACTCGCGAGCCCATGAAATACTGTTCGGTGTCCGCGGCGTCCGTCAGCGCAGCCCAGAGCCGCTCGACAGATGCATCAACAACGACTTCAACCACACTATTCAGTTGCCATTCCTGCATCCGCAGCGTTCCTTTCCGACCTCTAGCACTGTTTTGGCAGAAGATGCTTGTGGCGCCAACCCCTGTGGCGGGCATGAAGGTGTCAGCGCGTCCGCGCCAGCGCAGGTCTGTTCGGGCTGAAGCCCGTCCCCTTCGGAAAAGCGACTTTTTCCGCAGCCTGTGAAGCCGTGCCCTTCGTACAAAGAATAGCCCGTCTAAAATCGTGATTTAGACAAGTCTGACTCCAACCTGTCCCCTGAAAAGACCGTCAGGCTCCCCCTTAGCGAGATGAATGAAGCAGAACCGATCTTGCTATTTGCCGCTCAGGGAGATTGGCGCGCTCAAAGGCAGGTCACGCGAGGATCTGCCGGCCCAAACCTTATACTCGCCGGGAACAACCTCCCATAAGTTCTTGTCTGGGTTGAAGACCGAGAGCATCTGAGGCTCTACCTTTACCTTCACCTCCTTCTGCTCTTCCGGATCGAGCGCGATCTTGCTCCAACCTACGAGGCGCCTGGGCGGCTCGTGGGTGCTGGCCGGCAGCGTGAGATAAACCTGAGCCGTCTCTTCACCTGCGCGGTTTCCGGTGTTTTTCACCTTGAATGTCACGGTCAGACCGTTGTCTGATGTTGTCTTCAATTCGGAATAGGCATACGTGGTGTAGGACAGCCCGAATCCGAACGGGAAAAGCGGCTCCTTGTTATCCGCGTCGTACCACTTGTACCCAACCTTGAGACCCTCGTCGTACACCGCGTCAAATGGTGTCTGGTTCGTCGAGATTCCCGGAACCACCGGGAGGTTCGGCATTGGCGTGATAGGGTGGTTCGGGTCTATCGCCGGCTGATCGACATGCCTGGGGTGCGGCAGGTCGGCTTCAGTGCGTACAAACGTCAGGGGCAGCTTGCCGGAAGGGTTCACATCACCGAACAGAATATTGGCCAGCGCCTCAGACCCGCGTATGCCCGGATACCATGCCTCAATAACCGCGCTCACCTTGTCGACCCAAGGCATCGTAACCGGCCCTCCCGTTTCCAGCACGACAATCGTATGAGGATTGGCTGCGGCCACTGCTTCGATCAAGGCGTCCTGATTTTCAGGCAGTGACAGGTTCGGCAGGTCCATATTTTCATACGTATGCTGGACTGCAAATACGATGGCCACATCGGAGGCCCTGGCCAGTGCTGCGGCCGACACTCGATCCGTGCCGGGATCCCACTTCACGACTGCCCCCTTAGCCTTCTCTGTGATCCCCTTCAACGGAGCCGAACGGTGGTATACCGTTATGCTGAAGATCCCCAGTGGGTCACCGGGTGCGCGGTCAGGCGATGGCGGAACTGCGCTGCCCCCAGCCGGCGATACCTGGCCCGAGCCACCGCCGGACATCACCCCCGCATCCGCGTGTCCTCCGATCACGGCAATCGACTTTACCCCGGCAGCGTTCAAAGGCAATTGTCCGCGGTCATTCTTCAACAGCACGGCGCCTTTTTCTTCGATCTTCTGCGCTACCTCGAAGCCGCGGAATACGTCAACCACTTGTGCCTGCGGCGGATTGTCTACAATGCCCGAATCAAACTCGGTTCTCAGGATGCGATGCACCATGTCATTGAGACGAGCCATTGGCACTTCGCCGCTCTCGACAGCTTTTTTCAGTGGCCCGCCAAGGAAGCTGTAGCCCGGCATCTCGATGTCCAGGCCGGCAAGCACGGCCTTCACGGTGCTATGCGTACCACCCCAATCTGAGATCACAAAACCCTTGAATCCAAGTTCCTTCTTCAACACTTCGTTCAGCGTGTAATCGTCCTCGCAGGCATATACACCGTTGATTTTGTTGTACGCGCACATCACCGCGCCCGCGTTCGACTCCCGCAGCGCGATTTCAAAGGCAAGCAGGTCGCTTTCCCGCATTGCGCGTTTGTCGATGACTGAATTGATAAAAAAGCGTCCAGCTTCCTGATCGTTCACAACATAGTGCTTTACGTCCGTGACCACATTCTGCGCCCTCACCGCCTTGAGCGTTTGCCCCGCTAATGTTCCGGCCAGCAGCGGGTCCTCGCCCATGTACTCGAACAGGCGCCCATCGCGCGGTTCGCGGGCCAGGTTGATGCCGGAGCCGAGAGACATGTTGAAGCCCTGCGCGCGAACCTCGCTCCCGATCAGCGTGCCTGTCTCATACGAAAGCGCAGAATCCCAACTCGCAGCCATCGCCGTGGCGGATGGCAGGGCGGTTGCATAACGGCTCTTGTCTCCCCCGCCCGCAGGGCCTACGACGGCGTCAGTGATCTGCAGATCGGGAATCCCAAGCCGTGGAACGCCGGGGATGAATCCCGAAGGCCTAATGGCTCTTGTTCCTGGACCTGATTCTGGCGGTGGCCCGAACAGAGCCTCCCAGCCCAGTCCATGCACAAGCTGAATCTTTTCGTCCATCGTCATCTTCTTGATCACCAGGTCCGCTCGCTCATCGGGGGAGAGGCTCGTGTTCTCCCACGGCCCCTTCGGTTCATGCTTCTGCGGGCCAATCTGACCGTGACTCTCGCTCCCAGTAAACAGACAAAGCACGACCGCCGCACCAAACGCTGTTCTTTCCAAAAATCTGACATTCATGCACAGCCCCTTTCTTGAAAGATTCGTTCTCCATCGCCACCGGGCAGTCGCTTGAGGACACATCGTTCAAACTTGCTCCGCGCGCGGCCAATATCAGAGCCTGGCGCTGACTGCGGGTACCAGGGTTGTCCGCGCAAACTCGGCGAGGGTCGTGGGGGTCGTCGTGTCGGGCGTGCGCGGCTCGGCCGGATTCAAGCGGCCGTCGCGGAACGCGACGTACTGTTCGATAATGAGGTTGACGACGAAGTCGGGCATGCCCATACCCGTCAAGGCGCCGCGCGCCTGGTCAAGCGTGGCATCGATGCACTGCACGGGCTTGCCAACTGCCGAGGCGATGATCGCAGCCGCCTCGTCGGTCGACAGGTCCTGGGGACCGTGGACGCCGACCCGGTAATGCCCGGTCCAGCCGCGATCAAGCAGCCAGCATGCGGCCTTGGCGGCGATGTCAGCCGTCGCCACCAGCGGCCACTTCTTGCCCGGTTGAATGGGAACGAAGATCTGGCCGGCCTTCGCGATCATCTCTGCAGAGAGCAGGAAGTTCTCCATGAAGATCCCGGGCCGCAGCGAAGCAACCGCAGGGAGCGCGGCCTCGAAGTCGTTCTCCATCTCGCGGGCGGGGCCGACCGCCCCCGTGCCGGGGCCGGTGTGGGCGCCCATGCTCGAGACGACCACCGCTCGGCGCGCGCCGGCTTTCTTCGCGGCCGCGGCGGCCTGCTTCGCGCACCTGGTGGCCCAGGCGTAGTAGTCCGGCCGCGCAGGCGGCGGGGTGAGCCAGAACAGCGCCTCCGCGCCCTCGAGCGCCTCGGCGAGCAGGGCCGGTTCCTCGAAGGAGCCCTCGATGACGCGCGCGCCGCGCCGGAGAAGCTCCTCGACTTTCTTCTTGTCGCGGCTCAGGACCGTGATCTGCTCGCCGGCATCGAGCAGCCGCGCCGCGAGCGCGCGGCCGATGTTGGACGTGGGTGTGTTGATGAAGATAGACATCGACGATTCTCCTGGCGATCGAGTTGTAGTTACGAGTAAAGCATAACGTCACTAGTAATATTGTGTCAAGCCGAATCGTAAGCTATGATCAATTTGCTATGAAGCAGGAGACTACGATCGACGCAGGTGGGGTTTCCGGACAAAGGGGACCAGCGGATCACAAGCGCCGCCAACAGATCCTGCAGGCCGCGGATGAGTATTTTCGGCTCTACGGCTATCGCAAAACGACGCTCGCAGATATCGCGAAGTCCATTCACCTATCGACGCCCTATATTTACAAGTTTTTCGATTCCAAGCAGGCTATCGGAGAGGCAATGTGCTGGCACTGCCTCAGCGCCGTTCTAACTGAGATCGAGCGATCTATCGCAGCAACGAAATCTCCGGTTGAGAAATTACGCCGTGTGTTCATAGGGTTAGAGGGAATAACCTGGCGGTTATTGAGTGAGCAGCGAAAGATACACGAGATGGTCTCAGTATCCTTTGAAGAGCGCTGGGAATCAATCGCCCGCTTTCAGGAGGGTATTTTCCAGATGGTTCGCAAGATCGTCGTTCAAGGACGCGAGTCCGGTGAGTTTGAGCGCAAGACTCCTTTGGAAGAGACCTCGAGAGCGATTTCTCGAATGACGGAGTTGTTCTACCATCCGACTCTCATGGAGCAGGTAGGCAAACGTCAGAAAGAAGAAGCTCTTGCAGTGGCCAACGTTGCGATCCGATCCCTCACCGCGTGATCAGGGCAAAGAAATAATTACTAATTAATAATTTACCATATCGTTACTCGTTTCTGCGGCACTATTCAGCCCGCAGTGCGCACATCGGATTGGTCCGCGCGGCTCGCCACGCCGGAAGCAGGCAGGCTCCGGTCGCGGAGATCAACAGGGTCGCGATCACCGAGAGGAAGACGCTCCCATCGAGGGGACTGGTTCCGTAAAGCACGGAGCCGATGAGGCGAGTCACCGCAAGGCTCGCCGCAATCCCGATGGCGAGACCCAGCAGCGCCGGCCGCAGCCCGTCCATGAGCATCAGCTGCAATATTCGCTCCCGTCGCGCACCCAGAGCCATACGGATGCCGATCTCGGCGGTTCGCTGCGTCACTAGAAAGGCGAGCACGCCGTAGAGGCCCACATCGGCCAGCAACAGAGACAATCCCGCAAAACTGAGCACCAGGGTCGCGCTGAAACTCGAATTTGCCGTCGACTCGCCGATAATTTGTTCCATCGTGAGAACATTTTTGACCGGAAGATCGACATCGAGAGATGCGATCAGCCTCTGAATGGGTATCGCCTGCCGCATGACATCTCGTCCCGACCGCACCACCAGCACAGAGTCACCCGAATTCCCCGGGATGCCCGCGAGAATGGGGAACCACATCATCGGGCGCACCGGCTCGCCAATCTGATAAATCGTGTTTCCGATGACGCCGATAATTTCGTAGTTTTCTCCCTCCGGAGTTCGCCATTCCACGCGGAGATGCTTGCCGATCGGATCCTCGCCGGGAAAGTATTGCCGTACCAGCTCCTGATTGACGATGATGAATTTATCGTGGTCGAGGCGCTCATCGCCGGAAAAGAACCGTCCCCGAATCAGGGGGATGCCCATCGCAGAAAAATAGCCGGGGTCGGCCGTGCGATACGCCGCAAAACGATGCACTCCCGGCGCCTCGGCCGCATGCTCCGGAATCCGGATCTCGTGATCGCCAAAGTACCCGCCGCCCGGAACCACATTCGTCAGTCCGGTCGCCTCGACGCCCGGAAGATGCCGTACCTTGTCCAGCAGCTGCGTGTCGAAGCCGGCAATCTGTTCCGGCTTCGAGTACTTATCCCCGCGCAGGAAATAGGTCATGGTCAACACATTCTTTGTCGTGCAGCCGAGGTCGACAGTACGCAGCCGTAGGAAGCTTTTGAAGAGCAGGCCCGCCGCAATGAGCAGGACCACCGTCAGAGCTACCTCGACGGTCAGCAACACCTTGCGCATTGACGCGCGCCCCACACTTCCCCCGATACCTCGCGAGCCCTCCTGCAGAGCCGTGAGGATGGTCCCGCCCGTCGATGAGATGCCCGGCAGCAGACCCGCCAGAACGCCCGCCAACAGCGTGATCCCGAGTGCGAACCCAATTGCCAGCCCATCAGGATGGACATCATACCCGCGCGGTAATTCGCTCCAGTGCTGGATCAGCCATGCCGTCGCGCCCAGGGAAAGCAGCAATCCGAGTGCCCCTCCACTCAGGCAAATCAGCAGGCTCTCCGTCAACTGTTGCCGGATCAGAGACAGCCGGGTGCCTCCCAGCGCACTGCGAATGGCCGCCTCGCGCCTGCGAGCCGCCGAGCGCGCCACGAGCAGGTTGGAAAGATTGAGGCACGCTATCGACAGCAGGCAGACCACCGCCGCCAGCAACACATAGAGCGGCGTCTTCACATCGCCGACCACGTCCTCGAGCAGCGGCCTTCCGATCGCATCTTGCTCCATCGGACCTGTTCCACGGTATCGGGTGTAGAGCTGATGCTCGACGGCGCTGACCTCCTGAAGGGCCGCAGAGGCAGACGCGCCCGCTTTGAGTCGCGCCACCACATGAAAGATGTGGTTGTAGTGGGTGATGACCTGGTCTGCCGGCACGTCAATCTGCCACGGCACCCACAACTGGATCTTCGGATCCGGATATTGGAACGAGTCCGGCAGCACTCCGATCACCGTGTACACCCGGCTGTTCAGGCGAATCGCTTTGCCCAGAATCGCCGCATCGCCGTTGAAGCGCCGCTTGAAGAAGCTCCAGGACAGAATCACCGTTGACCCGGCTCCAGCTTGATCGTCGTCCGGCGTAAACCATCGCCCCAGCGCCGGACTGACGCCCAGCGTCGCAAACAGATTCCACGAACAGGTGCCGGCGTTGAGGAACTCAGGAAGCTCTCCGCCGCTGCCCGCCATGTTGTACCCAGTCCAACGCCAGATCGCCATCTGCTGATAGCCGTGCGATGACTTCTGCCAGTCGTAAAAATCGCCCGGGGCCGTGAGGTTTCCGGAGTTCGGCTGCGAGCGCTCGTCATGGCTGTAGAGAGCGATCAGGCGATCCGGGTGCGCAAACGGCAAGGGGCGCAGGAGTACTGAGCGCACCACGGTGAACAGAGCGATGCTCGCCCCAATGCCGAGCGCCATCACCAGCACCGCCGTAGCGCTGAAACCGGGTGTCCGCACCAGGGCGCGTATGGCATACTTCAAGTCTCTTGCCAGTCCTTCGAACGATGGCCATCCGCGGCGGTCGCGCACCGCCTGGCGAACCTGCTCGACACCGCCCAGTTCGATCAGGGCTCGCCGGCGCGCCTGCTCCCGCGTCATTCCCGCGCACAGATAATCGTCCATATGCATCTGCACGAGGCTTTCCAACTCCTCGCGAAGATCCCGATCCCGATCCCCATCTGCAACCCGGGCTCGCAGCCCCTGCCACCACCCGCGCAGCGTTCGCATCAGCCCTCCTCGGCAGGCGAAAGGAAGCGCGCCAGAATAGCCGTGGTCTCTTGCCAGTCGCGCGTTTCACGCTCCAGGTGCTTCCGGCCGGCCGGTGTGAGTTTGTAGAACTTCGCCCTGCGGTTGTTGTCGGAAAGGCCCCATTCCGAACGAATGGCCCCATCCTGTTCCAACTTCAGAAGCGCCGGATAAAGAGTTCCGTAATTGAGGCTCAGTCGATCGCCGCTGATTTGCTCAATCCGCCTTGCCAGTCCATATCCATGCTGCGGCCCCATCGTCGCCAGAGTGCGAAGCACCATGAGCGACAGCGTGCCCAGCCACACTTCATTCTTGTTTCCCATCCGCGTCCTCTTGGACTCCCATATATAACACGTTAACCTATGGGACTGCAATAGGAGCTATATCGAGGTGCAGGATTGCCGATGGAGCCATCGGGTCGCATCCATCGCCGCTTAGTGGAGCGGCATTGAAAGCACGAGGTTCCTGAGTCCGGCACAGCGTTCTGCGTCCGGTCGTTGCCCCAGAACCGTTCGAATCGCCATCCTCCCGTGCTGTTGAGGCTTGAGTCCTTGATCATCAAGTCCACTCGTTTGCGGTCGCCCTCGAAAATCACTCCATTCTTCTGCTGGGCTTCGCGCACCTCATAGACGATGATCGAGCGATCAGGGAAGTCACCCGATGCGTAGCCATCGACTGCCTTTTCATTCGCAAAAATGTGGTGCATTCCTTCTTCGCTCTTAAGCTGAGGATTCGCGCCGGGCAGGATTACTGCTGTCTCCACATGCACCCAGCGTCGAAAGTTGTCGGGGTATTGCACGGATCCAGCCGCGTACAGGGCACTCAGCGATAGCAGCGTTGCCGTTGCAAGCAGCATCAGCATGGTGGTTTTCACAGTTTGACCTCCACCCACGAGGCAGTTTGTTTCACCCGCAGTACTTGCTGAAAGGAGATCTTGACCAGCCGGTGAAATTCTTTGACGAACTGGCTGGCCCTGACGGTCAAAACGGGTTGCTAACCAGGGCCCTCAGCCGGTCAGCATAGGTTCGTCCGGACTGGAGACGTGTTCCGTCGCACAGGGTAATTAAGTATTCCCCGTGCGCGCCGGGCTGAAGATCTCGAATCCGGCGGAGGTTGACGATGATTGAACGCTGGACGCGGAGGAAGATCTCGGGATCGAGGGATTTCTCAAGAATGTTCATCCTCACGTGCAGCAGATGACTGACCCGGCCTGCGTGCAGTTCCACATAGTTTTCAGCGCCTTGTATCCAATCCAGGGATTCGACATCCACAAACACAGTTTTGCCCGCTGACCGCACCACAAGTCGCTTCAGATAACTCTGAGGAGATGCGATAGTTTCGAGCAGCCCAATGATTTGACGATTCGAATCCGCTGCTCCGTTCGAATGAATGCGGCTTTTGGCCCTGACCAACGCCTTGACGAAACGTTCTTCGATTACCGGCTTCAGCAGGTAATCAAGCGCATTGATTTCAAAGGCCTGAATTGCGTACTGGTCGTGAGCGGTGACAAACACTACAGCCGGCATATATTCCGCACCGATTGTCCGCACGACTGCGAATCCATCCATCTCCGGCATCTGCACATCGAGAAACACGATGTCAGGGTTGCATTCTCGAATTGCAACGACTGCTTCGCGTCCGTCTCTGGCGTCACGAATTGTTGCGATTTCGGGATCCCTGGAGAGCAAGGTCCGTAAGCCGTCGCGCGCAAGCGGTTCATCATCCACGATCAGGGCTGTCAGAGGCATAGGTTGTCTCGATCTCAGTATGGGAATGGTGGAATGGAATACTCATGGTTACGATCACTCCACCGCGATCGCAATTCTTAATTTCCAAACCAGCGTCCTGCCCGTAAAGCTGTTGTAGTCGTGCGCGCGTGTTTGCCAAGCCGATGCCCTGGTCGTTAGACGCGTCTCCGGGCGAAAGCCCAGGTCCATCGTCCTGAACCCGAAGTTCCACCTTGCCATCGATCTTCGACGCGCTGATCAGAACCCGGCCGGCAGAGGAGCTTCGTCCAATGCCGTGGCGAATAGCATTTTCCACAATTGGCTGCAAGATGAGTTGTGGCACCGATGCTTCCTGTACTGCGGGATCTGCCGATACCTCGACCCGTAGGCGGTCCGCGAAGCGCACTTGTTCAATCGCCAGGTAAAGCTGCAGGTACTCCAGTTCGCGTTGTAGAGAAACTTCTTGAGTGTCTACGTCTTCCAACACACCGCGCAACAGGTCGCTCAAGTAACCAAGCATCCGTTCCGCATCCTTGCTCTTCTGCTGGCGCACCAGTACCGTGATGGCATTCAGGGTGTTGAACAGGAAATGCGGCTGGAGTTGCATCTTCAGCGCATTCAGTTGCGCACTCACCAGTTGCGACTGCAGCTCGGACGCCCGCAACTCGATATTGAGCACTTCCCGTGAACGTTCCTGGTACCGCTGGTAGTAGAGGACTCCCGATTGCAGTCCAAGCACGATCCAGTAGTTGACAATACCACCGTGAAACCCCCTGACCAGCAGCGGCGCCAGAGATCCACGAAAGTTATTTATGAATGTGGGAAACAGGTGAAGGCGTGAATACAAAGCGGTTTCCAGAGTCAGCTCGAAAGCTGAGAACACTGCGCTCAGCAACAGTTGGAGAGCAGTGCGCCGCAACCAGTTGCGGCGCTCCACAGGAAACTGCCGGCCGAGCAATAGGATGAGGGGCGTCAGAAATGCCCAAATATAAACACCGAGGAGCCATCCCACCAGGTAATGCCACCAGGGAGTTGGGTCATGCCCCAGAAGCCTTTGCGTGACCCCTTGGCTGAAATAGAAGAGACCCAACACTGTCCACAGCAGGAAATACAGGGGGTAGTTTCGCAGGTCGCGTTTGAACGCACTCTCCATTGCGCAATAGCTTATCCTACCGAATGGCATTGAAGGGCTGACAGTCGCAGAAGTGTGCTACAAAGTTGGCTAACAGGACGTGGCGTCGTTCGGCCGACTATTTACGAGGAGCACGGGAATGACTCCAGGCGAGTTTCGCAAACACCTGCGAGGTTGACATGCAGAGTTGTCTTGGCCGCGCAGATACCTACGCCGCGTCTCATCCGCTCTTCACGCGCCAGATCTCGTCATCGCAATTGGTTCGAAATTCGCCGGGAGGAAGATCGAGTGAAATTGAGAGCAATCTGCCACGCAAAAAGCCTTGCCTTTGCCATTTCAGCATGCGCAATCATCAGTATTTCTGTTGCGACTACGGGAAGAGCGGTCGCCGGCAGTCCGCGTGGCGCGAAGCCCCTGCTGAAGGTGCTACCGCTTTTCACCGCTCCAAATGTGCCGGAGATGGGGCCTGAGGAGATCGAGGCGACTCCGCTCAAGGATGTTATGGCGTTTCCACCGGGACTGCCCGGCAGAGGAATGGCGCAGCACCCGATGCTCTACGTGGGCGAAGGCCATAACAAGATTTTCCTGGTAGATAAGGGCAAAATTATCTGGACGTACTCCACCGGACCGGGATGGGAATACGACGATGTTTGGATGCTTTCTAACGGCAATGTACTCTTCAGCCGAATGCAGTATGTTGCCGAGGTGACTCCGGACAAGAGAGTGGTTTGGCGATTCAACGCACCGCCGGGAACTGAAATCCACACCTGCCAACCTATCGGGCTGGACAAGGTGTTGTTCATCGAAAATGGCCTGCCGCCTCACCTGATGGTCGTCAACATTAAAACCAATGCGGCTGAAGTGGATCACTTGTTACCAGCTCCGAGCCTGGCCGAGCGCAAAACCGTTCATGCCCAATTCCGGCGCGTGCGCTACACCTCACAGGGAACCTATCTGGTTCCGTTCCTGGAGATGGACCGTGTGGTCGAGTACGACAAGGATTTCAACGAAGTGTGGAGCTATAAAGTTTCAACCCCATGGGCAGCCATCCGGCTCAAAAACGGCAACACGCTTATTACCGATGAACGCGATGTGAAAACGATCGAAGTGACACCGGACAAGAAGATCGTCTGGGAAATATCGCCGGCCGATTTACCAGCGACCTACAGGTATGAAAACTCGCAGTCGGCGACCCGCCTGGCCAACGGAGACACGATCATATGCTCCCGCGGTGGTAGCGACCGAGGACCGCAGCTTGTAGAAGTGGGTCGCGATAAGAAAGTGGTGTGGGTGCTCCAGGACTGGACTCACTTCGGGCCCGCAACGGCGGTTCAAATTCTCGATGATCCCGGTATTCCGGAGGATCCGGGGGACTCGGAGCACTGAGCAATAGCTTGCTGAGACACCACAGGAGGCCAGCGCGTGGTCTCTTCAGTTGCTGCGCAACGCGGTCATCGGTTCAATCCTGGAGGCCCGGTGGGCGGGAAAATACCCGCTGAGCAGAGCAATAACCAGCAAAAACGTAGCCATCGCCGAATAGGCAGCCGGGTCCCAGGGAGAGGTAGCGAAGAGCAGCGAGGCGATCAGGTGTGCCGCTCCGAGAGAGGCAAGAGTGCCCGCAGCGAGGCCGATGACAGCAAGCCGCAGGGTCTGCGCCAACACCGCTCGCTGGACACGGCCCCTGGTCGCCCCGAGGGCCATCCGCACGCCTATCTCCTGAGTCTTCTGGGTCACGGAATAGGAGATGACTCCGTAGATGCCGAGGGCTGCAAGGAGCGCGCCAAGAGTAGCGAAGATGGTCACCAGCAAAACGAAGAAGCGGCGCGGCGAGACAGAATGATCGACCAGCGACTGCAGCGGTCGGAAGCCGGTCGCGGGTTGCGAGGGATTGAGGCTGCGGAGGGTAACCAGGACACTGCCGGCAAGAGCGTCAGGATCGATTCGGGAGCGGACGATAAGAGTTGCTCCTTCGACGTCTGGGTTTTGCGTCATCGGGACGTAGATCTCGGGACTGGACTTCTGCTCCAGAGTGCTTTCGCGAACGTCAGCGACCACACCGATGACACGGGCAGGCTTGCTCCCGGCGCCGTCCGCGAGTTTTCCAATAGGGTCTTCTCCCGGCCACTCGCGGCGCGCGCCCACTTCATTAATGAGGATGACCCGCTCGGAGTCGGGTGTGTCGTTCCATGACAAGTCGCGGCCTGAGCGTAGCCGCATCCCCATGGCTTGGAGATAGCCGGGGGTGACGAGATAGACCAGCGCGCCGGTATCGGCGTTCTTAGCGTGGTAGCGGCCCACAGCCGAAAGCCCCCACTCGCGGTTCCGGTCAAGTGGAAGCATATCGGCGATGCCGGCGGATTCGACGCCGGGAAGCGCGCTGACGCGATCTATTTCGGATTTGAGAATCGTGGCGCGCTGCACCAGCTGATCCTTATTCGCCGCCGCGGGCAGGTCGGTCTGCATCGCTGCGGCGTGGCTCGGATCGAAGCCGAGGTCCATATTGAGGACGCGGAGGAAACTGCGAAGCAGCAGGCCGGCCCCGACTAACAGCAGGCATGCCAAAGCAATCTCAGAGATGACAAGGATGGAGCGGAAGCGCTCATGACTGCGGCCTGCGGCCATACCTGCCGCGTTGTCCTTGATCGCCTCCTGAAGGTTGGTGCCGGAGATGCGCAGTGCGGGCGCGAGTCCAAACAGGATGCCCACGACGATCGCGGTGACCAGGGTCCAGCAAAGTGCTGCCGCGTCGAGATGAATGGTTGTAAGCAGAGGCAAGGAGATGGAGCTCTGGTGCGAGAGGTAGTAGACGATGGCGAAGGCGATGGCGAGTCCCACGACAGAACCGAAGAATGACAGGATGATACTTTCTGTGAGCAGCTGGCGGATAAGACGACCGCGGCTTGCACCGAGTGCGCGGCGCATGGCGAACTCTTTGCTGCGGGTGGCGCCCCGGCTTAGCTGAAGGTTCGAGAGGTTGACGCAGACAATGAGCAGGATAACGCCGACGGCGGACCAGAGAACCACAAGCGAACGCTGCAGCTTGCCCGCAACGTGGTCTTTGAGGGTGATCAGGTCCGAGGCGTAATCGTAGTCCCAGTCCTTGTGCTGAAGCTTAAGGTGGGGGAAAAGACGATCGGCTTCGTCCTGTGCTTGAGCAGCGGTAACGCCTGGCTTGAGGCGGCCAACAACCGCAAGCGTGTTGCCCCAGTTGTTCCAGAAGTCCATGACGGCAGGAACAAACAGATCGACCTTCTTGCCGGGAGCAAAGACAGCGCCGAAATCGAAGCTGGCAGGAAGAACACCGACGATGGTGACAGGGCCGTTGACGGCAGCCGGACTGGTGTTGATCGTGATCGTCCGTCCGATGACATTCGGATCCGAGGCAAATTGAGTTTTCCAGAAGTAGTAGCTGAGCAGCGCCGCGGGGCGGCCTCCTTTTACGGTCTCGTCTTCAGTGAAGTTGCGGCCCAATACTGGTACGACGCCAAGGGTAGGGAAAAAATTGCCGGCGACTTCAATGGCGTCAAGCTGCCTGGGCTCGCCTACCCCCGTAAGTTTGTATTGCAGTGAGTTGTAGAAGGTTTGGAATGCGGTGACGGACTGGAAGGATTGATTGTTGCGTTGGAACTCGCGATAGACGTCGACGGTATACGTTTCGGCGGAGAGGCCGCCGGCCGCCCGGGTTTTGGCATCGAAGCTTTTTCCGCCGGTGAGCCACACCAGCTGCTGCGACTGCGGAAAAGGTAAGGGACGCAGCAGCATGGTGTTCACCACGCTGAAGACCGCGGCATTGAGGCCAACGCCGAGCGCGAGTACCAGGATAGCGACGGCGGTAAACGCGAGATTGTTGCGCAGGCTGCGCAGCGTGTAGCGGGTATCCCACAACCACTCGGCGTAATAGTCGCTGATGCGTCGGCGTCGTTCCATGCGTTCTCCTATGCGCTCGCCTGCATATTGCACAGCGAGCATGTTGCCGAACTGGCGCTCGGCTTCCCACCGGGCGGCTTCGGGACGCCAGCCGCCGGCGATGAGATCTTCCGTTTTGCAGTCGATGTGAAAACGCAGTTCGGCTCTTATGTCAGTCCTTGGGTCCGGACCGAGAATGCCATCGTACCTGCGCCACATGGGGAGCTTCTTCATGAGGTTTCCGGTGTGGGTGGCGCCGTTGCGCTCAGAATCTTGGCGACGGCTTCAGCGTATGCTTCCCACGTTTTGGTTTCGGAGCGAAGGTAACGTCGGCCCTCGCTTGTCAGCTTGTAATATTTCGCCTTCCGGTTGTTGTCCGAGAGGCCCCATTCCGCTTCAACGAACCCTCTGCTTTCCAGGCGCCAAAGTGCGGGATAGAGCGTGCCTTCTTCGACCAGGAGGGCTTCGTCACTCTGGCGACGGATGAGGCTCGTGATCGCATAACCATGCAGCGGGCCCCAGACAAGGGCCTTGAGGATAAGGACATCGAGCGTCCCGCGCACCAGTTCCAGGCGAGTCTTCTCCATGTTTTGCTGCTCCCCTTTGGATACATAGGAAGCTTGCCACATTACCCCTTGCGATGCAAGGGGAACGAGGGCAAGCCGAGAGAATGTGGTTCTCGAGGTATTTCGTGACCAGGTAGGAAAGCGCGGCAGAGGTTCAAAGAAACGACCAGTTATGCTTGTGAGCTTTGGCGCGGCCATCCCGAAGCTGCTGAGGACCTCCCAAAGGCCGGGGTTCTCGGGAAATGGCTAAAAAGTGCGTGGTAAGCGTGCTAATTCGACCGCTGCGGGTATTCTTCGGGTTCGGCGGTTTCTTCTTCCATCAGCTCTACGTCTTCGAGATCGAAATCCTGTTGTCGGGCTTGGGTGGTCGAAAAGCTCCGAACAGCATGGGTAAGATAAGCACCGTCGGGGTTCCCTCGGCTACGCTCGGGACAGGCTCTTCTGACTCCGCGCCACCAAGCGCTGTGTCACGCGATAAATCTGTGAGGCGCTCCGCTCACAGGTTGTGACTTTTTTGATTTCTTTATGGTTGGTGGGCGGAAAGCCCTGAAGAGCATCGGCCAGCAAGCCTCCTCGGGGTCCTTCGACTGCGCGCTATAAACCCTCTGTTAAGCAATAGATCTGCCAGGCGCTTCGCTCAGGATGACGGTCTTGTGAGGATCGAAAAACATTATGGTTGGAGTGCGTCGAAAACCCGACAAATCAAAAAAGTCACAACCGCTCAGGATGACGACTTTGTGGGAGTTTTGATGAAAAACATCCCAAACAGGTTAGCGCTTATGGGGCGGCGGCCGAATGGCCTCAGCTCCCAGATTCCAGAGCGGAGGAGGATACCGCTGAAATCGGGGTGATTTAGTCTATGAGAATTGACATCGGCGAGAACTTTACGACTTCAGCTCCCAACCCTTTCGGAAGGCAGGCTTCAGGTATTGGTTAGCCTCAGGGTTGTTGGTAAAGCGCTGGAGTTTCGCGTCGTACTCGAGCTTGCATCAGCATTGCGAATACCGGCCTCACCTTTTTTGGCATCCACATCTTCCTTCCCCTGGAGCGCAACGATCCCCAACCAAACTTCCCGCGACGTTGAAGCAGCTCGCCTGGAAGGGCTGGGTGCTCAATGAAGAAGAGCGTGATGACGGCTCGAAGCCCAGCGCGTCCGTGATTGAGCCGGCATTCGAAGCCCTCAAGAAAGCTTTCCAGGATGAGATAAGCGAACCCGTATCCTTGCCATCTGCGACGTTGCGGTATCTTCAATAGAGCGCCTGGAACGCGCCATCGTTGGGCGGGCCTCGGTGAACGCGGCCTGAAGAGTTCTCACGCAGACTCTGAACGCGCTACGGGTGTAGGACAGGAGAAGTTTCTATGGAAATGTTCTGGTTCATTCCCACCACGGGAGATGGGCGCTATCTCGGGTCCAGCCATGGCTCGCGCGTGACGGACTACGCATACCTGAGGCAGATAGCGCAGGCTGTCGATGAACTTGGCTACGGCGCCGTGCTGTTGCCCACCGGCAACTCGTGCGAAGATGCGTGGGTCATGGCCTCCACGCTGATGCCGAGCACCAGGCGCCTCAAGTTTCTGGTTGCCGTGCGCCCCGGCGTCATGTCTCCTACGCTCGCCGCGCGCATGACCGCAACCTTCGATCGGCTCTCGCAAGGCAGGCTACTCATCAACGTAGTGACCGGAGGCGATCCGCAGGAGGCGGCCGCCGACGGCGTCTTTCTCTCCCACGATGAGCGCTATGAAGTGACGGGCGAATTTTTGACGATATGGCGCAGCATTCTGGCCGGAGAGACTCGGTCCTTCGAGGGAAAGCATCTGCGCGTGGAAAATGCGCGCGTCTACTACCCGGCAACCCAACACCCTCATCCCCCGCTGTATCTCGGCGGCTCTTCGGATGCGGCGATGCAGGTCGCCGCCGATCACGTAGATGTCTACCTCACCTGGGGCGAGCCGCCCGCCCAGGTGGCGGAAAAAATTGGCCGCATGCGCCAGCTGGCCGAGAGTTCCGGCAGAAAAATGCGCTTCGGCATCCGGCTCCATGTGATCGTGCGGGAGACCAACAAGGAGGCGTGGCAAGCAGCCGACGATCTTATCCGCTATATCGATCGCGACGTGGTCGAACGGGCGCAACAGGGTTTGTCGAAATTCGATTCAGAAGGCCAGAAGCGGATGGCATCGTTGGTTCGTGGCAATCTCTCCAACCTTGAGATAAGCCCCAATTTGTGGGCCGGCATCGGGCTGGTGCGCAGTGGCGCCGGAACCGCATTGGTCGGCGACCCATCGACCGTTGCTCAACGCATGCTGGAGTACGCCGACCTCGGCATCGATACCTTCGTCCTTTCCGGATACCCGCATCTTGAAGAAGCGTATCGTGTGGCCGAACTGCTATTTCCTCTTTTACCTCTTTCGGCAGACCCAGGCGTCAAGGATGGCCGCTCACCGGCGGCGGAGAAATTCGTAGGCAATGAGTTCCGCCCGGTCAAGTAGGCCGTACATCGCATGTTTCGAGCAACCGGCGTGACACCATCGATCGCACCGGATGCGCGCGAAGTGACCGCGCCGTCCTCGATCTTGCGTGGTTCGAAGCGGCGCTGGCTTGTGCTTTGGCTGCTGCTGCTCATCACCATCATCAACTTCATCGATCGCCAGACGGTCTCGGTGCTGGCGCCTGTGCTTCGTGCTTCGCTGCATCTCTCCAATGCGCAGTACGGAAGGATCGTCGCTGCCTTCCAGCTGGGCATGACGACCGGGGAGTTCCCCATGGGCTGGCTCATGGACCGCTGGGGCGTGCGCTTTGGATTGATGGGCGCGGTTCTCTGGTGGTCTGCCGCAACCGGGGCGCAAACCTTGACTAAGTCCGGACTGCAGCTCGGACTGACGCGCTTCTGGATGGGGACGGGCGAATGCGGTAACTACTCCGGCGGCCTGAAGGCGATCTTCGGCGCATTTGCCCCGGTTGAACGAACGCTGGCCATTGGCATCTTCAACAGCGGGAGCATGATCGGCTCAACTGTGGCCCCTCCGCTTATCGTCTTTCTGGCGCAACGCTACAGCTTTCGTGCTGCCTTTCTCGTTCCAGCGCTGCTCGGCCTGGTGTGGGCGCCGTTCTGGTTTTTCCTGTATCGCGATCCGCCCGTGCAACAACGCGGCGCCAGTGCCTCGGTCTCGCTCAGGGAAATGCTGGGAGAGTCTTCAGCCTGGGCGGTAATGCTATGCCGCTTCTTCATTGGTCCAGTCATGCAGTTCTACTGGTATTGGATACCCAGCTATCTTTACAGCGTTCGCCACCTATCGCTAACTCAGATCGGCGTCGTGGGGTGGCTTCCATTTTTTCTCGGAGATACGGGAGGCGTCGCGGGAGGCTGGGCTGCCGGCTGGCTGCAGAAGCGTGGCGTAAAGACTCTCAATGTGCGGCGCATCACCATGTACAGCAGCAGCCTGCTGTGCCTGGCCAGTTTGGCTGTTCCCTATCTGGCCAACGTTTCCGGCGCATTCCTGCTGATTGGCATCGCGGTGATGGCCGATAATTTCCTCTCTGCAAATATGTTCGGGGCGGTTACCGACCTCTTTCCTGAGCAAAGTGTCGGACGAGCTACCGGCCTGACAGGGGTGGCGGGAGGATTAAGCGGATTGCTCTTTCCCTTATTGACCGGGATCATTGTGGACCGTCACTCCTACGCGCCCGTCTTCCTCATGGTTGCTTTCATGCCGCTCATCGGGACCGTCCTGCTGTTTAGCGTGGGGAAGAAGTATCGTGCGCCGCAGTTTAATTAAGGGGTTCGGCAAATCCCGCGAACGCGGGCACCGCGCCCGTCGCCACCGTGTCCTCAGGAACGTATGGACAGATCACCAGCGCTAACTCACCGCGGGTCTTTCAATTTGGCTTGAAGCCCTTGTTCTAGTGGACCGTAACATTGTGGAACACAGTCCCGTCTTGCTCTGGTAAGCTTGCGCGATACTTCCCAAAGGTCATTCCAGCTCCCCAGTCAGGGTGTTGAGGCTTGGTGTCCGTGGGTGCGGAGAGTTAGATGAGCGGATCTTCTACTGTGCAAGATACATCGCAGGCCGGCAAATACTCTTTGGCCACCGGCGAAGCCGCGGTTCGCCGGCTTAGCGCGCTACACCGGGTGTGTTCCCCGGTTGGACGCAGAGTTCTGCTGCAGGCGGGGCTGAAGCCCGGCATGAAGGTCGCGGATTTTGGCTGCGGCGTGGGAGCGACGACCTGCATGCTGGCAGAGCTGGTAGGGCCGTCCGGGCATGTTATTGGCCTGGATCTAAGTGCGTCGCAACTTCAGCAGGGGCGCATTCTATGCAGAGCGAAGGGACTGACCAACGCAGACTTTGTAGAGGGAAGCGCGACGGCGACCGGCCTGCCACGTAACGGGTTTGACCTGGTCTATTGCCGCTTTCTGCTGCTACACCTTCCCGATCCGGCCGCAGGTCTGCGCGAGATGCTCGCCATCCTCAAGCCGGGAGGTATGTTGGTGGTGGAAGACGGCGATCTGACTTTGGCGGGCAGTGTTCCTGACAGCTCTCTTAGCTGGTTCGCGAAGTTGTTCGAAGGCCTGGGCCCCACGCGGGGCTTGAACTATGCGATGGCGAGTGATCTTTACCACTTGGTAAAAGCAGCGGGATGCGCGGAGCCGGAGATTGAGATCCACCAGCCGGCTATGGTGCGAGGCGAGGACAGGTTTCTCCTGAAATGGTCCGTGGAGGAGGCTGCCCCGGCCTTTATCGGCGCCGGCCTGGTCACCAGCGCTGAGATGGAAATAATCCTTGCCGATATGGACCGGGATACAAAGAACCCCGACATCCTGGCGCTCGGTCCTCGCATGTTCCTGGTGTGGGCACGGAAGCCGAATTAACAACGTCAAGTTTCTGTCGAGACAATGTAGAATTTGCCGATGCCTACGCAACCACCTTCTCCGATGCTGGTTTTCGAAACCCTGCAAGCGCACCAGCAAACCAGCGCGCTGCGCGCCGGCATTGAACTGAAGGTCTTCACGGCCATCGCCGGCGGCGCGCGCACGCCCGAGGCACTGGCACCGGTGTGCGCCGCGTCTGTCAAGGGGCTGCGTGTGCTTTGTGACTTTCTCACGATCTCTGGATTCCTCACCAAAGACGAATCCGGCTACGCGTTGACCCCGGACTCAGAACTCTTCCTGGTGGAAAGCTCACCGGCTTACATGGGCGGCATGGCGTCGTTCCTATTCCATCCCTTCATGGAAAAGGGTCTGGCGAACGTGACCGATGCGGTACGCAAGGGTGGAACGACCTTGCCCGACGAGGGTTCGGTCAGCGACGACAACCCGATATGGGTGAATTTTGCGCGGGGTATGGCGCCGCTGACTGCTCCCTCTGCCGGGGTGATTGCGCGGTTCGCCGCCGGCTCCGGCCCAATCCAGGTGCTGGATATCGCCGCCGGCCACGGCATGTACGGCATTACTGTAGCGCAACATAATCCGGGAGCAGAAATCCGCGCCCTGGATTGGAAAAATGTCTTAGCCGTCGCCCATGAGAACGCAATCAAGTTCGGCGTCGCGGAGCGCTGGCATGCCATCGAAGGCAGCGCCTTCGCCGCCGATTTCGGGTCTGGTTATGACCTGGTGCTGGTTACCAACTTCATCCACCATTTCGATGTCCCGATGAATATTGCCCTGTTTGAGAAGATTCGCGCCGCCATGAAGCCCGGGGCAAAGATGGCGATCGTGGAAATGGCGGTCAATGACGATAGGATCACGCCCCCAGGCGCCGGCATGTTTGCCATGACCATGCTCACCACGACCCCCTCGGGTGATGCGTTTTCGCAACGCGAGATCGCATCCATGTGCGCCTGCGCCGGCTTCCACGACGTCACCCATCACTCCGTGCCATCCACTCCGCAGACGGTTACCATTGCAGTGAACTGACCGGTGTGTCGATTGGCAGTCTTGACCGGTCGGTTCTCTGGCTTTAGTTCCCGGCGTTTCCTGAGGCGAACTAAATTTGGTGCGAGACGATACCAAGACGGCGGTGGATGAGCGATGAGTGTTCCGGATAATCCGTTTCAACCCGACTTGAAGCAGCGAGCGACGGTGAACGACGTGCCGGTAGCGCGCCTGATTGGATTTGAGGCGACAGAGATTGGGGAGGGAAGGGCTACCGTCGTCCTGGCAGCCGGCCCACAACATGCAAATCCGATGGGGACGCTGCACGGCGGGATCCTCTGCGACATCGCGGACGCTGCGATGGGAATCGCGTTCGCAAGCACACTGGCGGCGGAAGAATCGTTTACAACGGTGGAATTGAAGATCAATTTCTTTCGTCCGGTGTGGCAGACAATGCTTCGAGCGGAAGGAACTGTGGTCACCCGGGGCCGCACAGTCGGCTACGCAGAGTGCACCATCACCGACGAGGAAAACAGATTGGTGGCAAAGGCGGCGTGCACTTGCATGGTGCTCCGCGGCCAGAAGGCAGCTGGACGGTAATCGCCAGACTGAAACCGATGTCTTCAGGAAATGCGAACCACACTATCTTGCGGCTGGTTAGCCTCTAAGGCATACTTAAGCCGTGGCTGAAGGAGGACTTTCCCATGGCTCTCCACCGCTCGCTTTTTCTCGCCTGCTCACTGTTCTGCCTGCCTTCTTTTTGCCAGATCGGGAGTGGCGGGGGAGGAGGCTTTGCCTCCATATCATCTCCCGGCACATATCGTACAGGGGTTCCGTTTAGTGCCGAATTCGTGACCACCAGGGTGCAAACCCTGGCCGATGGTACGCAAATCACCACCCATCAAGGCAAGCAGTTCCAGGCGCGGGACTCAGCAGGAAGAACACGCAACGAAATGTATCTGCCCGAGCTGCCCCCAGGGAGCCATCGGGACTCCGATCAACCAATCTTCGTCACCATCGCGGATCCGGTAAGTGGTCAGCTCATTCACCTGGACCCTCGGCAGAAGACCGCCACAGTTACTCCTTTTCCAACAATGCATGCAAAACAAAGCGCGCCGAAGAGTCCGCAGACGGCTCCTGTCCCATCTCTGCAGCAGCTAGAAATGGCCCATTCTTCGGTCGAAAAATTAGGGGGAGAGAGCATCGGCGGCGTATACGCTGAGGGAAGACGGATCACCAGGATAATTCCCGCGGGTACGCAAGGAAACGATCGAGATTTCACCGTGATCACGGAGAGGTGGGAGTCATCCGAGCTGGGAATTGAAGTGCTCGAAAAAATGACCGATCCGCGGACCGGAGAAACCACTAAGGAAACCAAGAACCTGACCCGCGCCGAGCCCGATCCTGCGCTCTTTCAGATTCCGGCCGACTATAAGCTACAAGCTCCGCAACAGCCAAACCAGGATCATCCCTAGGTATTGGGCCTGTAGAAACACATCCCCCTGCGAAGCAGGACCTGGTATTTAGCAGGCTCGAAAAAAATTCTCGCAAAAACTGAGTCGGCCGCCCGCACTTGACAGCAGGTTGATGTGTGCAATATCTTTTCCCATAACATGATTAGGGAAGAAAATGCCGGTACCGGCGAGCTGATCCAGGGCACGCTGGAGATGCTGATCCTGAAGGCGTTGGCCCGTGGGCCACTGCATGGCTATGCTGTGGTTGAGTGGATTCAGCAAACATCGCAGCAAGTACTCAAAGTGGAAGAGGGTGCGCTCTATCCGGCGCTTCACCGGCTGGAACTGCGCGGGTTGCTGAGCGCCCAATGGGGCGCTTCGGAAAATAATCGACGCGCCAAATTTTACCAGCTGACGGCAGAAGGCAAGAAGAGATTGAACGCGGAATCGCAACGCTGGGCAAAGCTCTCCGCAGCCGTCGCGTTCGTGATGCAGGCTTCCTGAGGAGAAAAGTCATGGCTCCTGCACTGCACGAATTCCTACTCCGCCTGAAAGCCCTATTCCAGAAGCGGCGCATAGACCGGGAAATGGCCGAGGAGCTGGAATTTCACCGGACGCTGTTGAGGGAGAGGCTTTTGCGGGAAGGCATTGCGCCGGCCGATGTGGACGCGGCCACGCGGCACACCTTCGGCAACACGGGGCGCTGGCACGAGCGTTTGCAGGAGCTCTGGCAGTTTCCTGCGCTGGAGCATCTTCTCCGCGACGTGAGATTTTCTGCACGCCTGCTGTGGAAGTCGCCAGGCTTTACGGCGGTCGCAATCGTGACGCTGGCCCTGGGCATCGGCGCGAATACAGCGATCTTTTCGCTGATCAACGGGCTGCTGCTGCGTCCCCTGCAGGTGCCGGATAACGAGCAGCTTGTGGTGCTGCGCATCGAGCGGGGGAGAGCGCCGCAGTACGACATGGGTGCCCCGTTCTTTCGCAGCCTGGAGCGCAGGCATGAAGTTTTCACGGACGTGTTTGCTTACAACTATGCCGGTCTGCAGGTGCGCGGCTCCTCAGGCAACGAGGAGGTCGAGGGACAGTTTGTGAGCGGAGAGTTTTTTCGCGGGCTGCAAACGGCGCCTCTCCTGGGACGGTTGCTGACGCCGGACGACGATCGCATTGGAGGTAATCCGGCGGGAATGGCAGTGGTGATCAGCGAGCACTTCTGGGAGAGATGGTTTGGCAGAGCGGCGGATGTTGTGGGACGCAAACTGCAGATTGACAACACAATCTTTACAGTCGTGGGCGTCACGCCTAAGCGATTTATAGGAGCAGACCCTACGCAGCGTCCGGAGATTTATGTCCCGCTCGCGGCCGAGGCTATCGTCAACGCGCCGAATAGCATGATCGCAGCCGGCTACCACGGCTGGTGGTTGCGGGTGATGGGACGGCTGCAGCCAGGCGTCAGCCTCGAACAGGTCAATGCGGCGTTGCTGCCGATCTCGATGCCGATCGTGCGCGAGGGAGTTCCGGACGCCGACTGGATTGCACGGGCGGAGAAGAGCCACTTTCACTTCAGCGCGGAGCCGGGATCCCGGGGCTTTACCTATTTGCGCAGCATGTTCAGCAAGCCGCTGATGGCAGTTTTTGCGATGTGCGCAGGGATTCTGCTGCTGGCTTGCTTGAACCTGGCGAGCCTTCTGCTGGCGCGCAGCGCGTCGCGCGAGAGGGAGTTGGCCACGCGCCTGGCATTGGGCGCTTCGCGTCACCGGCTATTGCAGCAACTCCTGATCGAAAGCCTGCTGATCGCCCTGATGGGCACGGCTGCCGGGCTGGCCGTGGCGCCGGCGGTAAGCAGGTCGCTGGCAGCAATCCTGTTGAGGGGCAACGGTCCGCGAAGGATGTACCTGGATATATCCCTGGACGGGAGGGTGTTCGTGTTCGCCGGGCTGATCGCGGTGACGGCGACCTTACTGATTGGACTTTTGCCGGCTTTGCGGGCCACATCCGGAAGTCTGAACGACCACATCAAAGAAGGGCAAGCGAGGCACGGCGTGGAACCAAGGCGCATTCTGCCGGGGATCATGATGGCATCGGAGGTCGCACTGGCGCTGATGCTAGTGGTGGGCGCCGGTCTTCTGGCGGAGAGCCTGCTGCGGTTCTACAAGTCGGGCGCGGGCTTCGATCCCCATAGCTTGGTGAATCTCTACTTCGATATGGATAAACAGCGGCGGGAGGGAGACGCGCTGGTGCAACTCTACCGGCAAATTGGCGATGGGCTTAGCCACCAGCCTGGAGTGAAGAGCGTGAGCTTTTCATTCATGACTCCCCTGACCGGTAGCGGGTGGGACCATGATTACCCAGCACCCGGCGGAGTTTCCTACGACCTTAATCTCAACCTGGTAGGTCCCGCCTATTTCCGGACCATGCGCATTCCCCTCCTCGAAGGCCGCGATTTCCGTTGGAGCGATGACAAAGCAAGCGGGTACAAGATCGTTCTCAACCAGGCGGCGGTGAAGCTTTTTTTCCCTGGGCGGGATGCCATCGGGCAGCAAATCATCGGTCCAACAGCGGATGCTCCCAGATCGAAGACATCGTTTGAAGTGATCGGCGTGGTGGGGAATGCGAAGTACTACGAGCTGCGCGAAACATCGGTGCCCATAGGGTATTTCACCATTTCGCAGAACGGCGGTCCAAAGCAGTCCTACTCAGCCGTGGTTCGAGTGGATGGAAGCCCAGGCCCATTGGCCGCTGCTGCACGCTCGATTACGGCGCGGCTAGCTCCGGATGTTCCGGCGCCGGTTATGACCACGATGAACAGCGTGCTCGACGATTCCATCAGCGCGGAGCGGCTGATGGCAGTCCTCTCCACCTACTTTGCGGCATGCGCGCTATTGGTAACCGCGATAGGGCTCTATGGGACGCTGTCCTATTCCACCGCGCGACGAACCAGCGAGATCGGCATCCGCATAGCGCTGGGCGCGAGGAGGGGACAGGTGGTAACCATGATCCTGGGCGAGAATACGGTGATCTGGTTTTCTGGCGCGGCGGTTGGCCTGATCGTCGCAGTCTTGGCGTCGCGCGCGCTTGCCAGCTTTCTTTACGGAACCTCGACGCGCGACCCCTGGGTGCTAGTTGGATCGGTTGCCGCGCTGAGTGCGATCGCAAGTGCCGCTTCTCTCCTGCCCGCATTGCGGGCCGCGCGAATCGATCCGATGGCCGCAATTCGCTGCGAGTAGAGAGAGGCGAAACGAGTACCTCAGCGGCTAAAGCCGAGTTCATTGCAAAGCAGACATAGACGGCCTAATGCTCGCTGCGGCGAGGCATGCGGTCCCCTTCAACAGGTACGCTATTGCACCGTCATCTGCAGGCTTGCGGTTTGAGTGCTGGATCCAGAGGTCGCCGTAACTGTAACCGTACTTGTTCCCGCAGGAGTCCCCGGGTTTGGAGTCGTGCCGCCCCCACCACCGGTCCCGCCCCCACCGCCGCAGCCGATCAGTCCACCACCCAGGGTGAATGCAAGCAGCAATACGAACCAACGGCTCCAACCGGCAACGCGCTTAACTCCAGGCATGACCAATAGAAGCAAGCTGCCCAGCGCCAAAATTCCTGCCATTCCAGCCCGGTGAATGCCACCCCGTACGGAGGACTGAGCGGCCGTCGTGGTAATCGTCAAGGTAGTCGTGACGGCGCTGGCGCCCGGGGTAACCGTTGCCGGAGCGAAGGTGCAGGTGGCCTCGGAAGGCAAGCCGCCGCAGGCGAAACTCACTGGCTGCGCGAAGCCGCCAGCTGGTGTCACCGAAACCGTGCTTGTGCCGGTCCCGCCCGCCGTAATGGAGAGGCTGGTTGGGCTGGCACTGATACCGAAAGAAGGGGGCACAGCCTGCACCGTAACCGTCACGGCTGTGGAAGTGGAGGCGGCAAAGTTGGTATCCCCTCCATACTGGGCGGCGATGCTATGGGCTCCCGTCGCCAAAGTGGTGGTGGAGTAGGTCGCGACGCCAGTGCTGTTCACCGTGCCCGTGCCGAGGGTGGTAGTGCCGTCAAGAAACGTAACCGTGCCGGTAGGAGTACCAGTGCTGCCGCTGGCTCCTGTGACAGTGGCGGTTAAGGTGACACTGCCGCCGGCAGTGATCGTTGCAGCTGAGGCAGTAAGCGCCGTGGCCGTGGCCGCCGGCGCGGCCCCGAGGGTTACGCCCTGGTTCAACAGCACAACATTGCCATCGAGAATATCCGGCTTGCCGTCGCCGTTCAGATCAACAGCGAACGAAGGGCCACTCACTCCTAAGTAGAAGGATTGCACCGGCGTGATCCCGGTTGCGGCAGTACCGCTTGTCTGCAGCGTGCCGTCGCCGTTGCCGAAGGAGATGCCGCTCCCCAGGGGGCCGGCGATGTAGTCGGCGGTCGCCACGTCCAGCTTGCCGTCGCCGTTAAAGTCCGCCACCGCCAAGCCACAATAGAAACACTGAGCCGAGTAGGCGGTGATGTTGGCCGTTTTGAAGGTACCATCGCCGTTGCCTAGAGCGATCGCCACCTTCAGATCCGTCGTGACCGGATCCTCCTCCAGGGCAACGATGTCGGGAATGCCATCATTGTTCATGTCCGCCAACGTAAGCGGATACACCCCGTTTAACGGGGGTTGGGGTGTAACTCCTGCGACCGCCGCCGGAGCGCCGAAGGTGCCATCCCCCTTGCCCAGGTAAACCTGCATGGTGTAGTAGTCAAGGGCTGACGAATCCACCGCGGTTAGAAACAACATGTCCGGAATGCCGTCCCCGTTCACGTCCCCAATAAGCCCGATTCCGTACGCCCCAGGGTGTGGGGGCATAGTGCTGGGGCCGGAGTAGATCTGGGTCTGCTGCGCAGTGTTCTTGAAAGTGCCGTCCCCGTTTCCCAACTGGACGGCTACGCCGTAGGAGTTGGTATTGTTGCTCTCGGTCCCGTCATAGGTGTAGATCAGGTCAAGCTTGCCGTCGTGGCTCATATCCGCCAGTTGAATGCCGGAAATCGTCGGAGCGAGGTCTGGATCCGAAACCAGGGTCGGCGCAGCCGTGAAGGTGGGCGGGTTGAAGCTGCCATCGCCCTTCCCTATGGCGGTGAAGAAGCCATTGAGGCCCGTGCCGAGATAAACCAGGTCGGGTATTCCGTCTCCATTGATGTCGCCGATCGAGTAAGAATCGAGCGCGACAGGACCAGGTGTTCCGCTCAGGGTGAAGGGCGAGAACACCAGCGAAGGCCCCGCGCTAAAGTTTCCCTTGCCGTCGCCCAGATACGAGATGAAAGCTGTTCCACCGCTGTTCACGCCCACGGCGTCCACAACCTTGTCTCCATTCAGATCCGCCAGGTTGCTGCCGTTGTAGGTAAACGATTCCGCGGTTGCGCCGCGAAACGTACCGTCACCATTGCCCATGAGCGCATATCCCAGGTTGCGGTCGTACTTGTCGGCCCCCAGGGTGCCGTTGTTGCCGGTCCCGGAGTAGAGGTCGATGTTGCCGTCGCCGTCGATGTCCTGTGCCACCAGATATCCCATATTGCTGATCGTCGAATACCCCGTAAAGAGCGTAAACGTGCCGTCCCCGTTGCCAAGATAGATCTGGATCGTGGCGCCATTGTTGACCGCCAGGTCCAGCTTGCCGTCATTGTTGAAGTCCGCGTCTACGACGCTGGGACCGAAGTCTGATGTCGCCACCGAATTGGGAAAGGCAAGCGTCGCCGATGGTGTAAACGTGCCGTCGCCGTTGCCGAAAAGAACGATGCCCGTCGAAGTGATCAGGTCTTTGTGGCCGCTGCCCCGCAGGTCTGCGCTGATCAGTCCAAAGTAGGGACTACTCGTGCCCTGGTTCAGGGCCCACCCCGCGGGGGGAGTTACCGTATAGGACTGCACTGCCTGAAACGTGCCGTCGCCGTTGCCCGCCAGGAAGTTGATGGAGTAGGTCGTATTCTGGTCCTGGTAATATCCCTGCGAGGAGGAGGCCACAATGTCCTTCTTCCCATCCCCGTTGAAATCGTCGATCACCGCGCTGTAAACATAATTGCCGGGTAGAGTAATCTCCGTCGGAACGGGAAACGTGCCGTCCGCCTTGCCCAAAGAAATGCTTACGGTGGCGTTGCCTGTAGTTGAGAGCGGGTTATTGATCAGCACCAGATCGCTGGTGCCGTCGCCGTTCAGGTCCGAGACGTTCAGGTCGACGAGGGTGTTCACTTCGCCCAGGTTGTTGAAGCTCTGGAAGACGTCACTGGCATTGGCGGCAACCGTAAAGCCTGGATTCACGCCGCCCGTGAAGTCGTAATAATTCGCGGCGTACACGCGCACGCCGCTGCTGGTGACGCCGCCAACCAATTCGCGCGAGGTCGTCCCCGTCGTGGTGTCCCCGCAGCCGGATGGGTAGTTCCCGCCGGTTGTGGTAAGGCCGGCAGCGGTATGGAGCACTTGTTGATAATTCGGGGTCGACGCAGCCAGCACGTAGCTGAAGACCGGGCCCGTGGCACTGAATGTATAGGTCGCATCCCGTAGTGTCAGCGAGCAGTCCGGTTGCTGCGCCAGCACCATCAGGTGATTGTTCGCCAGAGCCACCGTGGTCACGTTGCCCGAGAAGTTCGCCGGCGGCGTCAATCCATTGCCGCTGGTTGCGACGGCCGCGATCAACCGCCGCACAAATTCCGTCGCCGAGAGATCTTTGCCATGCGGGTGCATCTGCGACTGGAACTGCCGCAGGATGGCCATCCGCTGTTCGATGGTGAAGTTGGGGTACCTCCGCGCCACGGCCTGCAGATCCAATCTGCCGGCTCGGACCGGGGAGTGCATCAGCAGATAGATCGACAGAGCGGCCGTGAAAGCCAAAGTGACGAAAGCAATGGCGAATATCTTCAGCAGCTTGCGCATGACGAGTAACCTTCCGCGGCCCAGGATTCGAAATTCTCGTCCCGCCGGATTCGGAATAGACGAGCCATTGGCGGAACATCCCTCGATTTGCTTCTCCGCCCCCGGGGACGTTTCTACTGCACGGTCACCTGCAGGGTAGCTGTCGGAGTGATAGATCCAGAGGTCGCCGTAACTGTAACCGTGCTTGTTCCCGCTGGAGTTCCAGGGTTCGGAGTCGTGCCGCCGCCCCCACCACCCCCGCCGCTACCACCGCACCCGACAAGCGCACCACCCAGGATGAATGCAAACAGCAGCACGAACCAGCGGCTCCAGCCGGCAACACGTTTAGCTCCAGGCATCGCCAACAGAAGCAAGCATCCCAGCGCCAAAAGCCCCGTCATTCCAGCCCGGTGAATGCCGCCCCGCACTGAAGACTGCGCGGCCGTCGTAGTAATCGTCAAGGTAGTCGTTACGGCGCTCCCGCTCGGAGTGACCGTTGCCGGAGCAAAAGTGCAGGTGGCTTCGGAAGGCAGGCCGCTGCAGGCGAAGGTTACTGGCTGCGCAAAGCCTCCGGACGGTGTGACCGAGACTGTGGTTGTGCCGGTCGCGCCGGCCGTAATGGAGAGGCTGGCCGGGCTGGCACTCACGGTGAAGGAAGCCGGAACGGCCTGAACCGTCACCGCTACGGCGGTCGAAGTGGAGGCGGCAAAGTTGCTATCCCCTCCATACTGGGCGGTTATGCTATGTGCTCCCGTAGCCAGAGCGCTGGTGGAGTAGGTCGCGACGCCTGACGCACTCAATGGGCCCGTACCCAGGGTAGTGGTTCCATCGAGAAAAGTGGCGGTACCGGTAGGGGTACCGGTGCTGCCGCTGGCCCCGGTAATGGTGGCGGTGAAGGTGACGCTGCCGCCCGCGGTGATGGTTGCGGCAGAGGCAGCGAGCGCCGTGGTCGTCGCCGCCAGCGGGGTAATGACGTGTCCGGAACCGTAAATATTGAGCAATACGACGTTGCCGGCCAGGATATCGGCCTTGCCGTCATGGTTGAAATCGGCTGCGACCGCCGGGCCGCCGGCGAACAGGTTGATCAGGTCTTTGGGATAAGAGTTTCCATTCGACGGCACCGAGGTGAAGGTGCCATCCCCTTTGCCGTAGTAGATGCCGCTAATGTCTTCGGCGTCGAGCAGGGCAATGTCAACATTGCCGTCCGCGTTGAAGTCTCCGGCGGCGATGCCGGAGCTGCGAATCGCGTCGCCACCGCCGACATTGAGGATGGTTGGAGCGGCGAAGGTACCGTCACCATTGCCCAGGGAGATGGCTAGCTCAGCCTGGCTGGCGCTGGTCTCGCCGAGGCAGGCGATGTCGAGTTTGCCATCGTTGTTGAAGTCGGCGACGGCGCAGGGAACGAGGGAAGAGCCGTTGACATCGGGATTGGCCGCGGTGCTGATGGTGGCGGGCGCCTTGAAGGTGCCATCGCCGTTGCTAAGGAATAACTCGAGCTGGCTGGTGGCCCCAGTGGCAACGCTGAAGCTGGGGATAGTGACAAGCAGGTCAGCCGTGCCGTCGCCGTTGAAGTCGGCGGTGCTGACGATCTGTGTTGGGACCAGGGTGGCTGGAGCGGTGGCGCTGCTGTATGTGGTGGTGATGACAGACGCCTTGAAGGTGCCGTCGCCATTGCCGGGCAGGACGGCAAAGCCCTCGAGATAGGGATTCGTAACTCCGGTTCCCCCGACCTGGTCGCTGAAGGTGAAGACCAAGTCGTTGTGTCCCGAAGTGGTAAACGCGGCAATCTCCATGCCGCTGACCGTAAGGTCGTTATCGTAGTCGCCGGCGGCTGCGACTTGGGGAAATGCATAAGGGACAGGTGTGGCGAACGTGCCATCGCCGTTGCTGAGCGCTGTGAAATAAACCGGCGGAGGATTCTCGTCGCCAGTGGTGGTGTTGAGACCATTGTCTGCGAAAACCAGGTCCGCTTTACCGTCTCCGTTGATGTCGCCGACAGCAAAAGTGCTGGAGCCAATCGTATTCGCGCCGGTAATGGTCTTTCCGCCCAGAGTGAAGCTGGCAGGCGCGGTAATCGTTGAGACGGGATTGAACACGCCTGTGGCCGTGCCGAGCTGGACGGTAAAAGCGGGTCCGGGGGTGTTGGTGATGATATCGGGCAGGCCGTCGTCGTTGACGTCGCCAAGGTTGGTGCCGGTATACGAACCGAGGATCGCGGGAGCGCCCGAAAAAGTGCCGTCGCCATGACCCATGAGGGCGTACGACATGTTGGGAGCGGAGCTGTCGCCGCCATACGCCCCGCCATCGCCCAGGCCGACATAGATGTCGGCGTTGCCGTCTCCATCAAGGTCGGTGACCGCCACAAAGCCGTAGGAATTGATGGTGGCGTAGCTGTTGCCTGGCGTGAAGGTACCGTCCCCTTTGCCCAAATAGGTCAGGATGCTGCCTCCGGTACTGAGGACTAAGTCGAGCTTGCCGTCATTGTTCAAGTCACCGCTGGCGAGGTTTGGCCCGAAGTTGCTAGAGCCAGTGGCGTAAGGAAAGGCTGGAGCCGAAGCCGCAGTAAAGGTGCCGTCGCCATTGCCCAGGAGCACCGCACCGTTGGAGCAGATAATGTCTTTCTTGCCGATGTGCCTGAGGTCAGCGGTGATCAGGTTGATGATGGGTGTGGAGGTGGTGTTGGTATAGCCGGGCAGGGTGGGCGCGGCAAAATTCTGGGCGGCGGCGAAGGTGCCGTCACCTTTTCCCAGGAGGACGGAAATCTCCTGGGTATTGGAGACCGAGACGATATCCAGCTTTCCGTCTCCATTGACGTCGTCGATCACGGCGGCGGTGGCTGAGGCGCCGGCGGTTGGGTAGGTGACGGCGGTCTGAAACGTACCGTCAGCGTTGCCCAGCAGGACGTAAACGGAGCCCCCTTTGTTGTCGATACCGTTGCTGGTAATGACCAAGTCGCGGTTGCCGTCTCCGTTGAGGTCTCCCCCAGTCAGAACGCCGGCCGTGGCTAAGGCGAACGAGGTGAAACTGAAGGTGGTTACACCGGACAGAATGTAGAGGCCGTTGCTAGCTGAGGCAGTAAGTCCAATCGCCGCGAAAACGCTGATTCCGGTGGTTGTGTTGCCCACGAAAATACCTGGTGCGGAGCCGGTACCCGTAGTCGGCTGCACCGGACAGCCTGCAGCAAAGACATCGGGGGTGGTGGTGAGCTGCGCCTCTGTATGCAGCAACCGCTCGTAACCCGGCATATCGATGGTTTGCATATAAGTACCGGCGCCGATGTTGTAGGAGGCGGCGGCCAGCGTTAGCGAGCAGTCCGGCATGCGGTAAAGTCCGATCACGTCACCGGGCGGGGCTCCGATGGTTGTAAAGTTGCCCTGAAAGCTGGCTATGCCAGTCTGGGAGCCGTCGCTTCCCGTAAGTTTCGGCCTGGGAGCACGATGCGTGCGAGCCGATCTCTGGCCCGGCTCCTGGTTTTGACCGGCGGCATAAGCCACGGAACTCTGAAGGAAAGCGCCGGCCACGAGGGCGAAGGTGACCACCGCGAGCTGGACCGTAGACCTGTTGGCTAGGGGAGATTTCTGTGGCTTTCCGATTGGCAGTTGCATTACCCCTCCGGACGCCGGCCCGGTTGGTCCCAGGAGAACGTCTGTTCCGTAAACTGATTTTTCCTGTCGCCGGGCAATGCCCGTTAGCCGGAGTAAGGGTAGGCTGTTTATCCCTGAAAATCCCTACCTGATTCCAACCCAATTCGGAATTAAATATGAAATCGTTAGCCTGACTCGATATACTGCGGTTCTCCCCCTGAAAAACAGGTTGCACTGCAATGTTTGTCCTAGGTTCCGCTTGCCTCGATCCCGATAAGCAACTTCTGACTATTGGCGCCCGCAGCATTCCGTTGCAACGCAAACCCTACCAGGTACTTCTGTGGCTGGTTGAAAATCGTCACCGGATGGTCAACCGCGAGGAGCTACTGGAGCGGTTTTGGGATGGCAAGCAGGTCTACGACCAGAGCCTCAGCAAGGCCATCGGCAGCATACGCAGGGCCCTGGGTGGGGAAGAAGGTTCCGGTTTTATCGAGACTCGCTGGGGGCTTGGCTATCGTTATGTCGGTCCATTCCAGGAGTTGCCGTCGAATTCGGCCGTGGCCGATCCGCCGCTGAGCCACTCTGAAGTAACTACCGAATCGGAAAGGGCTGCCTCCGCGGTACGCTCTGGCAGGGTCTTGGCGCCGGAGGTAAATCGGGCGCCATCCTCCCGGATTCCCGCTCGAGCGTGGCTCATTTCCTTTCCATTGGCTCTCATTGGCCTGCTGACCTTCTTCTCCTATACATACCGCGTCCACGGCCGCGCCCAGAGCCCTGTTCCTGCGCCGGCAGCCATCCATTCGCTTGCCGTGCTGCCCTTTCGTGCCGAGGGAAACAAAGAAGAGGATCAATATCTGGGTCTTGGGCTTGCCGACGCTGTGGCTGCCAAACTGGGCACCGTCCCCCAGTTGAGGGTGCGTTCTTCCACGACTGTGGAGTCCATCCTGGGTCCCCAGCCGGATACTGCATCGGCCGGCAGCAAATTGGAGGTCCAGGCGCTGGTAAGCGGAGAGATTCATCGTGTGGATAATAAGATCGCCATCACCGTGCGATTGCTTGACAGTGCTACCGGCGCGGATCTCTGGTCGGGCAACTTCACCACGGATAACAGCAACATCTTCAACACCGAAGATTCGATTGCGCAGCAGGTGTCAAGCGCCCTGATACCGCATATCGGGATGAGTGCAGTCAAGACCAGCGCCGACACCAACCGTCCCGAGGCCTATGCCAAGTACATGAAGGCGGAGTTCTTCGCCAGCATGCGAACGCAAAACTCCCTGGCCAAAGCCATCGATCTGTTGCACCAGGTCATACTGATCGATCCCAGGTATGCCCGTGCCTACGCGGCGCTTGCCGACTGCTATCAGCTGCAGGGTTTTTACCAGTTCGCCCCGCCCTCCGAGGCCTACCCTCGGGCCAAGGCTGCGGCCCTGCAAGCGTTGTCCATGGACAACACCCTGGCCGAAGCCCATGTCTCCTTGCTTTCCACGCTCACTGACTATGACTGGGACTGGCAGGGCGCGGAGCGGGAATTCAGGGCTGCCATCGCCATCGACCCCAACTACGCGGTGGCCTACCAATATTACGGCTATGCGCTGTTCGGGATGGGCCGAGGCGAAGAGGGTATCGTCGCCATGAAGCACGCGGCGGAGCTGGATCCTGTTTCGCCCAGCGTACAAACCTCGCTGGCCTGGGGCTACTTTCTGCTTCGCCGCGATGAGCAAGCGGTGGACCAATGCAAACGGGTGCTTGAGTTATATCCCGATTTCGTTCCGGCCCACCAACTGATGGGACTGGCGTATGGCCAGATGAATGCGGACAAGCGTTCGATGGCCGAGCTCAACCAGGCCGAAGCCCTGGAGAGGGATAGCACGATCACTCATATTCTTCTTGACTACGAGTTGGCCAGGACGGGTAAACGAGCCGAAGCCAGCCGTGACCTGTCAGCGGTGGTGGCCCGATCGCACGGTGATTCTATCCCTGACTACTATGTTGCGGCGGCGTGGACGGCTGTCGGCGACAAAGAGAAGGCGCAGATCTCTTTGAACCGCGCTTACCAGCTTCGGTCTAACTGGCTTATCTACCTGCCGTACGATTCCCGCTTCGACGATCTTCGCCCCGATCCGCAATTCCAGGCTCTGGTTCACAAGGTCGCCTTTTCTCACGACTAATTGGCGGAAGCGACTTACCGCCGGGGAAGATCCAGCATCACCACGTCGGAACGCTCCTGCACGCGTTCAAGTACAACCTCACGGCCATCCGGGGAGATGTCGAAATCGCGAATGTCGAAGCCGGGAGCGAGGTTTGTCAACTGCCTTTCGGCGCCAGTCTTCAAGTCAATGAGCCAGAGATTCTTATGCTGAATCTCTCCTCTCAGGATCACGAGTGCGTGTCCTCCCGGCAGGAAGGCCAGGTGTCGAGCGCCGCGAGTGAGCTGTAAGGCAGGAAGAGGATGTGTTGCGGCTTCTGGGGTAACGGCTTTCACCGAAAACGCGGTGCCGATGTCGGGCCCCGAATAGACAGCGAAACGGCCGTCGGGCGCCCACGCGGGATCGACTGAGTATTCGTGGACAAAAAGGAGCGGGTGAACGGCCGTCGAGGGGCACGCGGAAGAGATGGGTAACTCCGCTGTCGCCGGCCGCCGCCGTGATCGATTGGCCATCGGGTGCCCACGCCGGAGCGCCTTGCAGGTCGAGCGAATCGGTAACAATCCGCGCGTTGGTGCCGTCGGCGTGCATGGCGAACAAGAGCGTTCGGCCGTTTTGCCGGACCGAGAATGCGATATGCTGCCCATCTGAGGAGATTGCCGGGCCGCCAATCAGGCGAGCTCCCTGGCCGCTCCACAATTGGGTGCTGGCTCCGTTAGCCAGTTTCCAGAGACTCTGGCTCGAGCCGGTGTCAGAAACGTACACCAGATAATCCGGACCCAGTCGTGGGGAGAACCCCGCGCCGGTGGCCAGAGGAATTGGATCCGCCGTCGACACTTCGGTGGATGAATCACCGAGTTGCAGGCGCCACAGTGTTGTCCTGGGATTTGCGGTCGTCACAACCAGGCGGCGGCCGTCCGCACTGGCGGCTAGCGAGGTGTACCGTTCAAAGCCAGTGGTAAGCGGGTGGGGAACGCGGCGCTCCACGTCCATGCCATAAAGCCATGGGCCGGCTCCGTCGGAATCGCTGACGAGGTACATCAGCGTGCGCCGATCCAATAGCACGGGATGACTCACGCGAGCATTGTGCGAGGTGATCCGTTCCGGAGTTCCGCCGGTTGGAGGGATACGCCAGATGTCCAATTTGTCTGGAAGGGCGCCCTGGACGAAGTAGATATATGCCGTATCGGGCGACCATGAGGGAAAGTGAGAGTGGAGTCCGGCCGGCGCCGCGAAGATGGGCGCCGATGAAAGGTTGCCGTTGGACACGAACAGCGGGTCTCCGGGCCCGGGAGTGTGGTAGGCGAGCCGGGAGCCGTCGTGCGACCAGTCGTACTCGGCCACGCCTTCAAGATATGGTCTTGGCGTTCCGCCCAGCGTGGGCACCGCCCAAACGCTGATGTCGCCTTCGTTCGAGCCATTTTGTCTACGGACCCAATAGGTAACCAGAGATCCGTCGGGGGAGAACCCCAGGGCGCGGATGGATGGATTTACGAGTTCCGGCGCGCTGCCGCGAGTTAAGTTGTGGAACTGTCCCGAACCGGCCTGCGTAACCCAAACGTCCATCTGTCCGTCCCGGTCCGACTCGAACGCGACAAAATGACCATCGCGTGACACCGTAGCGGCCTGCTCCACTCCACCGAAGTCGGTGATGGTCTGAAAGCGTGCGTCCGCGATGGGGTTTCGCCAGAAGTACTCGGTCCGCAAAAGCCAGATGACGGCGCCGATCGCCAGCGCGGCCGCCGCTGCCAGCAGCACGAAATACTTCGTCTTTGCCCCAGGGGCCGGTATCTCCGGTTGCGGCAGCGGCGCAGGGGGAATCGGCGAGGCCTCGTTTCCGTTCTGGCTGGCTGCCTGAACATTCCGGCTGCGCGCCCACGCGTCCAACTCCGCCCGGGAGGCGTACACCGACCCCATCCTGTCATGCAGGTGACGGTGAACCGGCATCGCCTCCCGCTTCTCCCAGCGCTGCGCAGTGGTTACATCGCGGTTGAGGTAGGCCGCTATTTCCTTCCACGAATCCAGCCGGTCGTCCAGTGGTCTTTCGGGTGCCGGCGTACCTGGGGATGGTTTGCTCATCGCGTCTCCTGGGCGGTATGGACTTACCCGGGAACCCAAATTGTAGCCTCCGCCACCCGGCAAAGGCACGGCAAAACGCTGCATTTGACGGCAAACCGGGTTATGGCGGGCATGCTGCGCCTTACCGCTTGAAGGTGCCTGGCAGCGTGATCGATGGTTTCCGTGGATTTGAAGTGCGCAGTCAAATTGGAGGAATTTCATGAAGAGCAAAGTTTTCCGGCGGGCGGTACCCATGATCGCGGTGCTGGCGGTTGGCAGCAGCGCGCTGGCTCAAAGATTGGCACACAAGGAATTCAACGGGGTGATTAACGGATATTCGCCCCAAGCCACAACCGGTACGCCGCCAACCACGACGGGTCCGTATGAGATTCGCGGCCCATGGTCTCTGAAGTTGACGGACTCAGGCAAGGCGGAGTTTTACGCGGCCCTGAACATGGAACTGTCGGATGGTTGGGTATTGAGTGAAAACAAGGGGGATTTCGATCCGACGATGAGGAACCCCCATACCCACCACATCTCTCTGGTCGACTGCGAGGTCACACGGCTGGCGACTGGCGGATTCCAGATAAGCGGGCCGGCCACGGTTACGCTCAACGGAAACCCCGCGCCCGTTTCACCAACACCTTTGGCGATAACCATCACGGGCGGCAGTGATGTTGAATTCTCCAATATCACCCTGACTTTTGGCATGCCTGGCTCTAACCATTTTGGCGCGGTGCCCATCACCGGCGTGGTGCGCAGCGTCAGGGATGAGTAGAGGCGGAGAACAAACGCGGCTCGGGGTGCGGCCTAAGGCCGCACCCTGGAGGTTCTGCGTATTCAGCCAACTTGTTTGGGATGTTTTTCCTCCAAACTCCCACAAAATCGTCATCCTGAGCGTAGCGCCTCACAGATTTATCGCGTGACACAGCGCTTGATGGCGCGCAGTCGAAGGACCCCGACGGTGTTTATTTTGCCCATGCCGTTCGGAGCTTTTCAACCACCGAAGCCCTCTCCTGGCTGACCCACGACGGTCTTTCCCAACAACGCAAAGGTTGGCGGTTCGAAAAGAAGCTCAACCTCATTCGCACATCCATCCCGAATTCGATCCTGTTCTCGGGCTTCGTGGTCGAAAAGCTCAAAACAGCATGGGCACGATAAGCACCGCCGGGGTTCCTTCGGCTACGCTCAGGACAGGCTCTTCGACTCCGCGCACTCAGCGCTGTGTCACGCGATAAATCTGTGAGGCGCTCCGCTCAGGATGACGTTTTTGTCTGGAGTTGGAGATGCAAAGAACCAGCGTTTTCTCGGAGCATCACCGCGTCAATCGGAACGGAGCCGGTCGCCCTTTTCTGCTCGCGTCGCCACTGGGCCAGGCTTGCCCAAGGTTTCGGCAGCCTCTGCCCAGAACATCCTTAACTCCGGATCGGTGGGGGCGTCCTTTTTTGCGGCTTCCACGCCGCGCGCAAAGCGAAGCTCAGCCTCGGCTTTGTCTCCGCCGCCCCGCCGAGCCATGGCTTGAAAGAAGAGGTTCGTGGCGTCCGCCCCCTGGTGCAGCTTGGCAGATTTGTCGAGGGTGGCAATCGCCTCATCCCAAAGGCCGTTGCGCAGCTCGGCCAGACCCAGGATGTTCAGGTTGTCAGCCGACTCTGCTTTGCCCTTGACCGCCGCCCTGGCGAGTTCCAGCGCTTCCTGCGGACGCCGCAGATGGTGATCCTGCGCGGCCAGGAGAAACCACGCAAGGCCTTCGAGAAGCACCTGGCTGTTGGGGTTCATCGCAAGGGCTTTTCGATACAGTGCCTCGGCTTGCGCATAGTTTCCCAGGGCCGCTTCATCACGGGCCAACTCGCTGACAGAGAGCAGCGTGTTGAGATTGTCAGCGCCCAGCACGCGCCGCCGCAGCTCTAACGTCTGGCTGTCGAGGACCTCGGCCTGCACAAATTTACCCTCATCCCGGTAGTCCAGAGCAAGATTGCTCATGGACCACAGGGTGTCGGGATTCTCCGGGCCAAGCACCCGGCGCCTGATTTCCAGAAGTTGACTGTCGAGCACCTCAGCCTGCGCCTTGTTGTCCTCATACCGGTAATCGTTGGCCAGATTGTGCATGGAGCGCAGAGTCGCCGGATGCTCCGCACCCAGCACCCGGCGCTGCAGCTCAAGCGTCTGGCTATCGAGTTTCTCTGCCTGCTGGTACTTGCCCTCATCTTCATAGTCGAGTGCCAGATTCGACATGGAGTTCAGCGTGTCAGGATGTTCAGGACCAAGCACACGCTGCCTAATCTTCACGATCTGTTCGTCGAGCGCTGCGGCCTGCGCATACTTGCCCTCACGGTCGAAGGTAGAGGTCAGATTCTCCATCGAGGCCAGGGTGTCGGGATGTTCGGGGCCGAGCACGCGCCGCCTGATCTCCAGCGTCTTGCTGAAGAGCGCCTCGGCCTGCGCGTATTTGCCCAGATCGTACTCGATGATGCCGAGAAAGTGCATGCTGGCGACGGTGCCGGGAGCGTCGTCGCCCAGCACCCGGCGGCTGATGGCCATCGCCTGCTCCGCCAGCGGTTCGGCTTGCAGGTCTTTGCCCTCGTCGTCATAGACCGACGTGAGCCAGTTCATTGCCTTGAGGGTGTCGGGATGCTCCGGGCCCAGGACGTGCCGGCTGGTCTGCAGCAATTGTTCGCCGAGCCGCTCGGCCTCGGCATACTGGCCCTGCGACTCCTCGGTTTTTTCCAGACTGAGCATGGTTTCCAGAGTCTTGGGATTCGCCGGGCCGAGCGTGCGACGGTCCAGATCTAACGCCTGCTCCAGCTGCTTACGCGCTTCCGCATAGAGGCCGAGGTCGCTGTAGGTGTTGCCGATGGTGGAGCGGATGGCGGCCTCCACTTGCGGCTGCTTCTCAAACTTGCCCTGGATGTTCTGAGCGGCGCGGTCGAGCGCGGTGCGCACCTTGAGGTCGGGATCGGCTTTGGCCTGACGGTAGGCGCTGGCCTGGGCCAGCAGATCATTTTGTAAAAAGTCGTTCACCGCTTGCGCAATCTGAGACTGACGCCGCGCCTGTATCGCCTCCCAGGTAGTGGCCGCCATGCCGAGCAACAGCACCAGGATGACCGCCGCTATGCCCGCGACCAGACCTTTATGCCGGCGCGCGAACTTCTGCAGCTGATAGCTGGTGCTGGCCGGTTTGGCGGTGATCGGCTGGTCTTCAAGATAGCGCCGGATATCCGCGGCCAGATCCGCGGGTGAGGCGTAGCGGCGGTTCTTATCTTTTTCCAACGCCTTGGCGACAATGGTCTCAATGTCGCCGCGGTACACGCGGTTCACCATGCTCAGCTGCGCCGGATCGACCTGCTGGATGGTGCGCACCGCCTCATGCAACACACGCGACAGCTCGTAGGGCATTTTGCCGGTGAGCAGCTCGTAAAGAATCACGCCCAGCGCGTAGACATCGCTGCGCGTATCGATCGCCAGGGGATCGGCCATAACCTGCTCCGGGCTCATGTAGGCGAGCGTGCCCAGCAGTTGGCCGAGGTCGGTCTGGCGCGTGGCCTCGGCATCCATGTCGGTGACCCGAGCTATGCCGAAGTCCAGGATCTTAGGCTGGCCGACTTTCGTCGACCAGAATGTTGCCCGGCTTTAGATCGCGGTGGATGATGCCTCGCTGGTGAGCGTGCTGCACAGCTTCGCAGACCTGAATCATCAGGGCCAGCCGCTGCCGGGTATCGAGGTGGTTCAGGTCGGCATAATCGACCAGCGGTTTGCCCTGGATGAGCTCCATGGCGAAGAAGGGCTGTACGCCGAAGCCGGTGTCGGCACTGCCGGCCTCGTAAATCTGGGCAATGCCGGGATGGTGGAGCCGGCCCAACGCCTGCGACTCCTGTTCAAAGCGGCGCAGCAGTTCCGGGCTCGCCCACGCGGCCCGAATGACCTTGAGGGCGACGCGGCGTCGGGGCTGATCCTGCTCGGCCTCGTAGACGGCGCCCATTCCGCCCTCGCCCAACAGGCGGATGATGCGATAACGGCCGATGCTCGCCGGCAGCGGCGGGGCAGAGCCGGCCGGCGCCGCGGATACCGTGGCTCCTGCGTCAGAGGCTGATGGGCCGGGCCCGATGGTGGGGGCCCCAGAGTCGACCACGAGTCCTCCTTGTGATTATTTGGACTACCGGCAACCGGAGACTAAAGCGAGAATATGGATTGCCGTGGACCGGCGTCAACCTGATTTACTTTTGTCACTATGGCTGTTCTCGGTTGCAAAATTCCCAGGTTTCAGAAGCGAGACCTGGGCCACCCACCGTTGCATCGCGAAGCAGCTTTCCGGCTAAGCTGTGAGGGGCAGAACGACGACGCTCGACCCATGCTGCCGTCCAATTCAATGAGCCGCGCGGCGCCCTAGGGAGGCTCAAGACCGTCGGTTATCATGCGGTGCATGGAGGAAAGGCGACCACCATGCCGACACGCGACGAATTGAAGGCCGTCATTGATCAGTTTCCCGAGGGACTTCTTGTGCATGCCGGGGCTATGCTCGAAAACCTTCTCAATCCTCCGCCGCGACGCCCTGAAATAGAGCGCATGAAGCGGCGCGCGCGAAATTACAGGGGTTTGGTCGAACAGCGATTTCGTGAGACGCGCAAACCTGGGACGATCGGAGGCATGAGCGGGAGTGGATCTGCCGGTATGCACGAAGGGACGCCGTTTGGGCGGCAAGGATTTCACTACTGGGACGAAAAGGCACTGGTTTATCAGTCGCTGCAGTCGTTTGACGGCCAGGAGATCGAAGTGATGGAGCGACTGTCACTTTCCGCGGATCGCACGATGCTGATCTGTGCTCTGGAGATTTCCAGTGGCGGCCATACCGTGAAATATCAGGAGGAGTTTCCCGCTTTCCCAGCGGCTGGAGAAGAGGCGACATAGAACCAGCTTTCGCGGGTCCACCGGAGACGGCCGGCTTCCGGTGGTGGTTTCAACCGCCGCAGACATCGCTCGTGCTACCAACCTTTTTCCATATCTCCGAGAGCAGTTCGGTGGGAAGAACAGGCTTCAGCAGCAAATCAAAGTCGTGACCCTCGGCGCGGGCGGCGTCCAGCAGATCTAACGTGGCCGGCCGCCCGGAAAGGAGCAGGATCTTGCAGGTGGGGAACTGCGCTCTCATCTGGATGGCAAGATCAATCCCGGAAAAGCCCGGCATCTCGACATCCGAAATGAGCAGATCAGGAGATTTGGCCCTGGCGGCGGTTAGAGCTTCCAACGGAGAGGTGAAGAACTTCGCGGAGAATCCGTGCATTCGCAAGATGGTGGCGAGAGTGGAAGCGATGACGGGTTCATCGTCAACAACGAAAACGCGTGGAGCTTGAGCGGAAAGCACATATGTCCTCTTCCGAATAGCATTGCCGTGAACAGCAAAAGCGCTAGCTGGGCCGGGAGGTCAAGCCGGCGTTTCGAGTATCTTGAGGAGGCCGCAGATACTTCGGGGTTAATAAGATAAGCATGCGCTTCGGCCGGCCCGAAGTATAGTCAATCCGGCTCAACGGAAGCCGCAAGCACGAATCGCGGCGCATTCGTTAGAGTGGCGCTAGGGCTTAGGAGGGTTACCTTTGTTGCTGTTTGGGCCCACGTGCTGGCTCTTTCTGGCAAGCCTTTGCTTCTTCTCGGCCTGTAGCTGCTGCAGCTGGCTTAGCGTGATGCCGAGCTTAGCCGCTTGAGCGCGGAGATCGGCCCAGTCAGTGGCGGGTTCTGCAGGCTGCGTTTCCTCGTCCATGGAACCCCATCTTACACGCCGGGCGAGGAAAACCGTGGCAACAGCTCAGCCAGCCCGGAAAAAACGAATAAAAACTCGAGTATGGATGGGTGGCCCATCAACGCTAATTTGTTTGGGATGTTTTTCGTCAGAACTCCCACTGAATCGTCATCCTGACCTGGGGGTCATACCCTAATCATGGGGGTCGTATGTCGAATAGCCATCAATTATCGAAAGATATCTCTCGCTTCGCGGTTCTGAAGCTTCTCAGAACTCATGGCCCGTTGCTACACCCGTCAATGAGAAAATGTGCATCTCTGGCTAGTGAGGTATATCTGCATGGGAAGAGTCTTAGCGAGTTACCTTTCTCTCCTGGTTTTCCTGGCCGCTTGCTCCTCTGGTACGTCGACTTCCGGTTCAACTCCTGGTTCTGGCTCCAGTTCACCGTCCAAAGCGATCAAGCATATCGTCGTGATCTTCGGCGAAAACGTTTCGTTCGATCATTACTTTGCAACCTATCCGGCAGCAGCCAATCTTTCTGGGGAGCCTCAGTTCACAGCGGCCGAGGGAACTACGACTCCTACCGGTTTGAGCGGCGGGTTGTTAAGTGCAAATCCCAACGAATCCAACACAAAGAATGGAGCCGGCGCCACAAATCCGTTTCGTCTCGACAGGACGCAGGCGGCGACGGCGGACCAGGACCACAAATACACTCCAGAACAAATAGCTTTTGACAACGGCGCGATGGATTTGTTTCCTTTCTCCGTCGGCGCGGCGGATTCTGCCGCTTTGGCGAGAAGCACAGGAGCTGGTTCCGTTGCCGCCACCACGGGCCTGACGATGGGCTACTACGACGGCAACACCGTGAGCGCTCTGTGGAATTACGCGCAGCACTATGCCTTGAACGATCAGTCGTTCGGCACTACGTTCGGACCGTCTACCGTGGGGGCTATCAATTTAGTCTCCGGGCAAACCAATGGGGCCGTGGCGGCGCAAAACGCGAGCAGCGCTATTGTGAGTGATGGCAGCGGCGGTTTTACGCTGGTCGACGACGCCTACCCTGATGGCGAAGTCTGCTCCAGCACGACCGGTCCCGCGGTCTCGATGACCGGCAAAAACATCGGCGATCTGCTCACGGCCGGCAATATTAGCTGGGGATGGTTCCAGGGCGGCTTTGACCTCACCATTACCAACGCCAACGGTACAACCGGCTGCACGCGTTCGACTACCTCCGCGGTGACCGGCCAGACCTCACTCGACTACGTTGCGGAACATGAGCCCTTCCAGTACTACGCCACGACGCGGAATCTCCAGCACACGCGGCCAACCTCTGTAGCCGCGATAGGCACCAATGGCGATGCGGCCAATCATCAATACGACATCCAGGATTTCAGCAGTGCGTTGGCGGCCGGCAACATGCCTGCGGTCAGCTTCCTGAAGGCTCCGGCATACCAGGAGGGCCACGCAGGCTATTCCGATCCGCTCGACGAGCAGACATTCATCGTCAACATGGTGAATGCAATTGAACAGTCCCAGTTCTGGTCGAGCACCGCCATCATCATCGCCTACGACGACTCCGATGGCTGGTACGATCAGCTGATCAACATCGTGAATGGCTCGGCGACGGCGGTCGATGCCCTGAACGGGACCGGTACATGCGGCAGCTCGAAGGCAACGGCGGCGAATGCGCTGCCTGGGGTGAATGCCAGCACGGCACATGCGCAGGGCCGCTGCGGATATGGCCCACGCCTGCCCCTGCTTGTAATCTCACCCTGGGCCAAAAGTAATTACATCGACTCCACGGTCACCGACCAGAGCTCGATTCCTCGCTTCATTGAAGACGTATTTCTTGCCAGCCAACGCATCGGCGGCGGGTCGTTCGACAGCATCGCCGGCACGCTCGACAACATGTTCGATTTCAGCCAGAGCTCGCCGCAAAATGGGGCGGTGATCCTTCTGGACAATTCAACGGGAGAGGTAACCAGCGGGGTGTCGTCCGCGCTCGATGCGGCTCATCAACCTGTGGGGAACTTTCCGCGGCTCGCTGCGTATGTAAGCGATAGATAGAGTAGCGCTACAGGTGTGTCGAGTTTGGAGGAAGGCACACTGTAGACTTCATCTGCGCAACCCACCCAGGAGGGACGATGACGATGCTAATGCAGGATTTACGCTACGCCCTGCGGCAGTTGCGGAAGACGCCAGGATTTACCACCACCGCGCTGCTGACACTGGCCCTGGGCATCGGTGCGAACTCGGCGATCTTTACCCTGGTGAATGCGGTGCTGTTGAAGAACCTGCCGGTGGCCGATCCGCAAACCCTGATCCATCTGGGCAATGATGGCCACGATTGCTGCGTAGGCGGCAACGTTGTGAGAGACAACGGCAATTACTCAAATTTTTCCACGGACACGTATCAACAGTTGAAGAAGAGCCTGCCGGAGTTTGAGGAGCTGGCGGCCATGCAGGCGGGCTTCACCTATCGCCCGATCGTCGCCCGGCGGGATGGAACACAGGCCAAGGCGGCCTCGGTGGTGGGCGAGTTTGTCTCAGGAAATTACTTTCGGACATTTGGGCTGCGCCCCGCGGCCGGACGGTTGTTGACCGACTCGGATGATTTGCCAGGTGCGCCACCCACCGCGGTGATGAGCTTTGCGACCTGGCAGCGTGAGTATGCCGGCGACCCTGCTGTGACTGGATCTACGTTTTGGGTGAACACCAAGGCGGTGACGGTGGTGGGCATCGCACCGCGCGGGTACTATGGCGACCGGCTAACCAGTACGCCGCCAGATTTCTACCTGCCGATTGAAACCATGGACACCCTGGCCAGTGCTCCTTATGTGCATGATCCGACGACCGTCTGGCTTTATATGGTTGGGCGGGTCAAGCCGGGAGTTGCGCTTGGTCCCTTGCAGGAGAAGGTGAATGCGCTGGTGCGGCAGATCTTTGCGACGCAAAACGATTTCCCAACAGAACGTGGCAAACAGCTATTGCCGAGGGTCCACGTGGTGTTGACGCCGGGCGGCGCGGGCATCCAGACAATGCAGGAGGAATATGCCTCTCACCTGCACCTTCTGATGTGGATCTCAGGGCTGGTGCTGCTGATTGCCTGCGCCAACATCGCCAATCTGATGCTGGTGCGGGGCATGGGCCGGCGCACCGAGATGTCGGTACGCTCGGCGCTTGGGGCGATGCGGAGAAGGATCGTGCGCCAGTTGCTGACCGAGAGCATCCTGCTGTCGACGATAGGCGGGCTGGCTGGGCTGGCGATCGCGTATGGCGGGACACGCATGCTGCTGATGCTGGCTTTCCCCGGGGTGCAGCATGTGCCGATTGCGGCTGCGCCCTCGCTCGCGGTGATCGGCTTTGCCTTTGGAGTTTCGCTGGTCACCGGCATCTTGTTTGGGGTGGCGCCGGCCTGGCTCGCGGCGCAGGCGAATCCCGCAGATGCGTTGCGCAGCGGAACGAGAACAACTGCCGGCGGAGCATCGCTGCTGCAGCCGGTGCTGGTAGTGCTGCAGGCGGCGCTCTCGCTGGTGCTTCTGGTGGGAGCGGGCCTGTTTGCGCAGAACCTGAACAAGCTGGAGAGAATGAACATGAAGCTGGATGCGAAGAACCGGTACATCGTTCACATCAATCCGCAAGGTGCGGGGTACTCGCAGACCCAATTGGAGGCTCTGTACCGGACGATGGAAGAACGCTTCCATGCGATACCGGGAGTGATCAAGGTTGGTATTTCAAACTACACGCCGATGGAAGACAACAATTGGAGCAACGTGCTTGCGGTGCAGGGGCAACCGGGTGAGCATTACCTTGCCTCGTTTATCAAGGCCAATGCCGATTACCTTGACTCGGTGGGAACCCACGTAGTGATGGGGCGCGGCATCGAAGTGCGCGACACTTCAACCGCGCCGCCGGTGGTAGTGGTGAACCAGGCGTTTCAAAAGAAATTCTTTAAGGATAAGAACCCCATTGGACAAAGGATCGGCCCACAACATTCTCCCGGAGACTTTCAGGTGGTGGGTGTCGTCGAGGACACGGCTTATAGCGATGTGCGCTGGAAGGATCACTGTATGTATTTCGTGCCCATCATGCAGCGTAATCGGAGTGACAAGGACCCGATCGAGAAGGATCTTTCGCTTTATGCCGGAACCATGGTGCTGGAGACCGCGCGGCCGATGAGCGAGTTGGAGACGATCACCCGCAGGACACTTGCGGAAATCAACCCTAACCTGACGGTGGTAAAGTTTCAGACCTTTGACGCACAGATCGCCGAGCGGTTTACAGAAGAGCGGATGGTGTCGCGGTTGTCCACCCTGTTTGGCGGATTAGCGCTGCTGCTGGCGACGATTGGTCTTTATGGAGTCACCGCGTACGGGGTAGTCCGACGGACCTCTGAGATCGGCGTACGCATGGCCCTGGGGGCGGAGCGTATGAGCTTAATCGCCATGATCATGCGCGGGGCAGTGGTGCAAACCTTACTGGGGCTTGCCATCGGGGTGCCGGTGGCGATGCTGTCGGTCCGGTTTGTGAAGACCCAGTTGTATGAGATCACCGGGGCGGACGCGCACGTAATGGCCGGCGCCATTGTGACCCTGGCGATTGCAGCATGCGTAGCCGGAATCATCCCGGCCCGGCGAGCAGCCTCCATCAATCCCGTGCAGGCCTTGAGAACGGAATAATCGGGCCGCGATTTATATTGACTGTAATGCCCACACCACGCATCGCCATCATCGGAGCAGGCCCAGGTGGATTGACCCTTGCCCGCATTCTGCATATCAACGGCGTCAAGTGTACGGTCTTCGAGGCAGATGCGGATGCGCTCGCGCGTCCGCAAGGCGGCACGCTCGATCTTGATCCCGGGTTCGGACAGTTTGCTTTGCGGGTCGCCGGCTTGATGGAGGAGTTCCGCCGCCAGGCTCGCTATGAAGACCAGGGGATGCGCTTGCTCGACAAAAATGCCCATGCTGTTTTCGACGACCCCGGAGAGGGTGCGTTCGATCGCCCGGAGATCGACAGAACGCAGCTGCGGGATCTGCTCATGTCGTCGCTGCCGGAGGACACGATCGCGTGGGGGCACAAATTGGAGGAGGTGCGTCCGCGGGTGGAGGGATCGTACGATCTGGTCTTCGAGAAGGGAAGCGCAGGCCCATTCGACCTGGTGGTGGGAGCAGATGGTACTTGGTCGACAGTTCGCCCCCTGGTCTCGTCCTATTTGCCGCAGTACACCGGGGTGACGTTCATCGAGCTCGGGATCGACGATATCGACACGCGGTATCCAGCATTGGCGCGACTTGTGGGACATGGCATGATGGCGGCCTATGGGGACGCCAAGGGCCTGATAGCGCAGCGCAATGCAAATGCTCATGTTCGGGTGTACGCCTCCATGAGGGTGTCTGAAGACTGGCCGGCACGCCATTTCGATTTCTCCGATCCTGACGATGTGCGGCGGAAGCTGCTCGATCTCTACAACGATTGGGCGCCGGCCTTGCAGGACCTGATCCGCGCCGGGAATGATCGTGTCCAGAGCCGCTCCATCCATGCGCTTCCGGTCGGGCATCGCTGGGCTAACCGAAGGGGCATCACCCTGTTGGGAGATGCCGCACACGTGATGTCGCCTTATGGGGGTAGTGGGGTTAACAATGCCATGCGGGATGCCGCGGAGTTGGCACGGCTGTTGACGGAGCGGGAAGATTGGGAAGCCGGCGTCCGGATTTATGAAGCGGAGATGTTTGAACGCGTTCTCGATGACGCGAGTTTTGCCGCAAATGGCATCGCGACGGCCCTCTCTCACATGCAGCTCGAGATCTATCTCGAAGCGCTTCAGGCGCTGCATGCTAGCTCTCCAGGAGCGAATTAATTTTTTTTGCGCGAGCTGTAACCTCCACAAGCGATCTCCACTCTAAGGGCCGGACGCGCCTGCGAAAGGCGCGGACGATCGGCTAATCCTCTGTTTGGAGACCATGTCATGCGAAAGAACCCTCTCATATTCGCCATAGCGGCCACTTGTGTGGCCGGTTCCTGTTCCCTGCTTCATGCGAGTGACGTAGGCCAGTACGTCTATGTGGAAAGCAACCTCCCCGGGCCGAACAGCAATTCGATTTACGGATTTCGCCGGGGCAGCGACGGCAATCTGAAAGCTCTGCCCGGCTCACCGTTTCTTACCGGCGGCGCGGGAGTACAGTACAGCGGACCCAACCTTGGCCCGCTTGATTCGGACCAGGAGGTCATCACGAATCCACAGCAGACACTCCTATTTGCAGTGAATGCCGGCAGTGACAGCATCGCCGTTTTTCATATCGGGAACGATGGCTCACTTACCCCGGTGAACGGTTCGCCCTTCCCATCCGGAGGGAACGATCCCGTCAGCCTGGCTCTAGCTGGAAACACTCTCTTCGTCGCCAACCAGAGTGGGGACTTTGCGCGGCCCTCCACGATTCTTCCCAACTACACCACGATGAAGGTTGCCTGGGATGGCGCCTTAACCCCGATAGGCAGCAACACCAACGATACTTCGCGTCCCTTCCAGGCAACTGTGAGCGTGGCGGCGGGCAGCTCACCGTCACAGGCGTACTTCGCTGCCGGCACTCCTTTTTTGTTCGGCGCGGATTTCCTTGGAGGGCTGCTGCAGCATTTCCGGCTTGATGAGCAAGGGCAACTTCACCAGCTGGCGCCGATTGCCATGCCCGCCTCAGAGTTCGGCGCTACCACTCCACGCCTCCCGCTCGGTTTGTGGAGTCACCCCACGCAGCCCATCCTTTATGTAGGCTACGTCACCGCCAACAAAATGGGCGTCTACCAGTACAACGAGAAGGGCGAGCTGACCTTCCTGCGCACCGTGCCCAACGCCGGCCAGGGCATCTGCTGGATACGCGTGAGCAAAAGCGGTAGCAGGATCTACACCACCGACACCGCCACCAACCAGGTTAGCGTTTACGACGCTACCGACCCCGAGGAGCCGGTGGAAATACAGACACTTACCCTGGCAGGCGTGGGCGACGATTTCCAGCTTTCGCTATCCGAGGACGGGAAATCTCTCTTCGTGCTTTCTCAGCGCACGTCAGCGACACTTCCGGTTGGCGAGGGCAATGTTCTCCATACCCTCACCGTCAAGAGCGACGGAACGATCGAAGAGACGGGGACGCCGATTGTCTTTAGCCTGCCCACGGGAGTCCGGCCACAGGGCGTAGCCGTGGTCGATCAGTATTAACAGATTACAAGCTGACTGCGACGAGTAGCAGGAGGATCACAAGAAAGTTGTAAGTTGCGATTCTCCTGCTGCACGGAGGCGAGCCGTTCAACGCAATTGCCCAGGCGTGGGCGCCCGCTCTTTTATCATGGCAAGAAGCGGAGTGCCCATTGTCCCGGTCTTCCAGGCGAAGCTTTCTCGAGAACGCGGCAGCAGCCGGCCTTGGCTTCAGCGCAACGCGTGTGCCGGCGTTCGACATTGCCCGAGGGCAAGAGAGCGAGGCCAGCCGCCACGATCGGGAAAAACCACAGCTGAACGCGCTCACCTTGCCTGGATTCGTCGATGCCTTGCCGCTGCCAGAGACGATCTACCCGTCGCAAGGCAGAATCTCGGTCACCATGCGCGAAGTGATGGTGCCGCTGCATCGCGATTTGCCTCCGGCGAAGTTGTGGAGCTACGCCGCCGGCGATGGCCGGCGCGGGGCCGTAAGCGCGAACCCCTTGTCACCGGTGATCGAATTGCGCTCACACCAGCCGGTGGAGATCGAGTGGGTGAATCTGCTTCCCGAACGGCACCTCTTCACCATCGATCATTCCCTTCATGGCTGTGGTCCGGGCATCCCGGACGTGCGCGCCGTGGTGCACGTGCATGGTGCCCGCAGCCGCACCGCGGACGACGGATATCCTGAGGACTGGTATCTGCCCGGTCGAAGCCGCGTGTGCCGCTATCCCATGCAGCAAGACGCCACCGCCCTCTGGTATCACGACCATGCGATGGGGATCAATCGTCTTAATATCTACGCCGGTCTTGCCGGCATGGTGTTGCTGCGCGATGCCGTTGAAGACCGCGTTGAGCTTCCCCGTGGGACCCAGGAGATTCCGCTCGTGCTCTATGACCGGCTCCTAACAAAGTCCGGACAGTTACTGTATCCAACGTCCGCAGATCCGGTCCATCCCTGGGTTTCGGAATTTTCCGGCGATGCGCTCTGCGTCAACGGCAAAGTGCGCCCTTACCTGGAGGTTGAGCCGGCGGTGTACCGGTTTCGCATCCTCAACGTGGCCAACAGCCGCTTCTATACGCTCTCGCTCTCGGGCCAACAGAGATTCCACCAGATTGGATCCGATCAGGGTCTGCTCGTCGCCCCCATCTCTATGGAGAAGCTGGTCCTTGCTCCCGGCGAAAGGGCGGATTTGTTGATCGATTTCCGTGAGCTTGCCGGGCAAAAGAGTTATTTGCGGACAGGGGTGCAAACGATGCTGGAGTTTCGCGTTGCACCGCACTCGCAGTCGAAGCAATCGCGAGTCGCGCTTGCTACGACGCTGCGCTCGGTCACGCGCATCGATCCAGCCACCGCAGTGAAGAGGCGCACGATCACCCTGAACGAATTTCAGGATAAAGCGGGAAATCCCACGGTGATGTTGCTAAACCGGAAGTACTGGCAGGAGGCGGTGACGGAAGTTGTGACGCTGAACACCACCGAGATTTGGGAGTTCGTTAATCTCACCGAGGATACGCACCCCATGCATCTTCACCTGGTGCGCTTTCAGATTCTCAATCGCCAGGTGTTCGATCGCTTTGAATATCTGATGCATCGCCGGATGCGCTACACGGCGGCTCCGGAATTACCGGCCGTTCACGAGCTGGGCTGGAAGGATGTGGTGCAATGCCCGGGCGGCGTGGTCACGCGCATTATGATCCACTTTGAAGGTTTCGCCGGCCGCTATCTTTACCATTGCCACATCCTGGAGCACGAAGCGAATGACATGATGCGTCCATTCGTGGTGGTCGCCTGATCCGGGCATCAGAGAGCGGGACGAGGCGTTTTCGGCAGAACGATGACGTTTTCCGAGCTGCCCATCTTGTACGGTGAACCAGGAGCCTGGGTTACTGAGGTTGGAGTAATCGTAAACACAAGCAGCTGGCCGTTCGGATCCTGCTGCGAGAAGCCAACGACATACAGATGATCTTCGTTGTCCCAGAAGAACTCGGAGATGATCCAAGTACTGAGGAGCTCCGTGAACCTGGTGACCGGTCCCCAGATTTCCTTCGGGGAAGTGAAAAGTGGTCCTGGTCTCACCTATCCGATAGCGGTTTTGGCTGGGCGCGCTGGGGAGGCGGCGGGGGATTCTTTGTTAGAACCCGCGCTTTGCTCAAATCGGCGACACCTGTGGAAACGGTTTGAAGTTTGCTCAAAGATCCAGCGGGCAAAGCTATTTTGGAGAAAACCGGAAGCAGATCCCGCAGCGGCTTGTAAGTTGCCGCAATGGGGGAGGCTTGCTGCACTGGCCGCGAAAAGTGCCTATCGAAGTTGGGAAGTATTGGTTGGAATAGAATAGGCTTTTCTCGAATTGGAAACCTTCCGCATAAATTCACCCCAGAGCATGGCTTGGGTGGCGTATACACATCGCATAATCCCGGGTAAAGCCTGCAGCGCCCAAAGCTCATAGACAGGTCCTGAATTGCGATGGCTCCCAGGTACGCATCTTGATAGAAGACGATCCCCACGGTTTGCGTGTTCTGAGGATCAAACACTTCGTTGCTGGTCGTCTCGGAGTTCACCAACGTTGATCCGGACTGCGCGATGTACGTAGCTGTCAGAGTTGATGCATTGGTATTGCTCGTTGTCGTCGATAATCCCCCGTTGATGCCTATCAATTGTGCAATATTCTCGCTAAAACTGTCATTGAAGTTGTTTGCCTCCGAGGCAGTAACTGTCGAGGTATAGGTGGAGTTTTGAGATTGTGTTACAGCCAGCGTCGCACTGGTCTTCTCGTTCACGACTTGGTCGGTGCCGCCGGAGAGATTTCCAACCGACAGCAAAGTACGTGCCGGGGCGGGTACCGCGTTTTGAGTGTCGGCAACCCAGAAGGGATCTAGCTGTAACAGGGCAAGGCACTCGGAATTGGTTAGGCCGAAGCTACTACTTGAGGTCGTTCCCGCGATTGGCGAAGAGAACTCAGTCAATACCCCATTTTTCTGTGTTCCGCACTGGTCCAGTTGTTGAACGTAGGCATAAATGAGGGTGGCGCTGCCAAGCGGCTCAACAATTGCACCCCTTGGGTAATCCCAAGCCGCTATTTGCGGATTCAAAGCCAGCAGGAAAAGATCGTTCCAGAAGGGCTGTGTTGCGTAGGTAACCGAGTCCAGCGGTGGCCAAGATGACGGCCAAGGATTGGTCGTAGTGTATCCGATGTCCGCCGCGTCTGTAATGGAGACGTTCTGGCCAGAAGTCATGCTCTGCGAGCTTAGAACGGAATTGTCCCAGGTGCCGGAGCCTGAGGCTGTGAAGCCTAGGAGCGTCAAGCCCCCAGATAATGCTTCCTTATCGTCGGCGGTACTCGCATTTACCGTTTGCGAGGATTGGCTAAACTGCACATTTGTTCCGGTTTGAGAATCGAGAGTGAATGAACTCTTCGCCTTCGAGCCAACGGGACTGTAGACGATTGTTACCGGTAGAAGGTTCAATTGAAGCAAGGCAGCCGGCTCGATGTAGACGATGCTGTTTTGTGGAATTGGGCAGGCGCAGTTGTTCAAACAGTTGTTTGTCTGATCGGGGTTAGAAGTAGAAACGGAATTGAAGTCAGATGTGTTTGACCAGTTCTGATTTAGCGGGCAGATTGCGGAAGCGCAACTAACCTCATTGAAAGGCTGCTCGGGCGCGTTTGTATTTGGTAGGCTTTGCGTCACGGAAATGCTGAACGTTACTTGACTCCTGGCCCAATCCAGTGCAAGAGGAACGTGCAGAATGCCCGATGCCCCGTTACCGACGTCTTGCTGCCCGGTTGCTTGAGCACCAACTGGAGCATCCGGCGCATTGATGTCGTATAGCGAAATTGTGCCGGTTGAATTTACGGGCACCACGCCGGGCTCCAGGGTTGCAACGATTGACGAAAAACTGCAGTTCGGGTTGGAAGATGCGTTCGACGGTTGAAAGGTTTGGATGGGATTGCTGCCGATGCTTGTAGCGGTAGCCGTGACGTTGACAGTTGTGTGCGTTAGTCCAAAGGGATAGGAGCCGGTTGGACCAGTCAATGTTCCGGTTTCATGGTCGCCAAGATAGGTGACGGGAATCTGAATGTCCCAATTGCCTCGCGTTACCGTTACAGGTTGAGGTGGAAACTGGATAGTTGTGCAAAACACCATACCAAACTCCGCGCCCTCATTATTCCACCAGGCGCCGTTTGCGAAGCTCTGATAGGCTTTCGAGTACAGTGAACACCGGTCAACGACAATTCCAGGTCCTGGGACAACGATCGGAGGAGTGGGTGCAGCGACCGCAGCGTCCACAAAAGCAAAGGAACTGCAAACCGCGCCGAGAAAGCAGCCCGCAGCAGTTCGAAGCACCAGCGCTGCTTGTCGTGCAACCCCGCACTTCTGACCGACTCCCGCCGTCCTCTTTCTCCGATTCATAATAGACATCTCCTTTCCGGCTCTCCTGGCGACTTCATAAGGGCCAGACCGCTGAAGGACAGTAATGTGGGGACAGTAATGTGGTGACTATTGCAGCAAATGAACACTCTTGACGGTGAATAGGTATCATGTCACTGCATTTGTTACGCCTGTCACTGCATTTGTTACGCCATCCCAAAGTAGTCCTGATAACCCATGGCATCCTTGAACTTGCCGGTCCCACCGGTTATGTAGGATCTGTCACATGCGAGTCTCCTTGGGTCTGGCCCCGGGTGGGTGGCCGCGCGATATGTGCCGGCCCGCCATGTGCCGGCACACCACAGTCTTCCAGGTCCTTCTCAGGGCAGAGTTGTGCAGAGTTGTCCGGTAAATTGAAGTGCGGTATGGTTGGTGTTGAAATCCGCTTCACCGATGACATTTATGTCCCCACTGGTGTTCTGGTATCGGCCCGTGCCGCCGGCGATATGCACCTTGTAATTAGTAACTGCCAATAGTCCCGGAGCAACATACACCCCATAAAGGTTCGTTTTGTCGATGGTGAGTGTCTCACCGGTCACCGTTACCCAGTGGTGGTGCACAGAAACGTCCACGAGACCATTCGCGCCGGTGGTTATATTGAGAATCTCTACCCCGACCGCTCCCGCTAGGTCGCCAACTACGGTTCCCATGGTTGTGTTGGGGCCAAATCCACCAACGTTCGTCGAGATGAAGCCTCCAATCGGTTGACATGTTGAGCTCGTTGCGGAGTTCTGGCCAATTGCCGTAGCAGCCAGGACCAGAGTCGCGACGAAAGTGCAGACTACCTTACTGATGCTTGTGATTCGCATTCCATCCTCCTAACAGGGTTTTCCTCCGTGGAAATCAGAATCGGCGCCCGGAGAGGGATCCGGTGTAAAGATTCCGGGCCCCGGGTGGATGGCCGCGCGACATGTGCCGGCCCGCCATGTGCCGGCACACCAAGCGACTCCACCTCGCCGCGCGATTGATTGCTCCCTCGCGCAATTCGAACTTTCGCGCAGGGAGCTGTAGGCATCAATGCACAGCAGGTGAATTCGGGTGAATTGTGGGTGAACTGCGTATTTCTTCGTAAAACGCCGCTAAAGAGGAGTGCCGCCCGCACCTTGATCCCCTCATCTTCCATCTTGACCACCGTTTTCGAAGAGGGTAAGGTCAGAAGCGAAATGCTGGTCGAGCCCCGCCATGCAGGTACCAGCCACGGGATTAATTCGCCTCCGGGTCGGAGATTTCGAAGTTGACCTTCGATGCGGTGAACTGCGGCGCAACGGCGACAAGATAAAGCTACAAGAACGGCCCTTCCAGATTCTCGCCGCGCTGCTCGAGCGACCGGGCGAAGTGGTGACGCGGCAAGAGATGCAGCACAAGCTCTGGCCCACCGATACCTTCGTAGACTTTGAGCACAGCATTAATACTGCTGTGAAAAAACTGCGCGAGGCGCTAGGGGACGACGCCGAGAATCCACGGTTCATCGAAACCCTGCCACGACGCGGGTATCGTCTTATCGCTCCGGTTGCGATTGTGGAGGAGAGCGGTTCCAGCCCGGAAGCGGCGATCTCCCCTGAGTCTCTGCAGCCAGGAAAACCCCAGGCGACAAACCCACAAAAGCACTGGCCCGTGGCCTCAATAGGCGGCGCCTTGGCCGCGCTGCTCGTAACTGCCGCTGTCGCATTGTTTTACCCATCCTTGTGGCGTCGCACCCCCCCATCCCGAAGCGCTTGGGTGCAGATCACTCATTTCCCTGACTCGGCCACTTCGCCTGCATTGTCCCCCGATGGGCGCATGCTTGCCTTCATACGTGGGCCGGAAACCTTTGTGACCCCGGGTCAGATCTACGTAAAGATGTTGCCGGATGGCCAGCCTGTGCAACTGACCCACGATGATTTACCGAAGATGGCCCCGGCCTTTTCGCCGGACGGATCACGCATCGCTTATACGGCCACGGCCGTAAGGTTCGGATGGAACACGTGGGTGGTGCCAGTCCTGGGCGGCGAACCTCAACAGTTGTTGGCAAATGCCAGCGGGCTTACGTGGTACGACAGGCAACAAGTGGTTTTTTCGGAGACCAAAACAGGCCACATGGGAATCGTAACCGCCACCGAGAGTCGAACGGGAGAGCGCGATGTTTATCTCCCGGCAGACCAACACGGAATGGCACACCGCTCATGGCTATCTCCAGACGGCAAGTGGATTCTCGCTTCGGAGATGGACATGGTCGGGTGGCGGCCATGTCGTTTGGTACCTTTCGATGGAAGCACTAGCGGCGAGATGGTGGGACCTAAGCCAGCGCGTTGTACCAACGCAGGTTGGAGTCCCGACGGCAGGACGATGTACTTCAGCGCAGATGCGGGGGACGGATACCACATCTGGCGCCAGCGCTTTCCGACGGGCGTGCCGGAACAAGTGACCTTCGGGCCAACGGAGGAAGAGGGTATCGCCGTCTCTCCCGACAGCCGCTCCCTGATTACCTGTGCAGGCATTCGGGAAAGCACGGTTTGGATTCACGATGCTCGAGGGGATCGCCAAATCTCCGGAGAGGGTTATGCCAGCGTGCCAGGTTTGGGATTCGCCGGCACGCGCCTCCATTCTGTCTTTTCCCCCGACGGGAAAGAACTGTATTACCTCCTGCGCAAGCTAGGTTCCCGTGCCTTCAACTCGGGAGAACTCTGGATGATGGACCTGGATTCCGGCCGGACCGAGGGGGTTCTGCCAGGGGTTCGGATGAGCGAGTTCGATATCTCTCCGGATGGCCGACGCGTAGCCTTCGCTGCTCTGGATGGGGAAGGGAACTCGCATGTTTGGGTTGCACCGCTCGACCGCCATGCGCCCCCGAAGCAGCTCACCGCTTCCGTCGCGCGCCAGCCAGGCTTTGGGCCCAGTGGATATGTTTACTTTCTCATGCATGAGGGCGGCCAGGATTTTCTCTACGGCGTCGGTGCGAACGAAATTGTGCCACGAAAGGTAGATCCCGAGCCCAGCAGGGAGTACGAGCTTGTTTCGCCCCGTGGTGACTGGCGACTCCTGGGTGATAATCCAGGAAATGCTATAGCCTATCCAACACCTGGAGGCCCTCCGATTCGCATCTGCAGCTCTTGTGAGGCTGGGTGGGGGCCTGGGGGTAGGTTTCTTTATATACGATTCCGCGACAACGGCGAGATGGCGGGAGGAAAAACGATCGTCATCGGCTTACTCACCGGCGAAGAGGTTCCCCATCTGCCACCTTCTGGGTTGCAACCTACCGATGACTTGAAGGGGCTGAATGTGGTCGCGGAAATCGGCATGACGGGAAAGGCGATTTTCGCTCCCGGGCCCGATCCGTCCGTCTACGCCTATAGCCGGATGACGGTACAGAGGAACCTGTACAGGATTCCCCTCAACTGACGTAAGAAAAGGCTATCGAAAGAGCTTGATCTGCTCGAGGAGCCGGGGTTTTCGATTAAGGTATTTTGCGTTGTTTCGAGTCGACGTTCGCGTATTCCAAGCGCGAAGTGGGAAAGCGCCTCAGAGCCACTCATACTTGCGGAAAAGATAAAGAATAACGAACGGAAGACAGAACATCAGCAGTATGGCGGCCGCAAACGTAAGCGGGCGCGTGAATCCGGGAATCGTATCCGCGAAGTTCATGCCAAAGAAACTTGTAATCACTGTCAGGGGCAAGGTTACAACGCTGATGATGGCCAGCGTCTTCATGATCCTGTTCAGTCGATTATTGATACTCGACATATAAATATCGCGGCAGCCCATCAGCAAGTCCCGATAAATGTCGATTGTCTCCACCTCGCGGTTCAAATGATCGAGAACGTCGCGGAAGTAAATACGTGACATCTGGCCCATGAACGGCACCTCGCCCCGGGTCAGCTGGCCCAGGATATCTCGCTGTTGGGTCATAATACGCCGCAGGTTGAGCAGCTCTGTTTTTCGGTCAGAAACCGTCACCAGGTATTCAGCCGGCGGATTCTCAATGGCGAGCTCTTCAAGCTTATCGAGGAGTTCCTGAAAATCATCAATGATCGGCACATATTTATCCACCAGGCGGTCAAGCAACTCATAGAGGAGGATATCGACTTCCCAACCCAGTTTGCCCTCGGGATGCGTCTGGGCGCGGGCAAGCATCTCACTGACAGGCGCCATCGGCTCTTCGTGGATCGTGACCAGATATCTTTGCGAGAAAAAGATGTCGAGTTCAATGGTACGGAATAAGTGGTCGGGATCCGGATCAAGGTCGGGGCCGTGAATGACCAGGAAAAAGTAGTCAGTCTTGAGCTTATCCCCCACTTGCGCATAGCTTTCAAGCTTCGGCCTTTGCACTTCGTTGACGGCATCCTCCACCGCGAGCGGATGGAAGGCAAAGGGGTCTGTGAGAAGCGCGTACTCGGCTTCCGTCGGAGCGGATAGGTCTACCCAGAACTGAGCGGACGGGTCATAAAAGGCACGTGAGAGTTCAGCCGGATCGGCGGTGCTCGTCGTTTGGCCATCGCTAAATTTTATAAAGGCAGTCAGCATGCAAATCCTTTGCTCGCATTCCGACGGCCGCGTGTGGTTATTTCTGCTTCAACCCGAAACAGTAGAGCGTGCCATCGTAGGTGCTGATATAAACATGTCCGTTGGCGATCGATAGGCCTGAGAAATGATTGAACGAGGTGATCTGATCGCCACTAGAATACAGCTCCTTGCCGGTCTGCGCATCCAGCGCATAAAGAGTGACATGGTTGGCCTGGCGGGCGCGAATGGAAGAGTCGAAGTTCAGACCTTTGTCAGGAGACGCTTGCTGGGTAAAGTCGCCGCTTCCGTAGCTAAAGACAATTCCATTGGCAATGATGGCCGGCTCGCCGTGATCCATGTCGCGGGAAACCCAGGCAGGGACGGCCTCGAATTTTCCATCCTTTTCCACGACTTTGAACGCGGCAAGACCACCCTTTTCTGTCTTCGGAGTGTTGGTGATGGGGAAATGAAACTGCGAATGAGCGGGACCCCAGAAAGGAGCCAGAACCCATCGGGTCCCTGTCTCATCTTCCCAGCTCGACAAGGCTCCCCAGCTGCCGTGGTCCTGAAAATCGACCACTTCGTTGCAAAAGAGGTCGGAGCGAAACATGGGGGTCTGATGATTGGCGCCGCCGGGTGCATCAGGATCCAGCAGCACGAGACGGCATTCTTTGCCGGAGGCCGCGATAATCTCATGGCCCTTGTAGAAAAATATGGTCGGGGTATTGTTGGGATCGAGATCGCGCTTGAGCAGCCATTCCCAGTTGGTCGGCGTGTAGTAATTCTTCAGCAGCAGGTCTTGGCCCTTCAACTCAACTCCGACGATACTGTTGGCGTACTCATTCTTTACGGGGTCATAGGTGCCATCGCCGGTGGTCAACCAGGCCACTCCATGCGAGTCGATGGCAAAGCCACGGCGGCCCCACACGCCGCCGCTCTTTGATTCCCAAGGCTGGATCGCATGCCCCAGATCGTCCAGGCGCAGCGCGTTCACCGAAGTGATGGTCGGCATCCACAGGACATTTCCATCCAGCGTCATCGCCCACGCCTTGCCCTTCACGAAAAAGACGGGAGGCTTGAGGTCGGAGCCGTCAGCCAGGTTGAGGATGTGCAGCATTCCCCCGCCATCGACGAAATACACCGGCCTCTTGCCGTCTTGCAGCGGTTCGCCGATCACCGGCGTGTCACTGCTTCCTCCCGGCTCCAGAAAGTTCAGGGTCGCTGGCGTCTTACCGCCCATGATGGGCGGCATACCCGGCGGGGGTTCAAACCCAGGCTTGTCTGCACCGTGCTCATAATGCTTCTTCCATAGCAGCGTCCCGTCGGCCGCGTCCATGGCATACAGATTGTCGGAGATGCCAGAGACCAGCACTATCTCTTTAGACCCGCTCCCGGTGGTGACGTTGGCAGCAATCAGGGCCGGCATCAGCGCGTGCAGAGCTCGCGCCTCATTACCCGTTTTCACCTTCCACAGCAAGGTCATGTCTTTTACATTGCTGGTGGTGAGGGTGTGCTCATCTTTCTGCCACGCAGAGCGCTGGTTATCTTTGCCATCGGTCAGCCACTCCGCATTCTGTGCCGCAGCGACGCCCCAACATAACGCCAGCATCAGACAAACCAATCGATTCATACCAGCCCTCTCTCTTGATGCAGCGCCATCATCGCTCGAGCGGAATACCGTAGGCATAGAGCGTACTATCTCGTGTCGCGAAGTAGATTTGCGAGTTAGCTACAGCTAGCCCGCTGGTTGAATATGTGGTTGCTTTGTTGCCTACATACAGTTCTTTCCCGGTGTCGGCATCCAGAACGTACAGAATCGCCGGACCGCCCTTCTTCTTCGATTGAGCAGGCTGTCCGGTAGAGAGCGCAACCACCAGGCCATCGGCAATGGCTGGAGCGGCGGGAGACACCATATCGCGCGAGCGCCAGGCCGGAGTGAGCGAAGGCTTGCCATTCTCGAACGTGATCTTGAACGCCACAATCGAACCGGTCGGCGCATCGCCGTTCTTTAAGGCAAATTCCGCCGACACAGGGCCGCGCACCGAGGCGTAGAGCCAGCGCACGCCGTTGGCATCAAGGTAAGTGGCGAAGTTGTTGGAGAACCCATTGCCCCGAGAGGATTGGCTCGAGGGCACAATCTCTTCGCTGCGGAATGCGGGCGTGTGATGATCTGCTCCGCCCGGGGAATCAGCGTCCAGGATGTAGATCCTGCCATCATGGCCGGCGGTGACGATCCAGTCTTTGTCCCCTAATCCGAATACAGTTGGCGTGACACCTGAGATATCGGCGGCGTCGACCTTGGTTGGGGTGCCTGGCGGTGTGAAATAATCCTGCACGATGAGCTTATCGGCGCTAAGCGCGAGCAGGGAATCGTTGTAGTCGCCCGCCACCTCGCCGTGTCCGTTGGCGATCTGCGCATACACCACGCCATCGGTGCCGATCGCGGTTCCGCCGCTGCCGGAGGCGCCGCTTCCCCCCGTTGAAAAGGAGGAGACTGCACCGTCGGATAGATTGACCGAGTAAATCCCGTTGGGGTTGCCCTGGCAATTGCCCACTGTCGCTACATAAACGCGCCCGGCGTTGATATTGAGACCGGTCGCGTGGGCCATGGGAGGGAGAAGCTTCAGCGGCGCGACGGTCTTTGCATTGCCGCTCAGTTGAATGAGGGTATGCAGGGAGCCGTCAGCCGTGACTGCATAGAGCGGCGCAGCGAAGGTAAATGGCGGTGGGTTGGGCTTGCTTCTGGCTACCCGGCCCACACGGTTCATCGCAGGCGATCCGAACCTTCCCGGGGCCAGGCTATTGCCGGGAAAGGCCAAATTCGCAGTCATTCCTCCCGGGCAGGCTGCCGATGGTTTATGTTGCTTGGCCGTTTCAGCGGTGAGATGAGTATCAAAGAAAAGCGTCCCCAGGTCGGCATCGATCGAAACCACGGAGTTTGCGCTCGTCCCGAGCGATACCAGATGCTTGAAACCCTTATAGGTAATGATGTTGGAGAGCACAACCGGGGAAGAGAGATCAATCGGGGCGGGGCCGCTGTGATCGACCTTGAACGCGTAGATGAACTTGATATTGGCGGCCGTCTCCCTGGACAACTTCTTCTCACCGCGCGACCAGCCATCCCGTTGTGCATTGCCGCCGGTGCTGGGCCAATCCGCTGCAAACAACGTGGTGCAAAAAATTAAAAGCACAAGGAACGTTTTGAGCCATTTCATGGTTCGTTGACACCTTTTGAGAGCTTCGCTGAATGCAGGTGGAGTGCTCAGATTACTGCAAATTCTTCAGCCACACATTCCGGTGAGAGATGGTGATGACGCCCGGCCCTTCGATCTCGAAGCCAATCAGCCCCTTCGGCGAAAAGTGAGTAGGGTCGTTATCGATGGTCATCGACATGATGTGGCCGTTGATCAGGTGAACCAGCAGGTGCCCATCCGCGATGATCTCAACCTGATTCCATTCCCCAGGCTTAACGTAGGATCTGAATTGCTCCGGCGAGCCGAGGTTCGAGACCAGGTTTTTCCCGCCCTCATGCGCCTCAACGAAGGTTCCCGGAAAGGTAACGATGAAGCGCTTGGAATCCTGCTCGTAAAGCTGGCCGCTGAACATATTTGCGTAGTCGAGGTCGAGTTGGTAACCGGCCATGTTCCAGGGTGCGTTCCTCTTGATCAGCGGCTCCTGCGCCTGCCTCATTTGCTCGATCTGTTTTCTCTGGGCATCGGAGATGCCTGGCGGAATCTCAAATGGCTTGGGCGGCACGTTCTGGCTGCGATACTGAACGCCTCCGTTGGCGCCGGCGCCCTCCAGCTTGATCTCCACCTTCAGCATGAAGTTGCCCGGCTGCGCTTTGGTGTAGAAGATGTTGGTCGTGCCGGAAGGCTTCTCGGGGCTGGACTCGCCGATGATGGCGCCATCCGCAACATGCCATATTTCTGGATTTCCATTCCAGCCATCCAGCGTCTTGCCGTCGAAGATCTGCACCCAGCCGGTGTGGTCATCGAAATCGGCCGGCCCAGGCTGAAATTTGCGCAGGAAGGCTGCGAAATCCGGAGGGGCCTGGGTTTGCTGGTTGGAACTGGAGACGGGTGCTTGCTGTGCGGAGATCGGCGCTAGCTGAAAAATGCCGAAAAAACTATGAGGCAGGCTGAGACTGAGCAAAACAGGGGCCGGGTGAAACGGCAAGACAATCGACTCAAGGTGCAGACCTCAGTGGTACCCGGCACCATAACACGTCAAATACGCGCATGTACATATTGAATTTCTGTCCATATTGAATTCCTGCGCTGCGCCGGCCGCGAGCCCGAATGCCCTGCGGACTGTGTCTGCCGACCCGCAAAGCATCCGGAGGGTTGGTGCAGATGAAGCGGCGCCCACGTCGATTGTAGGGAAGCGAGAAGCTTGGCTTATTCACCGCCGCTTAAGGTTCTGGACGGGTGCCCCATGTTCGCTCCAGCGTACATGGGCCGAAAACGAGGTGTTTCGAATGCTTTTACCTTCATTCAGATTGCTCTCTCTCGGGAACAGTATCTTGCGCATCTGGCGAAAAGCGTTCGAACGGGCTTCGCCCCATCGTTTCGTCCCACGTACGCTGGGGAGAACGTGGGGCACCGTCCGGAGGTTGGCCTTTGCTTCATTTGTCATCTCCCGTTGCTACTCCAACCTGGTTTCGTGCTTCAAGCTGCTTTATAGGTTGCGGTCACCCGGCTCTCTCCGTTCTGCTGCCGTTGCTAATTCGAGTGACATTCTGAGTTGTTGATTCTTGATGAGTAACTCACATATCCATTGCTGCAAACTTCGCAAACGATCCTGCCATTCCTCTTCCAGCTCCCATTCGGCTGTTGGTTTGGCTGCTCATACCGCGATCCTGCAACGGGTGTGTTGGTCGAGCGCTGCAGCCGCGGAACGGGGCCGCCATGGGCCTGGACGAAACACTCTTGAGGCTGAAGGGAAGTCATAACATCTCCAGAGGCTGACCGTTGCTGCCGTAATGCTGAAGCTGATTCAGCATAATCACAAGAATGAAGTGGGCCAGGTTTTGCAGCTACCCCAAATGGGATCGCCTTTCCCCTGCATTCTTCTATAGGCTGAGGGACCGTAGATTCGAGGGGGAACCGGGTAAGCTTTTGGTGACAAAGGCAGCCATTAACCTGCAAGCCCTTTGTTAAGTGCATCAAGGCACCGAGTCACGCTGCTTGGACGGGGAGTCAAACAATTACTATGGCCGACTACAATGGCCGTGCGAGGCGATCCCGTGGATCCTGCACAGCCAATTCGCATTCTCTGCGTTGAGGACCATCCCGTTTTCCGCGAAGGACTGAGCACGATCATTGCGTCGCAGCAGGATATGCTGCTGGTCGCGTTTGCCGGGAACGCGGTGGAGGCGGTGGCGGAGTTTCGCCGCCATCGGCCGGATATCACCTTGATGGATCTCCGCCTTCCCGGAGCCAACGGCACAGATATTCTTATTGGAATTCGCGGAGAGTTTCCCCACGCCCGCATCATCATGCTGACGACATCGGACAGTGATGGCGAGATCCACCGGGCGATGCGAGCCGGCGCCTCGGCCTATATGCTCAAGCGCATGCCGAAAGATGAATTACTGGCTGTGATACGGTCGGTGCATTCCGGCGAACGGCACGTACCACCGGAGGTAGCTGCCCGGCTCGCCGAGCATTTGGGGGACGACGATCTTACGACCCGGGAACTGGAAGTGCTGCGGCTTATTCGAGACGGCTATCGCAATAAGCAGATCGCGGATCAATTGGCAATTGCGGAAACTACCGTGAACTTTCATATCAAGAACCTGGTAGACAAACTGGGTGCCAATGATCGGACGCATGCGGTCACCATCGCACTGAGACGAGGTTTTCTGGAGATCTGACCGGCGGCTGCGTCAGCAACCTGCGTTCATTCTGTCAGCAGAAAATGAATCAATCACACTCGATCACAGTTCCATTCCTTGTTGCTGCTCTGCGCCGAGTATTGCGCCGGCAGAGGAGATTCGCCTCCGTTCTCTGGATTGCTTGTTTGTTCGCGTTGTCGCGCTCGCCCCTTTCCGCCCTCGACCCGCAGCAAAGCCTGGCGCAGCTCTACCACACTTCATGGAATGCAAAACAAGGAGTTGGCGGAAACGTAACCGCCCTCGCTCAGACCACGGACGGATATTTGTGGGTGGGAACGACGGACGGCCTCCTACGCTTTGATGGGATCTCTTTTGAGCCATACCAACCTGAAACCGGCTCCTTGATGGCCACATCCGTCTCAGCGCTGATGGCTGTTCCTGATGGAGGACTCTGGGTCGGTTTTACCCGGGGAGGCGCAAGCTTCATCCGCAACGGCAAGGTCACAAACTATTCCGACCGGGAGGGCTTTCCCGTGAGCACAGTCCGCTGCTTCGCGCGTGGCCGGGCGGGAACCATTTGGGCTGCGGTGGTGGGGGGATTCGCACGTCTGGAAGGCCAGCGGTGGCACCGCGACTATAGCGATTGGAATTATCCAGCAAAGACGGCCTGGGGACTCCTGGTGGACCGGGAGGGAACGCTCTGGGTCGCCACAGGAAGTCAGATCGTGTTCTTGCCCGAAGGAGAGAAGCGGTTCCAAAGCGCCGGCATGCAAAGCGGCAAGGTGCCTGCTTTCACGCAAGCTCCCGATGGCGCAATCTTTTTCTACGACGACGCGCTCAAAAAGTTACGCGCCTTTCGTTCCGGCAGCGATAGAAAAATCGAGATGTTGGCCGACATCGATATCCCTGCGAATTCGCTCCGCTTTGATCGCGACGGTGCATTGTGGGTGGGGGGCGATGGGCTAAGCCGAGTGCCGTTTCCAGGTCGAGTCAGCGGGAACCGGCTCCAACCGGTTGAGGAGAAGTTTACTGCGGCGCAGGGGCTAAGCAACGACAGGGTAGAAGCAATTCTCGAAGATCGTGAAGGCAACCTTTGGATCGGGACGGACGGCGGGCTGGACCGGTTTCGTTACCGCAACGTGACGTGGTTTCCTTTACCCGGCAGCCTTTTCACCCTCATGGCCGGGCCGGACGGTAAGGTTTGGGCCGGATCAAGAGGCAACTTCCCGGTGATCCGAGTCGAAGATCGAAAAGTGGCGGTGGACGCACCAACCGACGTGTTCACGGCTTATCGCGACCCGGACGGCTCACTATGGGTGAGCGGGAACCAAAGTCTGCTGCACTGGCAAAATGGCAGATTCCTCCCAATCGCCGTACCCGATCAAGTTGAAAAGCTGAGCCTTTCTGCGACGCCACCAGACCCGATTACTGCGTCATCGATAACGAAAGATCATGCGGGGAACCTCTGGGTCGCCTTTGGCGGAAGTGGTGAATTTCGCTTACAGAATCGCCTCTGGAAATTTGTCCCGATATTGCCGGACCATCCGGATTGGTCAGCTAGCTATGGGTTTACCGATGGGGCGGACCGCGTTTGGCTTTCCTGGGGAGACAGGATTGTTCATTTTGATCATGGCAAGGTTCGAATATTCGGTGCGAGGGAAGGTCTCGCCATTGGTCCTCCCAACGTCATCACGGGACGCGATCAGGAGGTCTGGGTTGGCGGCGAATCGGGATTCTCGCTTTTCCAGGGTGGACGATTCCACACGATACAGAGCAGGGAGGCTACGGGATTCTCGTCGGTTACCGGAATGGTTGTAACGCGCAATAGCGGTCTCTGGGCGAGCACGGGTTCCGGTATCGTCCACATCCCTGAGAGCGAAATCCAGAACGTTATTCAGCATCCGGAACATAAGGTCAGCTTCGAACTTTTCGATCTGGTCAGCGACTTGCCCGAGCCAATTCAAAAGAAAGGAGAGGTTTACTCGCCGGGGGCGATGCAAGCAGACGATGGTAGTCTCTGGTTTGCCACGCGCAACGGAGCTGTCCGGGTAGACCCGGCGCATATTTACAGAAATCCGCTTCCTCCGCCGGTGGTGATCCGATCGGTCATCGCCGACAACAAGATCTATTCTGCATTCTCCAGTCCCGCGCTTCCTGCCTTAACGGAGAACCTTGTGATCGAATACACCGCTTTGAGCCTGGCGATACCGGAGCGGGTACGCTTTCGCTATAAGCTGGACGGTTGGGACAAGGACTGGCACGAAGCCGGGGGCCGGCGGGAGGCGTTTTTTACCCGCCTGGCGCCGGGGAAATACTCCTTCCATGTAACCGCAAGCAACAACGATGGTGTGTGGAACGATACGGGTGCAACGCTCATCTTCACCGTCGCTCCTGCCTGGTACCAGACCGCGTGGTTCCTGGCGCTCTGTGTTGTAGCCGGGCTGGTCATCTTCTGGACCCTTTATCGACTCCGGTTGCGGCAAGTGGCAAGGGCCATCAGTGCCCGCTTCGATGAACGATTGGCCGAACGCATCCGCGTAGCGCGCGACCTTCATGACACCGTGCTGCAGACCATTCAGGGCAGCAAGTTGGTCGCCGATGATGCGCTGGATCCGTCCACCGATCCCGCCCGCATGCGTCGAGCTATGGAACAGTTATCGGTCTGGTTGGGACGGGCCACCGAGGAGGGCCGGGCGGCTCTGAACTCTTTGCGCACCTCGGCCACAGAAAAGAACGACCTTGCCGAAGCTTTCCGGCGGGCGATCGAAGAGTGCCGGATGCAGAGTTCCATGGAATCCTCATTTTCTGTGGTTGGCACGGCGAGCGAGATGCACCCGATTGTCCGTGACGAGGTCTACCGCATCGGGTACGAGGCGATCCGCAACGCGTGCGTACACTCGCAAGCCAGCCGATTGCAGGTCGAACTGACGTATTCGCAGGACCTCGCCCTGCGCGTCAGTGACGACGGCGTAGGCATTGACCCTGCGTTCGCGGATGGGGGCAAGAAGGGACACTTCGGGCTGCAGGGAATGCGGGAGCGGGCCGCCCGCATTGTGGGCAAGCTCACGGTTACAAGCTCGGCGACCTCCGGGACCGAGGTTAAGCTGGTTGTTCCCGGAGGCATCATTTACCGTACGATCCCTCCCGACCGGCGGGGGTTGTCGGCGGAAGTCAAGTCGGTCCTGAAACGGATCGGCCTAACTTCCGACTCCGACTGAGTTTACTTCCACTCCCAGACTTTGGAAGTTGTGCTTCCGGCGGCATCTACTTCGTATTCGAAGGCTCCGCAGGCGTTGTTGAGCCGCGCAAGCTTCTCCGAAGTGGTTCGAAAGAACAGCATGCCGCGATAGCTCACGGCACCACCTGGCCCGAATTTGCCCAGGCCCGTTCCCTTCCATGTGATGCCTTCGCCATCCTGGGTCGTAATGATTCCCTGGCCCTCGCCGTAAATGGACCTATCCGGACGGACGACCGAGGTATAGGTTCCTATGCCGGTGGTGAGAACACCGAACACGTGGCCACGGTCTTCAAACGATACTTCGGCGGTTGGTGGTTCGGTGGAAAGAACTCGTCTGACGATTCTCTTGCCGGTGGTTTCGCTGATTAGTTCTCCAAGCATGAATTCACTTCCTCTTTCGCCCGCGGTTTGAATTGCGTTGCGCGGGCGGCCAAATATACCGCCGGCAAAGCGGCATGTGCAATGGAGGTTGTCAGGGATAGGAATGAGAGGGGCGATGCTTTATTTGCTCTTGATGTCGGTGGAGGGAACCGCTCGGCTCAGCTCCCGTTTTGCAATGTTTTTCGTCAAAGCTCCCACAAAAACGTCATCCTGAGCGTAGCGCCTCACAGATTTATCGCGCGAAACAGCGCTTGGTGGCGAGGAGTCGAAGGACCCCGGGGGTGCCTATCTTACCCATGCCGCTGGGAGCTTTTCGACCACCGCAGCGTTGAGGACCAGGATCTTGCTGCAGTACGGACTTGATGATCACGGATGTAGCCGCCGGACATAGCAAGCTGCTAGCCGTTCTTGTTCTTGGCCTCAGGGAAAGACCGGCGGCGGTCCCCCAGGTGTGGGCTTCGGTGGTTAAAATGCTCCCAGCGGCATGGTCACGTAGGCACCCTCGGGGTCCTTCGACTCCGCGCCACCCCAAGCGCTGTGCCTCGCGATAAATCCGTTAGGCGCTCCGCTCAGATGACGTTTTTGTGTGAGCGGGAGATCCACAAAACCATCGTCTTCTGGATTTTCGTTGTCTGCCAAACTTTCTCTTACGTTGCTAATCGATAGGGCAGCGTAGCGCGGTTCCCATACGTAGGCAGCAACCGCCTGCTTGTCCTTCTCCGTGGGCGAGAGCCTGGCCAACGTCTTGGCCGCGGCCATGAACATCGAGTCGGTCGCCCGCCGAGCCTGCGAAGAGACGAGACCGGGGGAAAGGGGCTGCCGGTGCCGATCACCGCCGCGCCATTCGACCACTTGAGCAGATCCTGGGGAGTAGCCTCGCTACGCGAGGTCGGATTGGGGAGCGGGAAGATGACCGGCCTGTCGCAATAACTGGTCATCGCCCGCACCATCTCCTCGGTAAATACCCCGGGCTGCCCCGATACTCCAATGACCACCGTGGGCCTGTCGTCGGTGAAGGCCGCGCCCTTGTTCAACATCGGCTGGTTGATCAGGTCATAGCCGGAAAGCGAGGTCTCGATATAGTTCATGGGGCTACCTCCGGAGTGGACCGTGCAAGGTTTGCTGGACACGCTAAGGGGAAAACGGTATAGAACATACAACCAGCAAGCAGGCCAGAACAAGCACGCCGTGCTGTCCGCACCGCAGAGATACCGTAATCTGTTTATTGGAGGATGACCCGGACCGATGCCTAGACTCCTGGCGACCAAGCCCCTCTCGATACTCACCAAAGAAGCCAACGAGGTGGGGGATAACACGCTCCGGCGCTCTCTCGGCCCAGTCAACCTGATCACCCTTGGCATTGGCGCCATCATTGGCGCGGGGATTTTCGTGCTCACCGGCCAGGCAGCGGCGCTGCACGCCGGACCGGCGGTAGCCCTCAGCTTTATCTTCGCCGGCATCACCTGCGCCTTTGCCGGGCTCTGCTACTCGGAGTTCGCCTCCATTATTCCGATCGCCGGATCCGCCTACACCTATGGATATGCCACCCTGGGCGAGCTGGTGGCGTGGATTATCGGTTGGGACTTGGTGCTGGAATACGCTTTCGGCGCGGCGACCGTGGCCTCCGGCTGGTCAGGCTACTTCGTCAGCCTGCTGCAGCAGTTGCACATCTACCTGCCGCCGCAGTTCACCACCACTTACGGGAACGTGCTTTATTTTTACGCCGAGAAATGGCAGCCGTTGGCTTCGCTGCCGTCAAGCGTGAACGCGGCAAGCCTGCCTCACGTCGCCGGCATCTTCAACTTTGTCGCCTTTTTCGCCATCCTGATCGTAACCACGGTCCTGGTGATCGGCATCAAGGAGTCGGCCAACCTCAACTCCGCCATCGTGATTGTGAAGCTGACCATCGTGGGCGTCTTTCTTGTTCTGGGTGGGGCTTACCTGTTTCACCATCCGGAGCTGGCGAAGCTGAACTGGCATCCCTTCATTCCTCCGTCTCAAGGCCCGGGAGTTTTTGGCTTTGGGGGAATCACGGCGGGGGCAGCCTCGGTTTTCTTTGCCTACATTGGTTTCGACGCGGTTTCGACCGCGGCGCAGGAGGCGCGCAACCCGCAGCGCGACATGCCCATCGGGATCCTGGGCTCGCTGGTGGTGTGCACGCTGCTGTACATCCTGGTCTCGACGGTGCTTACCGGGCTGGTCAACTATCGCAGCCTGGATGTAAGCGACCCGGTAGCCGTGGGCATCGACGTGACCGGTGTGAGCTGGGGCAGTCTGCTGGTAAAGATTGGGGCGGTTTTTGGGCTGGGCACCGTCATGCTGGTGATGCTGCTGGGCCAGTCGCGGGTCTTCTACTCCATGTCAAAAGACGGCCTTTTGTGGAAATGGGCTTCGGCAGTTCATCCCAAGTTCCGCACTCCGTGGATCTCGAACATCGTGGTGGGCACGATCGTGGCCTTCCTGCCCGCACTGCTGCCCATCGATAAGCTGTCGGCGCTGGTGAATATGGGCACGCTGCTCGCCTTTACCATCGTCTGTGCCGGGGTCTGGATCCTGCGCCGGCGCCACCCCACCATGGTGCGGCCGTTCAAGACGCCGCTGGTTCCACTGGTCCCCATCCTTGGCATTTGCAGCGCTCTTTACCTGATGATCCATCTGCCGCTGCTGACCTGGGAAGTGCTCATCATCTGGCTGATCATTGGTTTGGGTATCTATTTCGGTTACAGCATCAAGCACAGCAAGGTGCAGGCGATGAGCCCGGCTGAGACCACCGGCCGCACCCGCTAGGGCCGGCAACGAATATTCGCATCCATAAAGCGCGGAATAGCTTTATACTTCTGTGGCCTGAGGAGGCGTCCATGAACAAATACTTTGCGGAACTGGTCGGTACGTTTGTCCTGGTTTTCGGGGGCGTCGGTAGTGCGGTGCTAGCGGGGAGCCATATCGGCTTTGCCGGCATCGCTGCGGCCTTCGGGCTTTCACTGCTCGCCATGGTCTACACCATCGGCCCTATCTCCGGATGCCATGTGAATCCGGCAGTCACCCTGGGAGTCTTTCTTGCCCGGAAAATCAATGCCAAAGACGCAGCTTTTTACATGGTGGCGCAAGTGATCGGCGCCATCATTGCATCCGCCGTGATTCTGTTTATCGCCAATGGGCTTCCCGGCGGCTACAGTCCTGCCGCGAGCGGCATGGGTGCGGATGGGTACGGGCTGCACTCCCCGGATCACTACAGTCTGGCTGCCGGGTTCGCGGCTGAGGTGGTGCTCACCATGTTTCTGGTGCTCACCGTTCTGGGCGCGACGGACGTGGCCGCGCCTGTGGGTTTTGCCGGCCTGGCCATCGGCCTGGTGCTGACCCTGATCCACCTGGTGGGCATTCCTATTACCAACACCTCGGTCAACCCCGCGCGCAGCATTGGCCCGGCGCTCTTTGTCGGCGGTTGGGCATTGCAACAGTTATGGATGTTTATCGTCGCACCCTTCGTGGGCGCGGTGGTTGCCGCCGTGGTATACGCCGGTCTCGGTCATCCTTCGGTGCTGATCACCACCAAGCGCGCGGAGCAGGCGCTTATTGGGGAACAGATCGACCGGATCGCATAGCCAAGCGTGTTATCGGGGACGGGCCCCCTGCGCCGTCCCCCAGTAAAATCCCCGACGGCCGGATGCAAATCCGGTCTGATCCGCCCGAAATGTGTCCCCGCGTGGAGCGGATTTGCGGGACAAATTATGTTCTTCCGGCTGCAGCGGTTTCGCAATTGGTATAGACCGAAGCTAGAGAGCTTTTCGTGGTTTTCTCCCAAGGAAAACCACTCCTCGCGAACCTTAACAGACCACAGTGATTGCGAAACCGCTTTAAAGGGCATTAGACTGCCCCAGGAGCCACCGGACGGCGGTCTGGTACTCTCGATGACATTGCACCAAATCGGTTCTGGAGTGGAGTCATCTTGCTGGCAGAAATTCTGCGCGTTCATCCGGACGAACCGGAACAGGATCGGATCGAATATATCGTCTCCTGCCTGCGAAGCGGTAAGGTGGTGGGCATTCCCACCGATACCTTTTATGGTTTGGCAGTCGACCCGGTCAACCTTCGGGCGGTGGAAAGCATTTATGAGATCAAGACGCGGCTTAAACACAAGCCGTTGTCTCTGCTGATTGAAAACGCAGCCCAAGCCTACGGCTTGGCGCGGGATCTTGACGCCCGCTTCGATGTGCTGGCGGAGCGGTTCTGGCCGGGGCCGCTAACCCTGATTGTCCGCGCCGGTTCCCGTCTGCCCCTGCGTTCCACGGCAAACACCGGGAACGTGGCGCTGCGTGTTCCCGACAGCGTCATTCCCCGGGCCATCGTGGAGAAGCTGGGTTTGCCGATCACCGCGACGTCAGCCAATCTGCAGGGCTTGCCGGAGTGCAACTACGCAGCCTGCGTGCGTGAGCAGATCGGAGACCGCATCCCGCTGATTGTAGACGGTGGGCCCACTGGGCGGAGTGTGGCCACCACTATCGTCGATCTCAGCACCGATGGTCCGTGGGAGATTCTTCGGGAAGGCGCCATCACCACCCACGAGATTGCCCTGGCTCTTCAGCGCTAAAGCAAAATCATGGTTTCCCGGTCATCCACCACCGGCGCAGCGTTGCACAAAGGCAGGCGACTGCTTCGCTTGCTGCTGGCCGCGGGTCTGATCTGTATCGTGGGCTGGTTTCTTTGGCTATACGGGCAGATTCATTACTACGCGACGCACGACCAGGCGCGCGCGGCCGATGCCATCGCGGTTTTTGGCGCAGCGGAATATGACGGCCGGCCATCACCGGTGCTGCGCGCGCGTCTGGATCGTGCGCTCGCCTTATATCGGCAGGGGCTTGCTCCGCTGGTCATTACTCTGGGCGGCGATGGCGGCGAAGAACACTCCGAAGGGGGCGTCGGCCATGACTACCTGCTGGCACATGGCGTCCCGGAAGATCAGATCATCGCGGAGACGCAGAGCACCGACACCGAAGAATCCGCTGCCCGTTTGGCTGCGATTGCACGGGAGAATCATCTGAACGCCGTGCTTGCCGTCTCCGATGGGACTCACCTGTTTCGCATTCATGCGCTTTGCGCCAGCCTGGGGCTGAACGTGTTTACTTCTCCCCGGGCGGAGACCAGGCCCCTGGGCCATTGGGACGCAGCCATGCGGCTGATGCATGAGATGTTCAGCTACACGCTCTGGCGTTTAGTGCACTAGAGATTTCACAGAGCCACGAGCAGTATTGCAACCAGCGCAGCGGCGAGGGTGGAAAGAAAGTTTACTGCGTCGTTGTTGAGCCAGCCGCGCCGCTCGGCGGTGGCCCCGAGCAGGGAATCGATAAAGAGGCCGGCGATCGCGCCCAATGCCGCACAAACGGCCTGTGCAACGTTGAGCCTCAGCGTGAGCACCGCTACCAGCACCAGCAGGACTGCTCCGCTGGTTCCTGCCAGCGTGCCCACCAGGCTGATGGCTCCGTCGGTGCCCGCGGAGACGCGGCGCAAACTGGTGAGCATGAAGGGTGGACCGCCCAGCACTTCTCCCAGTTCGCTGGCCAAGGTATCGGCCGTGGCCTCCGCCAACGCAGCCACCACCATCACCGCAAACAGCGAGCGGGGAAAAGTAAGCGCTGCGGCGGCACCCAACCCGGCGACCCCGAGATTGGCTGCCACCTGGGCGGCGTTGCGCCCACGCTTGTCCTCTGCCACTCCGAGCTGCTGTTTCTTGCTTCTACCGAATCTGGTGGCGCCCCAGGTGAGCAGAAAAAGAACCAGCAACGACGGGAACCCGGAGTGGTATGGGCCGCCTGGTTGCGGAGCAAGGGTGAGGACCGCGGTGAACAATCCACCGGTCACTGCGGCCAGTGGCGTCGCGGCGCGCGCCAGCCATACCAGGAAAAGCAACGCGAGACTGATGAGCAGCGCGGTTTGCGCGGCCCCGGTCCAGCTTGTCGTGGCGTAGCATACAATTTTGACCGCGCACCATGGCGCTGCCGCGGCGAGCACCAGCCACGACTGCCAACGCAGCTTGCCCCCATCCCCGGCCGTTCTCGGTTGTTCCCGCACGCGCACTGCTCATTTTTGGGCTGGCGTATCGCTGGATGCGCCCTCCCATTTACAATCATCTTTCTACCAAGAAACGAGACGTAGTGAGGTATTTACGGGTGCTTAGCGTTGTATGGCTCCAGAGACGGAGCCGGCGGAGTGTTGGTTTGCTGGTGGGTGGTGGGCAGAGCTTCCAGGGTAGCAGCAATCGCCTTTGTCGTCTGTTTGTGGTGTTGGGAATGGCAGTCCTGGTGGCAGGGTGCGGAGAAACCTACCGGCCGGTGGTCACGCCTGTAGCTGTAACCGGGCCCGCTCCGCAACCGCAGAGCTACGTCGTGGTGACCACCACCACCGGCGACAGCACGCCTGGCTTGGCCAATGTCTTCGATGCCTCCGGTGATACCCTGCTGACCCAGGCATTGATCGGCAATGGTCCGTTGTCCCTCAGCCTCAGCTCGAGTGGCACGTCCGCCACTGCTGTCGGCACAGACGGCACGGTCAACACCTTCACACCCTCGACCACTCTGCAGACCAAGAACGTTCTGATCAGCACCCTGCTGCAGCCGGCAACGCCGATCAATCTGCTCTCCACCACCAACTCTCTTTTCATCACCGAACCCAACGTTCCGGCGGTGGCGGTGCTGACCACCAATTCGAGCGGTCTTTACCGGCTCACCCAGGAGCTCCCGGTCCCAGCCAGCCCGATCAACCTCGCCGGCAACGCCAATGCGGCCCGCGTCTACTCCATCACCCAGGACAACGGCTCCAACACGGTTACTTTCGGGGCTTGCGAGAATCCGTTTCAAGTCACGACGCCCGGCCAGGTGCAATCGATCGAGATCTCGACGGTGACCATCTCGCAAACCCTGCCGGTGGGCATCTGTCCGGTTTATGGGATTGGGTCCACCGACAACAACCGGGTGTTCATCCTTAACCGAGGCAGCGGAACCGTCACCGTTATCAATAGCCAGTTCAACACGATCGATACCACGCCCAACTTGCCCAACATGACAAATGGCACGCTGTTGCTGCCGCCGCCCGCCGGCGTCCCGGCGGCGTCGTTCACTGCCGGGCCGGTTTTTGCCGATTACTTCGCCCCCTCGTCGCAACTGGTGACCGCTAATTACGACTCCAATACGATCACGATTATCAACACCAGCCTCAATCAATACGGGAACGACTCTCCGCAGTTTGGCCAGGCGGTGACGGTTCCCGTGGGCAATGGACCGGCAACGCTTACCATCCTGCGCGACGGAAGCCGAGTTTACGTGGCAAACCAGAAGGACAGTACGATCAGCGTGGTCAGTCTTACCAGCTACACCGTGTTAGCTACCATCCCGGTGACCGGCCATCCCATTTCTATTGCCTCGACCTTCAGCACGCCCTACGGCCAGGTCTACGTGATCCCATCGGACCAGCCGGTCATGAGCGTGATTCGCACCGACACCAACCAGGTGGCAGCGGCCATTCAGTTGGATGGAACGGGAGTGGATGTGCATACCAGCGCGCAGACAGTCGCCGCGAATAGCGCTACCACAGGTGCAGTTACCAATGCCATCAACCTTAGCCACGCCAGCGGCAGCGGATCGCCCTGTGGGTATGGGGCGACGTGTTATTTGACCACCCCGTTGGCAGCTTCACGACCCGCGAAATAGAGCTAAACCAGTAAGAAAACCGCAGGTCCCTTGCGCTTTGCGGTGGGGCGCTTTCATTTGCATTTGCGTGCTGGTTGAGTGGAACTGCAGATCCCTCAGCTACGCTCCTAATGACACATCGGTTTAGTGCCGCGCCTACGGCGCTCGGATCATCTTCAGCATCGATCTCCCAGCCCTTCCGGGCTGGGCTGACGTTTGGCGGTCGGCCCTCCGGGCCTTGCATCCACGGCTCTGCATTAGCCACGAAGCATTGGGTGCCCCATTCAAGCCTTCTTTTGGCTTGAGTGGGGTTGTTGCGGACCCAACTCTCTGCTCCGTGTCATTAGGAGCGAAGCCGAGGGATCTGCAGTTCAATCTTTCGGGTGAGATGAATTTGTGATCCCGGCCGGAGCGAACCTGCTGCTGTTTTCTCGACCAGCAGCCTAGCTGCCAGTGGTTGCTCCCGAGAGGATGATCGGCGAGGTCGGCGCATCGGAGCCGCTGGCTTTTTCGACGGTCACGCCAAATGCCTTGGCGCGAATCCCGGATGCAAGCTGCGGCAAGACCAGGGTGGCAGTGCCCCCCGCGTCGGGCCTGAAGATTCCCGCGGGTACAGGCGCAGTGCCACTTGCCGGGATGATCCAAAGCTCGTAGGCCTTGCCCTCAGGCAGAGGTTTCAAATTTGTCGCGAGAAGGATCAGCCCACCGCGCTCCGGCAAATAGGTCGCACGCGCAGTCGGCTCAGCCGGAGCCTTGCCCTCAGTAAGCGTGACCCGCTGTGCGCTGGGCGCGGTCAAGACTTCCAGAACCTGCTGCGCCCGCGAGGCTTGCCCGGCAAGATTGGTCACCAGCCGGGACTCATCCTGTAGTTCGTCGTTCAACGCGCGGTTTTGTACGAAGAGTGAAATGGTCGCGATCGCCATGGCCGCAGCGGCCACCCATGGAACCCAGAAGCGCGGCCCGCGGCGCGCGCTCTTGACCGCGAACGGAATCGCCTCGACCGGCGTTACCTGCGGCTTGACCGCGGGCGAGGAGGCGATCTTCTCCAGGAAGCGTTGGCGCGCGCCCGCGGGTAGCGGCTCCTGCTCCACGGCGAGTCCCAGTAGCGCGAGATCACCGTAGACCTCGGCCAGCTCGGCGCGGCATTGCACACAGCCCTGCAGGTGCGCCCTGATGGATGCGGACTCCTCTACCGGGAGATCCTGCATCGCATAGGAAGCCAACTCCTCCTGCGTCTTGTGCTCGTTGCCCGTCATGCCTGGAATGCCTTTCGTAACGTAATCAACGCCAAACGAATACGAGTCTTCACCGTGCCCAGCGGATCGCCTGTACGTTCCGCAATCTCCGAATGGCTCAATCCCTCGAAGAACGCCATCTCCATCGGCCTCTGCTGCTCGGCAGGGAGGTCCTTCATGACTTTCTGGACCTTCTCCAACAGCGCATTGTGCTCAGCTTCTGAGGCCAGGTTGCACCTGGATGGCAGAATGATGTCGTCAACCGACTCTGTCGGCTTTCTACGCCGCAACAGATCGATTGACCGATTCCTCGCCACCACTACCAGCCATGCACCCAGCGATCCGCGCCCTTGCACAAACGAATCGGAATTTCGCCAGATCTGGAAGAAGATCTCCTGCATTACATCTTCGGCGTGGCCTGTATCCTTCAGGATGCGCAATGCGACGGAGTACACCGCTCTGCCGTACCGATCGAAGACTTCAGCCATGGCGGCCTGATCGCCTTCGCGGACGCGCTGCAGCAAGGTACCATCGTCGGTTACCGAAGCTGTAGCGCCGTCGGCCATCCTGTCATTGAGGCTTGGGCTCGAATCTCTGATAGTAGAACGATCAGGGTCGCCAATCGGATTGGGGGCTTTGTCGGGCATCTTTCGAGCAGAACCTATTCTACGGTTGCATGGTGAAAACAGCCAAACCGGTCTCCCCAGGAGAAGCAGCGATACAATAGGCTGCATTATTTGCGGACCGACGGGATTGTCTTACCGGGGTAGATGAGAGAGCGCCTGGATAAGTTGCTGCTTGCGCAAGGTTTGGCGCCGTCAAGGGAACGGGCGCAGGCGCTGATCCTCGCCGGGCGGGTACTAGTGAACCAACAAAAAGTGGAGAAGCCCGGCGCCGCGGTGGAGCAGACTGCGATTCTGCGAGTGCTGGGGGAAGAGCAGCGCTACGTCAGCCGGGGCGGATTCAAGCTGGAAGCCGCGCTGACCCGTTGGCAGATTGAGCTACGCGGCCGGGATTGCGCCGACATCGGCACGTCCACCGGTGGCTTTACCGATTGCCTGCTGCAGCAAGGCGCGGCCAGCGTGGTGGCTGTGGATACGGGCTACGGACAGATCGCGGAAGGGCTGCGCAGGGATCCGCGGGTGAGATTGCTGGAGCGCACCAATGCGCGCTACTTGAAGCCGGGCGATCTTCCATCCGGAATCAGTTTCGTATCTATGGATGTGTCATTCATCTCGGCTACGCTGGTGCTGCCCGCTGTGCTGGCAGCAGTGGCCGCGCAGACGCTATTGGAGATGGTCATCCTGGTTAAACCGCAATTTGAAGCGGGCAGGGAACACGTGGGCAAAGGAGGCATCGTGCACGATCCGGTGGCACACCAGTTCGCGGTTGATCGCGTGCGCAGGGCAATGCAGGAGCTACGGGCCTCGGCCATCGAGGTTGCGGATTCACCTATCCTGGGGACTAAGGGGAATCGGGAGTTTCTTCTCTACGGCCGCTTTTAAAAGCGGTTTCGCAATTACTCTGGTCCCAGAAAGTTCGCGAGGTGTGGTTTTCCTTGGGAGAAAACCACGGAAAGCTCTTTCGCTTCGGTATACATCTATTGCGAAACCGCTCTAGGCTCCATCGCGTACACTGAACCTGTTATTCAATCCGAACGAATGCAACCGGTCGCAATCATCTCCAAGCCGCAGAAGCAAGAGCTTGCCACGCTGCTTCCCGAGCTCGTTACCTGGATGCGGGCGCATGACTTTGAACCCATCCTGGACCACGTAAGCGGAAGCTATACGCAGGATGCGACCATCGTTCCCCGGCATGAATTGCCGGCGCAGAATCCGGTGCTGGTGGTGGTGCTGGGCGGCGATGGAACGCTGCTGGCGGCGGCACGCGCCTTTGCGCGCACCGATGTTCCCATTCTGAGCGTCAACCTGGGGGCGCTGGGCTTCCTCACCGAGGTCCGGCTGGCTGACCTGTACACCACCCTCGAGGGCTGGAGGGACGGGTGCTGCGCCATTGATGCCCGAGCGCTGTTGCATACCGAGGTGATGCGTGGGGGCGCTTTGTACAAAGAGTATGAGGCGCTGAACGATGTGGTGATCGCCAAGGGCGCAATCGCGCGGATGGGCGATTTCAGCGTGCATTTGTTTGACCAGCTCGCAGCATCGTTTCGTGCCGATGGCGTGATTGTCTCTACACCTACGGGTTCCACCGCTTACAACCTGGCGGCTGACGGGCCGATTCTGGCCCCCGATGTGGATGCCATGGTGATCACTCCAATTTGCCCGCACTTATTCACCATTCGCCCGATTGTGGTGCGCGGCGATGCGCAAGTGAGCGTGAGCGTGGAGGGTATTCCCGATCTCACCTTCCTTACCGTCGACGGGCAGGAGGCATTGCAGCTGAGGATCGGAGACCGGGTGCGCTGTCGCCGCTCTGAGCACAGTGTCAGGCTGGTTCGCCTGGGCGCGACAGGCTTCTTCGATGTGCTTCGTTCCAAGCTGAGCTGGGGGGAACGCTGAGGAAGTAAGTAGAACTCCAAAATCCGCCAGTATTCATATTGCTTTTAGGAAAATATCTATAGGAAATCGCATTGATTTACCAGAATCATTCAGCTCTACGCAGACTCCATTTTCAGCACGAGGGTATTACGGCTTAGTAAGTTCATCGAGCAATAGCTTGGCCCGGGTGGCCAGGTTGTGCGCGCCGTCGGTGTCGCCATTGTCCAGCGCCTGCTGAGCCTGCTTGAGATAGTTGCGTATCTGCGCAGCCGTGCTTTTCTCATCGGTCGAGAGGGATCGCTTGATCCCGTTGAGTCCTTGCTCCGTCTCGTTGATGAGATCTGCTGTCTCCTTTTTGGTTTTTTCCCCCAGGGCGCTGTCACCGATAGTTAATTGACCAATGGGCGAGGCCGCGCCGGACGGGGCAGCTGCCTGTTGTTCCGCAGGCGCGGACTGCGCAGTACCAGTGGAAGAGGGCTGAGCAGGAGTCCCTCCGCTTGTGGTCGCTGCCTGGGTGTTCTCGGCCGGCTTGGCCGGGGGCGGCTTGACCTTGTGCTTCACCTTCTTGGTCGTCGGCGGAGGTATCGGCACGCTCTGCGCCGATGGCTGGGGCAACGGCGAAGCCAGCGGCTTATCCGTCTTCTCTGCCTGCTGTGTGGTCTGAGGTTGGCTCAGGGTGCCCTTTCCCGTTTGCAAGGGCGGAGCCTGCGCTTGCGCCGGCGGCGCAGTGTTGTGATGGCACCCGGTGCAGAGAACAGCGAGGAGTGCCAGCGACGAGCTTAGGTTGTTAGCCCTCATCCCCTGGGCTCCTTGGCCACGATCGATCCTGCTGAGGCGCTCCCATCCGGCATCAGGTATCCACGCGCTCTGGTCTCCTGAAATGTGTTCAGGGGAAAGCGCAAAATAAAAGTTGTTCCGTTAGTCGCATCCGATTCTACTTCAATTGATCCATTGTGCAGCTCAACAATGCGATATGTCATCGCCAAGCCTATACCACTCCCGTCTTTCTTAGTAGTGAAGTATAAGTCGAAGATCTTATCTCTAACGTCATTAGGGATTCCGCCGCCCTGGTCATGAACGCTGAGCAGCGCCATGCGGCCATCCTCGGCCAGCCGCACCTCCAACTTTCCCCCCTCCGCCATGGCCTGCGCGCCATTCAGCACAACGTTCAGCAGCGCTTGTTTCAACAGGTCGGCATCGACCTTAGCCATCACCGGCCGTTCCGGCAGATCGCTCTGCACATAAACATTCCGGGTCTCGAGCTCGGCCGATGCGAGCATCAGAACAGCGGAGACGACCCGGCGCAGATCCTGCTCCTTAAGCTGCAATTCCACCGGGCGTGAGAAATCAACCAGCGTCTGCACCACGCGGTCGAGGCGTTGAATTTCACTTTCGATTATTTCCAGGTGCCGCATGGCCTTGATGTCGGAATCGCCCAACTTGTTACGCAGTAACTCAAGATGGACCACGATGGCATTGATCGGATTCTTAACCTCGTGGCCAACCCCAGCCGTCAATCTGCCGATGGCTGCCAGGCGTCGTGAAAGCTCCAGATCGCTTTCTATTTCCCTTACCGATTCGAGATCGTGGAGGGTGAGCAACGCGCCCAGCGTTTCCTGGGGATACACCGCCCGGTCGTCATGGATAAAGTCCAGCGAGATCTCGATGTGGCGGCCGGTCTCGGTGGTGATCTCCTCCTGCACCAGGGCCATTTTGGCGTCGAAGGATTCACGCACCAGCCGGCCCAGGCGGGTATTGCGGGAGAAGATGTCGTGCAGCCTGGCGCCCAGGATCTGCGCCCGGCTAATACCCAAAAAGCGCTCCACCGAATCGCTGACCAGCACCGCCCGGGCATCGTGGGTGTAGAGCAGGATGCCGTCCTGCAGGTTGGTCATGATCTGGTCAAGGTTCTCTTTCAGCGCGGAGAAGACCTCTTCGACGTTGCGCATGCGCCGCCCGATGCGCTCGATCTTGTTGGAGACCAGGACTACGGCATCTCCTCCCCGGCCCCCGGCTCCGAGGGCTGGGCTTGCCTCGCCGGCCACTTCGGCCTCCGCCAGTGCCAACGCGTCCAGGCGGGCGCTGATCTGCTCCAGCGGTTTGAGGGCCAGGTTGGCTAAGAATGCGGCGAAGATCAGCGAGCAGATGATGGCCACACCGGTATAGGTGAGCGCGGCGATCAGCCAGGGTTCGACCACGAAACGCAGGAAAGTGGTGCGAACCCCAACCCGGACAGTAGCGAAGGGCTCGAAGTGCCTTTCCAACGGCAAGGTCAGGTTGTAGACCCGGGGCGGTCCGAAGACCACCTCGAGCAGGCGCAGCAACCCGCCACTCTCCAGCTCTTCATATTCCGGCCGTTGCGGCACCAGGTGATCCAGGTTGGTCGGATCGGTACTGAGCAGTCCCCGGCCCTCGCTGTCCGCGATGGTGACGTCGAAGACGGTGGGAGAGTAGCGAATGGCCGAGGTCAGCAACGAGATAAGGGCCGGATCGCTGCGCAGCGCCTTGGCCACTGCGGCCCGCAGCGCGGTGGGATCATTCGCGTCCACCACGCGAACCGTCTCCGAAGTGCGCTGGGTGGCGAGTGCGATCTGGTGGGCCACCATGTCGTTGGAGGAGTAAGCCTGGGCCATCCGCTGGCGCACCAGCTGCCCAAGAAAAATCCACGAAAGGGTAAACACCACCAGGAACACCAATCCGGTGATCGCGAGCACGAGCTTGGTCTTCAGTCTCATGGCGGAGTCACCCGAACCCTGTTAGTGACTTATCGAACGATACGGCAGTGACTTATGGACCGATGCCTCATGACTTGTCGCTCGATAAAAGCGCTCGCGTGAGTTGGTGAGCCGGCCAATTACACGACCGGCCGCTCTTCTACCGTTTCGCTGCCTGTCGCGCTGCCATACTCTTTTAACTTGTTGTGCAACGTCTTCAGGCTAATTCCCAGGATCTCCGCAGCGCGTGTTTTATTGTTGCGCGTCGACTCCAAAGTTTTAAGGATGAGCATTCTTTCGGCTTCATCGACCGTGCTGCCAATCTCCACGTGCACGCCGCTGTCGCTGTAGTTCGTCGGGCCGGCGTCGGGACGCAGGAAGCGCTGGCCGAAGGTAGGCGGCAGATGCCGGGTTTCCAGGTAGCCCTCCCCGCAAAGAATCACCGCCCGCTCGATGGTGTTGCGCAGCTCACGCACATTGCCCGGCCAGTCATGAGCCATCAACCGGTTCAGCATCTCGCCGTCCACTCCTTTAACCTGCCGCCCGTGCTTTTCATTCATGTCGTTCAGCAGAGATTCGATGATTGCCGGGATGTCTTCTTTATGTTCTCGTAGAGGTGGCATATGCAAGTTAAAAACATTCAACCGGTAATACAAATCACCGCGCAGGTGCCCGGATTGTACTGCCTCCTCGGGATTCTTATTGGTGGCCGCGAGCACGCGCACATCGATCGGCGTTTCCACCTTGCTCCCGAGGCGGCGCAGTTTCTTATCCTCTAATACCCGCAGCAGCTTGGCCTGCGTGGCCACCGGCATTTCGCCGATCTCATCCAGCAGCAGCGTGCCTTCCTCGGCCAGCTCGAAGCAGCCTGCGCGGCGTTCCATCGCGCCGGTAAATGAGCCTTTTTCGTGACCAAAGATCTCGCTCTCGATCAATGTCTCGGGAATGGCGGCGCAATTCACGGCGACAAACGGTTTGCTGCGGCGGGGACTCAGCTCGTGCAGGGTTCTGGCCACCAGCTCCTTGCCGGTTCCGCTCTCCCCGGTGATCAACACCGACACGTTGCTGGGCGCGACCCGCTCGATCATGGCGAACATCTCCAGCATCTTCTTCGAGCTACCCACCAGCGACCCGAGAAAACCGGTATCTCGCAGCTTGCGCCGGGTCACTTCCAACTCTCGCTCGGTCTCCCGCTGGCGGCTGGCATTGGCCAGAACGGTCTTCAGCCGGGTGGGATCGATGGGCTTCTGAATGAAATCGTAAGCGCCCATCTTCATGGCTTCGACAGCACGCTCGATGCTGCCCTGCGCGGTAAGAACAATCACCGCTGCATTCAATTGCATCTCGCTCAATCGCGACAGCAATTCCAGGCCATCCATGCGCGGCATCTTCAGGTCGGTGACGATGATTCCGGGAAACCACTCGGCTACTTTTTCCAGGCCCTCAATTCCGTCTCGCGCTGTCTCGGTGCGGTAGCCCCAGCCGGAAACCAACTCGGCCAGGCCGGCCAGCGCATGCAATTCATCTTCAACAATCAGTACTCTCTCGGTTGCTGCCATCGATACTCTGTACCCTCTTCTGCAGGTGAGACCTGCCCTGTTGTGATCATTCAACTAATAGCGTGGGACTGCCGGATCGACTTCCCGCGACCAGGCGTCGATCCCGCCGCTCAGCGATTGCACTTTCTCGAAACCCTGGTTGCGCATCCACACGGCGACGTTCAAGGAACGGACCCCGCCGTGGCACATGGCTACGATGTGCGCTTCAGGATCCAACTCCTGAAAAGCGCGCGCCGGGATCTCGCCCATGGGCATGCTCTTCGATCCGGCGATCTGCGCGGTAGCAAACTCCCACGGCTCCCGAACATCCAGCAGTACCGGCCCGGGTTTCCCGGACTTAAGGCCGGCCGCGAGGTCGTGGGGGGTAATTTCCAGCTCAAGCATGAATAATTCTCCAGGTTTAGGATACATCTCATGCCCTCTGCGCTGGATTTTGCCCGCAGTCAGCAAGCGCGCTTCCTTGACGAATTGAAGTCCCTGCTGCGCATTCCTTCTATCTCCACCCTGCCTGAGCACTCGGGGGACGTCCGGCATGCCGCCGAGAGCCTGGCCCGGGAGATGGAGCGGGTTGGCCTGGAGCATGTCCGGGTCATCGAAACCTCCGGTCACCCCCTGGTTTATGGAGACTGGCTGCATGCCCCGGGAAAGCCGGCATGCCTGGCCTACGGCCATTACGATGTCCAGCCTCCCGACCCACTGGATGAATGGCTTACGCCTCCCTTTGAGCCTACCGAGCGCAACGGCAACCTTTATGCCCGGGGCGCGGTCGACGACAAAGGCCAGATGTATATGCACTTAAAGGCCCTCGAGTCCTTGTTTCAGGCACACGGAGGCAGCCTGCCGATTAACGTGAGGGTGCTCCTTGAGGGGGAAGAGGAGGTGGGTGGAGAGGGCATCGCGCGGTTTGTCCGCGAACATCCGGAGCAGCTGAAGGCCGATTTCGCGTTAGTCTCCGATAGCGAGATGTTTGCTCCCGGCCTGCCGACGCTCTGTGTTGGGCTGCGGGGCATGGTTTACACCGAGCTGGAAGCGGTGGGCGCGCGGACTGACCTGCACTCCGGCATCTATGGGGGCGCCGCTCCTAACCCCTTCGTTGCATTGGCCCAGGTGATCGCGGCGCTCAAGGATCCGCAGGGGCACATTTTGATCCCGGGCTTCTACGACAAGGTGGCCGCGCCGTCCGCCGACGAGCTGAAAGCCTGGAAGAGCCTGCCCTTCGACGAAGAGCAGTATCGCGTTTCGGAGATCGGATCGCGCGAGCTGTACGGAGAACCGGGATTTTCCGTGCTGGAGCGCACCTGGGTTCGACCCACGATGGATGTGCACGGAATGCCCGGCGGCTTCATTGGCGCTGGGGCGAAAACGGTAATTCCCGCGAAGGCTACGGCCAAGATCTCTTTCCGCCTGGTGCCCGACATGAATCCGCAAGAGGCTTTCGCGCAGTACAAGAGTTATGTTGAATCGCTGCAGCCAAAGGGTGTTGAGCTGCGGGTTCGTCTGATCCACTCCGGGGACCCGATCGTGGTGCGCACCGACAATCCTTATATAAAGGCGGCGACCCGGGCGATGCAGCAGGTATTCGGCAAGGAAACGGTCTTCATCCGTTCCGGCGGCTCCATTCCGATCGTGGGAGATTTCGAGCGCCACCTCAAAATTCCCACAGTCATGATGGGCTTCGGACTGCCGGACGATAACCTGCACGCGCCGAATGAGAAGTTCCACATCGCCAATTTTCACCGCGGGATCGAATCGATCATTCTGTTCTTTGAAGGAGTTGGGCCGGGGCTAAAGAGTACTCGTCGTTGGCTCACAAATTGAGTCCCTGACGGTACGTCTATTTGAGAGAGCGTAGTTTCCACTCTGGAGTCGAGGTATTCTCAATCAATTTACGGCCCGACTATCGTGCGCTTCGTTGCGAGTGTTGCTGCATCGCCTTAAAGCCTCATGGAGTCGCGTAAAGCCTATGAAGTCGCGGTCTAGGACAGTGTACGTGGACCTAGCTGAGGGGTTCGTGCTCGCCGGAGGCCGCAGCACCGCATGGGGCAGGATAAGGCGCTGCTTCGTGGCGGACGCCTCTCGTCGACTGCCCTGGACAAGCTTCGCGCCTCGCTGCGGCCGCACCGCGCATCGCCGGCGCGCAGCGATCTTTCCTGCTATGCCCCGGTAGTGCCGGACCTGCACCCCGGGTGCGGTCCCTTGAGCGGCATCGAGGCGGCGCTGGCTCCACCACCCAGCCCTTAAATCTTTTCCTGCCAGTGGACATGCCGCTGTTGCCGGCACAGTTCCTCAACTGGATGCTGCGGCGCGCCGAAACAACCGGGGCCTCCATGACCGTTCCCCGCATCAACGGGCTGCCCCAGCCACTTTGTGCTGTCTACCATCGGGATTTGCTGCAGCCCATCACGCGCATCGCTGCTGGCCGGCAATTACAAAGTCGTGCCTGCGGTCACATGCCGCGGCGAATCCCAGGCCATCGATGTCTTCGATGCGGAACGACTGGCCTCCACCAATCCTGAATTGCTCGGCTTCTCGCCCTTGCCACTGTACCGCTGGTTTCATAACTGCAACCCGCCTGAGGATATGGCTGGGATTGGAAATGCTTTAGTCTTAAGCCAATGAGTACGTCTCCCGACCCTCACCGGCGCCCCCCCATTGCGGGGCATTCCCGCCGGAACGCCCATCGAGATCGTTGGCGAGTCCGCACGGATGGAGGAGAAGGAAACGGCCCGCAGCAAAACCCCCCTCCCTACATCGCCTTCGAACACGTATCGAAATCCTTTGGCGATGTGCATGTGCTCGACGATGTCAGCTTTACCGTCCAGGCGGGCGAGACGCTTTGCATTCTGGGCCGCTCCGGGGTCGGCAAATCGGTTTCGCTGCAGCAGATCATGGGCTTCCTCAAACCCGATTCCGGGCGGATCATGGTGGCTGGACAGGACATCACCGACTTCACCGAAGAACAGATGGAGACGGTGCGCAAGAAAGTCACCATGGTCTTTCAGAACGGCGCACTCTTCGATTCTTTGTCGGTTGGGGAGAACGTGGCCTTTCCCCTGCGGGAACGTGGCCAGTTGCTGGAAGATCAGATTCAGCAGGTAGTGAACGGATTGCTGGACATGGTCGGCGTTGCGGGCATGGCAGATCTGCTGCCCTCGGATCTCTCCACCGGCATGAAGCGCTCGGTGGCGATTGCCCGCGCGCTTTCCTCGCAACCCGAGGCTATTCTGTATGATGAGCCCACCACCATGGTCGATCCCCTGATGGGCCGCCTGCTGGGCAATCTCATCCAGAAGCTCAAGCATCAACTCCGCCTTACCAGCATTGTGGTCACTCATGACATGCGCTTTGCCGAGCGGCTGGCCGACCACGTGCTGTTTCTGCACCAGGCCAAAGCCTACTTCTTCGGCACCATGGACGAACTCAAACGCACCGACGATGCCTTTCTGCGCGAGTTCCTCGATCTGGATAAGCTGGTCTTGCCCCAAGGCTGATGCCTCAAACCGGTGATAACTGCCTGGTTACAGCGTCACCTAATAGTAACCATTATTGCTAGTTACTTATGCCTCGTTCTGGGCACCCGATGGTATGCTCTCTGGGTAAGAGGCTGGGTAGAAGTGCTGTCTTTTCCGGTCCTCGCCGGGTCGAACTCAAGGTTTCGCAGCGTAGCCTTTTGTTGAACTCTTTCCGGACCGGTTTCCGGGTTTTGTTCGTACTAGTTAACTCTCGAAGAACAAAGGCTTTAGCTGCTATGCAACCCAGGACCCTTATCTGCACACACAGCACCCTTCTGGATGGTTTTTACAGCTCAGTTTTCACTTCCTTTGCCGCGCCTGGAAAACGGGTTGGCCGCTCCTGGCAGCGCCACCCAAACTCCTCCAAGCTCCAGCCAATCGTACAGTGGCCAGTGGTAATGTCTGAGTACCCAGTAATACGGCATCGTAACTCGGACAGTTGGTGTGATTCGGCTCTAACAAGGGGCAAAGTGTAACTTCATCTTCTGCGCCCGCTGCGCGAGCTTTCATACGGGGACATCCATGGCAACGTCCGGACTTCTAAAGCGCTTAGCGACAAACGGCCGGGAAGAACTGCGGCCAGCGAACGTGACGGCCGCAGCAGCGTCCAAACTCTCAGGGCAAAGGCACGCGCGTTGGCGCGCTTTGGATGTTGGGAGATGTGGTCATTGTTTTGGTCGCGCTGATGATCGCGGTTCGTGGCTGGCTGGGCGAAGGGCTTTTTGGAGCTGATTCGCCTTACCACACCAATGTCATGTTCCACAGCCATCCCACGATCCTGCTCGGTTGCCTGGGATGGTTCATTCTCTCTCTGATTCTGGTCAGCAAGCGTTACCACCTGTACGGCCCGATGCAGATGCGCAATACGCTGCACGAGCAGCGGCTCACCATTCAGGCCTGCCTGACCGCGGGGCTGCTGTTGTCGGGTGCGCTTTACCTGGTGCGCGGAGAAGTGATCTCTCGCGGAGTGGTGATCATCACTGTGGTGGTGACCACGGTCTTGCTCTGCGCCCGCCGGCTGATATGGCGCATGATGAAATACCGCCGTTTCGATCGCGGGCTTGAAACGCGCAACATCATCATTGTCGGGACAGGCAGGGTGGGCCAGGCGATGCGCCACCATCTGGATAGCATTCGCCACCTGGGATATAGCTTCAAGGGCTACGTGCAAATTCCGGGAGTCGATTCCGACAACCCGGCTTTGGCCGGCGATGTCCTCGGTTCCATCGACCAGGTGCTGCAGTTGGCCCGGCAATTTTTCGCCGACGAGATTTTCCTCTCCGCGCCCTGTGACGCTCGCGTGGTCACGCGTATCGTGACCCAGGCGCGGGAAGCGGGGGTCGATATCCGCGTCGTGCCCGAGCTTTACGACGGCCTGGCCTGGAATAGCCCGATCGAGTATATCGGCCAGTTTCCTACCATTCCGTTGCACCGCGGGGAGACCCCGGTGATCGGTATGTTCCTCAAGCGCATTCTCGATGTGCTGCTGTCGTCGCTCGCGCTCGATCATCCTGTCGCCGCTGATCGCGGCTATCGCCGTTGCCGTAATGCTTCGATTCGCCCGGGCCCATCTTCTATTGCTCCGATCGGATCGGCAAAAAGGGCCGCGTCTTCCGCTGCATCAAGTTCCGCACCATGGTGGCCGATGCCGAGCGCCGCCGGGCGGAGATTCTGCACATGAATGAGCGCGACGGTGTGCTCTTCAAAGTCAGCAACGATCCCCGCATCACCCGGGTTGGCCGCTTTCTGCGCAAGTACTCTCTGGATGAGCTTGCCCCAGTTTGTGAATGTGCTGCGCGGCGACATGAGCATGGTAGGCCCCCGGCCTCCGATCGCCAGCGAAGTCAAGCGCTACGATCTAAGCCACCTGCGGCGGCTCGACGTGCTTCCCGGCATGACCGGGCTGTGGCAGGTGCAGGCGCGCCAGGATCCCTCCTTCGACAGCTACATCTCTCTCGATACGGCCTACATCCAGAACTGGAGTATCTGGCTCGATCTCAAGATTCTTATCCGCACCCTGTCGGTGGTTGGCGGGGACCGGTTCTTAGGGGCTAAATACAGGTTGAGTTCCGCGCCTACGGCGCTCGGATCATCCGGCATTGATTACCCAGCCCTCCCGGGCTGGGCTCACGTTTGGCGGTCGGCCCTCCGGGCCTTGGGGCCGTGCCTACATCAGATCCGATTATCGTGGGTGGCTCTCGCCTTCGAGACCTGGGGGTCATGCAGAGGGACCCCAATCTCGGTTCTCGCTCAAACTTAGTTGGGCTGCAGGTCCATGACCGCTCCGAGGCCCGGAGGGCCGTTCGCCAAACGTCAGCCCAGCCCGGAACCCGGATTTCCTGCCACGCAGCGCTGGACGAGGCGGCGCGTGCGCCTTTCAGTAGGGAAAGGCGCATGAAGTTTAACAAAGCCACCAAGTTCCACAGGAAATCCGGGGAAGGGCTGGGAAATCAAGCGATATGATGGGGAGCGCCGTAGGCGCGGCACTGGCCTCTAACGCGGTTGATAGACTGGAGAAGTGAAGATCGCTTTCGCCCAGATCAACCCCACGGTAGGGGATTTCCAGGGGAATACCAAGAAAATCATTGAGTTTGCCCGGCAAGCGGCCGCTGCCCAGGCGGACGTCGTCATGTTTCCCGAGCTGGCTGTTTGTGGTTATCCCCCTGCCGACTTCCTGGACAAGCCATCGTTTGTAGCCCGATGCGCTGAGGCGATCGGCGGAAATCGCCGCGACCGCGACCACCGGCACAACGACTGGCCATCATCTGCGGCTACGTAACCGCAGCGCCTCCCGGATCGGGCAAGCAGGTCGCAAACTCCGCGGCTCTGCTGCGCAATGGCGTGGTCGAGTTCGTCCAATCCAAGCGGCTTTTGCCCTTCTACGACGTCTTCGACGAGCAGCGTTATTTTGCGCCGGCGGAAAGCCAACGCCTGCACTGCCTGGGAGGCGAACGCCTCGCCCTCACCATCTGCGAAGACGCCTGGAACGACAAGCTGTTCTGGCCCAGCCGGCTTTACTCCATCGATCCGGTCGAAGAGTTGATGCGCGCCGGTGGATCGCTCATCCTCAACATCTCCGCCTCACCCTACTACCGGGGCAAGCGGGAACTGCGCCACCGCATGCTGGCCGCCATTGCCAGACGGCACCACGTTCCGGTGGTGATGGTCAACCAGGTGGGCGGCAACGACAGCCTGGTCTTCGACGGAGCCAGCTTTGCCCTCGGTCCCGATGGCGAAGTCGTTGCGCAGGCGCGCTCGTTTGAAGAGGACCTGGTCTTCTTCGACAGCACACGCTCAGCCGGCGATCGCCGCGCGGTCGACCCCAGCGAAGACGCCGCGGTGTACCAGGCGCTGGTCTTAGGCACGCGGGACTATGTGCGCAAATGCGGTTTTTCCAAGGTGCTTGTCGGTCTGAGCGGAGGCGTCGATTCCGCGCTGGTCGCTGCCATCGCGGTCGACGCCCTGGGCAAGGAGAATGTCACCACGATTGGCATGCCCAGCCAATATTCCTCCGCCGGTTCGATCGACGATGCCCGCGCGCTGGCCGCCAACCTGGGTATTCGCTTTAAGACCATCCCCATTCACGATCTCTTCGAGCAGTACACGCGGGCGCTCGCGCCGCTCTTTGCCGGCAGGGCATCGGACATCACCGAAGAAAACATCCAGTCGCGCATCCGCGGCAATCTGCTCATGGCGCTTTCCAACAAGTTCAACGCGCTGGTGCTCACCACCGGCAATAAGTCGGAGATGTCCGTCGGCTACTGCACGCTCTACGGCGATATGGTGGGCGCGCTGGCGGTGATCGGCGACGTGGTCAAGACCGAGGTCTACCAGCTTTGCAGTCACCTGAATCGGGAGCGCGCAGTCATCCCGCGAGCCATTCTGGAGAAACCGCCTCCGCGGAGCTTCGTCCGGGACAAAAGGATACGGATTCTCTGCCCCCCTACGAGGTGCTCGACCCGATTCTGCAGGCCTACGTCGAGCGCTACGAAACCCCGGAACAGATCGCCGCCGAATACCATTTCGATCTTGGCGACAGTCAGTCATGTAGTCAAGCTGGTGGAGCGCAGCGAGTACAAACGGCAGCAGGCGGCGCCGGTGCTCAAGGTCACCAGCAAATCCTTTGGCATGGGACGCCGTTTTCCCATCGCCGTTAAAGTTCAGGTATAAGCAAAAGCCCTATCGAGATCGAACCGCCCCAACAACTAGAGAGGAATTGAATGCAGCTTCGCATAACCACATGTCTTTCTGTTCTGGCAGTCGCCAGCGGCTGGCTCCCTGCCGCCTTTGCCCAGAACTCCCCGCCCCGGCTCCCACTGCCGCAGGCCCCTGCCGCTCCGCCCGCCGCTCCGACTGCGCCGTCTGGGCGCCGTCGCCAGCCCGCCGCCATTCCCCCCGGTCGACCCGGCAAACTTTACCGCGGCCTCGCCCACCAAGCAGACGGTGGAGGAATTTCTCCAGGCATATTGGGGATACGACACCAGCCGGATCTGGCAGGTCCAGGCTATCCTGCCCACGCCGGCGCCGGGTGTCAGCCAGGTCCTGGTTCTGGTCAAGGGCAACAGGCGGCGGACCCAAAGATCAGACCGCGCAGCTCTCTTTCTTTACCCTGCCCGATGGCAAATTTCTGGTCGCGGATTCGCTGCTTCCCTTCGGCGCCAAGCCGTTTCAGGCCTATCGGGAGATTCTGCAGGCAGGAGCCGACGGGCCATCGAAGGGCGGGGCCTCCAAAGCTATGGAGATTGTAGAGTTCTCTGATTTCGAGTGCCCACACTGCAAGGAAGCACAGCCCACGTTGCCAAATTGCTGGCCGACTATCCCAGCGCTCACTTTGTCTACCAGGATTTCCCCCTCACCCATATCCACACCGAGGCCTTCAAGGCGTCGACCCACGGCTATTGTGTCGCCAAAACCGGCGGCAACGAGGCTTTCTTCAAGTTTGCCGATGCGCTTTTTGAAAGGCAGGCTGGACTTACGCCGGCCGCCTCGGATCAGACTCTGAAGGACGCCGAAACCAAAGCAGGGCAGGACCCGGCCAAGATTGCTGCCTGCGCGGCAACACCCGCGGCCAAGGACGCTATCGATGCTTCGCTCGCGCTGGGCGACAAGGTGGGAGTGAATCAAACGCCTACTCTTTTCATCAACGGGCGCGGGTTGCCCATCATCGGTATTCCATACCCGATGCTGCAGAAGATCATCGAGTTCCAGGCGCAACTGGATGGTGTGCCGCTGCCTCCGGCCCCCCCGCTCCGGCGGAGAAACCGGCGCCTTCGTTGCGATAGAAACATGTCACCATTATCGTGACAGATCGAGTGGCAAGTGAAACCGCGGTGCCGCGAGCAGAATATTCCCGGCGCCTGGGCGAGCTGTTGGCGCAGCGGGCAAAGCTGCAGTACCGGGAGCGGCGGGTTGGCTATTTTCAGCTGGCCCTTGCCGTGTTTACCGTTGCCTGGCCGCTCGTTCGGCTGAGCCACTTCAGCCGGACCGATCTGTGGATACTGCTTCCGGTCTCGGTCTTTATCATTTTCGCCTCAGTGCATGGGCGGCTGCAGCGTGCTGTGGCGGTTGCCTCGCGTTCCATACAGTTTTACGAGATAGGGCTCGCGCGGCTCGATGGCAACTGGGCAGGAACGGGGGTTACCGGCGAGCGCTTCCTGGAGCCATCGCATCCCTGTGCGCGGGACCTCGACCTCTTTGGCCGAGGCTCGATTTTCGAGCTGCTTTGTACGGCCCGTACCCGCGCCGGAGAGGAAGCCCTGGCGCGATGGCTGCTGGAGGCTGCGCCACCCGGCGAGATCCGCGAACGGCAGGCGGCGGCGATCGAATTGCGCGATCGCGTGGCGTTTCGAGAGAGTCTCTTTATCACCGGCGAAGAACTGGAGCTGGGGGTTCGCCCCGGGCCCCTGATCGAATGGGGAGAGGCGGAGGCGCTTTTGCCGTCGGGTATGATCCGCATTGTCGCGCCGGTGCTCGCCGTGGCCTGGATATGCAACTTCCTGGCGTGGCTCTTTTGGCACGCACCGGGGTTCCTGCTACTGGCCTCTACCATCATCAATCTGCTTATCTCTTATCGCTTTCACGGGCGCCTCGACCAGGCGGTGCATGCGGCTGAAGAAGCCGGCCATGATCTCAACCTGCTTTCCCAGGTGTTAGCAGTGTTCGAGCAGGAGAGCTTCACCAGCCCCAGGCTGCTGCAACTGCAGGCCCAGCTCGGCGGCCAGGCACGCTGCCTTCGCGCGCGATCGCTCGACTCAATCGCGTGGTGGTGTGTCTGGAGTCGGCGCATCACCAGTGGGTGCGCATCTTCGACCCTGTGATTTTTTATCGGCTGCAATTTGCTTTCGCCGCTGAGAACTGGCGCCGGCGCTTCGGGCCGTCACTCCGCGTGTGGCTGGAGTCGGTGGGGGAACTGGAGGCGTTGGCCGCCCTGGGGGGCTACACCTACGAGCATCCCGAGGATGTGTTTCCTGAATTCGTCGATCGCGCACCGTGCTTCGAGGCTGTGGCGCTGGCCCATCCCCTGATCCCGCGGGATCGGGCGGTGGGCAATGATCTTTGCCTGGATGACAATCTCCAACTGATGATCGTGAGCGGGCCGAATATGGCAGGGAAGAGCACGTTTCTTCGGGGCATCGGCGTGAATGCCGTGCTGGCGCAGAGCGGTGCGCCGGTACGTGCCGCGAGGTTGAAGCTCTCTCCTCTGGCCGTCACTGCCTCCATCTGCGTTCTGGATTCGCTGGAGGGCGGGATCTCCCGCTTCTATGCAGAGATCCATCGCCTGAAACAGATTATGGATTTGACCAAGGGGACTGTGCCGGTTCTTTTTCTGCTGGATGAGTTGCTCTCGGGAACGAACTCGCACGATCGGCTGATCGGCACCCGATCGATCGTCACCAGCCTGGTGGAACGAGGCGCGGTTGGGTTAGTGACCACCCATGACCTGGCTTTGACCGCGATCCCCGAGGGGATTGGACCGCACGCGGTCAACTGCCACTTCGAAGATCACCTGGAAGACGGGCAGTTGCGTTTTGATTACAAGCTTTACCCCGGTGTGGTACAGACCAGCAACGCGTTGCCGCTCATGCGGTCGATCGGGCTTGAGGTTTAACGGGGTTAACCGCAGGTCCCTCCACTACGCTACGCTCCGGTCGGGATGACAAATTTGTTGCAAAGAAGGAGCTATCCTGAGTAGTCTTCGATTTCTAAACAGAATTGTCATCCCGACCGAAGCGTAGCGTAGTGGAGGGACCTGCGGTTTGCTTGTCCAGCAACCGCTCTCCATGGAAGCGTCGCCCTCCCCTTTGTCATCCCGAGCGCAGCCGCGGGATCTGCAGTTCCGCGGACCATTCCTGGAAATGTTTTTCGACAGACCGGAGTACATACCCAGGATTGTGTCACTGAGACGGTTTCTGACTCAGCTGTGGCGCGGCAGGGGAATGACCGGTCCCATATTTCCACTGTGCCGCCGCCGTAGGATGTGCGGGGTCACCAGAATGGCCAGATTGCTCACGTCGAATTCCTTGCTGGTACTGCTGAGCGCAGCAAAACCGGGCAGCTCGCTGAGGCCGGGAGTACCGCTGACAGCATTGGCTTCCTGCCGGGACAGATTACCCACGACCAGCGCACTGGCGCCATTCACCAGATGGATATCCGCGGTGTAGCTGCGGTTGGTAAGCACCGGCAAGCCATTAAGACTGGCGCCCTGTAGCGCCTGGATCTTAAAGTCGAGCTTGAGGGTTACATCGTCATTGCGCTCGACCCGGGGAGTCACCTTCAAGGTCAAGCCGAGGTCCTGATACTGTACCTGGGGGATGGGCGTCGCGGTGGAGAGGCTGCTGGCATTGATGCCTAACCCGCTCAATAAACCGGAGAGTCCAGCCGTAGTGATGCCCGGAATACTCACCGAGGTGGAGGCAATGCTCGAATAGCTCGAGGTGGTGATGGGGTATCGCGTGCCGCTACGAATCGTTCCCTCCGCATTGTCGTCAAGGCGAAGCTGGATCTGATCCAGGGAGCGCGTATCCGCCGCATTCAAGCTTAGGTTTCCCGTGATGCCATTGCTGGTGAGGCCAGTCAAGGTGAGGCCGTTGCCGAAGGTGGCAAAGGGCTGGCTCAGGATCGAGCTGCTCACCTCGCCCGATGCGATCAGAATAGCGGCGATGGCTGTGAGGTCGCCGGCGCTGGCCAAGCCACTGGAGATGATCTGCTGCACCAGGGAGGAGTTTTGCGAGATCACGCTGTTCAGCTCGGTGGACACGTTGAAGACTGTAGTGGTTTGCGGCGGTTGTATCCCGTAAAGCCGCGTCCTGGTGTCCTCCACCTCGTAGACTTTCACGTCCAGCAGCACTTCGCTCTTGCCATCCAGCAGATCCACAAGAGTCTTGTTGAGCGCCTCGATATTGCCCACGGGTGCACGCACGGTGAGGGTGCCCGACTCGGGCTTCACCGCCGTCTGTGTTATACCGATCACGTTGCGGGCCAGGTTGCCGATGTCAGTAAACTCCGTTGCCGTTAGGCCCGGCAGATAAACGGTCTCCACCGACAGCCGGTCATACTTGGCGCGGTTGTCCTTGGTGTCTTTGGCCACCAGCACCCGGACTGGATCCAGCGGCACGATCATGGAGTTGGTCGCCAGGGTCACCATCGACGCGGCCTGGGCGTAGTCAATGTCATCGGCATCGAAGCGGACGGTCAGGGTGCCGAGCGAATCGTCCGCGACCATGCGAATGCCGTAGGCGTCCAGCACGCGCCGGAGAATCTCCTGCTCGCTGCTCTTCAAGTGAAAGCTGTGCCTGCCCGGGGTTGGGGTCAGCTCGGTCGGGGGGGCGATGGTGGCGGTGATATGGTCGTCTACCGGTGGGGTTCCGGCGAGGCTTGCCAGATCGTCGATATGCTGGGAGACCACCGGATTCTTCGGATCCAACGCCAGCGCCTGTGCGAGTTTGGCGCGGGCGACATCAGGCTGGCCTAAGATTCTGGCTTTGTCGGCATCCTGCACCAGCTTAGTGACGCCATGCTGGCGCGCGATCTGCAAGTCCAATTCGTAGTCGCGGTTGGAAGGGTCCGTCTTGGCGGCTTTCGCGAACGCCTTCTCGGCGGCGTCCACATCGCCCTTTTCCATGGCGCGCACGCCCTGCGCGTAATACTTCTCCGCCACCCGCGACTGGCGGGTTGAGGGCTCGGAGACCGGTGGGGTAGTTACTGCCGGCGTAGCCTGTTGTGCGTAGCCGGCCCAGGGTGCAAGCAGGCAGACCACTCCCAGCCACCAGGAGGAGAGTCGGGCTGCACCGCGCAAAGTACACATGAATTTATCCTAGGTGTCCGTTAAGGGGTGGGCAAGTTACCTGGGGGGCAACAGCCGTTGCCGCAAAACCCCGTTTTGTTGTGCGTGAGAACCCATCCTTGCTGGATTCTGTCCTCACCACGGACCAAAGGGTGCCCCATATCTCGCTCGTTTTTCGCGAGATGTGGGAGACGCGGCTGCCAATCTAACAGTTCTTCGCCCTACACAGCCTGCCGGGCCAGATCCGTGGTCTCCCACATCTCGCGAAAAACGAGCGAGATATGGGGCACCCTTTGGTCCGTGGTGAGGAGAAATCCCAACACCGTATTGCTCGTCCTCAAACCTTCCCCGCCGTGGCCAAAAGCGCTTCCAGATTGGTCGCACAAACCTCCGGCTGGTGCTCCAGCAGGGCTTTGTAGGAATAAACCCCAGTAGCCACAGCGATGGTGGGCAGTCCATTCGCCCTGGCGGCGGCAATATCCGAGGGGGTGTCCCCCACCACGCACACGGTGGCGTCGGCCCCGGTAAACGGCAGCCCTGCCTCCAGCGCATTGGCGATCATCTCTGAGCGCAACGCATGGCGATCGCTGAACCCGCCAAAACGGAACCAGTCTCGCAGCCCGGCGCGCTCGATCTTCAACCACCCAATCTGCTCCAGGTTGCCGGTGGCCACGCCCAGAACCTTGCCCCTTGCCTTGAGATACGCCAACAGGGACAGGACGCCCGGCATGACGGTTACGCTCATGCGCGCGCGCTGATCGAGGACGGTTTCCCGCATGCGCTCAAGGATTTCCTCCACCCGCGGCTGCCAGACATGGTCAGGGATAGCGGCATGGCGGAAGGCATCGCGCAGGATGCCGGTGTCGGTGCTGCCGTGAACCGGCACCATGTCGATAGGGAGCGGGTGGCCCATGACGGCCAGCACGCTGGAAGAGAAGGCGTCCGTATGGACGCCGCCGTGAGCGTGCAGCAGGGTGCCGTCAATGTCGAAGAGATAGGCGTCGCAGTCGTCCCAGCGGAATCCCTCCCGGACGGTTACGAGGCCCCCAGCCGGCAATGGATCCGCCGGCTGGCTGCTCACGAGGTGCGCACCGTCTGTTTGGGGTCAAAGACCGGACGGTCGCCGCGAGGCGGACGCTTGAGTCCATTGCGAATTTGTTCCGGATCGAGTTTCAGTTCCGCTATGGTGCGGCGAAGCGTATTGCGGTGCATGCTCAGCTCCCGCGCCGCCTTGCACTGGTTTCCCCTGTGATGCGACAGCACTTCCAGAATGAAGCGCCGTTTGAATTCGCGCACGGCCTCGTCATAATGAATGCCGCCGGCGTGCATTTGCGTCACGAGACTATCCAGTTCACGTTTCACAGAAACCTCTTTCCTTTTCCTACCCGCTCGACCGCCGGGTTTGTGTTTGTCTCGTACCAACCAATACCGCTGGATCCTGGGCAAGAACCGGCGGCGTCGCAGAGAAGCACCGAGCTTGGCTTCAACAAACTAGGTTGCGCCATGCGCAGCGACTGCAGCCCCTCACGGATTTTTTCCCCCAATGCAAACGGTACAACGTGTGAGCCACCGTGAGCCGCGGTCAAGAAAACCGGGGCCAAGCGGGAACTATCCAACCACTGCTGCCGGGGAAGAAACGCCACAATCCCCATCAGCACGAGCGTGACCACGATACAACCCTTGACCAGCCCAAAGACAGCCCCAAATATTCGATCCACAATTCCTAAGCCCACTTGGCGCACCAAGCCACGAAGCGCCCGGCCCACCAAGCCCGCCAGTACCATCACCATCAGCGCGATCACCAGGAACGCTATCAGGTTGGCCGCCTCCCGGTTGGGGACAAACCGCATTACCAGCGGCGCGAACCCAGAGTAGTTTGCCCCGGCTAAGAACAGGCCCATCACTACCCCTGCGAGCGAAAACACTTCTAAAAAAAAACCTTTCGCGAACGCAGAAACCACGGAAACTACCAATACGGCAACGATCAACACGTCAGCCAGGTTCATCCGTTTTCCGAAACTAGGGCCGACAAACAACAGCGGGGCCGGTCAGCAGAGAAAGTGCCTGCTCATACTTTTCCTGGGTCTGACGCACGACACTGGCCGGAAGCTCTGGTGCAGGAGGCTGTTTGTTCCATCCGATGCTCTCTAAATAATCGCGCACAAACTGTTTGTCAAACGACGGCTGTGGTCCTCCGGGAAGATAGCCGTCGCTGGGCCAGAAGCGAGAGGAGTCAGGAGTGAGCACCTCATCGGCGAGCACAATGCCTTTGGCAGTCCGGCCAAATTCAAATTTCGTATCGGCGAGAATCAATCCGCGCTCGAGCGCATGCTCTGCCGCCTTTTCATATATCGCCAAGCTCAGCCGCCGCAGCTCCCCCGCATTTTCGCCGCCGACCCGCGCCACCATCTGGTCGAAGGAAATATTTTCGTCATGCTCGCCGCTCATGCTCTTGGTTGCAGGAGTAAAAATCGGTTCCGGCAAACGCTCCGACTCGCGCAGACCCGAGGGCAGCGCGATGCCGCAAACCTTACCGGTCCGCAAGTAATCTTTCCAGCCTGACCCGGAAAGATATCCTCTGACCACACACTCTGCGGGGAACATGCGAGCAGGGTTGACCAGCATCGACCGGCCACGCAGATCTTTTTCATGGGGACGCAGCTGTGCCGGATATTCCTCTACATCCGCCGTCACCAGGTGGTTGGGAACAATATCGCTGAGATAGTCGAACCAGAAAAGAGAAATCTGCGTAAGCACCCGGCCCTTACCGGGTATCCCGGTGGGCAGAACGTAGTCGAAGGCGGAGAGCCGATCGGTGGCGACCATCAACAGCAGATCACCCACCGTGTACAGATCGCGCACCTTGCCCCTCACGTACAGTTGCAGGTCTTCGAACGCGGTGGCGATAAGCGTCGGCAAAGGGTGCGCCTCGGGAGAGAATGACTTTCCGATTGTCCGAGGTGGCGACCGCTTTGTCAACGCAGGAAAACTTCGCCACGCAGGCACGGGGCGAGAGCGTTCTCATTTGGGGCGACCGAATGTCAAGTGCTATGTGCGGGATAAATAATTTTGGCGGGCCCGTAGTGCGGTTACGCTGTCGCTAAACGGCGCTCCTGCACCCGGGCGCGGCCGGCATCTTCGCCGCCCAGCCGGACCGAGACCAGCTTGGAAACCCCAGGCTCCTGCATGGTTACGCCATAGATCAGGTCGGCCGCGGTCATCATTCGCTTGGAGTGTGTTACCAGCACAAACTGGGTCTCGCTGCTCATGCTCTTGAGCATATCTGCCAATCTGCCCACATTGGTCTCGTCCAGCGGGGCATCGACTTCATCGAGCACGCAAAACGGTGCGGGTTGAAATTCGAAGATACCGACCAGCAGCGCGAGCGCGGTCAACGCCTTCTCTCCGCCGGAAAGCAGCAACACATTTTGCAGCTTCTTGCCCGGGGGTGAGGCGACGATGTCGATGCCGCTTTCGGCGCTGTTCTCTTCGTCGGTCAGGCGCATGAAACCCTGACCGCCGCCGAAGAGACTGGTGAAAGTTTTGCTGAAATTCTGATTGATCAGGGCAAAGGCTTCGTCGAACTTCTGCCGGGTAATCTGGTCGATCTCGCGGATGGTCGATTGCGTATTCTCAATGGCATCGATCAGGTCTTTGCGCTGGGTTTCAAGGAAGGTGTGACGCTGCGCCGTCTCCTGATACTCTTCCAGCGCCATCATGTTGACCGGGCCCATGGCCTCGAGCTTCTGCTTCAGGCCGCGGCACGCCTCGTCCTCTTCGCTGAGCTCCTGGCCTTCCAGGCGCGGCACATCTTCCTGGCGGCGCAGCTCCGGGGCCTCGATGCCGAGATCGCTGACACAGGCTGCCTCCATGTATTCGAGCTCTACGGCTAATTTCGCGGAGTGCGCGGTGTGGATACCGCGCGCCTCACGGAAGCTATCCACCTCAGAACGCAGAGTCTTCAGCCTGTGCTCCAGCTCGTGCAATTGCTGGCGCAGCAGCCTGGCCTCTTCGGTGGATTGCGCCGCTTCTTCCAGCGCGCTTCTACGCGCTTCGGTCAAGCGCTCGCGCTCCACCGCGAGCTGTTCGTTCTCCCGTGTGCGCTGCTGTTCTTCGGCGGTTGCGGAAGCCAACTGTTGCTCCAGTTGGTTGACCCGGCGTTCCAGCTCGCCGTACATGCGATCGATGCGGGCGAAGGCGGCCTCTGCGCCGCGGCTGCGCTCTTCCAACCCTGCCAGCAGCGCGGAAACATCCGCGGCCTGCTGCTGCGCCTGCTCGCGCCGGCGGCGCAGTTCTTCCATGCTCTGCTGCAATTCAGCAGCCTTGGTTTCTGCCGTGGCATGCTCTGCTTCCAGCCGCGCAACTTCTTCCCGCTTCTCTTCGATCAACGCTTGCCGGACGCCGCGCAGTTCTTTGTTGCGCTCGCTCTGCATGATCCAGTCATCCAGCCGCCGTTCCAGCCTGGCTACTTCCGCATCCATCTGGCGCAGTGCTGCGCTCTGGTTCGCGCTCTCCCGTTCCGCTGTGCGCCGCTCTTCGCTGACCTGCTCGGAGTGGACAGCCAACTCATGCAACAGGCGAGCCAGCGCGGCCGCCTTGATCTCCGCTGCCGCCAACTCCGCTTCCACCAGGTCAAGCCTCTTCTGCGCTTCGCGCAGCTCGCCCTTCAGCGCCAACGGACCTTCGACGCTGGGCTTACCGCCGGTGACGGTGACATTGTGAAAGCACTCACCGGAGGGCGCCAGGAAGAACGCATTGGGATTTTCCAGCGCCAGCGTCTTAGCCAGATCGGCATCGGGTGTGACGAAGCCATCACGCAGCTTGGGCAGAATCACTTCGAGCGAACGCCCGAAGCCATCGAGCACCCGGATGCAGTCTTTCAGGGGGACCACGCCGGCCCGGCTCTGCTCCGCTTCGAGCGCCGCTCCGGCAAAGGAGAACTTTGCCTGGGAATCGTCGGGATGAACCAGAAAGGTGGCCCGGCCATCGACATCGCTCTTCAGCAGGCGCATTCCCTCATGCGCGGCATCCCAGCTGGTGACCACGATGTAGTTGAGCTCATCGCGCAGAAAAGCATCCACCACGGTTTCGTATTCGCCGCTCACCTCGAGGAAATCCGCCAGCGTGCCTACCGGGGCCAGGCCGCCTCCGAGTGAAGTGGACTTGAGCAGATTGCGCACCGTGTCGGTGGAATAGCTGTGCTCGCGGATGAGCGACTGCAGTGAGTTGCGCCGGCCGGTCAGAGTGGCCAACTCGGCGCGCAAGCGGTCGCCGTTGAGCTTGGTTTCACTCTCCTCATTGCGCCGCAATTCGGTCTCAGCGCGCAGCTTGGACAGCTCATTTTCCAGGCGCTGGAGCTGCTCGGTGACCGACTCGAAGCGTAGAGAAACCTGTCCGCGCTCTGAGCCCAGGGAGGCAAGCTCGCCACTGGCAGCGGCAATCTCCGCAGCCAGCCGATCCGCATCCTGCTCCAGCGCGGCGAGCGACTCTTCGGCGTGCATGGTCTGGTTGCGCGCATGTCCAGCCTGGGTGAGCAGTTGCATGGCGTAGCGGCGTGCCGCCTCCAGCCGCTGTTCCGCGCCGTTGACTGCCTCGGCGGCATCCCGCGCCTGCTCCTGGCGCTGCCGCGACTCCTCACGAACGCCGGCGGCTTCGGCGGCTGCGGTCTCAAGGAAAAGCCGGTGAGACTCGCGCTCCACAACCAGCCCCTGCAAATGTAGCCGTGCCTGCTCCAGCTCCGCGGTACCGGCCGCGGCGCGGGCCTGCAATTCGGCGATACGTTCCTGGTTGGCGGTCTCCCGGGTGGTGGCGCGCTCCAGTTCCACAGAAGATTGGTTAGCCCGGGCGTTGGCATCTTTCGCGCTCGAGTCCAATTGATAGCCGCGCGCCATTCCGGCAGAGTGCTCGCTCTCCAGCGCGTTGACCTGCTCGCTGCCTTGCTCGATCTGCGCTCCCAACTCGGCAATCTCTACGCTCAGCGCGGCCTGCTCGCTATCCATCTGGGTGATCCGGCTGGCCAGGACGACGCGCAGCCGGGCGCGCATCTCGTCGCGCAACGCGGCGTAGCGCTCGGCCTTGGCGGCCTGGCGTTTGAGCGAACCCATCTGCCGCGTGACTTCTTCAAAGATGTCATCGACGCGCGCGAGATTTTGCTTGGCTTGCTCGAGGCGAAGCTCGGAGAGCCGCTTGCGGGTTTTGAAACGGGTGATCCCGGCCGCCTCTTCGATAATGGCTCGCCGGTCATGTGGCTTCGAGCTGAGCAGCTGGCCAATGCGCTCCTGCTCGATGATGGCGTAGGATTCCGGGCCGAGGCCGGTGCCCATAAAGATGTCTTGAATGTCGCGCAGACGGCAAAGCTTGCCATTCAGCAGGTATTCGCTCTCACCGGTGCGAAACAGCCGCCGGGTGACCACGATCTCGCCATGCCGCGCCGCGGTGCGCTGGAAGCGACGGCGGCGAATCTTCAACACCACAGGGTTGCCGGTTTCTGCCGGCGTTTCTTCGCTTGGGGCTGGGGCCTCCGGCTCGCCGGCTGAGCCTTCGATGATCGTGCCGGGCTGCACGTCGGCGATGATCTCTTCGGTCTCCGCGGCCCGCTCCGCGCGCAGACTTTCCTCATCCCAATCGGTCTTTTCCGGCTCGCTTGCCTCGGGTGCTGCTTCCTGGGCGTCGAGCTGGGGACCTTCCGCGTACGCATCCGGATCAATGAGGGAGAGAGAAACCTCGGCCATCCCGAGCGACTTGCGGTCCCGGGTTCCGGCAAAGATGACGTCTTCCATCTTGGCCCCGCGCAGGCTCTTGGCCGATTGCTCGCCCAGCACCCAGCTCACCGCGTCCAGAATGTTGGATTTGCCACAGCCGTTGGGACCAACCACCACCGCGATCCCTTGACCGGGGAGAGTCACCTCCGTGCGGTCACAAAACGACTTGAACCCCAGCATCTGGATCTTTTTCAACTTCAGCATGAAGCTGTTCCTTTCGGTCCTTAGCAAAGACTCTAGCGTTCACGTTGTCATGAAGCAACATAGAGACCCCAACATATTGTGGATAAACCGTTCACAACCCAATGCGTGGGCCGCTTTCGATCCTGATGTCGCCTGGATGCGGCCTGTAGGGCCGCCCGGTTCCTACGGAAACGCCTCGCCGCCGCTTCCTGAAAAATGTCCTAATATGAGGCTAGACCTGCCTCGTAAACGTTACAAGTAACGTTCGGGGCACAGTGCGGGCAGGGCGGTAAGTGGTTGATTAATAAAGGAGCCGCGAAAGCCCCGGGAGCGGTGAACGGCGCTCCCTTCAGGTCGGATGATGCTTGGGAGAACCACAGGTCCCTCCACCACGCTCCCCCGGATTTCCTGTGGAACTTGGTGGCTTCGGCAAACGTCATGCGCTGCGTCGTCTAATGCTGCGTGGCAGGAAATCCGGGTTCGCTCCGGTCGGGGTGACAATTTCTTGAAGGCACCGACCGGTGGTTCTTCGATGACATTTGTTGCCATCTCCTTGCAAATGAATTGTCATCCCGACCGGAGCGCAGCGTAGTGGAGGGAGTGCGCCGTTTAAAGGCGGTGCTTTTCAGCGGGAGTAGACCCGCCCGGGAACTGGTTCGTTCCACCCGGTAACAACCGAAGCAGCGGTGGAGGCAACGAAGTCGCTGAAGCCTTCGGTGGAAAGGGTCGTTAAAGCGACTCGGTGAGTGTGCAGGCCGTAACAAGGATAAACGTTGAGCAGGCCTCGAAACACGCAATGCAGGAGCCGACCCGCCTCCTTCTTGGGGAAGGCCGAAGCTGTTGGGAGGTTACGAGCGAACAGCTTCCAGCAGTCCTGCCGGGGTAGTGACGACAGCATGCACACACAGGAAAGCAGACGCAACACGGGAAACCCCAGCGGTGGTGCTGGCAGTTTGAGCATCAACCGGCAACTCGTGAGAGACCGGCCGGGCCGTATGGGGTGGCGGAGAGGCTCGTAGTACCGATGAAACCGGGTAATGCTGGTGGAGGGAAGGAGCCTTACTTTTGACGCGATTGGGCGGAAGCGGGAGGGCGGGGATTGGCGATGAGCCCGAAAACCCCAATTGGTATAAGCCCCGTCTGCTTTTCAACAATCTGTCTCGGAAGGCCAAGGCCGCAACGCCGAGAGCCTTGCGGGGAAGTCAATCGGAAAGCCGGATGCGGTAAATCTGCATGTCCGGTTTGATGAGCGGGATGTGGAAACGGAGCAGGGTGACGCTAGTGAGGCACCGGCAGACGAAAGGGCCGGTAACAGATAGGCTGCACCTACACCACCGCGCCACATCTCGACTCTACCCTGCGGTTCTCCCAAGGCGGTGAAAAACGCGCTTTGTCCAGCAACTCCTCTCCATGGAAGCGTCGCCCTCCCTTTTGTCATCCCGAGCACTCAACTTGCCTACTGCAAGTTGAGACAGAGAAATGACAAAGAGAAGCTTGGGTGGCCCATTCAAGCCTTCTTTTGGCTTGAGTGGGGTTGTTGCGGACCCTAACCCTTCGGTCCGTGTCATTAGGAGCGACCCGGATTTCCTGCTCGCGACGCTAGATAGGGCAGCGTGTGCGGTTTTCTGTAAGGAAAACCGCATGAAGATCGCGACGTCACCGACCTCCACAGGAAATCCGGGGTAGCCGAGGGATCCGCAGTTCCGCAGACCATTCCTGGAAATGTTTACGGCTTCATGGTGGGGCGCAGCAGGACTTCGCTGACGAACGAGGTGGGGGCCTGGGTCACCAGCAGAGAGACCACCTGGGCTACGTCGTCGGGCTGAACCATCCGGGTGCGATCCTTGGTGCTTCCTCCGCCCCCGAAGTGAGTGTTCACCGAGCCCGGGGCAATCACCGAGACGCGCACGTTGTATTGCCGGAGCTCCTCCGCGACGGAATAGGTCAACCCGTTCAATCCCCACTTGGAAGCGGAATACGCGGCGCCCTCAGGTAAGACATTTTTTCCGGCCAGAGACGAGATGTTGATGATATGGCCGTATCTGGCGGCGATCATAAGAGGAGCCAGCGAGCGGATCATCAGGTACGGCGCCCGCAGATTGGTCTGCATCATCTGGTCCCACTCGTTCACCGCCAGGTCAACCAGCGGTTTGCGCAGGACAGCGACCCCGGCATTGTTCACCAGGATGTCGCAGCGGCCCAACTCCCGGCCTACCTGCTCGCCAAAAGCGGCCACGGCTTTTTCGTCGGTCAAATCGCAAGGCAGCACCATGGCCTTTCCGCCGAACTGTTCGATGGCCGCCTTCACCTGCTCCAACCGGGCCTGATCGCGCGCGGTGAGCACCACGGCGGCGCCCATGCGCGCTAGCCTTAAGGCGATTGCTTCACCAATCCCCCGTGCCGCGCCCGTGACCACCGCGACCTGATCGCGCAATGGAACCACCGGGTCATGCCAGCTTTTCGTCATTCTTTCCCTCGCTCGATTAATGGTTAGGATGTTCTGGCACAATAACTCAGAATTCGTTTACTTGTCAGAAGCGACAACGGTTTCTATAATCCTTCCACAGCTCATCGAAAAGACTCTTGGTTGTTTCCCCCGGGGGTCAATCCGTAAAGCGAAGGATCAAAGCGATTAGTCACACTGGAGTTTTCCGGCTAACATCCCATCAAAGATGAGAAATTTCGGCTGTAGCGACATGATTGCTGATCCCTGCGTTTCCATGATTCCCGCATCTCTTAGGAGCGTTGCATGAAGAAGTCCGTTTTTGCTTTCTTGTTGGCCTTGGCCACTCTCTTTCCCGGCACTGTGTCGATGGTCTACGCACAAGGCGCCCAGCCAAGTCAGCTCACCATTAAAGACCAGCAGGAATACAACGACTACTCCAACGCCATCGGCCAGTCCGGGGCTGCCAAGACTGCGGCCATCGAGCAATTTTTGACCAAGTACCCCAACACGGTGGTGAAGAACGACTTGCTGGAAGTGTTGATGGTCGCCTATCAGAATTCGGGTGATACGGCCAAGACGCTGGCCACCGCGGACCGGCTGCTCGCGTCCGATCCGGGAAATCTGAGGGCCCTGTTCGTTGAGGTCTACAACGAGGAAACCCAGGCCCACGCCAAATCCAGTCCTGCCGATGCTCAGCCCCTTCTCGATAAGGCTGCCGCCCAGGCCCAGACTGGCCTCAACGCTACTAAGCCGCCGAGCATGGCGGATGCCGACTTTGCCAAGCTGAAGCAAGCGACGACACCCTTCTTTTACGGCGCGATCGCACAGGACGACGCGAACAAGAAGGATTTCGCCGGAGCCATCGCCGCCTTCACCAATGAACTAAAGGCCTACCCGGACCCCTCGATGACGCAGACTGGTCCCGGACTCAACGACACCTATCTTCTGGGACAGGCTTATGCGCAGCAGACCCCGCCAGACCTGCTCAACGCAGCCTGGTTCCTGACCAGGGCGGCCCAGTTCGCCCCTGCGCAAGCCAAGCCGCAGATCGAAACCGCCGCGGAGTACTTCTACAAGAAGTACCACGGCAACCTGGACGGATATCCTGCGGTCCAGGCCTTGGCCAAGGCCAATCTCTTCCCCCCGCCTGAGTACAAGCCCACGCAGGCGCCGCCGCCACCCTCGCCCGCCGATTTGGCCGCGCAGACGGTTGCTTCCACGCCTGACCTGAAGTCGCTGAGCCTTTCCGACAAGGAATTCATCTTGTTTAACGGCAAGCCGGTAGATTGCAGCAAGGCACCTGCCGACCCATCCAAGCCTTGCGTTCCTAGTGACCCTGCGGCTAAGGTTTGGGAAACGATGAAGGGAACCCGCGTCGAAGTTCCGGGAATGGTCATCTCGGCGTCCGCTACTTCGGTCCAGCTCGCCGTCACGGAAGACAACAAGCAGAGTAAGAAGGCGGACTTCACCATCAACATGAAGACCCCGCTCAAGAGCGTCCCCGCCATCGGCGCGACGGTCACTTACGATGCCACGTTCGACTCCTACGTCGCTGACCCGCCGATGATCACGCTCATCGACGGTGAGCCGCCAGCCAAGGCGAAGCCGACGCCGGTTCATCACAAGCCGGCACACTAAACTAAGCCCAACCCAGGCCCACCAAATGACCGGCAGCCCCGAACAGGGGTTGCCGGTCGTTGCATCTATAGCAGCAACAGAACCGCTACAAATCACATGCTAGAGTGGGGGAGTCGATGCCGAGAATCGCCCCCATGCTCCGGCTGGTGCTGCTTGCCGGCCTCCCCCTGCTCGCCGCTCAAGCGCAACAGCCCCAGGCGCCCTCGCAAGACATGTTCCCCGGCTTCACGGCAACCAAGGCGACCGGTGTTTTTCCCGGGGTCGCAGCGGCTCCTATCGGCAGCACTCCTCTGGCAACTCCACCGTCCGTGATCTCGCTCGAGCATCTGCAGCCGGCGCAGATGAGCGCGGCGGATTACGAGGTTGTCTCCAACCTGAGCCCCGAGCTTTCAAAAGAAGCTGCACTGGCGAACTTCGACATCAGCGGGGCGGGCTGGCAATACCAGCAAATTGTGTGCCCGGCTTTCCCGGATTACGTCTTCCTGGCCTTCACCCATGGCCCCGATCCCAACGGCTCTTCGCGCTTTGTCGCCATGCTGCCGCGCAACAGCGCGCGGGTGCGCATCCTCTCCACTTACGCGCACGGTCTGTTGCCGTTCGAGGCATCGTGGAACCGGCCGGGCACGTTTGAGGTCTTCAACGGCATGCTGCGGCAGGAGCGCGGAACGGCTCCCCTGAGCAACGCGCCCAATTGGCTGATGATCGCGGTGTGCTACGCCGAACTGAGCGGATATCCGGTGCAGGTACTCAGTGCCAAAGCCTGGCCCGAGCCAACTCTTGACCTGCTTCGGCTGGACGCCAACCGGCCGCAGATGATCATCGGAGCCGATCAGAGCGCCGAAGTGACCTTCAGCGATGTGTCACGCCCCGCCATTACTACCAACTGGACGCTCCACTTCAACCGTCACGGTGAGATCACTTCCGCCTCCCGGTCCGCCACGCATCAGTCTTCCACCGTTGCACTCAAGCCATAACCGATGAGGGGAGGAAGACCGCGTCCCTGGCACTTCGGCATCCTGAACATGTCGCACGGCGTGGTAACCAATGGCATAACGGGCACTCTGCTGGCCTACCTGCTGCGGCAGCAGGGCCTCGCGCCGCATGCGATTGCCAACGAGAGGTCGCTGTTGATTCTGCCTGGGACGTTGTTTTTTCTGTGGAGTCCAATCACAGACTTTCTATTGCGGCGCCGGACCTGGCTGCTGCTCTCCTCCGCGGTAGGAAGTGTTGCCGTGCTGTTCGCGCTGCAAACGGATAGCTATGCCAGCCGGGGTGCGGTGGTGTTGCTGTTCACTGCGACGTGCCTGATTCTGCTGGCCTCGGCAGCGATTGGAGGCATGGTGGCCTCGTTGGTGCGCCCGGAGCAAAAGACAAGGGTTGGGTGCTTTCTGCAAGCGGGCAACCTGGGCGGCGGCGCGCTGGGCGGTGGAGCATTGCTGCTGCTGGCGCCTCACGTCAGCAAATTCACCCTGGGAGCCGCTGCGGCTGCGGTGGTGATGGCTCCGGCGCTGCTGGTGCTGGTGCTCCATGAGCCTCGGGTAGCGAAGAGCGGCGCCGGCTTCGCGACGCAGATGTTGGATACGGGGCGGGAATTCAAGAAGACCTTTCTGCGCTTGAGCGCGCTGCCGGCTGTCCTGTTACTGGTTTCGCCTCTGGGTAGTGGAGGCGCGATCGGGATTCTTTCTTCGATTGCCAAGGACTACGGAGTTTCAGGGAACCAGGTGGCATGGACCAATGGAATGGCCGGAGGACTGTTGACCCTTGCAGGGGCGCTCGGCATGTCCCTGATGCCGGCGCGATTCGACATTCGGATTGCCTACGCGGTGACCGGCTTGGTGAACGCGGCGGTTCTGGCAATATTCTGCGTGGGGACGCCGCGGCCCTGGATGTACCTGCTGGGATCGGGGCTTTTTTTGTTCACGGTGGGTGCGTGCTGGGCAATGTATAGCGCCCTGGTATTGAAGATCGTGGGCGCTCCCGGACGTAGCGGCGGCGGCCGGTATGCGATTGGAGTGAGCGTGGCGACCCTGCCTGTGGCCTATATGGCAGCGTTGGACGGCTGGGGAGCGAAATGGTTCGGGCCCAGGGGATTGCCTGGGATCGACATGGCCGTAAGCGGGGCTGTTGCCCTGGTGTTTCTTGCCTGGTTCTGGTGGGAGCGGGTAAGCGGGTTCGAGATCCAGATTGGGCTGGAGGAGTTGCCCGCCGCCGAGCCCCTGCCCCTGTAAGTCGAGATTTCCAAATCCAGCGCTGTGACTTAGGTGCACAAATCGCATTAACCGCAGGTCCCTCCACTACGCTGCGCTCCGGTCGGGATGACAATTTTGTTGCAAAATGGGTGCTATCTCGAGGAATCATCGATTTCAAAATGAATTGTCATCCCGACCGGAGCGCAGCGTAGTGGAGGGACCTGCGGTTAATGTTTCGTTCAATAGGTGGGTGGCCCAGGTCTCGCCTTTGACCCGGGGGTTATACCCATCAAGACCTTCCTACTCCCCCAGCATGAGGCGCTTGATAGAAAGCGCCCGCCCCGTCGCGCCGTCACACTCCACAAGCGCCGCGCACATCCGAGGATCCCCCTTGGCAGCCTCAAATTTTCCCGGCATCCCGCTAAGAAATCGGGCGAGGCTCAGCTCTTTTTCCACACCGATGACGCTGTCGAAGGGTCCGCTCATGCCCACATCGGTCTGGTAGGCCGTCCCGCCGGGAAGAATGCGCTCGTCGGCCGTGGGTACGTGGGTGTGGGTTCCTATTACCGCGGTAACCCTTCCGTCGAGGTACCAGCCAAGCGCCGCCTTTTCCGAAGTGGCTTCCGCATGAAAGTCCACCAGGATCACTTTGGCCTCTATTTTCTTGAGCAGGGAATCCGCGGTTCGGAAAGGGTCCTCCAGGCTCCCCATAAAGATGCGGCCCTGCAGATTGATCACGGCGTAGGTCTGCCCTGAGGGCAGCTCGCCCTGGTAAACGCCGAAGCCGGGCGTTCCCGCGACGTAGTTGGCGGGCCGCAGAACGCGGCGGGGACGATCATGGCTATTTTCGGGCGCGGATTGCATATACTCGATAATCTCGCGCTTGTCCCAGACGTGGTTGCCGGTGGTGATGACCTGGGCGCCCTGGTCGAACAACTCGTCGGCGATGCCCGGCGTCAGGCCAAACCCGCCGGCCGCGTTTTCGGCGTTCACCACCACCAGGTCGACGCCCCACTGCTCGATTACCGGCCGCAGATGTTCGGATACGATACGCCGTCCGGCCTGGCCAAAGACATCACCGACAAAGAGAATACGCAAAGCTTTCCTCACTTAACTGCCTGATTCCGCAAATGATCCTGCGACGGGTACGAAATATGATGATTACCTGTTAGTGGTTCTGCAACCTTAGAAGTTACTAACGTGCGGTCATAGGGCCATGCTCTAAGCCGTTTTTGTATGTTAGCGTTCGAGCATGGCCGTAAATTGCAGATTTGCTACCGGGGTCCACGTGCTCGTTCTGCTCGCTTCGGAGCCAGATACGTTGCAAACTTCAACCGATATTGCGCAAAAGCTCGACACCAATCCAGTGGTCGTTCGCCGCGTCCTGGCCTCTCTTCAGCAGGCAAAGCTGATCGAGAGTCAAAAGGGGCCGACCGGCGGTTCACGACTGCTGAAATCTCCTAAGGCTATCTCGCTGGCGGATGTTTACAAGGCGGTGGAGACGGGGTCGCTTTTCCACACTCCCAATGTCCACGCCGCGGCGGCATTGCGGGTAAACTCTGCGCTCGAAGAAGATTTTCTCCGGCTCCATGATAGCGCTGCTGGACGATTTTGAGAAAACCAGCCTGAGCCAGGTGCTCAAGCGCGTAGGCAAAGCGTCGGGCAAGCGATAAGTAGCCCGCACTAGGCCGGCCTGCTGTTTGGCTGGCCGCTGCTTTCGGCGCCGGAGCCGGTTGTATCGGGCACGGTTTCAATAGCTGCTGTCGGCGCCGGACTGGGCGCGCAGCAGCGGGAACAGGATCACGTCCCGAATCGATTTCGCGCCGGTGAGCACCATGGTCAGGCGGTCGATGCCGATGCCTTCTCCCGCTGTCGGCGGCAGCCCGTAGGCCAGGGCGCGGACATAATCCTCATCCATGACGTGGGCCTCCGTGTCCCCCCGCTCCCGCTCTCCCAGTTGCTGTTCGAAACGCCTGCGCTGCTCTTCAGGATCGTTGAGCTCGCTAAACGCGTTACCCAGCTCGAAGCCTCCAATGTAAAACTCAAAGCGCTCCACCCACTCCGGCTCCTCCGGCTTGTTCTTGGAAAGCGGGGAGATGGCCACGGGAAAGTCGTAGATGATGGTCGGCTGAATCAGGTGATCCTCGGCGATCGCTTCAAAGATGCCCGCGATGGTCTTGCCCGCGGGCTGACCGGGCTTGAACTCGAGAGAGATTCTTGCCTCCCGGACTCGCTCCGCCATCTGTTCCACGGCGTAAATGCTGGCAAAATCTTCCAGCGCCGGCCTGGGCCCGGCCGCCTTCGGCCAGAACTCCAGGATGGCCTCGCGCATGGAAAACTTTCTCCACTTGGCAAGGTCGATCTCCTGGCCGGCGAAATTCGTAACCGTGGTGCCATTCACCTCCAGCGCCACCTGGATGATGAGCTCCTGGGTCAGCTGCATCAGGTCGTGGTAGTTGGCATAGGCCTGGTAGAACTCCAGCATGGTGAACTCAGGGTTGTTCTTGGTGGAGACACCTTCGTTCCGGAAGTTGCGGTTGATCTCGAAAACCCGGTCCAGGCCGCCCACCACCAGGCGCTTGAGGTAGAGCTCGGGGGCAATGCGCAGGTACAAATCCAGGTCCAGGGCATTGTGGTGGGTGCGGAAGGGCCGGGCCGCGGCTCCCCCGGCAATCGGCTGCATCATCGGCGTCTCCACCTCGATATAGCCGCGCGCATCGAAGAAGCTCCGGATCGCCTTGAGCACCTGCGCGCGCTTGACGAAGACCGCACGCACATCGGTGTTCATGAACAGGTCGACGTAACGTTGCCGGTAGCGCAGTTCCACGTCGGCTAAGCCGTGATACTTCTCGGGCAAGGCCAGCATCGCCTTGGTGAGAAACGTGATGGTTTCTACATGTACCGTGAGCTCGCCGGTGCGGGTGCGGAAGACGTAGCCGGAGACCCCGATGTGGTCTCCCAGGTCGAGCAATTTGTAAAGCTGGAAAGCCGTTTCTCCGACAGCGTCGAGACGAACGTAGATCTGCAGGCGCTCACCGCCCTGCTGCAGCTGGGCAAAGCCAGCCTTGCCCTGGGCGCGGATGGCCATGATGCGGCCGGCAACCGTGACCACAGGCCGTTCCGCCTCCAGCACTTCCGGAGGAATTTCTCCGAACTTCCGGCGCACTTCCGCGAGAGTATGCGAGGTGAGGAACTGGCTGGGGTATGCGGGCTGGCCGAGCGCGGAAATCTGGTGCAGCTTATCCTGGCGGAGCGCAAAGAGATTGCGCTCGAATTCCGACTCAAACAATGGGTGCCTCTCCCCGCGTATTATAACTGCCGGGGACCAGCTTCGAAGCCATGGGCACATCCGACCCGCAAGATAAGTCCAGGTCATCGTCGAAGGACGGAGCGCTGCAATCTCTGGTGGGTGTGCAAAGCCTGATCTCACTTGGCCTCTTGTTGCCCGCCGCGGTGGTGGTCGGTTGGGCTCTGGGTTTGGTGCTGGATCGCTGGTTGCATCAGCACTGGATCAACATTGCAGGCCTGATCGCCGGGGCGGTTGCCGGCTTCGTGCAGATCTTTCGCATCGTTCTGTCACACACCAAGGAATGAATGGAATTCACCGATCAGGATCTGCGGGCGGTGTTGAACCGGGCGCTGCGCATCGTCGTGATCGCCGTCCTGGTGGGGATCCCTATCATTTGGATCGCCTGGGGTTGGCGCTCCATGTTGCTGTTCCTGGTGGGAGGCGCCATCGCCGCCACCGGGATTCTAGAGTGGCGGCAGCTTATGAGCGGGGTGCTTGCCCGGCTGGCCTTGCCCGGTGCGGAGACCGCGGCCAAACCCAAGCCTATGGGACCGGTTTTGTTCTGGTTTTTTCTCCGCCTCGCGGTCGCCGCCGGGGTGCTTTATGTTAGCCTGAGGAGTTTGGACGGCAAGGTCTTTGCGCTGTTATTGGGCATCGCCCTGGCGTTGATCGCCTTATTTATTGAGGCAATTCGGCTATTCCGCGGCTGGTCCGCATGAGGCACGATCCACCGTATGCATGAACAAGACCCCATCACTGGTGCATTGAACAAGTACTTCGGGAATCTGGCGACCCAGGTTCTGCACTCTCTGCATGTGCAGCCTTACAATCCACAGGCTCCCATCACCGAGACCTTCGCCATGGAGATCCTGGTGTTCGGCCTGCTGTTGATTTTCTTCGTGCTGGTGCGCATTTCGCTCAACGTGGAGAGTCCAGGCACGATCCAGCAGATTGCGGAGATGATCCATGGCTTTGTCTCCGGCCAGGCCGAGTCGATCATTGGGCTCGGCTCACAGCAGTTTGTGATGTTTACCACCACCGTGCTGCTGTTTATTTTGCTCTCCAACCTTCTGGGCATGGTGCCCGGCCTGATCGCGCCTACTTCGAGAGCGACCGTGCCGCTGGGTTGCGCTCTGTGTTGCTGGATTTATTACCACTACTATGGAATCCGCGAGAATGGCTTCGGCTACATCAAGCAATTCCTGGGGCCCCTCTGGTGGATTTCGTGGATGATGCTGCCGATCGAGTTGATCTCTCATTTCGCGCGCATCCTCTCGCTCACCGTTCGTCTCTACGCCAACATGTTCGCCGGCGAAATGGTGACGCTGGTTTGGTTCTCCCTGGTCCCCATCGCGATCCCGGTTATCTTTATGGGCTTGCACCTGATGGTCGCGCTGATCCAGGCGTACATTTTTATGCTGCTGACCATGATTTACGTGTCGCAGGCTGTGGCGCACGACCACTAAGTTTTACGATGTTTTCGTGCCGGAGCCTGCTTCCACTCCGATGCGAACGCCGCAAGCGTGAGGGGGCCAGCACGGTGAGCCTCAACCACCCACTGGCGGCAATTCTTACGGAAGCAAGGAGAAAGAATGCGCAAACTGCAGTATCTATTCATGACGCTGTCCGTCTTGTTCCTGGCAACCCCAGCCTTCGCCCAAACGCCGGGAGGCACTTCGGTAGGGGCAGGACTCACATCCATCGCAGCCGTTCTGGGCATGGGTCTTGCCGCTGGACTTTGCGGTCTCGGCCAGGGCCGGGCGACCGCTTCGGCAACCGAGGCGCTGGCTCGCAATCCCGGAGCACGAGCCGGCATCCTGCTCTTGCTCACACTCGGCCTGGCGTTTATGGAGTCACTCTCCTTGTTCACGCTGGTCATTGTCTTCGCCAAAATCCCTTAGAGTTGACTTCATCGAAAAATCGAAAAGCAGCAGAGATCGGGGTCTGCCCGGTCTCTTTCTGTTTTCACCCGCTTGCTGATCCTTCAGGTCTTCGGCCATGGCTCCTCGCCTGACGTTCTCGGCAATTTCCAAGCAATTCGGTAAGCAGACCGCACTCCACCCGCTGACTCTGAGCATCGAGCCGGGAGAGATTCTCGGCTTTCTAGGCCCGAATGGGGCAGGGAAGACGACGGCCATCCATCTGGCGCTCGGGTTTCTGCGGCCATCTTCGGGAAGTGGAATGCTGCTGGGCAAGCCTTTCGGCGATGCGCAGGCGCGGGCCCGTCTGGGCTTTGTGCCGGACGTGCCCGTATTTTTTTCCGAGAGCGGCTTTCGCAGTGTGGAGTTGGCGGCGCGCCTGAACGGCGTCGATGATCCGCGGCTGGCCAAGGACATTCGCGATCTGCTGGGTGCGGTCGGCTTGCCGGAGGAGAGAAAGAATGCTCCCCAGTTTTCCCGCGGCATGCAGCAGCGGCTGGCTCTTGCCCAGGCATTGATCAACGACCCGGAGTTGTTGATCCTCGATGAGCCGGCGGCCGCCCTTGATCCTGCGGGTGTGCAGCAGGTGAGGGAATTGCTGCGCAACGCGCGTCATGCGGGGAAGAGTATTTTCTTCAGCTCCCACCAGTTGACCGAGGTGGAGCATATCTGCGACCGGATTGCTTTTCTCAACCAGGGCCGCCTGGTGCGCTCAGGCACGCTGAGGGAGTTTCAGAGTGAGTCGGATCGGGTAGAGATTGAGTTGCGCGGTTTGTCGCTAGCCGAAGTAAGCCGGATTTCTCCCGCGGCCGCGACCGCCGGGCCCGATTCGATACGCATCGCGGTACCGGCACAGGAGCAGCGCCGGGTGATTGAGGCGGTGTGGCATGCGGGCGGCGAGATTGTGAGCCTGGCGCCGCTACGGCGGCGGCTGGAGGATTTGTTTCTCGAGTGGAGCGGCTCATGAAGGATTACCTGAAGATTTGGGAGATCACGCGTCGGCTGCTCTACCAGAATCGCTGGATTTATTTGTTTCTGATGTTGTGGCCTTTTGGTATGGCTGCCATTCTCCTGGTGCCGGCGGCCAAACCGGAGACCGACGATGTGCTCTCCATCCTGCATCAGGAGTGCCTTTACGGGCTGGGGCTGGTGGCTTTTACCGGGAGCGCGCTGCTAGGCAATGAGCAGCGATCCCGCCGCATCGCCACGGTGATGTCGCGCGCGGTCAGCCGGCGCCAGTATTTCCTTGCGCTGATGAGTGCAGCGTGGCTGCCGTTGGTTGTCTACGTAGTTAGTTTTGTGGTGAGTGGAGCGGCGCTGTTCGCAGCGGTCCATAAGCCGCCGGCTTTTCTCTTTGCCCTTGCTCTGGCGCAACTGGTCCTGGGACTGTGGACGGCTGCCGGGGCCCTTTTCTTCGCCACCTGGCTACCCATGATGCTGGCATCCACCGCATCGTTGGGGTTGCTCGCGCTGTTGGGATTTGCGGGCTATGCCTGGCCCGGCTTTGCGCCGGCGCGGCTGCTTTTCACTCTGACGCAAGGAGACGTGGCTGAGACGGCGAGCATGCTGCAGCACCCGGGTGGCTTCCTGCTGATCATCGCGGGTGCGGCGCTGCTCTTTGCCGCGGGCACTGCCATCTTTGAGCGCCGCGACTTGCCCTTGAAGAGCGACTAAGTTCCTGCGGAGGAAAGCCTCACTTTGTCATCCCGAGCATTTCACTTGCCTGCGGCAAGTTGAGGGAGCAATGAACGACGCGAAGGTTGATTATGGGGAATGTGAGTATCACAAATGAATTGTCATCCCGACCGGAGCGAACCCGGAAATCCGGGTGAGCGCAGTGGAGGGACCTGCTGTTTCGTGGCCCCGCACCCAACTCGACCGCAAGACCCGCTTGTTCATAGGGAGCAACAACCTACCCGCGGAACCCCCAAGAGGAATTTTCCGTAAGATAGTTCAAGTGAGGTAGACGCCATGTATTGCTCCGCTTGCGGTCAACCTATGGATGCTTCTCAAACCATCTGCCAGAAATGTGGGCGGCAGAGTACTCCCATCGTTTCCCCTGCTCCCCTGTCGTATCAAGGTAGTCGGGTGCACCGGCATATGCAGGCTGTGGCAATTCTGTGGATCGTGTACAGCCTCTGGATTCTGTTGCACTGGGCGATTGCTGTCGGATTTCTTGCAGGAACCTTTACCCATTGGGGCCACCTGCGCACTGGTTTCGACGGAATGGACTCATTCCCGTTTTTCCACGCGACCTGGCTCGTGCCGTTGATTACTGCCGTCCTAGTCGGTCGCGCTATCCTCTGCCTTGCGACCGGAATCAGTCTGCTGCGACGCGCGTCCTGGGCGCGCATACTTGCCATCGTAACTGCGTTTCTCGCTCTTATTCACCCAATTACCGGAACTATCTTAGGCATCTATACGCTTTGGGTACTCTTGCCTTCCGCTTCCGGCCAGGAGTACGACCAGATGGTGGTGGCCTAGACGTCCATGCCGGTACTGACTTGGGGGATGATTGGAGCGGGAGTTGCCGCCTTGGTAGTTGGACTCCTTCTTGCCCGGCCCCGGTTTGCGGCAGCTTCCGGCGCCGGCAAGGTTCTCGTGCTCGGACCGGTCTTTGAAGCCGTCGCGTTGGCAATCTTTGCCGCAGAACATTTTCTGGCAGCACGCGACCTGTCGGGCATGGTGCCCCACTGGTTGCCGGGAGCACTGTTCTGGACCTATTTCGTGGGCGCCGCTCTGCTGGCTGCTGCCATCAGCTTCATTGCGTGGAGGTACGTCCGCTGGTCGGCATTGCTACTAGCACTGTTGTTCCTGATCTTCGTCGTCACCATCGACGCGCCGAACCTGCCGGCGCACGCACATGAGCGCCTGTTCTGGACGCTTACGGTGCGCGAAACGGCCTTTGCCGGAGGCGCGATGGTGTTGGCGGGCAGCTTATGGGCGCGGTGGGGAGCCGGTATCCCGCTCATCATCTTGGGTCGGCTATTTGTCGCGTGGACCTTCCTCTTCTATGCGGTCGAGCACTTTCTATTCCCCTTGTTTGTGCCGGGCGTTCCGTTGGAAAAAATGACGCCGGCTTGGGTGCCGGCGCCGGCGTTGCTTGCCTACATCGTCGGGACAACCTTGTTCGCCGCAGGTATTGGGCTGATGTTTCGCCGCACTCGCCGCGTGGCCGCCGTGAGTGCGGGGACTGTGCTTCTGCTACTTACAGTCTTCTTCTACATTCCAATCCTCATGACCGAGATTCGCTCTCCGCTCGCGGTAGAAGGAGTCAACTATGTGGGGGATACTCTCTTGTTCGCGGCGACGGCTTTATTAGCGGGCTTCGGAGCGGACCAACCCTAGATCGCCGGACGCTCCCTCAAACCTATAGAAGAATGCAGGGGAAAGCTGATCCCATTTGGGGTAGCCGCAGATCACGGCCCACTTTATTCTTGTGAGGATGCTGCAATCAGCTTCAGCAGTATTGCCGCATATCGGTCAGTCCGGCTCCTGTAACTCACAATCGCAAGAGAGACAAGTAATAGGAGGAAACAACATGGCAAATGCAACGTATGAAGTCCAAACGAACGACGCCAGCCCGGCGAGCGTCGCGAGAGTCGACATGAAGTTTGAAATCGTCGTCATCCCTGTCTCGGATGTCGACCGCGCGAAGGAGTTCTACGGGAGGCTCGGGTGGCGGCTCGACGCCGACTACGACAACGGTAACGACTTTCGTGTGATTCAGTTCACGCCGCCCGGCTCCGGATGCTCGGTCATCTTTGGCAAGAACGTCACCGCGGCGGCTCCCGGCACCGCTCAGGGCCTTTATCTGATCGTCGCTGACATAGAGGCGGCCCGCGACAATCTGCTCCGTCGCGGCGTTAAGATCAGCGAGGTGTTCCACAGTGCTGGCGACGTCTTCGCTGGTCCGGACGAGCCCTACCTGTTTGGCCGGATCCGGGTCAATGGTCCTGATCCCGAGCATCGCAGCTACCGCTCGTTCGCCTCGTTCAGCGATCCGGACGGGAACGGCTGGCTGTTGCAGGAACTCACGACGCGGCTGCCCGGTCGCATCGACGCCACGGCGACGACCTTCGCCTCGGCGAACGATCTGGCGAGCGCGTTTCGGCGTGCGGCGGCCGCCCACGGCGAGCACGAGAAGCGCATCGGCGCGGCAGATCCGAACTGGCCTGACTGGTACGCCGCCTACATGGTCGCGGAGCAGGCCGGCAAAGTGCTGCCGCAATAAAATACTATGACGCAGTCGTCTTGACCTGATGGCGGGGACGGTGCTCGCATAACACGCCGTCCTTCCGCAAGTTCTCACACACCCTGTTTAGCCCCTGGGTGAGAACCACCTCCACAAAACCAAGGTGGGTGGCCCAGGTCTCGCGTTTGAGACCTGGGGGTCATGCAGAGGGACCCCGATCCCCGCTCTCAGGCCTGTTTAGCCCTGCGCTCTTCTAAATGGGATGGCGCCCAAGGATATGGAAGCAGGTACACCCATGAAACGGATCGCTTTCCTGCTAGTTGCAGTGGCAACATTGGCCGGCGTTCTCGCCTTCACGCCCTCTGCATCTTTGCACGCCGATGAAAAAGCCGCCCCGGTCTTCGGAAACAAAATTCCCCCCGGATACCGCGACTGGAGATTGATCTCCGTAGCCCACGAGGCAGGCGACCTCAACGATATTCGTGCCATTCTCGGCAACGATGTAGCGATCAAGGCCTGCCGGGAAGGGAAGCTGCCGTTCCCGGATGGCACAATGATTGCCCGGCTGGCCTGGAGCTACGTCTCGTCTGAGGAAAACGACAAAGTCTTTGGCCGTGCCCAATCTTTCGTTGCCGGGCCCCCCACTAACGTTCAGTTCATGGTCAAGGACGCCAGAAAGTACGCCGCGACCGGCGGCTGGGGATTCGCTCAATTTACAGACGGCAAACCTGCCAACGAGGCGGTGCCCAAAGCCTGTTTTTCTTGCCACGAACCGGCCAAAGCTCGGGACTTTGTCTTCACCCATTACGCACCCTGACAGCGATCCGCGTGTCATGGAGTTTTCAATTCCCATTGCCGGGTTGAGTATATGTCTGGCCATCAATGGTTGTGGTCAGGGTGCCTGTGGCCTCAAAAATGTTGGTGAAGAAATCGATGGTGAGATGGAAACCCTCGGGATTTGTAATTTTGGTCCCGTGCGTCTTGCCGGACTGGACGAGGTTAGAACGCCAATCCAGTACGGCTGCAGTCGGCTTGGAAGGATTCTGCGTAACTTCCTCTGTGCCGTTGATGATATTGCCGCGCTCGTCGGAGTAGTCCCTATAAGTAACAGAAACCGTCTTGATCCCGTGGTGGTCGGCTGTGTTCTTGATATTTACGGTGGCGGAGCCCGAGACGCTGCCCTTGAGGGTGTAGATCCCTTCGGGGATTGGGGAGAATTCCGGGAGAGGGCTTCCGGGTACATAGGGCGTCGCCCACGGAACGTCGTCGGAGATGGGCGTTAGCGGTTTGATCGAGAGCGGCTTGCGGCTCGTGAAGCGCGCTACGAGCATCCTGAAGTGACGCCCGCCCGGCTCTGTCGATTCCGGGCATGGGAGCGGGTTGGAGCCGCCACAGGCCGGACTTGTCACTTGTGCCTGCCAGAACACGACTCTCGTACCGTCAGGGGACCAGCGCGGATCTGCCATGGCGTTCCAGTCGGGATCACTGAAACTGCCAGGCTGGCCATCGCCGGCCGTTAGAAGTTGACCCTGGTAGTCGCCGCGATCGCCATATCGATCGATTAAATAAGCCTGAAAAAACCTGCGCTCGCGGTTATTGCGCACCGATGAGACGGCGCCGGCGGTCAGCATATCAATGATCGGCGGGACTCCGCGCATGGCTGCCATGAACATCTGGCGCCCGGAGCCGCGGGTGTCCTCGACGACGATCCACTTGTCATCGGGCGACGAGTCAAGCGGATCAACGTACTCGGGATTGCTTGTAAGGCGACGTACTTTGCCCGTGATCAGATCTACGGCGAAGACGTCGATATTGCAGGATTCGAAGGGATAGCCGATGTAGAAGACCTCACGGCCGTTCTTGCTGAAGCCGCGAAACTCGCCGACCGTGATGGCGTTGTAGTTGAGCCTCAGTTGGTCGGGATGCTGCGGATCAGGTCCCAGAACCATCGAACCGGGCCCCGCATGGAAGAGGCGCGTCACATGGGTTAAATCGTAACGGGGAAGGAGTGGTTCACCTGTCTTGGGCGACGGATCGAATTTGAGGCGGCCCAGATATCCAAACTGGGCAATGTGACCGGCGGCAAACGACATTCCGTTGAAGCCGAGATGGACATTGTCGGGGTGGAGGCGAAGCTCGCGGATGTTGCCGCCCGGGCCAGAGCCGTCAGGCCGGGTATTCCAGCGAATGGGAAAGATGTGGACGCGGTCTGCGGTGCACTCATCGCTCGTCACCAGGTAGGGCGAGCAGTCGACGATATTCGTGCCCCATAAAAGGCGCTTGCCATCAAAAAAAGTCTGCGGATAGCTTTGGTCTGACCCGATACCTTGAGCATTCTGAGCAGGAACACCGCAGGTGACGCATTTCCACGGATCGCCGTTTGAGAATTTGCTGCCGTCGGTTTTGACGATGATGATCTGCCCACCCTGATAAACGCTCTCGGCATCGGGCGCCGCCGGGGCGCCTGTGTAGTGGACGAGCGCGACCACATGGTGGCCGTCGGGAAGGAAGCTGCCCGATTGGAAGCTAAGCGGTGCCGAAGTGATGCAGCCGGTCCGTTTCGGATTGACTGCTGACGTGCACGCTCCGGGATTGGTTGATGGGGCGGTGGGAGGCAATGGCAGCTCTGTAATTTCAATCGGTTCAGGAGTGGGAGGCTTGGGAACTCGCGATGGCTGCGCACCAACCGAAGTGGCTCCGCAGAGCGCAAACAACGCGCTCACAGGGATGAGCCGCAAAAAGTACTTATTCTGCAATCGCGCATTCGACGCCGATGTCGGAAGAGCCATGTCGCTACCTTGAAAGAATAGTGTTCGTGATTGAATCGGTTGATTCGTGATGCCGGGGCTGTTCAGTTCGGCTGCTGAACAGGCCGTCCTGGGGGAGCGCTTAGCTCTTCTCAGCCTTGAGCATCGGAATTACGACGAATAAGGTCGCAAGCAGCGGGATAGGTCCAGAAATAACAGCGACTCACGGCAAGGGCCGGTGTGCGAACATCACCACCAGCCCGTCAGCCAGGCACACCACCAGGATGATCGACATCATCCTCCCCGCCCACTTCAGATTCTGACGATTCACTTGCATCCTGCGCTCCACCCGTTGCCGCGTCGCCGCTTTCTCGTGATTCTAATCCTTGCTCGCCTCCTCGCATTCAGGATCTTGAGCGTCTCCATGCCCGAACGCCTGCATAGGAACTGTTCTCACGAACCCGTCAGTCGGATTTCGTCTGCACGCGTCTCGGCCTTAGTCCGGGAAGCTCGCTTTCCAATTCCACTTGAAACTGGCAAAATAGCAGCCGGGGGCCACATGCGAAGCATCAAAGGCATGTTCCTGCTAACGTGTGGGTGGGGCTGCATTGGCGTGGCAGTCGGGCAGCATTCGATTCCGAAAGATAACGTAGATGATCACACCTTACGAGTTCAGAAGATCAGAGCCGATTATCAGCAGTCCATAGATTTTCTTTCAAATGGTATTGGGCATAGCTGGACAGTGGAAGACTATCGAAGTGCGATGGAAAGCTCGCAGGCTCGCGTCGGAGCATGCATCGTACAAATCCAAATGATCTTGCAGCCAAGGGCAATGTGGGACGAGCGCATGCCTTTCAACATTGAAGTGCAACAGACCTTGACGCGTTGCCGTAACGAAAGAGACATGGTTACGAGCGCTCTGAATACAAGGCCTGAGGCGAAGTAACCTCTGCCAGCTCTCCCCCGCAAGCATCAGGTGAAAAGCGATCACTCCTGCATGCCCTGTACGAAGGGCACGGCTTCAGCCGTGTCCCCATGACCTTGCGGCTCACCCAAGGTGATGAAAACCAGGTGGTGTTATTGAAGGGGACGGCCTTCAGGCCGTCCATTACTGCTTTTGCAATGACCTCGGCCGCTGAGGTACGGCTTTTCACCTATAGATGAAATGAAGGTGGTTTTCGACTGTGCCGTATATGTTCAAGGTGCGGGACGGCTTTAGAAGCCGCTGAGGTACGGTTTTCTCAACAGTGCAGGAGTTGCTGATCGGCAGTTCTTCTTCGGATATTCGCGGAAAGCCGGGCCTTCAAATCACGCCGTAGGGGGTAGAGTTGCCGGTGCACCGGCCTCACGGAGCACCCTTTGACTGGCGGAATGGCGGAGAGCAGAGTTGCCCTCAGAATTGCGCGAGGTGTCGTATGAAGCTGGGCATCATAGGAACGATAGTTGTGGTTTTCATTACCCAGAACCTATCAACTCAGACTGGTTCGAAATCGGCTAGAGAAGCTGGCCCAAAGCCACTTCTGCTCGAAAAGAATGAGGGCGAGGGGCGACTGTGGCGCCCTGAGCCGGGCGAGGGAGACTTGGGGGGATTCATCCTAAAGGTCAGCCCGAAAGGCAATGGCTCTCAGCATCTCGTTGTATTCACCGGGGAGACTGCTCCAGGAGGGGTAATACCAACGCATAAACACCTTGTTCAGGATGAAGTCCTGCTGATCCAGAAAGGAACCCTTCACGTTCATCTGGGGGATCAGGAACGCGATCTGCATGCGGGAGGGATGGTGTTCATTCCCGCGAATACCTGGGTGGGTGCGAAAAACACCGGCACCGAAACCGAGAGCGATGTGGCAATCTTTTCGGCACCCGGATTTGAGGATCATTTGCGATGCGAATCGGTGCCTACGAATGAAAAGCCAAAACCCATTTCGCATGCAGAGGAGAACGAGTGTGATCGTCTGGGGCATGTTGTCTATAAGGAACGAGGAGAGGAAGACCCCAAGAACTGAGCCTGCTCTTCACCGAAGTTTCTAAAAGTCGGGCATTCCTGTTATTGTGGACGGCCATCCCAGAGACCCTGCCGGAGCGCTACCCACCGGGTAGCGACCCCTCTTGCTCTGCGTTACCCAGGAGCTTCCGGCATGAGATCCATCAAGAAGTGGTGATAATACCTGCAGAAGTTGCGAACCTAATTCTGCCTTGCATTGTTGCCATCAGCATCGCGGAATCCCCGAGGTCTGGTGGATCTCTGGCGGAGCGCTCCTCTTGATCGCGTTGCGGCTGGTGCCGCTCAAGCCGGCCGGGCAAGCCGGCGCAAGGGGACCGATGTTTACTTGTTCCTGACCGGCATGATGCTTCTGAGCGAGCTGGCGCGGCTATGAACGGTCAGCTCAACAAGTATGTCGCACCCCATTGCCTCATTGCTGATCGACCACTTCGGCGGGTTCAGGATGCAGCCTCATCCTTTGAACGCTGGCCGGATCATCGGTGGTTTGCTGCAGGTCGGTGGTATCGGTCTCATTGCCAGGTTCTGATGTGCATCATTTGGCTCTTCCTCAAGCTTGGGTCCAGGCTGACTTTCCGCTCCCGGAATGAGACCTTTACGGGGCAGTCTGCAGTAAGCTTTGGATCGGTCCCCGTCGGTCGAATAGACACCAACGAAGAACCGGGTTTATTTGCTACAATTTAGTGACGGGACATGGACAGATGTCTTGGGTAGCGTGTCGCCTGCGCCGATAGCATGGATAGCACATTTTTCGTGCGGTCCTTCGCTGGCCATTCATCGCGGAGTCGGTTTAGATTCCGGGGAAGTGCTGGCAGCAGGAGAAAAGTAGACGGCAAAGTGAGGCCAGTAAGTTGTTAGACTTGTGACTGGCGTACGAGAACACAGTGGGGACGTAGCTCAGTTGGTTAGAGCGCTGCCCTGTCACGGCAGAGGTCGCGGGTTCGAGCCCCGTCGTCCCCGCCATTCATTCCAAAGGACTTACATGGAATGGGCGGAAACCAGAGAAGGTGCAAAAGGACACATAGAATTGTCCCTTTTGTGTCCTTTCGCCAGTGAACTCTGCCTGGTATTGACGACTGCTAAAGGTCAGCTTGGCGCTCCTCTTCGCTGCAGGACCGACTTTCCCGTTGCAGTTAAAACGAGCGACATCACAGCCGCCTGGGCCGCATGCTTCGACGGTGTCATCGCCTGGGTGTAGACGTCGAGCGTCGATCGCAATGAAGAGTGCCGCAGCAACTCCTGCATCACCTTGAACTCCGTGCCGACGCTTCTCAGGAGGGTAGAGTAAGTGTGTCGGAAGGTATGCCATCCGAAGTGTTTTTGAATACCCAATTCGTGCGCCTTTGGACGAATGACTTTTCGTAGAATCGCCTGGCCCCAATACGGTTTTCGACCGCGGTAGCGTCTGCTCGCGAACACCCAATCCTCAGATTTGCGATACGGCTGTTGTTCCCTCCATTTAAGGAGAGTCTCGATAATGAACGGGTGAACTGGCACCGGATTCTGAGAAGCCTCCGTCTTGCACGGCCCGACGACGCCGTAAACTATCGACCGCGTCACGTAGATCGTCTTATCTTCGAAGTTGGTGTCACCCCGCTTCAGGCCAAAGAGTTCACTTTGGCGCAATCCAGTTGATACGGCAAGCAGCACTAAGGTCTTTTCACGAAGCTCAAAACCGTCCACGAGCGTTCTGATTTCATCGGGCGTGAGCACATTCGGCGCTGTTTTTCGTTTTGCTCCCTGACGTACCAGACGAATTGGATTGCGGTCGAAGAATTCGTACCGACAGGCGTGGTTGAACAGAACGGACATTACATTTCGGATCTTCGCGCAACTACTCTTCGCGAGTGGCAATCGACGCAACCAGGATTCAACTTCTACGGTTCTGATGTTGCGAAGTTCATATTTGCCCCACTGAGGACTAATCCATCGGCGAAGGTAAACGGCGTAACCTCTCTTCGTGGAGTAGCTACGCCATGTATTGCTTCGGGCCAATTCACGTTGCTCAAAATGGTTGCAGAGTTGCCCAACTGTCATTGAGCTCAAATTCGGACGCTGGTTGGCCCAGTTCACCTCGGAGATCAGTCCGGAGACCGAATTTCGAGCTGAGTCTGCGTCTGGATACTCCTCGATCGTTCCAATCACCCTCTTCCGGTAGACGCGTTTGCCGCTAGGGTCTTTCTCCGACCAACGGAACTGCCAGACATCAGGTCCTTCAAGTCGGCTCATCATCTTGAGACTACCGTGCTGCATATGCATCCTCCTTAGCCGCTGTTGCGGTATAGGAAAGATTTTCACTGATAGCCCCATGATTGGCATCGCTGGAGTTGGTTGCCCTGGGCTGCGCCAGGCTACCGTGAATTCCTTAAACTGAATTACCTTGCGGCGACAGGGATCTCGCTCAGTTGAAAATCCTGTTTTAAGGCAATTCGTTAGGGAATAAGGGAGTAATCGCGCTTACCGCTCTTTTGACGCACTTTTTTGGAAACTGCTCCGAAACTTGCCGGTGAATTCGGCGCTCCCGCGCATGCCTCCACGGGGAATTCGCCCGCACCCATCGCCGGCCGCGCGGTCTTCATTCCGGAATCAAATGACTATGGATTTCCATTTCGACGCAATCCAGGAGCAACGCGCGCCGCACGACGCGGTATTCCACTGGGAGTGTATGGATAGGAATACCGTACCCCATGCACCAAGGGAGAAGATCATGGCCGTCAATGGCGCTCCGCCTCGCCCCGATCTTGCCGCTCATCGGGAGGCATTATCCCTGGCTTGGCCTGAAATAGTCAGACGCCTTACTGAGATTCTCGGACTAAAACTCACCGCGTATATCGCCGGGGAAGACGATGTTCGCGCGCTGGATCGGTGGATCAACGGGACCAAACCCCATCGGGACGTAGAGGAACGTCTGCATTGCTTATCAAGTGGTGCGTACACTGAGCCAACACGACTCGCCCCCGGTAGTTCAAGCATGGTTGGCGGGGGTCAATCCCGAGCTTGGCGATCGCGTCCCGCGAGAGGGAAACGTCGCCAACATCGCTCCGGAAATCCTGGGAGCCGCCAGAGCCTTCATAGTCGGGGCTTAACTTGAAGCGTCCCCAAAACTCTCCACCGCCCCTCTCTTCAAGTTAGGGAGCCACCCCACTGGTCGCGGGCTCGTACGATACGGCATCTTCGGCAATCGCTTCGACGATCCTACGGGCTACTACCGCGTTCTCTATATATCCAGCCAGCGTCTCTATTGCTTCGTTGAGACTCTGATCCGCTTTGGATCCGACCTGAGCTTGCTAGCTGAGCATTGGGCAAATGTCAAAACACCTGTGCGTACCGTAACGATGACCTCGTTTTTCCCTGGAGCTGAATCGAAGTTTCTGCGCCAAGCCAAAGGCATACCAGAAAAAGTTCCGCGGCCAATGTTCTAAAATCTGCTTAAGTAAACCGATTGGCAATCTGCGAACACCGGTACACGTGGAGGCGCCTAGGATGCGGATCAGAAATCTTTCGGGTTATCAAATGGGCCTCACAATCGGTGTTCGCAAAGTTTCCTGGCTGCGTTCGGCGAAGGCTGCTGGGATCCTGTGCACCTTCCTCTTTTCTTTGATTCTTCCTGGAGAGCCTCCAATTTCCAGGGAACCCGTGACGATTACCTTCGTAGACCCAGAGTGGTCGCACGACCTGGCCGAACGTACTCTGCTTACAGACGATAGATTGAAGGATTTCACGCAGCAGACCAGAATTGCCGTCAAGCATCTCCCCACCCCGGAAACCGCGTTGGACCAATTAGACCTGGTCCGAAAACTGCTCCGGCAAGGAAGTTCAAGTCCGGATGTGGATGGCGTCGATGTGATCTGGCCCGGAGTTTTGAGCGAAGAATTGATGGACCTGAAGCCGTATCTGGCCACAGAACTCTCGTCTATCAACCCCGACATCGTCGCCAGTTACACGGTCAAGGGAAAACTAGTCGCCGTGCCTTATCATTCCGATATCGGAGTTCTTCTTTACCGAAAGGATTTGCTCCGACGGTATGGGTATCGGGCGCCCCCCCGTACGTGGGACGAACTCGAGCGAATGGCCGCCAGGATCCAGCGGGGCGAGCGCGCCCGGGGCCAAAAAGATTTTTGGGGATTTATATGGCCCGGTGCCGCCGGCGAAGGCTTGACCTGTAACGCTCTGGAATGGCAGATCTCTGAAGGTGGGCGATCATCCGTCCGCAATACCTGGTCCCTTCCGAATCCGTTCCAACGCAGGCGTCGTTGCTATTGGCGATGTACGCGGCGGCGCCCAGAATTCCTCTGGCTTTGTTCAATCTCTACTACACGATCCTGCTGTCAGGAGTGGATGCTGCAGGTCGGTTCACCCTGATCGATATGCACGTTCCTCCCGTAGCTCGAAGAGTGCTTTTGCAATAAGTGACAAGGGCCTTCCACGCACCGCGGCCATCTCCTATTGACATTCTATAAGAATAGGCTATTCTCGTACAGAAGGTTGATAGGAGACTGTAGACATGCAGAAGAACCAGGTGAGTCTTCTTCAAGGCACGCTCGACCTGCTGATTCTCAAGGCTGTGGGCGAAGGGGAACTTCACGGTCTCGGGATTTCACGTCGTATTGAGCAGGTTACTCATGGAACATTTCAGGTAAAACCGGGATCGTTATTCCCAGCTCTTCACAGAATGGAAGAGGCTGGCTGGCTGAGTTCGTTTTGGACCCGAGTCTGAAAATAACCGCCGCGCCAAGTTCTACCGGCGAACCAAAGCGGGGGAGCGCCAACTAGGAATCGAGAGAGAACAGTGGGCAACGATTGTCGCCGCGATGGCGAACGCCCTCAAGGCGGTTTAGGAGTTCGCGATGGGACTTGAGTCTCGCATCAAGACCGGTCTTCGCAATCTCACGAAGAAGCGCCATGCCGAAGCGCAGCTCGACGACGAAGTACGCGCGTATGTCGATATGGTTACGGACGAGAAAATCGCCGCGGGCGTATCCCCTGCAGAGGCCCGGCGAAGTACGTTGGCGGAGCTTGGTGGCGTGGAACAAGTTAAGCAGGCAGTCCGGGAGGAGCGTTCGGGCGCGGGCATCGAACTTCTCTGGCAGGATCTTCGGTACGGTCTGCGCCAGCTACGCAAATCCCGAGGATTTTCCTTCTCTGCGGTCCTGACCCTGGCGCTTGGCATCGGGACGACAGCGGCAATGTTCAGCGTGGTGGATGCCGTTGTTCTGCGGCCGCTGCCCTACAACGACCTGGCCCGAATTGCCGACGTGAGGACCTATTCCGCCTCGACTTTGTTTCAAATGTCCTCCTGGCCCCGCTACCTGGAGATGCGGCGGCAAAATGCGACTTTCCAGGATTTGGCGGGGTACGCGCCCTATTGGGGAATGACCCTGAGACTTGGCGACCAGGCTCAATATGTCCACGTCACGCAGGGAACCGACAACTTCTTTCACGTATTTGGCGTGAATCCCATCTTAGGCAGGGCGTTTTTGCCCGGCGAGGACAGCCCAGGAAAGAACAATATCGTCGTGCTCAGCTACGAGATCTGGCGCCGCTCGTTCAATGGCAGTCGCAGCGTCGTCGGCACAACCGTCCATCTCGACGGGGAGTCGTATCAGGTCGTCGGAGTGATGCCGTCAGGATTCCGCTTTCCGCTGGGTGAGCCCAATGTTGTTTACATCCCCGTGCACGTGCGCCCCAGTTTGGTCGATTCATGGAGAGTTCAATGGCTGCTCACCATCGGACTTGTGAAGCCTGGAGTCACGTTGCAATCTGCTGCGGCAGACATGTCGCGGGTCATGGCGAATATTGGCAGTCAGCACCCGGATTCCGATAAGGGCAAGACGGTGCAGCTCATGCCCATCACCTCAGCAATCCGCGGCGCGAATGAATTGCCGGAGATCTGGGTGATGCTGGGCGCGGTTCTGGCCGTGCTCCTGACCGCCTGCGTTAATGTAGCGGGCCTCCTCATGGTGCGCGGTCTCGCCCGAGAACGGGAGATGGCTTTGCGTATTGCCCTCGGCGCGGCCAGGTTCAGAATCATCCGACAGCTTTTGCTTGAAAATGTCCTCCTTGGAGCTCTAGGCGCCGCCACTGGTCTCCTATCCGCGATTGGTCTCCTGACAGCGATGAAGGTGTTTCTCGCGCAGGCGTTCATGCGTGGAGGCAATGTCCGGCTCAACCTTCCGGTGGCTCTAGTGGCCCTCGGCATCGGTGTCATTTCAAGTATTGGCGCCGGGCTTCTGCCCGCTCTGCGGGCGTCGAAGTCCGATCCCAACCGAGCCCTGAAGTCCGGTATTTCCACGGGCGCCTCGCGATCCCAATATCGACTCCGCGCGGTGTTTGTCATCACCCAAGTAGCGCTCTCTCTGGTGCTGGTTGTGTTCTCCGGCATGCTTTTGCTTGCACTGCGCCGAATGCTTCGCACCGATCTCGGATTCGATGCGAAAAACCTCATGATGCTCGGGATCAACATCCCCAGCGGAGATTACAGCGATCGTGGCTACGTGCCATCATTAGTGGCTCCGCTGGAACAACGTGTAGGGGTTATTCCCGGAGTCGTCGCCGCGGGTTTCATTGATCAGCCTCCCGCTCTCGGATATGGATCTGGCGCGACCATGCAGTTGCTAGGCCAACCTCCCGATCCACCGGACCGCGAGAGGGTCTCCGAAACCAGAACCGTCACCCCCGGATACTATGCGGCGATCGGTCTGCCGCTGCTCCAGGGCCGCCATTTTTCCTCGCAAGACACGCCTGGCTCGCAGCCCGCTGTGATTGTCAACGAAGCCTGGGTCAAAGAATTCCTCACTAACCATCAGGACCCCGTCGCCCAGCTCTTTCGGCAGCCAGGCGGAAAGCCGAGCATCTCGATCGTCGGCGTGGTCGCGAATGCGCGACAGAAGCTGGCTGACCCGGCGCGGCCCGAGATCGACTTTCCCTTTTCCAACCTGAGTTTGCAACAGCAGAAAGACACGGGCTCACTGAGCGTCTGTCTCTTTGTGCGGACCGTAGTTCCGCCGTCAACGATCGTCGCGCAACTTCGCAAGACCATTCATGATGTAGCGCCTTCGGTTGCTTTTCAAACACCGGCAACGATGGATGACCTGCTGGAAGATGCACTCGTGACCAACCGAATGGAAAGTTGGCTTTTCGGCATCTTTGCCGGCATCGCGGTCTTGCTGGCGGCGGTGGGTATCCAAGGCCTCCTGAGGCAGGAAGTAACCAGCCGGACCCGGGACATCGGCGTGCGCATGGCCCTGGGAGCCTCGCGCACCGCCATCGCCCAGATGATTCTCAGGCGAATCTCCCTCTTATTGACGCTCGGCTTGGGAGCAGGAATCGGCATCATCGTTCTTTTGCATCGAGTGGTTGCCACCGTAGTCGCGGTGCAATTCGGACGAGATGGTGCGGTCATTGCCGGGCTCGCCCTTTTGCTCGGCGCAATCGGACTGGCAGCTTCAATTCCTCCGCTAAGGCGAGCTGCGTCGATTGATCCGATGCAAACACTTCGGATGGAATAGAGACCAATCCCGGCTGATTGTTGCCGATCCGTTGCTAACCTCTGCCTGGGGCCTGCCGAGACCCGGGGAAGGCCGAAATCTGGGTTAGGTCCGGAATGCCGGTGACCCCGACCGGAATTGTGGGAGACCAAGATTTCTCGGCCAGTCACGCTCGATGAGTGACTCGGCGGAGAGCTCGTCGACGGCTAGAACAACAAAACCCGAGACCATCGAACCGGCGAGTCGCTTGCCGCCGGAAGATGAGATGTTCATTTTCGAACAAGCGAAATCAAATCGGACACGATGACGCCAATCGTTGCGCGCTAAGACCTTTCTTTGTCGTACCGGGAATGGCACGGTAAATGCATGGAAAGACCGCAGGCGGAAATTATCCATGTTGGCAGATCTGAGATATGCCCTTAGACAATTCGGCAAAGCCCCCGGTTTCACGCTCACGGCAGTCTTGACCCTTGCGCTCGGCATCGGCGCAAATACAGCCATCTACAGCATCATTCATGGAACGCTGCGTCTGCCCTACCCGCACTCCGAGCAGATGGTCGGGATCCAGAACGTCTTTCCGCAGGGAAACTACTATGCCGCCTCTTACCCGGATTTTCTCGATTGGCGCGCCCACGCGACGAGTTTCTCCCAGCTGGTTGCGGTCTCTCCCGGCCGTGCCACCTGGAATGGGGAGTCGTTCGGCAAAGCAGAGCCGGAGGCAGTAGGAGCCTGGCTCGCCAGCGAAGGGTATTTCAAGATATTCGGCATGCGGCCAGTGCTAGGACGAGACTTTCTCGCGTCGGATCACCAGGTGGGCGCAACGCCGGCGTGCCTATTGTCTGAAAGATTCTGGCGCGAAGAACTCAATGCCAACCCTGGCGTCATCGGAAAGTCTCTCGACCTCGACAGCAAGTCCTGCACTGTCGTCGGCGTCATGCCGGTTCTCAAGCCGGAAGGTTCGCATCCGGTTGCCATCTGGCTACCACTTGAAACCAACAAGCCGTGGGATCAGCACGGCACCAATTATCTATTCGTCACCGGCATGTTGCGCTCGCGCGTGAGCCTGGCGCAAGCGCAGGCGGAAATGAGCACGATTCAGCAGCGGATCGACAAGCAGTTTCCCGCCAACAAGCACGGCGTCGCCGTTCATCCTTTGCTGCAGGCCTATTTCGGCGATCTGCGCGCACTGATGCAGGTGCTGCTGGCAGCCGTCGGATTCATCCTGCTGATTGCCTGCGTGAATCTGGCCAACATGCTGCTTGCGCGAACTGCCGACCGTGCGCACGAGTTTGCGGTGAGGCGGGCGCTGGGCGCTTCGCCGCGCAGACTGATACAGCAGACGCTCAGTGAAAGCCTGCTGCTCTCGCTGAGCGGCGCCACAGCCGGCCTGGCTGTCGCATACGGGCTCACGCACATTCCATTAGCGGCGTGGCCGAAGAGCATTGTACCCCCTTCCGATGTACATCCTGACGCTGCCATTCTCGCGTTCACCTGCGCGCTGGGCATTTTTACTGGAGTGCTGTTCGGCATGATGCCGGCGCTGCAGGTTCTGCGCAACCAAGACAAATCGGCCTTGCAGCCCAGCCGCAGCAGCACGGAGTCGCGCAGCCATGGCCGCACACGCTCGATTCTGGTGGTCTCAGAGATTGCGCTTTCAATGCTGCTGGTAGTAGGCGCGCTCAACGTGGCCATGCGCTTTGTTGCGCTGCTGCACGTCGATCCGGGCGTCAATCCGCGGAATGCGATGGTGATGACCGTTATGCTTCCGCCAGCCCAGTACCCGAAGGGCGACGACCAGCTCCGGTTCTGGCACGCGCTTGCCGGAAAGCTCTCCTCGCTGCCTGGTGTCGCGGCCGTCGGCGGAGGAGTCGACACGCCTTTCACCGGCTCCAACGCCAATGGCGATTTTACCTATGAAGGGCAGCCCGCGGAATCAGCCGATAAGAATCCCTTTGCCGAAAAACACTACATCACGCCCGGATTCCTCACGGCAATCGGTGCGCAGGTTTGGCAGGGCCGCGATTTTACCAGTCAGGATGAGGCGAATTTACCGCGGGTCGTCATCATCAACCGCACCATGGCGCGAAAACTGTGGCCCGTCCAAAGCGCGATTGGCAAACACGTCAAAGCCGGCAGCGATTGGGCGTCTGTTGTTGGTGTCGTTGCGGACATTCAGTATGCCCAGCCGGGAGAGCCTCCCTCCTTCCAAATCTTCACTCCCATCGACCAGGCGCCACAATCGGATCTTTCCTTCGTATTGCGTACCGCGCCGGGCCTCGACACCGACCCGCTCTCGCTTACTGAACCGGCTCGCCGCGCCGTTACCTCTATCGATTCCAAGCTGGCAGTTTCGGGCTTTACTTCGCTCGAAGTTCTCTCCCAGGATTCGCTTGCCGGCCAGCGCACCTCCACCACCGTCACATCGATCCTTGGCGTGCTGGCCCTCCTGCTCGCCAGCCTCGGCGTCTACGGCGTCATGGCTTACTCTGTCAGCCGCCGCGAGCGCGAGTTTGGAATCCGCATCGCACTGGGAGCGAGCCGCTCCCGCATCCTGCGTCTGCTGTACTCCTCGGTCCTGCGCCTTGTGCTTAGCGGAATGGCCTTAGGAATTGTTCTGGCCTATGCCGCCCAGATATGGATCGCGTCGATGATCGAGATCAAACAGGTCAACCCACTGGCAATCGCTCTGGGGGGTTTGCTGCTCTGTCTCATTGCCGTCATCGCTGCTGCTTCTCCGGCACGTCGCGCCATGTCCGTGCTTCCGATGCAGGCATTGCGAAGCGAATAAGCGTATCCGCCGGCACAATTAATTAAGGCGGCACAAGCCTCACTTGCGATCCTCTTCGGCTAGGTCTAAGTCGCGGGTGGAGGCGGGTGAGGCCGGCGATGACGCGCGCGGACTGATCCGCCATACGGCTTCGATGGTGCGATGGAAGACCTGACGTGGGATCGGTAGCGGACACTGCTACCGATCACACCAGCTTCAATCCGCGGATGCAAGAGCGGCTATTTGTTGGCGGTCTGATTTGGCAGCTCAGCCCGTTTCGCTACTTTGTGCTGGATCTGCTCTTCGGACAGGATGGGTGCCAAGTCTTCCATCTCAAAGACTTGGCGAATTTCGACTTCGGAGTCGACGCCGGGGTTGCAGTTGGGGGCACGCTTGACCCACTCGATGGCCTCTTCGAGGGACTTGACCTGCAAGATCGAGAAGCCGGCGATGAGCTCCTTGGCCTCGGTGAAGGGGCCGTCGACGACGGTACGAGACTTGCCGGAGAATTTGACGCGTGCGCCTTTGGAGCTGGGATGGAGGCCATCGAGGGCGAGCAGGACGCCGGCCTTGACGAGCTCTTCGTTGTACTTGCCCATCTCGAGCAGGAGCTGTGGATCGGGGAGGGCGCCTTCCCTTTCTGTCTCTGGGGTTGCTTTGACGATGACCATGAATCGCATTGCGAAATCTCCTTTGGGTTGAGCGATGGTTGGGTGGCTTGTTTTCGAGTTTAGCTATTTGTTGGCTAACCGGTGAACTCAGATTGAGAGAGCAGTTGGATCGCTGTTGCTCGCTTTCGTATTGGCTCTCTGCTGATACGTCGAACGGGGTGTGGCCGAATCGACATGAGAACGGAATTTATTAATTATTTTTCGGGGAGACGAAGGATGGTCTAAATTACGGATTTTATTGAGGCAGGTTGAGCATGTGGTTTAGTTCTTCGCGCCATGAGAGCCGGGAGAGGGCGCATATCCCGGCCTGGAACCGGAGTCTCCGGTAATCTTCAAGCAAACATCGGCCTGCCTCATCTCCAGGCTGCTCTCGCCGTTTGGGACTATTGCTACGCGAGTGCCGCTCTGCTCTTCGGCATGTCCACCGGGGACCCCATCGCCGACCGTATTCGCGAGGCCATTGAGGCATCCGACAATGGATTGTCGAAGAATCAGATCAGGCGCCTCTTTCATGGCCACCTTGAGAGCCACCGTATCGACGATGCCCTCGAGAAACTCCTCGCCCTCGGCACACTCACCGGCCACACCGAGCCCACCGGAGGCCGGCCCTCTACCCTCTGGTCGGCCATCGCGGACCCGGGACACGAAGAAAACACGGCATCGCCGGCGGAAAACCAAGAACCGGCAGCAAATGAATAGGGGACTTATCGCGCTTATCGCTCTTTTCGCGCACTTTTTTTTTGAAACCGCTCCGAAACTTGCGGGCGAATTCGCCGCTTCCGGGTAGTGGGCCATTTTCAAAATGGCCCACTACCCGCTTCGGTGCATGCCTCCACAGAGAGCTCGCCCGCGCTCGGGCCTGTGCGGTCTTTATTCCGGAGTCAAATTATTATGGAGTTCCATTTTGACTCAATCTAGGACTAACCCGCGCCCGCCCGACGTGATATCCAATTTCCAAAGCATGGACGAACTCCTGTGTGCCGCGCTCCCAACTCGCTTCACCGGTGCGATCTACGAGTTCAATTCGCTCAGCTTCTTACCAACCGCGCCGGGTCCGAAATTGATATGAGCGTCCTTAATCGAAAGTCCGACTACTTCGATACGCTTCAGGTCCCGTGTTCCGATCCCGGCTTCTTCCGCGAGACGCAGCGAGTTGTCGCCTCGGATGAACGGAGAAGTGCCGCGCTCCGCATACGGATCGTAGCCCATCACTGCCATCCCGACAGCGTCCACGCAGACGGCGTTGCGGCCGGCAATGATCACGCCCGGTGTCATCTTTTCCAGGCCAGGAAGCCACGGACCTTCCCCTCCCCGCACCGTCTCGACGCCATCCACGATCGCGATATCAATTGGCCGAATACCGTTCTGATCAACCAGAATGCGCGGAACCCGATAGCCCGGATCGCGCGGCGAATCAGGATGCAACTCGGCATCTACTCCAGAGGGCGCAGGCGTCGTTCCGTTGTGCAGCACATCTCCGCGCTCTTTCGTCGGCCGCTCGTTCCCGCTAGGTCCGCAGTCCCCGCCATAGAGCGAGCAGGGCGTGTTGCCGAAGTTGTTCTTCATCGTCATGGTCACGCCTGCAATCCAATGGTTCTTCAGCTTCGCCATCGAAGCGTATACGTCGCACTGATAGAACGCCGGGTTCAGGTGGTATGCCGGATAGGCGTACCCGCCCCAGGGCACCTTCATGCGCACATATTGCTTGTAGTTGCCCAGGTTCTGCACGTTTTCCCAAACCACCGGCACGCCCATGTTGTTAATCGCGTTTACGTCCAGGCCGTAGCGTGCCCACAGCGAGAGATCCTGATCGGCCGGGAAGAAGCTTTCAATCATGCGAACGCGCCGCGCACCCGCCTTGGCAAACAGATGCACTGTCGCCGCCACCGTCTGCGCATTCGTCCGATAAGGAAGCTCAGGCGTCAGCGGCCAGTTTTTCGGATTCCCCGTGAGATTCAGCTTGAGCGCAACGGTCTTCCCGCGCACCAACTTCTCGATGCCGCCGATCTGATCGAACGCGCTCGAGAGTTGCTGCCCATACTGCGCGTAATCGCGGCAACGCACGATCGCAACCTGGCTCGCTGGAGCCTCGGCCTGCATCAGCTTCGGCATGCAAAGTGCCCCAAGCGTCGCAGCACCCGTGGTGGCCAACATCTCTCGTCTGTTCATGTCTTCCACCTCCTCAACTTTATGCTACTCGGATATGATCGATTGCGCATGCCTTATTTGATATCCAGACGATCATTTGGTAAGCTGCTCGCCGCAGCCCCGCTCGCCAGAGCTTTCGCCCCGCTCGCCCGAGCGTCCTCCGAAGACCGCAACATGTTCCTCTCCCTGAACAGCGTCCTGTTGCAAGGTCGTGTTCACTGGCCTGACTTCGCGCGCTTGGCCGCGCAAATTGGCTTTCCCGGCACGGACATCATGCTGCGCCCGGCCATGCAAGCCGGCGTCAGCGCGACCAACGACCTACTTGCCGGCCTTAAGATCAGGCCAGCCGTCATCGATTTTCCGGTCGAATTCCGGAAAGACGACGCAACCTTCAATGCCTCGCTCACCCAGCTCGACGCAGCCGCCCAGTTCGCTGCCGCTATCCACTGCCCGCGCATGATCACGTACATCATGCCGTCGAGCGATACGCCAAAAGACGAACTGCGCCAAACCTATAAGCAGCGGTTTACAGAAAGTGCCCGCATTTTGGCGCGCTCCAACGTCCGCCTCGGCCTCGAGTTTCTAGGTCCGCTCGAACTGCGCAAAGCGCACAAATACGAATTCATTTGGCGCATGAACGATATGCTCGCGTTCGCCAAGGAATGTGGTCCCAACGTCGGACTGCTGCTCGATTCCTGGCACTGGCACCACGCAGGAGCCACCACAGAGGACATCATTGCCGCCGGCCGCGATCGCATCGTGCACGTCCATTTCAATGACTCGCCGAACTTGCCTCCAGAGCAGATCCACGATAATCAGCGTCTGCTACCCGGCGAAGGTGTCATCAACTTGACCGGCTTCTTGCAGGCGCTCCAAAGCATCCACTACAACGATGCGCTCAGCGTAGAAGTCTTCGGGCGAACGAAAGACATGACACCGGAAGCAGCCGCGAAAGCCGGCCTCGATAGCTCACTTGCTGTCTTTCGTAAGGCCGGAGTTCCCGAAGGCTGAAGGGACAAACAACGAAATTTGATGGGGAACATGGCCTGGAAACCCGTCTGCTCTCGATTCCGGGATTAAGTTGCATTACCGACTGCGCTGGGAATATAGTCGTGTCCGACACTCTCATGAGTTATTCGATTGGAGCCTTTAACAGGTGGGTTAAAGCTTCCATTTTCCCAGGAGTCCACGATGAGCCTCTGCAGTCCAGCATTATCGAACCACGCTTATCACCCTCTCGAACGTCTCTGCCTCTTGTCCCTTTTCACATTGGGTTCTTCGATACTGTCTATTGCCTCGGCACAAACGTACAAGACATTCGACCCACCAAAAAGTACCGGGACCACACCCTCACTTATCACTCCGGAAGGGCAGGTGTTGGGGGTTTACAACATCGGACCCAAAAGCATTGGATTCGTACGCAGCCCAGAGGGGAAATACACTACGTTTGCCTTTCCTGCCACTGCCGGCAGTTTGTACTCTCTCACCGGACTCAATGCGCAAGGGACGATCGTGGGTTCTTACATGATACCGCCCGTTGACAGATATTCGGTTGGCCTTCCATTTGTGAGGAAGTCTGATGGCAGAATCACTACCATCAAAATACCGAAGAGTTGCGTGGACCCCGCAGATTGTATTGGCAATTTCGGACTTGGCATCAATAATTCTGGAACGATTTTAGGCCAATACGAGAACGACAACTTCCTCGATGTGGGATTCATACTCAGTGCGAACGGGAAGTTGACTTCATTCAAAGTACCCAGCGAGTCCATCGCCAACAAAAACTTTGGCACACATCCCGCCGGCAATTCTGGGATCAATAAGTCAGGCGCGATAACCGGTTCTTACACCGCCTCGGCAAACGGAACATCCCGGGGGTTCTTACGAGCGCCCGATGGCAAATTCACAACATTTTCAATTTCCGGGGCCAATTCTGGGCCTGATTATGGCACGTTTCCGCTAAGCATGAACGACGATGGCGCCATCACGGGATACTTCACCGACGGTACAAACGCATGCCGTGGTTTCATTCGCAGTCCTGAAAGCAAGGTGACAATCTTCACCCCACCGGACCTGGCGCCGGGAATTTGCTTCTTGGTCCCAGCCTCCATCAACGCTTCGGGAACAATAACGGGATACTACACGGACACTGCCTATGTGGTGCATTCGTTCGTGCGCACCGCAGCAGGCGAATTCACTTCGTTCGAGGTTCCGGGGGCCAATACTCAGAGCTATGACTATGAGGGCACGTTCGCTGTGAGCATCAACCATGCAGGTGTAATTACCGGTTACTGGAATGACAAATCGGGCGACACGCACGGCTTTGTACGGACGCCCTAAGCGCTCAATATGTTAAATGCGCAGCGCAGGGTCACTGGATCTCTCCGATGCCCACCGCCGCGCCTAGCCAAATATGGGACCCTGATCATCAACCAGATCGCACTACATGCTGATGGTAGACGTGCCCATTCGTGGTGATTCGCTTCAACATCTCCCTGACAGCAGTGTGACCAATCGCGCGCTGACCGCCGATGCTTCCCGCGGTAGTAACGCCCCGACGTAGGTGAGCCATGTTATGGTTGACAACGAAGGCGTCGGCTCCGTGCGCTCGGCGCGCCGCCCAAGCGCTCGCGCATGGGCCATTGCAGACGCCATGACCGAAAGTTCTTGCATCGAGATTCATGAGCTCAGCGCCCACATCGTCAACGATGAAGGACGGGTGCGCGGAATTCGCATCATCGGGGTCGCGGACCGGAGAGACAGAGCCGTCTTCGTGACAGTGAGTCCGGGGAAGGCCGATGGCCAGGCCCCTCTGGATCAACCGCAGTTCCGTGCCGGGAAGTCAGCGCGCTGGGTGACCCCTGAGTCGGTGGGTTGGCATGGGAAGGTCGCTTTCCGTCACGGCGTCCACGCAGGGCTCCCCGACCTTCGCATTGCGCATTTCTGGTGTCTGGAGCTCGACCTTAAGAAGCATCCTGGGGTCCCGCCGATTCAACTCGGACTGCAACCCGTGCCGCTGTGGGTGGAAGCGAGCTACCTGCATGTCGACCGCCGCGCCGTCACCACGCGGGTCGACGCCCTGTATTTGGGGAAGACCTTCCCCGTCGGCGTTTTGTTCGTCCACGGCATTGGGACCCAAACCAAGTCGGAGACGCTGATCCATTGGACGGCTCCGCTTCTACAGTGGATCAATGAGTGGTTCGATGCCGCGAGCACTTGCCTTGGTCAGCGCGCCCCCACGGAGGATGTCGAGGGCTGGCTGGCAGCCCTCGTCGTTCATGAGGGCTGGTCATCCGTCGACCGCGATCACAGTGATCGCAGGTTACTCGCAACGAAATTCTCCGATCACGTTTTCGCCAAAACCCAAGTCTCAGATGTCGATGGGGGAAAGGAGAATTTCAAACGCTCGACGGCGCTGTACAACGAGCGTGCGGTCACTGAGGCGGAACGGGCGGCCGGGGAGCGGTTTGCGACCTGCCTTCAGGAGAAGTTGAAGGCCGGGGCCCTCAACGGCATGGCGGAGCTGGCCGATGCACGACTGATCGATGGCGATGCACCGATAAAGGAACCCTCCAGCGTGGAGGTCCGCGTAAGTGCGCTCACGCCTACCGGTGACGTCGAGCGCTCGAGTTGGCTCATGGCGGAGTCGCATTGGGCGGAGTCGTTCCGGCCACCGGCGTTCACGCCCTTCGGCGTGTGGTGCCTGCGCGTCGCTCCCATCATCCTGGTGTACTACTTCGCGAGGACGTTCGCCCGTCGCGGTGGCTCCTGGCAGCGCTGCATCGGTTCGTTGCTGCTGCTGGCGACGCTAGTGCTGATCTGGGTGATCGCGCTGCTCGCGATGTTCCCGGCCGTGCTCATACCCTGGGAGCGCCTGCGCGCGACGCTGCTTTCTGTGCAACGTAGCTTGGCCGGAGTGGTGGGCGATAGTTACGTGTTCCTGGAGGATTTCGTCCAGCGGCGCGCTATCGTCGACCGCGTCCGCCGCGACGTGGAATGGATGTCGCAGCGGTGCCGAGGGGTCGTCGTCGTCGCCCACTCGCAAGGCGCGGCGGTGGCGAATCTGGCGATCAATCGGCCGTCGGAGTACCTGGCCGACGACGTGCAAGCGTTCGTCACGCTGGGAGCGGGAGTGCGTGTTCTCGAACGATTGGAGCGCTCGTTCGAGGATTCGGCCGTCATTGCGGCCGGCTCGACGGGGATGGTCGGCGCAGCCCTGTTTTGGTCCGGCATCACGGCGCTCATGCTCTCGGGCGAGCCGTTATGGAGTGGCGTGGTGCTAGCCGGAGTCATCGCGTTGCTGTACTTCGGCCGGCTGGCAACCAAGGCATTTCCGGGGTTACCCGCAGGTCCCTTCGGGGCGGCCTCGACGAAACCATGGGTGGATTTCTTCGCGACCGACGATCCCGTGCCTTGCGGACCTTTGGGCACGATCCATTCACACTTGTATCAATCGAACGAAGTGCATAATCGGGGCTCCTTTCTGACCGACCACACGAGCTATTGGCAGAACGCCGAAGAAGTGGTGGGCCGCGTGGCACGCATCATCGCCCAGGCGGCGGCCTTCCCGTGGCTGGAGAATGCGGTGCCGGATGTCCCGGGTCTGCAGCACTGTCTCGTCCAATCGCGGCGGGAACGCGTCCGGTGGCTTTTCGGCGCGCGAATGACGGCGATCGCCTGCACGGCCATGATTGGCATCATCCATAGGGCGGCGCTACACGGCCTGGTGATCTGGGCTTGGACCTCGGTGGGGAGCAAGCTCACCTCGGGACCGGCGGCGGCCTCTCCATTTCCGGGCCGTGCCGCTGTCTGGCATGCGCTGTCTCCAGTCGTGCCTCTTGTTATCTACGTCATGGCGCTGGAGAACATCTGGAGCGCGTGGGGACGCCGAGAGACGAAGAAGATCATGCGCGCTCAGGCGTGCGCGTGGGCCGAGGGGTGGGTGTGGACATTCTGGGTGGGAATGGCTACCAGCGTCTTCATTTCGCTGACGCTGGCGGACTTCGAATGGACCTTCCCCGCCCTCGCCATCTGGAGCGTCGCCACCGTCGCGGTCGGCGTTGCCGTGTGGGTCGTTCACCGACGGTAGGCTACCGATCTGACAAGGGCACAGGCCGGAATCGGCGCGGTGCTCGGTGGCTTGGGGGGCGCGGTCGTCGGGATTCTTTTGCCCTCACACTGCACGATTTACCACGTGCGTTCGCACTAGTCTGCATAGGGCAACCTGTCGTCCGTTGCTTCAGACTTGTCCAAATTAGCCTTTTAACCAAAGGGACGAATTGGGATTACTCCTGACTCAGGTGCACAAATCGCATTAACCGCAGGTCCCTCCACTACGCTACCCCGGATTTCCTGTGGAGGTTGGTGGCTTCGGCGAACTTCATGCGCCTTTCTTTGCGGAAAGGCGCACACGTTGCGTCTTCTAGTGCTGCGTGGCAGGAAATCCGGGTACGCTCCGGTCGGGATGACAATTCATTTTGAAATCGATGATTTCTCAGAGAAAGCTCCCATTTTTGCAACAAATTTGTCATCCTGACCGGAGCGCAGCGTAGTGGCGGGACCTGCGGTTAATGCTTCGTTCTCAGTGGGTCCAAAAACAGGCAACCTGATTTGATGTTGGCAAAGCACTCCTAATGGAACCAGCTGACTAACTGGTGAAACGAGCTGTCTTTCTAGCTAATTTGGACAGCACTATGTTGCTGTGCTCGCGCTCCATGTACGCTCAGGCACGGAACATCGAGGGCCAAATTGTCGCCGCTACAATCTCAGCAGGCGCTGAGAAAGCCTTTTTACCCTACAACTTTGGTGCCCATTCCGTAACGATCCATTACAAGTAGACTTCGTTCGAGGCTCCAGTTAGCCTATGAGGCTTCGTGCGCTGCGCTCGTCTTCATGGTTGAAACTTTCGTTGTTCGCCATACTGCTTGCTTGCAACGGGTGTGGCTACACCGGCGGCAATAGCGGCAGTAACAGTGACGAAAACAGCACTCCTGCTCCCCCCACCAACCTCAGCGCTACAGCCGGTAACCAGCAGGCTAGCCTCTCCTGGACGGCGAGCGGTGGTGCGACCAGCTATAAGGTAAAGCGAGGAACGGCGAGCGGTGGCCCATACACCACGGTGGGTTCGCCTGCAGGAACAACCTACGCTGACACCAGCCTGACCAACGGAACCGCATACTACTATGTCGTGACGGCTGTGAATGCGACGGGTGAAAGCGGCAATTCCAACCAGGCGGCCGCGACACCGGCGGCTGCGCCCACCGCCCCGGCTCCTCCCCTTAACCTCACGGCCACGGGAGGCAACCGGCAGGTCTCACTTGCGTGGACGGCCAGCACGGGCGCAACCAGCTACAACGTGAAACGGGGAACTACGAGCGGCGGCCCCTACACAACAGTGGCCTCGCCCACAGGCGCAACCTACACCGACACCGCCGTAACCAACGGAACCACGTATTACTACGTGGTCACCGCAGTCAGCGCTAACGGAGAAAGCGCCAACTCCAACCAGGCTTCGGCCACGCCCAGCGCGACGCCGTCTGCGCCCACAGCACCGTCTGCCCCCGCGAATCTCACCGCCGCCGGAGGCAACCAGCAGGTCAGTCTTTTCTGGACGGCGAGCAGTGGCGCTACCAGCTACAACGTCAAACGCAGTACCGCCAGTGGTGGTCCCTACACGACCGTAGCCTCGCCCACCAACGCCAGCTATTCGGATACCGGCGTCAGCAACGGGACCACGTACTACTACGTCGTGACCGCTGTCAACACAGCCGGCGAAAGCGCAAACTCGAACCAGGCCTCGGCCACGCCCAGCGCAGCGCCCGCAGCCCCGGCTCCGCCCACCAACCTCGCGGCTAGCGGAGGCAATCAGCAGGTGAGCCTTACCTGGACAGGGAGCAATGGCGCGACCAGCTATAACGTGAAACGGGGAACCACCAGCGGTGGTCCGTACACAACCGTGGCCTCGCCTGCAGGTACGTCGTATACCGATAACAGCGTGACCAACGGGACAACTTACTTCTACGTTGTGACGGCCGTCGACTCCACCGGAGAGAGCAGCAATTCGAATGAGGCGTCCGCGACTCCCATGGGGATTCCTGCTGCGCCCGCCGGTCTTACCAGCTCGGCAGGGAATCAGCAGGTGGCGCTCTCGTGGACTGCGAGCAACGGCGCCACCAGCTACAACGTCAAGCGCAGTACCGCGAATGGCGGTCCCTACACGACCGTGGGCACGCTCTCTGGGACGAGCTACATGGACTCCGGCCTGACTAACGGGACCACGTACTACTACGTTGTGACCGCCGTGAACATTGACGGCCAGAGTGTTAATTCCAACCAGGCTTCGGCTACGCCTTCCGGTTCGATCACCAACGTAAACGTCACCGTCAATGTGCTTGCCAACCGGCACACCATCAGCCCTTATGTCTATGGGGGCAACTTCCCGCAGAATGCGGCTGCCATTACTGACAGCGGGCTTCCCCTGGTTCGTTGGGGAGGCAACGGAGCCTCCACCTACAATTGGCAGCTGGGCACAAACAATTCCGATAACGACTACTACTTTGAGGATTACGCCTTCGGCGCGCTGAACAACCCGGCAGACGCCAATTCAACCCAGTTCATCAAAGACGTCAAAGCGGCGGGCAGTGTTCCGCTCATGACCATGGTCATGCTTCCCTGGGTCGCCCAATCGGCGGAGACTTCGACTACGCAAGGCGGCAGCGATAACTACCATTGGGTATTTTCCGTCTCGCTCGATGGGGCCTGCAGTTCCAATGTCGATTACTGGAACAAGGACGCCGGGATCAATCTGAAGTCAGACTGCCAGACGCCGATGGTCGCCAGCCAGTCGCAACTTGAGCGGGCCTATTATCCTCTGCTCGACGATCATACCCAGAGCTGCCCGTGCGGGAAATTGTGTTTACCGCGATGATTGGGCGGCGGCGCTTGCGACCGCCTTCGCCGGCGGGTCCTGTCCTATTCCTTACAGCTCCATCGTGTCCTGCCATTTCTACGACATGGACAACGAGATCGATATCTGGGGCAGCACCCATGTGGATGTGCATCCTAACCCGTCGGGCTACGACGAACTAGCCAACACCTATTTCACCGAAGCCGGCAAACTCAAGACATGGGATCCACAAGCGGTGCGGCTTGGTCCCGTGCTGTGCTGCTGGTGGGATTACTGGAACGGAGCCAACGGGGCGGACAAAGATAACCATGGCGGTGATGATTTCCTTCCCTGGTGGCTGAACCAGGTCCACTGGGAGGACGAGGTGGCGGGCACGCGCTCGCTGGACATTTTCGACATTCACGCCTACCCTGACGGCCCGGATATGTCGAGCTACACGCAGGCGCAGAAACAGGCGGCCGCGGTTAGCATCTACCGCGATTATTGGGACCCCACGCTGGTAAGTCCTTCCGGGACCATCAACCAGCAATGGACTACCCAGATTCAGCCCAACCGCACGATTGCCTTCCGCATCCCCCGGCTGCGGGCGATCGCCAACACCATTTATCCCGGCACGCCCCTGAGCTTCACCGAGTGGAGCGCGGCTTTTGCCGGCGAGTCCGATTTCTCCACCGCCCTGGGTGACGCCGATGCTTACGCCATTCTCGGCCGCGAGCGCGTCTCGCTTGCCAGCCGCTGGGTAGCTCCCGTTGCCGCCAACCCCAATTACCTCGCCCTTAAGCTCTATACCAACTACGATGGTGCGCATCACGGCTTTGCGCCTGTTTCGGTCGCCGCCGGCAACACCGGGAATCCCAATCTCTTCAGCAGCTATGCCGCCGTCAGCGAAGACGGCAAGACTCTGACCCTTATGGTCATCAACAAAGACCCGCAGAACTCCGCTCAGGTACAGTTTGCTCTGAACGGATTCAGTCCCACATCCATGACTGCTTATACGCTGGCGGCAAGCGCTCCCCAGGCAATTGCGCGCCCCTTCGTCCGGCTGGGCGCCCACGCAAACCTTCGCGCCCTACAGCATCACGCTGCTGGTCGTCTCCGGCAGCACCGCAACTCCTCCGTCATCGGAGTGGGACCTGAACCCGGACACGATCATGGTGCCCGCCGGCGGAACCGCCACCCTGCAACCAGTGCTGACCAGCGGTTCCACCAACGTAAATTTGTCGTCCGCGGTGTTCGACAGCTATGAGGGGGCCGCGGCTTGCAACGGAACCATCACCGTGACGAATGGCGAAGTCACCGGCACGCAGCCCGGCACACTCACCGTGGAGGCCGGCAGTACGCCTGGTTTTTGCCATTTCACCGTGACCGGCAGCGATGGCTCCGCCACACAGACCCAGGGCGGGTGGATCATCGTCGGGAATCCGCCGGCCACTCTGGCATCCACCGGCGGGAATAATCAGTCAGGCAGCGCCGGCAGCGCGCTTCCGCAGGCGCTTACCGTCGCCCTGTCGCCCGGGCAGTCGGGCGGGACGGCCAATGGGGCCAGCATCTTGTTCACTGCCAGCGCCGGCACCCTCTCCAACGGAACGGCCAGCGGTTCAAAAGTCATTGCGGTTACCAACTCCTCGGGAGTTGCCTCGGTTACGCTGACTCTTCCCGGAAATGCAGGTCAAGTAAACGTGCAGGCCGAGGGGCCCTATGGCCTTGGGCATTCCGTCACCACCTTCACAGAAACAGCCCAGTAGTTCGGAAACTACCCGGGAGACTATGGGCAACGAACGCCCTCAAATCATTTCCAGGACAAGAAGATTCCAGTCCATGAATCCCTTGTGACTAAGTGCTGCCCCGGTATCGGGATGATAGTACTCATTGAGTGAGCCGTTTGCCTCAAGGTCCCTCGACAGAAGAAGAAGAGTCTTGTCAGCCAGCGCATCTGCTTCTTTCTTGTATCCATAGCGCTGCAAAGCTTTCCATACGAAGTAATTCACGATGATCCAGATTGGCCCAAGCCAGTTGCTGGGGTTGGAGCTGAATTCCAGAGAGTACATGGTCTCGCGCGACGAAAGCGACCTCACACCCCATTGCGCGCAGAGGCGGTCGTCCGCCAGGTAGTTTGTCCGAATGAGTTTTTGTGCATTCTGTTGAGTCGCGACGCCGCACCAGAGCGGCAGGAAGCCGGTAAACATCTGGATCCTCAACGGAACGCACTTCCACGACATGTCCATTCCTCGCGGCACGGTTGGGATAAGCTCAGCTCGCCGGTCGACACATTGAACATCGATGGTGTAGTAGTAACAATCTCTGGGATCCCAACAGAACATCTCGATCCGTTGCGCCAACTTTTGCGCATGGCTTAAGAGCCTATCGTGATCCGCCGGGCGTCCAAGCCGCCGCGCCAGTTCCGCCGACGCTAAGAGATCCTGATTGAAGAGGCAATTGAGAAGCAGATTCGCCGAGGAAAAGAAAGGCCGGCCAAATGTGGTTGGGTCATTGTCATCACCGATTGCAACATCATCGCCCCACACCAGCAGGCCAAGCGGGGAGGAGTTGTGCTTTATCCAGGAATCGTAGAAATGCAGAATCGAATCGAAATGCGGCTCCAGCCAAGTCGCATCTCCGCGTTGATCGCAGGCCAGCAGCCCGAGTTGGCCGAAAACGGGCTTGGCTTGATTCCTTGAGGTCTTGGTCCCCGAAATCTTTAATGGATCTGGATTCGTTGTGGTCATCATGATTGGGATTTGCCCACCCGGTGAAGCGTGCTCAAGAAAGTTCAACAGGCTGCCGGAGACGTGCTCGCCGAGCTTTTGCTTGAGCGGCTCATCGTGTTGCAGCGCGGCAAGGCGAAAAAGTCCTTGGCTGGTCCAAAGTGTGTCCCAATCCCAGAGTTGAGTTGAGTAGTTTCTGCCGGGCAGGCTGGGCGCAACGCTGGGGTGCTTCAGGATTCCATCGGGCGCCCGTAGTAGCGGCGGCGCATTCTCGGCGAAATAGCGGACCAGCGCATCTATGCCCGAATGGAAGACCTGCTTGCGGTGAGGGCCGGACTTTATTCAGTTTCCTCCGCGAAAAGGAGGAGCGAGTTTGCCAAGTGCCGTGCGTCCCTCGCTGAAAGAGTGATACGCCCGCCGGACTTCTTCGCCAGCGCGAATACGCGGGCGATGGTGGCGAGCCGGTTTCGGGGGAGCTTTGATTGCTGGAATGAGCCGGAGGGACAAATGTTGGACAAGAAAGAACCTTCCCTCCTGCCACCGATCGCCGGTGGTTACGTCAATCCACTCGATGAACGTTGTGCGACATTTCGCGAGAGCAAAGGGGCGCACGCAGCGCCCCTTTGTGCCTGACTTGCGGCAACGTTTTACCCGTCAAAAAGTGAAGCGCCCTGAAAGCTGAAGAATGCGTGCGCTGCCTTGTGTGTCGTTTGGCAAGATTTGTCCCACAGTTGCATCGGTCATCGTGTCGTCAGGTTGTCCTGGATTCCAATGGTTGAAGGCATTGAATGCGTCGAACCGCAGCTCAAGGCCGGTCTTTTCCGTGACGACAAAGCGCTTGGACAGCGATAGATCGACATTGATCAGCCCAGGCGCGCGGATTGCGTCGCGTGACGAGTTGCCATAATACCCCCACGCCGGCTGCGTGAAAGTCGCATCGGTTGAACCTGGGGTTGCGTCGGAGCAGAACCATTGCGCGAGCGATGTATGGCATTTGGGCGCACCAGGATTGAAGTTGGCCCTCTCCGAATAGGTGCCGTTATTGCCACCATCGGCCCCAATGATTGTGAAGGGAATTCCTCCCTGCAAGGACGAGAGGACGCCGACCTTCCAACCCCCGATGGCCTCATCGACCAACTTCGAAGAGTTACCGAGGATCGCCTTCCCTTGGCCGAAGGGCAGGGCATAGACGGCGGTGAACGCCAAGCGGTTTCCCACGTCATAGCTGCCTCGAGCATAGTCCGCGGATATGTTGTGTCCATCCTGAGGTCCAGCCCATCCTGCATTGTCCGAAAGGCCGCCCCCGCCGAAGCCGGCAACAGCGGATTTGGTGTCGAGCGCCTTGGACCATGTATAAGCCACGACCATGTCGAGATCGCGCGCCCGATGTTCAAGTTTGACGTCCAGCGCGTTGTAGTTGGCAAAGCCGTCAAAAATGGCGTTGACCAGAGTTCCCATGTTTTGGTAGGGCACGCGTGCAGTTATCGGGACTGAGGGCCCTTTCGACGATGCAATGCAACCGTTGATCGCGATGCACTGACTGGGCGCGTTAGGGTTGGAACGCGAAAACAGGTTGGTGCCATGGTTGGCGATATAATCGACTTCGAGCTTGTTTGCCCCAGGCAGTTCCCGCTCAACGCCAAGGTTCCATGCCAGGTAGTACGGGTTTTTGTAATGCTCGCCTTGGATCACCAAGAAACCCAAATTGGCCGTGGTTAATTGTCCTGTCGCGGAAGCATTGGGCAAGTTGTTGGTGTTGCGCAAGGGAGGATAGGAAAGTCCCGCATCCGGGCCATCGGAAAAGCCAGCTGTAGTCGGATAAGGGTTGACGTTTTGCTGATCTAGTTCGTTGTCTTCAATGGAGTCGAAGTACTTGCCAAAGCCCCCGCGAAGGACCGTCTTATCGCCTCCAAAGATTCGATAGGCGAAGCCGAGACGTGGTGCCCAGTCATTCTTCGGGGCAGGTCCGGGGCCGCGTTCTCCACCCGGAGAAGGAACGTAGAGTCCGGTCCCCGGACTGAGAGGATTCACCCCGCCGTAATTTTTGGCAGTCTGTGCATTCGCGATGTATAAAGCACCTCCAGGTGCGCTGAAGTCAGGCCAGATGAAGCCATTCTGCTCTTCGTAAGGAGTGGCGATGAACTCATAGCGCAGGCCGAGATTCAAGGTCAGCTTCTCGTTGACCTTCCAATCGTCCTGCACGTAGGGCGCGTAGCTGTGGAAAACCAGGTGGGATTGCGTTCCCAAGGTTGCATTGGACGTAGGGCCCAGTTCAGTGATCGCGATGCCGGGCGACGCGCCAAACAAGGAATCGGCGAAGTTGTCGCCGGAGTACTCTCCGTTATAGTTGATACGGCCCAGCCCGCCGCCCGCCGTGACGCCATAGATCCTGCGATAGCCACCGAAGCCCAAGCTGAGGGTGTGCCGCTTGATGTTCCATATAACCGATTCGCTGTAATCCCAGTTGGAGGGAATTTCCGTGACTAGTCGAGCCAACGAAGGCGCCGCCGCCGCCGTAGGTCAGACCATCGTTCAAGGTGCTGCTGTCGTACTCGATGCGCGGATATCCCTCGCCGGGCGAATGGAAGGGATTGGGCCAATTGAGCGAACTCACGGTTGCCGGTGAAATGGTCGCGGCCGGGCCTTGCGCCCATTTTTGCTGCGAATAGCCCACACGGACCTGATTGGTTAAATTGGGGGAGAAAATGTGCGTTTCCGTGGTGGTGTAGAGCCGAGCGGGTTGAGTCTCAATAGTGGCGTTTAGGGGAGTGTCCGCCCCTGAGTTCTCGTTCTCATTGTGCCAGGCGATGTGGAAGAAGATCTGGTCATTTGAGCCGATGTTCTGGTCGATGCGATAGTTCTGCTGGTCGAAATTCAAGCTGGTGGCGGAGCTGTACACGTAGTTCGGTGTACCGCGCGCGGCGCCCGGCACGTTCGGCCCCGAGGGATAATAGAGGCCGGGCGTCATAATCAGCTTGCCGAGGTATGAAATGGCACTGGAAGGAATGGTGTAGCTTCCGTCCGCCGCCACGGGGAAGGGGCAACCGTTGGGGTCCCAGGGGTTGAACAGCGGATGCGGGTCGCCCGCCTGATAGGTAACGCCGCACTGCGTATATCCAACGCCTGCGGGAGCTTGCGCCACTGTGAAATTTCCCAGTACATTGGCGTCGAACTTGCCCATCATCTCGATCGGCGCTGGGAACAATAGTTGAACCGCCGCCGCCTATGTTCTTGCCGGAATCCCTCGTAGTTGGCGAAGAAGAATGTCTTGTTTTTGCCGTTGTAGAGCCAGGGAATGCGAACCGGGCCGCCCAGCGAGTACCCGAACTGATTTTGCTGCAGCAGCGCTTGGGGCTGTCCGGCCAAGGCTCCATGAGGTTGCGCGTCAACATAGTTGTTGCGCAAGAACTCGAATGCCGATCCGTGATAGTTGTTGGTCCCGGATTTGCTTGTGATATTGATCTGATTCATGCTGTAGCCATACGCGGCCGAGTAGCCCTTGGTGAGCAAATCGAACTCAGCAATGTCGTCCAGGGATGGAGAGTACATTGGATCGTCGTAACCGAAATCGAGGATGGATGTGCCGTCCACCGTGTAGCCCTCGGAGGAGCCACGGGACCCGCCCACACTGACTGAACTGATCCCGGTGCCGCTGATGCTAATGCGGTAGGCGGTTTGTTCACCGCCGGGGTTGTTGACGGCCCCAGGCGCCAGGAGCATCAGATCCTGGAAATTGCGGCCATTGAGAGGCAGTTCCTCGAATTTGTTGGCTTCCGATCAACTGTCCAACAGCTGCGGAATCCGTATCCAATGCGAGAGCCTGGGCGTTGACCGTAACCGACTCGGTTGCAGACCCGACGGTTAGCGAAGTTTCTACACGGACGGTTTGATCGACGTTCAAGGACGATGCCTGATTCCTTCTCGCTCTTGAACCCCTTGGCCGTGACTTCTACCTGATAATGGCCCGGCTGCAGGACAGGGACCGTGTAGTCTCCCGCCTCGTTCGTCGACACCGTTCGAACATCGTGCGTGTCCAGATTCGTGACCGAAACTTGGGCCGCGACTACCGCCGCGCCGACTTGGATCTTTGACGTGTCCAACAATTGTGCCCGACGCGTTTTGGGCGATTGCTCTCCCGGAGAAGAACACCAGAAGCGCAGTGCAGAGAAATGTCGAGATTTTGCGTGCGTTCATAGTCTGATCGCCTCCTGAAAGTTTTTGCAAATCGCTTCCACCGGGCCAGTCGAATTCGTGCTCCACCTTTCAAGCCGCGTGCGACTTACCCATCCGCTTGGAACGAACATGCGAAACGCTTTTGCCGGTTCGCAATGAACCTTATTCCTCGCCTGCAACGATGCGCATGTGACTTAAGTAGCAAGTTTGATGTTTTTTCCAAGGGGAACATGGAAGGCACAGCCGCGTCTCAGCCCGACGCAACAGCTAATGCGCGGTCTGTCACTTCCAGCCGTTACCACGATCTAGCCTGTGTGAGTCGCCGATCCTTGCCATCTCGGCTATGATGCTGTCGATGGCATTGCCAACACAATTGAGCCGGCGGCCTGTCTTGTACCTGCGCTGCTTCTCTTCTGCGTCGTCTGCTCCGGCTACGGCCAATCGACGGCAGCGGCGGATCCTGGCCGGGCCGCGCTGGAGCGAGGAGAATATTCAGTCCGCTGAAGCAGCGTACCGAAACGCCCTGCGCGAAAATCCCCGATCTCCGGAATTGCTCACCGACCTCGGCATTACCCTTCAATTACAAGGACGATCGACAGACGCAATCCATGCCTTCGAACAGGCTCTAAAGTTCAAGAGCTTGCCGCGGACCTACGCGCTTCTGGCCGAAGAAAAGTGCAAAACCCGTGACTTGGACGGCGCGCGCCCGATGGTGGCCAGAATCCTCGCAAAGGATCCCTTGGACTTGCGCAACCTTGCCCTCGTTGCGCCCTGCTACCTCGAACTCGATGAACCTGTCGAAGCTGTTCAGGCCTACAGCGCCCTGCTCACTGATCCGGAATTTCCCAGCGACCTGGCCATGATTCAATTGGCTAAGTCCTACTTGCTCTCTGCGCAGTTTTTCTCTGGCCGGCTCGCCGCCGCTCCGGGAAACGCGATATATATACAGGCGCTCAAAAATGCGCGCGATCATGCCTCACCCGACGCACGCGGCGCATTCGCAGAGGCAAAGCGAAACTCAACCTATTTCAACTCCGACTTATCGTTCTTAGATGCTGTCCACCTTTGGCGTCAGCATCCCGACGACACAGCGTTACTCTATTTGCTCAGCGTCCTCAGCGGTGAAGAGAGCATTCGTCAGATAGAACTGTGCGAGGACAGATTTCCCGATTCTCCATATCTGCAGCAATTGAGATTTGAAATGCTTGCCGATCAGGGGCATGAAGATGAAGCGATTCAGGGATACCAACACCTGCAGCAAACTCACCCAGAGCTTCCGGAACTGCGCTACAGCCTTGGCATGCTCTATCGAAAACAGCGCATGTGGGATCAAGCCCTGGCTCAATTCCGCGAACAACTGGCCCGCGACCCGCAAGATGAACAGAGCGCGGCACGCGTGAGCGAAGCCCTGGTGGAACTCACACAATGGAGCACTCTTCGTGACTTTCTAGAATCGTGGGTGAAACGAAAGAACCCTCCCTTATGGGCGGTGCTGGACATGGCGGAGGCTCTGCAGAACTTGGACGATTTCGACGCGTGCGATCCAGCTCCTGGCCGCTGCCGAAAAGAACAACATGTCTGACAAATCGATCCACTACCGCTTGCTGATCCTTTATAGAAAGACCGGCGACCTCGCGAAGGTCGAAGCCGAAAATAAATGGCTTCATTCCGCTTCCTGGTGAGGTCCCTTAGGGAACCTCTGCGCAGGTTTCAATTTGGCTCGTGAACCGCGCGGCGGTGAAATCGGCATTCGTTAAGGAACTGTCAGCTGATATTCCGGCAAGACGGTCACTTTCAAAAGGCGTGGCACATTATCTCCAGCCTTATTGACTGCAAAATCGTCGAGAATCACATTGGAGCGATCGCGCCAGGGAACGATAGCGATCTCCAGATCTCCGGATTCGACTTGTCTCCGAAATCTCTTAAGTCCGATGCACCACGGCATTCCGTTATAGAAATCGTCGGTTAACAGATGGCCGGCTGCGCTGAGACGAGCGATGTCCCCCTGATATTCCACTTTCAGGAAGAGATCGCTCACGCCGACAAAGGCGTCCGCGGGCAGACGGACCTGCCATCGGGGCGCCGCCTCCATCTCCTCCTCAGTGGGCACCGTGGCTGGGTCGGAGAGGGAGACAGGCTTAGGTTTCACGGATTGCTCGGGAGTCCACGATGCAAGAACGGCCCGCGGTATCCCCAAAGCGCGATAGGTCTTGAAGATGCCATCATCCGGCTGAGGCTCGACGCGAAGACTGCTTCCCTGTGTGGAGGGCAATGAAGGCCAAACTGAGAAATGGAAATCGGGTTGCGCAAGTGCGCGGAGAGTCATCAACCGGCCATCGGAATATACTTCCTGCGGTGAGAGCACAAGGTGGTCCCCATCGCTGAGGGATATCCGAGTCGCCGACTGCGCCTGTTCACGCGTGAGCACCACAACTTGCAACTTCTTTCCTTTGGGCAGGTCCCCTTCGAAGACAACGCGGTTGGATGGTTCGATGGCCGTTACCAGTATTTGGTCCGAGCTTTCACTCTTGATCCCCTCGTTCACACGCATCGATGTAAGCGCCTCAGGCGCGAAGGAAAACTCGGGGCTGATCCCCGGTATTGCGAAGAAAACATAGAGAACAGTCTGTCCCTTTACCATGCGGCAAAAAGGCTGAGCCGTGCTGTAGCGCAGCCGTAGACCGTCCAGGTCCATATTGACTGGCCAAACAAAATAACTATCTGCGGGCACGTCGACGGGGCTGCCCGGAACCAAGCATTGGACCGGAAGGCAACTGCAATCGTATTTGCACTCGTTTATGCCCAGGCATATCAAGACCGCGCACATGGTTGTCCAGGAAGAGAAAGCCGCTGTCTCCGCGGGTGCGTGCAGCAATGCGCACCGTATTTGTGTCCGAAGGGCCGGCAGGAAGAATCGCCGGAGCGTGCACCGCCATGGGCGCGAGTTCAGGGCCAAAATCGTTTAGGAAATAATCGAAGAGCTTCAGCTCGCCATAGGAGGGCCGTTCGCGGCCGAACTCGCTGAGCGGTGCGACAAAGTCGTAGTTCTTGACCGGGAGGTCGGTCGGATACCCCGTGCTCTTCGATTCGTTGAGCGGGCCGAGCTTGCCGTCGGGGTTTTCGCCCCCCTGGAACATGTAGTAGCCCAGCAGATTAGCGCCCGACCCGATCATTACAGGAACCATAGCCGCAACATCGTCGGCGCTGACAACTGGACGGCGGTGATAGGTAATCTGCATTCCACTTCCAACCTCTGCCGTGAGAAAAGGCGTCTGCGGGTCGGTTTGAGAAGTTTCCGAATGGCTACCGCCGATGACACCCATGTCTCCGGAGATGCGGCTATTAAAACGGAAGAGGTAGACCTCGCCAGGCGGGATCCGGCCGGGTCCCGGAACCCACGGCGCATCCGGGTAACCGCCATAGACCGGCAGAAGCTCCCCCGGAGGCCAGACGGAGTTGTTCCACCCGGTAACGGTGTAGAGAGGCGCGTCCAGGCCTGCGGCCTCAGCCATCCTCTTCAGCTTCAGCATGTATGCCGGTCCACCGTTGGGGCCTTTGCCTCCGTATTCATTTTCGATTTGCACGCCTATGACCGGGCCGCCGTCTTTCCAAAGAAGTCCTTTAACCTGCTTCCCGATCTGCTCGTAGAAATCATCGACGAAGCGAAGGAAGCGCGGGTCGGTGGTTCGCTGCACGCTCTCTTTCACAACCCAATCGGGAAGGCCACCGTAGCGCGACTCTCCATGATTCCATGGCCCGATGCGCACGAATAGGTACATGCCGTGCTTCTGGCAAAGCTCCGCGAAGCGGCGCAGGTCTCGTTGCCCTGTCCAGTCGAAGACGCCCTTTACCTCCTCGATATGGTTCCAGAAGATGTAGGACGAAACGATCTGCACTCCCGCCGCCTTCATCTTGAGTATCTCCTCCTCCCACCCAGCATCGGGATAGCGTGAGAAGTGGAACTCTCCCATGACTGGAAGCCATGGCTTGCCGTCGCGCGTCAGATATTGGTCATTCACTCCGATCGATCGACCGGATGGCGAGAGGCTACTGCCGCCCTTAAAGTCGGAAGGTCGCGGCGGTGGCGAAGGCTGACGTGCATCAATCTCGACTATGTTCGAGGGCTGCGCCGCTGCGAGCGCCGAGCAGACAAACAAACAACCAAGTGAAATGGAATTACAGGAACGAGCGAAAAATCCCGGCATGAGATCCTATTTAGCGCGAGAAAGGGCGCACCTAAAGCTAAGCGCTCGCACCTGAGAAGCGCATGTGACTTAGGTAGCAACCAAAGCAAAACTTCGGATCATTATCGAGATGCGGCCGCGGCGCGGAAGAGAGCCTGCGGACCAACCAGATTCCTCTCCAGTGGAAGGCCGGGCGTAGACAGTCGTAAACAGTCAGAGATGCGCCAGGCCGCGGCGTAGCGCGGTAATCACCGCCTGGGTACGATCGTTCACCTCGAGACGGGAGAGAATCTCACCCATATGGCGCTTCACCGTCCCCTCGGTGATGCCCAACTCGGCGCCGATTTCCTTATTGGTGCGGCCCTTGACCACTTGCGCCAGTACCTCCCGCTCGCGGGCCGTCAGGTCGGAGTTGGGATCGCGCATGTTGAGCGTCTTTGCGAGTGGCTGGGGCAAGTAGCGTTCGCCCCGGGCGACTCGCCGCACCGCCTCCACCAGTAACTGATGCGCCATGCCCTTCACCACGTAACCGCGAGCACCGGCGGTCAATGCCTGGTGGATGTCCTCATCGCCCTCGGAGTTCGTCAGCACTACGAACCGGGCATCCGGGTAGCGCGAACGCACGGAGCGGATCACATTCAGACCGCTGTCGTCGGGTAGACCGAGATCGATCACCACCAGGTCCGGAACATGCTGACGATACGCGGCGATCGCCTCCGCCGCGGTGGCTGCCTCGCCCACAACTCTCATATCCGGCTGAGCGCGCAGAATCGCAGAAACCCCGATCCTCATGAACGGATGATCGTCCACCAACACCACGTTGATCGTCTTTTGCTCATTCATAGCGCTGTCCGTTGCTGACGTCCTTGCGACCCGGATCCGTCACCCGCACGGTCACGACGGTTCCGCTGCTGGGTCGACTCTCAATTTCCAAACTGCCGCCCAGGCGGATCATGCGCTCGCGCATCCCCTGCAGGCCGAAGTGCCCGGCCTCCGAGCCGGATGCCAGCTCAGGCGCCAGTCCCCGGCCATCGTCCTTCACGAAGATGGTAACGGTCCTGCCATCATGCTTCAACTGCACCTCGACACGTCTCGCGTGGGCGTGAATCAGCGCGTTGTGCAGCGCCTCGCGCGTAACCATCAACAGTTGATAGACACAGGAGCGCGGCATAGACGGCAGGTTCCCGGTGATCTCCAAGCCCACGCTCTGCGCAAACTCGCGAGATGCAGTCTCGGTTATCTGGCGTAGGCCGTCCACCAGATTCTCCTCATCGGTACTGGGTTGTCTCAGATCGAGAATTGCTTGGCGCGCCTCGCGAACGGTGTTCTGGATCTGTCGGCGGGCGAGAGCAGTTAGTTCAGTAGCCGCTTGCTGGTCGCCTTGCAAACTATCGGACGCCTCCAGCAACACGGAAACGGTGGAGCAGCCCTGGATGACGGTGTCATGCATCTCGCGGGCGACCCGGTTGCGTTCCTCAAGCACTGCCGCAAAGCGTTCCCGTATCTGGCGAAGGTGGAGGTAATGGAGCAGCAAGACGATGGCAACCGTCAGAACCAGTAGCAGAAGTATGAACCATGGCCTTCTATAGAATGGCGTGAGCCTGTGTACTGGGATTGTGAGCTCCGCGACCGGGGACTCGACTCCGGATTCGAATGCCTGGACATCGAAGCGGTACCGGCCTGCGGGCAGACTGGTATAAACAGCCGTGCGCTGGCTTCCGGCCCCCTGCCACTCGCTATCAAAGCCATCGAGCCGGTAACGCATCCAGATTCGCTCCTGAGGACCGAGCAATGCAGGCGCAAAGGTAATCTCGGTGCGCGAAGTGGATGCGCCGAGGGCGATCTCGCCCGCGACTGAAACAGCGCGACCGTCTACCGCGATGCTCTCGACAATGATAGGGAAAGCGGGGAGCGCCGCTTGCAGTTCGGGTTGGATGCGGACGAGGCCTTTATTGCTGGGGTAGAGCAAATCTCCGCCGGGACTGAAAGCTCCCGAAGGTTGAATGCCGTTGTAGATCTCGGCCGAGCCGAGTTCCCGGGAAACGGAGTAGACTCGCGGCGAGATACGGGATAGCCGGCCCTGGGCAAGAGCCCGCAGTTCGGCTAGCGACAAGCGCGCCACCTCGCTCAGCCCGTTGATCCAGAGGTCCCCTTTCTTATCCTCCAGGATTTGCCCCACAAAGTGCGATGGCAGCCCCTGGGCGGTAGTCACAGCGGTAACAGCATTGCCGTTTTCACCGTAGAGACCGCGATTGGTCCCCACCCAGATTGTTTCATCTGCGTCCTGATGCAATGCCCAGATGGTCGTGTCCCGCAACGCGGCGGTGAGGGGCGCCGAGACCCAATGTCCTTCGTGCAGCTTGAAGAGACCGGAGAAGCTGCCCACCCAAAGGTCACCGTTGCGGTCTTGCAGCAGAGCCATCACGCTTATAGGGGAAGGTAAATGAACGATCGCGACTCTTCCTGCGACGATGTGATTCAGTTCGCTGTCCGTACCCACCCACAGACTGCCGTCGCGGTCCTGCAACATGACACGGATGAAGTCGTTCGAGAGGCCCTGGGCAGTCGTGTAGTGCTCGATCGTGGATGCGCTACGCCGAAAAAGTCCCGAGCCTTCGGTGCCGACCCATAGGGAGCCGTCGGAGGCGCGCAGCAGATTGCGGATCGTAACGCCTCGCAGCCCACGCAGCACCTCCTTGCGCATCACTCCGTCCCGTTCGCGATAGAGGCTGGTCGAACACGCCCAGATAGAGCCATCGCGGTCGACAAAGACGCTGCCGAAGTCCGCGTCAGGCGAGCCGGGGAGCGGAAGCAGACTCATCGCCGACCGGCTTAGCCGTTCCATGCCGATCTGGCTGCCGATCCAAAGGTTTCCCTCGCGGTCTTCATAGAGGTTCAGGATGGACTTGCTGGGCGGGCCCCCGGCAAATAGCACCGGCTCGCCTCCGGATCGAATGCTGTACAAACCACTTCCGATAGAGCCAATCCACAACGTGCCGTCATGTGTCTGGCGCAGCACCCTTACGGTTCGCCGAATCTGAGGAACGGGCTCGAGGTGGTCGCCCGCGACGCGGTACAGTCCTGAGACAGCGCCGACCCATATTGTGCCATCTGTCGTTTGCAGTATGCTCTTGATACGCTGGCTTTGCTCCCGGAAGGGAATTCTATACACTTGCGCCTTGCCCGCGAGAATGCGCAGGAGCGAGGTGCCTCCAACCCAGATTGCTCCGTTGCGGTCCTGGGTAATGGCATGCACACTCAGCTTGGGGATCAGATGAGTGGCATCGATGCGAACCAACCGCTCGCTGTCCATTTGGAACAGTCCCTGATCAGTGCCCACCCATAGTAGACCGTCGCTATCCTCAAAGATGGCGCGGACGACATTGTTAGAGAGCCCGTCGAGAACCGTGAATTCGCGAAAATGTCCGTCGCGGTAGCGCACCAACCCTCCACCCTCGACGCCGATCCACAGTGTCCCGTCGCGGGTCACGGTCAAGCAGAAGACGCTGTCGGCACGGAGTGCCGGGGTGTTCTCACGCTGGTAATAGCGGAAGTGACTGCCATCGAAGCGCACCAGTCCGTCAATCGTGCCGATCCACAGCGCGTGGTCTTGGGTCTCCGCGAAGGCCTGCACCACATCGCTCGGAAGTCCATCGGCTGCCTGCCATAGTCGATGGCTATACGCCTCTTGCGCCCAACCCACGCTGGCCAGCGTGAGCGCGAATAGAATGAGCGAGACTCTCTTCAAGCCTCTGGGCCCGCTCAACATACGGGCCTCTTCCAATCTTTTGCCTGTGAGGACCCGCCCGGCGAGGAGATTTGATACCTGGGGCACATGCAGAAACATTACCAGCAGGTGTAGTCTTCTGGCCATGACTTCTCTGAGCCCCCGCCAACTGTATATCGCTTGCGCCTTTGGACAAAGTTGAAGGGAAAGTTGAAGGGACAGCCGGCGTAATCACCATCCAAATTGGAATCCTAATCGCTCTGAAGCAACGGTGGCTGTTCCCTCTGTTTGAATCTATACACGCTGGCGGCAAGCGCTCCCCAGGCAATTGCCACTTCGTCCGGCTGGGCGCCCACGCAAACCTTCGCGCCCTACAGCATCACGCTGCTGGTCGTCTCCGGCAGCACCGCAACTCCTCCGTCATCGGAGTGGGACCTGAACCCGGACACGATCATGGTGCCCGCCGGCGGGACCGCCACCCTGCAACCAGTGCTGACCAGCGGTTCCAGCAACGTAAATTTGTCGTCCGCGGTGTTTGACAGCTATGAGGGGGCTGCGGCTTGCAACGGAACCATCACCGTGACGAATGGCGCAGTCACCGGCACGCAGCCCGGCACACTCACCGAGCAGGCCGGCAGTACGCCTGGTTTTTGCCATTTCACCGTGACCGGCAGCGATGGCTCCGCCACACAGACCGAGGGCGGGTGGATCATCGTCGGGAATCCGCCGGCCACTCTGGTATCCACCGGCGGGAACAATCAGTCGGGCAGCGCGCTTGCGCAGGCGCTTACCGTCGCCCTGTCGCCCGGGCAGTCGGGCGGGACGGCCAATGGGGCCAGCATCTTGTTCACCGCCAGCGCCGGCACCCTCTCCAACGGAACCTCCAGCGGATCAAAAGTCATTGCGGTGACCAACTCCTCGGGAGTGGCCTCGGTTACGCTGACTCTTCCCGGAAATACAGGTCACGTAAACGTGCAGGCTGAGGGGCCCTATGGCCTTGGGCATCCCGTGACCACGTTCACAGAAACAGCCCAGTAGTTCAGAAACTACGCGGGATATTCCACGGGCCGCATACAGCTCCGACAAAAGTAAGGAATCGACAGAATGGGCTCCCACAAAAAGCTATCTGCGGCTTGTCCCATAAAACGAGCCCGTGACCGTTTTTGTAGGCTCGCCGGCGTACTCTCTGAACCGTTCCTCGCCAATATGCGCAATGTAGCCGTCTGGACGGATTAGAATACGCGGTCCTTCGACCGTGGCAAACTCAGTTGCTTGGGGCCCGCGCATGCGTTCGAAAAGCCTGCTTCCATCGGCAAGAGGGACGTCCGGGATGCGATCTCCGGGGTTTAAATCCCCGAGAGCGTGGCCCGAGGATAGGGAGCTACCCCGATAATGCAAGCCAAGCTGGTCGGTTAAAGCGCCGCGCTTGATTGATCGCTTCTGATGCAGATGCTTGCTCAAGCCGAGAACAGCGGCTGCAATAGGCAGGCGCTCGGATTCGTAGCTGTCAAGCAGCGATTCAGGGCCTCCGCGCATGACGTGTGCGAGCTTCCAGCCCAGGTTGTAGGCATCCTGCACACCCGTGTTCAGACCCTGTCCTCCTGCCGGCGGATGCACATGCGCCGCGTCCCCTGCCAGGAAGACGCGTCCGGCGCGGTAGCGATTCACCATGCGGACGGCAGGTTGGTAGATCGATTGCCAAGCAACGCGCCCTATGCGATGTCCAGTCGCTCGATGTACCACGCTCTCAAGGTTGGAACCTACCGTCTCCGCCTTCGCTGTAAGTTGAAACAACGGAGTGTTCGGTAAGGGACAAAGCCCGATTGCGCCACCCTTGACGAAGGGCCAAATATGCCAATCTTGCCGATTGAGCCCATCGACTTCGACGTCAGCCACCAGCATTGGCTTCTCGTCGATCGTTTCGCCTTCCAACTTCAGGCCCAGCGCTCTTCGCACCGTGCTGTGGCCGCCGTCGCACCCGATTAGGAAGTCGACTCTTACGGTTTCCCCAGTCGAAAGCGTAGCGTCTACACCATTTTGATCCTGCCGGAAATTGACGATCGCAGTCTTAAACTCAACCCGGCCACCTAAAGCGCCAATACGTTCGCGGAGCAATGCCTCGGTACGCGATTGCGGCACCATCCACAGGTTCGGATACGGGGTGCTCACGGTTGGCGGCTTGGAGGAGCCGAGAGAACCCCCGCGGATTGAAAGCGGGCCGAGGTGTATGCGGAGCCTGGGATAAAGTCCACCAGCGGCTAGGATCGGCTCGATGATGCCGAGGTTGTCGAAGATTTCGAGCGTACGCGGTTGTATGCCTTTCCCGCGCGAGCCTGTGAAGGGAGTTTCCGCAGCCTCGATCAAGCGGCAATGGATTTTCCGGCGCAAAAGGTCGAGGGCGAGGGTTAACCCCGTCGGTCCAGCTCCAACGATCAACACAGTTTGTTCGTACATGGTACCTCCAGCGATCGACGCCGCGCGTCGTACAGTGTACGACTGGGTATAATAGTACAATGTACGAATGTCAAGAACAAAAATACAACTCAGCCGCGAAGTGATTGGCGCCGCGGCACTCTCTATCGCCGACGCTGAAGGATTTGAGGCGGTATCGATGCGCCGCGTGGCCCAGGAGCTCAACGCCGGAACGATGAGCCTCTACTACTACGTCAAGACCAAGGATGACCTGGTAGCGGTGATGGATGACGCGCTAATGAGCGAAGCGCTTCTGTCAGCCGTGCCCAAGAACTGGAAGCGCGCGATCACCGAAATTGCCACGCGGACGCACTCGATCTTTCTCCGTCATCCCTGGGCGCTCATCTCGATGCAATCGGCCCCTCCGGGGCTCAATGCGATGCGCCATATGGAGCAGTGCCTTGAGGCTTTGGCAGAAACATCGATGACGGCGAAGCAGAAGCTCACCCTGCTTGCCATCGTTGACGACTTCGTTTTTGGTCATGCGCTCCGCGAAGCAGCCAGCGAAAAGGTAATCGACATGGAGTTTGCAGCGGCACAGATGGCTAAAGGCAACTTTCCCCGCATTGCGGAGATCTTCAGCGGGGGGCGGATTGATATCGGAAAAGACCGCTTCCGCGAGGGGCTTCGTATCCTCCTCGAGGAATACGGTCCGCGGCGGCCTCGCGACCGATCTACCCAGATGGTCAAGTGAATGTGCAGGCTGAGGGCCCTATGGCCTTTGGCATCCCGTGACCACGTTCAGAGAAATAGCCAGTAGTTCAGAAACTACTCGGGACGTTCTCCCTCAATGTGCGTAGCGTCCTTTGCTGTGCTTGCCGGAGGACTCACGACTAACGAGACCGCCGAAGCAACCACCATTGCGAACAGCAGTAGGTCGACCACATGTTCCTTTCTGGGGAGCCCGGCTCTCGGTTTGACACCTCCGGAGTTCCATTCGGACGCCGTTCGCGTGCCGACACTACTCCTTTGATTCTGAAACCCGAGGGGAGATTCTTCATTCTTGGGTGGCTTCGACTGACGCTTCAGCCGGCTGTGCGAATCAGCATTTCCAGTCCGCTGTTCAGGTTGATTTTTTGGCGCCCGTGAAACGCCGTGGTTCCGAGTCCACCAGCGCCACCAACGATGGAGCCGATGCCGGCTCCTTTGCCACCTCCGAAGATGCCGCCCAGCAGCGCTCCGGCCCCCGCTCCAACCGCGGTGTGAACAACGCTGGTTCTGCCTCTCCCGCCAGATTGGATCGCGCCTTCGACGTCGACTTTCTCCCCCGACGGCGCATCGTAAAGCTCGACCAGCTCAGCGTGGATGGGTGTGCGGCGTCCGTCTGGCATTACCAGCCGATCGAAGCGCAGCATCATGGTCGTGTTGCCCTTCACTCTGCCCGAAGTTTGGATGCTGCTGATGTGTCCGTAGACCCGAGCGTTGCGGTATTCGCCCTGATCGACAACGGTTGCGCTGAACGGATCGCCGACCTGGGAGTCGGTGCTGGTTAGCGTGTCATCGAGGCGGATACGGAGTGCGAGGTCCGCCGGCAGCGTGAGGCTGACGCTCCACCCTGCGAGCGGAGTGGCAATTACAGCAACCAGCAAGAGGGACAAATAAATATGCGTGCGAGAATCTCTATTTCTCACGGAATGCTTCAACATTGGTAGTCCTCCAGGCACAGCAAGTGCGAATGCTTCGCTCCTTGTTATGCATTTAAGTTATGCATTTAAGTCTCCAAACCTATAAATGAACCCAGGGGTGGCCCATGTCTAAGCGCGCTTGCGCCAGATGTGGATTCCGCGAACCGTAACTGCTCCCGGCCAAGCACGACTCGAAATTTTAGATTCATAAAAACCGAAAAGAGACCGAGCGAGATACCCGATTTCCTGCACCGGGCTCCATCCGTGACCGCGTGTGCGGCTTTCATTAAGGAAAGCCCTATGAAGCTCGTGGAACCCACCGGGCTCAACAGGGAATTGGGGGTACGGGGCGGGCCAGTGCCGCTGTCAGAAAGGTGGCCAACCAGGTGTCGAAGGTTCGACAGTCGTCTAGAGCGGTTTCGCAATTACTGTGGCCTGATAAAGATCGCGAGGAGTGGTTTTCCTTGGGAGAAAACCACGAAAAGGTCCTTGGCTCCGGTCTACACCAATTGCGAAACCGCTAGCCGTTTCCCGTTGCCCAAATGTTTCCCTGTAAGTGCCGGCCGCCAGAGCTTCTTGAAACGTCAAACTTGCCAAAGATGCCCTCAATCTGAATTGCTCAATGAGTGACTCGCCCTGTCCTCAGCCCTTGATCAGCAGGCGGTTCGCCGGATCCAAGCGCACCTATACCGGGATCATTTGAAGAAAAGTGACGCGTCTACCACTAAACGTCCGATTTTGAACATTTTTCTCAAAATACGAACCTTGGTCCTCAATCTTCAATCTAAGGAGGCTAACCTAACAAATGCGCGGAACTTCTGGGGTAGGTAATCCGTTTTCTGTATGTGCAAGCCGACGTGTGCGGAGGTAGACGATGAAAGTTCTGCTGCAGGATGTGGCCTTTGGATTCCGTCAGTTTCGCAAGACGCCGGGGTTCACCGTGACCATGCTGCTTACGCTCGCGCTCCGCATTGGCGCCAACTCGGCCATCTTCACTCTGGTCAATGCCATCCTGCTCCATAACCTGCCGGTAACCGATCCCAGAACCCTGATCCGCATCGGCGACAAAGACGACTGCTGCGTCAACGGCGGATGGCAAGACGAAGGGGACTACTCGCTCTTCTCCACCGATACCTATTACATGTTAAAGAAGAACCTGCCGGAGTTCGAGGAGCTGGCCGCGATGGAGTCCGGCTATGCCTGGCGGCCGATTACGGTCCGTCGCGCTGGCTCCCAGACCGGCGCGAAATCCGTCATGGGAACCTTCGTCTCCGGCAATTACTTCCGCGTCTTTGGTCTTTCGCCGGCGGCGGGGCGGCTGCTTGCGGATGCCGACGATCGCAAGGGCGCGCCTATTACCGCCGTGATGAGCTATGACACATGGCAGCAGGACTACGCAGGCGATCCGCGCGTTGTTGGAAGCGCGTTTTACATCAATACCAAGCCGGCCATCATTATCGGGGTTGCGCCAAAGGGATTTTACGGAGACCGCATCGATACCAATCCGCCCAAATACTTCCTTCCCATGAATGCGATGGATGAAGTCATCGGCGCACCGTACTTCACCGATTCCGGGGAGCAGTGGGCCTACATCATCGGCCGCGTGAAGCCGGGAACCTCCCTGCCGGCCCTCCAGTCCAAAGCCGGCACACTGCTCAGACAGCAGTTTGCGACGCTGAAGACATTCACCGATCAGCGTGCCCAAAAGGTTCTCCCCCGCACCCACGTGGTGCTCACTCCCGGCGGCGGCGGCATCCAGAACATGCAGGAAGGTTACAAGGACCAACTGAAACTGCTGCAATGGATTGCCGCGCTGGTCCTGCTCGTCGCCTGCGCCAACATCGCGAACCTGCTACTGGTGCGCGGCATGGGCCGCCGCGCGGAGCTCGCCGTCCGCGCGGCACTGGGCGCGCAGCGCAGCCGAATCGTGCGCCAGCTCCTGACCGAAAGCATTCTTCTGTCGGGTATGGGCTGCCTGCTCGGCCTCGCCGTCTCCTATCTCGGAGCACACGCCCTGCTGGCGCTCACCTTTCCTAATCAGCAGAACATGCCGGTCAGTGCTTCGCCTTCGCCCATGGTCATCGGCTTTGCTCTTACGCTTTCCCTCGTCACTGGCATCCTCTTTGGACTCGCACCGGCGCTGATGGCCGCGCGGACGCATCCCGCCGAGGCCCTGCGCTCCAATGCGCGTACCACCGCCCACGGCGCATCCTTCCTGCAGCGATCCCTGGTGGTTCTGCAGGCCTCGCTCTCCCTCGTGCTGCTGGTCGCCGCCGGCCTCTTTGCCCAGAGCCTCAACAAGGCCGAAAACGTAGACATGAAGCTGGATGCGACCAACCGCTATATCGCGCACATCAATCCGCAGGCCGCCGGCTACAAGAACACGGAGGTCGAACCCCTCTATCAGACCATCGTAGACCGCTTCCACGCCATTCCCGGTGTTCTCCAGGTAGGCCTCGCCACTTACACGCCAATGGAGCAAAACAACTGGGGATCCGGCGTAAAAGTTCAGGGCGAGCCGGACCTGAACAAAGGCGCATCCTGGGTGAAAGGCAGCGCGGAATACTTCGACTCAGTCGGCACCCGGTTCGTCATGGGCCGCGGCTTCAAGCCGCAGGACACGTTGAACGCCGCGCCCATCGCGGTTGTGAATCAGGAGTTCGTCAAACAGTTCTTCGGCAAGCGCAACCCCCTCGGCCATTCCTTTGGCTTTTCCGGCCGCGGACAGGCCGGCCGGGATGGAGCCCATGAGATCGTCGGCGTGGTGGAAGGCACCACCTACACCAGCATTTATTGGAAGAACCACGCCATGTACTTTCTGCCGCTCACGCAACGGTCCGGCAGCGCGAACGATCCCGACTACCACCTCGACCAAGACCAGTCCATGTACGCCGGCGCACTGGTGATCCAGACCGCCCATCCCATCGCCGGGTTTGAAAAGACCGTCAGTGAGACCCTAGCCGGCATCAATCCCAATCTGACGATTGTGAAATTTCAGACCTTCCGGCAGCAGATTGACGACCGCTTCATACAAGAGCGCCTCATTGCGCGCCTCACTTCTCTTTTCGGCCTGCTGGCCCTGCTGCTCGCCGCCATCGGCCTCTATGGCGTCACAGCGTATACCGTGGTGCGCCGCACGCCGGAGATCGGCATCCGCATGGCGCTGGGAGCGGCGCGCAGCCGCGTCATCGGAATGGTCATGGGCGGCGCCATGCTGCAGGCCGTTGCTGGCCTCGCGATCGGCATCCCGGTGGCCATCTTCTGCGTGCGGTACGTCAAATCGCAGCTCTTTGAAATCACCGGCGTCAATGTGCCGGTCATGGGCATCGCCATTGCAGTGCTCGTGATTACGGCTGCCGTGGCCGGCATCATCCCGGCGCGGCGCGCGGCCTCCATCGACCCGGTGCGGGCCCTGCGCATTGAGTGAGCTGCGCCATCCATACCTACGTCGAGCTCTATGCGCGTCTTCTGGTGTATTTGATACCTAATGTAGTCCTCGCGTCCGCCGAAGATGGTCTACCTCAGCAATGTGACTGGCAGAGCAGCCCGGAGTGCGGAGATGATTTCCGAGGACCTGGCGAATAACATTGCGCACGGCGTTCGGTGGTACGACATGTCACGGCTTCATTCTCCGGGAAGCCCGTTTTTCGTCGATATGCATTGCTTCCGGTTTGCGCTTGACTTGCCGTGCTCAGGAGGGGTCAGATCGAACGTCCTTTGGGCAATCCGTGGACGGGCGGGTGACCGCCAAAGAGTTAATATAATCGGCTAGGAGTGCTGGTTCTCAAAGCGCCAGACCCGTCCGTTGACGAATCCCAGACAGCGGTTGGAATCGAAAAAGCGGTTGGAATCGAAAAGGAGATACTTATGAAAACAGCGAAGCTACTAATGATAGTCGGCGACTATGTCGAGGACTATGAAGTTATGGTTCCTTTTCAGGCGTTGCAGATGGTGGGGCACACGGTGCATGCTGTCTGTCCGGACAAGAAAGAAGGCGAATTCGTGCGCACCGCCATCCACGATTTTGAAGGCGACCAAACCTATTCAGAAAAGCGCGGACACAACTTCACGCTCAACGCGACGTTCGCGGAGATCCAGCCCTCCGAGTACGATGGGCTGATCGTCCCTGGCGGCCGGGCGCCAGAGTACCTGCGGCTCAATGCGAAGGTCATCGATTTAGTGAAACACTTCCACAACTCCGGCAAACCGATCGCCGCGCTGTGCCACGGGGCGCAGCTATTGGCCACCGCCGGGGCGCTCACAGGAAAAAGAGTGAGTGCCTATCCAGCCTGTGCTCCGGAGGTAGCGAGCGCCGGCGGGCGATTCGTCTCCGTGGGGTTCGCTGAAGCCGTCGTTGATGGAGTGCTCGTCACCGGCCCGGCATGGACCGCACACCCGGCTTGGCTCGCCCGCTTCCTTGAGGTACTGCAGGAACACCTCTCCCCCGGCCAAAGTTCCACGAAGACAAAAACTGCCGTCATGGCAGGTAATTGAAGAAGGCGGCGCATACCGGTTATACGTCGACTTGCTGAGCCAGACACCAGTTTGAATAGCTTGATAAGCGCATCGCCCTGGTACCGTCAGGCGAGGCTCGATAAGCGCCCTATGCACAATGGGCGAGGGGTTCTGAGAATCCGGCGGTCAATGAGATTGTGGAGTTTGTGCATGCCAACCCTTGCGTGGATGTCCACCAGGACGGGACATAAACCAGTTGGGTACTCCCATAACGTCGGCTTCCGCTACCACCGTGAACCCGAATTTCTGATAGAAATGAACGTTTGCTCGTCGGTCGGTCTCGAGATACGCAACTGCTCCATAGGCATCCATATGCACACAGAACGCGGTCAGCAAGGCGCTTCCAATTCCCTGGCGCTGGACGCAGGGTTCGATGGCCACTGGTCCCAGATGCCAGTGAGGCCCCGCAGGATCGCGATGCGCCCATGCATCGGCCCAGTTCAGAACGCGAAGCGCCGTGCCGAGTGGATTGCCGAACACGACTGCGGGTAACACGCGGAGCTTTTCAATAGGAGTAGGCTGACAAAAGCCGGGCCGTGCAATGCCGCAGATTCCTACAAGCGCGTTATCGCGATAAGCGCCGTAAATCAACCCCCTCTGGTGGAGACCGAGCAGTACCGGCCGGAAGAACCGTTCCAGCGCCTGACGGCGGCGCTCCGCGTCCGATATTGCGAAGGCCCGGACGTGCGCGGGATTGTCGCGCATGGCGCGGCCAAGGATCAGGGCTGCTGGTAGAAGGTCGGTTCGTCGCAGCTGGCCCAGTTTTGCTACGCAGTTGGTTTTCATTCAGATACCCGCAAAGTCAAGTGAGCTGAACCTCGTATCCATGGCTCGGTTTACAATGTCCGCACCGCTGCCCCCAGTAGTAGCCGGGATGAAGCGCTTCCAGCGAAGTCCCGTAACGTACACGCCTGCGATAATCTGCGGCGGCAAGGTCTCGCGTGATTGTTGTCTGGCCTCTCCGCTGATCAGCTCGAAAGATGTTCCGTCAAGCGTATGGCTAATACATGCCGAACTTGGCCCGATCGTGCCCTCCAATATTGGTATCGGTCATTTCTCGTCCCTCTTTGAGCGGGCGGGCGGAGATTGCTTAGAGTAGTAGCCGGTTCGCGTGTGGACGGTGAGCTTGCCGCGCCCAGATGCTCGCGCTTGCACCTTGACCGAGTGATAGCCGGCGGTGGAGGCTCGCGCGGAGTAATAGGCGAGGATGTACTGATTGCGTATATCGCGGGCGACTTCGGCGGCTACCGCATCGACATCCTGGAGCGAGGCGGGGAAGAAGGCGATGCCTCCGGTCTGGCTGGCGAGGGCTTCGAGGGCGTGGCGGGCGCGGCGCTTGTCGCCGCCGCTGCTGTTGCCGGTGAAGAGCAGTCCGATGGAGTAGATGATGGGACCCTGCATGTCCTGAACGCGACGGATGGCCTCGTCGAGAGAGAGCCGGGAGGCGTTGTCCTCCCCGTCGGTGATGACTATGAGGACTCTGCGGGGACGCTTCGCGCTTTGCTCCATTTTGTCGGCGGCGGTGACGATGGTGTCGTAGAGGGCGGTGCCGCCGGAGAGGCTGAGGTGCGCGAGGCCGTTCTGCAGGCGGCCGAGATCGGAAGTGAAGTCCTGATCGAGGTAAGCCTGATCGGAGAAGTTGATGACGAAGGTCTCGTCGCCGGGATTGGAGGCTTTGACGAGGTCGAGAGCGGCGGAGGCGACGGCGGCGCGCTTGGGGCGCATGGATCCAGAGTTATCGACGAGCAGGCCGATGGAGACCGGGGTGTCCTGATGCTGAATGGAGATGATGGTCTGCGGGATGCCGTCTTCGGCGACCTTGAAGTTGCTCTTGTCGAGGCCGTTGACGAGCTGGCCCTTGCTGTCGAGGACGGTGCAGTTCAGCACGACCTCTTCGGCGTTGACCTCAAACGTGTACGGGCCCGAGGGTTGCTGCTTCGGCGGATGGATTTGCGCGAGCGCCGAGTGCGCGCCGAAGAGGAAGAGGATGAAGATTGTGGATGCCGTGGAGCGGACCTTCATCGTGCGGGTCCGCGATCGGTGGCGGGCATGGGCAGCGTGGTGCGGTTGCCGAAGCCGATGTCCATGGCGGTGTTCTTAGGGAAGACGATCTCGCGTCCGCGCGCGAGGAAGTTCCTGTAGATGGAGCTGCCGCCTCCGTAGGCACTCATGAGGATGGCGTAGGTGTGGTTCTGGAAGAGGGCGCCGACGATGATCCCGATGAGCTTGTATCCGGTTGCGCCTCCGGTTACGGGGCCGGCGGTGCCGACGTCCCTCTTGCCGCCGCTGCCGATCAGCGCCAGACCGACGGATGCGCCGGTGGAGAGATAGCGGGTCTTGGAGGGAGTGGATTTGGCGCCGCCTTCGGTGTCGAGCTGCACGTGGCCGGCGGCGTCGGACTCGATGCCCTGGAGGCTGGTGTCGACGGTCTGCACGGCTCCGTCGGGAAGAATGACCTGGCGAAAGGCGATGCGGAGCTGTCCGTTGCGGTGGAGGCTGCGGGCGGGGCGCACCTGAAGGACTGAGCCGCGGAGCCGGGTGCCGGCGGGGAGGATGAGGCGTTCCTTATCGAACAGAGGCTGGGAGAGAGCGGCATCGACGTCGCTGCCTTTCTGGGTATGCTTCGAGTCGAGGGGCGTCAGCAGCATGGCGTGGACGAGGCTTCCGGGCGGGGGCTGGTTGCCGATGGAGGAGAGGCTTGCGGCGGAGACGGATTCGCTGCCGAAGTCGAGCGGCCGGGAGAGCTCGGCGGAATAGACGGTTCCGGCATCGAGGTACTGCGGGTGCACGGGGAGCTGGGCGACGGCGTAGCGCACGAAGACATGCATGCGGCCGGGCGACTCGATCTGCTTCATGGCGTCGTGCCACTGCGCCCGCGCCTGTTCCATCTTCCGGGCGGCCGCGTCTTTCACGGCATTTTTCTTCTGGTGTTCGCCGGCGGTGGCAAGCTGGATGACCTGTCCGGAGCCGGGAACCACGGTTGCGTGCAGCTCGATGCTGCGGCCGCCGGGGAGAATGAGCTGGTCGAAATTGACGCTGAGCTTATGGGCCGGGCTGAAGTCGGCGTTGAGGGCGCTGAGGGTGCGAGTGCGGCCGGGGACGGGAGCGATGGCTACGATGTGGCCGTTCGCCTGCGTGCCTGTGGGGATGACGAGATGGTCGAAGACGTAGACGGGCTGCATGACACGGCCATGGATGGGCTGGCCGACCTTGCGCACGCGCACCTCGCTATCGAGGGTGATCTGCAGGGGGGTGCCGTCGGGAACAGTGAGGGCGATGGTGTGGGCCTCAGCGGGCGGCTGGGAAGAAGGGGATGGATCGGACGGGCTCTGTGCCGGCAGATAGACAGCGGAGACGACGGCGAAGAGAGAGATGGAAAGAACGCGGGAGCAGCCCATTCAGAAAGACAACCTCAGGAGTGAACGATACGTTTTCGGTGGCGATCGGCTGGCCTGGTCCTGAGGGATGATCCTGCCCTGGCACTCGTGACGACGCAGTGGAGCTGGGCGGAGCTTTGAACCTGCTCCGGGGCCCTCCTCGGCTGCGCCGCGGTAATCCGCGTGCTCCTGGATAATCCAACTTATCTTAAAGGCTTAAGATTAAGGCAACCTTAAGAGCGGGACGGCGGTGGGAGAGGCGCGTGGAGAGCGGACGCTCTTCGGATGTTGGGATCGGGCGATGTTCGCGCCCGCCGCTTAAGGTGCAGTTAAGTATCGATTGCTAGGCTTGGGCCAAACGTTCCTTGAAGGAGATGAAGCGTGTTGCGACGCCGTGTATTCGTTGTGCTGAGTCTTGCCGTGATTCCTGTGCTCCTGCCCCGGTTTGCCGCGGCGCAGGCGCCTTTGCAGCCGGTCGCGAAGCTCACGATGCCGGCTTCTGTCCAGGGAAGGTTCGACCATTTGGGCATCGATGAGAAGGGCAGCCGGCTGTTTGTTGCCGCAGAGAGCGCCCACCAGGTTCTGGTGTTCGACCTGAAGAGCGGGAAATATGTGCGCTCGATTCCCGATATCCAGATTCCTCATGCCATTTTTGTGAGGGAGGACCTAAACCGGATATACATCACCGACGGCGGCGCGGGAGCGCTGAAGGTGTTCGACGGCCGCACGTATGCTCTTCTGAAGAGCATTCCGCTCAAGCTGGACGCGGACTCGATCGGCTACGATCCGGCGACTCACTACCTCTATATCGACAACGGCGGCGCAGACGCGCACGAGACTTTCTCGATGCTGAGCGTGGTGGACACGACGCGCGAGACCAGGGTGGCGGACGTGAAGATCGACGGCGACACGCTGGAGGCGATGGCGCTCGAGAAGAACTCCGGGAAGATGTATGTGAACGACGCGGCGCTGAACAAGGTGGTGGTGCTCGACCGCGGGAGCCACTCGATTGTGGCGAACTGGCCGGTGACGATGGGCAAGCGCAATGTGGCGATGGCCCGTGATGAAGCGGGCCACCGGCTGTTCGTGGGTTCGCGCAGCGGCGCGATCTCAGTGTTTGACACCGGGACGGGGAAAGAGCTCACGTCGCTGCCGATCGGCGGGGGCGTGGACGTTATGGTCTTTGAGGCGGGCAGCAAGCGCCTGTATGCGACCTGCGGCGGAGACGGCCTGATCTATGTGTACCAGCAGCGCGACGCGGACCACTACGAACTTGCGGGGCAAGGTGCCGTCGGGGGAGAAAGGCAAGAACGGTCTGCTCAGCAGGCCGCGCGGGCGCTTCTACGTGATCGTGCCTCCTCAGGGGTCGACGCCGGGCGCGGTTTACGTGTTCGCATTGCAAAGTTAACCACAACTCCAACCCTCGACTCAAAGTTGGCGCTAAATTTCCATAACTCACTCATCGACGAAGCACATTCCACATGGACGAGAAGTCGGCTATCCGGCAACTTGCTGAAGAAATAGATCCATGGGACCAGCTCGATGAGCGCATTGCCCTGTCGTCAAGTGACGATATTGCCCAGACGGATCGGCGGACAATAGCCGACTTATCGGGACGGATCTCTCCAGACGACACTGGCATGTTCCGTTGATTGCCCAAGTAGTAAGTTCCGGATTGGCGGTGATTCGCTCCGAACCCGACTTTTGACTCGGCGGTGAGGATGATGCACTCATTCAGGCTATAGGATTAGGGCTGAAGTTCAACTGCACTCTCCAAGGAGTTAAACGATGCCGGAGTCGTTCTCCCATCGGTATGGTCTGCCAAAATGCGGCCCGCGCGGCATGCACCTGGTTGTCTTGACCGGTTGTCTCGTCTCGTCGATTGCTCCGCTTGTAAATGCACAGGCGATATCCGCTGCACACAAGGAGGTTGCCCAACTCGTCGACGAGAAAGCTGCGAACTTCAAACAGGTCTCCCAACAAATCTGGAACTATGCCGAGCTTGGCTATCACGAAGAAAAGAGCTCCGCGTTGCTCCAGGTCCAGCTCAAAGACGCGGGCTTCTCTGTCGAGTCCGGCGTGGCCGACGAGCCCACTGCGTTTATCGCGAGCTATGGGCAGGGCAAGCCGGTCATCGGCATCCTGGGCGAGTTCGACGCGCTGCCCGGACTGTCGCAGAAGCCGCTCCCGCAGCGCGAACCCCTTGTCCCCAACGCGCCGGGCCACGGATGCGGGCACAATCTGCTCGGATCCGGGGCGGCTCTTGCTGCGGTGGCCGTCAAGGAATACATGGAGGCGAATCACGTTTCCGGCACATTACGCTACTACGGCACGCCCGCCGAAGAAGGCGGCTCGGGCAAAGTCTTTATGGTGCGCGCGGGCCTGTTCAAAGATGTCGACGTAGTCTTGCACTGGCACCCCGGCGACAACAATAGCGTGAACAATGGCGGCATGCTGGCCATGATTTCGGCAAAGGTCACCTTCCACGGCATTGCGTCCCATGCCGCCATGGCGCCGGAGCGCGGCCGCTCTGCGCTTGACGCGGTCATGCTGATGGGCAACGGCATCGAATTCATGCGCGAGCATGTCCCCAGCAACTCCCGAATCCACTACATCATCTCCAAGGGCGGCGTTGCGCCGAACATCGTTCCCGACCTTGCCCAGATGGATCTGGTTGCCCGCAATCCCTCCAACACGGTGCTCGCAGACATCTGGGACCGCCTCCTCAAGATCTCGCAAGGTGCGGCCCTCATGACGGGCACCACGGTTGAAGTCACTGATATTCGCAGCTATGCCAACATCATTGGCAACGATGCCCTGGCTCCGGTGGCGCAGAAAAACCTTGAGGAAGTTGGGGGCTTCACCATGAACGACACCGAAAAGGCCTTCGCTCTCGAGATGCAGAAGACTCTTAGCATCGACACCATGCCCAGCCTAGACGAAACTCACTCCGTCGAGCCCCTCCGCCCGGTCGATCTCAATGCGCCGTCAGCCTCTACGGACGTGGGCGATGTCAGCTGGACCGTGCCGACCATCGGATTCACCACGGCGACCTTCGTGCCCGGCGTCGCGCCGCACACCTGGCAGGCCTCGGCCTCGGCCGGCATGAGCATCGGCCAGGACGGCATGGTGGTGGCGTCAAAGGCGCTCGCACTCACCGCGATTGATCTGTTCTCAAACACGGCGCTGGTGCAGGCCGCGCGGGCCGATTTCGATCGCCAGCTGACCGGCAAGACGTACCACACCTTCATTCCCGCCGGGCAAAAGCCACCGATCAACTACCGCGACAATTGAAACAAGTTTGCGATTGGCCGCAAAAAACTCGTGAGCCACTGCATCGATGGCTAGCGCCGCTTTCGGGATTTTGGCAGTCAGAGAATTGACTCCTCAATTCACCTTTTTGAAGGTGGGTTAACGTTCTTTCACCGAGTTACCGGTTGGGTTGCTGATTCCCGGCCGAGGCACTCATTCTGATCAAATCCACGCCAAAATCGAGCGCTCCGGGCGAATTGTCGCCAATCCGGAAATTACTAGTTGGGAAACATCAAGATGCCTGCAGACTGCTTCGTTCCGCGATTAGTAACGGAAAACGTCGATGGGTCCCGGTTCCAGGCATTGAGGCCCGTTCAGAATTCCCGGACACGGGCCGACTTCTCAGGACTAGTGCCTTCCAGGCATCAACGACACGGAGGCGACTGACTAGAGATCAAGAGCTCCTGTACTTAATACCATACCGAGTGCTGGTGTAAACTATGGTGCGGGAGAGCTCAGGATGGAAATGACAAGAAAAATCACGGTTGAGGTACGGGCGGACCTTCTCCGAAAGGCACAGGAGGCCAGCGGTTCCGGAATCACAGAGACCGTCCGCGCCGGTCTTGAACTTATGGCTGCTTCCCGCGCCTATACGCATTTGCTGCGGCTGAAGGGAAAGGTTCACTTTTCACGTTCGCTGGCGGATCTCAAGGCCGATAGATGATCGCATCCGACACCAGCACATGGATCGCGTTCCTTGAAGGGAACGGTGGTGATGATGTCGAGATGCTCACCAAGGCACTCGGGGACCGCCAGGTCGTGATGGCGCCTGCAGTCCTGACCGAATTGCTCAGTGACCCGGAGCTCCCCTCGTCTGCCGCGCATACTCTGTCGGACTTGCCGCTGATTGACATCCGCCCGGGCTATTGGCAGCGCGCGGGCAGCCTGAGAGCTCAAGTGCTGGCAAAGAAGCGCAAGGCACGTCTTGGTGACGCGCTCATCGCTCAGAGCTGTATCGACGGCGGAGTCCCGCTTATCACCAGAGACCGTGACTTCCAGGCCTTCGCTGAGACTGCTGGGCTTAACCTGATCCTCTAGGTAGCTGAACCTGTTCAGGGTGTAAAGATGCATTTATGTCACACCCGAATTCCTGCTCCAACGACCTGAGGATGGTATGCAAGCCGTTCCGCCAGTCGAGATGCAGTTTGGTACGGCTGAATCCGAAACGGCTCTGTATCGGCTTCCAGCGCACACCATTGGCCCTCGACCAGACCAGTTTGCGGGTATACTCAGGCTCAAAGGTTAAGAGCATCATCCAGCGCAGGGCTTCATCCATCTCGGATATGTGGCGTGCGGACGGTGGGCCTAACCTGACAGTCGCTTCGTTGTAGCCATATGCTTCGTGGGATTTCGTTGACGGTCGATGGCCAATTGCTGCGTTCCCCCTGAACGGTCACCTTCGGAAGCCGCGCATCGTCC
>CAWIBI010000004.1:0-190884 GCA_963834205.1 uncultured Acidobacteriaceae bacterium | reverse complement strand
CCGTGTCATCAGCCTGTGGCAATGCGGACCCGCCAGTTGCGGGACCAGCTACCAGTCCAGTCGTCCCTTGTCTTTTTCCTATGACTGGGCGGGCAATCTGACCCAAGAATCTGACGTGGCGAGCGGGACGATCAATTACGGGCGCTCGATTGCGGGGGAGGTAACCTCGATCACCAACGAGAGCTACCAGAACCTGCCCTATAATCCTCCCAACCTGGTGTCGAATGTGGTCAATGGCGCGGACGGTCCGGTGAGCTATACACTGGGCAACGGTTTGAATGTTTATCGTTCGTACGATTCGCTGGGCCGTCTGTATGGGCAATGGGTGTGCAATGGGCCGGCGGCCGCCGACTGCAGTGGTGGAACGCAGATCTATGGAACCAGCGGCCAGTGGAAGGGTGTGCAGTTGCAATACCTCTCGGATACCGTGCTGAACCAGCAGGTCACCAATGGCTATGACGGATTCAACCGGCTGACTGCGCGCACGGTGACCAGTGGCACGGTGCAAAACTATACCTACGCCTATGACCGCTACGGGAACCGCACGCAGACGCCGCTACAGACCGGATTTAGCTTCAACCCTACCTACTCCGCGACCACCAACCACATCACCAGCAGCGGGTATGCTTACGACGCCGCGGGCAACATGACCAACGACAATTTTCACACCTACACATACGATGCGGAAGGCAACATTGTGCAGGTGGATACCGGCAGCGCGGCGACGACTTACGTTTACGACGTGTTGAACCACCGGATCCATGTGCAGACGCCGAGTGCGACAACAGAATTCACCTACGACTATGCGGGGCGGCGGGTCTCGAGCTGGCTGTCGCCGAACAACTATGGCAATGAGGGCAGGATCTTTTGGGATGGGCAGCAGGTTGCGTATCGGTCGACGGACGGGACGACGTATTTCGATCACCAGGACACACTCGGGACGGAGCGGATGCGGACCAATTATGCCGCCTCGGTGGGATCGAGCTACGTCTCGCTGCCATGGGGAGATGGCTATACGGCAACGGTGAACAGCAGCGGAGCGGACCAGGACAATGCACACTTTGCCGACCTGGAACGGGATGCGGAGAGTGGGACGGAGCATGCGCAGTTCCGCAACTACACTTCGAGACAGGGCCGGTGGTTGTCTCCTGACCAATACACGGGCAGCTATGATGCTACCAACCCGCAGAGCATGAATCGGTATGCTTATGTGCTAAATAATCCAGCGAGCTTGCTAGATCCCAGTGGGTTGGGTCCTGACGACGGCAACAGCACCGAGGACGGTCCGGCCAACAGTGTAGGAAACCCGGTGGATTGCAGCAGCGGCGATACAGTGTGCGTGACCGCGACTCCGACTACCGCGATTCCGGTTACAATTCCTGATCCGTGCAGCCTTGTTCCTTGTTTTTCAGTCGGCGGCGGTTACGGAACGAACCCCGCGAACCCAGGTAATCCCTACATTTTTAAGATTAACGTAATTGGAACGCAAATCGCCAACCTCGCATTGCAGCAATCTCGTTTGCTCACCATTCCTTTCGGCTTATCTGGGCAAACAATCGGCGACTTTGGAGTTGCCCCAAGTAACGCTGGACAGAAACCCAAGGTGAACTGGTTCGCAAACAGTAACTGTCAGTCCGCATTCTTAAACAGCAAATACGGTCCGGGAACTACGAGCTTCGTCTCGCACTTTAGCCTTCTCAGTTGGACGCCTCTAGCCTCCGGCCCTAGTGCTAACTCAAGTGATACGATCGCGCCGACAATTGCGACCGAAGGCGCAAAAGTAGGGGTAGGATATCTCCTTAAGCTTGGAGGTGCTGGCAGCCAGACGCTAAGCGCATGGGGTGCCATGACGTTAATACCAGGACTTCTGGGTACTGCATGGGACGCGGAGGCTAAGAATGCGTGTAAAGACGTGACCGGCACCAATCCTCAAGGATGGTAAGTGATGACTCGGATTGTTAAACCGCGCAGGCGAAGCCAATGACTGAGACAGTCAGTTCGTTCCTTCATACGCACGCGACATCAGCAGGCATGCTTCTTGTTGCGTTTTTGGCAGGGATCGGCTATCTAGAGACTCGCCTTTTCCCGGAGGCGCCGGGTATGGCCGGAACAACTTGGACCTTGGGCTTGCTTATCCTTTGTCTCGCGTTGTCGGGACTCCCCGTATCAGGAGGGTTGGGTGCTCTCTTCATAGTAGTTTGGATTGGGCTTGGAATCGCTGGCATGGTCTGGTTCTTCAGGAGAAGGATGACTAGCTGAACGGCTGTCCTGGTTTTCGTCTGTCATGGTTTTCGTCTGTCATGGTTTTCGTCTGCTCCGCGAGAGTTACAGCCGCAGGCCGTCTCTTCGGGGGCGGCATGCTTGCGTCTGTGGCCTTCCTCTGGCGTCTGTGCCGACCGGAGCAAAGCCCGCCATGCTGCGCATGGGGAGTAGGTGGACACTCCACCCCTGAGAGGTAACTGTGGGGAAACCTGGGGCTGTTCTTGGATAATCATCGTGGCATCCAACAGGTAGCGTTTTGCGGGGTTCCCCAGGGAAACCCGTGTCATCATGCGTAAACGCGGGTGTTGGAGGGCGAGGAGCGATGGCGCTGCTTGATGAGAAGAACCTTGCGGTCGAGGCGGCGAGGCGGGCGCGGTTCCGGGTGCATCACGTGGGGACGAAGCTGAACGAGGCGGAGGTGCGCGAGTTGGAGGCGCTGGCCATGAAGCGCAGCCAGACCCAGGCGGAGCTGATCCGGGGGCTGATCCTGCGCGAAATCGAACAAAGCAAAACGCGCCATCGGGCCAGTGCGGAGATGGTGGAGATCACGGCCTGCCGGTTGCTGCTGACCCATCTTCTTCGCCCGGGAGCCACGGGCCAGCCGATGACGGAGCAAGCGTTCGATGGGCTCCTTGAAGAGGTCAAGAAGCACAAGGCGCGGGTAGCCGAGGACCGGCTCAAAGACTACGAAGCGGGGCGCTGAGATCGACAGCAAAGGGGCTAGTGCGGTGGCCCCGTACCCTTCGCTGCGGTGGCCGTCAAGGGGCTTCGCTCGCTGGCGCGACGCGCAGAGAACGCGCGCCCTTGACCGCCGTCCTCGCTGCGGGTGGTAGGCAATTATGAGAAGAATGTCTTCTTCTCATGTGTTCAAAAACACATGCCAAGACAAATGGAACAGCGGCGGTGGCGAGGCTGAGATGAGCCGTGTCGTCCGATGAGTGTTCTAGGTTAGCGGTAGGCTTCGGAACGGTGCAGGACGGCGTGAATGTAGAGCGTGCCGGGCGGGTTTTCGATGAAGCGGACGCGGTAGTCGCCGACGCGTAGGCGCAGCTCGCCTGTGTTGCCTTCGAGCTTCTTGATGTCGCCCTCGCCGGTGCGGGCGAAGCGGTCCAGTGCGGTGAGGATGCGCATGGCGGCGTCGCGGTCGATGCGGCGCACATCGGCGCGCGCGGGCGGGGTGAAGATGATCTTTTTCACGCCGGGGCCTGTCAGGGTTGGAGGTCTTCGGGGCTGAGCCCGAACTCGCGGAGAATCTCTTCGTGGGGAATGCCTTCGCCGGGATGCTCGGCCAGCCAAGCCTTGGAAGCGGCGACGGCGCGGGTCTCTTCTTCGCTGATCTCTTCGTCCTCAAAAGGCGCGTTGGCAATGGCGCGGTCCACCGGATCGAGCATGGACGTAATCAGGCCGACGACGGCGGAGGCCTGCGCGGTGGATATGCGATCGATGAGTTCGTGGGCCTGCTGCTTGGGGTTGGTTACGGCCTGAGCCATGGGAAATCCTTCCTCTCCAAGGTTAAGCGTTCGCCTTATCGTTTATCGTTCCGACGACCAGCGGCGTGCTTCCTGCTGCAGGATCATGCTGTCGAGAACCTGTTGGACGACCTTCTTGGACTCCGGGTCGAAGCGGGAGACGGCTTCGAACTGGAGCTTGAGGGCATCGTCCGGGCCACGCTCGTCCGGGGCGAAAAGTAACGCATCTGCACTGATGCCTAGAGCCACGGCCATGCTGCGAATGACATCGAGGGTGGGCTGGGAAGTCCCGGCCTCATAGCGGCGAAGCTGGACCACGTGGACGCCCACGCGGTCGGCGAGCTGCTGCTGAGTCATGCCCTTTTGCTTGCGCAGGGCGGCCAGGTGTTCGGGGAAGTTCACTGTCCAGTGGTGGTTGATGGGCACGGGACTAGGGTAAGCGAGCATGGGAGACCCCCAAAGCATGTGTTGACCTAAAACTATCACATATGCTATCTACAATGAAACAGATGTTTGGTTTGACAGGTTTTCAGCAGGCAGCCTGAAAACAGGAGGGCCGCACATGGCGCGCATCCCGGATCACGAGATCGAACGACTCAAGAAAGAAATCTCGGTCGAGCGGCTGGCCGAGGCGCGGGGTATCCAGCTGACGCGGCACGGAGCCGACCTGGTGGGTAAGTGCCCCTTCCACGACGACCGGACACCATCGCTGGTCATCACTCCGGCGAAGAACCTCTGGCACTGCCTGGGCGCATGCCACGCGGGCGGGACGGCGATCGACTGGATCATGCGGGCCGAAGGCATCAGCTTCCGTCATGCGGTGGAACTTCTCAGAGCCGATCATCTTCCCTTAGCGGCCTCTCCGATCCAGCCCGTAAAACACGGCACGGTGCGCAAGCTGCCGCCGCCCATCGCACGGGAGGCCGACGATCGCGTGCTGCTGTTGCAGGTCGTGGACTACTACCACGAATCGCTCAAGCAGTCGCCGGAGGCGATGAAGTATCTGGAATCGCGCGGCCTGAAATCCTCGGAAATGATCGACCGCTTCCAGCTGGGCTTCGCCAACCGCACGCTGGGTTACCGGCTACCGGCGAAGAACCGGGCCACCGGCGCGGAGATGCGGGGACGGTTGCAGCAGCTGGGCATCCTGCGCGAGAGCGGCCACGAACACTTCAACGGCTCGGTGGTTATCCCGGTGTTCGCTGCTGAGGGTGAAGTGGTGGAGATGTATGGGCGGAAGATCACAGCGGGCTTGCGCGAAGGTACGCCGCTGCATCTCTATCTGCCGGGGGCGCACCGGGGGGTGTGGAACGAAGAGGCGCTGTCCGCTTCGAAAGAAATCGTGCTGTGTGAGGCGTTGCTCGACGCACTGACCTTCTGGGTTGCGGACATCCGTCAGGTGACGGCCAGCTACGGGGTGAACGGCTTCACAACGGACCATCGCGCCGCCTTCGAGAAGTACGGCACGGAGCGGGTTTTTATCGCCTACGACCGGGACGAAGCGGGCGACAAAGCCGCCGCCAGGCTGGCTGAGGAACTGATCGAGATAGGCATCGAATGCTTCCGGGTGCAGTTCCCGAAGGGGATGGACGCGAACGAGTACGCACGCAAGGTGACGCCCGCGGCGAAGAGTCTGGGCGTGCTGTTGAACAAGGCCGAGTGGCTGGGCAAGGGCCGGCGGGCAATGGGGCGTGTGGCGCCGCGCGTGTTGGAACCTGTCATGGTGGCCGAGCCGGTGATCGAGCCGGAGCCAGCAGAAGCAAAAGCAGCGGCTAAAGAAAAAAGATCGAAGACGAGTTGCCGGAGCCCGATCCAATCGCAGCGACCATGCGGCTGCCCGAAGCGCCCACCCTTGCAGCGACAGAAGAGGTTATTTCTTTAGCTGCCGAACCGGAGCTGGTTGCGCCGACAGAGCCATCGTCGGCAGCGCCCTCGCCGTCCATCGATGTTCCGGTGCAAATGCGCGGCGAAGACATCTTCCTCGAACAGGGCAGCCGCCGTTACCGCGTCCGCGGCCTTAATAAAAACCTGAGTTACGAACTGCTGAAGGTCAATGTGCTTGTCTCGGGCGCGACGCCACGCGGCGAGCAAGCCTTCCACGTGGACACGCTGGATCTTTACTCGGCGCGGCAGCGCGGCGTGTTCATGAAACAGGCCGCAGAGGAGCTTGGCATCAAGGAAGAAATCATCCGCCGCGACCTGGGCCGGGTGCTCTTGAAGCTGGAAGAGATGCAGGATGAGCAGATCAAGCAGGCGCTTGCGCCCAAGCAAGAGGCCTTCACTCTCAGCGACCAGCAACGGGCCGAGGCTATGGAGTTGCTGCGCGATCCGCGCCTGTTGGAGCGGATCGTCGAGGACTTCGCGCGGTGCGGCGTTGTGGGCGAGGAGACCAACAAGCTGGTCGGCTATCTGGGCGCAGTGTCGCGGCATCTGGAAGCGCCGCTGGCGGTGATCGTGCAGTCGTCCTCGGCCGCAGGCAAGAGCTCGCTGATGGAGGCGGTGCTCGCGTTCCTGCCCGAAGAACAGCGCGTGCAATACTCCGCCATGACCGGGCAATCGCTGTTCTACATGGGCGAAACCGATCTCAAGCACAAGGTGCTGGCCATCGTCGAAGAAGAGGGCGCGCACTCGGCGACCTACGCGCTGAAGCTGTTGCAGTCGGAAGGTGTGCTGACGATCGCCTCGACCGGCAAAGACCCGGCGACGGGGCGGCTTCTTACGCATCAGTATCGTGTCGAAGGCCCGGTGATGATCTTCCTCACGACCACGGCCATCAACCTCGATGAGGAGATGTTGAACCGCTGCCTTGTGCTGACGGTCAATGAAGACCGGGAGCAGACGCAGGCCATACATCGGGTGCAGCGCGAGGCGCAGACGCTGGAAGGACTGCTCCAGCGGCGCGACCGCGATGCGATCCTGGCCGTGCATCGCAATGCGCAACGGCTCTTGAAGCCCGTCTTCGTCGTCAATCCTTACGCGCGGGAGCTGACCTTCCTCGACAGCCAGACGCGGACCAGGCGCGACCACATGAAGTATCTGACGCTGATCCGCTCGATCGCACTGCTGCATCAATGGCAGCGGCCGCACAAGACGGTCCAGCATCGCGGCCGCGCAGTCGAGTACATCGAAGTGACACTGGACGACATCGCCACGGCCAACCGGCTTGCGCATGAAGTGCTGGGCCGCTCGCTCGACGATCTGCCGCCGCAGACGCGGCGCTTGCTGCTGGCAATCGACACCATGGTTGCAGCCGAGTGCGCGCGGCAGAAGATGGAGCGATCCGACTATCGCTTCTCCCGCCGCGACGTGCGCGAGGCGACGTGCTGGGGCGATACGCAGTTGAAAATCCATCTGCACCGGCTGGAGGAACTGGAATACCTGCTGGTCCATCGCGGCGGGCGCGGCCAGAGCTTCGTTTATGAGCTTGCCTTCGCACGCCAGCCAGACACCGGCAGACCCATGCTGTCCGGCCTGATCGACATCGAATCGCTTCGAAAACACGGTTACGAAGAAAAGAAGTCGGGGGCGGCGGGCCAGCTGTCGGGGTCAAGTCGGCCCCAAGCCGGCGGGGTGTCGGGGGTGGTTAAAACCATCTCTGCGCCAATGCCCATGCGGGTTCCAGAGGATACCGAGTTCGAGATCGAGGAAAGCACATATACGGACGCACACCGAAACGGCCACTACGTCCTAACCGTACAGGGGAGGTGAAGGGATGGCCCGCGTTGTGAGGCCACGCAAACAGAAAGCGCAGCCAGCGATCCCTCTGGAGATCATGATGCGCGACTACCTGCAATCCCTCGCCATCCAGAACTACTCCGAGCAGACCATCGGCAACCGCGAGTTCCTGCTCCGGCAGTTCATCCAGTGGTGCCAGGAGCGCGGCATCGCCGATCCGGTAGAGGTCACGCGGCCCGTGCTCGAACGCTATCAGCGTTACCTGTTCCTCTACCGCAAGAAAAACGGCGAGCCGATGAGCTTCCGTTCGCAGCACTCGCGCCTGGTTCCCTTGAGGATGTGGTTCCGCTGGATGACGCGGCGCAACCATCTGCTGCACAACCCGGCATCCGAACTGGAACTGCCCAGGCTGGGGCAGCCGCTGCCCAGGAACATCCTGTCGGCCTCCGAGGTCGAACGAATCCTCCAACTCTGCGACGTGGCCGATTCCATCGGCCTGCGCGACCGTGCGGTGATCGAGGTTCTGTACTCGACCGGCATCCGGCGCGGCGAGATCGTCGCGCTCAAGCTCTACGACCTCTCGCTCGACCGGGGCGTGCTGCTCGTCCGCCAGGGCAAAGGCAAGAAGGACCGCTATGTGCCCATCGGCGAACGAGCCATCGCATGGCTTGAGAAATACATCCGCGAGGCGCGTCCACAACTCGCCATCGAGCCGGACGATATGACTGTGTTCCTCACGGCCCAGGGCGAGCCGTTTAGCCGCGACCACATGACCTCGAACGTGAAGGCGCGGATCGACGCGGCCAAGCTGGGCAAGACCGGGGCCTGCCATCTGTTCCGCCACACCATGGCGACGCTGATGCACGAGAACGGAGCGGACATCCGCTTCATCCAGGAAATCCTCGGCCACGTGAAGCTGGAGACCACGCAAATCTATACCCACGTCTCCATCCGAACGCTGCAACAGGTCCACGCCTCGACCCATCCAGCGGCGATGCTCGGACACAGCGAAAGGCCCTCTTTAAAAGCCATCAGTCCCGACGCCGAGGCCCTCTTCTCGACACTCGAATCTGAGGCCGAAGATGAACGCGAATAGGCGCGCCCAGCTTCTTCTTTTAGTAGCTGCTTTTAGCTGCTAAAGAGAGGCCGATTCCGAGCCGGAATCGGTCCCGGAACACGCGCCGAATCTCTCCGCAAATCCCGCCTCAAACCATACAATCAAATGCAAATGGAACTCCTCTCCAACGCGCCTATCCCGGAAGGGCTTCCAGCGTCGATGACGCTGCTAAGAGAAAAATCGCGTCTGGGGGTTCCGAGTAGGAAATCCGCACCGCATCAGTGCATCGACGAACGCAACTGCACGGCTGTCTTAGGCTTGCGGTTCCCGTGCTCAGAAATCGTGTCGGGCACCGTTGTAGCCCCAAGTAATCCGGATACTCCAAGCTCAGACCCGAGACCTGGCCAGATATTTCAGTGCCTGGGTGGCAATCCCCATTTCGGCAGTTGTTCATATACATGCAGTGCTGGCGACCAATCTGCCCCAACCGACATCCCTCTATACAAAATCCAGAGAGCATGCCCCCCCGCTCGCCCGTCGTGCCCTGCCGCGCTGAAAGTCACCTTCAGTCCTTTCCTGCCGGGTTGGGAGATCCCTAATGTAGTCCCAAACTCGTGTGTTTACGGTCCGTCCGTGCCTGGTAAACCCAATTAAGGAGGCAACTTCAATGTTTTTCACCAAAGTGTTCCTTGTGTTATCAACTGCAGGGATACTGATCGGTCTGATTTCCGACTTAGCTTTTTTGTCGATCTCGCGGTCGATAGGCGGCCTCGGTATATTTGCTTCAACGAGAACCTGGGTTATATCGTTTGCCGTCGCTTGGATGATTGCCTTCGTTCTCGGTTGGCAAATGGCAAAGGTATTCGGGTTCCTGAATTTCGCGTATCCGAATAGGTAGCGATCTAATAGCAAATGATCATCACCAGGGTGCTTTTGCCCCAAATAATCCGACCACGCCAACGCCTGTTTGTTACCAGGGAGGATGCATCCTTCCCGGAGGTCCGCCCCTGCTTACGAAGAAGCAAATCAAACAAGCGGCCAAAACCTATCTGTGCGGAAGTTCACCTGCCGACAATGTCAAGAACTGGATGGCAGAAGGTACAGTGAAAGGGCTAGTGTTCGGCGGTGCAGCCGGTGGAATTACCGGAACGGTGGTCGGCACACCGGTTGGGGGTGCCATTGGAGCAGTTGCGGGAGGTGTGATTGACGGAGCAATCGGCGGAGCGAGCGGAGTGATTTGGGGTTCTATTGCTTCGTGGGCCTGCTCTGCTGCGAATGCTTATTGAGGATTACAAGGATGCACAGCATGCAAAAGAGAAAACTCATCGTTATTGCGACAGTTGGGTTTTGTTCGCTGCTTCTAGTCGATTGGACAGGGGTAACTGGCAGAGGGTTCCCGACAAACTGGAGCGAAGCTCTGATTCAGGTCTGCGTCAACATTGGTTGGACATTTTTATTCACCGTCGCATCCTACTTCGTCCTCATCCGTCGTCCCCGGCGACCTAAGGGCGATGATCATCCCTCGGTGCGAGTGCCCGATCGACATCAAGGACACGGCGATTCTCGCCCCGAACCCAAACCTTAATGCCCGGGTGTAATGCCGGGTGTAATGCGTCGACATGATACCTATTCCCCTCCGCGTAAACCGGGGACGTCCATGATAGGTAATTGTCAAGGGGAAACGGAGATTCCCCTTGACCCGACGGAGTATGTTCCCCGAGTGAGCAGATTGTTTTAGTTTTTGGCTGTCCTCGATCACTTAGCAGGGCCAACGCTTTGGCAGCGTAGCCAGACATCCATTTGCGGGAGCAACGCCGGGCAGACGCCGTCCACGAAGATTGAGTTAAAGTTAACCGGCCGGCCTCGAAACAGACGGTGAGGTGTATTGGGAGCCGAAGCCCCCGTGCACAGTCCCCAACCACGCGAGGATCGGCCGGTGGATCGCTGACAGGTCGAACATAACTTTGGTAGCCTGAGTGGGTCGAGGAAACGGAAGCAGGCTCTGCTGGAGAGCAACCTGCCAGGGATACTCGACCCGACTCATCGGACCGATGTGTCACCAGGGGGATTCTCTTTGGAGAATTCCCCTTTGTGTTGACCAGCTGGGAGTGACCATCGGGCGATAGATCGGCATGCCTAAGAAAACTCCAGCAGTGCCGAACCGGTCGTAGCTTTTCCCTTAAGCAGCTGACGCCAGAGCTGCCGGCTCTTTGCTCTTTCTCAGCTTTGCTTTTGGCCGCGGAGGCGGAGTGCGAACCTGAAAGGGCTGGCCATTCTTGTCCACTGCCAGCAGATAAGCCACCAGCTTGCGCGCCACTTGCAAGGTCGCACGATTGGCGTGGCCGCGCTCGCGTTGCTGAGCATGCAGTGCTGCCAGTTGTGGATTCCAACGCGGCGCCAGTTTGGCGGCCTCGATCAGTGCCGTCTGCAGCCACGCATTGCGCTGCTTGGAAATTGGACCCCGTTGCTGTTTGCCCGCAGAGGATCGAAACGCCGCGGTTAAGCCACAGTAGCTGACTGCATCCGCTATGGAAGAGAACCGCTGTGGGTCGGCCACTTCCAAGGCCCATGTCAGTGCCGTGATGGGACCGACTCCGTCGATGCTCATCAATCGCTCGAGGCGCTGCTCCAGGGCGGGATCGCAACGTAGTCTCTTGATCAACTGTTTCTGCGTAGACTCGAACATCTCCATAGAGCCGCGACTCATACGTAGGAGATCTTTGACCGATTCCGGGACTTCCTGCAGGCTCTTCATCAGCTCGGCGAAGTACTTCTTCCCATGCAGCCGCTCTCGGTCGAACGGAGTGCCGCTTTCCATCAGTAGACCGGCCATTTTGTTCTGCATACGCACCGATTGCTGCACAACCAGGTTTCGATAACGCAGCAGACGGCGCAGATCCCGCAAATGCGGCGGCAGTACGTAGCAGGCAGGCAACAGATTGCACCGCAGCAGGTCGGCAATGGTACGTGCATCGATACAATCGCTCTTCTTCTTGCCCGCCGTGATGGCCTTCATCTTGGCCGGATGCCCCATCGACAGTTGCTGGGCGTACGGCTTCAAGGTGTCGTAGATCCAGGCACTGAACAAGGTGGCTTCCATCGCTCCTTGCCAGGCTACTTGGCGCCGCTTCGCCCAGCGCCGCAACTCCATACGCTGGGCCTGCAGCGTGCCTTCTTCCACAATCTGGCCGTCTGCGGTCTTTACACAATAAGCAATGGTTTTCTTGTGAACGTCGAATCCGATATAGTGAATAGCATTCATGGGGTTCTCCTATGCGAGATTTCTGAATCGGCTGCTGTGAACAGTCGATTTCAGCAGCGTAATCTCGGGGAGAACCCTTTCTCATGTCGCCTCTCTGATCGCCTATACATTCAAACAGACGGGAAGTTTACCTGATGCTTCGGTGGTAGGTGAATCAGCAGGCAGGAACTGAACCTAAAAATTACTTCATTCAACATATTCTTGCTAGAGTTCGAGTTGTGGGACGCCTGGCCCGAGTGATAGCCGTTGGAGTAGCGCACCATGTGACCCAACGCGGCAACGGTCGTCGCTTTCTTCTGGAGCGCGATACAGACCGTCGAGTGTATTTGGATTTGTTACGAGAGAACCTTGCGTTGCATGAGGTGCTGCTGGTTGGCTACTGCCTGATGTCCAATCATGTTCATTTAATCGTGATTCCTGCCGACGCAGAAGGACTGGCACTCTCTATGAAGCATACGCACGGGCGCTACGCGTCTTATTGGAACGTGGTCCATAACTCGAGTGGACATGCTTGGCAAGGACGATACTTCTCGTGTCCGCTGGATGGGCCGCATTTGTGGGCGTAAACCGGGGACGGACGGGAAGTTTACCTGATGCTTCGGTGGTAGGTGAATCAGCAGGCAGGAACTGAACCTAAAAATTACTTCATTCAACATATTCTTGCTAGAGTTCGAGTTGTGGGACGCCTGGCCCGAGTGATAGCCGTTGGAGTAGCGCACCATGTGACCCAACGCGGCAACGGTCGTCGCTTTCTTCTGGAGAGCGATACGGACCGTCGAGTGTATTTGGATTTGTTACGAGAGAACCTTGCGTTGCATGAGGTGCTGCTGGTTGGCTACTGCCTGATGTCCAATCATGTTCATTTAATCGTGATTCCTGCCGACGCAGAAGGACTGGGCGTAAACCGGGGACGGACGGGAAGTTTACCTGATGCTTCGGTGGTTAGGTGAATCAGCAGGCAGGAACTGAACCTAAAAATTACTTCATTCAACATATTCTTGCTAGAGTTCGAGTTGTGGGACGCCTGGCCCGAGTGATAGCCGTTGGAGTAGCGCACCATGTGACCCAACGCGGCAACGGTCGTCGCTTTCTTCTGGAGAGCGATACGGACCGTCGAGTGTATTTGGATTTGTTACGAGAGAACCTTGCGTTGCATGAGGGTATCCGTCCGTGCAACTCCATTCTTTCGCAAGAGCGGCTGCGCATGTTGAAGTGTGGTTATGAGTGAGTCAGAGGTGGTTAGCAAGGTAAGTCGGCGGAGTCGGTCGGAAGCGGATCGTCTGGTTTTGGAATTTGAGCGGAGCGGGATGACGCGGACGGCGTTTTGCCGCTCGCACGGTGTCTCTGCCCACACGCTGGATTATTATCGTCGGATGCGGCGCGGCAAGATGGACGGCACCGCGAGGCTTGTGCCAGTAGAGTTAATAGCCGGGTGTGGCGGAGATTCGCCGGCTGGACCATCGCAGCACACGCGGTTGCGTGTGGAATTGCGCAACGGGCGGCAGATCGTGGTGGAAGAGGGTTTCAGCGCGGCGCTGTTAAAGAGCGTGGTTGCGGCGCTGGAGGCTTGAGCGATGTTCGCCATGGGTGCGGCGACGCGCATTTATGTTGCCGTGGGAGCGACGGATTTGCGCAAGAGCTTCAACGGCCTGGAAGGTCTGGTTCGGGAGCGGTTAGCCTGCGACCCAGCCAGCGGCCATATTTTTCTGTTCGCCAATGCGCGGCGTGACCGGTTGAAGCTGATCTTTTTCGATGGGACAGGATTATGGGTTTGCGCCAAGCGTATGGAAGGTGGAAGGCTTCGTTGGCCTGAGGGTGAGCAGGGGAAGGTGCAGCTGAGCCGGGAGCAGTTCGCGCTGCTGATTGGCGGAATTGATTTGTCACAGGCACGAGAGCGTAAGTGGTATCGCCGCGTCCTGGCCGAGGAACCACGCGAGTCACGAACCGAGGCGTAAAGACTTAAGATTTTGCTACTCATCTCCGTGCTCAACTGCTATCAAAGAGGCATTCATGAACGCCTCTTCCCAAGCAGATCCGCCCGAGCTTTCCCAAGCAGTTCTCCGCCAAGTGAATGCCCGACTCAGACAGCAACTGGAACAGGCGGAGCTCAAGATCCGGGTTCTGGAAGAGCGGCTCCGCCTGGAGCGGATCGCCCGGTACGGCAAGCGCAGCGAGACCCTCAGCGACTTACAGTTGGAGTTGCTCGATCTTGAGCCGGGTGTCAGCAGCGAAGAGGTCGCAGCCGAGAGCGAACGGGAGCCGGTCCCCCCAGCCACAGAAGAGAAACAGGCCGAGTCGGCCAACAAGCCGCAAGCCGCGTCTGGACGCAAGCATCCCGGCAGGCAGAAACTACCCAGCCATCTTGCGCGCGTTGAACAGGTGGTGCCCTGTACAGGCGGCCAATGCCAGTGCACTCAGTGCGGCGCTCAGACGCAGGTGATCGGTTATGAGGAGACCGAAGTGCTCGATGTCCGTCCTGCCGAATACTTCGTAACCGTGATCAAGCGTGAAAAGCGAGCCTGCGCAGAGTGCCCGGAGCAAGGTGTGAGCACGGCGCCGGTGCCGGAACGCATCGTGGCCAAGTCGCTGCTCTCCGACCAGGTGATCATCGATTTGGTGGTCAACAAGTACTGCGAGTCGCTGCCGCTTTACCGCCAGCAAGCCGTACTCAGGCGCGACGGCGGGGTTGAGATCGCGCGATCGACGCTGGATGATGCAGTGATGCGGGTAGGCGAGTTACTGCTTCCTATCGCCGCAGCGATGAAACGCGATTTGCTCGCCGGGGGTTATCTGCAGGCCGATGAAACGCCGGTCGGTGTGCAAACCCACGACCAGCGTGGAAGCAATCATCAGGCATACTTGTGGCAGTACGGCTCGCCCGGCAAAGGCGTGGTTTTCGACTTCCGCATGGGCCGCGACGGCCAAGGGCCGAAGCTGTGGCTGGGCGATTTCGATGGTCTGCTGCAAACAGACGGCTACCAGGGCTACTCCAAAGTAGGCGGGCCGAATATGGTCCACGCCTGCTGCCTGGCGCATGCGCGGCGTAAGTTTGTCGATGCCGTCAAGCTCAATCCCATGGATGCTGATTCGGTCCGCATTGTCGCCGGTATGGACGAGCTGTTTGCCATCGATCGCGAGGCGAAAGAGAAAAACATGAATCATACGCAACGAGCTGCGCTGCGGCAAAACCGCGCGCCGCGGGTACTCGAACAGTTGCGTATCGACTTGCTGGCGTTACAGAAGAAGGCTCTGCCTAAAAGTACTGCGGGCCAAGCAGCCAACTACACCCTATCGCTGTGGAGCAAACTGACGCTGTTCTTGAACTACCCTGAACTGGAGTTATCCACCAACCTGGCTGAAAACTCGATGCGTCCTATTGCGCTCGGGCGTAAGAACTGGCTGCACTTGGGCAGCAAAGAAGCAGGACCCAAAATCGCTGCTATCTTCTCCGTCGTCGAAAGCTGCCGGCGTCTCGGCGTACCCATCCGAACCTATCTCGCCTCCGTACTGCCCGGACTCGCTAACCGGTCCATCCAGAGCCTCACCCAGCTCACACCCGGTGCCTACGCCGCCAAATAAGCAATATAGCCGCATAGCCTATCAGCGGAAGAATTGATCTTCAACCCTGTACTTGCCCGGACGCATACGGTGGAGCGGCTCCTACAGAGGAGATTCCGCTGATGGCGAATCGGAACCTAGCCCCGTCTGGACCATAACGCTGTGGATCGGCTTCGAACGTGCCGGTCAGCTTCACGCTGGCGCTCTTCCCCCGATGAAGGAACCTACGCAGCTCTTTGCCATTGGGTAAGGCTTCCCACGACACGGGCAGAACAGCTTGGGTTGTGAAGTCTGCATCTTCTTTGGCGTTACAGGCCGGACTCGACAGGAAAAGCGAGTGGATGCTCGGCGAAATCACCCCCTGGACCGAAATCATCTTGTGGTTATAGTCGGCAGGCGATGTGAACACATCACAGAGCTTGGCTGTAGCGGGGCCGGAACCCGTTTGGGCTGACGCTGCGGTTTGCAAGATGACTGCCAGCATGACGCTCCGAACTATCGAACTCCTACTACTGTTCATCATCAGGCACCCCGGCGGGGAAGTTGGCCGGATCAAAGATCGGCATATTGAGGAGGCGAGCAGGGTAATTGGCATTGATATAGTCCGTGATTCCCTGATTGTCATTCGGCCCGAAGCCGTGCTCAGAGTTGACATATGCGCCCGCCTTGAACGCATTGAACTCAGTTTGAAAGTGAGTGATGTTCATGTTCTGATCGTACCCCATCGTCGCCGGGCTGAAGGAGTTCAGGAAGTTCATATCCGGTAAGACAAAACCGGGGAGGTGGAGCATTCACCTTGCGGCAACCTGCTCTAGAAACTCTATACACACTGTAGCGGTTACGTTCCGTCTGTCACCCCTTTTTTGCCGTCACCACCCCTTTTTTGCCGTCACCCCTTTTTTGCCGTCACCCCTTTTTTGCCTGGCAGCACAGAACGGCGGCCGCACAACAATCCGCAATAAGGACAGTCGTCAGAGCGAATTTACATTTGCCGGCTAGCTGCACCTCCCAGCCTAACAACTCAACCATCGTTTACTTGGGTAACGCCCCGTCCGGTGGCGCTTTTTCGACCGAAGAGATTTCAGTGATGGTGAAGCGGAAGCGGGCTACATCCGGTCCATAGCGACCGGCTCCGCTCTCGAACGTGCCGATCAGTTTCACGCTTGCATTCGTCCTGTGATTAAAGAGCTTATGGAGCTGCTTCCCGTTGGGCGAGGACACCCAGTCTGGCGGGAACACGGCTTGGATACCCACGTCCAAGCTCTCTTTGGGTTTGCACGATGGACTGTACAGCAGCACAGAGTGTTCGCCGGGAAGTAGGATTCCTTCCACCGACAACATCTTCCCGTTGTACCCATCAGGCGACGCTACCACTTCGCAGAGATTAGCTGTAACCGGTTGTTGAGGCGTCTGAGCTGAGGCCGCTACGGTCAACATGATTGCCAGAATAACGGTCCTGGCCGTCGAAGTCCTATTGCTATTCATCGGGCACTCCAGCGGGGAAGTCGGCCGGGTTGAAGACCGGGATATTGAAGATCGGCCCATACGTCGGACTGTTGTGGAGGAAGTCCAAGATTTTCTGATCGTCGTTCGGTCCGAAGCCATGCGATTGATCTACTGCCGCGCCCGCTTTGAACGCATTGAACTCCGTCTGCCCATGAGTGGGATTCAGAGCTTGGTTGTAGCCCCCGGTTAGAGGACTGTAGGAATCTAAGAACTTCTGATCGTCCCCGACATGCGTCCCTTCATGAGTCTGGGTTTCTGCACTTCCAGCCCTTCCGAAGTCGAGTGTTACCTGGATATTCTGATTACCCGGAGTGCTGCCCAAGGGATCAACGGAGCCATAGGTTGGGTTCGGCCCAGTATTGAGATTTGCAAAACCCACGTGCACACCGTTCGCTTCGTCACTCGCTCCAAAGTTCGCAGCGGCTGTCCTAACCGCCTCTTTCTTGGAGTTCAGGTCTTTCTCACGCCGATCCTCAAACTTGTTTGCCGCTTTGTCGTACTTCTTCTGGCATTTGGCGTTGCCGCCGCAGTTGGAGGCATTCAGTTGATAGTGACCGTCTGCGTCGATTCTCGACAGCGGATCGTTTCCGACGTAGGCGTAGAGATTGAGGGTCTGAGGATTCCACAGCTTGGCGTATGGAACCGGTTCAGCTTTCGCTGACCAATCCGGGCTCATGAAGCGGCCCATATTGGAGTTGTAGTATCGCGCCCCGAAGTAGTCGAGATTGGAATTTGGGTCGCGCGGTTTGCTGGTGAAGTGTTCCTCGGATGGATCGGAACCGGGCCCGGTCTGGGATTGAAAATCGCCGAAAGGCCCGCTGACAACGGAGGTCCAGGGGGCGCCGGCGGAAGTTGTAGTCACCCGCTTGGTGCCTAACCAGTCGTTCAACGCAAAGTGCCAATTCGTCTGGACATCGGATGCTCCGGTGAAGGTTCCCAACAACTTGCCCTCCCAGAAGACATTGTAATGCTTTAAGTTGAAGCTGCCGTCGGTCTCTATCAGGCGCTCACCCTGCGGCCCCGCCATATACACATTGGTCAACGCCGGTCCGTTTTTGGTCAGGTCGCAAGTAAAACTGGTAAGGCTTACTTCGCCCAGCAGGGGGCCGTTCGCGGCATAGAAATAGCCAAACGTGCCAGTGAGAGGAGGGAGTGGCTGCACCGCGCAAAGCCGGTTCTCCGCGTCATACAGGTAATTATTGCTTCCGTCGGAAAGCAGGTTCCCCGCATTATCGTAGCTCCAATTGGAAACCCGATTGTTGCCGGAAGTGAAGTTCAGGTAGGGCGAAGGCTGTAGCTGGGTCCCGTTGGAGGTCACGTACTCGACGTTGCGGTTGCCGAAATGGTCGTAGGTCTCCTGAGCGGTAGCTGCCACTCCGCCCAATGTCACGGTCATCTTGGACAACCTGTGCAAATTGTCGTTGGTCAAGGTCCAGTCGCCGTTCACGCTGTCGTTATAAGCCTTGACGCTGCCGCTGCCGTCGTAGCTGACGGAATAGGTGTACGCGCTTTGCTTCAGGCTGTTGGTGTCCGCCTCCCCGGTAATCCTGCCGCGATTGTCGTAGGTTCTGGAAAGAGCAATTCCTACAATGCTGGTGCTCGGATCGATGGCAAGATTTGCCGTTTCCACGGCGCCACCCGGATAGTACGTAAGCCCGGAGAAGGCAGTGGAAGTGAGCACGGTGCAGGTGCCGCACACTCGCACCCCGGTGACGATGGAGTTCAGCCTGCCGGCGGTATCGAATCCGTTGGAAATATCAATCTCACCGTTGTAGGTAGTGATGTAGGCGTCTGCTGAAATTCCGGTGAGATCCTCATTGAGATTGTAACCGTAATTGGCGCCGACCCCGGCACCCGGACAACTCTGCGCATTCGATCCCAGGCAATTGACATAGCCGGTGAGATTGCCCCTCTGGTCGTAGTCGCCGCTGGTCCAGGTGGTCACGTTCGTCGTCCCCACCGTTGCCATCACCCAGTTCAGGTGGCCCACCGGGTTATCCTCGTCCTGGGTCATCTGCCAGGTGTATTCGCTGTCGTAGCCGTAGCTCAACGCAGGGGTATTCGCCGGATCGTTGCTATAGCTCTTGGCTGTCACCCGGTTCATCGCGTCGTAGCTATAGTTGGTGACGATAGGCCGCGCATCCGTCCGGGTGCTTACGTTGCCATTTGCATCATAGGTGTAGGCCGCGCTCCATGGACCTGAGGTTGCCGTACAGGTCCCGCCGCTGGCGATGGCTTCGGGATTGCACGCGTTGGTCAGGCGAGACAACGAGTCGTGGGTAAAGGTTCTATAGCGAGCCGCGTCTCCCGATTCTCCTTTCTGGTTCACGGAGAGCAGGTCCGCCAGCAGATCGTACGTGTAGTCGGTTTCCAGCGTCAGAGCTCCCGACACCGGGTCATTCTCCAGCGTCTTGGTCAACCGGCCCAGGGAATCGTAAGTCCACTGCCAATGGCTACTGGTTTCATCGATGAAATCCACGGTGTTGGTGGTGGTGCTGTTGTCGTATTGCCAATTCTGTGTCGTACCATCGGGTTGCGTCTGCACCGTCTTCCGCCCCAGCGCATCGTAGGTAAAATAGGTATAACCGTCGGTAGCGGCGACGGCCTTATTGGACCCCACCGTACAGCTCAAGCTGGCTGGGGCGTTGGTGGCCAGGGCCGGATTCGAAACCGCGCATACTCGCCCCAGGCCATCATAGCCTGTCTCCACCACCGAACCGTCGCGGCCAACCGCCTTGATGCGGTGGCCAAAACTGTCCAGGATGGTGCTGCTCTTAAGCACACCGTCCCCGGTAGTCACCTGGTCTTGAGCAGTGTCCACTTCCGTCGCGCTCGGATAGCTGTACGTAGTCTTGCTTTCAGCGGAAGCATTGGTCGCCCAATTGATGGTTTCGGGCGCATTGTCGATCAAGGTCAGCCGGTCAAGCGGGTCGTTATAGGCGTAGTTGGTTACGATCTTGTTTTGATCCGTCGACTGCGCTAATTTGCCGGAGGGATAGTTGTATTGATAGCTTTCGATGTGCGCAACACCGGTGTTGGGGTATGTGATTTGGGTAAGATACGCGTTCGAATTCCCCGCTGCATTTCCTCCGGAAGGACTGTCACTGCGATAAGGGCGGGACAGGCGGAACGTTCACCGTGCTAGAACTAGCTCTAGAAACTCTTCGCCATACGCACCGTGGCGGTTACGTTCCGTCTGTCCCTAGGTTTAGTCATGCGAAGCATGGCGCTCTTCCTTTCGGTCGACACGGAGGCCAGAGGAAGCCCACAGACGCAAGCAAGCCGCCCAGAAGGGACGGCCTGCGGCTATTCGGTCAGGCTAAAGACGAACGCTATGGACTTGCGGCCATCCCAGCGAGATACCACAGGTAGGTCAGGACTAGTCCATCCCCTATCAGAAGAAGACGAGACGCCCTCCGCCCGAAACCAGCCAAGATGCAGCTAAGCAGTCCCGCAACAATCATCGAGAACACCGGATAGCCTCTGTCGAGATCAACGCCTTTGGTCGCATAAGACTGGATCAGTATGCCGTGAACGAGGAAGATCAGCAGGATCGCGGTGCTCACCCCAGCAAGGATCAGTGCGACAAGGAACACTGTCTTTCTCCATGCCACCAGAGATGAACGATCCTTGCGGTATTGCCAGCAAGCCAACCCGAAGAGTGCTATCGGAAGCACGTTTATGGCTAGTAGCATCCGATCCCCACAAGGGCGCAAGGTAAATGCGCGGGACCTGTTTTGCTATCAACGTGGAAATCACCTGTATCGCCCGGTCCTCTCGGAACGGCGAAGTGCGGCGAGGGCCCATAATTAACATTCTCTGGGTCTGAACCTGTCGAAAAGCGGAAGTTATCTTCTCCTGGATGAAACGGATTTCCGAACCTGGTCGACTCCTCCGAGTAACGGAATGGTCCATTCCCATTCACCTTTATAGAATTGATCGTATCGATCATTCCTTGCTTCCCACCACTCCCAAGATAGGTTGCAGTCCCAGCGGCCAAAACACCCCGCTGTGCGTAGTTGCTGTCGATGTGGAAGGAGAACTGATCGAACCCAGCCCCCTGGCCTTTGATATCCGCGCTCGGTGTTCCATTGATGAAGATTCCCTGAGCGGTTCCAGCAGCACTCGTTACCTGTACTCCGGTGCCGTTTACGACTGCTGAATTGCCGCTGTTGGGATCGCTCAGAGACGCACTTGTTACGATGCCCGCGCTGAACTTGCCGTTGGAGTCAGTTGTGCCCAGCACGAGATGATTGACCGGATTATCGTTCGTTCCGATGTTTTGATTTCCGCATGTGGCCGACGCTTTGTCGCAACTCTGATAGAAGTCGTGGCCGCTCGGATCGGTGCGTGAGAGGGGATTGTTCCCGACGTAGCTGTACAGGTTTAGTGTCTGCGGGTCTTCCAGATGACCGCCCACATCATCCGGGCTAAGGAAGCGGCCCATCTCATGACTCCACCGCGATTCTGAAGCTACGCTCCAGCTATCCCCTATTGCAGCAGTGAAGTTGGGGAGGTTGTGCCCCGGATGCAGTGCAGGATTTCTGCTCTTGAGACCCAGACGCGGGTTTTCACTTAGCAGCGTCATTACCGCGAGAAGACCGTCCGGGATGGGCGTGCTGGAAGCGGGCTGCATCTGCTCACGATTGTACGATCTTCGGATCGCAGAACCGAGCGAGATTATGGATGGATTTAGGCTCTGATTTAGCAGCTAAAGCAGCTACTAAAAGAAGAGCTATTCGGTATCGTTTTCGGCGCGGACTTCGTCGTCGAGTGCAGCCAGTAATTCGGCCCTGGCCGCATCCCCGTCTACGTCCTGGGACGCTGGGCTGCGTCGCTCCAGATTGGCTCCGGGATGGGTCGCCTCGTAGACCTTTTGCAGCTGCCGGATAGAGACGTGTGTGTACTTCTCGGTCGTGCGCAGACTGACGTGCCCAAGCATCTGCTGGATGAAGCGGATGTCGGCTCCGCCGTCCAGCATCAGCGTTGCCATGGTGTGGCGGAACAGGTGGGCGGAGCCTTCCTTGCCGATCTGCGCTTTCTCCACATAGTAGTGTGCGATGTGGCTGATGTATGCGAGCTCGATCTGTTCGCCCGCGTTGGTCAGGAAGATGGTGTAATCGTCCGGTTCGGAGACGAGATGCGGACGGGCTTCGTTAATGTACTTCATGATCCATGCCAGCGCTCGCTTGCCGATCGGGACCATGCGGTCCTTGCGCCCTTTGCCCTGGCGGATCAGCACCGTGCCGCCGTCGAAGTCCACGTCATAGACCTTAAGGCCAGCCACCTCCATGCGCCGCATTCCCGTGGAGTACAGCACCTCCAGGATCGCCCGGTCGCGCAGTCCGAGCGGATCACCGATCTCCGGCTGTTGCAGCACCTGCTCGGCTTCGCGGACGTTGAGCACATGCTTAGGAAGATGATGGCCCTGTTTGGGCAGTTCCAGCTCGGATGCCGGGTTGTGCATGATGTGGTTCTGCCGCGTCATCCAGCGGAACCACTGGCGCACGGCGACAAGCAAGGCGTGCTGGGAGCGGAAGCTCATCGGCTCGCCGTTCTTCTTGCGGTAGTGGAAGAGATACCGCTGATATCGTTCGAGCACCGGCCGGGTGACCTCCAGCGGCTCGTCGATGCCGCGCTCCTTCAGCCATTCGAGGAAGCTCTCTACCTGCTTGCGCCGCGTCCGCGCCGTGGCCTCGGTGAAGCCTTTGACCAACAGCGATTCCAGATACTGATTCAGCAGCGACTCGAACACCGTCTGGGGCACAGGGAGCAGAGGAGCTTTGTTCTTGGGCGAGCGGAGATTGTTGCGCAGCGCCATCACTTACCCCCCGCCATCGTTAGGACGTAGTGACCGTTTGGCCGTGTGCCCGTATATGTGCTTCCTTCGATCTCGAAGTCACTATGCTCTGGAACCCTCATGGGTGCTGGCTCAGACGTGAGTTTCACCGACTCCGACACCCCGCCGACCTGGGGCCGACTTGACCCCGACCGCCCTGCCGCTAGCCCCGACTTCTTTTCGTCATAGCCATGTTTCGAGAGCACGTCCACGTCGATCAGTCCGCCCAGCACAGGCTTCCCGCCGTCGCTGGGCCGCGTGAACAGCAGCTCATAGACGAAGCTCTGGCCGCGTCCGCCGCGATGGATCAGCAGGTACTCCAGCTCCTCCAGACGATGCAGATGGATCTTCAACTGCGTATCGCCCCAGCCTGTGAAGGCGCGCACGTCGCGCCGTGAGAAGCGATGGTCCGACCGCTCCATCTTCAGCCGCTCACACTCGGCCGTGACGTAATCGTCGATCATCAGCAGCAAGCGCCGCGTCTGCGGCGGCAGCTCATCCAGCGAGCGCCCCAGCACTTCATGCGCGAGTTTGTTAGCCATTGCGATGTCAGAGAGGGCGACTTCGATGTATTCTGCTGTGCGCCCACGATGCTCAACCGTCTTCCGCGGTCGCTGATACTGACACAGGAGTGCGATGCTGCGGATGAGCGTCAGATACTTCATGTGGTCGCGCCGTGTGCGCGTCTGGCTGTCGAGGAAGGTCAGCTCCCGCGCGTATGGGTTGGCCACGAAGACCGGCTGGAGAAGACGTTGCGCGTTGCGATGCACGGCGAGGATCGCTTCGCGCTCCCGCCGGGCCAGCAGGCCTTCCAGCGTCTGCGCCTCGCGCTGCACACGATGGATCGCCTGCGTCTGCTCCCGGTCCTCGTTGACCGAGAGCACCAGGCAGCGATTCAGCATCTCTTCGTCGAGATTGATGGCCGTCGTGGTGAGGAAGATCATCACCGGGCCTTCGACGCGGTATTGATGCGTGAGCAAGCGGCCTGTCGCAGGGTCTTTGCCCGTCGATGCGATCGTCAGTACGCCTTCCGACTGCAACAGCTTCAGCGCATAGGCCGCGCTGTGCGCTCCCGCTTCTTCGACGATGGCGAGCACTTTATGTTTCAAGTCGGTTTCGCCCATATAGAAGAGCGACTGGCCCGTCATCGCCGAGTATTGCACCCGCTGCTCTTCGGGCACGAAGGCCAGCACCGCTTCCATCAGCGAGCTTTTGCCGGCGGCGGAGGACGACTGCACGATCACCGCCAGCGGCGCCTCCAGATGACGCGACACGACCCCGAGATAGCCAACGAGCTTGTTGGTCTCCTCGCCCACAACGCCGCACCGCGCGAAGTCCTCGACGATGCGCTCCAGCAGGCGCGGATCGCGCAGCAGCTCCATCGCCTCGGCCCGTTCGTCATCGCTCAGTGGGACCGCCTCTTGCTTCGGCGCCAGCGCCTGTTTGATCTGCTCATCCTGCAGCTCTTCGAGCTTCAGCAACACGCGTCCCAGGTCGCGCCGGATGACATCTTCCTTGATGCCCAGCTCCTCCGATGCGTGTTTGACGAAGATACCCCGCTGCCGTGCCGAGTACAGGTCCAGCGTGTCGACATGGAAGCCCGACTCGCCGCGCGTATTCGTGCCCGTGAGCAGCACGTTGACCTTCAGCAGCTCATAACTCATGTTCTTGCTCAAGCCGCGCACACGATAGCGGCGGTCGCCCTGCATCAGGAAGATGTCTTCCCCGCGCACTTCGACGGGCACGGCAAGGACTGGCCGTCCAGGCGACGGCTCGCTGTCGGCTCGTACTGGCTCTGTCGGCCCTGCTTCGATGGATGCAACTGCTGCCGGGCCTGGCTCCGGTGCTTTCTCCTCGATGATTTTTTCTTTAGCCGCTGGCTCTTCTGTTGGCTCGATCCGTGCACTCGGCTCCGGCATGGCAACCGGAACCAGCACCCCCTCCGGTGGCCTTTGCCCCTTACCCAGCCATGCTGCGCGGTTCAACAGCAGTCCGAGACTCTTGGCCGCGGGCTGCACTTTGCGCGCATAGTCGTTGGCATCCATGCCGCGGGGGAACTCCACCCGGAAGCATTCGATGCCCATGCCCATCAGCTCTTCGGCAAGGGTGTTTGCGGATTTGTCGCCCGCCTCATCGCGGTCGTAGGCGAGGTACACCCGCTCTGTGCCGTACTTCTCGAAGGCGCGGCGATGATCCTCGGTGAAGCCATGAACGCCATAACTGGCCGTGACGTTGCGGAAGCCCGCCGTCCAGAACGTAAGTGCATCGATCAGCGCTTCACACAGGATGATCTCTTTCGAGACGGCCACTGCCTCTTCGTTCCACACCCCCGCGTGGGCGCCGGGCAAGTACAGATGCAGCGGCGTACCTTCGCGCAAGCCTGCTGTGATCTTCCGCCCATACATCTGGACCACTTCACCCTCGGCATCGAACACCGGGATAACCACGGAGCCGTTGAAGTGTTCGTGGCCGCTCTCGCGCAGGATGCCAAGTTCCTGCAACCGGCCCCGCATCTCCGCGCCGGCGGCGCGATTCTTTGCCGGCAGGCGGTATCCAAGAGTCCGGTTGGCGAAGCCCAGCTTGAAGCGGTCGATCATCTCCGAGGATTTCAGACCGCGCGATTCCAGATACTTCATCGCCTCCGGCGACTGCTTCAGCGATTCGTTGTAGTAGTCCACCACCTGCAACAGCAGCACGCGATCGTCGGCCTCACGCGCGATGGGCGGCGGCAGCTTGCGCACCGTGCCGTGTTTCACGGGTTGGTTCGGAGAGGCAGCTAAGGGAAGATGATCGACTCTGAGAAGTTCCACTGCATGACGGAAGCTGATGCCTTCAGCCCGCATGATCCAGTCGATCGCCGTCCCGCCCGCGTTACACGCGCCCAGGCAGTGCCAGAGGTTCTTCCCCGGAGTGATGACCAGCGACGGCGTCCGGTCGTTGTGGAAGGGGCACTTACCCAGCAGATCCGCTCCGTGCCGCGTGAGCTTGATGCCCCGCCCCTCGGCCAGCCGCTCGACCGAGATTTCTTTCTTTAGCCGCTCGATCTCATGCTCCGGGATGCGCGCCATTTACCCCTCTTTTTTGCAAAACCCTGTCAAGTAAAAACTGTGACGTATTGAGTGAGTTTATGCACAGCGTTTAGATGCCGTGAGATTATACGTAATACGTTACCATGTCAACGAGCATCGTCCAGGAGAACCGGCAAGTGGACCTTACAATCACCCCTGTCATGCCCAGGAAGAAGTACACAGAGACCACGTTCGGTGAGCGCCTGATCGGATTGAGGAAGGCTCGCGGGATGACTCAGATGCAACTGGCCAAGGCTGCCAAGACCACGCAGCGGGCGATTTCCTATTACGAGAACGAGGCCGGGTTTCCGCCTGCCCCCGCAGTGATCGCCCTGGCAGGCGCCCTGCACGTCACCGCAGATGAACTGCTGGGCATCAAGCCGCAGCCGCGCGAGGCATCGAAGTTTGAACAGGTAACGAGTGATCCAGAGAGTATGCGTCTGTGGAAGCGATTTCAGCGCATTACGCTGCTGCCGGAACGCGATCAGCGCGCCGTTATTAGGCTGATTAACTCCCTCACAGGCGCGACCGGGGCCGAAGCCCACGACTGAAGCCGTTGCCTCTCTCATGTGTTTTTGGACACATGAGAAGAAGACATTCTTCTCATAACTGAGAACCACCCGCAGCGAGACGGCGGTCAAGGGCGCGCGCTTTTTGCGCGTTCATCGCAGCGTAGCGGAGACCCTTGACGGCTGCCGCAGCGGAGGCTAGGGCGCGTGAGCGCCAGGATGCCTATTCCGCCTCGATCCTTTGCCTTCAACAAGTTCGCAACAAGGAACTTCGGGTATCTCGTTAGAGACCGCATTTTGTTAACTCGCATGTTTTCAACGAGTATCTAACGAGATACCAAGGTTCCTAGGCAGTTACCTGGAAGGGGTGGAGTGTCACCCTACTCCCCATGCGCAAGCATGGCGGCTCTTTCTGGCGATGCTGAATCAGGATAGATTGTAGGTGGCGACAGACGTTGACTGACTCTGCGATGCTGGCACTGTTACGAATGCTGCGCAGGCCGTTGAATGACGGCCTCCAGGTTGCGGATCAGCAGATAGGAGTGGTCGTCATCCAGCCGCGGTTATGCTTTGACGAACTCTGCGGCGAGGCTATTGTTAACTCGTCAAACTCCTAGCAAACGACTGTCCTTCCAACTGCACCGGCTGTATGTAGATTTTCCTTACTCTCCAAGTGACATCCCGGGGGGCCATCTCATCAGTTCGACCCTTATACTGAGATGCCGTGCTTATTGAACACACGGCTCACGTAACAACACTTCTGAGAACGTATCTGCTGGTTCAGCCACCGATCGTTAGCTACCGTGCGTCCGAAGCCAACTACCGGTTGCTCGCGGTTTTAAAGTCGTCCTTCATTTGGGATTCACTCAAGTGATGTTGGGGAACCAGCCCTCCCGGGTTTGATCCACTCAGACCTGTCCGGTCGATCTGTATCTGAGTGAAGCCACTGAGAACTTTCCAGATTTTCGCAGCTGGTGTCACGCCTTCTGACCTGCCGGTCCCAATCCAGTGGCCTTATTGGTCACATTTGTGGTTCACCGCAACTTCTTTCAGTTTCCAAGATACTCCTCGCCTTTCGTCCACCTCACTAGGTACCCATCCTCTCCCGCGCTCGTCTTAAACGTAAGTTGCGAACAGTCCGGCCAGTACGGCCTGAACCGCCTGGCTGCACCCGAATGCGGACGTCAGAGTTATGCAGGCTGCTGCCCATGCCGGAAGCTGCCGGTCCTAATAATGCAGCCCCGTACTCAGCCGTAGCTCCACCTTACGTAATTTACGGTTCTGCTCTGCGGCTCCGAGCAGGTTCGTAGCCCGCCTGATTGCCGTATAGTCAGCTCCTCCGTTGAAACGTAAGTCGTACTAGCAACAGTGTTTCCGTTAGCGTCCGTGATGCTGCCAGAGCCTTGTCCCGACAGAGTTCAGAGAGGGTACGTTCAGCCTCCGTTGCCATGCCGTTGCCCGCTTGCTATTGGTCGTTAGTCAGCAATGACTTCACTGCTGGCTTCCATCTGAACCAGTAATGCAAACGTTGACGTCATGGCCGTCAGCATCGAGTTTGGTGAGCGGGTTGTTCCCCGCGTACGCGTAAAATTGAAGCTTTGAGGGTTGTTGAAATCGGCATATGGAACGTATCTGGATAGTCCTGTCCCCTTGAATCCGGGCGACAGGAAGCGGCCCATATTGGAGTTGTAGTATCGCGCCCCGAAGTAGTCGAGATTGGAATTTGGATCGCGCACTTTGCTGGTGAAGTGTTCCTCGGATGGATCAGAGCCCGGCCCAGTCTGCGATTGATAATCGCCGAAAGGCCCGCCGACGACGGAGGTCCAGGGGGCGCCGGCGGAAGTTGTAGTCACCCGCTTGGTGCCTAACCAGTCGTTCAACGCAAAGTGCCAATTCGTCTGGACTTCGGTTGTTCCGGCGAAGGTTCCCAACAACTTGCCCTCCCAGAAGACATTGTAATGCAGCAAGTTGAAGCTGCCGTTGGTCTCTATCAGGCGCTCACCCTGCGGCCCCGCCATATACACATTGTTCAACGATCCGCTTCCAGCTAACATCCCGTTTTTGGTCAGGTCGCAGGTGAAACTGGTGAGGCTTCCCAGCCCAATCAGGGGGCCGTTCGCGGCATAGAAATAGCCAAACGTGCCAGTGAGAGGAGGGAGTTGCTGCACCGCGCAAAGCCTGTTCTCCGCGTCATACAGGTAATTATTGCTTCCGTCGGAAAGCAGGTTCCCCGCATTATCGTAGCTCCAATTGGAAACCCGATTGTTGCCGGAAGTGAAGTTCAGGTAGGGCGAAGGCTGTAGCTGGGTCCCGTTGGAGGTCACGTACTCGACGTTGCGGTTGCCGAAATGGTCGTAGGTCTCCTGAGCGGTAGCTGCCACTCCGCCCAATGTCACGGTCATCTTGGACAACCTGTGCAAATTGTCGTTGGTCAAGGTCCAGTCGCCGTTCACGCTGTCGTTATAAGCCTTGACGCTGCCGCTGCCGTCGTAGCTGACGGAATAGGTGTACGCGCTTTGCTTCAGGCTGTTGGTGTCCGCCTCCCCGGTAATCCTGCCGCGATTGTCGTAGGTTCTGGAAAGAGCAATTCCTACAATGCTGGTGCTCGGATCGATGGCAAGATTTGCCGTTTCCACGGCGCCACCCGGATAGTACGTAAGCCCGGAGAAGGCAGTGGAAGTGAGCACGGTGCAGGTGCCGCACACTCGGGCCCCGGTGACGATGGAGTTCAGCCTGCCGGCGGTGTCGAATCCGTTGGAAATATCAATCTCACCGTTGTAGGTAGTGATGTAGGCGTCTGCTGAAATTCCTGTGAGATCCTCATTGAGATTGTAACCGTAATTGGCGCCGACCCCGGCGCCCGGGCAACTCTGCGCATTCGATCCCAGGCAATTGACATAGCCGGTGAGATTGCCCCTCTGGTCGTAGTCGCCGCTGGTCCAGGTGGTCACGTTCGTCGTCCCCACCGTTGCCATCACCCAGTTCAGGTGGCCCACCGGGTTATCCTCGTCCTGGGTCATCTGCCAGGTGTATTCGCTGTCGTAGCCGTAGCTCAACGCAGGCGTATTCGCCGGATCGTTCGTATAGCTCTTGGCTGTCACCCGGTCCATCGCGTCGTAGGTGTAGTGGGTGGCGATCGGGCGCGCATCTGTCCGGGTGCTTACGTTGCCATTTGCATCGTAGCTGTAGGCCGCGCTCCATGGACCTGAGGTTGCCGTACAGGTCCCGCCGCTGGCGATGGCTTCGGGATTGCACGCGTTGGTCAGGCGAGACAACGAGTCGTAGGTAAAGGTTCTATAGCGAGCCGCGTCTCCCGATTCTCCTTTCTGGTTGACGGAGAGCAGGTCCGCCAGCAGATCGTACGTGTAGTCGGTTTCCAGCGTCAGAGCTCCCGACACCGGGTCATTCTCCAGCGTCTTTTTCAACCTGCCCAGGGAATCGTAAGTCCACTGCCAATGGCTGCTGGTTTCATCGATGAAATCCACGGTGTTGGTGGTGGTGCTGTTGTCGTATTGCCAATTCTGTGTCGTACCATCGGGTTGCGTCTGCACCGTCTTCCGCCCCAGCGCATCGTAGGTAAAATACGTATAACCGTCGGTAGCGGCGACGGCCTTATTGGACCCCGCCGTACAGCTCAAGCTGGCTGGGGCGTTGGTGGCCAGGGCCGGATTCGAAACCGCGCATACCCGCCCCAGGCCATCGTAGCCTGTCTCCACCACCGAACCGTCGCGGCCAACCGCCTTGATGCGGTGGCCTAAACCGTCCAGGATGGTGCTGCTCTTAAGCACACCGTCCCCGGTAGTCACCTGGTCTTGAGCGGTGTCGACCTCCGTCACGCTTGGATAGCTGTACGTGGTCTTGCTTTCAGCGGAAGCATTGGTCGCCCAATTGATGGTTCCGGGCGCATTGTCGATCAAGGTCAGCCGGTCAAGCGGGTCGTTATAGGCGTAGTTGGTTACGATCTTGTTTTGATCCGTTGACTGGGTTACTTTGCCGGAGGGGTAGTTGTATTGGTAGCTTTCGATGTGCGCAACCCCGGTGTTGGGGTAGGTGATCTGGGTAAGATAGGCGTTCGAATTACCCGGGGCATTTCCTCCGGAAGGACTGTCACTGTACGAGAATGTTGTGGTGTGCGTGGTCCCGGCCATGTCGGAACAGGTTGTGTTGCCGCAGGGGTCTGTCTTGGTGGCCATCTGACCGGTCTCATAGTAGGTATAGGTTGTGACCGGGGATGCTCCGTTATTTGACCATTGCGTGACCGAGGTGGCGTTGCCGCGTAAGCCAGGGGGAGTGACGAGACCTGTCTTGGTGGCGACAGGGGAGGTGAGAATTGCGCTCCCGTCATAAACAAATGCGGACTGCTTCTGCTCGACACCCGGGCTCGAGCCGTCGTAAACGGTAACACTGTCCGGTTCATTGACAATGTGCGTGGAGGGAGAAGCCCCAATGAAGTTGTGCAAGGCAATTGCCGTGCGTCTCTCCAGAAGCCCAATGGCGTTGTTGTTGAGCCCCGGGTCACCCTGCTCGCCACTGCCGGACTTAAACGCACTTGTATAACAAGCAGGATCGGCCGTCTTGCTTCCTTCGCTCTGGAAGCCATATTCGTAGATACCGATCAGCTGTTCGTTCACGTCGTAGCAATATTGCTTTGCCGACCCTTGGCCGTTGGACAAGATGGTCTGCTCGCCGATGACATGCCGCACATCGCCCCAGGTCTTGTTGACGGTCTCCAGCACGTTCCCGCTGCCGTCTTCGTATTGAATGCTCCTTTCCACAGGCAGAGAGGCACTCAGCCAGCTGGATGAGTTGTAGATATCCGCCTGAATTGGCCCGTAGGTATATTTAGCGATTGAGACCTGACCCGTCGTCATGTCCGTGCTGGTGACCGTCGTGGTTTTCACCCACGTCTCCAGAGCCTGTGGGTTCCAGGTAGTGGTGTAAGAAAAGTGCTGATGGAGAGCCACGTTTTTGCCATCGTAACTGACGTAACGATCGGTGATGACAGGCGTGTCAAACTCATAGGCGCAACTCTCCTGGTTCACAACATTGTCATTGGTAAACATGTAGCTGGCATTCCCGCTGCTGGAGGACGCGTTGGTGCCCCAGGTATAGCTGACATATCCTCCGCCAGGAAATAAAATATTATTGATCTGGCCGAAACTTTGATCAAAGCTGAGCGTGTACGTCTCGCCATTGGGAAGCGTGATCACGCTGCTCTGCAAGTAAGTCGTCGCGTTAGGCTGGGTACTATTTTTAACGCAGGGCCCGTTTGTCTGCGAGGTAGAAGTGAGCGAACCGGGAAATGTCAGCTTGCCGGTGGAGATCGTGGAGCTGATGGAAACGCTTCCGAATCCCGACACCGCGATGGTTTCGGCGCCGGAGCCGGCGTAGGTCCATGACACGACTGTGCGTCCCAAGGTGTCGATATACCCTGTCTCATGTGGCCCGAGAATGGTCAACGTGACTTGATTTCCGTTGCGGTCGGTAATGGTCTGGGGGTACAAAAGTTCGGGCGTAGTAAAAGGCACGAAGCTTGAAATTTGCCCGATGGGCACAGCCGCGAAGGAGTAAGTCGTCCCGTTGTGATCGGTCAGCGTCATGGACGGTTGACCATAGTTCTGGTTGGGGTTTTGCGTGCCTGGAGTTACCAGAATTCCGTGATATGTGCCCCCTGCGGGAGGCTCGTAGGAGCAATTCGGATCCGGGGTATCACCTGGCGCAGAAGCGGCATTCGACCACTGAGCCCCAACTTGACCTAAAGGATATTGAACGCCATCCAACCCACGAAATACAAAACCGGTCGTCCAATTGCATTGCTCATACGTCTCGGTCTGACCCTGGCCGGTGGCAATGTAATAGGCTGTCCGAACTTGCGCCGAAAAGCTAAGAAACGGGATGGAGAATGGAGCGGACGAGCCAGGGGTGAGCGTCCAATTTAAAGCGGGAAACGTGCTGGTGAGATCGTTGTAGGGAGATAAGTAGTACATCAATCCGCTGTCGTAATGGATGGAAAACGGAAGGGATATCCCGCGCCCGGGTGGTAGCGGCATGGGCAGATCAAAGGTAAGCGAGCCATCAGCTGGATTCACCGTTTCGCTGGCCAGCCCGATGTAGTTGTGGCCGGAGCCGGGTACAGGCGCCTGTGCAGCCACGACCGGGTCAGGTACTTGCGCCACCACGGGAGAGCTCGCCACTACCAGAGCCAAGCCGAGAGTCGCCCCGAGGGCGATGGACATTCGCAACATGGGTGATCTCCGTTGCCCACGAACCCGGCGATGCTGGTCGTGAACCGTTGAATCGAATCATGGATGATCGGTCTGGAGCGATGTCTTGCCTCGGGCCGCAGGAAATGGTTATCGCGGCCGGCCCGCGGGTCGCTTACGCGGAGTCTCCGGGCCGCAAAGGCGGCCGGATCATCCGATCGCAAGAGACCAGCTAAGGCCAGGCCTGTCGTTCACCTCTCTCGCAATCTGATCTGTGCTCAGATTTGCGGTGAATGAGAAGGTAACGGCGATGGTTATGTTTGCACCAGAGTACGAAGGTGGGAATGACCGATGCGCGGTGGTTACCGGCAAGAAGGTAAACAGTCCGGCGCAGTAGGCTTGGCCGCTAGTCGCAGCCGGTTACGGTCGAGAAATGACCACCGGTCTGGACCAACGCCGAGATCTACGGCGGCCAACGAACCGTCTTCCTTGCGGACAGAGATACTCGGGGACGCGCACAACAATATTCGTAACCATGGCATTTACTTGCGTTGCTAAAATCGCACGTGCTCCGCACTCCATAGATGCAATTCGACTGCAAAAAGTTTAGGGCCTCGGCAACCGCGCGAGCACTTAACCCGCATATCCCGCTTATCCCGCATGCCTTTCGGTAATGCCCCGGGTGCATAAAGAGTCTGCGCGAGAACTCGGATTATCCAGCCCCTGAAAGGGGCGACCTGAACTTCAGACCTGTCCAAATTACGGTTTTAAACGAGCCAGTCATCGTACGAAGGGCACGGCTTCACAGGCTGCGGAAAAAGTCCGTTTTGAGGGGGGAAAGTATCCCTCAGCGGCCGCGTTCATTGGGAAGCAGATATGGACGGGCTGAAGCCCGTCCCCTTCAGAAAAGCGACTGCCCTGGAGTTTCTCATTTCAGGGACGACGTGGTGATATTTCAACCAGAAAAACTCCTTTGGATGCCTTGTTTTGGCTTTGTATCGCGGCTCCCGCGGGTAGCAACGTCTGTTTATCCCTCGGTATCCGCGTATCAGGGCACGACTTTAGTCGGGCCGTACAGAATGGAACGAGAGTTGGGCTTCACAGGCTGCGGAAAAACTTGCGATTGGGCGGGAAAGACGTACCTCAGGGCCTAAAGGCCGACATATTCTCAATCGTTTGCGGCACGACTAAAGTCGTGCCCTGATACAAAACAAGAGTTTTTCCGCAGCCTGTTCAGCCCCTGCCACCTTTACCGGGCAAAGAAAAAACCCAGGGGCTAAAGCCCAAATCTTTGTTGGGCCTCAACGGCCCGACTAAAGTCGTGCCCTGATACGCGGATACCGAGGGATAAACAGACGTTGCTACCCGCGGGAGCCGCGATACAAAGCATTTAACTGCGGTGAGGACCGGAAAACTCGCGCGTTCCGCAGATTTTGGATCTATCCGCCTTCACTGAAATGTAGAAACTCTAAGCGCCTTTCCTTACTGAAAGGCGCACACGCGCCCTCGTCCAGCGCTGCGTGGCAGGAAATCCGGGTGCGGAGGCTGGATAATCCGAGTTCTCGCGGCAGACTCATAAGGCGAATAACCCAGGAACTCTACGGAAATTACGAGTAGGCATGCCGCGGATCATATTAAGAGGATGAGCCATCCAACCTTCAGCAAATTGGTTACGCTCTATTAAGGATGGCAATCCCCCCTGGGGTACTCCGGGCAGGCATCTTTCGTAGACCCATTGTGTTCTTTCGTTATTTGAATAGAATGTGAATTTCGGGGTCGTTACGGTAAGGGGTCACAATGGCATTGGCGCGCTGGATGTTGGACTCGTTGGGGCGCATCCAGATTGAGAAACACTGGGTCGAGGTGGAGGGCCACCAGATGCACTGCCTCCAGGCGGGCGCCGGCCCGGAGCTCATCCTGCTGCACGGCCTCCTGGGCACCGCCTCTACCTGGGAGCTGACCATCCCCGGCCTGGCAGCCCATTCGACCGTCTATGCCGTGGATGCGCTGGGCATCGGTGAATCCGAACGCGTTCCGGGGATTGACCCAAGTCTGCGAGCCCAGGCCGACCGGGTGGCGGAGTTCATGGACCAATCGGGCCTGGGCTGCGCCGACTTCCTGGCAACCTCGCACGGCGGCGCCGTCGCCCTGATGCTGGCTGCAAACTACCCCAGCCGGGTGCGAAACCTGGTGCTTCACGCCCCTGCCAATCCCTTCTCCCACCTTGCGGATCCCCTCATCCGCTTCTACCTGTCGGGCCTGGGAACCTGGTTTGCCAACCGCATCACCGGCCTGCCGGAACCCATGCAAGCCCTCGCCCTGGGCCGGATGTACGGCGATCCCACGCGCTTGCGGGAGGGTTCCCTGGAAAAGTACATAGACTCCCTGCGGGTTCCGGGAACTGTGGCCTACCTGCTGAGTATGCTAAGTCGCTGGTTTGACGACATGGGCGAGCTGGAAATTGCGCTCAAACGTGTCTGCCAAATCCCGGCGCTATTGCTTTGGGGAGATCGCGACCGGGCGGTTGCTGTAGAGTCTGCCGAGCCCTTAAAGCAGTGCTTCGCTCAGGCGGAGTTCGCCGTGATCCCCGGCGCCGGGCATTTGCCCTATGAGGAGTGTCCTGAGACGCTTACCCTCTTGACCAACTCCTTTTTGTTGCGCATGCGGGGGCAGAGCGAGGCTGGGCCGCAACTGGTGGTAAGCAGAGCGTAGGGCAGCTTACTGCGTAGCGGTTCAGGAACCATCCCACGCAAAGACTTTTTGATTCCGTGGCGATTTTTCAGGCCGCCGGCTAGCCAAAACGCGCATACTAGGTCTAACAGCCAGAGCGCGCCTCGCCTGGGCTGCCATTTGTAAGGGTCAAGGGGTTCCGATGAGCAAAATGCTGCGCAAGAAGCTGATACCGGCGGAATTAATGTTTGCAAGTAGCTTGCTGTTGGTGCCCGGCCTGACCTTAACCGGATACGGACAGAACAGCCCGCAAACCAGCCAGCAGGCTCCGGCGCCGACGGATAACCCGCCCGCCTCGTCCATCCCTGAGGCGTCGCCTGCTCCCGTCGCTCCTGTGTCCGGGTCGCCCCAGGCTTCCAAGGACCCTACCATGCCGGGGGTTAAGCCAGGCAGCGTCGACGACGTCAATGCCGTGGGCACCCGCGATATTGGCGGCCGCGGCATGGGCAACTGGTACTCCACCGAGACCGAAATTCGCATGGGCAAGTCCTATGCCATGCAGCTGGAGAAGAGCGTCAAGTTCATCAACGATCCCGTGGTGAATGAGTATGTGAACCGGATCGCGCAGAACCTGGTGAAGAATTCCGACGCCAAGGTGCCCTTCACTATTAAGGTCATCGACTCCGATGAAGTAAACGCCATGGCATTGCCGGGCGGCTTCATGTATGTCAACAGCGGCCTGATTCTGACCGCCGACGATGAAGCCGAGATGGCGGGCGTGATCGCCCACGAGATCTCCCACGTGGCCGCCCACCACGCGGTGCGGGAGCAGACGCGGTTGAACTACGCCCAGCTGGGCACCATTCCGCTGATCTTCATCGGGGGATGGACTGGCTACGGTATCTACGAAGCGGCGCAAATTGGCATTCCGCTGACCTTTTTGGAGTTCTCCCGTGGCTTTGAGTCGCAGGCCGATTTTCTGGGTGTGCAGTATATGTACCGCGCCGGCTACGATCCGCAGGCGTTCGTAACCATATTTGAGAAGCTGGAAAATCTGGAGAAGACCAAACCTCACCTGATTTCCAAGGCATTTGCCAGCCATCCCCAGACCCCGGACCGCATCGAGGCGACGCAAAAGGAGATTGCGACCATACTGCCGCCGCGCGCGGAGTACGTGGTTACCACCTCGGAATTCGACGACGTCAAGGCCCGCCTGGCACGCATCGAGAACAAGCGTAAGCTAAATGATAATGGCAAAGGCAACCAGCCGACTCTGCGCCGTGCCAGCAGCTCCAACAGCGATCCCAACGCGCCCGACTCATCCCAGCCAGGCAACGACCGTCCCACGCTGCAGCGCAGGGATGACAACAACTAACTAGGAAGCGACTTACAAAATGCTGCGCAAGAAGCTGATACCCGCGGAACTGATGTTCGCCAGCAGCTTGCTGCTGGCGCCTGGCCTGGCCCTGGCCGGGTACGGACAGAACCCCCCGCAAAGCGGGCAGCAGACTCCGGCTGCATCGGCTTCCACGCCGCCCGCTTCTGCTTCAGCCTCTCCTGCGACCGGCTCGGCCCAGGCCCCCGCCGACGCGACGATGCCCGGAGTCAAGCCGGGCAGCATCGACGACGTGAATGCTGTGGGCACGCGCGATATTGGCGGTCGCGGTATAGGCAACTGGTACTCCACCGAAACCGAAATCGGGATGGGCAAGCAGTATTCCATGCAGCTGCAAAAGAGCGTCAAGTTCGTCGACGATCCGGTGGTGGTGGAGTACGTCAACCGGATTGCGCAGAACCTGGTGAAGAACTCCGACGCCAAGGTGCCCTTCACCATCAAGGTCATCGACTCCGATGAGGTCAACGCCATGGCCCTCCCCGGCGGCTTCATGTTTGTCAACAGCGGCCTGATTCTGACCGCAGACGATGAAGCCGAGATGGCGGGCGTGATCGCCCACGAGATCTCCCATGTGGCCGCCCACCACGCGGTGCGGGAGCAGACGCGGATGAACTACGCCCAGCTGGGCACGATTCCGCTAATCTTTATCGGGGGATGGACCGGGTACGGCATCTACGAGGCGGCACAGATTGGCATACCGATAACCTTTTTGTCGTTCTCCCGTGGCTTTGAGGCGCAGGCCGATTTTCTGGGTGTGCAGTATATGTACCGTGCGGGCTACGACCCACAGGCGTTCGTAACCATCTTTGAGAAGCTGGAAAACCTGGAGAAGACCAAGCCGCACCTGATTTCCAAGGCATTTGCCTCGCATCCCCAAACCCCGGACCGCATTGAGGCAACGCAAAAGGAGATTGCCACGCTGTTGCCGCCGCGGGCAGAGTACGTGGTCACCACCTCGGAGTTCGACGACGTCAAGGCGCGCTTGGCGCGCATTGAGAACAAGCGCAAGCCGAACGACGGCAAAGCCAGCCAACCGACTTTGCGCCGCGCAAGCGGCCCGAGCAACGATCCCAATGCCACCAGCTCTTCCCAGCCGGGCGAAGACCGTCCCACCCTGCAGCGCAAGGACAACAACTAGCCCGCCATCAGGGCTAAACAGGCTGCGGAAAAACCCGCGATCGGGTCAAGAAAGACGTACCTCAGGGCCTAAAGGCCGACGTATTTTCAGTCGTTTACGGCACGACTAAAGTCGTGCCCTGATACAAAACAAGAGTTTTTCCGCAGCCTGTGAAGCCCGTCCCCTTCAGAAAAGCGACTTTTTCAGTTTTTCCGCACTGCCGATTCGCAGCTCCGAAATATGTAGAAACTAGAGAAAAAGGCCACCCGTGTGGTGGCCTTGCTTGTCAGGCTTGATTTCTTCGGGAGCTCAGCACCCCTTCTTGCACTTGGCCAGAATGGCGGCCTGCAGGCGCTCGCGCAGCCCAGCGGGCAGCTCATAAATCTCGTGATTGCGGTAGATCTCGATGGTCTTGCGCGTGGTCTGCATGGTGATCACGCAGTGCTCGCACCCCGCAAGATGATCTTCCAAGTCGGCGACCAGGCCGGTAGTCACCTGGTTATCGAGGAAATCGCCGAGTTGCGCCAGAAATTCTGTGCAAGTCATTTGGTACCATCCTCATTCTTGCGGAAGTAGCGGCTCAACCGCTCCCGCAACTGCAGCCGCGCCCGAAGTAGCCGCGACTTGACCGCGGGAACACTCAGCCCAAGCGTTTCGGCGGTCTCTTCCGTCGAAAGTCCTTCCACATCGCGCAAGACAAAAACCACGCGAAACCCAGGCGGCAAACCCTGGATCGTCTTACGCAGAATCTCTGCCATCTCCGACTGCCCATATATCTCTCGGGGTCGGGCCCCCATTCGGCCAGATCGCGCGGCATGGAGCCTTCTTCGGTCTCCACATCCTCGTCGATCGACACCATCCGCCCGGTACGGCGCTTGCGCAGCCGCATCAGCGATTCGTTGACCGCGATGCGCACCAGCCAGGTGTAGAACTTGGAATTACCCTGGAACTGCTCCAGCTTCTCGTAAGCCTTTAAAAACGCATCCTGAACCACGTCCTCCGCATCTTCGCGGTTCTGGGTGATGTGCTGGGCGATGCGGAAACACCTGGCGATCGTACTGCTTCACCAGTTGTTCGAAGGCCTGTACATCGCCTTGGCGGGCCCGATTGACCAGCAAGATGTCAGGGTGAAGTTCTTCGGTCCCTTGTGCTTGGATGATGGGCATGTCTGACGGGTTCAGAAATTCGACCTTTCCAGGCCGTTCTCCTGCGGGTGCGCTCGGCCGGCGCGCGCTAAGGAGAAGGGCATCGTGAGCGCATCGGGTGGGCCATGCCGGCCCTGCGCTTCTCACTCATACTAAATGGGCATAGCGGCGCAGGGCAAAATGCGTAATCTGCGAAATAGGCCCGATCTGCGCGGACATCGCGGGACAGCGGTGTTGGATCGGGTTCCCATAATGGGTTGTGGTGGTAGGAAAGCCTGCGCGCAACCAAATTTTCCGCTTAGAGTCTTATAAGTGCGGATTTCCCGTTGCTCATCCAGCAGGTTGATCTTGTCGATCCGCTCCGGCAGGGAAGTGAAGGGGAAGCGAAGAATCGAATGGCAACCGCGGACCTAAGACCCCTTCTGCCCTGGCTGTTGTTGCTTGCCGTAAGCAGCACGGCAGGCGCGGCGCAGGCCACGCCTGGGACGCCGGCGCCGAAGCATGCGCATCATGTGGCGCATCCGGCCTCGACGGCGCATGGCAAGAAGGCGCCGGTCAGTACGCACGTTCGCCACGTGAAGACCCGGCGCAAGCCACGCAGTGCCCGAAGCATTGCCCGTAGCCGCAGACTGCAGCGGGCCTTTGTCGCGTCTTCACAGCTGCGGCCCATGGCCCAGGAACTGGCGACGATGCGCTCGCCCGCAGCCTATGCCGGGGTCACGTCCTATGCCCATGCGCACACCGCGGAAGCGGCTTCGGCAGCGTACATGGCGCTGGGACATGCCTACCTGTTGGACCGTCGCTATCCCGAAGCAGTCAGCAGCTTCCAGAAGGCGAATGCGGCGGGAAAGACCCTGGACGACTACGCCGATTTTCTGAGTGCCCAGGCGGAGATGGAGTCGGGCCGGCTGTCCGATGCCGAGACACTCTTGAAGGGCTTCGCCGCGAAGTACCCGGAAAGCATCTTTGTCGGTCACCTGCCGGTGATGATTGCGAATCTCTCGTTGCAGCAAAACGATCCGCAGACGGCTCTGCGTGTGCTCCACGAGCATGGGGCGGATGCTATCGCCGCGCACGCGGATTTCCAGCTGGCGCTGGCCCGGGCCAGCCAGATGACGGGCAGCGTGGACGAAGCGGCCAGGCTCTATCGCCACATCTTCCTCACCTTTCCTCTGAGCGATGAAGGGCAACAGGCCAAGGCGCAGCTCGCGGTGGTGGGCGCGTCGGCGCCGCTGACGTTGCGGGAACGCCGGGCGCATGCGGATGCTCTCTATGCCGGCGGCCGCTACTCCGAGGCGGCTGAAGAGTATCGCGGGTTGGCCAATGACAGTGCAGAATCCAATTCCGAGGAAAAGAATTCGTTCCTGGTGGCCGCAGCCGAGTGTGACCTGAAAGACAAACGCCTGAGCAAAGCGGAACTGGACGCGCTGCCCGACACGCAGGATGAGAACGGCGCGCGGCGCATGTACCTGGCCGTGGAACTGGCGCGCAACAAGGACGATAGCGACGCAGTGCAATCCTTGATGGGGCAGATGGAACAGCGCTTCCCGGCCAGCCCGTGGTTGGCCGAAGCGCTCTACTCTTCGGGAAATATGTACCTGCTGCGCAAGGACTATCCGCAGGCGATTCAGTACTACGGTGATCTGGCGACACGGTTTCCCAGTCACCGCTATGCGCCGAGCAGCCACTGGAAGGCGGCATGGCTGAATTATCGTCTGGGAAATTACTCCGAAGCGGCGCTGCGATTTGACCGGCAGATTGCGCTGTATGCGGGCGGCAAGGAGATCCCCGCAGCGCTCTACTGGCGGGGCCGGCTGTATGCGGAGCAGGAGCACCAGCCCGCCATGGCAGCGGCCTACTACCAGACCGTCTCCCGGGTCTTTGAGCACTACTACTATGCGCAAATGGCTCGAGAACGGATGGCGGAACTTGGCCAGGTGACGCCCGCTGACGTGGCGATGCTCACCAACATTAACCGCGAGGAGATTCCCGCGCTGACCGATGACGTGCCGGAGGACGACGAGCACGTGATCAAAGCCCACCTGCTGGCCAACGCCGGATTGAATGAGTACATTCCGGCGGAGATTCAGGCAGCCGACGGCAGCGAGCAGTGGGGAGCCTTTGCCGAAGCGGAGATTTATGCCTCGGATGGCGAGGCCTTCCGGGCGATGCGGGTTCTGAAGCGCGCGCTGCCCTTCTATACGTCGGCGCCCATTGACACCATTCCCATCGGCTACTGGAAGATTCTTTTTCCGCAACAGTACTGGGGGGCAATTCAGCAGGAAGCGGCGAAGAATGGGCTGGACCCCTACATGGTGGCCTCACTGATCCGCCAGGAGTCAGAGTTCAACCCGGCGGCGATCAGCCCAGCCAATGCTTTCGGGTTGATGCAATTGCTGCCCTCGGTCGGACGCTCGATGGCCAGGGAAGAGGGCATCCGGCACTTTAACGAGGTCGAGCTGCTCAATCCGGAGACCAACATCCGGCTGGGCACGCGCTATCTGAAACAGACACTGGATAAGTTTGACGGCCAGGCGCCTTACGCGTTCGCGGCCTACAACGCGGGCGACAGCCGGGTAACGGATTGGGAGGCGATTGGCAAGTACCACGGCATGGATGAGTTTGTGGAATCGATACCGTTTACCGAGACGCGCGAGTACGTGCAGGCGATCCTGCGCAACGAGTCGATCTATCGGGAATTGAATGGGGCGAATGCAACTACACCGCCGGCCCAAGCGAGCGCGATTCCACAGCAGAAGACGCTGGCCGCGCGGCCGTGAGCGGTTTCGCAATTGGTGTAGAGGGGAGCAAAAAGATTTACGTGGTTTTCTGCCAAGGAAAACCACTCCTCGCGAACCTTTAGAGGACCGCGTAGTTGCGAAACCGCTCTAGTGTATGCATCTTTGGTGCATAAGCCATGGGAATCGATCAAGGCGAACGAATCGTGGATTGACGAAAGCAGAAGTCGCGGAAAGAATGAGGTCAACCGCCGCGGCGGAATGCGGAAATTCAACTTCACCTGGGTAGGTGACTCGGCCAATGGGTATACGTCCGCAGAACAGAATCCCAAGGCTTGCGATTGTGGGCCCAACTGATAAGAAGCCGCGACAGCAGCCTGCTGGAGAGCGCTGGTGGGGCCCGCCGCGCCGCCTTAATTTCGATCAGCCAATCCAAGCACCACCCAAATCGTATCGGATGACTGTCATGCCCGCGCTGCCGCGCAGCATAAGCTTGATCGCGCTGGAGTGGATTTGGAATTTTCTTCGCGGATATTTTGTTACCGGGACGCCGCGCAAGGGTGGCGCTGTTGTATTGTCTTTTCGAAGCCATGGCACGCCGCCACCAGGCTTCCGCCATAGGATGGCGGAGAGCTTCACCAACAAAAAAGTCAGTGGCAGTGTTGGTTGGAGTAGCGAATGTGAAGTATCACCGCAGGAGGGAGGCAGAGGATAGAAGGGACGCAGGGCGAACCCTGCTCGCTCTAGAACAATGAACGGAGCCAGGTAACAGATCGCACAGGAGGAATGGCATGTTGACAGAGCTTGAATTGCTTGGAGAGTGGATTCCAGAGCAGATGGAACCTGGAACCCTGTTTGTGCTGGAGAACACGGGAGCGATGGGCGAGGCAAACAACCCGTATGTGGCCGTGTTGGCTTGTCCTCATTGCGGTGCGTTGGGTCTGATTACGAAGATGCAGTATGCAGGTGTGGAGTCGATGATCTGCGGTTCGGATTACTGCTCGTCGGAGTACTACCTGAAGGATGAAGGAATCGAATACCGAAAACCACACTAAAGCAGTTTCGCAATTACCGTGGCGTGGTAAAGTTTGCGAGGTGTGGTTTTCCTTGGGAGAAAACCACGAAAAGGCCTCTCGCTCCCCCGGATTTCCTGCAGCGCGGCACTGGTTGAGAGAGGTGATGTGCGGCTTTCTTCGCGGAAAGCCGCATGCAGTGTGGTGGCCCCACGAAGCTCCACAGGAAATCCGGGTTCGGTCTACATCAATTGCGAAACTGCTGGGCAGAAATACCAAGCCGGAAAAAAGGGAGGCGCTCGGAAATGATCGGGCAGCCTCCTTTTTTCATTGGATAGCGTCTGTTGACGAAGGGCACGGCTTTACAGACTGCGGGAAAAGTGCCGTTTTGAAGGGGAAAGCATCCCTCAGCGGCTAAAGCCGCGGTCATTGCCAAGTGGTTATGGACGGGCTGAAGCCCGTCCCCTTCAGAAATGCGAGTTTTTCCGCAGCCTGTCAAGCCGTGCCCTTCATACAAAGACTAGCCCGTCTAAAACCGTCATTTAGACCGGTGTGGCTAGAAAATGAAGCGGGGAAAGAGTGTGCGCCATACTGTGGCGGGTCCGTGCTTGGACAACAGGCGGAAGGGACGGAGAAAGAGCATCCACCGGGGATCGATATTGTGATTTTCCGCCCAAAGGTGGTCCTGTGCGGCGGGAAGGAAGAAGCGCAGGCGCTGTCTCCAGCGGTTGCGCGCATCCGGTTCCAGTTGGACGAACACTCCCGCACCTTGATGCGAGGTTTGCGGTTCTGCTGGTCCCGCCGGAATTTTTTCCCACATCGCTCCCGCCTGGGCCGCGATCACCGGTTTGCGGGCGATAGCCGCCGCAGCCGTTGCAGGCAGCGTCAGGTTGAAGCCCAACCGCGCGAGTTCGCAGGTGGTGAGCAGAGAGCCTTCCATGCCGATGGTGTGAGCCATGTGGAGAGCTTGAGCCAGATCGCCGTCATCCAGATCTGACAAGGCGTGAACCGCATCGAGAACCCAAATCAACCGGGCAAACCGGTGCTTGATCCCATGGATGGTTAAATAGATAAGCAGATCCGGCTTGGCAAAAAATCGGCTTCTTTGTCCGCGAAACTGCATGACCTGTGCACGCCGCCATGCAGCTTCGAGATCCATGGCTGGGCTGGAACGCGGAGCAACCGCATAGTGGAGCTCGACAAAAATATCCCCTCGACTAAAGGGTTGATGGTAATCGTCCATTTCTTGAACGGGATTAAAACCCAGATCGGTCAGGAGGGTTTGTGCGCGAGCAAAATCCTGGGGCTGGACCAGCAGGTCAAGATCGTCGGAGGGTCTCAAGCCCATCCTACCGTACAAAGCCTCCGCCATCACCGGACCCTTGAGGGACAACACTTCGATGCCGTGGAGGCAGAATTGCTTTAGGAGACCTTCCAGCTCAGTGGCTAAAAGCGCGGACAAAGCCCACTGGGTTCGTAAACGGCTTACGAATGTCTCCGGCAGCTCATGTGCAAAATCTCTGCAAAAAAGCGGCAAAACGCCGTGACTCTCGGCCAGATCCAGAAGAACTTGCCAGTTGATCGAAGGCGGAGCGGGAGCGCCTTGCCCGCGCAAGGTGGCCAGCAGGAACTCTGATTCGGAAGTCATTGTGTCAACTCGGGGAAGGCTGCAGGCGATCCGAGATGGGCGGCGATCCAGGCGACCACCTCCGAGGCCTCACCCCGAACTCCGCGCACGATCAGAGCATTCGATACAACCTGCTTGAGGGTGCTCATGGCAACTGCCGGGGATCTCCTGGCTGAGACGGTATTGTCGAGTATTTTCAAAAGACCGACCCCCGGTGAGATTTGCCGGGGACGCCAGTGCGCTTCCGGCTTGTACCGGCTTACGATCACCAAGCCCACCGGGAGTGGGTCGCGGCCGGCAATCCCGCCGAACTCTTCGACCGGCCGTTCGGTCTGCTGTCGCGAACCGTTTTCTCTTACCTGTAAGGGCCGCGCATAGGGGTAAACCATGCCTTGTTTATCGATCACTGCGAACTCGTCAGAGTAGTAGATAGCTCCGGCGCGAACCAACTCCGCCACGAGAGTAGTTTTTCCGGAGAAGCTTCGGCCGGGAATGAGAATTGCGCGATCACCCCAACCCACGACGCCGGCGTGAACAAAGGTGCGTTTGCGGCTTGCCTCCGCCACGTAGAGGGAGAGGATCGATCCAAAGCGATGAAGAAATTCCGCCCGGTCAGCGCAGGCGAAGAGCCGCCGGCCGCTGCGGTAGAGACGATAGGATGGCTTCGCCGTTTGGGAGGATTGGTCGCGATGGATGAGAGAGTACTGCGGGCTAATCGAGGCTGAAAACGATCTCTTGCACTCCAGCGGAAGGTGGAGCAATGCGTCCCTCAGTAAATCCGCCTGATTCGATGATAGATCGAAACGAACTCCGAAAGAAGTAAGACCCAGAGCATTCCCTTGATCCTGGGCCCTGAGCCTTATTCTAGCGGGTTGCGGAAAATACGGAATAAGTCCCACCGTCTGGGAAACATTCTCGCTTAAATCGTCAGACAAAGACACGTTACTTGTCCTTCGGCAGCGGTACTTGAATTTAAGAACTTCGGGGGGAAGGAAAAACTTGCAAGCTTTTCGGTTCGCGCAATTTTCTCGCGGGGATCGAGAGCCAGGCTATAACCGCAGTAATGAGAACAATCGACATCGGCTCCAGAATCGATAACTCAGTGAGCGATCAAACGACTGAAGCCAAGGAGCAGAGGGGAGGCCTTTCCAGGGCAAAGCCAGCCTTCTGCTTAGTGATGGTGGTTATGACCGGGCCACCACGTAGATCCTTTGCCGGAAGCATGGGCCTTCGGAGTGGCAACCAACAGCGCAGTAACCAGCGGCAGAGAAATAGCCGCCCGTACACCGATCTTCTGCATCAGGTCGCGACGCGTGATACCCGCCGGAACCAAAGGAAGGAAGCTGGAAGGCTCAAGCAAGCCGTCCTGCGAAAGGCTTTGCAGCGCAAATTGAACTACTTTCTCGTCAGCCGGCTCGTCTAACGCCAATGCCAGCTTTGCTGCGATTTCAGCAACAGTTGTCTTGCCATCGCAATGCTGCCAGACAAAAGCTGCTTTCTGGTTGAGGCAGAACGCCTGGTTACGCTTCTGATCATAGATCATCAGCTCTGTGCCCAGCTCTTCAACGACGAGCTGATCACGCTTTAGACTTTTGGGTTTGGTTTCATTGTTAGGTGTCAAGGCCGTACCTCCGATACATCTGGCTTTCCCCCTGGGATTCACTGAGTTTACTGAACAAATCGACGGAGGGAAAGAATATTTTGCGCGATACCCGGCAAAAAATGCGCTCTTTGTGTGACCGAGGTTCTTACTTTCGCTTAATTAGTAACTTACGCGGTTTACATTGGTCCATGAAAGGGCAGGGGGCACAGCGCTGGTTGCAGATCGACACCGGGGGGCACCGCGTGAGGCTTGACCCAATGCTTAGGGTCGCAAGCCCTCATGACTCGGCAACGGAAACAACCGCTGATACAAGTCCCCTACGAGCCAGTTCCTCGCAGAACAACCTCAGCTGTCTTAACCAGTATCTTCAAGTCCAGCCAGAAGCTCCAGTTTTCCACATATGCCAAATCGAGCGCCACGTAGCGGGTGAATGACGGGTCTTGCCGTGCCCTGACCTGCCAAAGCCCGGTAATTCCCGGCAAGACCTCCAGCCGGCGAAAGTGCTCCAACTCATACTGTCCAACCTCTCTGGCCAGCGGTGGCCGCGGCCCCACCAGGCTCATATCGCCGCCCAATACGTTGAAGAGTTGGGGTAGCTCGTCCAGGCTGAACTTTCGCAGGATGCGGCCAATGTTGGTTGCGCGGGGATCCTTGGTGATTTTGAAGAGAATTCCATCGCGCTCGTTGAGAGAAGCTAACGTGTGGATGAGCTCCTCTGCGTTGACGACCATGGTCCTGAACTTATAGCAGGGGAATACCCGGCCTTTTTTCCCAATGCGATGAGAGATATAGAAGACCGGCCCGGGTGAATCGAGCTTGATCAAGAGGGCGATAATCAGCAACATGGGCAGCAGCGCCACCACTAAAAACAACGACAGGCCGAAATCGGCGATTCTTTTCATCAGGTTCCCGATAACCTTACCGTTGCGGCGATGCAGTGCTACAACCGGCAGGTTGCCCAGGTACTCGATGGGCGCTTCAGGGGTGAGGTCCTCATAGAAGCCGGGCATGACGAGAACTTCGATATCCAGTTGCCGGGCAATTTCGATGACTTCGATCACCGCCGCTGTGGAACAGCGTTCCGCGATAATAATCTCGTCGACAAAATATTGCCTGGCCACCGGTGCTAGTTGTTTCAGATCCCCAAGCACAAATTCCTGGGATTCCGAAGTGGAACTGCCATCCGGCGCCTCCAGGAATCCTTTAAACACCCGGCCCAGATGAGCGCTGTTGCTGATCTGCCGGCGCACGGCATTGCCCATGTGGCTGGTGCCAACGATAAGCACGTTTCTGGTATCGACGCCTCGTTCATATTTTCGATACAGAGACCAACGCCAGAGTGCTCGCAACAGGCAGAGAAAGCATGTCGTCAAAACGATCACGTAGGCAACGAAGCCGCGCGAAATCGTGGTGTTATGCATCACATACAACCCACCGCACAGCAATAGTCCGGTGGCAAAACAAGCCTGCACCGTCTTTCGCTGCTCGTGCAAAGAGCCTTTAGCCTGCAGCGTATCGTAGAGGCCATCCCGCCGGTTGATGAAGAGAAGCGTAGCGGCGAAGAAGAGCAGATAGCCGGGATGAATGGGAAAATCACCTCCGGTCAAAAGCCACGGGTGTGCGTGAACCCACTCGGCTGGAGAAAGGTCGAAGCGAAAGACCGATGCCAAACAGAGCGCCAAAATCACTGCCAGCAGATCTGTCGCCATCCTGATCCAGGCGTTCAATGCATCCTGGCTGGGCGGCCTGCGCCGTGCGGCCTGGGCGCTGAATTCCAGCGGAGCCCGGTACGGAGCTCTTATCGATTCGGAAACGGACTCAGAAGCAGACATAGGGATCTCTCTCAGGCAAGAATGCAGTGGACGTTCATACCCTCGTGGGCGGAGCGCTATTTACTGTTGCAGTGACCTGTTGCTTAACCATCTGCAGTAGGAATTTCACTTGCGAAGACTTGGCCTCGTTGGTTCACCCTTGGGGGGAAGGGCATACAATCAAAACCTAGGCGGGGGCCCAATACATAAACCACGGGGGGATGGTGGCAACCAGGAAGTCTATGAGTCCGCCGGGGCAGACTTCTGAAAAATAAATCGCTAAGTAACGTTCAGTGTTAATTAATCTGAAACGAGATGGAGACCGGCACAGTCACGACAAGGGGCGTTCAATCTGCGTGCTCCGACTGGTACAGCCCACATCCAGCGGGGAAACGCGTTTGCGGGGGGAATAACACCCTTCGTCAACACCCAAAGTCTATCGCCTATTTTGTGGAATACCAGCTAATTTTGGTAATCCCCCTGCACAATAGTGAAGAGTTACCTTGGAGTGTTTCATCTCGTGATAGGTTATTATGCAGGCCGGGGCGCACGCATTCCCCCTAGTTGCATAAGTGGAAACTTTATTGCAAAAAAGGATACGGCGTCGAGCGTTGCTACCGGAAATTCGACGGAGTCTTTCCTGGGCCAGGCAACGTCACAAATAAATCCCTTCGCGCTGGCAGTGTAAGCGGGTGCCGCGTGCCCCTGGGCGCACCCGGAATTGTTCACAAGAGGTAACTGGCGGGCTCTGCGGTTGGGGTTTTGCTCGAGTGCTTTTCGTGTTCGACCGTTTCACCTTGCCGGCATGCATCTCGTCCGGTTGGGTAGGTTTAGGCCCATTAACGAAAGGTACGACGGTAGGATCTCAATGACGAATTCGCTCCGCACCGGCGCTTTGAGGTCTGTCGATATTTCAGACAGGGGAGCGATAGCCGGCACAGGCAGAGCGATGGCGGAGGGCAGGGCAAAAGCACGACACGGCGCGGAGCTGCTCGGTCGCCTGCCTGTGGATCGCTTCTCCAGGGGAACGCCCAGCTCACTCGCTGAGACGTCTTATGGGCTTGGCAACGAGCAACTGGATCGCCTTTCCCGGGCCTGTGCCGTGCTGCAAGCAGGCCGCGATGCATTCCTTCTAACCGCTTTTGCTGCCTTGCTTGCCCGGCTCGCCGGGGAGGAGGTTGTGACCCTGGTAAATATCGCCGCCGATCGGGCGGTGCTGACTTTTTCCTTCGACGATGAGGCGTCGTTCCGTTCGCTGCTTTCGACCTGTCTGAGGGTGCCTGCCTCCTCGAACCAGCCCTGCGCAGTGGAGTTTGTTTCCGCCACCCCGCCGGTCTCCTCGGCCGATCTCCCGGAGCAATGCCTGCGCATGGCGGTTAGCCTCTCCGACAGCGGCTGCCAGGTTCATTTGGCCAGTACCACCGGTCTGTGGGATCAGTCCGTCCTGCATCTCTGGCTGTATTACTTCGATAGCCTGGTGGCAGGCGCCGCGACCGCCCCAGATACTCCCTGGAAGATGCTGCCCCTGCTCGACCCGACCGATGCCCGGGAGCATTACCGGGCTCTCAACGATACGGCAGCGCCCTATCCAGCCGAGGCATGCGTGCATGAGCTGGTGATGCAGCGGGTGCAACGGTCTGCTGATGCCCTCGCGGTTGCTTCTGAGCAGCATCAATTGACCTATCGGCAGCTCGATCAACGCAGCAATGGCATCGCACTAAGGCTGCGGCGGCTCGGCGCCGGGCCGGGCCGGGGTGTCGCAGTGTGCATGGAGCGCTCCGCCGATCTCCCGGTTGCGCTTCTGGGTGTTCTGAAGGCCGGAGCATATTATGTGCCCCTCGATCTCCAGGACTCGCGTCAACGCCTGGAAACCATCCTGGACGAGTGCCGCCCTGCCGCCTTCATCGCCGACCCCTCATTTCCCACGCTGCACACCCGGGAGGCGGTTGCGGTTATGCATTTGGACGACGTCCCTGAGGCGTCGGCATGCGACGATCCCAGAGAGAACGGTCTCACGCCGGACCATCCCGCGTACATGATTTACACCTCTGGTACGACCGGCAAGCCTAAGGGAGTAGCGATCTCGCATCGATCGCTGGTCAACCTGCTGCATTCCATCGCGCTCGAGCCCGGTTGCACCGCTCGAGATCGTATGCTTGGGGTCGCGCCCATCTCCTTCGACATCGCCACCATGGATATGTTCCTGCCGCTGTCATCCGGCGGAACACTGGTGGTGGCCGATCGTTTTACCGCGGCCGACCCGAACCGCCTGTCGGAAATGCTCCAGAGGTATGAAATCACTGTTCTCCAGGCTACCCCGGTTACCTGGCGCCTGCTGGCGTCCTCCGGGTGGCAGGGTAAACACGACCTCAAGATTATCTCCGGAGGAGAAGCGCTTCCCCGCGACCTCGCCACGCAGTTGCTGCGCTTGGGCGGAGAGCTTTGGAATTGCTATGGGCCCACCGAGACCACCATCTACTCCGGGGTCTTGCGCATCCAGTCCGAGGCCGGTGCGGTTACCATCGGGCCGCCGATTGCCAACACCACGTTTTACGTGCTCGATGAGACTGGGCGGCTGCTCCCCCCAGGAGTGCCCGGCGAGCTGCACATCGGCGGGGTGGGTGTAGGCAACGGATATGTCGATCGGCCCGAGATCACCCAGGAGCGCTTCCTGCCCGACCCGTACTCCCAGGTTGCTGGCGCGCGCATGTTCAAATCGGGCGACCTCGTCCGCCTGGTCAACAAGCAGGAATTTGAGTTCCTTGGGCGTCTCGATCAGCAGATAAAGCTGCGTGGCTATCGTATCGAACTGGGCGAAATCGAAGCAGCGTTGCGCTCGTTTCCCGGGGTTGAGAATGCAGCTGCCGCCCTGCGCGACAATGGCCTGGGCGAGCCTTATCTTGTGGCCTTTGTCACCGCCACCGGCCAGCAGCCCGACCTCCGCCGGCTGCGCGGCCACCTCTCCCGCTTGCTTCCTTCCTACATGGTGCCCAGCCGCTTCGTGGTGTTGCAGGCGCTGCCTCTAACCAGCAGCGGCAAACTAGACCGTAAGGCCCTTACGGCATTCAGCTCCTTCACTGCCGGACTTGCCGCCTATCAGCAACCCGAAGGCGTAAAGCCGCAAACGGCATTGGAAGAGAGACTGCTCGCCATCTTCCGCGATGTTCTCCATACTGCTGAATTCGGTGTGACTGACAATTTTTTCGATTACGGTGGATATTCCCTGCTGACGGTTAACCTGTTTACCCGCATTTATCGCGCCCTGCACGTGAGTCTGCCCATCAGCCTCTTGTTTGATGCACCGACGGTTCGAGCACTCGCTGAAATCATCGATCGTGCTGAACCGCCGCCGACGATTGTGCCGATTCGCCCCCGCGGCAAGTCTGCGCCGTTGTTCGTGGTCCACTCCTACCTTCTCTATGGAGTGTTGCCCCAGATTGTTGAGCCTGATCGGCCGGTGTACGGGGTGCGTGAATTACTCGATGTTCCCCAGGAGCAATCAGTCGAGGAACTCGCGGCGACCTACGTGAAGGAAATTCTCAACGTGTATCCCAGCGGCCCGCTGTTACTAGCCGGCTGGTGCGCTGCAGGTTCCTTGACCGTCGAGATTGCCCGGCAACTCCACGATCATAATCGTCAGGTGGGCTTGGTAGCGCTGTTCGACTCTGAGCGTCCCGGGTACCATTCCGCCGTCCCCAGCAAGTGGACCACCTGGCTCGTTGCCAAGTTGAAGTTTCACTCCCAGCGATTCCGAGCGGCGCACGGCAGGGAGAAGCTCGCCTACGTTCTGGACGGCGTTGGGCATTTTTCCGGCACCAGGATGGAGTCACTCTTCACCAAGCATCGTCGGGCAGTGGTGAACTTGCAGCGGGTTTTAGGATTTGCCCTGCCCGATGCCGTGTTCAACAATAGTTGGTCTCGTGTGGGCGCGATGCAGACTCGTACGCAGGCCTCCTATCCTGGAAGGGTAATGTTGTTCCGTGCCGCCGATGTTCCGTACGTTACGGGCACCGATGACACTCTGGGCTGGAAGGAGGTTGTGCAGGAACCGGTGGAGGTGGTCTTTGTCCCCGGCGACCATGAAAGCATGTTTCACCCTCCCCACGCGGAGTTCTTTAGCAGACATTTGCGTCAGGCGCTGCAACGAAGCCAGTAGGTTTTTGCCGTGTGGCTATCGATCTATCGAGTGATCTGGGGCGAGTGATCTGGGGTCGTTTCTTCATAACCCTCGGCCCGTCCCTCCCGAGGTGGCCGCAGCCAGTGATACAGTCGTGCCGGCCACTGACGATTGGGCCAGCTCTCCTTAAGCAGTTCTTGCAGCAGCGCCGGCTCCTCCCACGGCGCGTCGTGGTATCCCTCGCGTAAGTAGCGGCTCTTTGGATTCGAGAAAAGTGCTTTGGGAAAAAAGGCGATGGTCTCCCCCTCACTTAAGCCTGCTCGCTCCTCCGCGTTAGTTGGCGAACTGGCGCCCAGTTTCTGACAGAGTACGCCCGCCAAATCGCCCCAGCCTGCCATGGGCAGGTGTCCAAGCTGCGTGCTACGCGGGTTCAATTCGATCAAGTAGGCCGCTCCCGTCTCTGCTTCCAGCATAAAGTCCAGCCCGTGAAATCCAGACAGCTCCAGTTTTTTCGCCAGCCTGCAGGCAGCCTGCGCCATCTCCGGGTGGTCGATCAGCCTCACCACCACCGCCGCTCCCGTCGCTCCCTGCGACCACAACACTTCAGCTGTCACAGTGGCAAGCACGGTTCCCTGCCAGCACGCCATCATCAGGGTGGCGGGACGACCGCGGATAAACTCCTGTAACGTGACCACCGGTTCTTTACGATTCCTGTAGCTCCACAGTGCACTTGGTTCGTGATTGATGATCGCTCTTTTGTAGGCGATCGATAGTGGGACGGGTCGCAACATGTGGGTTAACTGAACCTCGGCTTCTTTCATCGAGCGGACCACATGCACGCCATTCCCGCCCCACGTGCCATCCTGCTTCATCACCACGGTATCTTCGGGGTGCTCGAACCAGCGGCGGAGATCGTCGTGAGTCTTCGCCCGCTCCGTCCGGGGGACGCGAATGCGCAGCGTCCGCGCCACCTGCTGCAGCTGTAGGCGGCTTGCCGCAGCCTCGAAATGCGCTGCTGATCCAAGCGACCGCTCGATCAGGGCGCGCAGTTCCGGCTCCTCCCGATAAAGCTGGTGTAACTGCCATACCACGCTGTCATCGCATGGGATCACCATCTCTGGACGCGCGGCAACGATCGCCCGGCGCAAGGCGTTCAGGGAACCTACTCTGCGATACCGATGGTAACCCCTCACCCCGGTCACGTAACGCAAGGGATGCCCAGGCGGGCAGAGGGCCTCCACGACACACCCATGGCGAACCAATGAGATAGTGAGCTGTGCGGACAATGGCCACCAGGTGGTTGCTGCAACGAGCACGGTAGGCTGCATATTAGCTTTCAATTTCGACTGAATCTGGTAACATCATCGCAGCAACAAAACTCTCCCGCAGACCCGACCTGGGCTGGTTCCATCGCAGTGGTTAAGTGGGGGCGAGATCATCTTACTTCATCAACCCACATGCTGCGTACACATTTAGGGTTAAGTCCTGTCGGAGGATTCGCGTGAAGTCCAGCACGATCGATGTTGCAATCGTAGGAGCTGGTCCGTACGGCCTCTCCCTGGCGGCGCACCTCGCTGCAAACAAACTATCGTACCGTATTTTCGGTACCCCCATGTCCAGCTGGCGTAATCATATGCCTACCGGGACGTTGCTGAAGTCCGACGGCTTTGCGTCCAGCCTTTACGATCCTGGTTCCACCTTCACGATCGCTGATTACTGCCGGGAGCGATCCCTTCCTTACTCGGACGTTGGCCTTCCTGTACCCATTGAGACCTTTGTGGCCTACGGCCTCGAGTTCCAGAAACGCTTTGTCCCGGAAGTTGAAGAGACCGAAATAATCGCGGTAGAGCGGACCGCAGGCGGCTTTCAGCTGACCACGCGAAGCGGAGACATTGTCCATACGAAACGTGTCGTGCTCGCAGCCGGCATTACTCACTTTGCTTACATCCCGCCGGAATTCGCCGGCATGCCGCGGGAGCTCGTTACGCACAGTTCCGAGCACACAGGGGCCGCTGCTTTCAAGGGACGGAGAGTTGCGGTCATCGGTGCTGGAGCCTCGGCGGTTGATTTGGCCGGACTTCTCCATGAAGCCGGCGCGGACGTGCATCTTGTCGCCCGGCGCTCTGCCATTGCTTTCCACGAGCCCAGCCGCGAGCCGCGCCCTATCGCCCAGCGTCTGCTTGTGCCGCGCTCCGGGCTCGGTCTTGGGTGGCGCTCGCGCCTCTGCACCGACGCGCCGTTGCTTTTTCACACGTTACCGTTCAAACTGCGCAAGCGAGCCGTGCAGCGTCACCTCGGGCCGGCCCCCGGCTGGTTCGCCAGGAGCAAGTTTGAGGGTCGCGTTACCAAGCATCTCGGAACGCGCATGAAGCAGGTAGGTCTACGCGGCGGCGCAATCTCCCTTGCCTTCACGCAGCAGGATGGCTCCGATACCGAGATGCAGTTTGAGCACGTGATTGCCGCCACTGGATACCGGGTTAGCCTGCAGCGGCTGCACTTTATGCACTCCGCCCTGCGCGAGCAGACGGCCACGGTGGAAGACGTGCCTATCCTCAATCGCAACTTCGAGTCCTCGGTGCCCGGATTGTACTTTGTCGGCTTGGCCTCCTCCAACAGCTTCGGTCCCTTGTGCCGCTTCGCGTACGGAGCGAAATTCACCTCGAAGCGTTTGGCCCGGCACCTCGCCGTTACCCGTTAGGGCGGCGTTGCCTGGCGGTGACTGCACTGAGCAGGACGACCGGCACTCCGTGCCTCTTGAGCAGTTGAGCAGCACCGGGGTCAGACCCAATTGAGCCCTGTTTCACCAGCTATGTACACGAGAATGCCCGGATGGCGAAATCGGCAGACGCAGCGGACTTAAAATCCGCAGGCCGCAAGGCCGTGGGGGTTCAAGTCCCCCTCCGGGCACCAAAGAGATCAACAACTTCCACATGACTCTTTCGGCAGGTGTAGCAGAAGACTCTGAAGCCTCCGCCCAGCGTCACGATCGCTACAATCACCTTGCTGGTAGAGCGTGCGCGTACAGATCCGCGGTCCACGTCATGGCCCTGCAAGTCTTCTATAACAGCCATAGTGACGATACCGCGCTGCAGATCGCCGCGAAACCGGCCCGCATCACGCATGCCGCGCTGCTCGCGGCGACGCTCAAACTCGACATGACCGCATGGTTCACGCCGACGGCCGGGAACTATTTCGGCAACATCAGCAAAGCCGCGATCATCGAAGTCTTGCGCGAGATCAAGGGCGATGTCGCGCCCGCATGGAACGGCATGAAGAAGAACCGAACTGGCTGCCCTTGCCGAACGTGAGACGCGCGGAACCGGATGGCTCCCAGTCCCTCTTCGCACTCCACTGGACACTGCGGCATCCAGAGCCTGGGGCCGGACAGTCACCCCAAAATCCTGTTAGGGGGCCACTTGAAACGAAAGAGAGGCACATCATGACGACATCGCATAGCACGAAACATACGGCCTGCCAGAGCCGGCACGACCCCCCGTGATCCGATGCAGGAATTCGCGAACCGCATCATCGCCGAACTTGAGAATGGCGTGAAGCCCTGGGTACGCCCGTGGGACCCGGATAAAGCCGGGGGCCCGCAAGCACCCTTCAATCCCGTCACCGGCAACCGGTATCACGGCATCAACGTCCTCATTCTCGGCATGGACCTCGGCGCCTTCCAGAGCGGCGACCCGCGCTGGATGACCTATCAGCAGGCGCAGGAGAAGCACTGGCAGGTCCGCAAGGGCGAGAAATCGACCACGATCTTTTTCACCAAGCCCTACGAGGTCGAGGATGACGACGCCGAGGACGGCAAGAAGCTGATCCGCGTTCCTGAAGCACTATGCCGTGTTTCACGCATCGCAGATCGAAGGCATCCCGGCCTACAAAGCGCCCGCTGTCGAAGAAGCGCCATGGACCCGTCCCGAGGCCTCCGACATCATCCTGAAGAACAGCGGCGCCGTCGTCCGGATTGGCGGAGATCGAGCGTTCTACTCGCCGGCAACCGATCACATCCAGCTTCCGCCGGAGCACGCGTTTCATGGACCGCACGAATTCGCAGCAACCGCGTTGCATGAACTGGCCCACTGGACAGGTCATTCCTCCCGCCTTAACCGTGACCTCCAGCATCGCTTTGGTTCAGGCGATTATGCGATGGAAGAACTACGCGCCGAGATCGCATCGGCCTTCGTGGCAAACGAACTCGGCATCCCGACCGACATTCCCCATCATGCAAGCTACATCGCCAATTGGATCAAGCCGCTGAAAGACGACAAGCGCGAAATCTTCCACGCCGCAGCCGACGCGCAGAGGATCGTTGACATGGATCTGGGTTTCCATCCGGACTATGCAACGCAGGTGCAAGCCGAGCCAGGATCTGTTCCGGGGCTGATTGCACTTTGATCACCGCCACTTGCCGTCAATAAGGGATTTTGGCTTTTCTTCTCCTGTCAAACTGCCCAAGTTCACTTTTCAAGAAGAAATCAAATCACGGAGATAGTGGTTTATCATTTAGGTTTCGTACACCACAAAATATGTCTCTGAACGATAAGACAAAAATACTTTCTGAACTACATAGAATCTATGAAGCTGGCAATCTTCGCATTCTCGCGGGAGCCGGTGTCTCCATAGCGTCCGGGTTTCCTGACTGGGAGACGATGAATAGCCGTCTACTCCGCAATTATTTGTCGGAGTCTCTTCGCTCTCTCGGCGTCCATCAAATCGACCCAGGAAGCAGCTTGGAGGAGGCCCTCACAAAGGAAGTTTATGAGCGCCTCGGGCGGGATGCTGTTGCGGAGCTCATCCTGAGGTCTGCCGGATCAGCAGCAGATTTTCACGATCGACTCGCTTCGGCGCTCTACCAGGGCCGCGGCCTCGAAAATCTGTACTTGAGTGATCTTCAGAGGCAGATCGCCGGCCTGACCATCAGCCCTAAGCATTTAATAGCTGCCGGCAGCTTCGCTGGGAAAGGAGCCGGACAGGGCGTAGCGAAAATCTACACTACAAATTATGATCCGTTGCTCGAAATGGCTATAGCGCGTGCCTATGTAGAAGCTAATCTGGCAAACATCGACCCCAATCCAGCAGTTTCGTTCCGAATCTTCCGTCTTCCGTTAGGAGCCTCAGACGAACAACAATCTCCGGATTTGCCCAAAGTCAGACATTTGCACGGATGGGTCGAACCCGACGGAGGTGCCGGAGGACAGGTGGTGTATGCCGAATCGCATTACATGGCTCTCCAGCGCGCCGGAAATGCTGATGCCAATATTCAAACCGAAGACTTATTCAGCAAGAGCGGGGCCACCTTGATTATTGGAATGAGCTTGACGGATCCGAATCTTCGTCGCCTTCTCTATTCAAGGTCTTCTCACCCACTAACCAACAGCGCGACTTCGATCTACTACTTCATGCGCCAGGGTGATCGAGGATTAGCCCCCGTTTATGCTGCAAAATTCTGGGAACTCCTTAAAGTGAGGTTGATCCCATACTCGGAGTATTCGGAGCTGCCTGACCTAATCCGTCAAATTCAGTGGGGCGAATCTATCGGAAATGGTGTACCCCGGTGGTTCCTAACTTCTGCAGCTCTTAGTGGGATCAAGCTATATTCCACGCTCTGGCGTCAACTTGCTGAATCAGTGTTGACTGCTCTCCACTCCCAGATTGTCCGTATGTATCTCACCGAACCACGCGAGGGAGTTCGCGTTACTTTCTTCGCTCCCGCTATCCTGGCAAGTGGTGGTCTGCCTGACCATCGCATTTACGAACTTGGGTCTGTCGATTTCTCCGGAAAGTTCGAAGCCTCATCTACCGATCAACTGATCCAGGATGCGAACGCGAGAAACCTCGATATCCACTGTGATCGTGTGCAAGGACTTGCAGGTCTCGCCTTCGTAGAAGGCTCGATGAGGATGGTGGACGCCAACAACTCTGCTGATTTGGACTTCAATTTCACCGCAGAAACTCAGTTGGCCTTCGACAGAGGATCGTATCGTGACTGGCGCTCTATGCTGGCTGTAACGATAATCGGGGGGCCACTTCAGATTCCGCTAGGAGTTCTCTGCATACATTCCAACTTCGGACGCCCATTTTGGAAAAGCCTAGAGCAAAACTCCGTGGCTTTTTCAGACTTCAACCAGACGGTCTTGAAAGCAGGAAGATTGCTACTGGTTCCAAAACCGTGAAATTTACTCTTGGGACATTGCGGCACGAATCTGACGGAAATTGGGGAGAGCTTGTTCAACGGCGCGCTCAATCCGTCGTTCCGGTTCACGGTTATACCAGAAAACAATGGGCGGCTCGATCGTCACACCGCGGCTTGGATGTCTTAAGGTGACTTCTCTTGCTCGGACTGGGAAGGTCTGCGTTTCTTCTTCAACGGTGGCAGTCATTTGGATACTCCTCCCATCAGCTCAAGGCGCGGGGAAATCGAGCAGACACCGGGATCTTTCCCCACCACTATACGGCAACTTCAAGAACACGACAACTTGTGAGCGGACAAGTCATGACATTACAGTACTTCCGTGACTATAATGTATCACATTTATGAGGACCAAGTTTTCAGCCCCCAATAACCATCTACGGGAAAACCGGGAAGACGTCCTCGGCTGGACGCAAGACCGCTTAGCTCAAGCTGCCAAGGAGCTAGGGCATCAGCTCTCAGCAAGAACAATTAGCCGTCTTGAAGACGGATCTCAATACTATGCACGCACCACGTTCACAAAAGTTCATATGGCGATCAATGATGGGCGATCGAAGGCTGCCCTCGCTCCACTCTCTCTTCCAGACATCTTCCCGCAATTGATTGCTCCTGCCGATAAGAAGCCACCGGCTTTCCAAGGAACTATTTCGTCGATTTCACAGACCAAATAAGACACGAAATGGACTCCGAGACACCGTACACAGTCGTCATTCAGACCGTGGAGCGATAAACGCAAAGCCAAATCGGCGCTGTAAACCTATGACTTAACGACCCTTACGGTCGCCAATCATATCGTACAAGACCACCGCAAGATCATCTGTTTCTCCCCCTGCTCAACGCTGCCTCCTTCTCTTTCCAGCGCGTCCATAGCCAAACGCAGCAGTTCGCCGAGCGGCACGTTGCGATCATCTGCGGCTTTATAAAACCTTTCCAGCGTCTCGGCGGTCGTCTTAATGCCGAGGTGGCGGTCGCGGCCGGTCCGGTAACGCCGTTGTTTGCGCCTGGGTGGCGTGGCTGGTTTTGGGGCTTGGCGACTTGGAAAGTTATTCTGCTGGGCAATGTCCTCGATTATCCGCGGGCTTTTAATGCAGTTCTGCTTTTCAACGCGGAGCAGGGGGACTAGTCGTCATGGCCTGCTGCCCGCCGTTGAATCGGAGCCCGCTCGTGACGGCTCCGGCAGAAACCGACGAAAGCCGCGCCGGATTAGCGAGCTTGGGTTTTCCTGAGCTGACCCAGAATTCCCGCCATTCCCTTTCGAGGCCGTAAATGTCATAGCCGGGGGCCTGAGCGCGGCCCTCCTCGTGAGCCTTGGGGGGCAAAGGTGGCAGCGTCTCGCTATCCGAGGGCGGGGGACGCTCCACCCATTTGCCGTCGCGATTGAAGAAGACGACTTGAAGCCAGTTGCCGTTATGCTCGTATTTGCGAATCGCTGTATCCCGCTTCTTCGAGAGGGAGTAAAACGGATGCTCCATCTGGGGAACGAGATCCTTGAGCGCCGCACCGGCGACATCGCGTGGTTTTAGGTGCCACGTCAAGAGATTCGTGCTTTCAGCTACCACGCGACGGATTCGTGGTTTCAGGCACCAAGTGCCAGAAGTCCATAAAGCCGGGCAGGGGCTTAAGGTGATTCGTCTATGCCGTAACACTACTCAACACAGACTCTAACCTTAATAACACCGGACAGGCTCGGAGGATCGACTGACAAAGGGATTTCGAAAGCGGACAGTAGGGAGAAAAAGGGCAGGGGATAACGAAACACTTGAGGAACCTGGTTCTCTGTCGGAGCAGCAGGACGTCATCGACACACTCGATGAAGTGGTTGCGGGAGCGATCAGCGATTTCAGGAAGGTGGCTGTCCTGGCCGATGCGGAGTTCATCTCGGACAGCATCACCATCGAGATCACCGCGAAACCGCACAAATCACCATCGAAGCTTCCCGCCGGCATGATCGCTGTGTACGCTTTTTTCCTCAACGGGCAGGCACTCAAGGTTGGAAAAGTGGGCCGAAAGAGCACCGCCCGCTACACATCACAGCACTACAACGCCGGCAGCGCCATGAGCACACTCGCAGCTTCGATCCTCACGAATGCCAGACGTGTCGGCGCCGAGAGTATCGATTCCGCAGCAATCGGAGACTGGATCAGAACGCATACCGACCGCGTCAATCTCCTCATGCCCGCAAGCCTAGGCCTGCCCAGTGCTCGCGCTGCTCGAATCCTTTCTACATGTCAGGTGGAAGCCGCTCTTTGAGGGACGGCCCGATGGCGAATAGCGGAATCTCTGTGCCCAGATTGTGCCCAAGGCATGCATTTCTGCCGCTTTGAACTCCTCTGGCAAAACCTTTAATCAGTAACTTACGCCGGATCAACGACGCGCCGAAGCCCAAGTCCCCCTCCGGGCACCAAATAGATCAACAACTTCTACTTGATCATGACTCCTTCGGCAGGTGTAGCAGAAGGCTCTGAAGCATCCGCCCAGCGTCACGATCGCTACAATCACCTTGCTGGTAGAGCGTGCGCGTACAGATCCGCGGGTTGACTTGGCCCGAGACGCGGCTGACGGTTTCCAACGCGCAGGTCTCGAAAGTAGATCGCCTGGCGTGATCTGTGCGAAGCGAGTACTCGTCATCGCCGCCAACTTCTCTCCACTTCGCCTTCTGTCGCTGGTGGAGGAAACCGGACAAAACGAACAGGGAAGATGCGGCGAGCGACATTAGTAACAGCTTAAGTGCCAAAAATAGAATCACTAGATCCCCTAAGCAAGCTAGCTCCCGGTTCTGACCATGGTTATGCCCGGGAGTGCGACAGGCTGAAGATCGGCATAAATCAGGGTTGTTTAATGGCACTTCAGGGTAAAGCACATGGCTCCGTGGGAGGAGTCAAATTCCCCTTTAGGGTTAGGGCTGTCTGCCAGAATACCCCGCGGCGGCGCAAGCTTCCTCCCTCAACTTGCCTGCGGCCAAGGGTGGAACTGGAGGCCCCGCCACCAGGGCTGCGGAAAAACTCGCGATCGAGCAAGAAAGACGTACCTCAGGGGCTAAAGAGTCTGCGTGAGGACTCGCTTTCAGGGTAGGCCGGGGATTTATCCCCGGCACAAATATCATGAAATTATCGCGGGCATTAGCCCTTGAGGTACGTCTATTGGCCGGCAGCAACGACCCACTTGTTCATCGGACGCGCGGACGCTGCAAACGCAAGGCACCTTATGTCGCGACTGACTTCCACAGTAAGTACATTATTTCCACAGTAGAAAATGTTTTTGACCCCGTTCGTTCCGCGGAGTTATAGACTAGTATTTTTTTAACGGAAGAGCAATCTTCCAGCAGGAGAGAGTAGCTCAGGACATTCGAGAGAATCGGCGACGAGGATCGCGAATGGAAATGCGGAGACTCTTACGACGAGTGGTACTGGAAGAGTGAAGAGAAACGCGGGCACCGCTCGCGTGTCGCGAACGATTTCAGAGCGCCTACGTTGTGATCTGGAGGCCGGACCAGATCTTCAAAAAATCGGACGAAGGGCGATCTCTCGCAAGAGAGGTCGCCCTTTGCATTGGGAGTCACCCGGCTTATGAGGCTCTCCGCTTAACATCGCTTGCCGCCTTCTTTTCGTCTTCCTTACTCTTCTTGGCAGAATATTTCTCTTTCTCGGATTTTGGCTTTTTGTCTGCTTCGGGCTCGCTCGCCGATTCCTTCAGGATCGAATGCGCAGCTTCCAGGATCTTCTTCGCCGCGGTTACTTCTTCATTGAGGTTTTCCGTCAGCAGCTCAGCTACATCCGAAAGACCCAACACCTTTGCCATCTCGATGCTTGCCGTGTATCCGGCAATCTCGTAGTGCTCGGTTCTGAGCGCCGCTCCCACCAACCCGGAGTCAAATGATGCACCCTCCTCATCTTTCTCCAGTGCGTCCGCGCCTTCTTCAATAAGGCCTTCCATCCCATTGCAATGTTCGCCCGTGGGTTTCTCACCCAGAATCTCAAACACCTGCTTCAGGCGATCCACTTGCCCCTTGGTCTCGTCCAGATGCAAAGTGAAAAGAGACTTCAACTCTTCGCTATTCGCCCCTCCTGCCAACTTTGGCAGTGCCTTGACCAGCTGATTTTCGGCGCTGTACATATCCCGCAATTCATCGACCAAAACCTCACTCAGTGCCATAAAACCTCTTTTTCAACGGTTGGATTTTGAAAAGTACGCTCGTGCTTACCTACCTATGTGAGGCCAAAGAACGCCTGGGAGTTGCCGGACAGCCGCACATTGACGATGGCGAATTTGACAGATGGCATACTTGGTCTGCAACGCTGATGGCTTGAAGAGGAGAGTCGTGTCTGTTCCCAATCGTCAACTCACGATCTATGAAATCAATACCTGGGTCTGGCTGTCCGGCCTGATCAAACGATCAGGCTGCCCCTTAGACCTTGGCTCGGTGCCCTCCGCGGAGTGGGACGCGATCGCGCACTATGGCTTCGATGCAGTTTGGCTCATGGGCGTCTGGGAGCGCAGTCCCGCCGGCATCGCCATTGCCAACGGCCATGCTGATTTAGTGGCAGAGTTCCATCGAACCCTCCCCGATTTTGCTCCTGGAGACAATGTCGGCTCCGCCTACTGTGTGCGTCGCTACGTGGTCGATCAACACCTGGGCGGCCCGCAGGGTCTCGCCATCGCCCGCCAGGAGCTCGCCCGGCGGGGCATGAGCCTGATCCTCGACTTTGTGCCCAACCATGTGGCGCCGGATTCTCCGTGGATCGTGGAGCATCCCGAGCACTTCATGCAGGGAAGCGCCGCCGACCCGGAGAGAGAACCAGCCGCCTACCTGGAGATTGGAGGGAAGTTCTTTGCCCGTGGCCGGGACCCATACTTCCCGCCTTGGTCAGACGTGGTGCAGGTCAATGCGTTTGCGCCGGGGTTCAGGCAGGCCGTCATCGAGCTGCTCCTGGACATCGCGGACCAATGCGATGGCATTCGATGCGACATGGCGATGCTCCTGATGAACAAGGTGTTCGCGCAGACCTGGGCCGGCCGCGCAGGACCTGCGCCGGCAACGGAGTACTGGCCCACCGTAATCGACGCGGTCAAGAAGCAACATCCGCGCTTCCTTTTCATCGCCGAAGCTTACTGGGATCTGGAGTGGGAGTTGCAACAGCAGGGCTTCGACCTGTGTTACGACAAGAGGCTTTACGATCGCCTTGCACACGATCAGCCGGAGGGTATTCGTCTCCATCTCTGTGGCGATCTCCGCTACCAGGAGAAGCTGTTGCGCTTTATCGAGAACCACGACGAGCCTCGGGTGGCGGCGGCGTTTCCCCCTGCCAAGGCAAGGGCCGCGGCCGTTACCATGGCAACTATTCCCGGAGCAAAGCTTTTCCATGAAGGACAGTTCGAAGGACGAAGAATAAAGGTGCCCACGTTTTTGGGCCGTGGTCCGGAAGAGCCCAATGACGCAGAGTGGCAGGGCTTTTACAGGAAGCTGCTTGCCGTCATCCACACTCCGGTTTTTCGCGACGGAGTATGGACACTCTGCCCGTGCCTGGGCTGGCCAGACAACCAGAGTTACCAGAAGCTTGAGGCGTGGTGTTGGACCAGGGACGATGATCGACGCCTGGTGCTGGTAAACCTCAGCGACGGCGCCGTGCAGGCCCGGGTCCACGTGCCCTGGGACGATCTCGGGGGAAAGGTGTGGCGTCTCGAAGACGCTTTATCCAACTCAACCTATGACCGGGACGGAAGCGAAATACAAAGCGAGGGCCTCTACGTGGAGTTGGCGCCCTGGGCCGGCCAGATATTCGCATTGCATGCCATCGGACCCAGCAGGACTTGATAGCATTAACCAGCAATCGGGTACGGCCGAAGCGAGTCGAATGTCCGAAATTCAGGGACCGCATATCGTCGGGATCGGGGAACTTCTCTGGGACAAGCTGCCCACCGGGGCGAGGCTTGGGGGCGCGGTTGCTAACTTCGCCGTGATGTCTGCTCGGTTAGGCAACCATACCTCGCTGGTCTCGAGCATCGGGGATGATTCGTATGGCAAGGCGGCGATGGATCTTCTCTCGCAGCCGAACCTCGATCTGAGCCAACTTCAGATAAGCGCGCCCCATCCGACCGGAACCGTTGAGGTCAGTTTTTCCTCGGGCAACCAACCGAGCTATGCCATCTCCACCGGCGTCGCGTGGGACTTCATCCGCCTAACGCCGCAATTGCTGCAGCACGCCTCGACCGCGGACGCTCTCTGTTTTGGCACACTCGGCCAACGTCACGAGGTCTCCCGAGCCACAATTCAGAGTCTTGTCCAGGCGGCATTACCGGGTTGTGTCTGTGTGTGTGATGTCAATTTGCGGATGCCTTTTTGTACTCCTGAAATACTCGCCTGGGCGATGGCCCACGCATCGATCATCAAGGTCAGCGACGAGGAATTGCCCATGGTCTTTTCGCTGCTGCAAAGCGCGGGAATTGGGCGGGTGGAAGTCTTAGCCAATCTGCGCTGCGCGGCCGATTTATTGCTCGACTACTTCCCGCAGTGCGCGATGGTGGCCATGACCCTTGGACCGCATGGGTGCCGCCTGAGCACGCGCGGTGCGACCAGCGAACACTCGGGATTTCCCATCAAGCTGGTCGATACCGTTGGCGCCGGAGACGCCTTCACCGCCGGCCTGGTGCATGCTTACCTGCGAGGCGCCTCGCTCAGGGAAATCGCGGAGATCGGGAACCTGTGCGGCAGTTTCGTCGCCTCGCAATCTGGGGCGACCCCGGCATTGCCGCCGCAGCTGCTTCAGCAGATCGCTGGATTGCTGAACCAGGACAGCGAGCGCCGGCAACCGCTCGTCAGGTAGACCCCCGTACCTTAGCGGGTGAAGCCTTGCAGGCGCACGAGATGTCTGCGTGAGAAATCCAAAACCATGAGTGGGTGGCCCAAGTCTCGCCTTTCAGACCTGGGTGTCATGCAGTCATGCAGCGGGATCCAATCACGGCGCTCTCTAGCGGTGACCTCCGCCACCAGGGTGCCCTCCGCCCTGAAATCCAGGAGCATGTTCGCCCGCTCCATCATGTCCGGCATTGCCTACATGGCCTTGTCCGTCCCGGGCCTCGTTTGCTTGGAAGTGGTTGAACGGCTGCGCCCCGCGCGCCGGGTAGGGTCCGGCGTAGCCGTGGCGAGGATCGTAGCGGTTGTCGACATGGCCATAAAATCCGTGTGGGCCGTGATACCAGGGCCCAGCCCCGATGAATATTCCCCCAACAAACCAATCCGGCCCATAGTAGCCATAGGGTGCACAGTTATACGGCACAAAGTCGTAGTAGCCATACGGGCACACCGGCGCAACCCCAATGTTGACGGATACCTGCGCAGGCGCACTGGAAAGACCACTGGATACGGTCGCAGCCACAGCAAGTAACGCAAGGACTTTCAACGTGCTCATGAATTCCTCCTGGAACCCTCCTTTAGATTCCAACTGAAGGTGGCAGGTTGTACGTATGACGCGAGTTACGTCGATCAGGTCACTGCCGGAAGTCGTAAACCCTGAGATCGCAAGACAGTGTCCCGCTTGCAAGGGGCACCCCGCTGTTTAACCGGAAGCGTTCTCTAGTGCTGGTGACCGCCGCCACCCTCATGCTCCGCCCTCTGGGCTCCGGGGCTGTGTTCGTTGGCCCCATCGTGGCCGGCATTGCCTTCGTGGCCGCGTCCGTCCCGCGCGAGTTGTGCATGATCGCCAAAGCGGTCCCGAAAAGGTCCTGGGATCACGTCGCGCGACGCATCGATCAGGAGCTAAGTTAGTACTTAAGGAGGAGCAGGCAGGCTTGTTGTCTGAAATAGAGACGGCTCGACTAAGCGCTCCGCCTCAGTCGAATTCTTGAGGATAGTCTTCAGCCTTCCGGCGTTGGACTCATGATATTGCCGATTGCCGCGACCATGGTCTCCCACCGGGAACGATCGCGAGCAAGTTGCTTCTTGCCCTCCGCGGTGATGCGGTAATACTTGGCTCGTTGATTCTGCTCGGTGTGGCCCCACTTGGAAGCAATCCAACCCTGCCGCTCCATGCGGTGCAACGCAGGATACAACGAGCCAGTCTCCACCTGGAGGACTTCTCCGGACTGCGCACGAAGAGCTTGCCCGATGCCGTAGCCATGCTGGGCGCCCCACTGCAGCGTCTGAAGAATGAGCATGTCGAGCGTTCCCTGTAAAAGCTCAACTCGATTTTTGTAGGGATCACGTTCCGGCGGCACAATGTAGACAATCTACAGCATCGATAACAGGGTGTCCAGCCGGACTTAGGTCGAGCCTGCACTACAATGGATGGCATGCGCGGTTCTCTTGGGAATGCGTTTCATCAACTGCGGGCTTATGTGCATCCGCACGTCAAGCACGTCATTACGCAGACGCTTGAGCAAGAGCAATCCGGGGACCATTCCGGAGATCCGAAAGAACACAATAACCCGGTCGCCCATCCGCGCCGTCAGGCGGTAAGAATCCAGCGGGGCGAAGAAGTGAATCAGATAACGGCTTTACTTCCCGGCGAGCAGAGCCCTATCTAGGAATTGCCGTACGCCGGATCCAAAGCTTATGACTTCAGCGGTGAGCACTATCGTCTGTTTTCGGTTAAGGCGCCTGGCCCTCACCCTGGTCATGATGACCTGCTTATCTCGTGGGGTTCTCCATGCACAGGTGCTTCCGGAAGGCGGCGCGCTTCTCGAATTTATCGCCTCTGAACAGCAGCGCTTTTCGGTGTTGACCTATGCTCAGTCCTACCTTGACGGCGAACACGAAAGAGTTTCCTACACTGGCACCCTTTATGAGGGCGTTCATTCCTTCAAGCTGAACGAATGCGAGGTCGTGGTCCAGGTCGCGGTGCAGGATCGATTCTCCGGAGCGATCGAGCACAGAAGCGGATTAGGCAGGGTCCGCTACGAGCGGACAGGAGAGCTGACCGATGACACGGTTTATGAATATCGGTTCAGCCTGGCTAAGCTCAATGCCGGCGAGATCACTGATTCTCGTGCAAGACCTGTGCAATTCCTCAGCGACACAAACTTTCAGTGCCAGGAAGACCGGTCATGCAGCCTGTCGTGGGTGCGACTTAGATCACGAGGCGCTGAAATCAGCGAAACCAGAACAGTGGACGGCATCCAGGACATCGACACGAAAGTATCGTCGATTGTCCTCCCTATGGCATCCGCCGAGTTCGCTGCAAACGCCGTGAAGGTCTTCAGCAGTGCGGTGCGGGCCTGTGCCGCGGCCAACTAGGCTCGACAGTCTGATTGTTGTACGAGGGGCACAGTCGAAAACCACCTTCATTTCATCTATAGGTGAAAAGCCGTACCTCAGCGGCTAAAGCCGAGGTCATTGCAAAAGCAGTAATGGACGGCCTGAAGGCCGTCCCCTTCAATAACACCACCTGGTTTTCACCACCTTGGGTGAGCCGCAGCCTCTAAAGCCCGACGTATTTTCATCGTTTATGGCCCGACTAAAGTCGTGCCCTGATACAAAACACAGTTTTTCCGCATCCTGTGAAGGCGTGCCCTTCGTACAGAGACATGCAACCGTCCCTGATCGAACCCGAACGCGAAGATCCTTTTTCCCTGAAGTAAGCTTTTTCGCCCTGTCGCTCGTCTCTTTGGTATAACTCTTGATGCTGTTGCGGGTAGGGCGGTGTGGACGGCCAACAGCATCGGCATCGGTATTAAAACGGAAACACCGGGCAACCTGACGGGCCTGCGGTGTTTCGTACAGCATGCAGTAAGGAGATACCAAATGAAGAACCAGATATGTTGTCTACTCAGTGGTGTCCTGGCCGCGGGCCTCGTAGTTTGTAGCGCCCAGGCATTTGCCCAGGAACCCGGGGGCGCTCCTGAAACCTCGGCGCCACCCTCAGCGCAAGGGCCGGGCGGTGGACGCCGCGGAATGATGGATCCGGATCAGCAATTGGCGAGGATGTCCAAGCGCTACAACCTTTCCGCCGACCAGCAGAGCCAGCTCAAGCCAATTCTGGTCTCCCAGCAGCAGCAAATGCAGGCGTTGCGGGGTGATTCGTCGATGTCGCGGGAAGACCGGATGGCCAAGATGCAGAGCATCCACAGCGACTCCACCACGAAGATAGAAGCCATCCTGAACGATACTCAGAAGAAGCAGTTTGCCGAGGACCAACAGCACATGCAGGAACGCATGCAGCAGCGTGGCGACGGCGCTGGTCCTGGCGGCCCGCCGCCACCGCCGCAGCAATAGCGCCTATTTCGAAGTATCCGGGCGACTGCCGCTCTGCTCCGCCGGGAGGGGAGCGGCGGTCGCTTCTTCGTCCATCGCTTCGACGACGCTATCGTCGGTAGCGGGCCGGCCGTCGCGGACGCTTTGCGCCCCCAGGGAGTTTTCGCTGCCCGCCGGGGCGGTGCGATCGATACTGTTCACGTGAGCGTTTTTGCCGGGTTTTTGCGGTGTTTCTTCCTGAGTTATAGCCATAATCACTCTCCTGTTCCTAGGTAGGATGCGGTCTACGCGTCACTCCGCCGCAATAAACCAAAGTGGGATTGTCCGCGGCGCGGGCGCCCGATTACCGTTCGCTTATACCGGCCACGGTAGGGGGTAGCCAAATGCAGGACATCACGCGCTTCTCAGGTTGCACAATCAAGTGTGTGGTGCTCACCCTGGCCGTCCTGGGCGCCAAAGCTGCTTGCGCCACACCTGCCGTTCAGCCTGCATTGCAGCCCAAGGTGGACTGCAAACAATTCGACGACCAGCAGCGGTCCAACCTGGATGCCCTGAAGCAAGCCGATCCTGCCATCAGTGATGCGAGCCTCGACTCCGTGTTCTACAGCGTGAATCGGAATTCCTGCCTCGCGTCTGTGTTCTTCACCAAGGGCGTTGACACGTACAGTGGGATCTTCGATATTTCTGCCGGCCGAATGCTCTGGGCAAAGAGTTACAGGGGTACCAGCTTCACCCCGGTCAACATCGTCGAGATGGACGAGACGATGGACGAAAAAGCCAAGGAGCTTGAGTTCGCGCCGATAGGTAGCGACAATCCCCACTCCTTTTATTTCCTCCCCGGCCTTCTCGATCGAACCAAGAACACTCTGCCTGCAATCAAGAACGTCCTGATGCTGGTGCGCTAAAGCAGTTTTGCAATTGGTGTAGACCGAAGCGAGGGGTCTATTCGTGGTTTTCTCTCAAGGAAAACCACACGTCGCGATCTTTACCAGACCGCAATAATTGCGAAACTGCTTAAGACCAGGCGTCAGCGGTATCATGGCTTTGAGGCAAGCCATGGCCGCATTAATTGACGCCATCGACGTCAAGCGCAAGATGTTTATCGAATTTGAAAACGTTCCCTTCTCTTGTCTGGAATCGGAAATCTCTACCCCAACCGCCAGGGGCGGCCAAACGCTGGTCCGTTTGAAATTGCGCAATATGCTCACCCGCGCAGTTTTCGACAAGACCTTCAAAGCCAGTGACAAGTTTAAGGAGCCAGACCTCCAGACCGTCGAGGCTTCGTATCTCTATAGCGACGCAGATGGTTCTTATTTTCTTGACCAGGAGAGCTTTGAGACGCTGGCGCTTGGCGAGCAGATGATCGGGGACGCGCTCGACCTGCTGGTGGAAGGAACCCTCATTCACATCGACAAGTTCAACGGCAACCCCATCGGGTTACAATTGCCGGCGCAGGTGGAACTGGCCGTCACCTATACCGAACCTGGGGTCCGGGGCGATACGGCGAGCGGCAGCGTGACCAAGCCCGCCAAACTCGAGACGGGCGTGGAAATTCGCGTTCCTTTCTTTATCAAAGAAGGGGAGAAGGTAAAGGTGGATACAGAAACCCGGCAATTCGCCGGGCGCGCCTAGGAAACTGTTTTCGATACCAGGCAGGCGATATCAGTGTGCCAGTGAGGCTACGACGGCCCATGCGCCGCACCTGCGGAAGGCGTTCCCTCGGGCGCCTTCTGCGGCGGAGGTTGAATTCCCTGTGCCTTGAGTGCCCGATCAATCGCCGGCCACAACTCCGAAACCCGCGGCGCGCCGCTGGGAAGCCGCTCTCCATCCACAAACACCTGGGGCGTCCCACTCACTCCCAGCGAAGTGCCGAGCTTGAGCGATTGGTTCACGAGTGACTCATCCTGTTTGCTGAGGCACATCGCAAGTTCGGTCTGGTTGACTTTGTTCTCGGTGCCCATCGTTTGGGCGATATGGTCGAGGGCCACGAACGACTTGGCGGAATCAGGCTGGGCGCCGCTGATGTCCTGTCCATGACTGTGCACATAGTCGACATAGGCCCAATAGGCTGAGTCGTTGAGATTCGCAAGGCAGTTGGCATCGATTGCCGCGCGCATGGCCCAGGGATGCATTTTCAGCGGGTAATCCTTATAAACGATCTTGATGTAGCCCTGGTAGTGGTTGAGGGTCTGGGGCAGGATTTCGCTGTTGAGCAATCCGCAATAGGGGCACTGGAGATCGTCGAAGTTGATGATTTCCACTTTGGCGGCCGGGGTCCCGCGGACCGGTCGCTTGTCTACATCAATCGAGAGGGCAGGGTTGGTGTTGAGGTTGAACTTCTGAACCCGTTCGAGCGTGCTGCCATCCTTGGAGATAAGAAAGTTGACTGTGATCTTTTTATCTTCGTGGGTGAAAGTAACCGGCAGGTTGTCGTAGTCGGTGGTATCGCTCTTAGTCTTGTCTCCCAGCGTCATGTCGTAGTCGGGCGGCACAGAAAACTGCGAGCGGATGAGCACTTCGATCCGGCGGTCGAGAGAAGGGCTCGTCGGAGCCGTGGCACCGGCGGTCGCCGGCACCTGGGCGCGGCCCGCTGAGACGGTGATCAATATCAGGCACGACACAAACAGACGACTGATTGCTTTCATCGCTCCACCTTTCCAACCTTTGCAACTCTTCCATTATCTCAAGAGGGAAACGAAGTTGCTTTCGGGAGCGGACAATGGTCAAACGCCAAGTTCGCGGGCGGCCAGCTCCGTGCCTTCGACCCTCGCCTGGATCTTGTTGAATGCGGTGTCGCGGGCAGTGGAGGTGTCATCGGCGAAAGGAGCGAACCCACAGTCGTCCGTAGTTCCGAGTTGCTGGATGGGGAGAAAGGAAGCTGCTTCAAGAACGCGGTCCCGTACCTGGGGGGCCGTCTCGACTACCGGATGGATAGGGTCGATCACACCGATAAAAACCAGGTGACTCGGTCCCAGTAGTCCGGCGACGATGCGCAGGATGCGCTTCCGATCCGGCTCGCTGGCCATCTGCAGATAAAAGCGGCCTACGTTTAACTGGAAGAGATCGGGCAGCAGCCCCGCGTAATCGATATCCGCGCTGTGGGTCGAGTCATGATCGCCTCCGGGGCAGACATGCACTCCGATGCGCACCCGCTGCTCAGGGGTAAAGCGGTCGAGAACCTGGTTGTTGAGGGCAACGAAGCTGCGCAACAGGTTGCCGGAGGGATCGAGCTTAAGTGACAGCCGGGCTTCGGTAAAGTCTATCTGGACATTGGCTGCGCCCGCATCGAGGGCACCTCGAATATCAGCCTCGGCTTCGTCGATAAGATTGGCCAGGAATGCCTCGCGGGGATAGCCCGCTATCCCCGCCGAAGGATAGAGCAGGCTCAAGGCGGAGGCAGAGATCACCGCCTGTTTTACCGGCAACTGAGTATAGCGTCGGGCTGCTCCAAGGTAGCCGGCAGCGTGAACGGCGTAGCGGAAGGGCGAGCTGGTCAAGCGGGGCAACTGGCGCACATGTCCGTCCGCAAAGGGGATCGTCACTCCGTCGGGAGCGAGATTGGTGAGTCCGGAGAGGGGATAGGTAGCGAAGCTGGGTTTGGTTTGCTCGCCATCGGTGATGACCGGCGATCCCGTCTGCTGAAACCGCTCAATGGTGTCGCGAAGCGCGGTGGCATATTCGTCTTCGAGTAAAGTTCGACTTAATCTTCCGGCCTGAAATGCGGCTATGGCCTGAATCAGCCTAGCTGGACGGGGGATGCTGCCAATAGGTTCGGTTAAGATCGCCATGCCGGGGAGTGTACCGCGCGGAAGGGTTCGAGGCATCCACCAAAAGGTTGACCTCGGGTTGATGATCGTGCCGCGACGCTAGAATGGAAGCATGTCCAACCGGCAAAACTTCGCACAGGCGCTGGAGTGCTTCGCAGACCCGAGCAGAAGAGATGAGTATTTCCGTCTCTATTCGGACGGCATAATTTTGCACGGATATCAGGGTGTTGACCCTGGGCTGGAAAACGTGAAGAGGTTCTACAACAGTTTCTGGATAATATTCCCGGACGCACGTGTGACAGTGCAAGAACTGATAGAGCAGGGCGACACTCTCGTTGCCCGCTATGTCATTACGGGAACACAGCATCAGGCGTTTATGGGTGTTGCCGCTGCTGGACAGCGGATTGAGCTTCCGGGCATCAGCGTCTTGCACTTCAAAGGAGGTCACTGTTTTGAACGGTGGGCCTGCTCAGACTCACTGTTGCTGTTGAGTCAAATTGGGGCGCCTATTCCTCATTAGAGTGGTCCAGATGGACTGCGTCCCATAAGCGATAACTTGCTTGGGATGTTTTTCGTCAAATCTCCCACAAAATCGTCATCCTGAGCGGAGCGCCTCACAGATTTCGCGCGCTGACCCAGAGCTTGATGGCGCGGAGTCGAAGGACCCCGACGGTGCTTATCTTGCCCATGCTGTTCGGAGCTTTTCGACCACTGAATGTAAAGCGTGCCCGTATGGCCGCAGAGACTGCAGATGTAGCCGCCGGACATAGCAAGATGCTAGCAGGTCTTGTTCTCAGGCCCGGGGAAAGACGGTGCGGGTCCCAGGAGCGGGCTTCGGTGGTTGAAAAGCTCCGAACAGCATGGGCAAGATAAGCACCGTCGGGGTCCTTCGACTGCGCGCCATCAAGCTCTGTGTCGCGCGATGAATCTGTTTACGCTCCGCTCAGGATGACGATTTTGTGGTGAGTTGGAGATTCAAAAAAACCGGCGTCTCCTCAAGATTTCTAGTGTCTGCCAAACAAGTTAGCGCTTCGAACTCTTTTTCCAGGATCAAAGTTCCTCAATCATTTCCCTATTGCACCCGCATCGAACCAGTAACTCGTACGCGCGGTGACGCGTAGAGCTTGTTGTCCGGCGACGTGCATCGTGAGGGTATGGAACCCAGACTGATGCGAATTAGGTTGAAAGCTCAGCAGATACCGGTTGTGAATATCGTCTGCGATCACCGACCATTGCTGTTCAAAGTCCGTCTGATCGCGGAACTTCAGCTGTTCGCCACCGGATAGCGTTGCGATCGTCTCCGCAGTATCGGTTTCCATGGCCTTCAAGGCCTGGCCAAGTGACGTCGATAAGTCGACCGCTCTATGCCGGCGGTCTGCGGATGCAGCCCGTTTCCGGTGCGCCGCTTTGCGCGACAAAAACGTAAGACAGTAAACAGAAGTGCTGCTCTCGCCCAAATGCCGCACCACTTCTTCAGCAGAGGTCGTGCTCCCGTCATCCCTGGATTGACTGAGCAGAAGAACGATGCGTCGAAAATTCCCTGGCTCTTGTTGGAACAGGCCGATCACATAATTAATCGCGTCGAGAACTGCTGCGCCATCGTCGCCGGCGATGGGATGAGTCAAGGCATACGTCACCCCATCGGATCTGGGAGGGAAGCTCCACGTTGCCCTGATTTTGCTGTCGAACGTCACCAGCATGATCTCATGTACGGAATCGCCGATGATGGAATCCACTAACCTTGGGAGGTTGCGGTAGGTCTCAAACTCAGCAGGAGCCTGGCCGCCCGTCTGCATCAGGACCACCACCGCAATCGGCTGTTTCTCTGTTCGTTCCAGCGTCAACTTTTGCGGTGCGCCGTCATCGAAGAGCTGGAAGCGATCCGCATCCAGGTCTTTCACCAACTCCCCTGTAGGAAGTCGAACCAACGCCGGGACGGCCACCAATGTCGAGGCCGACCTGAGGGTAGGGACGGTGGACTGCCGTCCTAACACCGCATACGCCAACAGAAATAATGCTGTCAGCGTGGTTGCGCGAGCCAAAAAATTCTCTCCATGACGTCTGGCATTAGGATTGCCGTCGCGTATCGATAACGATGGTCTCGGCCAGACGATCTTGCGCGCACATGCGGTTCTGATCCCAGAAGAATTGCGCGAAGCCCAGACACCCTTCAAGGATCGCAGCGCCATAGCCGAGCACACGCTCGATAGACTGCCAAAGGCCCAGGCGCTCGCTGGTGAGCGAAACTGCGCGTGTCCGAGCCACCCATTTGCCCGGCGTCCGCCCGTTGCCCAGATAGTTGGCGGTCGCCCAATAAAGCAGCATCACGACGATATTGCCCTTTTCGTGGAAATCCCATTTAAGGTCGATATTTTGTTCGTGCAGAACATAACGCCGCCACAGCAACTCGATCGGGATCCAAATCACAATGGCAATGAGGAGATCGATAGCGTATCCAAGGAGCCGCTGCCACCATCGGGCGAGGGGCAGCCCGTTCAGAGCGTTCAACCGGGCGCTCTCGTGAGCCCTGAAACTATTCCTGTTCTTATGGTCTTTTTGGCTCATATCGAGATCATAGAATACCCTTGCGGCACCTACTTTACCCTTCACGAAACCTGGCGCTCATTTTACCCCTTGACAGTCTAGGAGAGACTACGGCACTCTCTCCTAGAGGGCCAAGGAGAGCTGCAAAGATGGCAAAGCAAGTCGACCTCATGCAGGGAACGCTGGAGATGCTGATTCTCAAGGCCGTGTCCCTGGGCAAGCTGCACGGTTATGGAGTCCTGCTGCGTATTCAGCAGTTCAGCGGGGAGCAGTTAGTCATCCAGCAAGGGTCGCTCTACCCCGCACTCTATCGCCTAGAGCATGAAGGCGCCATCAAAAGCGAGTGGGGCGAAAGCGAAAATAATCGCCGTGCCAAGTACTACAGCCTCACGGCCGCGGGGCGCAAGCAGCTCGCGGAGGAAACAGAGAAGTGGAACCGGATGGCCGGCATCATCGGCACCATCCTGCGCCTCACAACGGCCGAGAATAAGCCATGAAGTCTCCCTGGTCACGACTCAAATCCTGGACGCGGTCCGTGTTGGACAGGAAGCGTCTCGAAGCCGACATGGAGTCGGAAATTCGCTTCCATCTCGAAGCCCGCGCGGCAGACCTCGTGCGCGCAGGCGTGAGCCCGAGCGATGCCATGCGGCAGGCACGGCTGGAGTTTGGCACGGTCGCAGCCCACAAGGACGCCATGCGGAGCTCCCTGGGTTTGTGCTGGTGGGACGAGTTGTGGGAAGACCTGCGCTACGGGGTTAGGATCCTGCACAAGAGCCCGGGCTTTACTTCGATTGCCGTAGCCTCCCTCGCCCTCGCCATCGGCGCCAATACCACCATCTTTTCTGTGGCCAACGAGATGTTGTTTGAACACCTCGGAGTACCCCATCCTGAGCAACTGAGATTGCTGGGCATGAGCGGTGATTCGAAGGTCTTGATCCACATGATCTGGGGTGATAGCCCGGAGGAGCTCCCCGACCCCAAACACCAGAACCAGATGGTGCGATTCGACGTATTTACTTATCCGATCTATCAGCAGATCCGCGCCAACAATCAGGTGCTCGAAGACCTCTTTGCTTTCAAGAGCCTTGGACGCGTGAACACAACCGTCGATAGCGTCGCGCAAGCTGCAAATGCTCAACTCGTCTCCGGCAGCTTCTATCAGCAGATGCAAGTGAAGCCGGTTCTGGGCCGGATGATCCTTCCCTCGGATGATGGAGCACCCGGCACCGGTACGGTAGCAGTGATCAGCGATGGCTTCTGGAGCCGAGCCTTCGGCCGCTCGCCCGCTGTTCTCGGCAAAGTGATCAACGTCGATATGACGCCGGTGACCATCGTCGGCGTAAATCCCAGTGGCTTCACCGGGGCGGAGAGCGTGCAGCAATCGCCCGATCTCTTCATGCCGCTTTCGACCATGCCTTTATTTCACGCGCCCTTTGGCCCGTCAGGTCCGGTCCTGGCCAGCACCGACCTTTACTGGCTGCAAGTGATGGCTCGTGCCCGTCCCGGTGTATCCGGTGAACAGGCGCAGGCCTCGCTCGATGTAGCCTTGGGTGCCGCTGTACGGGCCACTACGACTATCAAGAAGAGCGAGACGCTGCCGCACATCTTGATCGACGATGGCAGCAGGGGACTGAATTTCGCCGCGGGTCAATATGCCAGGCCGCTGTATGTATTGCTGGCCATGGTCGGCGCGGTACTGCTGATGGCGTGTGCGAATATGGCCAGCCTGATGCTGGCGCGCGCCTCAGTAAGACAGCGGGAGATGAGTGTCAGGCTGGCACTTGGCGCCGGCCGCTCGCGGGTCCTACGCCAGGTGTTGACCGAAAGCCTGCTGCTTTCGTTCATGGGCGGCATCTTCGGGCTTGTTCTGGGCTATTTGTGCCGGAGAGCACTGCCGCGCCTGGTGGCCAACGGTTGGGATTATTCCGATATAAAGGTCCCTTTCAACTGGAAGGTATGTGCCTTCACCGCAACCATCACCATCGGTACTGGAATCCTGTTCGGCATTTTGCCGGCCTGGGCGGCAACGCGCGCCGAAATAGGCGCTGCGCTCAAGCAGGGCGCACAGACTGCGACCCGTCGTCGCCACGCCTGGAGTGGGAAGGCAATCGTTGCCTTTCAGATCGCAGTATCCACCGTGCTGGTTATCGCGGCGTGGCTCTTTCTACGAACACTCGTCAACCTCAACAGAATCGATCCCGGTTTTGCTGTCGATCATCTCGTCCTCTTCGAGATAGACGCGCCCAGCCTGCGCTATCCGTCCCCCAAAGACGTAGCCTTGCACGCGCGGCTGGAAGAGGCATTGCGCGCGGTCCCCGGAGTCGAGGGAGTGACCACATCGGACGTTCCTCTGCTGGTGGGCATGCAGATGAACTCAGGCTTCCATGTCGAGGGCACGCCGGAGGCTGAACTCTCTCCGGCAGAGATGAGCAATCTCCCATACGCGGCGGACGTCGGAACGGATTTTATTTCCGTCATGAAGATTCCCATGGTTGCCGGCAGGGCTTTCAACAGCCAGGATACCGAGACCTCTCCCAAGGTGGCGATCATCAATCAAGCGCTCGCAGACCTCTTCTTTCCCCATCAGAATCCCGTGGGTAAACGCTTCAGCCCGGGACCGAAAGGGAAGGATCGTGTCTGGATAGAGATTGTCGGCGTCTGTGCCAATACTCGTTACGACTCACTGCGATCGAATTCTCCTCCACTGCATTTTGGTCTCTATCGTCAGCAGCCGGAGATGGGTGGTCTGACCTACATCATTCGCACACCGATGAAAGCGGAGGCGATTGTCCCCTCCCTACGCGCGGCAGTGCAGCGCATTGATCGTGATCTGCCGCTGTTGGATATCCGCACCCAGCGGCAGCAGATTGACGCCGACCTGCAGCAGGAGCGAACATTTGCCAGCCTAAGCTCGGGCTTTGGTTTGCTTGCGCTCATGCTTGCCTGCGTCGGCATCTACGGCATCATGGCGTACACGATTGCCCAGAGGACCAATGAAATCGGCATTCGCCTGGCCTTGGGCGCGAGACGTGGGCAGGTGCGCGGCATGGTGTTGCGCGAGTCCGGTTGGCTCGCATTCATCGGGGTCGCCGCCGGAGTCTCGGTTGCATTGGGATTAGGACGTTTGGTCGCGTCGCTGCTTTATGGAGTAAAGCCGGCCGACCCGCTATCCGTGCTGGGCGCGGCGCTCTTGTTGCTGGCGGTAGCGCTTAGCTCCGGATGGATACCCGCACGCCGCGCCTCCCGCCTGGAACCAATGGATGCTCTACGCCACGAGTAACCCAGCCCTCAATTTTCGGTCGGCTTTTCTTCTATGTGATCGATCACCAAAACGGGCACGGGACGCTTCTGTTTCTCCAGCTTTAGCCCGAGCTGCTTGCTGACCGCATCAAACATGCTAAGGGCACCATTGGGGTCCAATGTTGCGGATTTGCCTTCGTCCCCGCCACCCTTAGTCAGATCGGCGGAGCTAAAGCTCAGAGTAAAGTCCCAGGAACCCTTGATCCCCGTGGCATCCAGGACGGAACTATAGATATACCCCGGCGCCACTCTCTGCAGCTCGTCTCCGATCTGCGGCATGGTCATGTTCTGGCACGAAACCAGCCGGTTGAGTACCGGGTTGGCGATTCTCGGATCCTTTCCGTCCGGGCCAGGACCTTCTTTGCATCGCGTGCGGCTTAGCGGATCTGCCTTCCTGAGTTTCGGGCTTACCGCAATCAGGGTATATGCGGAGATGGGCCGGTCTTCCATGTGGGCTTTCATTTTGAAGCGATCCGCCAGCAGCGCTTGTAACATCGGTCGCAACTCTTCAACGTCGAACCCGGGAGCGTTCGGAGCAGCGGCCGCGGGAGTATCGACCACCTTCGCGAGAATATCGAAGTGGTCCGTATCCAGCCATTTGGGCGCGCCCACCAGTATCTCCGTGGCATTCGGGTTCAGATCCCAGGCAAAGGTAATCAGGAACCTGAGCAGACTGTTCTGCAATTTAACCTGGCCGCCGCTGATGTCGCCGCGAAACTCCTCGTCCGATTTGCTTGGCTTAATCACAGCGACGTCAAACAGCGGCGGAGGCGGCGTAGGAAGAATTTTTTCCAGGCCGGGCAGATTGGCTGTCGGCTTCTGGTTCACGCTGTCGACAATGAGCACGGGCCTGGGGGCCGTTTGCTGTTCCAGCTTCAGCCCGAGCTCTTTATCAACCGCGTCGAAGATGGAGATGCCGTCGGCGCCGGCCTTTTGCAGCAAGCCTCGCGGTGTCCACTTGATCTCGAAATCATAAGATCCTTTCAAGCCGGTGGAATCCACCACCGGGTAGTTCAAATAACCTCCCGCCCAATCTCCGAGATTCTTGGCAAGTTCTTCCATGGTCGAGTGGTGACAGGAAATTACAATCTGCTGCACGATGCCTGGCGCGGGCTTCTCCGCCGGCTCCTGGTCTTTGCAATCGGCCTCGCCCGAAGCATCCGATTCCTTCAGCTTTACCTTGCCTTTGGGGGCAGTGAGCACGAAGGCCGGCAGAGGCTTGTCGCCCTTATGAATCACGAGCTTGAATCGATCTGCCAACAGCGACTGAAGCATCAGCTTGACGGTGGCAGACGGCGTTGTGGCCGGGGTTTTGGCGATGATGTCGAAGCGGTCCATTTCCAGCCAGGTGGGCCCTCCCTGCACGTAGCTCTGGTCCAATCCGTAGGCGGTGGCGATCAGGTCCACCATGGTGGCCTGCCGCACGATGTACCGGTCGCTGCCAAAGAAGTTGGCGTCAAAGTCTGGAAACGTGCGCTGAGGGCTGGTGTGGACATCCGCCGCCTCGAATGTGGGAGGCGCCTTCGCGGATTGCGGGAGCGCGGCGCCGCAGAGAAGGGCGATGAGGATCACAGCCGCGAACACGCGCATCATCATTCCACCTCTCTCGCAATTTACACTAACTGCGAGGCCTGCTGATGAAGCGACGCGTTCTTTTGGAGCTTGCCTGTTTGGCTGTCGCAATGGATGCAGCGCTGGCCCTTGGCCAAGCCGCGCCGGGGCAAACTTCCGTCTTCACCACACAGGCTCCTCTGGTCATTGTCCCCGCGCTTGTCCGCACCAAAGCCGGGGATCTCTTGTTTACCCTTACCGCCAATGACTTTGAGCTCACCGACGATGGAGTCCCGCAAAAACTTACGCTTGAGGAAGATACAGGCAGCGAGCCGCTTGCATTAGTCGTGGTCGTGGAGACCGGCGGCGCCGGGGCCCGCGAGCTCGAGAAGCTCGGGCACCTGGGCCCGATGGTTGCAACCGTGGTGGGCGGAGTGCCCCACAAAATTGCTGTTGTGGCTTTTGACAGCCGGCCGTCGCTGATAAAGAATTTTACAACGCAAATCGATGCGGCCGAGAGGGCCATCGTCGCGCTCCAGCAGGGCGATAACGATGCAGCGATTCTCGACAGCCTAGGTTTCGCGGTTGACCTGCTGCGCGATCAGCCACCCGAATACCGGCGCGCCATCCTGCTGGTCAGCGAGACCCTCGATCGGGGCAGCCGCCTTACCCTGGAAGAAGCGGTGCGCGCGCTGAGCGACACCAACACTGCCATTTACAGCATCGGATTCTCAACGGCTAAGTCCGAGGCCACGCACTATTTCTACCGGGAGATGCCGAAACAGCCGGGCTGGGTGTTTGAGAATAAGTACCCGAATCCTCCTAATGGGTGCATGGGCACGGACCCTGAGCCTGATCCCGATGGCACTCACCATAAGCTCGCGCAGGCATACGACTGCCTCGGTCTGCTTGCCCCTCCGCTTGGTCTGGCAAAAACTGCCGCAATCGCAGCCACCGATGGATTGCACCGCAACGTTCCCGAGACGGTCGCTCACCTTACTGGAGGCGAATACTTCAAGCTCACCGACGAGAAGAGCCTTGATCGCAGCTTGCTAACGATTGCGAACCACCTACCCAACCGCTATGTGTTGAGCTTCCAGCCGCAAGCGCCGCATCCCGGTTTTCACACAATTGCTTTGCGCGCGCCGGGTTACGCAAATCTCGACGTAACGGCGAGAAAGAGTTATTGGGTTAGCGCCCCCCGCTAAGATTATTCGCCCAGATTGAAGACGACGTTGACAGTTGTTTCTACTTCGACGGGCTCTCCGTTGAGGAGATAGGGTTTGTAGCGCCAGGAACGGACCGCATCCACGGCTGCCTGCTGCAACATCGGCGGACCACTGGTGACCCTGATGTTCTCGATCAAGCCAGTGGTGGAGATCGTTGCCTGCACCACTACCACGCCCTGGATGCGGGCTGCCTTGGCGATCGCGGGGTATTGGGGCACGGTCTTTTCGATCAAATTCCCGGCCATCACGCCGGACGAGATGGACACCTTCTTTGGCGGCGCGGGTTTGACTACGATGGGGGGGCCGGTGCCGATAGTACCGATTACGGTGCTCAAGCCGACGGGTGGACCGCTGCTGAGGACCTCCACCACACCTTCCATCGTTGGTGGTAACGACGATTCCTGCACAACCTTAATTGCTTTCGGGATTCTGCTCGGAAACAGTAACTCCGTGTTCACCATTTCAGACTTGATGTGAGCCTTAGGCATCGCCGGCGGTGGCGTTGGTGCCGGCGGCGCTACCATAAGTGCGGCCATCATCTGTTTAGGTAACGCCTCCGGGTGTAACAGTGGCCAGACGATCAGTGCGATCAATACTGCGCTATTGAATAACAAGGTAACAATTGACCAGTACTTGCTGGTGCCTTTGATTCTGTGGCCGGACTCCATCAAAGAATCTTCAAACATCGACTTACTCCAATAGAGCCGAACCTACACTTACTTAGACACCGCTCCGGACATTTCGATCCAGGTTGGATTTTGCCGGTCGCTAGAGTAATATCCTCGGAAAACGAAAACGGAGGGTTTTCATGTCCGATACCGTCGCCAAAGTCGAAGCCACCACGCCGCTGAGTCAATGGGAGCGGGTGGTCGATGTCTTCATTGCTCCCTCGAAGACCTTCAACGACATTCTGAGAAGCTCGAGCTGGTGGCTGCCCTGGCTGCTGGGAGTTCTGGTCTCGCTGGGCTTTGGCTTGGCAATCCAGCAGAAGGTTGGATGGGACAAGACGTACGCCACTATTCTCCTGCAGAGCTCGCAGGCGGAGCAGGACAGAGTGTCGCAGCTTCCACCGGATCAGCAGGTAAGACAGAAAGCGATCGGGGCGGCGTTCGTAAAATACATTTTCTGGGTTACGCCGGTTCTGGCGCTGCTTTTTTCGGCTATCGCGGCGGGCGTATTGCTGGCGACCCTCAACTTCGGGCTGGGTGGCCATGCGAAATTCGGTCAACTGTTCGCTGTGTGGATGTACGGAACGTTGCCGTTTGCGATTCAGGGGATTCTCGGCATCATTACACTTTTTGTCGGGCTGGACCCCGATTCGTTCAATCTGAAGAACCCGGTCGGCACGAACATCGGATATTACCTAGCGCTCGATTCTCCGAAGTGGCTGCTTGCTTTCGCCACCTCCATCGACCTTCTGACCATTTGGGTGCTGATTCTGTTAACCATCGGATGTGCCACTGTAGCAAAAACGAAGCGAAGTACGGCTGCAGTGGCGGTGTGGGGCTGGTGGATCCTGATTACCTTGGTGAAGGTTGTCGCAGCGGCGATTTTCTAGGGTGGGTGGCCCAGGTCTCGCCTTTGAGACCTGGGGGTCATGCAAAGGGGCCCCAATCGCGGTTCTCACTTGTTGCGGGATGTTTTGCATCTCCAACTCACCACAAAAACGTCATCCTGAGCGGAGCGCTTCACAGTTTTATCGTGTGACACAGAGTTTGATGGCGCGGAGTCGAAGGACCCCGAGGGTGCTTATCTCACCCATGCCGCTCGGAGCTTTTCTACCACCGAATCCCGAGATCAGGATCTTGATTCGGTACTTGATGGTCAGGGGTACATCTTTTCGTGCACCGCAATCACTCGCGATTGAACGTGGCGATGCGGTTCTGTCCTCGGCCCAGGGAAAGACCGTCGCGGGTCCGCCAGCAACGGGCTTCGGTGGTTGAAAAGCTCCGAGCGGCATGGGTGAGATAAGCACCCTCGGGGTCCTTCGACTCCGCGCCATCAAGCTCTGTGTCGCACGATAAAACTGTGAGGCGCTCCGCTCAGGATGACGTTTTTGTGGTGAGTTGAAGATGCAAAAACCAGCGTCATGGCGAGGAGTTGACGAGCCTGCTCCCTCTTCTGTAGTCTCATGTCAATCACTGAGGGGAGATCCGATTGACGCGATCCGACGAGCTACTGCAGGGAACGCTCGACCTTCTCATCCTGAAGGTTCTCTCTCTTGAGCCGATGCATGGGTGGGCCATCGCGCAGCGTATTCGCCAGCTCTCCGACGATGTTCTGCGCGTCAATCAAGGCGCACTGTATCCGGCTCTTCACCGGCTGGAGCACCAGGCGTGGATTGAGGCTTCCTGGGGGGAATCTGAGAACAACCGGCGAGCGAAATACTACGCTCTGACAAAAGCGGGTATCAAACGCCTGGGCGCGGAAGAGGAGTCATGGGATCGTCTCTCAACCGCCGTGCAGAGCGTGCTGAAGCTGTGTGATTGAGGCGCGAATGCGTTTTCTTCAAAGTCTACGTCGCCGCTGGCGGTCCTTAAGCGCAAAGGATACGAGCAACCTGGCGCTCCGTGAAGAACTGCACTTCCACCTGGAACGGGAGACGGAAGAGAACATCGCCCGAGGAATGTCTCCCGAGCAGGCACGAAATGCAGCCAGGGCCAGCTTCGGCAGCCTCACCGAGGCTACCGAGGAAACCTACGCCGCGCGAGGAGTGGCCTGGATCGACGGTCTAACGCAAGATCTTCGCCACGGACTACGCTCGCTGCGGCGTGACCTGGCAGCAACCCTCACTGTCGTATTGCTCCTTTCCTTCGGGCTCAGTGCGGCGACGCTGCTGTTCACTGCATTGGATCGGTGGGTGCTGCGTCCGTTCAATGTTGGGCACCCCGAGACCCTGGTGCGGGCGGCGATCAAGCGGCCTTCGATCATTACCCGCACCAGCTTCTCCTACGAGCACTATCAGTCAATCCGGCGTAGGAACAGCTTGCACGATGTTGCCGCCGTGGCAGACTTCGACACCACGATCACCACCGGCGGCGCTTCGGAGTTGGCCATTGCCAACATGGTCTCCGGTAACTACTTTCAGGTCCTCGGAGTTGCTCCGCAACTAGGCCGGGTCCTGGGGCCGGCTGATGAGCAACCCGCAGGCCCGGCGGTCGTGATCAGCCACCAAATGTGGATGAACCGATTCGGCGGATCACCCTCAGCGGTAGGATCAGTGATCTCTTTGCAAGGGCAGCCCTTCTTGATTGCCGGCGTCATGCCACGAGGTTTCTTTGGCACTTCTCTCGACTCGAGTCCTGATCTTTGGTTGCCGTTCTCTGCCCAGCCCTTGCTCTCAAGGGCGCCGCTCGGCGGCCCGCAGTCCGACCGCTATTTTGGACTGATCGCCCGTCTGCCGGCCGGCGTGTCGATGAGTCAGGCCGAGGCGGAGCTGGACGCAGCGTACCAGGCGCAAGAGGCCGCGGAGAAACAAGTGAATTCAGGGCAGGCGATCCTGGAGCCGATTGAGCAAGGCTCGTTTGCGCAACGCGATTCATTTCGATCCGCCCTGTCTTTGCTTTCGTGGGGATTAGCCGCATTCCTGGGGATGATCTGTGCTAACGTCGCGGGCTTGCTGCTGGCCCTGGCCATGCGGCACGAACGGGACACAGCATTGCGAGCAGCGCTGGGCGCCAGTCGAGCCCATCTGGTCAGGCGCGCACTAACCGAATCGCTCACTCTAGGCCTCGCCGGGGCCGCTGGTGGTCTATTGCTCTCCTACGCCTTTGCGCCTCTGTTGCAAAAGCTGTTGCCTGCAGGCCTTGCGCCCGTTTCGCTCACTCCCGGCTTCGCTTTGTGCTGGCTTGCGATCGCATTGGCGCTGAGCGTCAGCCTTGTCTTCGGTGCTTTTCCCGCATGGGCGAACTCTCGCGTTGCACCGGAGCAGGCCCTTCGCCGCGGCTCTTCCACCAGGCGCGCCGGTCTTCTCAGCAGGAGCCTGCTTATGCTGCAAATCAGCCTGACATTTGTCCTTCTCGTTGCCGGCGGCCTGCTGATACATACCTACTATGCACTGCGTAATACCAACCCGGGTTTTGATGTAAATCATCTCGTCGAATTTACCCTCAACGGCCGGGTGGCTGGAACCGCCGACACGCTTTCGCCCACGCTGCCCTTTCAATTAGAAGAGCGGGTGCGGAATATCCCTGGAGTTCGCGAGGCAAGCCTTTCGAGTAGCGCCCTTATGAGAAGGATCGGCGTAAAAACATCCGTAGCGGTTCCAGGCCAGAGAATCGCCAAACAGTCTTTCCTTAACACCACGATGAATCGAGTATCGCGCTCTTATTTTGATACGCTCCGTATTCCGATCCTGGCCGGCCGCGTTTTCGACCCCCAGCGGGAAGCCAAACCAGGCACATCGCCGATCCCGGTGGTAGTGAACGAAGCCTTTGCCCGAAGCATTTTCCACAACCAGCATCCAATCGGAAGAACCTTTGGCAATGCTCCCCCGGGCCAGGTCGCGACCGCGAAGTATCTTGTGGTTGGCGTTGCCGGCGATTCGAAGTATCGTTCGTTACGAGAAGAGATGCTGCCCATTTTCTACGCGCCGCTGCTTCCCAGCCCGGATGGGTCGTTCGTGTACCTGTTGTATGTAAGCACCCAGGCTTCTCCCGCCGCGATCATCGGCGCCGTCAAGCGAGCGCAATCTGCACTGGATCCGCGACTGCCTTTTTTCGATGTGGTCACCATGCGCGATCGCGTTACGCAGTCCCTCTGGCAGGAACGGCTGCTGGCGACCCTCTCCCTGTTGTTTGCCTTGATTGCCGTATTCATGGCGGTCGTAGGATTACATGGGCTGCTCTCGTATGACACCACCCAACGAACCAGGGAGTTCGGCATCCGCGCGGCGGTTGGAGCACAAAGGCTCGATGTGGCCGAATTGCTTGTGCATGATTTGCTTCGCATCGTAGTCCCTGGTCTGGCGGCAGGCGTTCTGGTCTGCCTGCTGGCCTCCCGCCTGATTGGATCCGTACTTTACGGAGTCCGCCCGCTTGATCCCGCATCGTTCGCCGCCGCCCTGGCGATGGTCGGGTGTACGGTTGCAGCGGCGGCGTGGCAGCCACTGCGCCGGGCAATGGCTGTCGATCCCGCTATCGTCTTGCGAGAAGAAGTATGAGTGGATCTCGTTTTCTGCACAGCCTGGTCCGACGCTGGCAGTCGCTGCGCGAAAGGGAAGCAGCCAATCTCGCGCTCCGTGAAGAACTGCAATTCCACCTGCAGCGCGAAACGGAGGAGAACATTGCCCGCGGAATGACTCCCGAGCAGGCGCGAAGAGCGGCCAGGGCCGCGTTCGGTAGTGTGAATGATGCTACCGAACAGAGTTACTCCGCTCGAGGACTCGCCTGGCTCGACGATCTGAAACAGGATCTTCGCTACGGACTGCGCACGCTGCGCAAGGATCTTTCCTTTTCCCTGGTGACCGTCTTAACCCTCGCCCTGGGAATCGGAGCGTGTACCGCAATCTTCAGCCTGGTGAATGCAGTGCTTCTGCGTTCCTTACCCTATGGCGATCCGGAAAGACTGGTCTTGCTGTTCACGCCGAACCCGCGTTTCAATCTGCCTGCCGAAGCCTTTGGACCCAGCAATGCAGATTTCCTTGACGTCAGGAGGGAGAGCCATTCGTTCGCGGCGATGACCCTCTTCGGGCAGGCAACCTACAACCTTGCAGCAGATAGTGAGGTCGCCAGAGTGAGCGCGGCGAAAGTAGACGGCAAGTTCTTCACTACTCTGGAGGCATCTCCTGAAGTCGGCCGAACCATCGGCACACAAGACCAGCAACCGGGCAAGGATCGTGTGGTCGTCATCAGCCATGCGCTGCGGCAGGAGATGTTCGCGGGCAGCAGCCATGTCCTGGGTCGCACGCTGCAGCTCGACGGAACACCCTACCAGATCATCGGCGTCATGCCGCCGGAGTTCGGCTTTCCTCATAAGAGCGATCTTGCCTATGGAAACGGACATATTGAAACCACACAGCTATGGTTGCCTTCTTCGCTAACGCCGGCGCAGCAGGCGGATCGGGATGAGTCCACCGCCTTTGCCATCGCGCGCCTCAAGCGGGGTATTACGTTGCGCGAGGCGCAGGCCGAGGCCGGCACCCTGGTGTCACGCTTTGACCGTCTGCACCGTGTGGACCTACGAGGTACCACGGCGTTTCTCAAACCGTTCCGCGATTCCGCGCTCGGACCGGTGCGGCCGCTGATGTGGCTGCTGATGGGGTCTGTGGCTTTTGTCTTGTTGATTGCCTGCGGCAATGCGGCGAACCTGCTGCTGGCGCGCGCCGCCCGGCGCAGCCACGAATTGGGCATGCGGGCAACACTGGGTGCGCGGCGAGGCCGGCTCTTCCGGCAGATGTTGACCGAATCGCTCATGCTCAGCGTAGCTGCCGGAACGTTGGGCATCGGGCTTGCATTCTTGTTTCTGCACGCACTCCTCAGGCTGGATCCGGGCAACATTCCCCGTCTGCAGGAGTCGACGCTGGATCCCCGCGTCCTGGCCTTCGCGATCATTGTGTCGTTATTCACCAGCGTTCTCTTCAGCACCCTGCCCGCGCTCTCGGCCTCACGCGTCCAGGTGGCAGAGTTCCTGAAAAGCGCAGGGATGCGTGGCGTGATGGGCGGCCGAGGGCGATTGAGAAGCGGACTGGTCGTAGCCCAGGTCGCGCTCGTCGTCATGCTGCTCACCGGCACCGGTCTGCTTTTGCGCAGCTACGAGAAGGTTCTCTCCGTGCCAACCGGCTTCTCCAGCTCAACGGTTACGGTAAGCATCCAGCTGGGTCCACAACTCTTTGAACTCAACCCGCGCTATAACACTGCGGCCAAGCAGCGGGTTTTATTCCAGCAACTTCTCGATCGGATCGACCGCGTCCCCGCAGTGCAAGCGGCCGGTGTTGTGGATTATCTACCTCTGAGCAGCTCAGAAGGCCTCACCTCCCTCGAAGTGGAGGGCAGGACCGTTAGCATGGACCAGCTGATAGAACAGCGAAGAATCACGCCAGGCTATCTCTCCGCGATGCAGATTCCCATCCTCCAGGGCAGGGGCTTCGCCGCAGACGATGGAACAGGGGGTGCACCGGTCGCACTGGTTAATCCGGCCTTTGTGAAAAAGTATCTGGGAACCGGTGATCCGATGCTCCAGCGCATTCGCGGGTATGCCGGCGATCCATGGTCAACGATTGTCGGTGTGGTGGGAGATGTTCGGAATATGAGTCTGGAGACTGCTGCCGCCCCGCAAATTTATGTTCCCTTCTGGCAGGGCCATCCAGACCGAACTCCAATCAACGGAGGCTACATTGCTGTCCGCTCCTCTCTGCCCCAGGACGCCATGGCCTCTGAACTTCGTGCGGCCTTGCGCAGTGTGGATCCTGACCTCGCGATCGCCGACATTCGTACTATGGGCGATATGGAGACTAAGGCCTACGCCCGGCGCCGCTTCCAGACCATGCTCCTGACGATATTTTCCGCCGTGGCCATGTTTCTTGCGGTCGTCGGTGTCTACGGGCTGCTTGCTTATTCCGTCAGGCAGAGGACTGGGGAGATCGGCATCCGCATGGCGCTGGGATCATCCCGCAGCCGCGTCGTGCGCCTGGTTCTGCGCGAGGGTTTTGGATTGCTGGCAACGGGTCTCCTGATTGGGTTGTTTGCCTCGCTCGCATGTACGCGGCTATTGGCCGGTTTCGTCTACGATGTTCCGCTCATCGATCCCGTCACCTTCTCGCTGGTTCCAATGCTGTTGTTCCTGGCCACATCGGTCGCTTGCCTGGTCCCCAGTTGGAGAGCGGCGGCCATCGATCCCATCGATGCCTTGCGCCACGAATAATCAGACTCTTTTCATCGCGCCCTATGCAAAGCCCTGGCGGGGCGGCTCGCACGGACTGCCCAAAGTGCATATGAGACCACTAACCAAACCATAGCTGCTACAGAAATCATGAGCAGGGCATTGTGTTTGTTCAGCGACCTCCAAAGAACAAAGGCGAATGCCAAAAGACCAATGCAGCCCAGCGAGGCTCCCTGAGAATCAAGGCTCGCGGCCATTCGTCCGCGATTTCGTCCGTCCGAACCTATTTTGGCCTTTCGTCTTTTTTCATGGCTCTCGATCAAGCTGACACCTGCCGGAAAGATTGCCGGGAACGCGAGAAAAAGGCCTCCTACGCCCGGGCCGAAACGCTTTGCAATCAAGCCAGCAACAACGGTACATAAGCCACCGAAGAAGAACCGGACTACATATTCATGCGGCCTGGTCTGCTTGAGAGATCCCCTGTTGGCCTCGATCCTCTTCATAACCGCCTCTCCACAAGCAGCCACAAGCCTAGTGATACAGCAAACCAGGCCGGCATGAGCGTTAGGCTGGCGATGAGTGTGCTGGGCTTGTACCGTCTCAAAACCCAGCCGACGAGCAGTGCATAGATGAAGAACGCAACTGTACCCAACATCATGGAGCGGCATTCGAGGGCGGCGTAGGCCTTTCCATCCTGGCGAATGGTGAGCCCGATGGTAGCAAGGGCGATCGAAGGCGCGGCTCCGAAAAGCCCGGCGAAACTTTTGGGTCGAAGAACGTCACCCAGGGCCGCAAAAAGGCCCACCACCACTCCTCCAACCAGGAACCGGATGATGACAGTCTCCATCGAGAGCTAAGCCGCTTTATGCGCTTCTTTGATCAGGCGCAATGCAACCTCTTGCCCCTTGCATCCCAGCAACTTGTACTTCTTTCCTTCAAGTCCGTGGTAATTCACAAAGAAGTCCTGCACCTCGTCCAGCCACTTGCTGGGAAGGTCTTTCAGCTTGCGGATGTTGGCGTACATGTGGTTCGCTTCGGCGACGGCGACCAGTCGATCATTGCGAATCCTTTTCTTTCCATCGAGCTGCTCGCCTTCAATTACGCCAATGAGTCGAGCTTTTACGGCGCAGCCCGGGAAGGCCGGTTCGTCCATCAGCAGAAGCACATCGATGGGATCTCCATCCGGAGCGATTGTTTGCGGTAGGAAGCCAAAGTCATAGGGAAACACCATGCCTGCGGGAAGGACCTTCTTCAGGGCAAATATGCCTTGATCCGGGTCGTAGGCAAACTTGTTACGGCTTCCTGCGGGCGTTTCGATGATGACCTGGACCAGGCCTTCCTTCTTGACGAGCGGCTTCAGTTTTGTGGGATCGGCCAGCGATTTCATTGTGTCGGGGTCCTTGGCAGCGCAATGTTAGGGGAATACTACAGACATCGTGGAGATTCTGTTTTCACGACGGCGCGCAGATTGCCGGAGTCAACCTGAATTCTCCGCTGCCCTATGCGCCATTTACCGCCATTTTCTTCGCAGCCACCACGTGTGCCAGCTTTTGCCGCCACACGATGCCCCTCTTGACAAGCTTGGATGCAAATACCAGATACTTAGGCGATACTACGGACGACCATGCGCACAATCCACAAACGTTTCGGTGTGATTGCTGGCTTTTTGACACTGCTGGTCCTATTGGCAATAAACGCGGCCATACTCAGACATCAACTTGCCGTTCAGGTAGGGAACCAGGAGTGGTTCAGTCATAGCCGGCGAGTGGCACAGGAGCTAAGAAATACGGAGTCCCTGGTCAAGGATGCTGAGACCGGTCAGCGTGGCTACCTCTATACCGAAAAGCTCAGCTATCTCGCTCCCTACACCCTTGCCACGGCTCAGATCGATGCGCACCTTGAAAACCTTGCCGCTCTGGTCGGCGACAACCCCAGGCAGCAAACCCAGGTTGCCGAGCTAGGAGTTCTGATCCACCAAAAGCTCGCCGAGCTGGCGAAGACCATCTACCTCTATCAATCAGGAGACGCGGCGGCAGCCAAGGCATTGGTGATGTCTGACCAGGGCTTCAACATCATGCAACGCATTCGCTCCCTGGTGGGAGGAATGGAGCAGGAAGAAGCAGCAGTGGGGGACGGCCGCAGAAACGCCTACCAGAAAAGCATCAGGATCACCGTCGCCTGTATCTATGCAGCCAGCGCAATTGCGGCGCTGGGGATCATCCTGGTAGCGTTCTCCATCCTCCGCGAGATGGAAAGGCGAGAGAAAGACGCTGCCTCGCTGCGGCAAAGCGAAGAATGGTTCAGGGTGACCCTCTCATCCATTGGTGACGGCGTCATCGCCACTAATAATGAGGGAGTTGTTTCATTTGTGAATCCTGTAGCGGAGCGGCTCACTGGCACAAGCCTGGCGCAGGCCCGGGGAAAGAAAATCGGTGAAATATTTCCGATCTTCAGTGAAGCCACGAATAAACCGGCAGAAAATCCAGTCGATAAAGTTCTCGCATTGGGCTGCGTGGTGGCTCTGGCAAACCACACTGTCCTGCGGCATCGCGACGGCCAACTCTTGCCCATTGAAGACAGCGCCGCGCCCATCACCGATGATTCCGGCAAGCTGATAGGCGTTGTGTTGGTTTTCCATGATGCTTCCCGTGAAAGAAACGTCCAGGACGTGCTCCGTCGAACAGAGAAGCTTGCGGCGGCGGCTCGCTTGGCAGCGACCGTCTCCCACGAGATCAACAATCCGTTGGAAGCAGTTGGCAATCTCATATTTCTTGCCAGAACCAATCCAGATACGCCCGCCAAGGTTGCTGAACAACTCGACCTTGCAGAACAGGAGTTGGCGCGGGTATCGCACATCACCCGGCAGACCCTCGGCTTCTATCGCGACTCAACTTCACCCACATCGGTCCACCTCCCGACCCTGATAGAGTCTGTGCTCCAGCTCTATTCCAACAAGCTGCAAATCAAGCAAATCCGAATTCAACTTGCAATGGAAGAATGCCCCCTCATCACGGGCTTGGCTGGTGAGATACAACAACTCGTATCCAACATAGTCTCCAATGCGATCGATGCGGTACCTATCAACGGAACGTTGAAAATCGACGCTTCGCCCGTAAAGCTGGTAGACGGTGAGTCGATCCAGCTCAAGGTAGAGGACGACGGCCCCGGCATTGCTCCCGAGAACCTGAAACGAATCTTTGAGCCGTTCTTTACCACCAAGAAGGACGTTGGGACGGGGCTCGGACTATGGGTGTGCAAAGAAATTGCCGAGCGGCATGGGGGAACTGTGCTCGCGCACTCCAACAGCGGGAATGGGTCGAAGGGCGCGATATTCACCGTTCTTTTGCCTTATACGCAAGGCCTCTCGTCGAGCGCTGATAGAACAAGCTCGATGACCGCGGAGAGTGCCTGATCGGGGCCGCCGTCGATCCCATCGACGCCTTTGCGCCAGAATGAAAATTACGTCGTAATACGATATAATGGGTAAGTGAAGGCGCACAGACCAACGGTACCGGTAACCCAACTCAAGAAGCTAGCCGAATTTCGCCATCGACTCCGCCTCTTTCTACAATTCAGCGAGCATGCCGCCGAGAAACTGGGGCTGCAGCCACAACGACATCAACTACTGCTGCAGATCGCTGGAGCACCCGCCGGGGTGCCCACGACGATCCGGTATGCCGCAGAGCGTCTTGGTCTGCGACACAACACGGCGGTTGAGCTTTGCAATCGCTGCGAAGAGGCAGGGCTCCTGAAGCGCAAAGCTGGAGCCGCTGACCGCCGGTGTGTGCTTCTGCAACTGACACCCAAGGGCAGGCGGCTGCTTGACTCTCTTTCCATCGATCATGCGCTGGAGCTTAACCAGCTGGCTCCGCGGCTTATCCAGACGCTGATGGAGCTGAAGACTGGATCGGCCAAACCAGAGAAGCAAGTTTCTGGCGGCAAGCAATGAAAGCTGAATCCTCTGTCCTGCGCGACTTCACCGTCGACCGAAGGGTGTGGCTGTTATCTGCAGTCGCCCTGGTCATCGGGACCGGCGCCACTTTCCTTGCGGTCGTGCTGCTGAAGTTGATCGCGGTTGCTACCAATCTTTTCTACTATCACCGGCTCAGCTCTCTCTCGGTCACGCCCGCCGGCAGTCCTCTGGGCTACTGGATGGTGATCGTTCCAGTGGTCGGCGGTTTATTGGTTGGATGGATGGCTCGTTTCGGCTCAGATAAGATCCGGGGTCACGGTATCCCCGAAGCCATAGAAGCGATCCTGTTGAACCGGGCGCGGGTGGATCCTAAAGTCGCCATCCTGAAACCCATCTCAGCGGCCATCGCGATTGGCTCCGGCGGTCCCTTCGGCGCAGAGGGCCCCATCATTATGACCGGGGGCGCCTTTGGCTCACTTGTCGCTCAATGGATTAAGCTCACCGACGCGGAACGCACCACTCTACTGGTAGCCGGAGCAGCAGCCGGTATGTCGGCTACCTTTGCCACTCCCGTAGCGGCCATCCTTCTCGCAGTCGAGCTTCTGCTCTTCGAGTTGAGGCCGCGAAGTCTTGTTCCCGTTGCCATCGCCAGTGCGACCGCTGCCATTCTGCGTGGATATCTCCTCGGCCCTGGGCCCCTCTTCCCGATGCCCGCAATCGGTGCCGTAGACCGCATTCCAATCGCCGCGGCCTGCTTACTTCTCGGCGCCTTGCTTGGCCTTGTCGCAGCAGGCATGAGCCGAATGATGTACGCCTTTGAAGACATATTCGAGCGGCTCCCCTTGCACTGGATGTGGTGGCCTGCCCTGGGAGGGATTGGCATCGGCTTCGGAGGTCTCATTTTTCCCCAGGGTTTGGGCGTCGGTTATGACAACATTGCCCACCTGCTACGCGGCAATGCGCCCATCGCACTCATTCTCGGCATCATCCTCGTTAAATCGCTGATGTGGGCGTTTTCGCTGGGTTCTGGAACGTCGGGCGGAGTTCTGGCGCCACTGCTTATGATTGGTGGAGCGGTCGGTGCGCTGGCGGCGCACCTCGGCCACACTGCAACAGAAATGCAAGCGTTCTGGGCTCTGATCGGGATGGGCGCGATGTTGGCCGGCTCGCTCGGTGTACCCTTGACGGCAATTCTCTTTAGCCTCGAGATAACCCACTGCCTGCCGGCGATGCTACCTCTCACGTTAGGGTGCGTTTCCTCCTATCTCGTGACGGCGCTGCTTATGCCTCGATCCATTCTTACCGAGAAACTGAGCCGGCGCGGTTACCATCTCACGCGCGAGTACGGCATCGACCCATTGGAAATCGTCATCATTCGAGATTTGATGTCTCCTCTATCCGGCAACGTTCCCCCTTCCTCTGCGCTACCCGAGGTCTTCGCGTACTCCGATAGCACCGGCCGCAGGGCAGCGGAGATCATGGCAACCGAAGGGTGCGCGGTGCTCCCGGTAGTCGACCGCGGAACGAACCGGATAAGCGGATCCATCAGCCTTCAGGATCTACTGAAAGGGCGGAGCAAGGCGGTGGTGCGGGAGCACGAACGGCTAACTCTCATGAGCCGTTCCAAGTGATGAAAGAACCGCAGTCGCTCCACTGCGCTAGAGAGGTGGGGTTTGAGCGCTTTCATTTGCAGCGCATACTGGTTGAGTGAAACTGCAGATCCCTCGGCTGCCCCGGATTTTCTGTCGAGGTCGGTGACGCAGCAATCTTCATGCGGTTTTCCTTAATGAAAACCGCACACGCTGCTCTTTCCAGTGCCGCTAGCAGGAAATCCGGGTGCGCTCGGGATGACACGGCGCGGTTTAGTGCCGCGCCTACGGCGCTCGGATCCGCTTCTGGATCGATTTCCCAGCCCTTCCGGGCTGGGCTGACATTTGGCGGCCGGCCCTCCGGGCCTTGCATCCAGGGTGATTTTGCCGTGTCATTTCTGCCCCAACTGGCCTCAGGCAAGTTAGCTGCTCGGGATGACAAAGCGGAGGGGGCGCTTCCATGGGTTTCGGTTGCTGAACATAAGGCAGCTGCTCTCAATGGAAGTGTCGCCCTCTCCTTTGTCATCCCGAGCGTACCCGGATTTCCTGTTCGCGGCACTAGAGAAGGCAGCGTGTGCGGTTTTCTGTAAGGAAAACCGCATGAAGATTGCGACGCCACCGACCTCGACAGGAAATCCGGGGCAGCCGAGGGATCTGCAGTTCTGCGGCGCATTCCTGGAAATGTTTTTCGACAGGGAGCGCCCCCACTCCCTTTGTCATCCCGGCCGGCGTAGCGGAGCGGAGGGACCTGTGGTTGCGCTGTTCGGTTTTGGACAGATAACCCCAGTTGTGGACATGCATCCGCCAACCCGCGACAGCTAACTCGCGCCTTTTCAAGGCGCCGCTTATTCTGATCGCGGCACCCGGAATGCATATCATCAATCGATAGAGGGTCCCCCCCAATATGCTGGCTGATCTGAAATTCGCCTGGAGGCGCTTGCTGAAGTCACCCAGCTTCGCCGTCACCGCCATTCTGACCCTGGCGCTGGGAATCGGCGCCAATGCGGTGGTCTTCAGCGTGCTCAACGCCTTGGTCATGCACACCATCAATGTGCCCAACGCGCAGAGTTTCTATTCCCTCGAAGAGCGGGGCCAGTCCCTCAACTCGTATCTCGATTACCAGGACGTGCGCGACCGGAACCGCACTTTCGACGGCGTGCTCGCCTTCAACTTTGCCGAGGCAGCGCTGGACACGGGCAGCGAACCGTCCAGGGTATGGCTCTATGAAGCCAGCGGAAACTACTTCGATACCTTGGGAATCAAGCCCTATCTTGGCCGCTTCTTTCACAGCTCCGATGAGCACGGCTTCAACAGCAGTCCATACATTGTGCTCAGCTACGCGTATTGGCGCAGCCATTTCGCGGGCGATCCTACGGTGGTCGGGCGCTCGGTTCAATTGAACAAGCGTCCTTTCACCATTCTCGGTGTTGCCGCGCCCGAGTTCCGCGGCACTGAGCTGTTCATGTCGCCGGCTCTGTGGGCGCCGATGGTGGACCAGGAGCAGATCGAGGGCTGGAGCGGTCTTAAAGAGCGTACGGCGCGAAACATCTGGGTTATCGGCCGGTTGAAGCCGGGCGTGACTGCAGCCCAGGCCTCCGGCGATCTGCAGGCGATCGCCACGTTTCTCAAAACCACATACCCAAAGGATGACGACGGCTTGACCTTATCCCTGTCGCGTCCGGGACTCCTGGGCAACTTGCTGGGCCGCCCGGTCCGCGCATTTGTGGCGGGCCTGATGCTGTTGGCGGGACTGATCCTGCTGGCAGCCTGCGCCAACCTGGGTAGCCTGTTTGCTGCGCGCGCCGCGGACCGCTCCCGGGAGATTGCTTTGCGCCTGGCGCTGGGCTCGACGCGCCGCAAAATCCTGCGCCAGCTGCTCACCGAGGCGATTCTGGTTGCCCTGGTTGGCGGTATCGTGGGGATTGCCGGCAGCGTGGTTCTGTTACGCGGATTAAGCGCCTGGCAACCGCTGCCGAATTTCCCCATCAACCTGCCAGTCCACGCCGATGCGCTGACCTATGCGGTTGCGTTGCTGCTGGCGTTGGCCAGCGGCCTTCTCTTTGGCCTGGTTCCGCTGCGGCAAATTCTCCGGGCCGACCCTTGGCAGGTGGTGAAGATGGGCTCCAGTACCGCGACGGGCGGCCGGTGGTTTGGGACCCGCGATGTGCTGCTGGTGGTGCAGATTGCGTTGTGCGCCGTGTTGATCACTGCTTCGCTGGTCGCGGTGCGCGGCCTGGTGCGGTCGCTGCACAGCAACCTTGGCTTCGAGCCACAGAACGCACTGCTGGTTAACACCGATCTCACCATGGCCGGCTACCACGGCGACCAGGTGCCGGTGATGCAGCGGCGCATGCTCGACGCTGTCGCCAACCTCCCCGGGGTCGCTTCTGTAGGATCGATCGACTTTGTGCCGCTCGGCCTCGGCTGGAACGAGACCGCGTTCTATGCCAACACCACCACCGATTTCCGGCAATCCAACGAGATTGCCGAGGCTAACACCTGTGTAGTTTCTCCCGGATACTTTCAGGCAGCGGATACCACCTTGCTCGCCGGCAGGGTGACCAATTGGCGTGACGATAAGAAAGCGCCCAAGGTAGCGGTGGTGAACCGGCAGTTTGCTCGCTTGGTATTTGGCTCGGTAGCCCAGGCGATCGGTGGCCATTTCAAGAATAGCGAGGGTCAGCGGATCGAGGTGGCCGGAGTTGTGGAGGACGGAAAGTACCAAACCCTTACCGAAGATCCACGACCGGCCTATTTTCTTCCCCTCCTGCAATCTCCTACCAGTGCGGTCTGGTTGGTAGTCAGGTCGAACGGCGATTCGCAGCAGCTAGCCGCATCGCTGCACGACACCTTGCGCGGGCTTGATGCCGGGCTGCCGCTCACCATTGTCACGTGGCAAAAGCAGCTGGACAGCGCCCTGTTTGCTGCACGCATGGCGACCATCTCTTTGGGCGTTCTGGGCGTGCTCGGCGCCATGCTGGCGATTACCGGTATCTTCGGCATGGCCTCGTACTCGGTGAGCCAGCGGTTGCGCGAGCTCGGCATCCGCGTTGCCCTGGGGGCCCGGCGTAAGGAGGTTTTGCAGGCCGCACTGGGAAGAACGTTCCGCCTGCTGGCAGCCGGCGGGGTGACAGGCTTGTTGCTGGGCATGGCGGCCACCCGCGTGCTCTCCTACATTGTTTACCAGGCCACGCCGCGGGATCCGGCGGTGCTCGCCGGCGTCATCCTGACCATGTTCCTGCTGGGCCTGCTGGCCGGGTTCGCCCCAGCCCGGCGCGCCCTGGCGATCGATCCCGCGGTGCTGCTGCGTGAGCAATAACCCGGAACCGCCTTAATGTAACAATTGAAGTATGTCGCCTTCAAAAGCATCCTTGTTCACCACGCCGGTGTGAGACAAAGCAATTTTGCCCTCCTTGTCGATGAGCAGTGTCATCGGCATGTTCCCAAGGTTGTACTGCTTGCCAAGGGCTTCATTGCCAATCACCACGGGATACTTCATCGCAGTATTGCCGCCGGTTTCCGGATCTCGTTTTTGGGCGAGGAAAGGCCTCACCGCTTTCCACCCATCGTCATCCATTGAGACTCCGATCACGGCGAGTCCCTGCCGCCGGTACTTTTCATCGAACTCCATGTACCAGGGAATCTCGAGCTTGCACCCGCCACACCAGGTAGCCCAAAAATCCAGCAAAACTACTTTGCCGCGATAGTCGGCCAGGTTGATGCGGGTGCCGTCGGCGCTGGTCAGAGAGAATCCTGGGGCAGACTTTCGGCTAGCCTGCGCGATTAGACTGTCAGGCGTGGCTGCTGACAGCCCCAGCGTGAACACAAACCATCCAACACCCAAAGTAACGAGGACGCGAATTAGCTTCATGATTGACTCCTATGCCTGATTAATATCACAATGTAAGGATAGTATGCTGGGTGAATTTGAGTACCTTATCCTTGCCGCAACGGTCCGTCTCGGTGATGACGCTTATGGCGCCGCCATCGTGCAGGAGATCGAAAGCACCACTCGTCGCAAGTGTTCCATTGGAGGTCTCTACACCACCCTGGATCGTCTCGAGGCCAAGGGAATGATCAAGACCTGGATGGGGAATCCCACTCCGGAACGCGGCGGCCGTTCCAAGCGGATGGTGCGCGTTTTGCCCAAAGGCATTGAAGCGGCGGCGGCTTTTTACGATGCGGTGTTAAAGGTAAGTCGCGGCACGTCCTGGCAGGCCGGCACAACTGGGGTGCGGAAGTGAGCTTCTGGCTCCGAGCAACGGATGCGCTGTCTAGATTGCTCGATCCAGCAGAACGCGAAGCTGTCTTTGGAGATTTCGCGGAATTAGTCATGACCGACCGGCAAAGTGCGAAGAGCCTTTTCGGTTTGGTGGTGCGGCGCCAACTAAGACTTTGGAAAGCCTGGAATCCCTGGTTTGCCTTACTCGCCATCGTCCTTCCGGTCTCACCCCAGTTAGCAAGACTGTCGAACCAGTTAGGAAAGGACATTTGGCTGGGCGTGGTGACGTGGCTGCATCATGGCCCAATCTACGAAATCGGAGTGTCCCCTGCAGCAAACCTGGCTAGCTTTTGCCTACAGGCCTTGGCGCTGATCACGTGGTCCTGGACCAGCGGCTTTGCCTTGCGCAAGCTGTCTCGAAGTACGATCTGGGTGAGCGGAGTGGCTTTTTTCGCAATCTATCTCGTCGTCCTTGCCGGCGGGGGCGGGTTGTTGTTTCTCGCGCTCTCGTGGTTCCCTCTTTGTATCAATTTCCTGCTTGTCCTGCTTCCCGCCTATTGCGGACTCCGCCAGAGCACCAGCTCTCTGAATAGGAAGTTTCCCTGGATGACGTTATTGGCTCTATGGACCCTGACGATCAGCGGTCTTGCGCTTTGGACCTGGGGTTGGTATCAAGCGGCAATGAACAACTGGAGCCGCGGCGCCCCGCCGTTGACGCTGTGGCAACTGGCACAACGCGACGACGCTTGGAGAGCCGGGATGACCCATATCCTTGCAGCCGCGGCATTGACAGCGCCAGTCCTGTACGTGCTTGCGAAAGATGCCTTCTCGCAGCGGGCCACCGGCTGACCGGCCGGTCGGCTGCCATCAGGTATACATCCCCCGCTGCAGATCCCGCATCCCACCGCCGATGTCGCCTATCAAGCTACTATTCGTGGACGATGATGTTGCACTGCGAACTGTGCTTGGCGCCACATTAGGACTCCACGGTTTCCTGGTCACAGCGGTTGGGAGTGTCCCCGAGGCCCTGGAGCTGATCAGCGCGCAGCAGTTTGACGTCTTGCTGGCTGATTTGAATATTGGCGAGCCGGGTGACGGTTTCACGGTGGTGAGCGCCATGCGGCGGGTACAGCCTGCTGCCTGCACCTTCATTCTGACCGGCTATCCCGACCTTGAAACGGCCATTCAGGCGGTTCGCAGCCAGGTTGATGATTACTTCTCGAAACCCCTGCGGGTGGAGCAGTTAGTGGAATCAATCTCTTCTCTGCGAAGCGGAAAACGGCCGATGGGAAAAGCGCTTCCTCTGCGCAAGGTGGCGCAGATTCTGCGCGACCTGGCGCCCACCATCTGCGAGGTCTGGCTGCGTGAAGTGCTCAAAGATCCCGAGCTGGCAGCGATTCCGCTAACCCACGCTGAGCGAGGCGATCACATTCCGGCAATGCTGGAGGAGCTGATCAGGCGTCTGGAAGGGCCGCTGGATGAGCTGAGCCCGGTCGCGACCGAAGCAGCGCGCAAGCACGGCAGAACCCGCTATCAGCAAGGCTACACCATCCCCCAGATCTTGTTTGAGACTCGTATCCTCCAACAGGTGCTAACGGCGACCTTCCAGGAAAACCTCCTGGGACTCGATTTGAGCACCCTGGTTCCCGATATCCTGCAGATTGGGGAGTCCCTCCAGGCGGAAGTGGAGGTCTCGATTCGTGTTTACCAGGCGCAGATTCCACGCTCTTTGCAAACCTCTTTCTCGATGTTGTACCAGTCTCCCTACCTGGGCGTGGCAATCGCCGATGAGGAGCACATCATCGATGCCAATGACGCCCTGCTGCGCATGATCGGACATACGCGCGAGCAGCTGATGGCGGGAGGAATCGATTGGCGTGAGATGACTCCTGAGAAGTTCCGCACACTCGATGCGAGTGCAATCGAGCAGCTTCGCGAGTTCGGTACCTGTGTCCCTTTTGAGAAGGAATTCATCCTGCCCGATGGTTCTTCTCTGCCGTTTCTTTCCGGGGCGGTGCGTCTGGATGTAGCGCCGCTGCAGTGGTCAGCCTACATGGTCGATCTGAGAGAGCAACGAAGGCTGCACGCGGCCGAGCAGAGGGTCAGGGCTTGGGAAACCAGGTATGCCCTCATCAATGAGCTGGCGCATGAGTTGAACAACCCATTGGCCGCGCTGACCTTCTCACTTCACCTGCTTGCTACCCGCCCCGATCTGTCGGAAGACACGTTGAAACTGGTCAAGGATGCAAAAAACATGGTTGACCGGATCGCGACCACCGTACGGAGGGTCCTGGTGGAGGTCCGGCAATAAGGCAGGTTTGGATGTCGGGCTCTCAGCAGAAAAAACGGGTCCTGATTGTCGACGATGAGAGTGTAATTGCCGACAGCCTGGCGACTATTTTCTCGAATGAAGGGTATGAAGCCCGAGCTGTGTACTCGGCCGAGCAAGCCCTACAACTGTTTTCAGAGTGGGTCGCGCATTTGGCAATCATCGATGTGCGGCTGCCTGGAATGAATGGGATCGATCTCGCGGTTCGGTTGAAAGAACAGCATCCGGAGTGCAGGGTTGCGTTGTTTGCGGGACAAGCTGCTACCGCCGACTTGGCTGCATCGGCCCGGCAAAGCGGTCATTCCCTCGACATTCTGGAAAAACCTATCCATCCCACTGCGCTCCTTATTCTTGCCTCCCGTCTGCTCGACACCGGTTGACTCACGGTGTTGGGGGCAGGTGCGCACCGGCCTGGCCGAAGACATACCTCCATCCCGCAGGCCCCTTCACATAGGTGTCACTAAACCACAACTTCACGTCAAAGGGCTTACCACTGTCTGTCCCTTTTGCCCATAGCTTCGCGGTGACCACCGCGGTGTTGCCCCACAACCGTACTGTCTGGCCGGTATCTTCCTGATGTTCATAGATGGTTGTGCCTGCTCTTGCTTCGTTGAGGAGGTCAGTTTTGGTTTGCGGCTTTCCCGAGCTCGTGACCAGGATGAAGTCGTCTGCCAGAATGCGGCTCATGCCTTCTACATCATTATTCTTGACCGCCGCCTGGTACCGCGTGTCCATCTCAGAAACAGTTTTGCGATCGTCATCGGAGCCAGGGTTGTCATCGCTGGCCGGAGAGCGTTTCCGAAACGACAGATCGAACCACGGCTTCCACGTCTTGCCCTCATCCGTCGATGTCTCGGCGGTTTCCCTTACTCCCGCGCCTTCTGGTTTCCACACGCCGCGCACCAGCCGCCGGCCGCTGGCTCTATGGTCGGTGCCGCTGAGAATCATGGCGTCTCCCTGCAAATTTCCATGGATGAAGACGATCTGGCCATGACTGCTCAACCATGTCTGCTGCCATTCCCCTGCGACCGGATCGTACATGCTCAAGCTTTCTCCACCGCCACCATCCGAGCCCTGGTACTGTTCTCGCAGGCCGCAGTCGCCTTGAGCCCGCGAAACCGTTGCCCGGGCTTCTCTGGTTGAGCCGCCTTCTTCAAATACATCCCACTCGCCGAGCCAGAAATCGAACTGCCGGTAGGCTGGCGCGGAGCAGGGAAGCGGTTGAGCGGGTGCGGCGTAAAGCGCAAGAGGGCAGCAGAAATGGAGTGCTCCGATGAGCAGCGACATCCTGGCCGCTGATAAAACCTGATCTTTCATTTCGCCCCCTCCCCATTACTGGCTGGCAATGTAGCACGCGGCATTCCCGCCGGAGCCGGTGCATGAGAAGCCGACTACATTCGTGCCTCGGATAGGGTTATACACCCCGACCGTTCCCTGTTGAACGTACACATTGCCGGCGGCCTTGGCTGGTTTTGGGCGATCCAGCATAGCACCGAGAAGCACCCCCAGCAGGACCGCCAGAAAGGTTTTCAAGAACTTCATCGTGTTAGCCTCCATGATGCTGCGACTTGCAAAATCGTATACCTACCGGGCATGTTATGGCTTGCAGTTGGTACGATTCGGCGGATACCGCGGGATACCGATCATCTCCAGGATGGCAAGAGCATTCGATTGTGACGTGATGCCGGCCTTCACCCTGTAGTCAAATTTCAAAGGCTCCTCCGGGTTCTCACTCTCCATGTGGTAATTCATCCCTCGCAATCCGGCTATCTCGGCTATCTCTGTAAGCGACAAGTCATGGGTTGAAAGCATGCCCACGGCCCCTTCGGCTATCAAAGCTCTTACGATTGATTCGCATGCCACGCGTCGGTCGTGTGAGTTTGTGCCACTCAGGATTTCGTCTATTAGAAATAGCGCAGGCTTGCGAACCGCTGAACACCGCACGGCCTCACGTAACCGTTCTGCTTCGGCCATGAATTTGGATTTACCATCGAGGAGTGAGTCGGCAATAGAGTTGGAAGCACAAATTGTAAACGGGCTGAGCCGCGCTCGCCTGGCTCTCACTGGAGCCCCTGCACGAGCGAGCACCGCGTTCATGCCGATCGACTTGAGGAACGTGCTCTTGCCCGCCATATTGGAACCGCTCACGATATAGAACGAAACCGCTGCCTCATTGAGCGCCACATCATTGCCTACGCATGTGTCTGCGGGCAAAAGAGGATGGCCGAGGCTCTCTGCTTCAAACACTGCTGTCTCCTTAACGAACTCCGGGAAAACGTCTGCCGGATGTTCATATGCATAACAGGCAATCGCATTTAACGCTTCAAACTCAGCCCAGCATTCAATCCACTGCGTGAGCTGTGTCCGATGCTGCCTACGCCAATTTTCTACCGCCAGCACCAACTGGGTGCCCACGCCGAGCAGCAGCGAAGGCACATAAAGCGCCTCCTTTTCTCGCTGCGTGACCGCCCACAGCAGATGTCTAAGCCGGCGAAGATGGTCGGGGGCGCGATCGTCGCTTATCCGCTGCACCAGGGCCTGCAGTTTAGGCGATGTGAAGGTATGGCGCTGCAGCACTTCCAGACCGCTTTGCAGAACCGAGAACTCATTTGCCAGAACCCGAAGCCTCTTGAGATGAGGCTGCACGCGCCGGAACAGGGTCAGACTTATGGCCGCTTGTGCCATGATGAGCGCGCACACAGCCGGTAGGGCGTGGGCCCGGCTTAGCAATCCTGAAAACCACGCGATTGCCAGTAAGCAGGTCACGGAGCCGCAAGCGAACAGTGCGCCTCGAACCACGCCTTGAACCCCGAGCAGCGGCTCCCTCACCCACTTTTCGATCATATCCGGGTTACACTCCTGGAACTGGTATTCGCCCAGCAGCGTGATTTGCTCGCGCAATCCAGTTGCCCCGAGCAGCTCTCTGACTGACGTTTGTCTCGCCTCCGTCTCCGTAAGGTCCGCGGGATCGAGGAGATAAGATGCCAGGCACGCGGCCCCAGCCTGAGACCTGGTTGTACAAAGCAGAGAGAAGAGAGAGCCCTTTCCCAGGATCTGCAAATCAGATTGGTACAGATGACGCTCGCGCTCGAATTCCTGACCTGTGAGCTCGGTTGTTTGCCAGGCGCCTCGCAACCGTGCCAATCCATCCTCGTAGAAACCAGACCGCCGCGCGAACTGCAGTGCGTTGGCGCGGGACTTCAAGTAGGCACACAAAGCGAAAGTAGCGCCGGCGAGGGGAACTGCCGCGACGGCCGAATAAGTGAAGTGTCCCCTCCATGCAACCGATAGGACGGTCAGGATCACACACGAGATCAAGGCGAACAGAGCAATCGACGCACGGCTTCGGGAAGAAGACACGTTTGCCTGTAACTGTGAAAGTCTCTGCTCGTATTCAGCTTTGATCGCGTGAGCAGACGAAGCATTGCAACTTGTTTCTCTCCTTGAGGTCATAAGAAGCCATCCTCGGCTGAGGTGCAGCCGCGTTGGAGCAGTTTCGCAATTGGTGTAGGCCGAAGCGATAGGCCTTTTCGTGGTTTTCTCCCAAGGAAAACCACACCTCGCGACCTTTACGATTCCACGGTAATTGCGAAACTGCTCTAGAGTGCACACGCACGCATGTGCAGACAACGGAAACCATGCGCTTACGATGAACGGGTGCTTACGCGAAAGAGGGCGGTGGACGCTGGAAAAGAGAGACGAGAGCTGGTTGGTCTGGAGGTTTGAGATCACTCTCTGACGGCCACGCTTCTTCCGCCGAGATAAGCGAAGTGAAGAGTTGTGCCTGAGCCTGCAAAGCAGCCTTTGCCAGCTCACAGATTTCGTCACGATAGCCGACCAAAAGCATCAGTAATGCGCAGATGCACGCACAGACGACCACTTGACCGATCGCTGCGAAGAGCAGGCCGGGATCATGCATTGGGGCGAAGATCAAGCACGCATAGAAGAGAGACGACAGCAGCGCCGGATTGTAAAGCTGTCGCTGCATGTTTCTAACCTGCAATGCTAACGCAGCACGACCTGCCTTGCACTGGCATCGGCGATAACTCCCCACCTTCCGGCCACTTCCGCGAGAGGAACATTCTTGCCATCCACAGCACCCTGCTTCTGTTTGGGCGTCCATCCCACAACTTCGATCCGGTAGGAATGCCACCAGGGTTTCCAGGAACCTTCCTGGTTTCCGATGGTCACGCTCACCGAGCCATCGGAGGCCACGGTGCAAGTGAAGTGGATGCGCGCGTACGCACCCTGGCGGAAAGCGAAGCTCTCGCCATCATCGCTGTACACTTCTCCATCGCAGCCTTCTGCTGCAAGCTTCGAGCCTCCAGCCGATGGGTAGATACGCAGGGTCAGCGGACCTTTGGGCACTTCAACCGTGCTCTGCGTCAGGGGCGCGATCGGAAGGATGGTTCCACCGCGCACGTAAACCGGCATCTGGTCCAGCTTCGGGGTTACGCTGAGCTGTTTTTCCGCAAGCACCAGGTCGCGCTGTTCCGCATCGAGCGAAGTGCCGGGCACTGCCCGTACATACCGTTCGCCGGTCCAGTAGTCGTACCAGGTTCCAGGGGGAAGACGCACGACGTAAGGCGCGACCTCTTCCGGAGAAGGATTGGGCGCAACCAGAACGCGGCTGCCCACGAGAAATTCAGCGCCGCCCGTGGTCAGATCGAAGGGAGTTCCGTCTTCGATGGCGTGGGGGAACTCAAGAAACAGCGGCCGGTTGATGGGGAGCCCGTCGTGCGATGTCTCCTCAGTCACGGTATATAGGTATGGCATCAGCCGATAGCGCTCTTCAATGTAGCGCCGGCGAATCGCTTCCTGCTCCGGGCCGTCCACCCAGACTTCATGCATGCGCGTGCCTTTGGCGGAGTGATCACGATCGATCGGCTGAAAGGCTGACAGCTCGATCCACTTGGTAAGCAAGTCGGGTGGCGGGGAACCGGCGAATCCGCCCACGTCTGCTCCGGTCAGGGAGAAACCGCTCAGCCCCAGGTTGACGATCTGCGGCACGGTCATGCGCAGATGATTCCAGGTGGAACTGTTGTCGCCGGTCCAGGTGGTGCTGTAGCGCTGGCCTCCTGCGAAGCTGGCGCGAGACATCACGAAGGGCCGCTCATCCGGGCGAAGCGCGAGCAGTCCCTCATAGGTACCGCGCGCGTTCTCCATGCCATACACGTTGTGGATCTCAAGATGAGGAGCGGTGCGCTTGCGGAAGCCGGGCTCGTCGATGCGATGCTGAATATCGTCGGGCATGGTCTTGGTGGGCGTCTCGAAGACCGCCGGCTCATTCATATCGTTCCAGAATCCGGCAACCCCTTCATCGACGAAGGTCTTGTAGAGTGTCCCCCACCATTGCCGTGTTTGTGCCTGGGTAAAGTCCGGGAAGACAGCGGGCCCGGGCCACACCTTGCCCACAAAGGTAGAGCCGTCAGGGTTTTTGACAAAGTGATCGCCGGCGGTCCCGGAGTCGTAGGGTGCGTAGCCTTTGTTTGGCTGCCTGGCGATGTGCAGGTCGGTAATGACCACCACCTTGAACTGCTCTCGCGCCAGATCCTTCACCATCCCGGCAAAGTTGGGAAACGCCTTTTCATTTACGGTGAAAGGCCAGTTTTCATGCTGAAAGTCGATATCCAGCCAGAGAACATCGGAGGGGATGTGATCTTTGCGCAGTCTCGTAGCAACTTCTCGAAGCTGTGACTCAGGAAAATAAGTGTAGCGAGACTGCTGGAAACCGAGGGCCCAGAGCGGGGGCAGCGGCGTGGTTCCGGTGAGCCACGACCAGCCGGAAACTACCGTCTTTGGCTCCGGGCCGTAAAGCAGGTAGTAATCGAGCGGCCCGTTGAGCGCGCCGAAGGTGTAGCGGTTCGGGTCGGCGTGGCCAAAGTCGAAGTTCGTTCTCCAGGTGTTGTCAAGAAACACGCCCAGAGCACGCCCGTGGTTCATATCAATAAAGAAGGGAATGCTCTTATAAATAGGGTCGGTCGACTCCTGCCAACCGAAGGCGTCGGTGTTCCACAGGGTGAAGGTTTCCGCCTTTCGATCGAGCGGGCCTGGCTTGTCGCCCAGGCCAAAGAAATGATCGCTCCACGAGCCTTGCTTGCTGACTTTGAATTGCGCTCCGTCCCACCACACGGGCGCAGCATCTTTTTGAACGACGTTGCCGGCGAGATCGGCAACAGTGAGCAGCAGTTGGTCGTCGACCGTCACGCGAAGGGTTTTGGTCGCGAACCCGTGTGGCTGTGGCACAACGGCAGTCCGGCTGGAACGCGCCGCGGGTAGTACTGCCCACGAGGCATCTTCGGGCGCGTCGGCGCCCTTCCAAATGCGTACCCGAAGCACGTCATCGCGCAGTGCGGTTACTTCCAGGGTGACGCCACTCGAGGTCATCGTCATGCCCGCAGGGATCGGTGTAATCTGCTGGGCCCCTGCAGTTACAGCCGTCAAGGCACTCATCAAAGCGGCACGAGCCCAAGTTCCTGTCGATATTCGCATCTCTTCTCCGGACGATCTCCCTAGGGTACAACGAAGACGTGAGTTACGATTCTTCCAGGATGCCCGCAGGCAAAATCACCTTCGACACGGTTCGCCACATTGGACTTGGATTGCCCGGGGTTGAGGCCAGCACAGCGTATGGAATGCCGGCACTTAAGGTTAAGGGAAAGCTTCTGGCAGCCGTGCCCGCGAATGTCTCGGCCGAGACCGGCTCGCTTGTGGTTCGCGTAAGTCTCGATGATCGCGCTGAACTGCTCGCTGCGGATCCGCTGGTGTACTACGTCACAGACCACTACCTCGACTTCGATGGTGTACTGGTTCGCTTGAGCCGTATCACTTCTGAGGTGTTGCGGGATCTGCTCAGCATGTCCTACAGGTATGTGAACCGAAAGCCGGCACAGAGGAAGAGATAGGGGAGTTTCGCACCAGTCCCGAAGGGACGACCTGAATGTAGCCCAGGACGTTAGTCCTGGGTAAACGAGGGTAGATTGCGGAGTCCCGTAGGGACGGCTGAAGCCCGTAGAAGCTTTCAGCCGTCCCTACGGGACTGCTCTCCCTTGCGTTTGGATACCCAGGACTGACGTCCTGGGCTAAGTTCAGGTCGTCCCTTCCCCGGATTTCCTGTGGAACTTGGTGGGTTCCGCAAACTTCATGCGCCTTTCCTTACTGAAAGGCGCACACGCGGCCTCGTCCAGCGCTGCGTGGCAGGAAATCCGGGTTCGGGACTGGAGATTAAAGGCGGCTGAGCAGCCCGGCGCCCGTTGTTCATTAGGAGCAATCTGACTTGCCTGCGGCAAGGTAGGAAGCAAATGAACGAGGTCCGTGAGGCTGTCATTACTACCATCACACCAAATGGAGGCGTTCCTCTCCCCTTTGTCATACCGGGGGAGCCGAGGGATCTGCAGTTCTGCGGACCATTCCTGGAAATGCACCTGACGTGCTTTCATGCCTATTTCGAGGTATGCTTTCACCTTGTTAGCAGGATGCTTTTTCCCGGGCCTGTTGTGAGGGTGAATGCCGAACACGGTTTTTGATGTATGCATTGTTGGCTCGGGCGCCGGCGGAGGCACCTTAGCTGCTCACCTGGCCCAACGCGGGGTTCAGGTTGCTGTGGTGGAGGGTGGCCCACCCGTCAACACCCGCACCGACTTCAACACCCATGCCCTCCCGTTTAATTTTACCAACCGCCATATCCCCACCATGAGGGCGGGCAAGTACGGCATGGCCTCAGAGCGGGCCAGAGGTGTCGGCGGCAAGACGATGCTTTGGAACGCCGTGGCCCTGCGTTTCAGCCATCGCGATTTCAAAGGCTACACCATCGACGGAGCAGGAGCAGACTGGCCGCTCGACTACCCCGACATGGCTCCTTACTATGACCGGATTGAGAGGGAAGTAGGCGTCTGCGGAAATCGTGATGGCCTGGAAGATCTGCCCGACGGAATATACATGGATGCGCCGCCCCTCAAATCGGGAGACCTTCTGCTGCAGCGCGGGGCGAAGGAGTTAGGCATCCGCATTATTCAGACGCGGAAAGCAACGCTCACCCGGGCGACGGCAGCCCGGCCTGCCTGCCACTACTGCGGCAATTGCATGGGCGGCTGCGATGTCGCGGCCAAGTACAACTCTGTGGATGCCCACATGGCGCCTGCCATGAAGACCGGCAAACTCGCCATCTTCCCCAACTCGGTGGTGCGCGAGGTCGTGGTCTCGAAGGAAAACCGGGCAACGGGAGTTCGCTTTATTCACCGGGAAACCGGAGCTGAGGGCGAGATCCGCGCACGCTGCGTGGCCGTTGCCTGCGCCTGCATCCAGAGCGTGGGATTGCTGCTCATGTCTGAGTCCAGCCTCTACCCGCAAGGCCTGGCCAACTCCAGTGGGCAACTCGGCCGCAACTTCATTCCCCACTTCAACTCGGGGGTGGAAGGCTTTTTGACGGACCTGATCGGCCGCCAGGTGGTGAATGACGAGGGCTACATCGATCATGCCTACCTGCCTTCCTACATGCACGCGCACAAGCGAGACTACGCACGCAGCTTCGGGGTGCAGATCTACACCGGCATCCGGCGTACTACAGGATGGGCAAGGGAAGTGCCGGGCTTCGGAGCCGGCTACAAGCAGCGCGTCAAGCAGCGCTTTCCGGCTTACGCAAGTTTCCAGTGCTTTGGCGAGATGATCCCCAATGCGCAGAGCTTTATCCAATTAGACAAGACGGAGAAAGACGAGTTCGGCCTCTATAAGGTGAAGGCGATCGCGGTGCAGCAGGAAAACGAAAGAAAGATCTACGAGGCCATGAATAAGGCTTCCGTCGACATCCTGCTCAAGGCGGGCGGAGAAGTTCTCTCCGTTTCGAATTTTGATCAGCCCACGTTCAATCACCAGTTAGGCGGTTGCCGCATGGGCAGCGATCCGCGCACCTCGGTCCTTAATTCGTATTGCAGGTCGCACGACGTACCTAATCTTTATGTGGTGGATGGCAGCGTATTCCCTTCGTCTTCGGAGAAGAATCCGACCTTGACCATCATGGCGCTCGCGGCGCGCGCTGCCGACAACATCCGTGATCGTTTTCAAAAAGGAGAGATAGCATGACGAGCCGGCGCGAAGCCCTCAAAATTATCGGAGCCGTCGGCGTTACCTGCGCCTTCCCCTTTTCGGCCAACGAGCTGTATGGCCAGCACGTTCATGAGCCGATGCAAGCGGAGCCGCAGGATGCCAAGCCCGGTGCCCCGTTTGTCCCGCGGTTCTTTACCCCTGAACAGTTGCTGGTGGTTTCCCGCTTGACGGACCTCATTATTCCGCCGACGGATACACCTGGCGCCGCGGCGGCCGGCGTTCCGCAATATATCGATCTTGTCGTGAACGAAGATCCAAAGCTGCAAGCCACCTTTCGTGCGGGGTTGGATAGCTTAGACAAAACCGGCCAATCCAGATTTGGCGGCACCACCTTCCTGCAGCTGACCGAAGCGCAGCAGATCGAAATTCTTACCTCGCTGAACGAAGCCGCCGAACAGAAGAAGCCTGAGGATGATGCAGGTTTCTTTCACGCGATCAAGGGCCTCACCGCGGATGGCTATTACACCTCCCGCATCGGCTTGGTGCAAGAGCTGGGATATAACGGCGACGCGGTGCTTGCGGCTTTTCCTGTATTCACTATTCCGGAACACTGAGAGGGCTTGCATGTTAGGTAGTTGGCATTCACTGGGCAAAACGGCTGCATTATGCGCGGTGGTTTTTCTGGCTGCAAGTGCCCGGTCTGTCAGCCGCCCTGACGAGATCTCTTTTGAGAAACACACCATCGACCTCGGATCTGCAGAGACCGCGGTTTTTGCCGACATCAATCGCGACGGCAAGCTCGACCTGGTCTCCGGTGAGTACTGGTATGAGGCGCCGCACTGGACCAAGCACCGCTTCAGGGAGATTGATTACACCAACTACTACATCGACGACCTGTCGACCCTGCCGCTTGATGTGGATGGCGACGGCTATGTCGACCTGGTCACCTCAGGATGGTTCAGCAAGAAACTGGCGTGGTGGCGAAACCCCGGGAAAGCGGGCGGAATGTGGAAAGAGTATCCCATCACCACCGGATCGCCGATCGAATTTTCCTTTCTGGTTGACCTGGACAACGACGGCACGGCCGACGAGATTCTGCCGCAATTCGGCGACGATCGTCCGCTTGCCTGGTACGAACGGGATAAGCACGGCGGAATGGTGGAGCACGTGGTCAGCGACCACAGCTATGGTCATGGCATTGGTGTGGGCGATGTAAATGGCGACGGCCGCAACGATATCCTCACGCCGAAGGGCTGGTTGGAGGCTCCGCCCGATCCGCGGCAGAAGAACTGGAAGTTTCATCCGGATTGGAACTTCGAAGACGCCCTCGGTTTTATATATGTGCGCGACGTGAACGGGGATGGCCGGCCCGATATCATCTCCTCGAATGCCCATGGATATGGAATCTTCTGGCTGGAGAACACGCGTGATGGCAAGTGGGTCAAGCATGTGATTGATGACAGCTGGTCGCAGCCGCATGCTGTGGTGATTGTGGATTTTCGAAAGACGGGAAATATCGGCTTGTTGACCGGGAAGCGATACATGGCGCATAACGGGCATGATCCCGGCGCCCGCGAGCCGCTGGGAGTTTATTGGTACGAGCGGATTCTTGATCCGGCCAACCACAATGTGGAGTGGGCCAAGCATGTGATCGATTACGGCGGCCGCACCGGGGGTGGTATCGAGATTGGCGTCGCGGACTACGATGGGGACGGAGATCTCGACTTCGCGGTGGGCGGCAAGAGCGGACTTTTCCTTTTCGAGAACAAGACGGTGAAAAAGTAGTTCGCATTCAGCCGTCCCTGCAGGACGTACTGTCCTCACCGCGGTAATGCTTTGTATCGCAGCTCCCGCGGGTAGCAACGTCTGTCTATCCCTCGGTATCCGCGTATCAGGGCACGACTTTAGTCGGGCCATAAAGGCCCAACAAAGATCTGGGCTTTCAGCCCCCTGGGTTTCTCTTCGCCACGTAGGAGTAGCAGGGGTTAAAGAGTCTGCGTGAGAACTCGGATTTGAAAATCCAGCCCCGAAGGGGCGACCTGAACTTAGCCCAGGACGCAGTCCTGGGAAACAAAGTTCGCGATAGGCGAGTCCCGGAGGGACGGCTGAAACGGGTGAGAATGAATTCAGCCGTCCCTCCGGGACTAGATATCTCTCCCTAAACATAACCCAGGACTGCGTCCTGGGCTAAGTTCAGGTCGCCCCTTCGGGGCTGGATTTTCAAAGGGGAGTTCTCACGCAGACTCTAAAGCCCAATTCTCTCTCGCACAAATACAAAGCCAAGACACGGCATCCATGGATCGATCCGAATCGCAACCGCTTCTGTGTTTTTCCCGATCGTGCTGCAGGACCCCGCGAATGCTTCAAACAAAAACGCTTGACGGAAGAAAAGATGGAGATATAGTTATTTCGCTGTTTCGAATCCGAACTCGTGTCGGCTCGAAGACTTTCTGTGAAAAGTTTTTCGGCCGCGGCGCACTATGTATCAAATAGGGTTTCCTTCTAACCACCAACGGTATTGCGTTGATGGCAGGACGTTCGAGCTCTCTAACTGCGCATGAATGTGGGGGTGACCCATGATCGAACAGAGCGGACGAGAATATCTGCTGGGACTTCTCAGGGACGAAAAGCCATGGGAGATCTTTAAGGAACTCGCGGATCAGGATGAGTTGAAACTGAGCGCCATCCTTCGCCCACACGACGAAGCCAGTTTCATCGCGGCGCGCGATAGCGTGGCCATGGAACAGCGGGGCAGGTTGGATCAGGCGCTCGGTGGTTTGACCCTGGTGGAGATTGGTTACGAGATCGGCCTTCTCCAGGAAGGCGACGCGCCGGCGCAGGAGCACGCCGGCCTGGGGAACTTCCGCAAACTGGTAATGGACTCGGAAGCCTTCTTCCGCTATGCCAGTGCATATCTTTACTTTGGTGTTCGCCTCCTGGCCTATCGCTGGTTTGGTCCGGGCTGGACGGATTCACGTCCGCCATGCGGCGCCAGAGGCGAGTCGACCAATCGGCGGCTTTTCCCCATCGCCTTCCCGCCTCCTCTGGTTCTCGTTCCCCCCGGCAAGCCGGAGGCGGGGGATGGGATCTTCGAGAGTTTTCTCAACCGGCAGAAGAACGCGAATTGGGACGTGGCGCTCGGCTTTCTGGATGGCTTTCACCCGGGCGCCGACCGTGAAGAGGAGAGGGCCGGGGAGGAAGCTTATGACAAATCCCCGTTCCAGGAGCCGGTCCAGTACGAGCTCTGGCTGCGTGGGCTGCTGCCCAATACGGAAAGGACGCAGGCTGACCGGTTCCAGGAGATCAGCGAGGGCCTTGTGGCATGGGCTCAATCGCGAACCGAGTTCTATCTCGCGCTGCTGCAGAAGACTGACTTTCTGGCGGCCGGCATCACGCTGGTCAAGGGCCAGGCGCAGCCCCTCGCCGAGGCAGTACTGACCAATCCGCTCACCGCGCGCTTTGCCCTGGCCGATATCTACTGGCTCGCGCGCATCCTGCGGGCGGAGGTCTCAACCGGTGCTTCCGTCAGCTATGCGCGCGACTCGTGGTTGAACCTGCTTTGCTTTAAGGCCGGACTGGATGGCGAAACCAATTTCTATCTAGAAGTTCTTAAACAATACGAGGAGACGCTCCGCTCGGTCTTCAACTTCGTATGCGATCTGGTGCAGAACGCGGTTGCACTGAGCGAACAAAGGGAGTGTAAGCACTTCAACCCGGAGGATTACCCCAAGCCCTGGAGATGGAACTGGGGAGAAAAGCGTACCAAGGAGTGGCGAGCGGTGTTCGATGAAGAACTGCGGGAGATCGACCGGCAGCGCTCGCGCCGCACCTATACTCCTCCCACATTTCAGGAAGGGGAACCGTTCGCCATGAACGCGGAAGACGCAGACTCCTACTGGAGCGAGCGGCTCATCACCGGCAGGCAGCCCCACAACCGTATCGGCCTGTGCTTCTCCGGCGGGGGCATCCGCAGCGCAACCTTCAATCTCGGCGTCCTGCAGGGCCTGCAAGAGCTCGACCTGCTGCGCTATATGGATTACCTCTCGACGGTCTCCGGCGGAGGCTTCATCGGATCGTGGCTGGTCGGCAATGTGCAACGAACCAGGCAGTGGCTGGGCAAAGCCACCTGCTGGGATGAGTCAATCGCCCATCTTCGCTCATACTCCAGCTACCTTGCGCCGGTCACCGGGCTTTTGAGCGCCGACACCTGGACGCTCGCCGCCAGTTGGGCCCGCAATGCGTTTTTGATTCAGCTCACCGGCGTCACCTGGCTGTTTGCTCTGCTGCTCGGTGCGCTGGGTGGCCGCATGCTGTTTCTAGCTTTCGCCGAGGCCTACCCGCGCAGGGGATTTGACCTGGCCCTGACATGGCTTCGCCCCGGCGGTGTTCACCTGCCGTATGTAGGCATCCTTGCCATGGTCATGGGGATTCTCGTCGCCGGCAGCCTGGCCTACAACTTCGCCGCCAACCGCGTGGAGACAGGCAAGCATTCGCCGCGCGCATCCGTGATTCGATGGCTCGCTGTCCTGCCTTGCTGGGTGGGCGCATTCGCGGTCGCCGCCATTCTCTGGTCGGACGCGCGCGCCTGGTTGCATTCTCCCGGCAATCTCCATGACTACTCGTTCCTCCTCGCCAGGGCCTGGCAATGGCTGGACGTGCTGCTTGCGACTCACTGGATCGCACTGCTGCTGATCGGATTGTTCGCTTTGCAACCGGCTGACTCAGTCGATAAAGCGTCCAGGGCCGGTGCGAGCTCCGCCTGGTCCGTTTGGTCTTGGATCATTACTGTTTGGCGTTCGCTATGGATCGGCACGCTTTGTCTGGGCGTACTTTACCTGGGCCTGTGCGCCATTCTTTACCTCAATTTGAACTGGGCTAATCCGGAGGATCGTTTCGGCTCCTATGCATTTGTCTTCGGGCCGGCTCTGGTGCTGGCGGCGTTTGCGCTGAGCGTGGTTCTCTTCATTGGGCTCTCCGGGCGAACTTCGAACGAAGCGCAGCGCGAATGGTGGACCCGGTTTGGAGCGTGGCTGTTGATTTACGCCGCCGCCGGCCTCGCCTGGGCAGGAGTTGCGGTGCTTGGACCTCGGCTTGTCATTAAGCTGTTTACCTCTGCCCACCTGTGGGTGCGGGCCATCAGCTGGAGCGCAGTCCTGGGTTGGTTAGGGACCGTCATCAGCGGACTCTTCGCCGGCAACAGCAGCAAGACAGCGGGAGACGGCTCCACCGGCACCAAGCTTGGCCTAGAATTGCTGGCCAAGGCGGGTGGCTTGACCTTTGTCCTGGGGGCGACCCTCAGCGCCGCTACCGTGTTGTACTTGCTGCTCTTGAACATCGCCAGCGATCACCCTGCGGGCGCTGGATACTGGCAGGTTCTGCAGGGCATCGACTACTGGAAGTTCGCGGCGATGCTGGTAGTCGTGGTGCTATGCGGAACGCTCTTCTCGTGGTTTTTTGAGATTAATATCTTCGGCCTCAGCCAGTTCTACCGCAACCGCCTGGTGCGCTGCTATCTGGGCGCCACCCGCTGGGCCCCCGGGGTGAGAAAGCCGCACTCCTTCACCAAGTTCGACTTCAACGACGACATGTCTCTCAGCCAACTGAAAGATGATTTTCGGGGCCCCTTTCCTATCTTCAACTGCACCCTGAACCTGAGCGGCAGCGCGGACCTGACGTTGCACACCCGGCACAGTGCCTCTTTCTCCCTTACGCCCTTACGCTGCGGTTCGGACCGGCCCAAGGTGGGTTATGCCCCGACCGGTAACAGCACCCTGCAGGGCGCGAAATCCAGCTTCGCCGGAGGAGTGAAGTTGGGTCAGGCGGTTGCCGTCTCGGGGGCGGCGGCCAGCCCCAACATGGGTTACAACACATCGCCCCTGGTTGCCCTGCTGTTGACCATGTTCAATGTGCGGCTCGGCTGGTGGTTTCCCAATCCAGGCCAGTCGTCTTGGACGGCCAGGGGACTTCGCTTCAGCCTTTACTATCTCTCCAGAGAATTGCTGGGCATCGCCGACGAGACCCGGCACTTCCTCAACGTGTCTGACGGAGGCCATTTTGAAAACCTGGGCGTCTATGAGCTTATCCGCCGCCGCTCGAAGGTCATCATTGCCTGTGACGCTGAGTGTGACGAGACGCTTCAATTTGGCGGGCTGGGCAATCTGGTCCGCATCTGCGCCACCGATTTCGGCGCGATCATCGATCTCGACGTGCGATCGATTCGACAGCAGAAGGAAGGTCACAGCCTGGCGCATTGTGCCGTCGGCAAGATCAAGTACAGCAACGGCAGCATCGGCTATCTAATCTATCTCAAGGCCTCGATCACCGGAGACGAAGACATCGGCATCGCACAATACCGCTCCCTTCATCCTTCCTTTCCTCACGAGACCACAGCCAACCAGTTCTTTTCCGAAGACCAATTCGAGAGCTACCGCAAGCTGGGGCACCATGTTGTTCGCCACTCCTTTCGCGGCGTTCAGCCCGGGGAGGAGCCGCTGGTGGTCGCGGTCAAACTGGCGGATGTGATGGCTTCCGCCAGAACTTCAGGCGAAGCCTTCCTGAAACACACCAGGACGCTCGCCCGGCTGTGGGAAGAGTTTCGCAAGTCTCCCGCTCTGCATTCCTTCATGGACGAACTGATGCACATCGCTCCGCCGATCGCCGTCGTTCCGGTAGCGCCAGGCAATGCTCACGAGGCCACGGAGGAGCTCTGCATGGCGCTGCAACTGATCCAACTGATGGAAGACGTGTTCCTGGATCTGCAACTCGAGGACTTCTGGGAGCACCCGGACAATCGCGGGTGGGCCATCATCTTTATGAGGTGGGCCCGCAGCCCGCGGTTCCGAAATTGCTGGAACCAGACGCGTCGTACCTTCGGCATCCGCTTTGAATACTTTTGTCAAGCGCGCCTCGGGCTCGAACGCGACACGCCTATCGTGCGGGTGTGAGTCAAGTGGGAACGGGATAGCGCTCCTGCGAAGACTTATATAACGATGGCTCGCAGAAAATGGCCATCAGTGCTGATCGTGGGAATCAGCTGTACCGTCCGACCACTCCGCGACCGGAACCATAAATATCGTTAGCCGGTCTGTAGCCTGCTCATCTGCGATAAGTGGGGAACCCGGCAGATTTGCGCCCCAGGTCTTAGCGTCGGTTTGCGGAACGAAAAACATTAAGTGGGGATGCCAGTGCACCGCGGTGTCGTTTAGGTACTGCTGCCTTGACAGCATGTAGCACATGGCGCCAGGTTCCAGCGTGGGCAGTTCCTTCCTGTCGAAAGCGGCCTTGAGGCCTTCGAACATTTGCGCTTTGGATCGTCCAGCCAATACCAGCTCGGTCTTCTTGATGGTGAGCGGAAGATAGGTTCGTGCGGCCGCCGGGTTGAAGCAGATGGGGCCGCGCAGCCTGGGATTCCAAAATTCCGGAAAGTCGATTCCAGCGGTCCACGATCGTTCCACTATGCAGACGAAACCGTTCTTGCCTTTGACCGCGGTTTCGTAGCCGTGCCGCGCAAGCACCATAACTTCGGCATCCCGCGAGACCGATTCCGGGGCCGCACTCCGCGCCAGGGTTATCTCGGCATCCCGATCCGCAATCAGGTATTGCTCCAGCGGGGCCATGGTGGGATAGGGGGCTTTGGCGTCCAGCGCCTGCGCTCGCCACGTTGCGCCGAGCAGGATGACGAGCGCTAAGCTTATGATTGAGATTGTCCTGAGAATCACGGGCTTCATCGGTTTCCCTCAAAAATAGGTTGATATCAATATAATTCTGAAAGAGGAGATTTGGCGAATGAATAGCTTTACGTTCTGGGAAAATCGGGGGCGCGACCTGAACTATGCTGTTCGCCAGCTGCGCAAGTCCCCGGGCTTTACCGTGACTGCGGTCTTAACCCTGGCGCTGGGCATTGGTGCGGCGGCAGCCGTCTTCAGCGTGCTCGAAGCGGTAGTGCTCAGTCCGCTGCCATACAAGAACGTGGATCGCATCGTCCGCATCAGGACCCAGGCAGCGGCCAACTATGAGCAGCCGGAGTCATGGCCCGAGTATCAGGATATGCGCCGCCTGAATTCGACGTTCAGCGTTGTAGCTGGGGTCGGATTCGGGAGTGGGGTCACCCTGACCCAGGGTAGCCAGGCGATTTATCTGCACGCAGTCCAGGGAACGGACAATTTCTTCGACTTATATGGAGTGCGGCCGTTGTTAGGGCGGACTTACCTGCCCGGTGAGGACCAGAACGGAAAGAACGATGTTGCCGTGCTGAGCTACGAGGTCTGGCAACAGGACTTTGCAGGCCAGAAGAGTATTGTGGGGCAAACCGTGCACCTGGATGGCACGCCGTACACGGTGATTGGCGTGATGCCTGCCGGGTTCCGAGTCCTCCCTACTCCGAATGTCGTCTACACCCCGCTGCACTTATCCCAGGACCAGATCAAGTCGCGAGGCAGTCACTGGCTGCCGGCATTCGGACTCTTGAAGCCGGGCGTGACCATTGCGCAAGCTAACGCGGATATGAATCACGTCTTCAGTGAAATGGGTAAACAGTTCCCCGATGAAGACAAGGGGAAGACCGCGCAGGCGCTGCCCATCGTTGACGTTCTGCACACCAACCGCGAAGGCCACAACGACCGGCCTGAGTTATGGGTTTTGCTGGCTGCGGTATTTTCGGTATTGTTGATCGCCTGCACCAATGTCGCGGGATTGCTGCTGGCGCGTGGGCTGCTGCGAGAACGGGAGATGGCGGTGCGCACCGCACTGGGGGCGGGGCGCAAGAGGCTGCTAAGCCAAATGCTGACCCAGAGTCTTGTGCTGGGGCTTGCCGGATGCTTGGGTGGGGTGGCACTCGGCTATTTGCTGCTGGTTGCGATGCAGCAATTTCTAGAGAAGGCTTTTGCCCGCGGCGGCGATGTCCATCTGAATCTCCCCGTCGTGGGTGCTACGTTGGTTATCTCTCTGCTTGCCAGTGCGGCTGCCGGATTGGCTCCGGCATGGAAGACAGCGCGCATCAACCCCAACGACGCGCTGAAGTCCGGCGGCAATGCGGGAACCACGCGGAACCAACATCGGCTGCGCGCCGGGTTCGTGGTCGTGCAGCTGGCACTGTCGTTGGTACTGTTGGTTTGCTCCGGGCTGTTTCTGCTGGGCTTGCGTTCGATGCTCGAAACCGACCTGGGCTTTAACCCGAAAAATCTTCTTATCCTCGAAGTCGATATTCCCGCCGGCGATTACAAAGGCAGGGATTTTGTGCAGGCATTGGTACAACCGCTCGAGTCACGCGTTGCTGCTATTCCAGGGGTAACTGCCGTTGGCAGCAATGATCTACTGCCTATTCTTCAAAATGGGTCGAATAGCGATCTCGCACTGGTGGGAAAGCCGGTCGATCCGATTGACAAGCAACGGCTGACCGAGATGCGTTTTGTCACACCGGGCTATTTTGCCGCTATGCATCTGGCCATCGTACGGGGACGCGACTTCACCGCGCAGGAGACGGTTAAATCGCAGCCGGTGGCCATTGTGAATGAGACGTGGGTTAAGGAGTTCCTGGGTGAGAAAGAAGATCCGCTCTCGCAGGCGTTTGCCGCTGATGGCGGCACGACGCCCATGGCCATCGTAGCGGTGGCCCGCAGTGGCCGTCAGGACCTTACGCAACCGCCCTCGGCCGAAGCGGATTTCCCCATGACGCAGATGCCGGAGTCTTGGAAAGCCTTCGTGCCGCAGTTCTATCTCTTCGTGCGCACCACTGTGCCGCCGGCCGGCATTGCTGGGCAGTTACAAAGGGCATTGCACGAGGTCGCGCCGAACGTTGCCTTCCGCACACCGGAGACCATGGAGAGTGTGCTCTCGGACGCCTTAGTCACCCATCGGATGTTGAGTTGGCTGTTTGGTCTTTTTGCTGGGATAGCCGTGCTGCTGACAGCGATTGGCATCTACGGATTGCTTAGCCAGGAGGTCGCCGGCAGAATGCGCGATATCGGCGTGCGTATGGCTCTTGGTTCAACCCGCAGCGGGGTGGCGCGGTTGATCTTGATCCGTGCCGGCATTTTGCTGGGGACCGGCTTGGTGATTGGAATGGGCGGTGTACTTTTGGTTCGCCGCGCCTTGAACTCTGTACTGGTCATGCAACCGCAACGCGATGGCTGGGCAATCGCCGTGATTGTTGGGGCCCTCGGAGCGATCGGAATTGTAGCCGCTCTGATTCCCGCGCTCCGCGCCGCTTCCGTGGATCCGATGCAAGCCTTGCGAACGGAATAAGCCAACGAAAGGCGGCGGCAAGATAGGAGTGGCCACCGCGACTGCCTCGGGGAACGGCATCGTGACTTTGCCCGTGGGAGGAGAGTCCGCCCACAGCTACAGGGCCGAGCTCCTGGGGACAACTGGCGAATCCTGGGCAGCTAAGATTTATCCCTCAGATTAGAATCGTGGTTCATGAAGATGTTTCTTTGCCTGCGCTGTGTTTCGTTCGTGGCCATCGTAACGGCCACTGGTTTCCTTACTGCATCGCTGCACGCCGCAACCTCGGAAGAGCAGGCCGTCCTCGCTCCGGTGAAGGCGCTGTTTGACGGCATGGCGAAGCGTGACGCGGAGGCAATTAAGCAGCCACTGCTGCCGGGTGGCACGATGGTGCTGATGCGCGACGGCAAGCCTACCCAGATGACATTTGAAGCCTTTGCCGACCGGGTGGGAAGACCGGGAACCACGCACATCGAGGAGCGCATCCATGATCCGCTGGTGCGCATCGATCACGATCTGGCGGTGGTGTGGGCTCGCTTCGAGGTTTTGGTGGATGGCAAGGTGGACCACTGCGGGACGGATCTGTTCAATCTTGTGAGCGAAGACGGGAAGTGGTTGATCGCAAGCGTTGCGGACACGGGACGGAAGGATTGTTCGGTGAAGTAGCTAGCCGTGCGGAGACTTAGCATGCAGGGCAAACGAACGGTCACGCTGCCAATCATGGTATTGGCCATGACTAGTCTGGTGATGGCCGCCAGGCAGGCCGGCGTGTATCACGCATCGAGCACCGGCCACGTGCCGGGCTTCGTGGCGGATCCTGCATGGCCGCAGCCGCTGCCCAACCATTGGCTTCTCGGCCAGATAGGCGGGCTCTATGTAGATCGGCATGATCATATCTGGGTCTACAACCGGCCTCGCACCATGACGAATGAAGAGGCCGGGCTGGAAGGTCCGTTGCCGGGCGCCGTCGATCAAAAGGGTCAGCCGGTCAACGGACTTGGCCAGGTGCGCACCTATGGCTCCATCGCAGACTGCTGCAAGGCTGCTCCGTCCGTGTTGGAATTCGATTCCGATGGTAAGCTGCTGCGTGCCTGGGGCGGGCCGGCCGCCCCCGGGTTTATGGGCGGCAAATGTAAGGCGGAAGCGGGGTGTATCTGGCCCAGCAGTGAGCACGGGATTTATGTCGACCTGAACGACAACCTCTGGCTCTCGGGAAATTCAGCGGCAGCAGACCAGGGAGGCACGCCTTGGGCCACCAACAAGCAAGGCGGCGACGGTTTCGTACAGAAGTTCGACATGAACGGCAACTTCAAGATGAGGATCGGTGGAACCCCAACCGGTCCAAACAGCAACGATACGAATAGTGGTATCCATGGCACGCCACTGCTCTATCAGGCGGCGGACATGGTGGTCGACCCCGCAACCAACCGCCTGTACATTGCGGACGGCTACGGAAACCGCCGCGTCTTGATCGTTGACGCCGGCACCGGCAAATATATCGGTCATTTCGGCGCCTATGGAAATAATCCGGTCGACGACGCAACCGCCAAGGCTGCCGGGTCGTGGATCGAGGACTACACCAAAGGCAACAGGAAGCCCGCGTTCTTCCGCAACCCCGTGCACTGCGTGAAGATTGCCAGTGACGGCAAACTTTACGTCTGCGACCGGGGAAACGATCGCATTCAGGTGTTTGACACGCACGATCCTGTGCTGGGCACGCTCTGCACTAATCCGGCTGGCGTGGCCGGCAAATGTGGTTTCGTGGCCGAGCAATTTATCAGCCAGCACACCAACATCATTGGAACTGCCGTTTCTCTGAACTTCTCCACCGACAAGACACAGAGTTGCCTCTACGTCGGCGATAACGCCAACATGACTATCTACATCCTGAACCGAAGCAACCTGCAGGAGTTGGGCCGGTTGGGGCGCAGCGGCCGCATGCCGGGGGACTTCCACTGGTTACACCAGGTGAGCGTCGACAGCAAGGGCAACATCTATACCGGGGAAGTCGACACCGGGAAACGGATCCAGAAGTTCCTACGCTACGGCAGAACCGGGTGCAGTGGAACCGGGTGGTCCACCGTGGGCGGACCGTTGGCTGAGCCGTAGGGAAAGCCGATGCGGATCAGATCTGATCTGCTACCACGGGTCGAAGCAATCATAGTTGCGCTGCGAGGCAATTCGGCCATCGCGAAAATGAAAGAACATTGCAAATGAAGCTTTCATCTCTGTGCCGGCGGCGAGCGTTCCAAGCGCTATGGCGAGGACTCCGGTCCAACGAGCTTCGACAGCTACGCGGTCGTCCTGAGCTATCTCTGAGACGATCTCGTATTGCTGCCGTTGCATGATCTTTAAACCCTGCCGACTACGTTGAAGGATATGCTCAAGGTTGCTTTCCTGCCCGCGGCTGTTGAGTTGATTGGGCATCTCCACCTGTTGCACATCCTCCGTAAAGAATCTACGGAGAGCGTCTCCTGCCTCCCCGCTTTGCAGGGCATTCAAATACGTTCGGACCAGATGGATGTTTTTGTCTTTTGCATTTGTCATGGGCTCACCATTCCCTGGGATCTGATCTTGTATCTAAAATCGACGGACGTTGCCGGGTTTACGCGCAGTCGTACTTTGTCCCTCTTGCCCCTGAGGTACGCTTTCTTGCCCGAAGCCGAGTTTTTCCGCAGCCTGTGAAGGCGTGCCCTTCGTACTGGACGGGTGCCCCATGTTCCCCGGATTTCCTGTCGAGGTTGGTGGCGTTGCCGAGCTGCATGCGGCTTTCCGCGAAGAAAGCCGCACACGCAGTACTGTCTGATGCTGCGTAACAGGAAATCCGGGTTCGCCCAAGCGTACATGGGCCGAAAACGTTGTTCTTCGAATGCTTTTATGTTAGTTGGGACTCGGGAACAGTATCTCGCGCGTCTAGTGAAAATCGTTTGAAGGGGCTCCGCTCCATAAGCGCTAACCTATTTTGGGTTGTTTTCGCCAAACCACCCACAAAATCGTCATCCTGAGCGAAGCGCCTCTCAGATTTATCGCGTGACACAAGTGCTTGGTGGCGCGGAGTCGAAGGACCCCGAGGATGCTAATCTTGCCCATGCTGCTCGGAGCTTTCGACCGCCGAAGTCCGAGAACAGGATTCTGCTTGCGGTACGCTCTTGATGGTCACGGGTACATCTTTCATGCACTGTAATCATCTTCCATCCCCAGGGTCTGTGCGTAGCCGCCGGGCATAGCAAGATGCTAGCAGTTCTTGTTCTCAGCCCCAGAGAAAGACCGTTGCGGGTCCGCCAGGCGCGGGCTTCGGTGGTTGAAAAGCTCGGAGTGGCATGGGTAAGATAAGCACCGCCGGGGTCCTTCGACTCCGCGCCAGCAAGCGCTGTGTCGCGGGATAAATCCGTGAGGCGCTTCGCTCAGGATGACGATTTTGTGGGTGGTTTGACGAAAACAACCCGCCCCTTTCGGGGTTGGCCTCAGAGTATGCCCAACTGCTTACAAAAGGGTCAGTCCCGCCTGGTCACGAATGCTGATCACGAATTCCCGCAGGCGCTCAAGCAATAATTCGCCTTCAACTGTGGTCCCCAGGAAATCCGGCGGATTCTCCCATGGCCGGTAGGTCCATTTACTCCACAAGATTGGTTTCTCAGTATCCGGCTCCCAGTAGTCATTGCGGTTTGCCATTAAGGGAAAGCAATAGTGCGTGATGGGATTCTCCAGGGAATTAGAGCCGGTCATCTGAGAAAAACCCATCAGCTGATGATGAATTCCCAATTCTGCCGCGGCAATTGCGTATCCCCACATATCACTCAGCCAGCCATTGCCGCTGAGCGCCTCCCAACACACAGGATCGGACGCGATCTCTAACGATTTCTGCAGCCAGCAAACGGCCAACTCAGCCAGGCAGGCCCGATTGATACAGATATAGATTCCCACTGGCTGAACCTTGGCGCGGACTTCCTGTCTGCAGTGACGGTCAATCACTGTACGGTTCCCTGGAATATCGACACACATATACCCGTGCTCTTCGGAATAAGCCTCGCCTGCTGGCAATGGACCGGGATCGACGACCGGTCGGACGAACATGGAATCAGGGTCGACGATCAGGACCGTTTCGTCTCCAGGCCCGTCCAGCGCAGCCCACTCCGCGATTCCACCTGGCTTGTTCAGGACAAGAAGGGATGCGTTGGGAACGGAATCTTTGTAGTTTCCGACCCGGGTGCTGTTGCAGGTGAATTTGATCTCCGGTTCCTCGGTGGCGGCAACCAGGGCGGTTAACTCCGCGCGCATGCCCGCTTGCAGGTAGGTGTAGTGTAGGAACTCCGCTTGCCACCACATGTATGTCGTATTTTCACAGCTGAAAACTACCCGCACCGGGCCAGTGTAGAGGACGTTGTTTGCAACGACAAGCCCCCGGGGTGAGAGCGAATCATTTGCGACGGAATCGATACAGTTTCCAATTTCCAATTTCGAAGATCCGTATATAATTGCCACGCCCGCGGGTTCAACCCAAATCGCTCCAGGTGTTTACGGGTCTCGTGAACGGAGATTGATCCAATGTCCTCGCCTAGTCATCCCATCGAACCGGTTCAACCGATCAAACCGGCCGTCAAGCTCTCGAATGAACCGCCGGCACATCGCCCGACTCATCCGCCATTGGTGCCGCCGCTAAATCGCCCGACGCATCCGCCACTGACACCGCCGTTAGATCGCCCGACTCATCCGCCGCTGACGCCGCCGGTAAATCGCCCGACCCAGCCGCCACTGACACCGCCGGGACACCGCCCGACTCAGCCGCCGCTGACACCGCCGGGACACCGCCCCACTCAGCCGCCGCTGACGCCGCCGGTAAAACGGCCCGGCTGAACCCCCACGCAGACCGCTTTTTCCTCCGCGTGACGACTCAACTGCTCCATCAGAGATCCGTGACTGACCTCGATTGGCAATTCGACCCGGCGGCAGAGGTTTTGCAATCTCGCCTGTTTGCTGCCGGCGGATATCTCGTGGTTCGCGGATTATTTGACGAAGAGACGCTGCAGGGCTTGCGAGAGGAGGCGGACCGGGTACGGATCGAGGCGGAACGAATGCTTGTGACGGACTCGGACGGAACCGAGGGCCGGGGCGGCTTTCCCGCACGGGCCTATCGATCAGGCCCTGGCGGTGACCTTCATTGGGGCCTCCACGGGTGCGAGCAAATGGCCGAGAGGCTGGCCGGCGTATGTGGGGTTGGCGTTTCCGCGTCCGGCGGTGGCACTTATTCGTATTACGAGCAGACCGGAGACTTTCTCGCCGTCCATCGGGATGTCCTGCAGTGCGACATCGCCGTCATCACTTCGCTCACCAGGTGCACGATGGATTGTCCAGCCGGCGAGTTGGTCGTCTATCCCGATTTGATTCGCGAGCCGTTATCCACCGCTCGTGCGACGGGCATGAGCGCGGGAACATCGGTACCGCTCGATCGCGGGCACACCATGATTCTGCTGGGTGGCATTGTGCCCCATGAAGTGGCTCCCACCTGTCCCGGACAGCAACGGATCGTGGCCATCAATTGCTATCGCGCATTGACTGGATGATTCCAGGTTCTGCCGCCGCCCGCCGAGTGCAGGTATAATCCGCCTCAACATGGCACTGGCCGCGGGCGCAAAAGTTGATGGCTATGAGGTTCTGGGCTTGCTGGGCGCAGGTGGGATGGGTGAGGTTTATCGTGCCCGCGACCCGGTTTTGAAGCGAGACGTGGCGCTTAAGGTTCTTCCGTCTTTTGTTGCCAAAGACCCCGACCGGCTGTGGCGCTTTGAGCAGGAGGCGCAGGCGGCCGCGGCTCTGAACCATCCAAACATCCTGGCGGTTTATCGCTTCGGCGTCTTCGAGGGAGCGCCCTACCTGGTTTCTGAGCTCCTGGTGGGAGACACTCTGCGACAGCAGTTAAGGCATGGCCCCATGTCGCTTCGCCGGGCGATCGACCTAGGCGTTCAGATCGCGCATGGGCTGGCGGCAGCGCACGATAAAGGCATCGTTCATCGGGACCTGAAACCGGACAACCTGTTCATCACCAAAGAAGGCCGGATCAAGATTCTGGACTTCGGCCTGGCGAAATTAATGCTGCCGCAACCGCGCGCGGTAAACAAAGACGACAGCGCGCCGACTCAGACGTACCAAACCGATCCTGGCGCGGTGATGGGCACCGCCGGCTATATGTCTCCGGAAATGGTGCGAGGCGAGTTGGTCGATCATCGGACCGATATCTTCGCCTTTGGCGCCGTACTGTATGAGATGTTGGCCGGCAAGCGCGCTTTTCAACATTCGACCTCAGCCGAGACCATGACGGCCATCTTGCGAGACGATCCACCAGCCGTTGCGCAAATCGCGCGCAACGCGCCTCCCGGGCTGCAGCGCGTTGTCCATCGCTGCCTGGAGAAGAACCCCGAGCGGCGCTTCCAGTCCGCCTCGGATCTGGCTTTTGCCCTGGAAGCCCTGTCGGACTCGGGTATTTCGTCGTCGGCTGCCATTCAATGGCAGCAACCGCGCCGGCAACGAAAAGCGCTGGCCTGGGGGATTGGGCTGGCCGCGGTCATTGCAGCATCCGTCGCTGCATACTACTTCGTGGCCGATCGTGGGCCAGCGCCGTTTGCCCACTACTCGCTGCAAAGAGTGATCGACAGCAAACACGTAGGCAGTCTCGCCATCTCGCCCGACGGTATCTATCTGGCGGCCGTCTTGAATGACCCGAATGGTGCGCAGTCCCTCATACTTCACCACATTCCGACCAACAGCCAGCGAACCATTGTCCAGGATCCGGCCTACAAATATGGTGGCGTCACGTTTTCTCCGGATGGCGGCTACATCTATTTCCGCATCGAGGCCCTGGGGCAGCCCAGGCCCAATCGGTGGGACGATTACAGGATACCGGTTCTCGGCGGTCAGCCCACCCGGGTGATTGCCGGGGTAGATTTCCCTCTCACCTTTCTCGATGGGGGCCAGAGAGTGTGTTTCTATCGACAGGACCGCGCCGCGGGCTCTTACCAATTCCTCAGCGCCAACGCGGACGGCAGCGACCAGCAGGTTCTGGCGAACGGGGCGAAGCCAGTGCCATACCTTACCGCTTGTTCTCCGAGCGGCAGATTCGCTGTTCTGGAAGACCAGCTGGGCAATGTCGAGAGCGTCGAGTTCGGCTCGGGATCGACGCGGACCGTCGCTTCCCCCGCTGCGCTGGGCGGATACCTGAATGACATGCTGTGGATCCCAAACGGGAAAGGTCTCTTCATAACCGGGAAGGAAAAGGTCGACTTTGCCCCCATCAGCTTTCTTTCCTATCCCTCGGGAAAGGTACGACAGATCACCAACGACCTGAGCGTCTATTCGGGCATCAGTCTCACCGCCGATGCCCGGACCATCGCAACCACGCAAAACGACTTGAACGCAAGATTCGCAGAACTCCCTCTGACGGAAGGTGCGTCGCTGCAGGAAGAGCAAACCGGCGAGCTGGTGTGGTTCGCCTGGCTGGATAACAACACCATTGTGGCCAATGGCGCCGGAAATCTGAGGGTAGTCAATCTTCTCAAAAACGAAACCACTGCGGTGAATGTAAAGAATGGATATTTGTTCGGCCAGCCCGCTCGCTGTGGGCCGGACACCATGGTGCTCGTCGGCGCCGCTCTCCAGCAGGATGTCCGTCGCGTCTACACACTTCATCTCGATGGCAGCGGATTGACACAGGTGACCAAGGGACCGAGGGATAACTTTCCCGAGTGCACGGCGGATGGCGAATCGGTCTTCTATGCCGATGACACCGACGAGAACATTTCGATTCTGTTCCGGCAGTCCCTCCGGGGTGGGGCTCCGCAGAAGATAGCACAAGGGCGTATATGGTTTGACGTTTCTTCGGATGGCAAATTGCTCGCAACTGCCGCCGCCGACAAGGGTGCGCCGCTCGAGATCGTTTCGCTCGATTCTCTGCGAACGATTCGAAGCTTCGCCACCCGTGATTTTGATGATTTTGACCGCTTCGCATTTTCAGCCGACAGCAGGAGCATCTTCTACGTCACCGAGAAAGGCGCGGACGCAACCATCTGGCGGCAGCCACTGGAGACAGCGACTCCGGTAAAGGTGACAAGCCTGCCGGGGAGGACGGTGAATTGGATTAGGCCATCACCCGACGGCAAAAAGCTGGGCCTCATCCTTGAGGCGCCCACCTCAGAGGCCGTCCTTCTCCACGATGTGCGGTGACTGCTTCCATGCCACTGTCTCTCATTCCTCACCAGTGCTTACCTGTTGTACGTAGGGCACGGCTTCACAGGCTGCGGAAAAACTCTTGTTTTGTATCAGGGCACGACTAAAGTCGTGCCACAAAGGAAGGAAAGAGAATTGGGCTTCAGCCCCTGCCTACTCTTACCGGGCAAGAGGAAAGACCCAGGGGCTAAAGAGTCTGCGTGAGAACTGGGATCTGCCCCTCCAGCCCCGCAGGGGCGACCTGAAAGTAGCCCAGGACGTCAGTCCTGGGTTTCGCCACCCCCTCCAGGGAAGTCCCGTAAGGGACGGCTGAATCCATTCCCACCCGTTTCAGCCGTCCCTTCGGGACTAAATATCTCTCCCTGAAAACAACCCAGGACTAGCGTCCTGGGCTAAGTTTCAGCTGTCCAAATTAGCGAGAAAGCCGGCGCGTTTGCGCAGTTAGTCAGTTGATTCCATTAAGGAGAGCTCGGCCACCATCAAATCAGGTTGCCTATTTTGGATCCAGTTGGAAGTAAGCATTAACCGCAGGTCCCTCCACTACGCTCCCCCGGACTTCCTGTGGAGGTTGGTGGCTTCGGCGAACTTCATGCGCCTTTCCTTACTGAAAGGCGCACACGCGGCCTTGTCCAGTGCTGCGTGGCAGGAAATCCGGGTGCGCTCCGGTCGGGATGACAAATTTGTTGCAAAATCGGCAGTTGTGATGAGAAATCATCGACTTCAAAACAAATTTGTCATCCCGACCGGAGCGCAGCGTAGTGGAGGGACCTGCGGTTAATGCGATTTGTGCGCCTGAGTCAGGAGTAATCCCAATTCGTCCCTTTGGTTAAAAGCCTAATTTGGACAGGTCTGACTTTCAGGTCGCCCCTGCGGGGCTGGATTTGCAAGGCCTAGCTCTCACGCAGACTCTAAAGCCCAATTCTGTGCTGGGCCTTTATGGCCCGACTAAAGTCGTGCCCTGATACAAAGCATAACCATGAGTGGGTGGCCCAGGTCTCTCTTTTGAGACCTGGGGTCACGCAAAGGTGACGCGGGGCCTAAAGGCCAGTCGTCTCTGCTTGGGTATGTACGGGCTAGAGTGCCCCAAGCTGCCCAATCAACCCATACGTTTTTCGTGACGTCGACGACAGCCGGACGTCGCGCACTTCTCCAATCCGATCGCATGGCTCAGCTTCTGGTGGACGCAGAGGATTATAAACACCACCACCCTTACATTTGGCAGCCCCGGACTAAAGTCCGGGGCTGGCACAGATCAATATGCTCGAAGTTTTATCCCTCTGCTCTCCTCCAGAGCACAAATTTAAAGTGCCGAAAGCAGAGTTTCTCTCCCTTGAAGCAATTTAAGGTTGGTAGCCGTCCGCCATCCACCGAGCGAATAAGTCAATGCTAGCTTGGGGCCAGGGACCTTCTCCTCTTGGCGGTGGCGGCGGCATAACGGCGCCGCCGATACCTCGAATACGGTCGTAGATGGCGGCCGCATGTGCCTTGACGTCGTCATAACTCGCCAGATTGAAGGCCTTACTCATGGCATGAATGTCTCGCTCCGTGAAGAGCGGTCGAATGTCCGCTTGAAACCCCGTCACTTTTGTCATTTTCCTCACCGATTTAAAACGATTCTGTGAAAGCGGGACGCTTACTGCTTGCTAAAAAACTTGCCAGTCGAGGCGCTGTCCATGCTTATGATAAATCGAGACAGGCGGTGCGCCGACAATCAGAGAATCTCAAAGATGCTGTAGAGCGGGCCATCTGGAAGACGGTGTCCGACGCCGACCGCGATGATGCGATTCATCCAATCGTACTTCGGGGAACTGGTCTCGAATATCGGGTTCATTCGGAAGTAGTAGCTTGTGGGGTCGACGGCCTCGCCTTTGTCCAATTTCTCGATGACATCTGGTGGACCAGCGCGCAAGCACTGATACGTCATGACAATCAGGGCCCCATCTGTTGTCTTTAGCACAAGCCGCACATCCAACTTGATGCAAGAGTCGGTGCGGACCGATTGCCAGTCGTTGCCCGTGACAACCTCGCCGGAGACTCGGTCGCCTTCAAACGATCCCCCCTGAATCACGCCAATTCGACGGAATGCATTAGGAGTTTGACCGACCACCAATAACGGCGGCACCTGCTCGCGTAATAGAAACAACGGTCTGGTTCGCAGACTCATCAGAGTCTCGGGCAGCTCTTGACTCAGCAGGGTTGGCACGACGCTTCTCCTTTCGGTGGCGATTCTATCGCATCGTTTGAATCCCGGGTTTGCCCGGCTAAGCTGCAGTGCCGAGAAAAGCCGTGAGTATCTTGGCAAGTGCTTCGGGCTGTTCTTCCGGAACAAAATGGCCCGCGTCGGGAATCACAACCGATGTGACGTTTTGGAAATAAGGCTGCAGTGCTTCTCCCATCGTCGGAATGGAGTATTGTCCCCCGACTGCCAGCAGTCGAATAGGCAGTTTGCTGGTGAACTGTTTTTTGTTGAACTCCATGTCGTCGACAATCTTGCGGCAATAGTCGAACGCCGCATCCATGCGTCCTTCCCGCGCGTAGGCCGCCACATAGGCAGCTACGTCGCCGGGAGCGACCGCCCCCGGCCGGTATACCTTATTTTTGAACCACCATCCGACGTAGATGTCCTCCTTTCCTTTGGTGATTTCGGCCGGCAAATCGGGAAGCATCTGGAATATGAAGTTCCACTTCCTCTTGTAGTCAGAGAGCTGAATATCGTTTAGCAAGGTAACGCCCGGAATCCCCGCCTCAATGAGAGTGAGAGACTTGAAATCGTTCGGGAAGAGCAGCGCCCAGCTGTACGCACACCATGCGCCAAAGTCGTGAGCAACGACGTGCAGGGGCACACCCAGATTCCCGGCGAACTCATGAAAGACCCTCGCGACATTTTCCGTCGTTGCCGGCGCCGCAAGGAAGCCGGAGTCGCCAAAGCTGGGCAAGTCGGCCGGTATCGTTTGAAACTTTGGGGACAGCAACGGAATTATTCTGCTCCACGACCTGCGCGTCTGCGGAAAGCCCGAGATCAAGAGAACCTTTTCTCCATTCCCGACTCGGTCGAACGCGATCTTTTTTGCTTCGACCACGGCATCAAGAGGGCCCAAAGCCCCATCTGCCGGAGGGGCGGCAGCAGCAGCCGAGTTGAATCCAACAGCCAGCGCGCCAGTAAGGGCAATCCCGAGCTTGAAGAAGTCCCTTCGCAGCATCAAATCATTCCCGGCAATGCTTTCCTGTGTGGTCGATTCTCCGCTATACGCACGATTCATGGTTGGGGCTCCTTCCCTCCGTTCCCACTGGTTCGCTGAGGATCTCAGGTAAGGACTACAATTTTGCCGCCCGCTTTGTTTTCTTCCATCAAACGATGGGCCTCAACGATTTCGTCTATGTGGAAAGTTTTGCCTACCTGAATGTGCAACGTGCCCGCCTCAATCTGCTTGGCGAGATCATTGAGGGGCGTCCGCATGAAGTCTTGCGACTCGCCGGCGTAGACCGTGAGATAAACCGCTGTGGGGATAACGTCCATAGGCGCGAACTGATCGAAGGACCACTTGTTTCCCACGATGCCGGTCATGCAGACAACGCCACCCTCCCTGGCACAGTGCAGCGAGTCCTCAAGAGTCGACGTGCCGATCATTTCCAGTACTTTGTCAACGCCTCCGGGGTATTTGCGTTGAGTTTCGCTGACAATGGAACCGGTGTCCACGATGACATCGTCGGCGCCGCTTGAGCGAAGCAGTTCGGCGCGGTCGGGATTGCGCGTAGTGGACACGACGAGGGCCCCGCTGTTTTTTGCGATGGCCGCTGCGGCAAGCCCGACCGAGGTCGTGCCGCCGCGGATCAGAAGCCGCTCATTCTTCTTCAGCCCCAGCGCTCGGAACAGTGAACCCCATGCGGTCTCCAGCATCTCCGGCATCGCACCCAGCGTCACCCATGGCAACTTCACCTCGATCTTCTGCACCTGGCTCGCCGGCGGGCACGTGTATTCCGCATATCCTCCGTCGAACTCGCGCCCCATGCCGCCCATGGCGCTCGCCACCACGTCGCCCTTCTGGAACTCGCCGCCGGGAGCCTCCTCCACCACGCCGACAGCCTCGATCCCCAGTACTCGCGGGAATTTCACGCCCGGCGAATGGCCCTGCCGAGTGAAGATCTCAGAACGGTTCAGCCCGAATGCCTTGACACGAATCAGCACCTCTCCGTTGTTCGGGGCCGGTATGGGACGGCTCTCCACCTTCAGGACCTCTGGCCCACCCGCCTCGTAGATCACGACTGCTTTCATTTCGGTGGCTCCTCCCAGGACTAATGTCGCGGCGGATTCGTAGGAGAAAAGCTGTATCGCGCGATCTTCCAGGAACCATCCCTGTCCTTGGTGAGAATGAAGAGTTCCTGATTCTTCTCAGCGCTCCTGGTTCCTGTCGCATGCTCCAGCGTTGTTCCCGCGGAGTTAGTGCGCGCGAAAGCCCACTCCGGCGCTAACTCGACGATTTCAGCGATAGTGAACTTCACATTCAGCGTGATCGCCTTGAAAACAGCATCGTAGGCTTTCCTGAGGGCCTCTGAGCCAACCGCAGACGGACTGTATGGAGCCATGAACACGCCGTCTTCAGCATAGAGGGGCATCACTGCATCGGTGCTCGAGGCGTTCAACGCGTCGTTGTACTTTGCAAGCAGAGCGGTAACTCCTTCCTTCGCATCACTCATCCGTGTGTCCTCAACTCCGGGGACTGTCTTTGCCCATGAATATAGACTTTCCCCGCATGCTTCAACTAGGCGGATCAAGAAGAATGTATTTTCCAAATATGGGACAGTCTCGTTGGATACAACCACTAAGCCGGCAGCTCCGGAAAGAGCTGCGGCGCAATTCTGGCTGCGAATTCCTTGAACACTCGCACCACTCGCGGTACATGGCGAGTCCCCGCATGGACCAGTGAAAGGTCAAAGTTTCGAAATTTCCACTTTGGCATAATCTCCACCAGCCGGCCATCGTGCAGCAGTTCTGGTTGCACCAGCGGCGGAAGATCGCCGATGCCGACGCCGGCAAGCAGTGCCGCCGCAAGCCCGGCATAATCGTTCATCGAAAAATAGGGCTGAAACGTCAGGGTCTCTTTGTCTTTCCCGTTCAAATGAACGAAGTTCCAATGGCATTTTGGCTTCCAGAAGGAGAAGGCCAGCAGCCTGTGTTGCAGCAGATCCCGGGGATTCCCTGGTGCTTTGTGTTTCTTCATATATGCCGGACTCGCGACAAGCTGATGCCGATATTTCAGAATCCTCCGGGCGACCAGGGAGGAATCTTCAAGATCCCCGACTCTGAAGGTTAGGTCAACCCCTTCGGAAACATGGTCTACGATTCGATCGGTGATGAAAATTTGAACGTGAACGTCGGGATACGTTTTCTGAAACGCAACGATGATCGGTGCCAGCAAGGTGTCGGAGATGCTGGGTGGAGAGGCAAGCCGCAAATTGCCGGAGACACGCGACAAGAGATTGGAGGCTGCATTTTCGATGGTATCGCTGAGTTCGACCATGCGCCGTGCGTGTTCCAGGACCTCTGATCCAGCGTCCGTCAGCCGCAGTTTCCGCGTAGAACGCTCGATCAGACGTATTCCAAGTTGATCTTCCAACTCGGCGATGCGGCGGCTCACGGTCGAGGTCGGCATTTTGAGAATGCGGGCTGCTCCTGAGAAGCTGTTTGCCTCGACCACATGCGCGAACACGACAAGTGAATTTAGATCGGTCATCAGCTTTCCAAAAATGGGCTTCAGGTTTTGCAATCTTACCGCCTGGTGGATAAGAAGCGAAACACGGGTAGAAACGGGTGACGGATGACTACCATCGAATTTGCGGGATTCGGGACTATGTCACTGCGCCTGTTCGCGAAATGCATCGACGGAGAGGGATACCGAGGATCACGACATACTGCCGGAGCGAGACTAAGAGTAGGTGGGTGGCCCTCGCTTTTGAGACCTGGGGAAACTGAAGCCGTTACGCGATTCCCAATACCTGGTTTAGAAATCCCACCACATACTTCCATACCAGGTAATAGAGCACCAGCGCGCCGAGAAACCAGACTGCAACGAGCAGGTAAGGAACACGGATGGTCTGGAACCAGGTGACCCCGTGCGCGCCGATCATCAGGAACCCGCCACATACGGCCGAGAAGGCTCCGGCGCACATCAAAATCACCGGCAGCAGCGCGCCATGGAGACCGATGGGCAAATGGCGGTGAGGCCGGGACCATACATAGAGCATGTTCCACAGGCCGAAGGCATTGGGTACCAGCGCCATTGGGAAAATGATGACTCTTTCCAGCGGAATGGGAACCTGCAAGACCAGCCGCGTCAAGCTGAATACAGTCAGCGCGACCAGCAATGCCAGGCTGGGCACGAAAGTTCCGGCCATGTAGGCGCGAAGATAGGGGTGCGTGTTCATGACGTCCCTCCGATTACAGGTGATAGAGAAGCACCGGAATTGCTCCCGGGAAGAATACGAGCAGCGCGGACAATGCCGCGAGCAGAGCCCAGTCAAACCATGGAACCTTGGTGGGCCTGGCTTCGAGCCGTTTCAGCATCGCGGGCCAGAGGTCGTGCCGCAGTGAGGCGCCGGCTTGGCCGGTGATCGGTTGCATCGTCTCCCTCAGAAGTTGCTTGATGCGTTCCTGGTCTTGTTCATTCACGGTTCGACTCCTTGTCGCTTCAATTCTTTTCTCAGAAGGCGCAGGGCTCTGAAGACGCGGAGCTTGACCGCTCCCGTGGAAATGCCCAGCGCCTCGGCGATTTCCTGGTACGGTTGCTCTTCGATGAGCGCCAGCGTGGCCGCGACTTGCAGTTTCGGCGGAAGCCGGCGGAACGCACCCGCCGTTTTCCGGCGAAGCTCTTCGGAAATGCTGGGGTCCGGCAACGCCGGCGAGAGCAGATCTTCAGGCAGCTCCGTTTCAGGCCGCACGGTCCTCAGGTGATCCAGCGCAGCGTTGGTGGCGATGCGTCGCGCCCAAGGCTCGAATCTTCGCGCCGGGTCGAAGCGGGCGTGGATTCGATAGATGCGCCAGAAGGTCTCGACGGTCAGGTCTTCGGCGGCGGCGGGATCGCGGACGATGCGAACGATCCACCCGTAGACGTCGCTCTGATGCCGGCGAAACAGCGACTCGAAGGCGTCAAGGTCGCCGTGAGAGAACCGCCGCAGTACGTCCGATGGCTGCTCCAGCACCGGCATTTTCTCCCTCTATATTGGCTTACGGCGAGAAGAGGACGAGGGTTACAGAATTCGTTGCTATCGCGTTCGGGCAGACGCGATCAATGCGCGTGACGTTGCCAGCAGGAGGGGGGTCGCTTCATCCGCCGAAAACATCTGGGAACTGACGAAGGCGCCGTTGATCAGCAGCGACAATTGCCCTGCCAGCTCATCCGGGCGCTTCGCGCGCAGACGTTCGGCAAGCTCTCTCAGCCTTCGCCGCAACTCTCTCTTGTGCGCCGTTGCGACCGCTCGGGCGGGATGATCCAGGTCAGGAAACTCCGCGGCGACATTCAGCTGCGGGCACCCGCGATAGTTTGCCCGGCTGACGCGTTCTCCGATCCATTTTAGTTGCGCCTAAGTTCGGCCTCGGCGTTGGAGTGATGGCGCTGCGTGGTGTTGTCCCAGCACTTCCAGAAGTCTTCGTCTTCTCGATGAAGAAACGCGGCAATCAGATCATCCTTGGTTCGAAAGTGGCGATAGAGGCTGGTTTTGGCAACCCCGGCTTCTTCCACCACAAGGTCCACGCCCACAGCCCGCACCCCTCGGCGGTAGAAGAGGGCGGATGCTGTTTCGAGGATGCGCTCTCTCACATCCACTGCGGCCGCGTCGGCTATCGCGCTCTTTCGCAAGCAAGCACCTCCGGGTCATCTGGTTTTTGACACGCTACAGACCTGTCCGTATCATACAGGAAACGAACAGGTCTGTAGCGTTGGAGGATGGATGAACATTGAAAATGCAATATCCCCGGGATCGGGGCGAACCGTCGCTGTTTTTGGGGCTTCGGGCCACACCGGCCGGTTCGTTGTGGCGGAGCTGCTGCTGCGCGGATTTAGGCCAATCCCGATCGGTCGCGATGCCTCGCGTGCCTCTGGTTTCGAAGACCGCGGCATGGAGCATAGGACCGCAAATGTTGAAGACCCAGGCTCACTCGATCGGGCTCTTGCCGGCGCGGCTGCGGTCATCAATTGCGCGGGTCCGTTTCTCGACACGGCCGAGCCACTGGTCGCGGCGGCGCTGCGTGCGCGAGTGCACTATCTGGATGTAACCGCCGAACAGTCGAGCGCGCTTGCCACCTTCGAGCGCTATGCCGCACTTGCGCGGGACGCCAAAATCGTTGTTGTCCCCGCGATGGGCTTTTATGGCGGTCTCGGCGACCTCCTGGCCACGGCCGCCATGGGAGACTGGGTGTCGGCCGACGAAATCCGTATTGGGATCGCTCTGGACAGCTGGCGGCCGACGTTGGGGACGCGGCTCACCGGGCAACGAAACACGGCCCCACGGCTTGTCATCACCGCCGGCAAGCTGGCGCCGCTAGGCACTCCGCCACCGGCATCATCCTGGACCTTCCCTGAACCATTCGGCGTGCAGGGCGTCACGGAAGTACCGTTGACTGAAACTGTCGTGATCGGCCGCCATCTGCGGGTGTTTAATCTCCATACCTATCTCAACCTGGCGCCGCTGCGCGATCTTCGCGATTCCGCCACGCCTCCGCCCGCGGCGGCTGACGAGACTGGACGTTCCGCGCAGATCTTCCTGATAGAGGTGATCGTTCGCAATGGAATGGATACACGACGCGCGATCGCGCGGGGGCGCGACATCTATGCCTTCACCGCGCCGCTTGTCGTCGAAGCTGCTCAACGCATCCTCGATGGCGCCGTTGATGGAGTTGGAGTTCTTGCACCGGGCGAGATGTTCGATGCGCCGAGTTTCCTACGCGCCCTCACTCCGGAGCACTTGACCTTCGAGAGCGGAGGATAGCGCCAGTCTCCCGTCGTTGTCACATCGATGGTGTCCGGCGTTACGCATGTCCACTTGCTTCTTGAACTTGTGTGGCTTGGTCGTGCGCGAAGGTCACCCTAATCTTGCGATCGCCCGCGGTGTACGTCACGGTCCGATTCCCATAGTCGCTGGAGTCCGATTGGGCCACCTGGCCGACCGCCATCATCGTTTGTAGCTCGCTCATCCCCGGCTTCACCTGGTGCTGGTCAATGGCTTGCCATACGTTGCTTGGCCAGTAGCTATACAGTTTGTGCGGGTCGTCGTAATACAAAAGGTCATCCAGGCGGAACGTCTCGTTGCCCCCTTCCACCTCTCCCACCGGCACAGCGTACTCCTGGGGGTCGCCTGGTTTCCGGAAGATCAGGAAGATGTTTTTCGAGCCGCGGGGAATTCGGCTCACCCAGCTCGCGGGTGTGGCTAGTTCGATCACGTCCACCACGTTCAAGGCCTGCGCCGTTGGCAGCGGACCTTGCTTATCGCGGAACACAGCAGAATGGTCTCGATAGGGGTAATAGTCCAACTGATATCCAACCTGCATCCACACAGTCTTCCCGCGGAGCTCTTTGGCGGACTTCAGGTCGTCGATATACATTTTGCGCGGAAACACCAGGTCATCCTGGGTGATCTTGCGTTCCGGCGGCCCCTGTTTGACCATAACCGGTTCGTGGCGTTCCTGATAAATGGACCAGATGCGCCAGACGGCAAAGAGCAACACCGGCAGCGTCATCAGAACCACGGCTTTCCAGGGCTTCATCGGCTCTCCTGTCGATCCTTCAGTTATATATGGATGCAAAAACGCATCGGCAGGCGAATTACAAAATACCCTTGACCGGCTAAGAACTGCGGGCATAGCCTTCTTCCTCGGGAGGGCACGGATCCATGTTTAGGACTCTTTTCCTCTTCGCTGCACTACTGCTCGCGCTCGCGTCGCCGAGTGCATTGGGTCAGACGCAGAACCAGACATCGACAAACGCCGCGACCCACATTTTCCCCGGGCACCGGGGGCGACACCTGCTTTCGCATTCGCGAACATAAATGCACCGATTGCGGGTGTCGCTGCGGGAGAAGCTTTGGCATTCGTAGGCGAACCGCTCAATGCCAGCGTCATTGTTCTATCGCGGTTTACCGGCCAGCAGATTGGGGAGTTGCCACCCCCGCCTAACGGGTTCGCTTTGCCGTTCATCATGCATGAAATCGGGCCGGACCGTGTGGCGGTTTTGGATCCTGGTGGACTGCCGCAGCCTAATCCCTTCGTTCCCGTGAGCCCGTTCATTTACGAGTACACGTATAGCCTCAGTCCCGACAGCGGGTTCTCGGCAACTTTGGTTCGAACCATCAGTTTCGCCGGCGTGCCTTATGGCTTCCCCGAAGATTTTGTGCGCCTGGATGACGGACGCTATCTAGTTTCGGACTCGATACTTGGGAGTATTTGGGTCGTGCAAACCGACGGATCCATCACTCCCGGCATCGTCCCCAAGAGCTTTGACTCACAGGATCTGATACCAACCCTCGCGTTTTGCCCAACCATGCCGGAGGTAACGGTGAATGGTTATCCATTCCTGTTCTCAGGGTCGACGCTGCCTGGAGTGTCGCCGCTCGCCGTGCGGAACGGGACGGTTTATTACTATTCGCCGTGCGCGCGGGGGCTCTACTCGTTCCCGTTGTCTGTCCTTAGCGATGACCAACTTCCTTATCAGAGGGCAGCCGCTATCAAACTCGTGGCGCCCACACCCGCAGATTACGAGGTTGAAGAGCTTCTTGACTTCAGCTTCAATCCCTTTAACGACTCTGATTCGGGACTCTACGCGGCGGACCCATTGCAGCTGCAGGTCATTCGCATTGACATCACCAACGGTGCGAGGCAAGTGATCGCGCATGGTCCAGAACTGTTCGACTTTCCTTCCTCGTTAGCCTTCCTGCCAACGCATGGTCCGTTGACGGAGCTTCTCGTTGTTTCCAACCGGCAGGAGCGGACGCCCTCACCAACGACGCTGTGACACAGACTACATTCAACCTCCCCTTTATTGTTGCGAAGGTACTCGTCGGACCCTGGTAGCAACCAGCATGACCAGGTAACAAATCGAAGGGTGGCCCAGGTCTCGCGTTTGAGACCTGGGAACCGCGCCTGCGCCAAACTCATCCAAGGCCGGTCGCTCGCGTGATCAGCAACAACCCTGTCATGATGACAACGGCTCCGATGGCTTGCGCGACGCGCTCGCCGGCCGGTGCGAGCCGTTCGGCGGTGATAGCTGCCGTCACGACAGCCATTGCGCGTAGATCGGTGTTCCCAATTAGCAAAAGGATCGCCATCAAATTGGCGCAGCTTAGCCCGCAGTGGAGTCCGAAGCGCAAGCCCTGTAGCCACGCCGTGCTGGCGTCTGCGTCCAGCCTGCAGCCGCGCGCCGGTGTTGCCCGGCAACGGGCAAGGTGATGTGCCTTCCATGACGTGAGCTGGACTGCGCCGGCGATGAGGATGAACAAACCAACCGCGACCGGAGCAGCGCGAGCCAGTGCCGGTTGTTCCATTTCGACTGCTGCCAGCACGACGCCCAGCGGAAAGACGGCCAATCCGAATAGGGTCCACACGAAGAAGTACCCAAGACTCGCAAGCAGCGTAAGACGTCCGAGGCGGCAGCCGCCCCTCCAGCCGATCCCCTGACGGTAGCGCCACAGCATTGGCATCAGGGACGGCAGCATCATCGCCGCCATCATCACGACCCACATCGCGAGGAATGACGCAGTGGCCTCGATCCAGGTTTGTCCTGGCATCCGCATCCACATCATCGACATCGTCCAGCCGCCCGGCATCGGCATCCCTCGCATCGCCGGTATGGGCCCGCACCAGACAATTGTCAGCGCCGCGCTGGTGCTGAAGAGCAACGCGGAGACAGCGACGAAGGCACGATGGGAAGTTCGCGCCGAAGCCACGCCCGTGTCCGTGCTGCGCCAGATACGGGGCTCAAAATTGTTGGCGAGGGAAGCTATGTGAGTCATGGATGCTGTCTCCGTTCTTCCTGTAGCGCGCCGGACGCACTCGCGCAGCTCCGTAGTGAAAGGAGCCGGCTGCTCGAAGGCGGCGAAGTGGTCACCCTTCTTTAGCCTCTTTCTCTTCTGCGGCGCGCTTTCGGAACGCGGCGCCTGCATCGGTAATCACATCGACCCACTTTGGGTTATTCGACGCCTCGGCGTCATAGTTGTCGTGCCAGTTCCACCACTTGTACGTCGGGGTCTGGGGGTAACCCTGTGGCGAGTCCTCCCAGGCCTCCTGGCGCCCGAGTGCTGTCAGATCGAGGTAGCTCCAGGTGGTCCCCATCGCCTCGTCGCCTCGGTTGTTGATGAAGTAAGTGCGGAACACCTTGTCGCCGTCGCGGATGAACGCGTTGTGGCCGTGCCACTCGGCCACGCCGAAGTCGGTGTCAAAGGTGTCTGTGATGGTGTACCACGGCATCTTCCAACCCATTCGAGCCTTCACGCGCTCGATGTCTTTCTGTGGCGCGCGCGAGGCGTACGCGAGTGTGGTGTCGCGAGCGTTCAGATGGGCCAGGTGCGCGACCTGATCGGCGCCCAGGGAGCAGCCGCGGCAGGCGTGCTCCGGCCAGCCGAACACCCCGGGCTCGAAGAAGGCGCGATAGACGATCAACTGACGGCGGCCCTCGAACAAATCGAGCAGGCTTACCTTGCCCTTGGGTCCGTCGAACTCGTACTTCTTGTCCACAGCCAGCCAGGGCATCCGCCGGCGTTCGGCGGCCAGCGCGTCACGGGAGCGGGTCAAGGCCTTCTCCTTCACCAGGAGCTGCTGGCGCGCAGCCTCCCACTCCTGCTGCGATACGATCGGGGGTGTCTTCATCGCGAGATGCTCTTTCGCGTGTTCCTTGTCTCTCTCCTTGCTTGTTCCCATTTGTGTCGTCATCGTCTTTTCTCCTTTTTGTCGAGCCAACAGCTTTCGGTCTCATCGGCGCCGGGCGAGTTTTTTGTCATCCGTCGAAATAGCGATCGACCGTTCTCCAACGTGCAAATTCCCGCCGGGATTCCGGTTTCGCAATTGTTCGTTCTCACGTAATAAATGGCAGACCAGCGCTTGCAGGCGAAGCTTCTCATCCTCAAGTCCTTTCGCCCATTCGATCAACTCTGCGGAATTCCGGGAAGTTTCAGAGTAAGTTGATCGGCTAAAATCGGGCTCCGGGAGCCAGGACGTCGAGGGTGTCGACCCGTCGACCGCCCGTCGCATCTGCGTCACGCCGGTCCCATCACCCCTCAATGGGGTCACCCGTTCATCGACTGTCTTCTCCGCAGTGTTCATACGGTCCTCCTTTTGAGAAATGCCATTTTCCTGCCCCATGTTGCCTCTCTACTGGGTAAAACCGGTGTAACGGCTGAAAATCATCGGTGTCTGACGGTTTTTTTGTTCGCTGAGGCCGCTCTCCCAGCTTGCCAGTCCTTGCGCACCAAGCGCAATTAGGAACATGGATGTGCCTGGGCTTTACGCCCATCGGCTGGTTCTTCTTGAAGGTGGACGTCAGCGCTGACATGCTTGCTGTATCGTTGTGCCCAGCGGCACATACCGTTGAGTGGCGCAATAATTGTCTTCCCCAGTCGAGTCAACGAATACTCGACGGCAATAGCCTTCGATTTCGTCACCCGCCTGTGGATCAATCCTGTCGATTCGAGATTGCGAAGAGTTCTGGTCAGCATACGCTGTGAGACACTACCGAGGTGGCGGCGCAGCTCCCCGTGGCGAAAAGGCCTATCTTTCAACGAAAACAAGATTTTCGGCGTCCATTTGCCGATAAAGATCGGGCCGGGCACTGTCGATACCTGCATCATCTTCATAACTGTCCTTGTTCGTTCGTTACCTGCTGCTCTCGGCCTTTATGGTTTGTGGCCACTCAATATATGTACCGCGGGGCCTGCATAGGGTGGGAGTGACAAGTGTGGCGGGATTTCGATGGATTCCCTGATCACGGCAGCAGCACGTGCGCTCGCGGCGGGTGATTCCCTCGGCGCATTGAAGAGAGTCGCGCTGCGCGACGATGCGCCGGCACTCGCTCTTCGCGCCATCGCGTTGGCCCAGCTCGGCGAGTTCGAGCGCGCAAAAGAACTTCTGCGAAGAGCCGCACGCAGCTTCAGTCCAAAAGAATCCGTAGCGCGTGCGAGGTGCGTCGTAGCCCAAGCCGAGATCGCGCTTGCCTCGCGCGATCTGGGCTGGCCTGCGAAGGCGCTCGATGCAGCGCGGGCGACGCTCGAGCAACACGGAGACCGGTTGAACGCCGCGCTTGCGCGATACCTGGAGATCCGGCGCCTGCTGCTGATTGGACGCCTGGACGAGGCGGAGCGAATGCTTGCCGAGCTCGACCCGGCTCCGTTTCCGCCCGCATCGAGAGCCGCCCACGAACTCGTAGTAGCAGGGATTGCGCTGCGCCGCTTGCGGACGAAAGCGGCGCGCGCTGCGCTCGCTCGGGCCGAACTCGCCGCGCAGCAAGCAGGCATCCCTGCTTTAATGGCGGAGGTGGCAAGCGCATCCCATGTTCTAAATACGCCGGCGGCACGCCTCATTGCACGTGGCGAGGAGCGGCCCCTTCTGCTCGAAGACGTCGAATCGTTGTTGGCGTCGAGAGCGCTCGTCGTGGATGCGTGCCGGAATGTCGTGCGCGATCAACGCTCAGTGGTTTCGCTGGTAACCCGTCCGGTATTGTTCGCGCTCGCCCGCGCGCTGGGCGAGGCGTGGCCCGGCGACGTCTCGAGGGACCGGCTTCTTGCCCGGGCATTCGGAGCCAGATTCGTCGATGAATCGCATCGCATTCGGCTACGAGTCGAAATCGGACGTCTGCGCAAGATGCTTCGGTCGCTGGCCGATCTCATTGCGACCAAGCAAGGATTTGCACTGGTGCTTCGTGGTGGCCGCGAGGTCGTTGTGCTGGCGCGGCCGGTTGAGGATGAAAATGGCGCCGTTCTCGCTTTTCTCGCCGACGGTGAGTCGTGGTCGAGTTCAGCTCTGGCGATTGCGCTCGGAACCAGCCAACGCACCGTACAGCGGGCGCTTGACTCGCTTGCTGCAGCGGGCAAGGTCCAGTCGTTCGGCCGCGCGCGAGCCCGTCGTTGGATAACCCCGCCCGTGCCGGGATTCACGACGACTTTGTTACTCCCCGCTCCGCTGCCGATTGATTAAGGTGGAAGTATGAAACAATCAAAAGCCGAAATCGTGAGTGAGTACGGACCCTTCGCGGGCACCGAAAGAGTAAATGGAGTCAGCTATGACGGACTGCACGTCTGGTTTGCCTCCGGAGACAAGTTGAACGCCTTCGATCCTGCGAGCGGCAAGGCAGTACGTTCCATCGATGTTGCTGCGCATGCTGGAACAGCCTTCGATGGCCGGCACCTGTTTCAGATCGCCGAAGACCGCATCCAGAAGATTGATCCGAAGAGCGGCAGTGTGCTGGCCACCATCCCAGCACCCGGCGGCGGCCGTGACTCGGGGCTCGCGTGGGCTGAGGGGACGCTCTGGGTGGGCCAGTATCGGGATCGGAAGATCCATCAAGTCGACCCGGATACAGGGCAGATTCTTCGCACCATCGAGTCCAACCGCTTCGTAACCGGGGTTACTTGGGTCGACGGAGAACTCTGGCACGCTACCGCGGAAAGTGACGAGAGCGATCTGCGGCGAATCGATCCCACAAGCGGACAGGTCTTGGAGAGGCTGGAGATGCCGAATGGGGTCTACGTTTCAGGCCTTGAGTCCGACGGGGGCGATCGGTTCTTCTGCGGAGGAGGAGGAAGCGGTAAGGTTAGAACGGTCCGCCGGCCCACGCGAAGGCCCGTGGCCAAGAACCGGTGATTCGTGGGCGCCTGGGACTCGAACAGGCGAACCAGTCTCTGTTCCAGGGCCTGCTTCGCGGCTTCTATAGTGTTCACTTGCTGCTATTCGCGGACGCGAATCACAATCTTGCCGAATGCGCCGCGATAGAGATGGTCGTACGCCGCAAGAGCATCCGGGAACGAGTAGACCTTATCGATTACCGGGTGAATCTGGATTTCTTCGAGCTTCCCGTTCATCTTCTCGAACGCGCGGCGGGGCCCCGTCACTACCCCGCGAATCGTGGCCTGCTTCCGCAGTAGCCGAAGGATGGAAACGGCGGATTCGACACCATCCAAAACGCCGATGACCGATATCCTGCCACCGGCCTTCAACGCCTCAAGGGATTGTGCAAGGCTTTTGCCGCCGGCGACTTCGAGCACATGGTCAACTCCCTGCATGTCAGTCAGCGCGAGCACTTCCTTTGCCCACTCGGGCTTGCGCAGATAGTTGATCCCCCCTTGTGCTCCAAGGGTCCTGGTTCGTTCCAGCTTTTCGTCGCTGCTGGAGAGGATGAGAGGGCGTGCTCCATAAGCGGCCGCTATCTGCAGGCCAAACAATGAAACCCCTCCGGTACCCTGCAGAAGCACGGTCTGCTCAGAGGAGAGCTGTCCGGTCTCGACCAGCGAGAACCACGCAGTGGTCGCCGCCACCGGCAGTGTCGAGGCTTCTTCATCGGTGAGGTAGCGTGGAGCCCTGACCACGGCACTCTCTTTCATCAGGAGGTACTCCGCCAATCCTCCAGGAATCGAGCTTCCCAAAGTGTGGACAACTTCGTCGCCTTTGGGAGGGCCATCAATCCACGTCGTCGCGTACTGTGTAAGCACCCGATCCCCAACGGTGAGCCGGCTTACATCGCTTCCCGCCTCGACTACCTCGCCCGCCGTGTCGGCTACCTGCGTCATCGGAAAAGCAAGATGCGGGTTGTAAAGCCCTTCGACCACAAGCTTGTCCCGGTAGTTCAAGGAGACTGCATGCACGCGGATCAGGATCTCCGACGGTCCGGGTTTAGGAACAGGTACTTCGACGCATTTCAGATTCTCTCTACCAAAACCAAATAGCTGCCATGCCCTCATAATGACCCCTTTCTCCCACTCCTCTGTTCCAGCTAAGAGATGAGCGGTTGTCCCGTAAGTTTAATTCGGCGCCATCGATTCCTGAGCCGCCCGAGGGATCGTTAGGAACGAAGCTTTGTTACACTCCTCGCGAGAGGTTTCGGATGGCGCCCCTGGTGGAGCTCGATCACGTGTCGAAAGCGTACGAACAGAAGGTGGCGGTACGCGATCTGAATCTGCGGATAGAGCGGGGAACCATGTTTGGCCTGTTGGGGCCGAACGGGGCAGGGAAGACGTCGAGCATTCGCATGATGGTGGGAATTACTGTGCCCGACTCCGGCACAGTAAGCCTATTCGGCCGGCCGCTTACACGCGAGAGCCTAAAGAAAGTTGGGTACCTTCCGGAAGAGCGCGGGCTCTACCGAAAGATGAAGGTGATGGACCAGCTCATCTTCATGGGCCAGCTCCATGGGCTCACCGCGGAGCTCGCGGCGAAGCGCGCGCAAACCTGGTGTGAACGGCTGCAAATAATCGATGCGGCACAGAACAAGACAGAAGAGCTTTCCAAGGGAATGCAACAGAAGATCCAGTTTATTGTGACCCTGTTGCACGAGCCCGAACTGATCATTATGGACGAGCCCTTTTCCGGGCTCGATCCAGTCAACACGACCCTGCTGCAGGACACCCTGTTGGATCTAAAGAAGGCTGGGCGAGCCATTCTGTTCTCTACCCATCGTATGGACCAGGTGGAGAAACTGTGCGACGAGATTTGCCTTGTTCATCGTGGAGAAGCGGTGCTTTCCGGCGGGATGCGCGAGGTGAAATCGCGCTACGAGCGTAACCGGGTGATCATCGATTTCGCAGGGGACAACGGGTTTCTGAGCCACGAGGCGATTGCCGAATGCAGGGAGTATCCGGGCCACGTGGAGATCAGCCTGAAGCAGCATGGCGACGCGCAGGCCTTGCTACGCGCAGCCCAACAGCACGCGCAGATCTACCGCTTTGAGCTGGTAGAGCCGTCGCTGGAAGAGATTTTCATACGCACGGTAGGAGAGAAAGTGGATGCGTGAGGCATGGCTGATTGCGCGGCGCGAGTATCTGGAGCGGATCCGCAGTAAAGCCTTCCGCATCAGCACGGTGCTCATTCCGCTGTTTATTGCGCTGGTTTTCGGTGCGGGCGCCCTTTCCGGCAAACTTAGCAGGGGCCCGCGGCATATCGTGGTGGCTTCGAACGATCCACTGTTGGCTGAGAGCGAACGAGCGGAGTTGATCGCCGCGGAAAACCCCGTGTCTGCAGCTCGAAAAGACCCGTCATCGCGGCTGACGGTAGATGTCAAGGCTCCGCTCACAGAGAGCGAGCTGGCGCCCCTGAATGCGGAGGTGGAGAGCAAGCAGATTGATGGCTACTTGTGGCTTGATCGAAGGCCGGGAGCGACCCGCCTCGAGGCTACCTACACTTCCGGAGGATCGGCGGATTTTGTTGGAAGGGACAGGCTGCAGGATGCAATCGGCCATGCCTTAGTCCGGGAAGAGCTGGTGAAGCGCGGCGCGACCAGCGAAGAAATACAGGCGTTGCTCAAAGATGTAGACCTGAAAACGCAGCAGGTGAAGAACGGCACAGCCGTGGCGTCAGACGCGAGCAAAGGCTTTTGGGGCGCGTATCTCATGACCTTTATGCTGTATTTCGCGGTGATATTTTACGGCGTGAATGTGGCCCACTCGGTAGTAGCGGAAAAGACTTCACGGGTATTTGAAGTGATGCTGGCTTCGGCCAAACCGGAGTCGCTCATGATGGGCAAGCTGTTGGGAGTAGCCGCCGTGGGGCTGACCCAAATGGCGATATGGATTGCCTTCCTTTTTATGCTGAGCGCGTCATCCCTCTGGATGACGCTTGGCCTCGGCGGCCTGGCAGCCTACGGAGTGACGCCGCTGCGATTCATTTTCTTCGTGCTCTATTTCATCCTGGGGTTTTTCTTATACAGCGCGCTGAGCGCAGGTCTGGGCGCCACTGTAAGCCAGGAGTCGGAGGTACAGCAGTTCAGCATGATCATCGTGCTACCCCAGGTGATTGGGCTGGTGCTGACTGCGTACATCCTAGGCAACCCCGGTGCCTGGCCGGTGGTGTTGTTGTCGCTGTTTCCGCCGTGCACCCCGATTGTGATGTCTTTGCGCATGGCAGCGATGGCGGTCCCGGCATGGCAACTCGCTCTCTCCCTGGTGCTGATGGTGTTGTCCATCTATGGCATAGTGTGGGTGGCTACGCGAATCTATCGCGTCGGCATCCTGATGTATGGCAAGCGGCCTACGCTGCCCGAGATGTTGCGTTGGCTAAAGTACAGTTGATTAGTTCGCCTATTGCACAGAATAGGAAATGCTGGATTGATGAAGGAAGTCAAACTTTTCGTCAAGGTCACGAACCATGATGGTATGAGATCCCGGGGCCAGGCTGAAGTATTGGTTCACGTCTGCTCCAGGATACCGGCCGAGTTCTACGTCATTGTCCCAAACCTCGATCAGGCCTATCGGTACAGGTTCCGTGGCGTGTGCAACCACGTGAACCGTGGCCGCGTTGATGGCTTCGCCCGGCGCGGGCGATATGACCTCCAACCCGTCGACCAGGGCTCGCACGTTGTAGGTCACAGTGGATTGATGGAGGATTCTGGAGGATGGGTCCAGGTCGAGCACCGTGGTTGTGTGCTTTCCGGGCGTCATGTTGTAGGTGGCATCGATCTCAGCGTCATACTCGCCGAGCTTTGCGCCGTTATCCCAAACTTGCGTCTGGCTCACAGACTGGCTCTCGGAAGCACCGGCAATCAGATGAACTGCGCCGGCGACCGTAGCTCCGTTTCCGGGAGTCGATATGACGATGCTGTCCGATGGACTATCAGGCCCGTTGTCCGACTTGAAGAAGTCCGCCATAGGCGCGGCATCTTGTGCGGCGCCGGGACAAGGCGACAGACCCATGGCGACACACACCGTCTTGAGCACGTTCTGGTTGTGGTAGTGGATCGTCGACTTGTAACCGGCCCTCACCTGCGGGCCAAGCACAAGCGTAGCTGTGCGGCCGCCGCATCCCTTGTCAACACTGGCAGAACAACGGTCGTCATAGTGGACAATGTCGCCCTCATCCCAGACGATGAAAAGGATCCCATCGCCGCCGGGGGCGAACTCCGGCCGTGCCAGGATCCCGGGAAGGTTGTTCTCAAGCCACTTATCCGCGGCCTCCAGGGTGCCGTTATGAGCATCCTCGTCCACATCCGGGGTGATGTAGGCATAGTTGACTATATCGCCCTTCGCGAAGTCCTTCTCCATTTGCGAGTAGGGCACACTGTTCCACTGCTGTCCCGTTCCGGGACAGACATCGGTAAAGTCAATGAGCGGATTATGCCGGCGGTAGTAGCTGCCGCCGTAAAGTCCCTGATAACCCGCGGAGGGCAGGTTCTCCTGGTAAGACCTCCAGGTGTAACCCTGCTTCACCAATTCACGGACGACATTGTCATGGTCATGGTCACATGAAACCGTATTGTTATTCCCCGTAACCGCCGCTCCCGCGACAAACCACATCAATGCGGGAAGAGAACTATGTTGATTCGCGTAGAACTGGGTCGCAAGTCCATATTCGTGAATGAGATGATTGTAGTATGGCATTTTAGAGTTGCCTACTACTTCTTCCAGGCTGTGATTCTCTTCCGCAATCACCCAAACGTGGGAGGAGTGCGGAACATTTTCTGCAATGGATATAGTGGCAAATAACAAACAGAAAACCGGACCTAGCGTTTTCAAGAACATAGCGGGGGGGCCCCATCCTTTTTGAGTGATGTCTACGTTCTGTAACAGTGATGATGCTGAACGATATATACCGCGAAGGAGCGGCGGCCCGGCGTTAAGTTCGTGTAAATCTATCCCTGCGGCATCTTCGTTATCAAGAGAAACCAATGCGGTTCCGAAATGGGTCAACGGATTATCCGTTTGCGCATGGCAACGATGGCGGTGCCGGTGTGGCAACTCGCTCTCTCCCTGGTGCTGATGGTGTTGTCCATCCATAGGATGGTGTGGGTGGCTACGCGAATCTATCGCGTCGGCATCCTGATGTATGGCAAGCGGCCGACGCTGCCCGAGATGTTGCGTTGGCTAAAGTACAGTTGATCACTTCGCCTCTTCCACAGAATAGGAAACGCTGGATTGATGAAGGAAGTCGAAATTTTCGTCGAGGTCACGAACCATGACGGTATGAGCTCCGGGTGCCAGGCTGAAGGATTGGTCTACGTCTGCTCCGGCATACCGGCCAAGCTCTACGTCGTTGTCCCAAACCTCGATCAGGCCTACCGCTACAGGTTCCGTGGCGTGTGCAACCACGTGAACCGTGGTCATGTTGAAGGTTTGTTCCGGTGTGGGCGATGTGACCTGCATCCCGTCGACTGCGGCTTGCACGGTGTAGGTCACAGAGGATTGATGGAGGGTTTTGTAGGAAGAGTCCAGGTCGAGCACAGTGGTTGTGTGCTTTCCGGGCGCCAAATTGTAGGTGGCATCGATCTCAGCGCCATACACGCCGAGCTTTGCGCCGTTATCCCAGACTTGTGTCTGACTCACATACTGGGTCTCGGCCGCACTGGCCATCAGATGGACTGCGCCGGTCACCGTGGTTCCGTTCCCGGGAGTCGATATGACGATGCTCTCCGATGGACTATCAGACCCGGTTTCCGACTTGAAGAAGTCCGCCATAGGCGCGGCGTCCTGCGCGGCGCCGGGACAAGGCGACAGACCCATGGCGACGCACACCGTCTTGAGCACGCTCTGGCTGTAGTAGTGGATCGACGACTTGTAGTCGGCCTTCACCTGCGGGCCAATCACAAGAGTGGCTGTACGCCCACCGCATCCCTTGTCGACACTGGCAGAACAACGGTTGTCTGATGGGGCAAGGTCGCCCTCATCCCAGATGATGAAAAGAATCCCATCGCCGCCGGGGCTGAACTCAGGCCTGGCGAGAATGGCGGGAAGGTTGTCCTGAAGCCACTGATCCGCCTGCTCGAGGGTGCCGTTATGAGCATCCTCGTCCACATCCGGGGTGATGTAGGCATAGTTAGCCACAATGCCTTCCGCGAAGTCCTCCCCCATTTGGGAGTAGGGCACACTGTTCTTCTCCTGTCCTGTTCCGGGACATACATCGGTGAAGTCAATGAGCGGATTGTGCCGGCGGTAGTAGGCATCGTTGGTGCCGCCAAAAAGTCCCTGATAGCCGGCGGAGGGCAGGTTCTCCTGGTAAGACCTCCAGGTGTAACCCTGCTTCAGCAGTTCACGGACGATATTGTCATTGTCATGGTTACATGAAGTCGTGGAGTTATTCGGCGTGACCTCCGCACCGGCGACAAACCACATCAATGCGGGAAGAGAACTATGTTGAGTCGCGTAGAACTGGGTGGCAAGCCCATAATCATGAATGAGATGATTGTAGTAAGGCATTTTGGAGTTGCCGGCTATTTCTTCCAGACTGTGATTCTCTTCGGCAATCACCCAAACGTGGGAGGAGTGTGGAACGGTTTCTGCAATGGATATAGTGGCAAATAACAAACAGAAAACCAGACCTAGCGTTTTCAAGAACATAGCGGGGGCCCCATCCTTTTCAGTGATGTCTACGTTCTGTAACAGTGATTATGCTTATAGATATATACCGTGAAGCAGCTGCGGCCAGGCGTTAAGTTCGTGTAAATCTATCCCTGCGGCATCTTCGTTACCAAGAGAAGCCCATGCGTTCCGAAACGGGTTCAACGGATTCCGTGAAGAAGCTTCGCCGCTTCTCGTGTGCCCGCTATAGCATTTTCACTTCTGGTGCATACAGGGCAACCGCCCTCGACGCGGCTTTTCCTCAAGAAAAGACGCACTTCGCCACGCTTGCCTGTGCAGAGTAGAAGTGAAAATGCTTTAGCGCAGGCGTTGCAGGTTCGCAGCCTGCCGGGCGATCAGCAGGAAGCCTTGGTCACGCGCATCTTTCTCGAGCGAGCTAAGACGGACGCGACCAGCGGTGGCCTTGCCGGAATTCATCTCGACTTCTCCCAACGCAAGCCGAGTATTGAACTGGCACTCCACACATCCAGCTCTTGAATATTCTGCTAAAAGGGTCTCTCCATATTCGATCGCGGACTTGCCTTCGGCGGCGCGGATCCTTATCGCTATCGGCACATACCCTGAAACGGCCCACTTATCTTCCGACTTGCTCGCGATAGCATCGCACTCTGCTCCTAACGGAATGGCCTCTTTGTACTTTTTCTCGCGAAGAAGAATGTCGGCCAGCGTGCTGAGGGCCCAAAGTTTATTCATCGGCGAATTCTGCTTGACGACCGCGGAAAGCGCTTTGCGCGCAAGTGGCTCCGCCTCCTCCAAATGACCCGCATCGGCAGCGACCAGGGCAATCTGCGCTTGCCACCAGGCAACATTGGCCTCGGCCTCCTCCTTGCTGGCCAAACGGAGTGCTTCTTCCAACTTGCTTCTGGCTCCGGCCAGGTCATCCTTGGTCCAACTCACCTGGGCAACGGCTCCCAGTCCAGATACCGTGGATGCTCCCGTTTCCTGGGCTGAGGATAGTATTTGCTGAGCGAGTCTTTCCGCGGAAGGAATATCCCCCACGGCAATGGCTATCTGCACCAAGTCCGGGCCCAACTGGAGTATCGCGTCCTTACGGCCGTACTGCAGATGTTCGGCGAGCGACCGTTTTAAATCTCGCCTTCCCTCAACCAGTCTCAACTGGTGCGCCAGAACGCTGCCATTGGTGGCTTGTGTTTGGGTGATGCCTGGCTGATCGCCAACCTGCCGGTACACTGCAAGGGCCTCTTCGAAAGTCCGGTGGCTCTGCTCCAGAGCTCCCTGGGCTTGATAGATCAAAGCCAGAGTGAAAAGCGTGTCCGCGGTGTTTTCACCCTGGCTAATCTCACGTGCCATCTTCAGTGCGGATTGCGTGGTTTGCATGGCGAGGTCAAGCTCGCCCTCATCCTGGTAGATCCAACCGATGATGGAAAGCGCCAAAGCTTCGCCGCCCCTATCCCCCAGTTGAGCAGCCATGCGCTGTGCTTCAAGCAGTTTGTCTAGAGCCTGCGGCAAATCTCCCAAATTTGAGATTCCCCGGCCCTCCCAATAGATGGCGTGAGCCGCCAGCAGGCGATCGCCCATCGCCTCGGCTTTTTGGGCGGCGGCAGCAGCCGCCTGCACGCTGATCTTGTAGTCCCCCAGCCCGCTGGCTCCCTGGGCGATTGCTTCTGCGAGATCGATGCGCGGATCCTGCCCAAGCGGGGGTGGTAATTTGCGCAAGGCTGAAAGCGTCGCGACCGCATCTTTGGGCGCGCCACCCCAGGTCTGAGCTTCCGCTAAACGGAGTCCATACTCCACATTATCGGGATACTGACGCAGCAGGGTGCGGTAGATTTCCGCGCCTTTGCTCCACTCTTTGCCGGCAACGTCATACTGCGCTTCCACCGAGAGACGATCCTCCTCGGAGAGAGCCGCAGAGAGATCCAGGGCTTTCCTGGCCTCATCTTTCGAATCCTGATCGTGGCCCAGCGCTCGCCACGACATCGAGAGCGCAGAATGAACCAGGGGAAAATCCGGCTCGATGGCGATCGACTTTTCGAACAAGTCACGAGCCGCGAGGTTATCAAAAGTGCGAGCTTTGTTCAGCCCGTCGGAATAAAAACGGGCCGCCTCCGGGTTCCGCGGAAAAGAGGCACGAACCGCGTCGACCTTGCCGGCAGCCAGGTCGCCCACGCCCAGCTTCTCCCGCAGCTCGCTGCCTGCGCGTTCCACCAAGTCATCCAATTGGGATGCCGAACCCTTCTCCGAGACGGCCAGCAGTGTGGCGCCGTCTGCTGTGTCCTGTAACCGAACGTCGAGACGGATTTGATCACCCGTGAGTGGAATGTAGGACCCTAACACCACGTCGTCGCTACTAAGATTCTTGCCGATCTTGCTGAGCGTTTCCTGGCCGAAACTGTCCGTGTCGGGCAGCGACATTCCGATCTTCACCTCGCTGATCTTTTCCCCCGGCACGGTGCGCAGCTTCCCGCCCGCGGCTAATTCCGTGCGCAGCATCTCCGCCAGTGCGGTGGAGATCCAGGCAAGATCGGTTCTGCCGGATAGATTCTGAAAGCCGAGCACCGCCACAGAGCGCCGGATCGAGGCAGAAGCGGTCCGCGGCCCGCGCATTTGGGTCAGATACCAGGACAAGCTCAACCCCAACACCACTGCGAGTGTGACACTTCCAGCCAGCAGCCAGGCACGCCGGGAAATTCTCCCCGTCCCGGTGCTCAGTCGCTCCAGATCTCTGGCCAGCTCCTGGACCGACTGGTAACGCTTGGCCGGATCTTTGTCGAGGCATTTGAGAATCACGTTTTCTATGCTGCGTGAGAGCGCGGGCCTCAACCTTCGCGGCGGAACCGGCGCTTTATAGAGAATGTCTCCGGCGAGGGCGGTAGGAACTTTCTCGTCAAAGGGCCGCTTGCCCGTCGCCATTTCGTAGATCACTGCGCCAGCAGCCCAGATGTCTGTGCGTGCGTCAGCGTTCTCTCCGCGCAATTGTTCAGGCGCCATGTAGGGGAGCGTGCCCGATATCTCCTGCGACACGGTCAAGGTCACGGTTAACCCTGACGAGCTGGCCTTGGGCATCAGCTGCGCCAAACCGAAGTCGAGAATCTTCAGCCTGCCATCGGAAGTCAGCCGCAGGTTGGCAGGTTTAAGGTCGCGATGAACGATACCTTGTTCGTGGGCGTTCGCGAGCCCTTGCGCTAGCTGCATTCCCAGAGTGATCACTTCCTTCTCCGGAAGTTCTGCCCCGGCCAGCTTGAGATCTAAACCCATGCCGGAGATGTACTCGGTTGCCAGGTAGTCAGTCTGATTCTGAGTATTGAACTCAAAGATGGTCGCGATGTTGGGATGGTTCAGCTTGGCGAGCGCCAACGCTTCCATGCGAAACCGTTTCCGCACGGTCTCATTGGCCAGGGTGCCGGCGGGAAGAACTTTGATGGCAACGTCGCGCTCCAGTTGCTCGTCATGGGCGCGATAAACCACCCCCATGCCTCCAGCGCCAATTTGCTCGAGGACGCGGTAGCGGCCGAGCGTTTCGCCAATGAGCTGAGAAGGGGCCGCCACTTTGGAAAAATGTTAAGCCAGCACATCGGAGCGGTCAATGCGGGAACCGGGGGAGCGCCGTCGAGCTGCTGTTCCCCTGACCATTCCTGGAAATGTTTTTCGACAATCTGGGTCTATCAACCGCGGTCGACTGTGCGGAGGGGTGCCCCATGTTCGCCCCAGCGTACATGGGCCGAAAACGATGTTTTCGAATGCTTTTACTCCATTCCAGAATGTTCTCTCTGGAACAGTTCTGTTCGCGCGCACGGCAAAAGCGTTCGAAGGGGCTGCTGCCCCGCGGTTTTCGTCCCGCGTACGCTGAGGCGAACGTGGGGCACCCGTCCAGACCCTCAACGCACGGTGGCTTAGCCACTGAGGGTAAAATTTTCAGCCCTGTCGCCGGCTAGCTATTCCTCACTTCGTTTGAGCAAATAGTCGAGACCGCAGACCCGAAACCAGCGATAACCATAGGGCTCCAGCAAAATATAATGGCGGCCATTCGCGTCAGGTTGACTATGGTCCGCCGACAATAGATTGATCAGCACGCAGTTCTCTTCGCCCAGCATTACGTTAAGGCGTATGTCTCTGGGTTCGCCACTGAGGTTGTGGACAAAAGCCACCGCATTGTTGAGCCAGTCATACTGCATCGCCAAGACCTCCTTTGCTCCCGTAGGGATGAAAGAGAAATCGCCCCATCCAATCTCCGGAACCTCTTTGCGCATGCGGATGATCCTCTCCATCCAATTGAGCATCGAGTTGGGCTCTCGGCGCTGGTCGGCCACGTTTACATGTTCAAAGCCGTAAGGCCCCGCGTCGATGACGGGCAATACAGGTTTGTCATTTTTGGTAAAGCCGGCCTGCGGTTCGGTCGACCATTGCATGGGAGTACGGGCGCAATTCCGCTCCGGCAGTTTCAGATTGTCCCCCATACCGATTTCATCCCCATAGCGAATCACAGGCGTGCCGGGCAGCGTCATCATCAGGCTGTAAGCAAGTTCCAGGCGGCGGCGATCCCCTTGCAACATGGGTGCCAGCCGGCGTCGAATGCCTCGTCCATAGAGACGCATATCGGGATCCGGGCCGAAGGCAGCAAATACCTCGTTTCTTTGCTGAGCTTCGAGGCGGCCAAGGTCGAGTTCGTCGTGATTGCGAAGAAACTGTCCCCATTGCGCCGTCGCCGGTCGGGCCTTTGTCGCCCGCATTGCCTTTATCAGCGGGCGTGAATCTCCGGTAGCAAGACTGTAAAAGAGGTGCTGGTTCACCTCAAAATTGAACATCATCTGCAAACGTTCTCCGGCCGCGCCGAAATACTTCATATCGGTTCCGGGCAGAACATTGGCTTCCGCCAAAATGATTGCCTCGCCCTCTCTCCACGTAAGGAACTGGCTAAAGCTGCGAAGCATCTCATACTGTTCCTGTGGCTTGGTAATAGCAGCCCCCTTTTGGGCGATCACGAAAGGCACGGCGTCCATGCGAAAGCCGGAAACCCCCAATTGCAGCCAGAACCCCATGATCTTGAGAATCTCCGCCTGAACGTCAGGATTTGAGGTGTTCAGATCAGGTTGGAAGTCATAAAACCGGTGGAAGTAGTACGCTTTTGCTTGCGCGTCGTAATCCCATGTTGACTTTTGTACACCCGGGAAAACTACGCCCGATTTCGCGTTGCGCGGCCTTTTCTTCGACCATACATACCAGTCGCGATACTTGGATTGCGGATCCTTCCGCGCTTCCTGAAACCAGGGATGCTGGTCAGAGGTGTGATTGACCACCAGATCGATGAGCACCCGGATGCCGCGTTGCTTGCACCCATGAGTGAACTCAACGAAGTCGCCAAGCGTACCATAGCGGGGATCGACTCCATAGTAGTCTGCGACGTCATAGCCATCATCTCTGCGCGGAGACGGCTGAAAAGGCATGAGCCAGATTGCCGATACGCCCATACCATTCAGATAGTCCAACCGCCGCATAAGGCCGCGAAAATCGCCGATACCGTCCCCGTCTGCATCCATGTAGGTAGAGACCGAAAGGCAGTAGATAACTGCGTTCTTGTACCACAGGTCATTGATCACGGCTAACCCTTTCAGGCTCGTCTAGAGGAGTAGGTTTAGATGCACGATCCGGCGTGGTGGAAGACCGCTGTCGTCTACGAGATCTATCCACGCTCTTTTCAAGACAGCAACGGGGACGGTGTGGGTGATCTGCCCGGCATCTTAACCCGGCTCCAATACCTGGTTGAACTTGGGGTCGGTGCAATCTGGATTGCGCCTATCTTTCCCTCCCCCATGGCGGACTTTGGCTATGACGTTGCCGATTACTGCGGCATCGATCCGGTGTTCGGAACCATGCAGGACTTCGATTGCGTTCTACAGCAAGCCCACCGCTGTGGCCTGAAGGTGATATTAGACTTAGTTCCCAATCACACTTCCAACCTGCACCCCTGGTTTGTGGAGAGCCGGTCGTCGCGCGAAAACTCAAAACGAGACTGGTACCTATGGCGAGATCAGCCCAACAATTGGATGAGCAACTTCGGCGGGTCCGGTTGGGAGTGGGACGAGCGAACCGCACAGTTTTACTATCATTCATTTCTCAAAGAGCAGCCGGATTTGAATTGGCGCAACCCGGCCGTGCGAGGTGCCATGTACGACGTCCTGCGCTTCTGGCTTGACAAAGGCGTAGATGGTTTTCGCGTCGATGTGATGTGGCTCCTGATCAAGGACGAACAATATCGTGACAACCCACCCAACAGCTCCCTTCCTGTCTACAATGCCAATCGACCGGAAGTTCATACGGTGGTTGCCGAGATGCGATCGGTCCTCGATGGTTATCCGGATCGCGTACTCATTGGTGAAATCTATCTCCCCACCGGCGAGCTTATGGCGTACTACGGGCCTAACCTGGATGGAGCCCATCTGCCCTTCAACTTTCTCCTGCTCCAGGCTCCCTGGACCGCACCGGCCGTCGCGCGCGTAATTTCGGATTACATGAACGCTCTGCCCCGCGGTGCGTGGCCGAACTGGGTCCTCGGGAATCATGACAACCCTCGCGTCGCCTCCAGGGTGGGCGCCGGACAGGCTCGGGTAGCCGCCATGCTTCTGCTCACGCTTCCGGGAACGGTAACCCTCTATTACGGCGAGGAGATCGGCATGACGAATGGAACCATCTCATCTGCGGAGGTCCGTGACCCTGCGGAAAAACGACAACCCGGCATTGGCGTGGGGCGCGATCCCGAGCGTACCCCGATGCTATGGGACGGATCTCCCCTCGCCGGATTCACTACGGGAAGCCCTTGGCTTCCGCTCAACTCCGATCATGCAGTCCGCAACGTCGAGGTATTGCGAGAAGAAGACGGCTCAATCCTTCAGCTCTACCGCAATTTGATCGCCTTTCGTCGCCTTCACTCGGTTTTGGCGAGTGGCCAGATCGATTCTGTCGTTTTCCAGGGAGATCTTCTTTGTTATGAGCGTAGGAGCGCCACGGAACGCCTCTGGGTGGTCCTCAATCTTGGACACACCCCCGTGCGGGCGGCCACCGGAGCCGCCACGATCCTCCTGAATACCAGCCTGAACCGCACTGGAGAGCGGATCAAGGACTCCGTCGAGCTCGAAGGATCTGAGGGTTTACTCATACGACTGGACGTGTAGGCGCTCAGCAACCCAGTTCGCTGATGGTTTATTATCGGTTGAAAAATTATTACAAATCCCCGAACGCGGTGGATGCATCAAAGAGTGAACGTCGTTTGGGGCGAAGGGCTATGTGCAGAATTGAGGCACTCGATCGGCGATGAATCGATGGTTTGCAGCGGCGTCTATGAGCCTGGCTCTACTCCTTGCGGACCCAACCGCGGAGTCTCTCTCGGCTGAGAGCGCGCTGTACTTGCCGGATGCGCCGGCAGCGGTAGGCCAAACCACGCCACAGAATACCCCTCCGGCCGCAACCGGCCAATCGGGTACACAGACTTCGCCGCCCGCAGACCCGGCACCCCCGATGACCCCGGAAGAACAACGGAAACTAGCACAACAGCAGTTGGAGCAGGAAGAACACCAGCGGGTTTGGGCGGTGGTGGCAACCTTTAATACCACCGCCAATCAACAGGCAATTCCTCTGAGTACCGGGCAGAAATTCCAGCTCTTCTTCAAGAGCGCGAGTGATCCGTGGCCTTTTCTGCTGGCGTCTGTGCTGGCCGGGATCAGCCAGGCCGAAAACGGCCTCCCCGAATACGGCCAGGGTGTGCAGGGCTATGCCAAGCGTTTCGGCGCCTCGTACGGAGACTACTTCATCGGCAATTTTCTTGGGAACGCGGTGTTCGCAAGCGTGATGAAAGAAGATCCCCGCTACTATCAGAGGGGCCACGGAACTTACCTCAGGCGCGTGCTGTGGGCGGCGAGCGGTACGGTGTGGTGCAAGCGGGATAGCGGTACCTGGGGACCGAATTATGCCAACGTTATTGGCAATCTGACGGGAGCCGCCATCGCCAACGTCTACTATCCGCAGTCCGAGCGAACCGTTGGCGCAACGATCGGACGGGGCTTCTCAGTAACGGCACAGGGCATCATCGGCTCGGAAGTGATCGAGTTCTGGCCGGACATCGTGCGCTACCACAAGCGAAAACAGGCCGAGAAGCTGGCTAAACAGGGCGGGGCACCCAGCACCGCGCAACCGGCTCCTGCCCCAACGACCCCAACGACCCATCCGCCTCTGCAATAGCGGAGGGTACTTTTCGGGCGATTTATGCCCCAACGCATGCGCAAGCCGGAAGCTGTTGAATGCTGCAAAGGTAGTGTCCTCCTGGCAGGTTGAGCTGCCGAACGCTGTCCGAAACCGAACTGAGAGGGAAATAGCGCCGCAGGGGCTAAAGAGGGTGTGTGAGAGCTCGGGTTATCCAGCCCCGAAAGGGGCGGCCTGAACTTAGCCCAGGACGCAGTCCTGGGTTGTGTTCAGGGAGAGATATTTAGTCCCGCAGGGACGGCTGAATCCATTCTCACCCGTTTCAGCCGTCCCTCCGGGACTAGCCCATTTTGCGAGGTGTTCCCAGGACTACGTCCTGGGCTAGGTTCAGGCAGACTTGTCCAAATTAGGGTTTTGACAAACCCCTGACTGAGCGTCCGAACCGCTTTAACCGCAGGTCCCTCCACTTCGCTTCGGTCGGGATGACAATTCTGTTTTGCAATCGAAGATTCTTCAGGAAATCTCTGTCTTTGCAACAGAATTGTCATCCCGACCGAAGCGAAGCGAAGTGGAGGGACCTGCGGTTAAAGCTAGCTCTTCGAACGCACAATTCGGGCAACCCGATTTGGCTTTGGCCAAGCTTTCCTAATGAAATCAGCAAACTACATCGTTTGATAAGCGGTTTCCTTGCTAATTTGGACAGCTCTGAAGTTCAGGTCGCCCCTTCGGGGCTGGATTGGCAACGTCCAGTTCTCACGCAGACTCTAAAGCCCGCGATAATTTCATGATATCTTTGCCGGGGATAAATCCCCGGCCTACCCTGAAAGCGAGTTCTCACGCAGGGGTTCTTGTTATTCACTTCTCAGCGCCTGCATGGGATCGAGGGACGCGGCGCGTCGAGCGGGAATGAAAGTAGCCAACATCGAGACAGCCGGAACGATCAATCCCACCGCAATGGCGACCATCGGCCCTTGGGGCGCAAACGCGTTAAATATTGTGGAGAACACTCGCGGAAGTGGGAACGCGAGGAGCAGACCAATCGTGCAGCCTATCGCGCATAGCCTTGCCCCCTGCCGCAGCACCAGGCTCAGAACATTCCCTTTGTGCGCGCCCATCGCCACACGGATGCCGATCTCGCGGGTTCGCTGGGTTACCGAATATGCGATAACGCCATAAATTCCCACTGCCGCCAGCAGCAGAGCCAGGCAGGCGAACACGCCGAGAAGCTCAACCATCATTCTGTCGCCACCCACGTTATCATCGACCAGGTCCTGCATGGTCCAGATTCTGCCCACAGGCTGGCGCCTGTTCACCGCCCATACTGCGCGCTGCAACATGGGCGCAAGCGCCTTCGGTTGAATGCGCGATCTCACCACCACCGCCATGTCCGCGGAAGGAGCCTGGAGATAGTGCTCGTAGATTTGCGGCCGCGGGCTCAACTGGCCTTGAAATTCGTTCACGTTCCCCACGATGCCCACGATCCGCGCTCGCTTGCGCTGTTCTTGACCAACCTCGATCTCGTGGCCAATCGCATCTCCTCGGGGGAAGAACCGCCTCGCGAACTCTGCGCTGATAACAGCGACAACCGGCGCGTTTCCATCGTCAGAATCCAAAAAAACGCGGCCCCTCATTAACGGAATCTGCATCGTACGGAAATATTCGGACCCTACGGCAAAATAATCGGCCGATGGACGCTGCGAATCCGGTAGGGGCGTCTCGCCGGCTACGCTGAAGGGCGTGCTCAATCGGCACCCTAGCGGTAAGCAGGTATTCGCATCGGCGGATGCAACTCCTGGAATCGCGCGGACTTTTTCAATAAGTTGCTTGAAAAAGGCGGCTTGCTTGGCGGAATTTTGATCATCCTGGCTGGTCAGGGAGATCTGCGCCACGAGAACATGGTCTGGATTGAAGCCATTCGGATCGGTAAATTCGCGAATAACTTCACGCATCATGACGCCCGCGCCGGCGAGGAGGACAAAGGCCAACGCAATCTCGCCGGCGACGAGCAAGCTGCGCCAACGGATTCGCCCGAAGCCCGCTGAACTTGCCGGGCTGCTGTCGGTCAACGCATCGCGCGGGTTCACCTTTGAGGCGCCGATGGCAGGCATCAAGCCAAATAGAAGCGTGGTCAGCAAAGAAGCCGTCAGAGTGAACAACAGGGTGGGCAGGTCCAAACGGAGACCTTCGCCGACCCTCTTGCCGAAATCGTTGAAGGTGAAAGCGGCCCGCAGTAACTTGATCCCAAAAACAGACCCTAGGAGGCCCGCGCCGCCGCCCGCAGCGCCGATGAGCAAACTCTCCGCCAGCATTTGCCGGATCAGACGAAAACGCGCAGCCCCCACCGCGGCCCTTACCGCCATCTCATGCACGCGCGCCGCACTGCGCGCCAGCAGCATTCCCGCGATATTCGCGCAGGCAATCAACAGCACGAAACTTACCACGGTCATGAGCACAATCACGCCATTGCGGGAGTTTTGCGATCGTATGTTGTAGTCCTGCAGGGTCAGTACCGTGATGCCCCGGCCGTTGTTCGTTACCGGGTAAGCCCGCGTGAGGTTCTCCGCGATTGAGGTCATTTCCGCTTGAGCTTTTGTGACTGTCACGCCTGGCTTCAGGCGGCCGAGAACCAAATCCAGGTCATAATGACCGCGCGCATCGGGAGTGAGGTCTTTCGCCTGAATGACGAGCGGCACCCACAGGCGGGGAAAAGAGTCGTCCAGTTGCGGCATCACGCCGACGACGGTGTATGGCTCGCCGTCGATTTCGAGATTTTTTCCGATTGTCCGGGGGTCTGATGCAAAGCGCTGGCGCCAGAGCGCGTTGCTCAAAATCACAACATGATGATTGCCGGCTTGCCCTTCATCCGGCAGAAATCCGCGCCCTAGCGCCGGTAAAATGCCGATCACATCGAAATAGCCCGGCGTCACTCGGACGCCATTCACCACTTCCGGCTCGCCCTCACTGGTTAGGGTGGTGGGGCCCCCCCTCTCGGCTGCCATGGATTCAAAAACGCTGTTCTGCTTGCGCCACGACTCGAAGTCGGGTATGGAAACATGCTCCAGGTCATAGCCTTTGATCAGGTCTTTGGAAGAGATTGCGCATAACCTGTCTGGATCTTTCCCCGGCGGCTTTCTCAGAAGAGTTTCGCTGACCACGCTGAAGATCGTTGTACTGAGCGCAACTCCAAGCGCCAAAGTGATGACCGTGACCATCGTGAATCCCGGATTGTGCAGGAGTTGGCGCAATCCGTAGCGAATGTCCTGGCAAAACTGCTCGATAGGAGCCCAGCCCCAGGCCTCGTGGATTTGTTCGCGGATCAACGTTTTATTGCCGAAGGCGCGCTGGGCAGCGTAGCTTGCCTCTTCTGGCGGCTTCCCCTTATCGCGCTGCTCTTCTTCTTCCAATTCGAGATCGGATCGCAGTTCCCGTTCTAAATCCCCATCCCGCTTTCTGATCTGCCACCATTTCATTTCAGCACTCCTCGGCCGCAGGCCATGGAAGACGCTCGACCCTCAACAGCAAACGATGGTAGACAGACGACCATCGATTGTCAATAGGCGGCACAGAACGTCTACGCTCAGAGGTTGTGACTTTTTTGATTTCTTTATGGTTAGTGGCCGGAAAGCCCTGAAGAGCATCGGCCAGCAAGCCTCCTCGGGGTCCTTCGACTGCGCGCAATAAACCCTCTGTTAAGCAATAGATCTGCCAGGCGCTTCGCTCAGGATGACGGTCTTGTGAGGATCGAAAAACATTATGGTTGGAGTGCGTCAAAAACGAGAGCTTTTCCTCGATGGCAATCTACCATCACGAAGACTTCAACCTCACCGGGAGCGCCCAGGCCGAACGTGTGAATGGCCTCATGGTATCCGCTGGCTTTTGGCATCGCCGCTTCGGAGCTTCGCTCGGCATCATTGGCTCCTCGGCCCCTTTGCACTCATTCGCGTTCGAAAACGAGGACGTTCGGCTTGCGTCCACTTGCCGGCTGAATAGTCATGGTCAGAGTCTTGCCGTCTGGAGAAAGCTGGATATGCTGTGTGTCGGCCACCTTGCCGTTTCTCTTCTCAGTGAACTCGAGAGTGCTGGCATTCACGCGGCGCGCCGAAGACATGGCGCCCGCCGGCGCGTTCTCATCCTTCGCCGGATAGTCCTTGCCGTCAAAGTTCATATTTTTGGTGGAGTGCTGTGTCTGGTTGATGAAGGAAAGGCCGTTGTCTTGATAGGGCTGCACCTCGATTTCGACCGGGCCGGGCTTTTCGCTGGTGCTATCCCACGTAGCGGCAAAGCCGGAGGCTCCTCCAATCGGTGTGTAGATGTAATGGATGGTGAAACTGGAGCCGTTGGGCGGGTAGCCGGTGAAGTCGTCGCGGAGCGAGTTGCCGTCCGGAGAAAGCGTCCAAATGGCGGAGATCTGCATATGGCCGTTTTTCTTGCGGACAACTCTCCAGACACGAGGAGCTTCTGCAGTTACAGCGAGGGTACTTCCCTCGAGACCGGGTTGGTCGGTACCGTTGGCAACAATGAATTCCAGGCCGCCGCCAAAGTCGAAAGCGTAGCGGTTGGCTCCCGCGGGAGCGACCTTCATCTGGTCGTGCATTGTGCTTTTTCCCGGGTTGAGCTTCCACTTGCCGACGAAGGAGCCGTTAATGGCGTGAAGCCTGGTGGTTGCGATGGCGACAACAAGCAGTAATAGAAACAGCCGTTTCAGCATGGCGTTCTCCGCAGGTCGATTTGGGGAGCCCTGTTCTGAGAAGCTGCAATGCACTTAGATAACCAATGGATCCCACAGATCGCGCAGAGATGATAGAGCGCAAGGACAGACTGAGTTAGCTGTAGTCGATGAAGCGGGGCTTCGTCGCAGCCATCGACAGAATCGTTCGGAAATGAACAGCGTCGTGTAAAAGCGGACAGCGGATGATTGGGGGCGCTCGCAAGCTTCGAACCCACCGTCCGTACCTCTCTGATACGGCTGCCACGAACCTATCGGATGATTCGATAAAATTCGATGGTTTTGAGTCTTTTTTGGCCCCTTCAGAAGGTCAGCGGCGACGGGCAAAGGGGTTCTTTGGGATAGAGAAGGGGAGCCTGGTGTCTGGAGCAAAAGCGACATGAGGCAGCGATTGCGTTTCCGTGAGGCTAGAGCGATTGGCGAAGGTGGACTCCGTGTGGTCAAAGATAGGGCCCGGGCAGGGCCGGGGTCCGAGGCGCATCTGCCGCTGAGCCGGGAGCGGGTTCGGGCTGGGGGGCAGCGGTTTCCCCCCTGCCCTTCGTACAACGCGTTTTTCCGCAGCCTGTAGAGCCCGGTCATTGCAAGATAGAGCGTTCTCGCGGGTTTGAAAACCCGCTCCCCTACACGACGCCCGATAAAATCAGTTGGGGATGACAGGCTTGCCCGTTTCGGCGTATCCGGTCATCTCGAGGTACCCAACTCCTCGTAACCGTGACTGAGCGCTGTTGCCAACCACGTCGATGGCTCCCTCCCAGTAGCTGGTCCCGAATCTGCTGGCCAGTTCCTGACTCCGCAGCGGCGTGGTTACATCCAGCTGCATGTTCAGGCGCGGAATGGAGACGTGCCACCGCACTGGATACGTCGCCTTGGTCGCCGGGCTGGTCCAGGTGTCTGCCGCCGGCGTCATTGCGAAATCCGCGGCAGACAAAAATTGAGACTTCCCGGCTAGCATCCACGTAGCTGCCCGAAGAAGACGGATCGATGCTGCCATCCTTGTGCCGCAACCGGTACAGCATGAGTTCGGCGCCGTCTGCAAGTTGCACGCTCAACCAGTCCCAGCCCGTTTCATTCGCGGCCATGGACCCGGTAAAGAACTCGTGATCGATCCAGGATGTCCCCTCCACCTGGTAGGTTTTGCCGTTGAGCGCGATGGATCCTGCGGTCAAAAGGCGAGGCAGCGAAAAGTAGTGAGAAGCATGACCGGCGCCCTCAGCCTTCCGGCTTACGCCGTCCTGACCCTGAATCACCGGCTGCTTGACCGGCCTGAGCTGCAGCGCAAGGCTAAACTTGTCAGCAACGCCGCGCAGTTCTTCACTTTGTTCGGATATCTGCGCCTGCCAATTACCGTTCCACACCAGCCCGGTCTGGGCATCCACCCCGGCAACGCCGGGGCCCGATCGATTGAGCCGTTCCTCACTGTAAAAGCGCTGCCCGGTGACATCGCTCAGCGCGATGTGCGCCATCCACAGGTCGTGTACAAACCAGGGACGGCTGTTTGCGGCGCGCGAAACGCCCTGCCGGAAGAAGGTCAGCTCAAAGCCGAACCGGTGACCATCCGCTGCCTTCACATTCCCGGTGTAATACCACCACTCGGTCTGATAGTCCTCATGATTGAAGTAGTCTCGCGGAAACGCGAACGTGTAACCAGGCTGTGCGATGTTGTAATCCTGCGCGGTGGCGCACAGGCGTTGAGGGTGAGGGGGAATAGCAGCAGTGCAAGCCACTTATTCCTCATGCACCACCTCCATGGGATCCAACCGGACCGCAAGCCGCGCCGGAAACAGCCCTGCCAGCACCGTGGCAACATACACGATGCTCAACGAACCCAGCAGCACCGCGACCGGCCAATGAAATTGAATCGTCCATCCGAATGACTGCTTGTTGATCACGTACACCAGGACCAGCGACAGCACGTAGCCCAGCACCAGGCCCAATACATTGGCCAGGATGCCCATCAGGCCCGCCTCCACCAGGATCAGCTTGCGAATCTGCGCGCTCGTGCCCCCGAGATACCGCAGCACCCCGAACTCCCGCCTGCGGTCGATCACAATGGAAATCAGCGCGCCCGCAACTCCGCCAATCGCCACCAGGATCGAGATGGCCTCAACCGCATAGGTAATGGCAAATGTCTGGTCGAAGACCCGTATGGCCTGCTGCCGTATCTGGCCATTGGAAAGCATCATCAGGCTCTTGTTCGCAATGGCCTTTTGAATCGCGGCGCGGGTTTGCTCCAGGTCTGCTCCTGGCGCAAGGTAGACAGCGAGGTTGGTGGGCGCGCTGTCCGGCAGATACCGTCGCAGAGTGCCCCAATCCAGCACAATGTAGCCTGCTTCGTGACCATAGTCGTAAAAGATATCGATCACCCGGAAGGTGACTCGTTGTTCGCCCAGTGGGAGTGTGATGGTGTCGCCGGCCTTGACATGATGCTTATTGGCAAAGGGCTCGCTGACAACCGCATTGTTGCCCGCGGCCAGCTCTCGCAGAATTTCCGCCCTTGGCCTTCTCGAAAGAAAGATCAGGTTCTGGCGAGGTGCATGGCGGCCCTGGCTTGCGCCGGCCAGCGTGGCGGGCAGGCCCTGGTACTGAATCTCGTAGGCGCGAAGACGGCTCACGCTCTCCACGCCCGGAGTCGCCGCGATACGGTCAGCCACCTCCGGCGCAATGGTGGGATGCAGGTCGCCACCCATCGCTCCGGCGGGGGCCAGGTACAGGTCGGCGGGCAGCTCACTATCCAACCAGGTCAACACCGTCTGCCGGAAGCTGCCCACCATGATGCCCACCGACGTCATCATGGCGATGGCCGTGGCCAGCGCCGCCACCAGCACGGACGTTCTGCGCAACGATCCGCCCAGGCTGCGCGACGCAAGCAATGCCTCGACTCCGAACAGGCGGCGAAGCCCCATCGACCCCGCCAAGGTGGCGCGGTACACCACCAACGGAGCGAGCAACGCGGCGGAAGCGACAAACAGCAGGGCCGACAGGTATCCCAGCAAAGGCTTTCCCCCGATCGGCGGGGCCAGTGCGGCAAGGGTGCCCAACCCCGCCAGCACCAGGCCAATCAACGCATCGCGCTTGCGATCGACGCGCACTTCGAATTCGCGCCGGCCGCGTGCCATTGCTTCTGTCGGCGGCACCATGCTGGCCTCCCGTGCGGGGGCCAACGCAGAGCCTACCGCCACGCCAATTCCCGCCACCAGGGCAAGCATCACCGAGCCCGCGGAAAGGGTCATGGCGCCTGGGCTGCTGGAGACATAGAGCGCATTGACAGTGGTCGAAAGCATGCCCACGGCTCCCGCAGCGAGCACGCGGCCCAGGGGCAAGGCAGCCAGCGAACCTGCTATGCCAAACAGCGCAGCCTCCAACAGAAATGCAACCATGACGGCAGCGCGGCTTGCGCCCAGGGCGCGCATGGTACCGATATCGGCGCGCCGGCGCACCACGGAAACGGAGACGGCGTTGTAAATGAGAAAGGCTCCCACCAGCAGCGCGATGCCGCTGAGCATGCGAAGATTCCAGCGGAAAGCCGCCAGCATTCGCCGGTTGGCAGCAGTCTCCGTCCCCTGGGCATTCAGCAGCACGCCCGCAGGCAGCGCCTGCTGCAGCTTGCTCCGCCACAGGTCGAAATTGTTTGCGTCAGGAGCCTTGATAAGGATGCGGTCGACACGCCCGGATTTCCCGGTCGCCAGTTGCGCAGCCCCGATGTCCATCAGGATGGCGTCCGTACCGATCTGCGCCGAGTTGGGAATCAAGCCGCGCACCACGTATTGCCGAGCCTGGTCGTTGATCAGCAGTTGGATGCTGTCTCCAACAGCTTTTCCCAGTCCGCGTGTCACCCATACCGCATCAGGATCATTGATGTGCTCAAGACCTTCGCCTGCAGTCGCATCGCCGATGATCGTGCCCGCGTTGTTTGCCTCGGCAACCACATCGACCCCGATCAAAGGTACGGTCTGGGGCACGGTCTGCAGCGACCACCATCGCGTGATCTTCGATGCGGGGGCTCACGCGCAATGAGTACGGTAGCCTGGCAAGGCGGGCAACGATCGCCTCGGGCAGACCGCCTGCCGCGGTGACTTCGAAATCATCCTTCCCCGCCAGCGTTTCCATAGAAGAATGGAAGGAGCCTGCCGCAGCATCGCCCGCCAGATCGATGGCAACCACAGCGGCATCGCCCAGCGCCACGGCAAAGAGGATCACCAGGGCACGTCCGGGCTGGCGGAACAGAGGCCGTAGGATGAGCCGATAGAGGAGAGCCAGGCGGCCCATTTCAGACCCGCACTTCGGCGATCCGCCCGTCGCGCATGCGCACGATGGTGTCGGCTACGGCAGAGGCCTCTTCACTGTGCGTGGCCATCAGGATGGTCACTTGCTGTTCTGCGCACACGCGCTGCAACAGCTCGAGAATCGCGTTGCCGGTTGCGGTGTCCAGATTGCCCGTCGGCTCGTCGGCCAGGATCAGGCGAGGGCTGTGCACCAGCGCGCGCGCAATTGCCACGCGCTGCATTTGTCCGCCGGAGAGCTGGTGCGTCATGCGGTGCGCAAGGGGGGCCAACCCGACATCGGCAAGCCGCTCCATGGCCCTGGAGCGAGCGTTCCCTTCGCTTGCCAGCAGCAGGGGAACCTCAACATTCTCGACCACGCTGAGGGTATTCAGCAGTTGAAACGACTGGAAAACGAACCCGATCTTCTCCCGGCGCAATCGGGTGAGGCCGGTTTCCGTCAACTGATCGGTCGCAACGCCATCCAGCCGCACATGCCCGGCGGTAGGAAAATCAAGAGCGCCTGCTAGATTAAGGAGCGTTGACTTGCCGCACCCGCTGCGACCCATCACCACAACAAATTGGCCAGAGCCGACCTCGAGCGAAACATCGTCGAGTGCTCGCACTCGTTCGCCTGCGTTGGTGTAGTCCTTACCCGCGTGGTCAAACGAAAGCAACGGAGCGGCTGTCTCGGATGGCTTCTGCAACAGAGCTCCTGGTTCGAGATTAATTCTACGCAATAACCATTGGATAGGACGAGCGAGCCTGAAGCTGCGAAGAAATGGCGGCCTGCTTCACTGCATCAAAAGGGCCCGGGAGGCGATATTCGTACGGCTTATGTTTCCCACGATGTTTTTCGCCAAAACTCCCCACAAAATCGTCATCCTGAGCGGAGCGCCTCACAGATCTGTCGCGTGACACAGCGTTTGAGGGCGCGGAGTCGAAGGACCTCGACGATGCTTATCTTTCCCATGCTGTTCGGAGCTTTTCGACCACCGAAGCCCGAGAACAGGATCTGACTGCGGTACGCACTTGAGGGTCACGGCCTGTTCGTTGCCGAGTAATGTGGCGGTAGCCGCCTGACATAGCAAAATGCTGGCTGTTCCTGTTCTCGGCGCGAGGGAAAGACGGTGGCGGGTTCACCAGGAGCGGGCTTCGGTAGTTGAAAAGCTCCGAACAGCATGGGCAAGATTAGCATCGTCGGGGTCCTTCGACTCCGCGCCCTCAAACGCTGTGTCACGCGACAGATCTGTGAGGCGCTCGGCTCAGGATGACGATTGTGGGGAGTTGGAACAAATAAATTGTCGACGGCCGGCCGCCTATACCGAGCCGGCTGCGAAAGAGTGTAGCTATTATTCGCTGCGGAGGGCCGCGACAGGATCTAAGGAAATGGCACGCCGCGCCGGGATCAAAACCGCGAGGAGAGCGACCATTAATAGAATTGCGGCTACACCGAAGAAACTGATGGGATCAACTGATTTCACACCATAAAGCAGACTTTCCATAAGTCTCGTCAAACCGAAAGCTCCGGCAAGGCCCGCGGCGACGCCGATGAACGCGGGCGTGAGGCCCTGTCGTAAGATCATTGCGAGTATCGTGTTTTTGTCTGCTCCGAGCGCCATACGAACTCCGATGTCCTTGGTTTGTTGCTGGACCGAGTAGGACATTACGCCGTAGATACCAATCGCGGCGAGCAGCAGAGCCGAGGTGGCGAAAACGGAGAGTAGAAGCATGTTGAAATTCTGCCGCGAGATACTGTCGGCAAGGATCTTGTCCATGGGGCGTACCTGCCCCAGCGGCAACCGGCCGTCCACTTCATGAATTGCTTTGGCCACCGCAGTGATCAGCGGCTTTTCCTCAAGCCTGGACCGCACTTCCCAGGCCATTGGGACTGAGCTATTGAATATTTTCGTCATGCCCTGCGGTTGCTGGGCCTGAGGTATGTACATGGCGGGGACTTTGCCGCCAACCAGTCCGGTCTCACAGGTATCACCTACAACCCCTACGATCTCTCGCCGCGCGTAATCGGCGTAGATAGGGCCGATACCTTTCCCAATGTCCAGCGTCCTGCCGATCGGGTTCTCATTTGCGAAGTACTTCCTGGCAAACGCCGCGTTGACGATGACAACTGGGGCGCCTCCCATGTCGTCATGTTCCGTGAAGCCGCGGCCGCTCAACAGGGGGATGCGGAACACTTTGAAGAAGTGAGGCGACACTGTGCGCCATGGCTCGGGTCCGTAATGCTCCTGGCCGGAAGGTACGGCTTTTCCCGGAATGTCAAAGGCGAGTTGCCCGATGACGTTCGTTGCGGGGATAACCAGAGAAGTGGAAGCGCTCTCCACACCTGCAATCGACTCGATATTCTGCAGGGCCTGGCGAGTAAAGCGCGCCGTGGCCTCTGTAGTTTGATAACGATCGCCAGCCAGGGAGGTAAGCATCGTATAGACGTGATGGGAGTCGATGCCGGATTCGGCAGAACTAAGGCTGGCGAAGGTGCGGATGAGCAGGGCAGCGGAGATGAGAAGCATAAGCGCGAGCCCCGTCTCGAGGGCGACCAGGGTCTTGCTGGTGAAGTTCTGATGCCGGCTGGTGGAGGATCGTGAGCCCGCCTCATTCAAAGTCGAAGCGACGTCAGGCTTTGAAATCTGCAGCGCCGGGATAAGGCCGAACAGGATGCCGGTGAGGAGCGAGACGCCGATGGTGAAGACAAGAATTCGCCAGTCGAGCAACTCGAATGGGTTCCTAAGTTGCGCCGGATCGACCCGCGGGATGTCGCCCGGGATAAGAAGCAGAAGCGTTCGAACGCCCAGAACTCCGAGAATGAGGCCGAGAAAACCACCCACCGTGGAGAGCAGCACGTTCTCGGTGAGCAATTGGCGGATGACTCGCCAGCGGCTGGCGCCCAGGGCGGCGCGAATCGCCAGTTCGCGGTGGCGTCCGGCGGAACGTGCGAGCAGCAGATTGGCAACATTGGCGCAAGCGATCAGCAGCACCAGGGCGACCGCACCGAACAGAACGTAGAGAGTCTTCCTGATGTCACCAACCATGGCCTCGCGCATAGGCGCCACCGCGACGCTCTCGCTCTTGTCCATATACGTCGGAAAGAGCCGGCGGAAGCGCTCGCCCACCGCAAGCATTTCGGCTTGCGCCTGCGAGATGGAAACACCAGATCTCAGGCGCGCGGCGACCTGCAGGAAATGGGCGTGGTTGATGCTGTGCGGATCAGCCTGCAGCGGTATCCATACTTCGGCCTCTGGGTTTGCGGCGAACCGCGATGGTATAACGCCGACGACCGGGTAGGGCGAAGAGTTGAGATTGATGGTGCGGGTGAGGATCTGCGCATCGGAACCGAAGTGGGATCGCCAGAGATTTTCTGAGATCAGAGCGGACTTGGGGCCGTTGGGAAGATCTTCCGCCTGGTAAAAGGGGCGGCCAATCAAGGGTGAAATGCCGAACACTGTGAAGTAGTCCGCTGACACATGAGCGCCCTTGACCTGCTCGGGAAAGTCGCCGGTGTCGATGTTGAAGGCCGGACCATCCAGATCGTACAGCGCCATTGACGAGAAGACGTTGTTATGCCGCCAGACCATGTACTCCGGAATGGAGGCCGCGTAGGAATCGCCCACGGGAAACCTCTGGCCGAGTTGCACCATGCTGTCCGGGTCCCGGTAGGGGAGGGGTCGCAGGAGGACCTTGTCGACCACGCTGAAGATGCTGGTGTTTGCGCCAATTCCAATGGTGAGGGCGGCAAGCGCGACAAAGGTGAACCCTGGATTGTTGCGCAGGGTGCGGAGAGCTTGGCGAATATCCTGCCCCAAAATCTCTAACCAACTCCGGTTCCACATCTCGCGCATGCCCTCCTTGATAAGTCACTTCGCCGGCGTACTTGCGTTGGCCTCCACGGCGATTTCGATCTCCACGTCCGGTCCCTTCGGGTTCGGTCCGAGTTCCATCAGGTTGTCGCGCGTCATTCCGAAATCGCCGCGCTTCACTGCTGCCGTTGCGTAGAACGAAGCGCGCGCCGGCTGCCCTGCCGGCATGTCAGGGAACATTCCCTTGAACCGGAATGTCAACGGCACCTCTTTTGTCACGCCACGAATGGTGAGCGTGCCATCCATTACCCAGGCGCCATCTGCGGTCTGCCGCGCGCCGCGGCCGCGATAGGTCATTGCCGGAAAATTCTTCACGGCAAAGAAATCGGGGCCGCGTAAGTCTTCATCACGCCTGGCGACCTGCGTATCGATAGTCGCCGTGTCAACCGAAATATCCACCGCGCAGTCCGCCGGCTCCTTTGCGGCTGAGATCGTCCCGGTGACTTTGTCGAACCTTCCCCGAACCAGGCCGACAATATGGTGCTGCGCGCCAAAGTACGCAAAAGTATGGGCCGGATCGATGTTGTAAGTTCCCGCTGCCGGAAGACTATCGGTACTCGAAGATGAAGCAGGCGGCGTGCCCATCGTAACCAGGGCAATTCCGCACAGTGTCAGAACCACGAAACCCGTCTTTACCATCCCTGCCACCTTCCGCCTGAACTTCAGCACAAAACCTAACGTCAATCGACTTGGACGGAAAGTCACAGGTGGTGAACCCCCGCGATTCTGCGTTAAGTCGTGCGTCCCATGCGCCCAGCCGGTTTCAGCGGAAGAGCCCGGTCGTTAGAATGAATGGGTGCCCCAGACCCTTCAGCGCCGCGCACCCTCTTTTTGGCTGCTTCAGATCGGCGGATGGACGCTTTATGCGCTGACAACCGCGGTTGAATACATCCCATTTCGTCACATGCGCGAACAAGTGGATTACCGGGTCGCTTTCCTTTGTTCCACGTTTTTGGCCAGCTTCATTCTCTATGCCTCTTGTCATTTCCTCTGGCGCCGGTCTACCCCTTTGGCTTCTGCCTTGTTTCTATCCTTGGGACTCTCGTACATCCTGGGCTTTCTATGCACCGCCGTATCTGCTCTCATTGCGCTCCACTTGGCTGAGCCCCAGACACCCGTCAGCTGGAGTATGGTCGCCTCCCGGGCATTCGAAGCGGCGATTATTTTCATCGCATGGAGCGCACTTTACTTCGGGATCAAGCACTACGGTACCGTCGAGGAGCAGAGGGGCAGGTTGTTGGAATCGGAAGCGACGGCGCGTGAAGCTCAACTTCAGGCGCTCCGTTACCAACTGCAGCCTCACTTCCTGTTTAATACCCTCAACGCCATCTCGTCGCTCGTTGTAAGCCAACAGCCCGAACGGGCTACCGAGATGATCGCAAAGCTCGGCGCTCTGCTACGAAATACCCTTAGCTTTCCCGAAGCTCATCTTGTGACTTTCCGGGAAGAGCTGGCCGTCACAGAGGAATATCTTTCCATCGAACAAGTCCGTTTTGGACCGCGTCTTGTTGTCTCGCTGCGTGTTAGCCCCGAAGCCTCCGAGGCACAGGTCCCCAGGTTTCTCTTGCAACCGATTGTGGAGAATGCGATCCGGCATGGCATCGCACGTTGTGCGAATGGGGGCGAGGTCTCGATCGCAGCTGCTGTCATCGAAGGACAGCTTCGAATCGATATAGAAAATGACCGCATGGAAGGCATGTTGCAATCCGGTGACCAGGGAAATGGGCTTGGCCTGGCGAACACCAGGACGCGACTGGAAAAGCTCTATAGAGAACAAGGGCGCGTTACAACCACTGCGCAGAACAATCGGTTCTTAGTCTCGATTCAATTTCCTCTGACGATGGCGTCTAAGTGAACATTCGCGTTCTGGTTGTTGACGATGAGCCGCTAGCCAGAGTTGGCGTTACTACGCGGTTAAGTGCTTATTCCGACTTGCTGGTCGTTGGGGAGTGCTCTACCGGCGAGGAGGCGCGCGCGAAGATTCCGCAGCTCTTGCCTGATCTGATTTTTGTCGACGTTGAAATGCCAGGTATTTCCGGATTAGATCTCCTGAGAGAGTTGCCCAGGGACCAGGCCCGATGCATAGTGTTTCTCACTGCGCACGAGGAGTACGCCTTGGATGCGTTTAATGTGGAAGCGCTCGACTATCTGCTCAAGCCAATTGACGATGCCCGATTCGCGGCTTGTATCGACCGTGCGCGGCGAATGTTAGCTCTTCACCGGCAGGAGGCCAAATTCGAACGGCTTTATGGACTTCTAGCGAACACTGAGAACAATGACGGTATGATCAGGCGGTTTCCGGTGCGCCGGGGTAATGAATTTACCTTCGTCCAGGTCGAAGACGTGGATTGGATCGAGGGATTGGGAGATTATGCTGGATTGCACGTCGGGGATAGAACGCACTTGATACGAGAACCTCTCACTTCCTTGGAAGCGCGTCTCGACCGCAGGCATTTCGTACGAATTCACCGCTCAACCATTGTTCAAGTGGAACGAACGGTCCGTGTCGAACCACTGGCAAATCGAGATGCGATTCTGACGCTCCATAATGGCAAGACGTTGCGTGTGAGCCGAACCTATCGCTCCCGTCTAGAAGACCTCCTGCATTAGTGCTTTCGGCCAGGACTGCGTCCCGTGACCGCTAATCTCTGTGGGATGTTTTTCGTCAAACCCCCCACAAAAACGGTCATCCTGAGCGGAGCGCCTCACAGAGTTATAGCGTGACACAGCGCTCGGCCGCGCGGAGTCGAAGGACCCCGAGGATGTTTATCTTGCCCATGCTGTTCGGAGCTTTTCAACCACCAAACCCGAGAACAGGATCGTGCTCCGGGGACGCGCTTGATGGGTGAATTGAATGCTGGACGTTCTGCAATGCGGGGGCGAGAGAATTTCCCGCTCGCAGAAGCTAGTTCACCGGCGCTTTCGTCTAACTGTTCAGGGAGTTTGTGGGCATGGAGTGGCGCAGACACAAACGCGAAAGCCACCTTTATCGAGCAGGCAATGTCGCTCGCTGCATCAACCCCGCTGTTCCCTGCAAACATCTGGAGCACCGGCCTAGAATCTGCCAATGCTGGCAATGATTCGCAATTTCTGGAGTAACGGCAGCGCGCAAGTCCAGAGTTGGATATGTGGAGCACAACATGATCTGGGCACCTCACGGTCCCTCGCGCGGCCGCTGCATCCTCGGTTCCATTCAGTCGTTTCTGTCAGGGCTTGGCCTCGGGCAATCCAGCCACGGTGCTGCCCTGTGGGTGTTCTTTGCGGCATGCGGAGTCACCGAGCTGGCCATCAGCTTTCTGATCTGTACGCCCCTGGAGCGGTTTTGGCCCCTGACCGGCTGGCCGAAACGCAATTCCATCGCCGCCGATGTAAGCTATGCGTTTTTCGTCCGCATCGTCCTGTTTCCGCTCATCGCGTATTTCGAATTCAATTGGTTGCGTCAGAGCCTGGACGGATTTCTGCAGGCCCACGGCATCACGCCGCCGTCGCTTCCGGCGCTGATCCCCCTACTCGCTTCCCGGCCCGCCGTCGTGTTCATCGCCAACTTCGCCATTCTCGATCTCGCCGACTATTGGCGTCACCGTATCTCTCACCGGGTTGGCTGGTGGTATGGGATCCACTCCCTGCATCATGCCGAAGAGCAGTTGACTTTCTGGTCCGATGACCGGTCGCATGTTCTCGAAGACGCCATCACCTATGTGTGGCTGATCACTGTGGGGCTGGTCATTGGGGTGCCCTCGATGCAGTTTCCCTTTCTCATTCTTTGCTTCCGGTTTCTCGGCAGCATCTCCCATGCGAACACCCGGGTCGGTTATGGATGGCTCGGGGAACACATATTCATCTCTCCGCAATTCCATCGCACGCATCACGCCTTGCGTGCCGCTGGACGGCGCAGCTGCAACTACGGAACCACTTTGTCGATGTGGGACATTTCTTTCCGGACCGCCAGGTTCCGCGACAACACGATCGAGACAGGCGATGCTGGAGCCGAACCGGCTTTGGTCAACGGTTCCTGGGGCGCACAGCAGCTCGCCGGCTTTCGCCGCATGGTCCGCTTGGGGCGGCGAGGGAGGAAAGCGCCGGCCATGAGGGCGGCATGATCACTGCCATTCTTCATGATTGGATGGGACGTGTTCTCGATCAAGGCCGGCTCGGGTCGCCCGTCAAAGACAACTGGAAGCTGGAGGCGTACGAGCAATATCATGCCAGGCTTGACGCCCCCACGTATCCATGTTTCTTCGGCCAGAGCGCCGAGGCCCGCGGTGAGATGCTCTACACGTTCATTGCGGGCAGCGAGCTTCACGAAATGGCGACTCAACATGCGGCAATTTGTGAGCCTTATCGGTACTGCTCGCCATGAACGCTGCAGCCTGGCCGCATTCTTCGAGCCTGATCGGTCGATTACGGATCACAAGTCCTTTGTCACCCGTTTTTGGCGGGTGCTGCAGTTCCTTCATGAGCACGACCGGCATCCGGCCACAGACCGGCCCCCCGACGATCCTCTTTGGGAGTTCGCGTTTGAGGGTTGCGAGATGTTCGTCGTCGGAACGTCACCCACCTATCAGCGCCGCCGTAGCAGAAATCTCGGTCCAGGAATGGTGCTCATCTTCCAGCCCAGGTCTCTTTTCATCGATCCGGCCACCTCGCAGCCGATCGCAGCGCCGGTCCGGCAACGCATTCACCAGCGCATGCTGGCCTATGACGGAATGACGGTACATCCCGACATAGGATTCTATGGAGACCATGGCAACCGCGAATGGAAGCAGTATGCGCTTCCCGACGACAACCAACCAGAGACGAGCGCCTGCCCATTCCGTACGCGCATGAATGATGTGCAGGATGCCGAGGCCTATCCACAACCTACTTGCAGCTCGCCTGGAAGCACAGGTTCTTGCTGAAGAACGGCATCACGTGATTCTGAAACCGGTCAGCGACGGCGCTGGTATGCGTGCCGGGATAAATCTCAAAGCTGTTGGTGATTCCATAGTTGTCCAGAACATCGTGCAGCTTGCTCGCATCGATGCGCAAACCGTCCTTGTCGCCCACATCCATCGAGATCGCGCGATACTGCTTCAGATTTCCGATGTACTCGTCGACAAACGCCAGCGGTGCATTCGCCGCCCACTTCGCGACGACCTCCGGTTGAGCAACGCCATCCTTCACCGTCAGATCGAGGTAGAGAGGAGGATTCTTCGGATCGGGCGACCAGGCCGCCGCACTCGCAAGCTGAGCGCCGAGGAAGAAGGGCAGCCCCGACGTGTCTGCCGGGGTCTTAGCCGCAGCCACCACCTTTTCGAGCTCAGGATTCGCTGCACCGGCCGCCCGCGCCGACATGCAGCACGGGCTCATGATGTACAGGCTACCGAACACGTCCGGATGCTTCATGCCAATGCGGCTGGCGCCGTAGCCGCCCATCGAGTGTCCCACCAAGCCGCGGCTCATCCGATCGGGGATCGTCCGGTAATGCGCTTCGACATAGGCAATCACGTCATGAGAGATGAACTTTTTCAAAGTCCCCGGTAGTCACAGAACTCGAATACATCGACCCGTTGTGGACTGTCTTCGAATCCGCCAACACCACGATCATCTCTTTGGTGCCCTGGGCGAAGGCGCCTTCGATGGTCTGCGGAACATGGATCTCATGCGTCCGCTGCTCCGCGCCAATCGAATAGCCGTGCAGCGCATACACGACTGGATAGCGGCGACGCTTCTCTTTGTCGTAGCTGGGCGGCAGAAAAACGATCACACCCCGATCAACCGCATCTCCTTCGAGATTGCCTTCCAGAGCCGTGCCGTATATTTTGATGCGCTCCACCGTCACCGGCTTCGCGCCCGCAACCGATGCAGGCACGATCGTTGGCACCTGCGCCGGGAGCATGGGCGCGAGTAAAACGGCCATTCCCAGCACCGCCGTCCGATGCCGCTTCGTCGTCTTCATCGCTCTCCTTAGTTGGAACCTGGGGGGCCTGGGATTGGTCCCGTAAACTTCCTGCGCCATCCGGCTTGCCGCGTTCCAGCTTAAAATCCACCTGAAACTTTTTCCCGTTTTTCGTAAACTAAACCACTCAGAATCGAATCTATACACGTAACCACACCTGGAAAACAGGCGCATAACGCTCACATTTTCCCCCCGGTTGGGGGCCTAACTCGCATAACTCGCTTAACTCGCACCTTCCGCAGAGAAAAGCAGGTACTTTAAACGCTTAAAACGTTAGAGCGCACCCTCTTCTGCATGGTTTTTGAATCTGGGGAGGCGAAATCTATAAGATGATCCCGGCGTGGCCATGCATCGCTGAAAGAGCCACGAAACAGGAGTTCCGATGAAACGGCTTGTCACTTTATTCCTGCTTGGCTGCTCATCGGCCCTTGCCTACGGCACACCGATCACCCCTGACGTGTCCGCGGTCAAGAACGGGCCCATCTCGGTCGTGTCCTCGGCGCAGTCGCTCACCATCACCTGGGATGACAGCGCCAACCATCACTGGCAAACGATCTTCTCGCTTGACTCGACAAAACCTTTGATCACGGCGATCTCCGCGGATGGCCGCAATATCGTGGAGCTGGCGAAACCATACTATCGGTGTTCCACCGGAAAGCGCCGCGGCGGATGGGACGCCTTCTTTGACTTCCCTCCGGCCGACCCCGAGGGAACACGGCAATTCCTTGCTGAGTTTCATCCGGCCACAGTCACTGCCCAGACAGTGGGGGATCGAGTGGAAGTAACCTTCGATGGGATGAGGCTCGGAATCTTCACGGGTTCACTCCGCTATACCTTCTACCCAGGCACTCCGCTCATTCAGCAGGCCGCGCTCGTCAGCACTCATGAACCTGACACAGCCTTCTACTATGACGCTGGATTGGAGATGACCGCGGAGCAGGATCGCCGGGCCGGCGGAACTATGGAGTCGCACATCTCCTACTACGATGCTGAGGGCAAGCTGCAGGAAGTTACGCCCCCTTACGGTTCCGATCGTCACTCGCTTACAGCGCACTATCGCACGGTGGCGGCGAAGATGGGCGCGGGGAGCATTGCCGTCTTTCCACCGCCGCACCGCTATTTCTTTGCCCGCGACTACACCACCAATCAGGGATACCTCTGGTACAGCTCCTGGCGGGGCAGGGTTGGACTGGGAGTGCACCAGTACCCCGACGACGATACCACCATCGATCCGTGGATGAACGCGCCGCCGGATTCCGTTCAGGAAATGGGCTTGTTTCTGCTGCCGAGCGCGCAGGACTCGAGCGTAGCGCTCAAGGACGTTCTTGCTTACACCCACAACGATCACTTTGTGCATTTGGATGGTTTTGTCACCTTTGCATCGCATTGGCACCTTGCCTACACGGTGCAGGCCATGGAAAAGGGACTCGACTGGGAGCCTCCGTTCAAGCCGGTAATGAAGGCCATAGGGATCGACTCCGCCATGATCATGGATTTCCACGGCGACGGACACCCCGCCGATTTGACGGACCTCAGGCTCCATGAACTGGACGAGTACTACAAGGCCTGCCGGGCGCAGTCTGGCCGGGACTTCCTGCTGATCCCTGCAGAAGAAGCGGATATCTATCTGGGTGGCCACTGGGGGCTGGTATTTCCTCACCCGGTGTATTGGCAGCAGGATCGCAAGCCTGGTCAGAGTTTCGAAACCGCAGACGCCAAATACGGCAAGATCTATCGCATCCATGATGCCGAAGACATGTGGAAGATGATCAAGGCAGAAGGTGGGTTCGCTTATCAGACTCATCCGCGCACCAAGGGATCGACCGGCTACCCCGATAAGATTGTGAACACTGCTTACTTTCGAGACAGCAGTTACCTGGGCACCGGTTGGAAGGCAATGCCGTCGGATCTGTCTTCGCCAAGGTTGGGGGAGAGAGCATTCAAGACGCTCGATGACCTGAACAACCTCGGCTTGCACAAGCACATGATTGGAGAAGTGGATGTATTTCAGATCAGCTCGGCGGATGAACTCTACGGGCATATGAACATCAACTATCTTCGATTGCCTGAACTGCCTTCGTTCGATCATTATGACCGCATCCTGAACTCGATCGAGAAGGGGGACGGTTTTATCACCACCGGCGAGATCCTTCTCCCGTCTACCTCAATGTCCGCGGAGGGTGATCGGAGCATCCGCGTCAAAGCAAGAATATCCTCGACATTTCCTTTGAGAATCGCTGAAGTGGTGTGGGGCGACGGTGTGAACACCCACCGGCAAGTCATCGACCTGCAATCGACGCCGGCATTCGACGACCACGAGTACGCCTGGCTGATCGACACGCCCGGGGTGGACGTGGGCGCGGTTTGCGGTTTGGGACGTGGCAGGAGACGGCGCGTTCACCAATCCGATCTGGCGTGATGGTAAATAAAGCGAGCTCGGCTATCATCTGCCAAACACTTCTGCGCCAGGTAGGAGAATCGGTTCCCTATGCTGAGTCGCAGCCCCTGGTCATAGAAACGGTGGAGCTCGCGCCTCCGGGCACTGAAGAGCTTTGCGTACGCGTGCTCGCGGCAGGGTTGTGCCACTCGGATCTGTCGGTCATCAATGGATCTCGTCCCCGGCCTGTGCCCATGGTGCTGGGCCACGAAGCCACAGGCGAGATCGTCGAGCTCGGCGCCGAGGTGCAAGGCTTTCGTGTCGGCGATCGCGTAGTCTTCTCCTTCGTGCCCAACTGCGGCCGTTGCCCGCCTTGTGCAAGCGGCCGCGCATCGCTTTGCGAACCGGGAGCTGTGGCCAATGCCGCAGGCACCTTGCTCGGCGGCGGAAGCCGCTGGCACGACGCCCAGGGCGTGACGTTGCAGCATCATCTCGGCGTCTCCGGATTTGCCGAATTTACCGTGGTATCGGCGCACTCCGCGGTTCGCATCGATCACGACCTTGCTCCCGAGATCGCAGCTTTATTCGGGTGTGCTGTCATGACCGGAGTCGGCGCCGTGGTCAATGCGGCGAAAGTCTCTCCCGGCGAAGGCGTCGCCATATTCGGGCTCGGCGGCGTCGGATTGGCAGCTCTGTTGGGAGCTCGGGCTGCCGGGGCTAACCCACTGATTGCCGTCGATGTGGCCGTGCACAAGTTCGCACTGGCCCGTGAACTGGGCGCCACCCATTGTGTCGACGCCCGCGACGCGGGTGCGATCGACTCCGTGCGCGAGCTCTCGCATGGCGGCGTGCAATACGCGATCGAATCCGTTGGCAACGAGCAAGTGCTCGCCCAGGCGTATGCGGCCACGCGCCGCGGCGGAACCACCGTCACCGTCGGCCTGCCCGCTCCCGATCGCATGTTGTCTGTGCCCGCGTTTAATCTGGTGGTCGAAGAGCGCACTATTAGGGGATCGTTTATGGGTTCGTCGGTTCCATCCCGAGATATCCCTCGTTTCATTGCTCTCGATCGCGCCGGCCTTTTGCCAGTGGACCGCTTGCTCACCCACCGGCTGCGGCTGGAAGATATCAACAGCGGCTTCGATCGTCTGGCGCGAGCAGAAGCCATCCGCCAGGTTGTGCTGTTTTAAGGAGGATACGATGCAGTTCTGGTTACAGGATTTTCGCTATGCCGTTCGCATGCTGCGCAAGAACGCGGTGTTGACGGGCGTGATTTTGGCTTCTCTGGCCATCGGAATCGGCGCGAATTCGGCCATTTTCAGCGTGGTGGATGCGCTGCTGTTGCGTCCGCTCCCGTATCCGCATCCGGACCGGCTAGCGGCTGTGTGGCTGCATTCTCCCGCAATCGGCATCCTGCGGGATTGGCCGTCTCCCGGCCAGTACATCGACATTCAGAACCAGAATCATTCGTTCGAGCAGATGGCCCTGGCGCAGAGCCGCACCTTAACGCTCACGGGCACGCTCACCAGCCGGTCAGCCGCAGAGGGTCGACGTGCTGCGCACGCAATCGAGCCTGCTGACGATGTTCGGCGCAAAGGCTCTGCTGGGACGCACGCTGTTGCCGGAAGAGGACAGACCAGGCAAACCGCCCGTAGCCATTTTGACCAACCGCGCCTGGGAGCGCCTGTTCAACTCAGATCCCGCGATCGTCGGCAAGGGCATTACCCTCGATGGGAATCCGTATACTGTCGCGGGCGTACTGCAACACGGCTTCCTGCTGAACGCGGAAGTGATGCCCTCGGAAGGACCGATGGACAAGGTGGACATGATTCTTCCCTTGCCCTTGGGAGCCGATGCCGTACAACGCCGAGGCGACGAAAACTATAACATCGTTGTGCGCCTGAAACCCGGTGTCTCCGTGCAACAGGCCCAGGCCGACATCGACATCATCGCCAGCCGTATCCGGGAGAAAGATAAGCGCGACGCTAGCTTCGGTATGGATGTCGTCGGCCTGCAGGAGCAGGTGGTCGGCGATGTGCGACGCGCGCTGCTGGTGCTGCTGGGCTCCGTCGCGCTCGTCCTGCTGATCGCCTGCGCCAACGTTGCCAACCTTCTGCTGGCCCGGGCAGCGGGCCGGGAAAAGGAAGTCGCCGTCCGCAGGGCTTTGGGAGCGCGGTGGCAGCGCCTGGTGCGGCAATTACTGACAGAGAGCATTCTGCTGGGGCTGCTCGGCGGAGCTGCGGGACTGCTGGTAGCTCGACTGAGCCTGGCCATCGTGCGGGCGATGAATCCCGGCAATATTCCCCGGCTCGAGGATATTGGAATCAACGGCACAGTTCTGGCTTTCACATTCGGCCTTTCGCTGGCAACCGGCATTCTCTTCGGCCTCGCGCCGGCGTGGCGTGCCATCAAGCTGGACCTGAACTCTTCGCTGAAGGCGGGCGGCCGCAGTGGGCAGAACAATGGCGGCCTTTACCTGAAGACGCCACCGTTTGCGCGGCTTGCTCGTCGCCTCTGAGCTCGCGTTTTCACTCATCCTGTTGATCGGCGCCGGGCTGCTGATCCGAAGCTTCGTCCGCTTGCAGAGCGTAGCCCCGGGCTTTACCACGGAGCATCGTATTGACCATGCAGGTTGCCGCCAATGACCCGAAGTACCGGCAGGATAAAGACCTCGCCAGTTTCTGGCGTGAAGTCGACAGCCGCATCGCCCACCTGCCCGGCGTCGTGGCCGAAGGCGCGGTTTCGGTACTCCCGCTGACCGGGGAAGTGGGATGGGGACGCATCTACGTGGAGGGATACACTCCGCCGCCAGGGCAGGAGTTGCAAGTCGATCAACGGACCGCAAGCTCCGACTATTTCCGGGCAATGCAGATTCCTCTGGTCGCAGGCCGCTTCTTCTCCGAGCAGGACAACGTGGATATGCCGCAGGTCGTTATCATCGACCAAAAATTCGCGCAGCGCTTCTGGCCGCACAATGACGCTATCGGAAAACATCTGTGGCGCGATGCGAAGAAACCTATAACCATCGTCGGCGTCGTGGGAGCGGTTAAACAATACGGTCTGGAGACTGACGGCAAGATCGCGCTCTATCTCCCGCAGCAACAGCAACCTGATCAAGGCATGTTCCTGGTGGCCCGTTCCTCATCGCAGGATGCGGGACTCTCGAGCGCAGTGGTCAACGAAATCCACGCGGTCGATCCCTCGGTCGTGGTCTACGGCATTCGCAGCATGCAGGCCCGCTTGTATGATTCGCTTGCGCGCCAGCGCTTCTCCAGCACCATGTTGGGAGCCTTTGCGGTCTTCGCTTTGCTGCTGGCGGCGGTGGGCCTCTACGGCGTGATGTCGTATCTGGTCACGCAGAGCACACACGATATCGGCATTCTGGTGGCGTTAGGTGCGCGGCCCGGCAATATTATCGGCCTGGTCGTCCGGCAGGCGATGCAATTGACATTGATCGGCATCCTCGCGGGACTCGTGGGCGCGGCCCTCCTGACTCGGGTAATCGCCAGCCTGTTGTTCGGTGTGAGCACCATGGACGTTGCGACGTTTCTGGGCGTCCCGCGTTGCTCGCCGCGGTTGCATTCGCCGCCACGGCCATTCCAGCGTGGCGCGCCACCAGCGTGGACCCAATCGTAGCCTTGCGAGAGGAATAGATGTTCAGTCACAGTGGCGCAATGCGTGGTTGAGGTCGAAGGGCTTTGCGCGTGTTGATGCCAGTGCGTGAGAGCCGGGGCGGGGCTTCTCCTGGCCGGCAAAGGAGTTGACCCAGGGAAACTTTGAATTATGCTGGTATGTGATCATCAGGAAAGCGGCGTTGAAGGCCCTGCGCAAAATGCCGGTCAAAACGGCCACCGCCTTCCTTAGGGCTTTCGAGAAGTTCGAGGCCGGCGATGACCATGGCCTGGATCTGAAAAAGCTCTCTGGTCGCGACGGCTTTCGGCTTCGCATCGGCCACTACCGGGCGATCTATACACCGAAACGGAAGTGATCGTTATCGATGCAGGACCACGGGGCGACATCTACAGATAGGAGCGAACGATGATCGTGCCGCACACAATAAGGGAGGACAAGGTCATCCTTCGCAAGAAGGATTTCGAAGCCATGTTGGAGCGCATGGAGGAACTGGAGGACATCGTCGCTTTCGACCGTGCTTTGGAGTCGCAGGATGAGGGCTTTCCCGCCGCCATCGCCGAGAGCCTGATTGCCGGCGAAAATCCAATTCGTGTTTTCCGCGAGTTTCGGAAGATGACGCAGGAAGCCCTTGCCGCCCAGGCCGGGATATCAAAAGGCATGGTTAGCAAGATCGAATCTGGTTGCAAAGTTGGTTCTGTCGCGACGATCCGCGCAATAGCCGAGGCTCTTAAGGTCGATATTGACGATCTGATGTAGCTCTCACCTCGGCGATTTTATGACTCTCCCCGGCAGCGAAATTGCACTCAAGCCGCGGCGGCTACCTGATTTCAGCAAGGGAGTAAGCTTCGAGCATTTCCTTCTCGGTCGGCGGATGGAACAAGTAGCGTGCCACGAAGTCCTCAGCCTCGGGATAGCCACTCTGCCGAATGCGATCTGCGGCCTTATTGAGATCATAGGACGTATGTCTATGTTGAATACCCTCATCCAGCAGCAGCCAGTCGGCGCCAGGATCGCCAAACGGCATACCGACACTGCCCGCATTGACCACACGGATGTTTCCGATCATTCGTTCAAACTGCATGTGGGTGTGGCCGCAGACTACCACGGTTGCGTTTAGTCCCGCGAATATCGGCGAGAGACGGTCTTCTGCTGTCAGCCGGGTGAAAATCTCATTGTCACTTCGCGGGGTTGCATGGCAAAAGAGCACGTGACCCAGGTCCGGAATCTCGACGCTGTTGGTTTTCGGCCAACTGGCAAACAGCTGCCTGTGCTCAGAAAGCTGTTCCGCAGTCCAGCGAATAACCGGGCGGTACCGTTCAGGGACTGCTGATGGATCCCTCCCCGCCATCTGTTCGAGCAGCGCAACTTCGCCGTTGCCGTAAATGAATTCTGTGGACACATGGAGGTCGAGCAGGCAGCGCACCGTCTCTTTAGGCATTGGCCCAGGAACCACGTCGCCCCCGACCACCACCCGATCCACACCCACTTTGCGAATCTCTTCCAGCACTGCTTCCAGTGCGGGCAGATTCCCGTGGATATCGTAGATGGCTGCGACCCTCATGAACGCGATTGTAACCCGCACCTCCTGAGCGCTCGGCCTGGTGGCAAAATAGAGCATGGACAGAAAGAAGCTTGGCAACTCAGACATGGAACTGACTCCCATCGGGTTTGGTTCCTGGGCCATTGGCGGCGGCGACTGGCAATTCTCCTGGGGGCCGCAGGATGACAACGATTCGATCGCCGCGATTCACAAGGCGCTGGAACTGGGCATGAATTGGATTGATACCGCGGCCGTGTATGGCCTCGGCCACTCCGAAGAAATGGTCGCCCGCGCCCTGGGAACCTCCTCTTACGAGCCCTACATCTTTACCAAGTGCGGCCTCGTCTGGGATGAGGAGCGCCGGGTCACCAACAGCCTCAAGCAGATTCGCCGCGAAGCCGAAGACAGCCTGCGCCGCCTTAACCTGGAGACCATCGATCTTTACCAGATGCACTGGCCCAAGCCGGAGGAGGAAATCGAAGAGGGCTGGGGCACGATGGCCAGCCTGCAAAAGGAGGGCAAGGTCCGTTGGATCGGTGGTTCCAACTTCAGTGTGGAGCAGATGAAGCGACTCGCCAAGATCGCCCCCATCACCTCCAACCAGCCGCCCTACTCCATGTTGAACCGCGCCGTGGAGGCGGAGATCCTCCCCTTTTGTAAGACCCACGACATTGGCGTGATCAACTATGCCCCGATGCACTCTGGCCTGCTGACCGGGGCCATGAGCAAGCAGCGTGTCGCCGCTTTCCCCGACGACGATTTCCGCCGCAACGCGAAGAACTACCAGGAACCGCTCCTATCGCGCAACCTGGCGGTCGCGGATTTTATCGGGCAAATCGGCAGGAAGCACGGGGTGAGCGCAGGGGTCGTGGCCATCGCCTGGACGCTGCATCAGCCCGCCATCACCGCTGCCATCGTCGGCGGCCGCAACGCAAAGCAGGTGGAGGGCGTGATCCCCGCGGCAACCTTCCGCCTATCAGAACAGGAGTACTCCGAAATCCAGAGCTACCTCGCCCAACACGTAGCCTAAATTCTTTCTATTCTCATCAATTACGATTGGTGCCCGGATGGTCACGACCCAGCATCTTTTAGACTGGGGGACCGGGTTTCTCGTTGGGCGGAAAAGGTACTTTATAACTGCTGCCCCTGTGCTGCGGCGTCAGAACGCTTTATCAGGACCGCTCACGCGAAATGACCGTCGCCTTATCAGGACTCAGTCCAAACTTTATACGCTCTGCCGAGCCGCGGCAGCGGCCCTCTTCCAGATGTCCTTCCGGAGCGAAATCACGATTAGCCTCACGCCCAGAGCAATCGAACCTCCTATTGCCGTGCATAAGGCACGACGCTGCGCAATTACAGGTCCCGGAGCACTCGCGAGCGAGAGCAGGAAGACGATGTATCCGGTGATGAAGCTCGAGTACAGTGCATAGTTCACATTGAGCGTGCCGTAAGATAACCATGCGAACAGCAAAGTAAGGCCCGCAAGCACAACAGACGAAAGGTGGAGATGCGCGATGCAAAAGCTCGCCAGGATTGCTCCGGTAACTGTCCCCAGCACCCGCGCGATGGCACGGTTCACAGTGTCGGTAATTCCGGGCTTGAGTACCAATAATGCGGTCATGGGAATCCAATATCCGCTAGGAAACTGCAATCTGCGATAGAGCTCAGTGGTTGTGGCAAGCGTGATCGCCACCAGCAGCGAATATGGCAAAGCGGAGTTCAAGATCTTGCGTTGTCTGACCGATTGCGCTGTCTCGAGCAAAGCGGAATGCAGGGCTGCTTCCTCCCTGCGAACGTATCGCGCGAGAGAGGTCAGATGGTTGCTCAACTCGTCAAAGGCGCGAAGTAGAATGGCTGCGGACAGAACCTGAAGCGCTCCTCCCGCCAGGATAAGCAGAGCGCGGCCCAGAGCATCTTCGACGGAGGCGGGAAAAGCGGATGCGACCAGAAAGATAATGACGCATTGTTGTCCGACCCAGCTGTATCCAGCCTCTCTTCTGGTAAGCATCCCGTATCCGAATCCCCACAGGGCGGCTATCGGGACCAGCAACAGATTTGTATGGCCGATAACCACGCCAAGAAAGGCCGCAAAGGCCATTCCCAAGGAAACAAACACCATGGGTAACAGGCGGGAGTCGTCAATGCTCTGTTTAGCGCCGAACCCTGCCGTCATTGCGCCGCCGGCGGCGATCATTCCAACACCAGGGCGACCTATGCATAGCCCCACGGCGAGACAAATGGCGACGGGCAGAATGAAAATGAGATCTGCCCGAAAGGTCTGATTATTCCAGTTGAAAACGTAGCTGTCGGTGAAGTATTGCTTGGTGGGCGGAGATCCGGCCGACATCTCCGCGTTGGCAGAAAGAGACATAGGTCACCAGAGCTAGAGCGGCAGGAACAAACTGAAGACGGAACCATTGTGTTCGCGGGCATCGCTACTTCTCACCGAGATCCGGCCGTCGTGTTTACTCAGGATATCGGCACAAATCCACAGCCCCAGCCCGGTCCCAATACGCTTCTTCGTCACAAAGAACGGCTCAAACAGCCGGCTGCGCGTCTCTGCATTCATCCCGTCGCCTGTATCCGCAACCGTAATACGTAACCCCTGCCGATGCGTTACCCAATCAGTAGTCCTCCGAACTCTCAGCCGCAATTTACCCCCGGAAGGCATGGCATCGAGCGCATTGTCGATCAGATTGACCATCACCTGCCGCAACTCACCCGGATGGCTATAGATGTTGGGTGCCGGCTCATAGCCTCGCGAAACCTCAACTCCCAGTGTTCTGCATCGGTTTTGGTGTAGCGCAAGCGCATCATCAAGGATGGCAGCAACGGAGAGCCATACTGGTTCTCCCTTGCTGCGGTAGAAACCAACAGCCTGGGCCGAAATCTGGGCGATGCGCGACAACTCACGCTGGGCGGTTGCCAGGTACTGTTTCCCGTCCTCAGACAGTTCTTCGTTTTCCAGCAAGAATAGAAGGTTCGTGACCGATGCCAGAGGGTTATTGATGTCGTGTGCGAGGCTGGTCGCCATGCGGCCGACCGCAGCCAGTTTTTCGCTTGTGCGTATCGCCATTTCCGCATCCCTCCGGGCGGAAACATCTCGCGCAATCTCGACCGCCCCGACGAACTCACCCGAAGAATCTCTTAAGCCAGAAATGGTCAGGGAGACAGGAATCTCTCTGCCATCCTTGCAGCGCCGCATTGCTTCGTAGTGATCGACGTGCTCCCCCCTGCGTATGCGGTCAAGACTCTTAGCCATATCGTCTCCGCCTTTCGCACTGACCAGGCGCGAAATCGACTGTCCTAGCATTTCGTGCGCGGCATATCCAAAGATGCGTTCGGCTCCGTTATTCCAACTGGTCACCGTGCCTTCGATCGTATTGCTGATGATTGCGTCGTCGGAAGACGCAATCATGGCAGCGAAGCGTTGCAGCATTTCAAACCCGCTTCCAGAGACGAGAACCTCCTCAGGAGTGCGCAAGTGATTCTGCTGAGACCCGGTGTGATCGACAAGCATGAGATGCAGGCTCCTTGAGGTTAAGCCGGAGATAGAAGTTGGGAGGACGCCTTTCTGGTTGCCTGCCGACGGAAAGCGTACCAGGTCTACCTACCTTTCACGATGTACCTCCACGCGCGGCCCAACCGGTCGCACCCAGGGATGCACGTAGGGGTGAATGTATCCGGATCGATTGACCCACACGCGGCCCCATGGACGGCGATCGATCAGGATGGTGTGAGAAGGCCAGGCAAATCCTGAGCCAAGCCACCATCCCCATCCACCGAATGCCGCACCGATGGTGATCCCCGGACCGAAGTGGATCGCTCCCCCAATCGCGAAGCCAGGCCGCGGTGGCCCGAAGACGACAACAGGATCGTAATAGGGCACGTAGACCACATTCGGATCGACGGGAAGAATCTGAATATACCCTCCGCTCGAGGTGACATTCATGTAGCCATTTGGTGTCAGATAACCGTAGCTCATCGCCCGCTGGCGCATCCGCTGCACGGCATCCATCACATCCGGATCCTGCGTCAGAACCGCGTTGCCTAGTTGCTGTGTCCATGCCGGGTCCCGGGCCATCATGTCCAGAACCGAAGGAAAGGGCAACAAAGCCATAATGTTCGGATCCCACTGCAAGTGGTCCGCCTGCATGGCCTGAGCCAGCGCATCCCCTTTGAGATAGCTGTGCTGATCTGCCCAGGCCGCAGCTTCAGGTATCTCGGTCCAGTAAGTCGAAGCGGTAAGTATATTTGCCAGCAGTGGGTCAGGATAAAGAGCAATGCGTGCCACCAGTTGATCCAGTTGGGGCGGACTCAGTGCCCCCGGCTGCGCAAACGATACGATGGGCGACACCGCGAATATCAGGATCAGGCATCCCGTGGTGACGCATTGTTGAGCTATTCGAGTCCGTACCCCTTGCTTGGCGTTGTTCATGATCTCTCCCTTCGTTGAAGCCTGGACTGGTGAAAACAAATCATACGGTTGCATCTGCTCTTTGCCCGTCGGCTGCCGCGCATCGTGAAGATTCCTCCTGCAACACATCCTCTTCCGGGGATGCGTAGTTGCCGACCAGCCAAAACACGACCCCCAGGGCCAAAGCGGATCCGGCCAGGGCTGCGAGCACACTCGGAGGGGTCTGGTAGAGATCGAGAATAATGAATCTGCGAACCAGTGCGAGCAGCGCGATCAACACTACGGCTCGTACCTCGACGATGGCGCGGCGATGATGCTTGACCACCAGCAGCGTGTGCTTGAATTCGAGAGCAATCAGCACCGTAAGCACCATGCCAAACAGGCCCTGAAAGACCTGAGAGTCAGCAGGGTCGACCACGTGGCTTTCCACCAGCCTGATTGTGTGCAGCAGCAACTGCCAGGTGGCGAGCGCTATGATGATGCCTATCACCAGCGTGAGCAACGAGACCACCGTCTGCTCAAATCGCTCATAGAGCGATAAGGTCTTCCATTTGGAGCGCAGGTCCGACATCTCGGATGTCAAAGTAAGTATTTTGTCCGTCACCGGCCCCCCTCTATTCAACTCTTTAGCAAGCTGCGGCAAAACTCGATCTTGTCTCGGGGCGCTTCCGCTCTTTGTATTTACGAAGATGTACAGGTCCCTAATCTCCGGAACCCCCGAGGCTGCTCCTTAGCCTTTCAATCTCCGTCATGCTCTTTTCGTAATCAACCAGGGATGAAATCATGGAAGAGAGCTGACGTGCTGTCTCCGCATTCTTTTTCAGATATTGCGTATATGTGGGAGAGGTGGGCCGGTTCTTGTTCTGATTCAGATAGTTGATCGCCGCCGTGGTATTAGCCGATAGTTCCTTCACCAGAGGCAGCATCTGGTCTATGGCCTGTTTCTGCAAATCAGAGCCGGATTTTTCCATATCACTCAACTTCCCGATGATGAGGGCGAGATTGTCCACGTGGCCTTTCACTTTGGCCAGCATCAATGCGTGGTTCACCCAATTCTCGTCGCTTCGGATCAGCCCTTGCGTGTCATCGGCATCGTTCGCCAATTCAATCGCCTCATCGTCTGCGTGCGCGAGTAGCTCCGTCAACTGCGGGTTGTCCTCTTTGATTGCGTATCCCCTTAGGGGTAAAGTGAAGCTGAGCATGACCATGAAAGCCACTATCACCGAGGGCCTCTTGGGCAAACGCGCGATTTTCATAGCAAACTCCTCTCTTTCCGGTCCGGCCTTACACCGCACGCAGACTTAGCGGCACAGTGATTCTCGCGATGCCGCTCAACAGTAGGCTGATGCCTACTAAGGTGCCGATGAACCACAACGAACTCCACGGCCAATGAAAGAAGATGAGGCCGGCAAGCAATAACGAAACCAGGCCGTCCACCAGGAACCAGACCGCTCCCCGCAACCGTCGCAAGCGAGCGAAAACGACGAGTTCAAAGATGCCCGAAACCACGATGTAGAACGCGAGCACCAATGTGAGCGTGACCATGCCCGCTACCGGCAACACCAGCATGTAAAGAGCGGCAATCACATAGACGATCCCGATCAGAACCTGCCAGATCACGGCCCCGGCTCCGCGCTGCGTCCAGACCATAAACCAGATGAGCGACACCCGC
>CAWIBI010000003.1:0-617165 GCA_963834205.1 uncultured Acidobacteriaceae bacterium | reverse complement strand
ACGCATCGCTTCAGGGTTGTCGTGGTGGCTAACTTGAGTGCTTCGGCATAGAGCAGCGCGTCGATGATGGCGCGGAAGTTCGGATAATACGTGCCGCTAACCACGGGCACGGCGAATTGCGCCGGCTCCAGTGGATTGTGGCCTCCCCCGCCGGGAATCAAGCTCCCGCCGACGAAGGCGACCGAGGCCAGCGCATACACCGACGCCAGCTCGCCGATCGAATCCAGCAGAACCACGGTGCCGGCTTTGATTTTTGCCGGCCGCTTCATCCAGTTGGAACGGCGCACACTTTGCTGGTTCCGGTTCTTCAGCAGCTGGGCCACGCGCCCAAACCGTTCCGGATGGCGTGGCGCAGAATCATTACGCAGTCCGGGATGGTCTTCCGCAACTGCTGAAAGGCATCCAGCAGGATCTCTTCTTCCCCCTCGAGCGTGCTGCCGCATACCAGTACCCGGGTTCCGGCTGCCAGCTTCTCGCGCAGCATGCTGGTGATTGCGGCCGGCTCGGCGCTGCGTACGTCGAACTTGAGATTGCCGCTAAAGAATACCCGGCCGGCGGGCGCGCCGATCGCCTTCAGCCGCTTCGCATCCTCCTCGCTCTGCGCCAGCACGCAGCGATACGCTCGCCAGTATTTTTTTCCACAGCCCGCGCAGCCGCAGATAGCGCGGCAGGGAGCGATCAGAAACCCGTCCGTTCACGATGGCGACGGGAATCGCCGCGCGGCGGCACGCCGCCAGCAGATTGGGCCAAAACTCCGTCTCCACCAGCACCATCAATACAGGATCCAGTGCCCGCAGGTAGCGGCGCACGATCCAGGGAAAATCCAGCGGGAAGTAGAAGGTGTGGTCGAGACCGGTGCGCTCCCTGGCCAACTGCTGCCCGGTCCGGGTGGTGGTCGAAAGCAGCACGCGATATTGCGGGGCGCGGGCGCCCAGCTCGTTCACCAGGCGGCTGGCCGCCAGCACCTCTCCCACCGACACGGCATGCACCCAGATGGTCTGCCTTGGGTCCCCTTCTCGCAGACGCTTGGGCACCCAACCCAGCCGCTCGCTGAGTCCCTCACGGTACTTGCCGTTGATAGCCATGGCACAGCCAATAAGGCAGGCCCAAGACCAGCACCAGGAACAATGCGAAGCTGTAGATGATGAGCATCGCCGGCTAGCCCTCTTTACTCGCAACACCACGGAAGCTCATAATCGATAGCGGGAATGCCTCGCCGATTTGTTTTGCTGCATGGGTTGTCGTTTCGCTGCTTCTGCCGCTTTTGCTCCCCCGGGCCCACGCCGAACATGCACCGCCGCCCGCAGGGGTTGCGACCAGTTATCCGGCATTTGACCTGCATCCCAACGAGCAGGTGGCGATCGCCGCCGATCCCTACAATACCCCGGAAAAAGCCTCGATCTTCCGCTTCAAATACCTGAAATACGGTTTTATGCCTATCCGCATCATTGTTACCAATAACGGAGATAAGCCTATCTCCCTGATCGACGCGCGCATCAACTTCATCACTGCCCTGGGCGACAAGATACCGGCGGCCGAGCCGGAAGATGTAGAGCGCCGTATCGGCGGCGTGAAGCGCCCCGACAGCGGCTACAAGTTGCCCGGTCCGCTGCCCCGCATCGGCAATAAGTCCTCCACCAAGAACAAAGACGTAGATGCCGACTTTCATCCTTTGAGTACTCCGCGGTGGCGGTCGAGGCGCATACCACCCGTGCCGGGTTTCTCTTTTACGATGTGCAAGGGGCTTGCCAATCCGCTGGCGGGGGCCAAGCTCAACCTGCGCATGCTGCGCAACGCCGAGGGCAAGGAGCTGTTTTACTTCGAGATTCCCTTCGACAAATACCTGGCCACGCAGGGCGCCACGGCGTCGAACTAGGGCGGAGTTACTCGTAATAGGTTGCCGTGGTCGCGTCCGTTTCCCAGATGGTGCAGTCCTTCACCGCGACCCGGCCGCTGGTCATCTGGTTGAGCTGGCGATTGGTCTCATCGTAAAAATAGCGGGCCAGGTTTTCCGCCGATGGATTGAGCTCGATAAAAGGTTCGAGGTCATTGAGCATCTGGTGGTCGATGCGTTCGATGACGGGACGCATCACCTGCTTCAGCAGCTTGAAGTCCAGCAGCAGCCCGGTTGCATCCAGTTCCCTGCCCCGCAGCGTAAGGCGAACCTTGTAATTGTGGCCGTGGGGGTTCTCGCATTTGCCGTGGTAGTTGCGCAGGTAATGTCCCGAGGAGAATCCCGATTCGACCGTAACTTCATACATGGCCTGTATTGCCCCGCTTGCTGATTGTAGCTGTCATTTGCGGCGGTTGTTGCGGCCCAGGCGGGCGAGCCCTTCCTGCAGTTCGCGCCGCATGCGTTCCTCGCTTCTGCGCTCCACCTGTTCGAACATCGCGGTCAACACGCCCGCAAGCGCGGAAACGAAGGAGAGCAGGAGCAGGACCAGGCCAATCGTCTTCCACATGGAACCGTTGACCGGAAGGCCCGGCTGCAGGGCATTGGGCATGAAGCTCATGCCGCAGGAAATGAGGGAGAACAGCAGGAGCGAAACTGCCAGCAGATATAGGTTCCGCGACATTGCGCCCTTCATACGAAAGATCACTCCGGTGAATTCAACGCACCTGATCCCTTGCACTCGGCAACAGGTGGGTGCGCGTTTTCTCTCATTTGATGCCAGATGGGGGAGGGCAGGTCGTCGACTACACCGACGCCGGGGTCCGAGCAATTCTCCGACCCTTATCCTTTGGTGCCACGTAGTGCTAAATTTCTCATCCCCATCTCGCAAAAGCGCGAGATATGGAGCGCCTACCCCACCCTTCAGCCTCCCGCGAAGAAATTCTCTACTTCGCCGATGTCCCGCGTCAGCCGGTAGGGTGGCAGACTCTCCAGGAAAACCTTGCCGTACCGCTGCCGCTCGATGCGCGGATCCAGCAGCACCAACAGACCCCGGTCTTCAAGCGAACGGATCAGCCGCCCGAAGCCCTGCTTCAACGTGATCACCGCCGTCGGCACCTGGTAATCGAAAAACGGATTGGCGCCACTGGCCGCAACCGCACGCATCCGCGCCGCAACCACCGGGTCGCTAGGCACAGAAAAGGGCAAGCGGTCGACAATCACGCAGCTCAATGCCTCCCCCTGCACATCCACGCCCTGCCAGAACGAAGAGGTTCCGAAGAGCACTGCGTTGGGAGTGTTGCGGAACTCCTCCAGCAGCGCTTTGCGGGGCGCGGTCCCTTGCAGCAGGCAGGGATAATCCAGCTCCGGCAGCAGGCGCTCATAGAGGTCGCGCATCTGCTGATAGCTGGTAAACAGGCAGAAAGCCCGGCCGCGAGTGATGTCGAGCACCCGCCGTATACAGCGCGCCGCCTGCACAGCAAAGGTAGGCTCGCGTGGATCCGGCATTCCAGGAGGCAGATAGAGCAGCGCCTGCTCCTGGTAGCGGAAGTGAGAAGGCACCACCAGCTCCCGCGCATCGCGCAATCCAAGACGTTTTCTCAGGTGAGCAAACCCGTCCTGCACGGTCAGCGTCGCGGAGGTAAGAATCACGCTCGGTATTTGCTCAAAGAGCAGCGTCGTCAGCAACTCGGATACATCGATCGGTGTCGCCTGCAGATACGTATTGCGCGTCCCCTGGCGGAGGGATGACCCGCCTCTGCGTTCTATCCAGAAGACGGTGTTGACGCTCTCCGCCTCCAGCAAAAAGCGCAGATGCTCGCGAATATCGGCCACCCGCTTCTTTAACCCCAGCGCCTCTTCCACGCCGCGCAGCCTGTCCAGCTCGCCTTCCAGCCGGTGCAATGCGTTCATCACCGCCAGGTAAACGTCCCCGTGTTCCTCCAGGAACTGCTCACGCTGCTCAAACGGCATGCGGCCTTCTCCCTGCCCAGCACGCGGCAGCGCCGCAAAAAACATCCTCGCCCGCTCGCGCAGCATCTCGCCGCAGCCCTTCAGGTCACTGGAGTGTGCCTGCCGGGCGCGCAGAACCGTTTCCATGTCGCGCACCAGTTCCTCCAGCCGCACATTGCTCAGGCTGATGCCGAAATAGCTCGACGCCACATCTTCCAGCTCATGGGCTTCGTCGAAGATCACCGCCGCGGCCTCAGGCAGCACGCCCGCATCGGGAGCCGCCCGGGCCTGCTGCTTGATGGCCAGGTCAGCAAAAAAGAGATGGTGGTTCACGATGATCACATCGCTTTCAAGCGCGCGCCGGCGCATCTCGGTGATGAAGCACCGCTGGTAATCCGGACAGCTTTGCCCCAGGCATGCCTCGGAGCGCGCATCGAGCTTCGACCACACCTGGCTGGCTTCCGGCAAGGCATCGATCTCCGAGCGGTCTCCGGTCTCCGTTGCTTTCTCCCAGGCTGCGATCTGCTGGAACTGGTCAATCTCTTCCAGGCCGTTCAGGATCGGCTGGTCGCGCAGGGCGTAAAGCTTATGCCGGCAAAGATAATTCGCCCGGCCCTTCATGTAGCAGACGCGCAGCGGTCCCAGCAGCGATTCCAAAAAGGGCACGTCGCGGAAAAACAGCTGCTCCTGCAGATTCTTGGTTCCGGTGGAGATGATCACCCGCTGCCCGGTGCGCAGCGCCGGCAGCAGGTAGGCCAGCGTCTTGCCCGTCCCGGTGCCTGCTTCGACGATCAGATGTTTGCCTTCCTGCAGGCTGCGTTCCACCGCCCGGGCCATATCCAGCTGCCCGCGGCGGAACTCGTACGGCAGCGAGGAGCGCGAAAGCATGCCTCCGGGAGAGAAGAAATCGTGCAGCGAAGGCAGCGGCTTAGCGGCGATGGTGGCGGTCGACAAGGGCAAGATCCCGTAGAGCGGCGGCGAGGGCCGGTGAAACTCTAAGTCTATACGGTGGGCGTTCTATGAAAGACTGAAAGAGAGCCAGTTCATGAAGCCAATTAAAGGAACCAAGGGGAGAAAACCCAAGCCGCACTCCCTGGGGGGAAAGCGCGCAGCGGTGGCAAAGGCGGCGCGCCGGGCCACGCCCGCCACCCGCGGCCAGCATTCGCGCACCGAGATTAAGCGAGCCGCCGCAGCCAAAGCCGCCGCCGAAGCCAGCGCCGCCGCGCGTTTAGGCAAGATCCGCAAACGGCCAGTGCAGCGCCAGGGTCCGATGCCTCGCATCGATGTCTTGCTTTCCGATCCGCTGGACATGGCGATTGCCCCGCCCGCCAGCCGCGAGCCGGGGGTAGACACTTCCAAGTGGCCGGTGCTGGCCATCGTCGGCCGCCCCAATGTGGGCAAGTCCACGCTCTTCAACCGTCTTACCAGCTCGCGCCGCTCGATCGTGGGCGATGAACCCGGGATCACCCGCGATCGGATTTACGGCGAGATCGAGTGGTCCGGCCGGCATGCTCGCGTGGTGGACACCGGCGGCATTCTCCCCGACGATCCCGAGCTCATTCCGTCGGAGATCTTTCGCCAGGCCCGGGTGGCTCTGGATGAGGCGGACTCCATCGTGATGGTGGTCGATGGGCGCACCCCGCTCGCCGCGCCCGACTACGACCTTGCCCGCCTGCTGTTGCGCGGCGGCAAGCCCCTGCTGCTGGCCGTCAACAAAATCGACACCGAGAAGATGGAAGAACAGACCGCCGAGTACCGCCGTCTGGGCATCCGCGAAATACTCCCCATCTCCGCGGAACACGGAGTCGGCATCGGCGACTTGCTCGACCATGTCTTCACCACCTTACCCGAAGTGGAAAGCGAGCCCGAGCCGGCAGAAGTAGAACCCGAGCAAGCCGAAGCAGACGAGAAGAGGCACCGAACCCACGGCGAGTTCCAGCAGCACGAAACCTCTATCGCTATCATCGGCCGGCCCAATGTCGGCAAGAGCACGCTGCTCAACGTCCTCACCGGCTCGGCGCGCGCTATCGTCTCGCCCATCCCCGGCACCACCCGAGACGCCGTGGACGAGGTGATCGAGTACGACGGCGGATTGCTGCGTTTTGTCGACACCGCCGGTATCCGCCGCAAGGGCAAAACCAAAATGATGGCGGAGAAGCTGTCGGTCGTCATGGCGCGCCGCCACTTGGAGGCCGCGGATGTCGCGTTGCTGGTCATCGATGCCACGGAGGGCGTCACTTCTTCCGACGCCACCATCGGCGGCTACGCCCACGAGAGCGGGCGTTCTGTGATCCTGGTCGTCAACAAATGGGACCTGGTGACCACCGGACGCACCGACGGCAAGCCGCCTGCCGACAAGGAGATCTTCGAAGAGCAACTACGTAAGGTGCTGAAGTACCTGGCCTACGCGCCCGTGGCCTTTATCTCTGCAGCGGAGGGCAAGAACATACACACCGTGCTCAAGCTGGTGAAGGAAGTCGCCGCCGAGCGCCGCAAGCGCGTCTCTACCGGACAGATGAACCGTTTCCTGGAGAAGATTGACTTCCAGCGCGCCACCGTCCCGGCCGCTAACAAGATGCGGATTTTTTACATGACCCAGGCGGCTGTCGCCCCACCAACCTTCATCCTATTCACCAATAGGCAAGTTAAGCTGCATTTCGCCTTTCAGCGCTTCCTTGAAAACCAGATCCGCGCGGCCTTCGGCTTTCGCGGCTCCCCCATCTGGTTCAAGGTGCGCGCTCGCGGCTAGTCCATCAGGTTTTTCACGTGCACCTTTCTTGCTATTCCCCGACCCTTTTTTTCATGGGATCGTCGATAAATTCGATTTCGCCGTTCATCGCGGATGAGCAGGGGGCAAACGCAATGTTGAACTCCGTCGGTTCGTGGTTGTGCATTATGGGTCTGGTGGTCGGGCCTTACTCCATCGGTGTGTTCTTTGAAGGCAAGCTGGCACGCGCTAACCGTGAGCTCGGCTCGCGACTCCTGCGCCGGTACTAGAAGCCGCTTTTTCCCTAATAGCTTTCCGTAGTACGGTTGCGTATGGAAAAAATCTCATACGCAGCTGTGCTATTGGGCGCCCTTCTGTGTGCCCAGCCTGCCTGGACCCAGGCGCCCGCCGCCCAGTATCCCGATTTCCCCAGTGAAACTCCGGCCACGCTGGAGCGGCCGGCCGCCGGCTTCGACTACGTACGGCGCGAAGTCATGATCCCCATGAGAGATGGGGTCAAACTGCACACCGTCATCCTGGTGCCCAAGGGCGCCAAGGGCGCGCCCATCCTGCTTACCCGGACGCCCTACGATGCCGACGCGCTGACCGACCATGTTCACAGTGCCCACCTGGGGCCGAGCCTGCAAGGCTACGACAATGCCGTCGACGTGATCGTCGACGGCGGCTATATCCGGGTGATTCAGGATGTGCGCGGCAAGTATCACTCCGAGGGCGACTACGTGATGAACCGCCCTTTCCATGGTCCGCAAAATCCCACGCCGGTTGACCACTCCACGGATACCTACGACACTATCGACTGGCTGGTGAAGAACATTCCGGAGAGCAACGGCAAGGTTGGCATCCTGGGTATTTCCTATAATGGGTTTCTCACCCTGACGGCGCTGGTCAATCCGCATCCGGCTCTCAAGGTGGCTGTGCCCATGAATCCCATGGTCGACGGCTGGATGGGCGATGACTGGTTCCACAACGGCGCCTTCCGCGAGCAAAATCTGCCCTACATCTATGAACAGGATGGGACCCGCGACAACAAGGCCAAATGGTGGAGCAGCAACTTCGACGATTACGATAACTACCTGCAGGCCGGATCGGCGGGCGAGATAGGGCGGCAGCACGGGCTGGAGCAAATGGGGTTCTGGCGCAAGGTGCTCGCTCATCCAACGTACGACGCCTTCTGGAGCGACCAGGCCATGGATAAGCTACTGGCCGCCCAGCCTCTGAAAGTACCCGTCATGCTGGTGCACAGCCTGTGGGATCAGGAAGACATCTACGGCGCCATCGCGGTTTACAAAGCGCTCAAGCCGAAGGATACCGGCAACGACAAAGTCTTCCTGGTGCTTGGCCCGTGGCACCACGGCCAGGAGATCGAAGATGCCGGCACCCTGGGCGCCCTGGATTTCAGCAGCGCCACCGGGCTCTATTTTCAACAGCAGATTCTTCGCCCCTTCCTCGACAAGTATCTGAAAGACGAAGCCCCCAAGCAAGAAACCGCGCCCGTCAACGCGTTTGATACGGGAACCAACCTGTGGCGGCGTCTTCCCTCCTGGCCCGCCGGCTGTGCCAGCGGTTGTGAAATCAAGCCTGAGCCGTTCTACCTCACTGCCCGACTCAAGCTCAGCTTCACCGCGCCCAAAGCGGAAGACGCCGCCTTTGACGAATACATCTCCGACCCAGCCAAGCCAGTGCCCTACCGCGCCCGCCCCATCCAACCGATGGGCTACGATCCCGGCATGACCTGGTCGGAGTGGCTGGTCGACGACCAGCGCGAGCAATCCGGCCGGCCGGATGTTGAGGTCTATGTCTCCGACATCTTGACCGCACCGCTGAAGATCAGCGGCCAACCCATCGCCAACCTGGTGGCCTCCACCAGCGGCACGGATTCCGATTGGGTAGTGAAGGTCATCGACGTCTACCCCGACGAAGTGGCCGGCCAACCGGGTTTAGGCGGATACCAGCTCATGATCTCCGCTGACATCTTCCGCGGACGCTATCGGGAAAGCCTGGTGCAGGCGAAGCCCATCGCGGCCAACCAACCCCTGCTCTACCGCTACGCGCTGCCCACGGCGAATCATGTCTTCCTTCCCGGGCATCGAATTATGGTGCAGGTGCAGTCAAGCTGGTTTCCTCTCTATGACCGAAACCCGCAAACCTTCGTGCCTGACATTTTCTGGGCAAAGGCGGCAGACTATCAAAAGGCAACGCAGCGGATTTATCACGCGCCCGGGCAAGCAAGCTTCATCGAGCTGCCGGTGGTGACGGAGAGGAAGACTGAATGAGCGCAGCAAAATGTACGCATGTTAAGGATCACGTGAAAAACGTGAAGCCGCACACCAAGGGTTGCGAGGAGTGTCTCAAGATCGGCGACACCTGGGTTCACCTGCGCATGTGCCTGGAGTGCGGCAAGGTCGGTTGTTGTGATTCCTCCAAGAACCGCCACGCCACGGCGCACTTCCACGCAGTCGCGCACCCAATCATGCGATCCGTCGAGCCCGGGGAAGACTGGCGTTGGTGTTACATCGACCAAACCTATATCTAAAGCAGTTTCGCAATTACCGTGGCCTGGTGAAGATCGCAAGGTGTGGTTTTCCTGGGAGAAAACCACGAAAAGGCCTATCGATCTACACCAATTGCGAAACTGCTCAGACACCTTTGTCTTTGATGAGGATAAGCGCCACGCTGGCAACAATTAGCGCGGTCCCGAAGAGCATGCGCAGGGTTACCGCCTCTCCCGCGAAGAAGTAGCCAAGAGCCACGGCGACCACAGGATTGATGTAGGCATGGCTGGCCACGCGCGTGGCGGGCATGCGCCCCAGCAACCATACAAAAGCACTGAAGCCCAGCAGCGAACCGGCCACAACCAGGTAGGCCAGCGCGCCCACGGCCTTGGCGGAAACATGGGGAAAGGGGTGCATCTCTCCGGTCAACGCTGAGAGGACAAGCAGGATCGCGCCGCCCAACCACATCTCGGCCCCAGCGGTAATGCCTTTGGACTTGGGAAGCACCAGGGAGCGCGTGAGCACCGCGCCCAGCGACCACGCCGTGCCTCCGGCGAGGATAGCGACGCAAGGCAGGATGGCCACGTGCTGGGGATTGCGTAGCAGCAACAGGAGCACACCTACAAAGCCGACCACGATGGCGACGAGAAGACTCCAGCGAAAACGCTGCTGGCGAAACACAAAGACCTCGAGCGCGATGGTAATGAGGGGCAAAGTCGCCTCCAGTACGGAGGTGAACCCCGATGGCACGAACTGTTCAGCCCAGAAAACCGCGCCGTAGGTGACCACGAACATCAGGCTGCCAATCAGCAAGAGACTGCCCCACTCTTTGCCGGTGGGAGCCGGGCGGCCGGCAGAGCGCATCGCTGCGTAAAGCAAAGCGCCGGCCAGAAAAAACCGGCTTCCGGCGGCAAAGAACGGGGGTACCTGCTGCACCGCGATGCGAATCGCCAGATAGGTCGATCCCCATAAGACGTAAATAGCCGCGAACGCCAGAATCACACGGAAGTCGATCTTGCTCTGCTTCGACACGCTGCTCGTAATAACCGCTGTAGTGGCCATGACTGGTTACAGTATAGGGCAAAAATAGATAACCCCTAAAACAATTGTTAGGAGTTATACTGAATGTTGTGAGTAGTGCAGTTGCCAAGCCGTTTAAGTTACACGCAGGGCATCCCGCGCTGGAACTGGTCAACACCCTGGACCTGCGCTTTTCCCCAAATCCTGAGGAGTTGCTTCCGGCCTATCGAGATCTTCTTCGCTTTGCAGCCCAGTTGCGATTGATCACCGCGGAGCAGGCGCGGAGGCTTGAGCGCGCGGTCGATGAAAAAGATGCACGGCGGATCCTGGCATCCACGGCGGAGCTGCGCGAAGCACTGGCGGCGGTTCTGTATGGGTGGACCGCCGGCGGCAAACCGCCGGCCCGGCAAGTGAAAATCCTCGAAAAATACTTCCAGGAGGCGGCCCTGCATCGCAGCCTCCGCGCAGACAAGTCACATCTGGCGTGGAACTGGGCGCCCACCGAGCGGCAAGCTGAGATCCCGCTATGGAAGCTGGCCCAGGCGGCCTCGGACTTGCTTGTCTCGAGCGACGCGGAGCTGGTGAAGGATTGCGGCGACCCAACCTGCCGCTGGCTCTTTCTCGACCTGAGCAAGAACCACACCCGGCGATGGTGCGACATGAAGACCTGCGGCAACCGGATGAAGGCGCGAAGGTTCCAGGCACGCCTGCAGGCGGCGTTATAAACTTAGGCCTATACGATGCACTCCATCCGCACCGCTACACCTGACGATATCCCTTTGATTCTTGACCTGATCCGCTCCCTCGCCGCCTACGAGCGGGACCCGGATGCCGTCAAGACCACCGAGGCCGACCTGCTGCGCGACGGGTTTGGCCAGCATCCGCGCTTCGAGTGCCTGATCGCTGAGGTCAGGACCGAGGTTGGGGGCGAGGCTGCCGGCTTCGCCCTGTACTTCGACAACTACTCCACCTGGCGCGGGCGCTCCGGAATCCACCTGGAAGATCTCTTTGTGCTGCCCCGCTTCCGCGGCCAAGGCATCGGCAAGGCGCTGCTCGCCCGAGTGGCCGCGCGAGCAGTGGAACGCGGCTGCGTCCGGCTGCAATGGGATGTTCTGGAGTGGAACCAGACTGCCATCGACTTCTACCGGGGGCTGGGCGCGCAGTTTCTCGACGAGTGGCGGATCATGCGCGTCAACGACGACGCCATCCACACCCTGGCCGCGTTGGAGCCGGCCCATTGAACGGACAAGACACCGCGCGCGTTTCCGTCATCGGCGGTGGTCTGGCCGGCCCGGAGGCCGCCCTCATGGCTGCTCGCCGGGGCTGCCGGGTCCACCTCTACGAGATGCGCGCTGTGGTTGACGGCATGCTGCGTTCCACGCCGGCACACCAAACGGCCGACTTTGCCGAGTTGGTCTGTTCCAACTCCCTTAAGTCGGAGAGTGAGCACACCGCGCCCTGGTTGCTGAAACAGGAGATGCGCCGGGCCGGCTGCGCTCTGCTCGCCTGCGCGGACGCGAGCGCCGTACCGGCCGGCCACGCCCTGGCCGTCGACCGGGTTGAATTCTCCCGCCTGGTCGCCGATGCCATCGCCCGGGAAAGCCGCATCACCGTTCTCCGGGAAGAAGTAACCGCCATCGACCCCAACCAGCTCACTATCCTGGCCACCGGCCCGCTTACCTCGGCGCCCCTCTGCGCGGAACTTGCCCGGCTTACCGGCAGCGGTCAGCTGGCCTTTTACGACTCCATCAGCCCCATCGTCGAGGCCGATTCCATCGACATGGAACGCGTCTACTTCGCCGCCCGCTACGACAAGGGCACCGCCGATTACATCAACTGCCCCATGAACAAAGAGGAGTATGAACGCTTCTACGACGCCCTCATGGCCGCCGAGGGGGTGGAAAGCAGGGAGTGGGAGAAGCTGGAATACTTCGAAGGTTGTCTGCCGATCGAGGAGCTGGCGCGGCGCGGCCGGGAAACCCTGCGCTTTGGCCCCATGAAGCCGGTCGGCCTGCGCGATCCGCGCAGCGGCAAAGTGCCCTGGGCGGTGGTGCAGTTACGCTGCGAAAATCTGCGAGCTGACTCCTACAACCTGGTTGGCCTGCAGAACCACCTGAAGTTTGGCGAGCAGGCGCGGGTGCTCCGCCTTATTCCTGGCCTGGAGCGGGCAAAGTTCCTCCGCTACGGCCAGATCCATCGCAATACTTACGTGAACGCACCCCGGGTGCTGACGGAGACTCTAAACCTCCGCGACCATACCCACATTCTTATCGCGGGGCAGCTTTCCGGGGTTGAGGGCTACACCGAATCGATTGCCACCGGCATGCTTGCCGGGCTTTATGCCGCCCAGCTGGCCCATGGCCAGCCGGCGATGGCCGTGCCTCGGGGGACAGCCCTGGGCTCGCTGGTGCACTACATTACCCACGCCCAGCCGGATGACTTTCAGCCGGCCAATATCACGTTCGATCTGCTGCTGCCGCTCGAGGAATCACTGCGCCAGAAGGTCCGCGACAAGCGGGAGCGGCACCGGCTGCAGTGCGAGCGCGCCCTCGAGCTCTTTGACGAGTGGTGGCAGAATACGGCGGTCATCTCCGCATGAAAAGCCCGCATCCTATCCACTGGCCTTGAATTGTTTTTGGCTTCCATTTAACTTGGTCGTGCTATACGGGCGGCCATCCCTGCCCGCGTCGAGGAGAAATATCATGCGTTCGAAACTTAATGTATGGCTCGGTCTGGTCATGCTTGCTCTCGTTCCGGCCCTCGCGGGCGGCCAGGACACCACGGCCAAGATCCACGGCCACGCGCAAGATCCGGCCAACGTGCCCATGGCCGGCGCCCAGGTGATGCTGAGCACCGATGCCAAGACCCCTCTTTACACCTTCACCGCCGACCAAAACGGCGATTACAAGGGAGAGGGCATCAAACCCGGGGACTACTACGTGACGCTCTTCGCCACTCCTGGAAAGGCAGTCGACCGCACTGACCATGAGGTGAAGTTCAGCACCGGAACCGACACCCTGGTGGACTTTGATTTGAGCCGCCCTGATTACATAAGTAAGCTCCCACCGGAGCAGCGCAAGGCCCTGGAAGAAGCCAAGAAGAAGAACGCGGAAATCAACAAGGAAAACCAGAATGTTGGCAAGCTGAATGACCTGCTCAAGCAGGCGCGGGCAGATAACAGCGCAAAGAAGTACGACGACGCGGCCACGCTTATGCAGCAGGCAGTCGCGATCAAGCCAGATGCTGCTGTCCTGTGGCTGGAGCTGGGCGTTGCCCAGACCGGGCAAAAGAAGTACGACGACGCATTGGTTTCGCTCAAGAAGGCGCTGGATCTCGATAGCAATTCAAAAAAGCCCATCCCTGAAGTCGAAGCTGCCGACAACAATGCGTTGGGAGAGGTTTACGCCAGCACCAATAAGATCAGCGACGCCACCGCCGCGTATGACGCCGCCGCCAAGCTGCAGCCTGCCAATGCGGCCATGTACTACACCAATGAGACCATCGTGCTTAGCCGCGCGGGACAAACCGACGCGACCATCGCCGCCGCGGACAAGGCGATTGCCGCTGACCCGAGCAGGCCGGTCCCCTATTACCTGAAGGGGCAGGCGCTCATCTCCAAGGCCACTGTTGACCCCAAGACGCAAAAGATCGTCGCACCTCCGGGAACGGCGGAGGCCTACAACAAGTACCTCGAGCTGGCGCCCAATGGGCCCATGGCGCCGGAAGCAAAGTCGATCCTGGCGGAGATTGGGGAGAAGGTCAACACCAAGTACTCCGCCAAGCACTGAGGTTTGGGTTTAGGGACGCGGCTTATTGCGTCCCTTTGCTTTGCCCGGAGGAAGCAGCAGGTTGACGGCGCTTCGCTCGAGACATTTCCTCAGCGACTAAGGACGGCCTAAAGGCCGTCCCCTTCAACCGTTTTTCATCACCTTGGGTGGGTGGGCCCATGGTTCCTCTGTCGAAAACATTTCCAGGAATGGTCCGCGGAACTGCAGATCCCTCGGCTACCCCGGATTTCCTGTCGAGGTTGGTGACGCCACAAATTTCATGCGGTTTTCCTTACTGAAAACCGCACACGCTGGTCTCTCCAGTGCCGCGAGCAGGAAATCCGGGTTCGCTCGGGATGACAAAGGGGACAAGGGACGCTTTCCTCTGCATCGCATCCTGGACAAGCGAACCGCAGGTCCCTCCACTACGCTTCGCTCCGGTCGGGATGACAATTCTGTCGCAAAACGAACGTGACATCACGAATCATTGGTTTCGAAAATGAATTGTCATCCCGACCGGAGCGAAGCGTAGTGGAGGGACCTGCGGTTTTCGCTTATCTAGCAACCGCTTAAAATGAAAGCGTCCCTCTCTCCTTTGTCATCCCGAGCGAACCCGGATTTCCTGCTCGCGGCACTGGAGAGACCAGCGTGTGCGGTTTTCAGTAAGGAAAACCGCATGAAACTTGTGGCGTCACCAACCTCGACAGGAAATCCGGGGTAGCCGAGGGATCTGCAGTTTCATTCAACGAGCAACCGATGCAAATGAAAGCGCCGCCCTTCCCTTCTCCATCCCGGGTGGTCAGCTATGCGGACGCCAGCCGGATCGTGCGGGAGCATGCCGACGGGCTGGCCGGGCATACCCCTCACTCCAGTTCCCTTCTTGATGCGTTGGGTATGGTGCTGGCCGAGCCGGTTCGCGCCGACCGTGACCAGCCGCCTTTTCCGCGCTCCACCCGCGACGGGTTCGCCTGCCGTGCCGCCGACCTTGCGTCCGGCCAGGCCCTCAATGTCACTGGCTTAATCCGCGCCGGCGAGTCTGCTGCGCGGCCGGTCAAGGCAGGTGAGGCGGTCGAAATCATGACGGGCGCTCCCGTACCTCCCGGGGCCGATTGCGTGATCATGGTGGAACACGTGCAGCTTGACCACGATATGATTCGGCTTGTCCAAAAGCGCAGCATCGTGCCCGGGGAAAACATCGTTCCCACGGGAGCCGAAGCCCGCGCCGGAGAGGTGATCGTACCCCGAGGCACGCGCATCTCCGCCGCCCAGGTGGCGGTTGCGGCCGCTTGTGGCGCGGCACAACTGAGCGTCTTCGCCCAGCCTCGCGTCGCCATCGTCGCCACCGGTGACGAATTGGTAGAAGTGGACCAGCGGCCGCTGATCCACCAGATCCGCAACTCCAACAGCTACTCGGTCGCCGCGCAGGTTCTCGCCGCCGGGGCGCAACCAGTGCGGCTGGCTATCGCGCGCGACGAGCGCGGAGACCTTGAGGCCATCATCCGCACTGCGCTGCAGTCCGACCTGGTGCTACTCTCCGGCGGCGTCTCCATGGGAAAATACGACCTGGTGGAGGAGGTACTGCTCTCTCTGGGGGCTGAGTTCTTTTTTACCGGCGCCCTGATTCAGCCCGGCAAGCCCGTGGTCTTCGGAAGGCTCTCGGTAGAGGACCGCCCGGTTTATTTTTTTGGACTTCCCGGCAACCCTGTATCTACCATGGTTACGTTCTCGCTTTTTGTCGAGCCGCTGCTCGGCGCGCTTTGTGGTGAACCCACCCGCGGACCTAGTTTCGCCCAGGCTCGCCTGGCGCACGACGTCCAGGTCAAAACCGGCCTGACGCGCTTTCTGCCCGCGATCTTGCGCTCCACGGCCGAGCCCACGGTGGAGACGGTGGCCTGGCAAGGCTCCGGCGACATCGCGAGCACCAGCCGTTCCAATTGCTTTCTGGTGGTGCCCCCCGACCGCCCGCTGCTCGCCGCTGGTGAGACCGCCACGATACTGCTAGCCTAGCGACACCATGGAAAAGCTCTCCCACTACGACGCCGAAGGCAGCGCCCACATGGTGGACGTAAGCGCCAAGCCAGCCACCCGGCGCGAGGCCGAGGCTTCCGCCTTTGTTGCGCTCTCCGACGCGGTGCTTGCCGCGTTACCGCAAAACCCCAAGGGCAACCCACTCGAGGTGGCGCGCTTTGCCGGCATCCAGGCCGCCAAGCGCACGGCTGACCTGATTCCTATGTGTCATCCTCTGCCCTTGAGCTTTATCGAGGTCTCGGCGGCGGTGGTTGCCGGCGGCATCGAGATCCGCAGCACGGCTGCGACTGTCGCCGGCACCGGCGTTGAAATGGAGGCGCTCACCGCAGCTGCGGTGGCTGCGCTCACCATCTACGACATGTGCAAGGCGCTGGATAAATCGATTGCCATACGGGAGATTGTCTTGCTGCGCAAATCCGGGGGCAAGAGCGGCGAATACATCCGCTAGAGTTTGCGGCGGAAGCAGCGTGGCTCGTGATCGTTGACCATCCCGGACGCCTGCATCCAGGCATACACGATCACCGGACCAACAAACTTGAAGCCGCGTTTTTTGAGCGCCGCCGAAATCTCTTCGGAAAGCGGGGTCTTCGCCGGCAGCTCGCCGGTCTTGTTCTTGATTGGCTTGCCTCCCGCCAGCTTCCAGGCATAGGTGGAAAAGTCTTCGCCACCCCGCTGCATCTCCTCAAAGATTTTGGCGCCATGGATGGTCGCCTCGATCTTGGCGCGGGAACGGATGATACCTGGGTTGTTGAGCAGCCGAGCCACGTCCTGTTTGCCGAATGCCGCAACCTTGCGCGGATCGAAGCCGTGGAAAGCCTCGCGGAAGGCCTCTCGCTTGCGCAGCACCGTGATCCATGCCAGGCCGGCCTGGAATCCCTCGAGCATCAGCAGCTCCCAGAGCGCGCGGCTGTCATACTGCGGCACTCCCCATTCCTGGTCGTGATATTCACGCAGCAGCGAGTCGCTTTCTGCCCACGCACAGCGGTGAAGCTTGCTCATTGGGCGCTTACCGCGAGCTCTTCGCGCACCACGGGGGATACGCGCTCACCGAGAATTTCGATGGCCTGCAGCATCTTGGCATGGGGGAGTGTCGAGACCCCCATCTGGAAAGTGATGCGAGAGATGCCCCCAAGCGCCTCATTGATGTAAAGAATCTTTTCTGCCACCGTTTCGGCGTCACCGATAATCAGGGCTCCTTTAGGACCACGCGTGGCATCGAACTGCGCCCGGGTGGTTGGCGGCCAACCCCGTTCTTTGCCGATCTCGGTAAAGGTATGCGCATAGCCGGGGAAAAAGTCATCTGCCGCCTGCTGGGTCGTGTCTCCCAGAAACCCGATGCAGTGCAGGCCCACGCGCAACTGCTCAGGCTTGAAGCCGGCCCGGCGGCCCGCCTCGCGGTAAAGCTCTATGTGCGGGCGGAAGCGATGGGGCTCTCCGCCGATAATGGCCACCATCAACGGAAGTCCCAGCGCGCCGGCGCGGGCGAAGGAGGCAGGTGTGCCCCCGACACCCAACCAGATGGGCAGCGGATCTTGCACCGGCCGGGGATAGATGCTCTGTCCGTTCAGCGCAGCGCGATGCTTACCCGACCAGTAAACTTGCGTGTTGGCGCGAATCTTCAGCAGCAGGTCAAGCTTCTCGGCAAAAAGCGAATCGTAGTCGTTGAGGTCGAGTCCGAAGAGCGGGAAAGACTCGACAAATGAGCCGCGGCCGGCAACAATCTCCGCCCGCCCCTGCGAGATTAAATCCAGAGTTGCAAACTGCTGAAAGACGCGCACCGGATCGGCCGCACTCAGCACGGTAACTGCGCTGGTAAGGCGAATGCGTTTGGTGAGCGCCGCACCCGCGGCGAGGATAACCGGAAGGGCGGAATCGAGAAACTCTGGCCGGTGATGTTCGCCAATCCCAAACACATCGAGACCCACCTGGTCGGCCACCGCAATCTCTTCCAGCAGATGACGCATGCGCTCCTCGGGGGTGAGTGCGATCCCGGTAACAGGGTCTGGAATGGATGCTGCAAAACTGTCTACGCCGAGTTGCAAAGCTGACTCCTTCTTGTTACCGCTCTTAGATGATTTGCTATCGCAATCGATTCAGCACCACAAGGGGTAACATACAGAGAGATAGGAGACATAGCATGCCGGTACGCGATGAAATAAGGCAGTTCGAGGATGAGATGGTTACCTGGCGCAGAGATCTGCATGCCCATCCCGAACTGGGATTTGCCGAGAACCGCACCAGTGCCTTTATTCAAGAGCGGCTGAAGTCCCTCGCGGTCGACGAGATCCACGGCTTTACCGGAACCGGCGTGGTCGCGGTCATCCGCGGCCGTGACGGTGATGAGGCGATCGGCCTGCGCGCGGATATCGATGCGCTGCCGATTCCAGAGGAATCCGGCGTGCCCTACGCCTCCACCAACCCGGGTGTCATGCATGCCTGCGGCCATGACGGACACACCACCATGCTGCTGGGCGCAGCCAAGTATCTGGCTGCAAGCCGGAAATTCAAAGGCACGGCCTACCTGATCTTCCAACCAGCGGAGGAGATTGGCGGTGGGCGCCAGGTGGTGGCAGACGGATTGTTCGATCGCTTCCCCATGCGGCAAGTCTTCGGCATGCACAATATGCCCGCGATTCCAGTGGGAGAATTCCGCTGGCGCAATGGTCCCGCCATGGCGGCGGCAAACTTCTTCGAGATCAAGATCACGGGCCTGGGCGCGCACGCTGCTTATCCTCATTACGGGATCGATCCCATCGTGGCCGGGAGCGCCCTGGTCAACGCACTGCAAACCGTTGTCTCCCGTTCGATCAATCCATTCCATCCGGCCGTAGTGACCGTGGGCAGCTTCCAGGCGGGTGTGGCCGCCAATGTAATCCCTCAAGAGGCAGTGTTAAGAGGAACGGCGCGGTGGTTTAACGCGGATGTGGGCGAGACCATCGAACGGAAGATCCGCCACCTCGCCAAGAGCGTTGCCGAGAGTTACGGGGCTACCGCTGAAGTCGAGATGCACATGGTAGCGCCCGCCACCATCAACGACGAGGAAGCGATGACCATGGCCCGCAAGGCCGCGACCGCGGTCGCCGGTTCTTCCGCGGTGGTCGAATTGGCAGAACCAGTTTTGGGAGCGGAAGATTTCTCTTACATGCTCGGCGTGAAACAGGGGGCCTATATCATGCTGGGGGCAAAACGCTCCGGACCCCTCAACCCGAATCTGCATCACCCTGCTTTCGACTTCAATGACGCGATCCTTTCGACTGGGGCCGCTTACTGGGCCACGCTGGTCGAGCAGCAACTGCCCATGTAGCTCCTTTCCTTCTTATCAAAACGGGCGAGCCGGTGCGAGACCTGTGGACTCCCTCGCACCGCAGCCGAAGAGCAGCAGACGCACTTTTCTCAATCCCTTTTAACCCCCAACAAACGGCAGTCGCATCGCTCAGGCCTTCCACCGACACTGCCAAGGTCGGCCGGACGGGACAGGAAAGGCATCACAAAAAAGGGACTTGATTCGTGTAACCTGAGTAGTTACACTATGCGAGTGTGATAATACGGTTTCGCCATAAAAGGCTGGAACGGCTCTTTTCCTCAGGGGATGCGCGAGGGGTGAACGCCGAACATGTGGCGCGCTTGCGTCGCCTGTTGGCGTCGCTTTCGACCGCCGCGAGCCCGTTGAATATGAACATCGCCGGTTATCAACTGCATCCGCCTCGTGGGCAAGCGCAAGGGTGAGTGGGCGGTTTCGGTGTCGGGTAATTGGCGGCTGGTGTTCCGCTTCGATGGCGAAAATGCAACCGATGTTGATTTGGTCGATTATCACTAGCGATAGGAGAAAAAACAGATGGATATGTATGATCCTCCGCACCCTGGCGAGATAGTCAGGGAGGACTGTCTTAAGGCGCTCAATCTAACGGTGACCGAGGCGGCGAAGGGCTTGGGCGTTACGCGCAAGACTCTCTCGTCGATTCTCAACGGCCACTCCGGCATCACGGCGGAAATGGCGCTGCGGCTTTCCAAGGCGTTCGGGAGTACACCGGAGCACTGGTTGCAGATGCAGCTTGTCTATGATCTGTGGCAAGCAAAGCAACGCACCAAGAAGCTGCACGTCAAACAGTTCTTCGCCACAGCGCCTGGCTAGCGGGCGGCCTTAAGCTTGTTACGTGTGATCGGATCGATTACACAAAGTTTCGGTGACTTGCCGATCGCAGATGACAATCGTGATCATTGTGATCGCCCTTCCATCGACAAATCGCAAGAAATGCACCACCACAGAGCACCAAGGAGGCTCGTTTCACATCTACCGAATCCGTTTGTCATACGCGGCCACGACTTTTCCAGGCCAAGGAAGCTTTTTCCTGCGACCTTGTAGGCGGCAATTCGGTGGGCCACCGGTACGGGCGGTCCTTCCTGAACTTCTGGTAGTGCCATCGCAATAGCTCGAATGCGGGCGAGTTCGATCAATTTGGAGAACTCCTTTTCCATTAGTTGTTGCCCTTCGGCCTGGTCACACTATCAGAAGACCCTGGCCCGAAATGTTCATCCAGACAATGCATTCAGATCGAGAGCCGATGGCCGCGCCGGTCTGAGCATTTTTTAACCTGTATTTCCTGACCTTGATTCTTTCTGGCTTGACAGCTCGGCGAATTCATTTGTATTTTACCATATAGCTAATTAGCCGACTGGTGTATTGATTTGCCCGATCATCTAAGTTCGACATTTGCAGCTCTCTCCGATCCCACGCGGCGAGCCATCCTGGCGCGCCTTGCGCAAGGCGAACTTTCCGTCAAAGAGCTCGCGGAACCGTTTTCGATCACACCGCCCTCGATGACAAAACACCTCAAGGTGCTGGAACGAGCCGGCCTGATCCGCCGCACGCGGATCGCGCAGATGAGGCCGTGCCATCTCGATAGCGCCCCCCTGCGGGAAGTCGCCGAGTGGCTGGAGCAATATCGTCGCTCGTGGGAGCACAGTATGAACCGGCTCGACGAGTACCTGGGACAGTTGAGAACCAAGAAAGGAGAGAAGCATGCTCGTCGGAAAAGGCGTTGAAGTCGAAGTCTGTCTTCCGTCTGATCGGGAGATCCAGTTCACTTGCCGCTTTCAGCGCAGCGCGCGGCTGTTGTTCGACGCGTGGACGAAGCCCGAGCATCTCAGACGCTGGTGGGGATGCGAGGGATCAACTATTACGCATTGCGCGATCGATCTGCGTCTCGGCGGTTCATGGAGCCTCGCCATGCGCATGGCGGATGAATCGGACCATCCCTTTCATGGCACGTATCGCGAGGTCGTGCGTCCGCATCGGCTGGTCTACACCGAATGCTACGAGATGCCCAAATTCGGCAGTCCTGAGTGGCTGACCACCGTTACCTTCGACGAAACCCCGGCAGCAACCCTCGTCACTCACACCATCCTGCACAAGTCACGCGAAGTACGCGACGGTCACCTGCAGGCAGGAATGCAGGAGGGTATGGTGCAGACCATGGTGCGCCTTAATGAACATACTGCCGCTATGGGAGCCGCTACAGTTACCCCGTGATCCACGCCACCAGCATTGAACGAAATCACCTTGAACGGAGCTGATATGAAACTTTTCACCCATCTGAACTTTCCTGGTAACTGTGCACAGGCATTCCGGTATTACGAGCAGAATCTTGGAGGAAAGCTGCTGATGCTGATGAGGCAGAACGAAGCGCCCGGAGCAAGCCGGAGTTCGGAAGGAGAGGACGCAGTTATTCACGCGCGCATGGAGCTTGGTGGAAACGTTTTGATGGGGAACGATGTGCCGTCAGATCATCACCAGCCAATGCGCAGCGTTTATCTCTACCTTGGTGTTGATTCCGCGGAGGAAGCTGAGCGTATTTACAGCTTGCTTGTGAAGGGCGGCCAAGCCTATATGCCCTTACAGGAGACGTTTTTCGCATCGCGCTTTAGTCAATTGCGAGATCAGTTCGGCATACTTTGGACTCTAATCCAGGAACGGCCGATGTCCTGACCACCTACAACGCCGCGGAGCCGATTGCGTGGCGGCAGTGGCACCACTGGAACATCCTGCGCAATGCCGTCACACTAGATCTGCCGGCTGGCCGCAGCGTGCTGACCGTGCACATTCTGACCAACGGCAACATGAACCTTATGTATTTCGACTTCCGCCCCGCCGCATAGATATAGCCCGGACCCGCATCTTTTTAATCGCTGCCATTGCTCCATTGAGGGACGCGCCCTCCCTCGGTAATCGGTCTTAAGATTGAAGACTGAACTCCAACCAGCGGACGCCCAGACGGGCTGCCGTCGATCACGGCCATTTGCTGCCAGCGGTAGCCACGTCCAGTCAGCCTAAATTCACCACGCAATGCAGCTAAATTCGATGTCGCTGCGGCACCCGGATGGCTGCAGTACTGCTCTGCCGCCAAACGAATCAGCAAACAGGTCATCCATGCCTCAGAGCCGGAGCCGGCTTAGCAAACGACTCTTCCGTGTGACCACATTGGCTACACTCATACCGGACCCTAACTGCTGAGACCTCAGGAGTGCTGTCAGTCGGCTTCTGCTGCAGTGCAGGAACAGGGGTCGGTTTGTTCGATTCGCGCATGATGGCGTAGCAGGAAGGACATTTCTTCATCGGGTCACCTTCAGTAGATAGGACGCCAGGCAGGCGCGAATCGTGGCCTCCGATTGACAGGTGAGTCCTGCACTTTGCGCCAATTGCTCTCACTCTGACCGAAGATTTACAATCCTGGAGTTGTAATCGGACCAAATCTGTCGTATATTATAGTTAATGCGAACGAGTCGCAACTAGAACTATTCCCTGGCCCTGCGAATGAGTCGCAACTAGATACGATGCTAAAGCGCTGCGAGCTGTTGAATGAGGTGGAAGCGAGGGGGGTACGGCTAACCTCGCAAAGGCGCGCGTTGATTGAAACCATCCAGCAGGCGGATGCCCACTTGGACGCAGCGACCCTTTTGGCACGCGCTCGCCAGCGGGACCCCAATATCGATCGCGCGACCGTCTACCGTACGCTTGAACTGCTCAAGCGAATGGGCCTCATCGATGAGCTCGACCTGATGCATCTGAATGGCGAAAAGCACTACTACGAGGTCAAGACCCAAAAGGACCATCTGCACTTAGCATGCTTCCGTTGTGGGGAGATCGAGGAGTTTGACAGCCCCACGTTCCAGCGCCTGAAGCGAGAGATTGCTGCGCAAAACGAATTTCAAATCCAGGTAATGCGTCTGGAAGTGGGAGGGCTGTGCCGGCGTTGCGCTGCGCAGCAAAAAGCTTCCTGATGATTGTCTAAATGAAAAACCCAGATCCCCGCGGCGATCTCTTGGCGGAGACCGCGAGGACCTGGGGAACCACAGCCGAATAGACTGCGGGCTTCCTTCACTATAGGACCCCCACCCGCAAGGTTTCAACTGTCACGATGGCTGGCGCTTAGGTTGCGCTGACCTCGAATGCTGCACGTGCGCCCGGGGAGCAGGTGCATGCGTGCCTGGGGAACAGGAATGATGAAGTTTGGACCGCTTGCCGGCAGGATGGCAAGAATCCTTTGTGCCATTGGAGTCTTGTCCGCCGCGTTAGCCTGGGCCAGTGTGGGCGGAAGCATCTCCGGAACCGTAAAGGACCCTGCCGGGCGTGTGCTTCCAAACGCCGAGGTGACCATCCGGGAAGCGAGCACCGGGCTGTCGCACCAGACGCATACCGATAACAAGGGGGTCTACACCTTCCCGGTTCTGCCGGTCGGCCATTATGACTTGAATGTCCAGGCTCCTGGTTTCGCCGGCTATCAGCGCACGGATATCGTGCTCGATACCAATGCGGCGCTCACGCTCGATGCTTCGCTCGAGGTTGGCGGCGTCGCGCAAACCGTGAGCGTGGTCGACAACACGCTTGCACGTGGAGACCACCAGCACCCAGTTGGGCCAGGTGATCACCGGCCGGCAGATGACCGCGGTTCCGCTCGATGGCCGCAGCTACACCGACCTGCTCTCGCTGCAGCCCGGAGTCGCGCCGCAGACGTCGATTACGTCCACCACCGTGCAGGATGTGGGCGCGACCATTCTCAACCCTTCGGGAACTCTCAATCCCGGCACCATCTCCGTGAACGGGCAGCGGGAGTTCGCCAACTACTTCAGCGTGAATGGGGCCGACGTCGAAGAGGACGTGAACGCCGGCACGGCGATCATTCCTAACCTCGATGCGATTGACGAATTCCGCATCATCACCAGCAACTTCGATGCGGAGTACGGAGAATTCAGTGGCGGCCAGATCAACGTCGTCACCAAATCCGGGAGCAACGGATTTCACGGCAACGCATTCGAATTTCTTCGCAATACCGATCTCGACGCGCGCAACTACTTCTCTCCGACGCCGGGGCGCCTTCCGGCAGAACCAATTTGGCGGAACCTTCGGCGGACCGATCCGTCACGACCGAGTCTTTTTCTTCACCGACTACCAGGGAACGCGGCAGACGCAGGGCATCGATACCGGCACCATCAGCGTGCCCTCGAACGCAGATCGCGCCGGGCAATCTCTCCGACCTCGCCAGCAACCTGACCGGAGTGGTCGGTGGCCCTTACTTCGCCAACCTGCTCACGCAGAAACTGGGCTATCGCGGTGACTTCGGGTGAGTCTTACTACGTGCCTGGCTGCATCAACTCGATCCAGTGCGTCTTTCCCAATGCGGTGATTCCGCAAGCGGCCTGGTCGGTTCCGGCACAGCGCATGCTCCAGTACATCCCGGCTCCGAATACCGCCGAGGGCTATGCCACTTCCTCCTTCAACCAGACGGTGCGCGACGATAAAGGCGCGGTCCGCCTCGATGCGAATACCCGCCTGGGCCTGCTCTCCGGTTACTACTTCATCGACGACTTCGATCTCGATAACCCGTATCCGGTAGCGCAGAGCGGCGCCAGCGTGCCTGGCTTCAACGCCATCACCACCGGCCGGGCACAGCTCTTCGCGCTGGGCCATACCAAGACCTTCAATACCACGATGGTCAATGAAGCTCCACTTCAGCTACATGCGCAACAACACCAATCTTGGCCAGCCGGTGGGCGGACGGAACGTAAGCCTGGTTTCGCAGGGCTTCGCGAATGCCGATGGCACGCCCAGCATCGTCGCTCTCGATCCCAAAGGAGCAGAGCGTCGAGAACCTCAACTTCAACGGATACTCCACCGGCGCAGCAGCCAACCAGCTCATCCAGGTCAACAACACCTATCAGGTCACCGACGCTGTTTCCAAAGTGCTGGGCAATCACACCATCAAATTCGGCGGTGAGTTCCATGCCGACCAGGTCAATGCTCACCCCATCGCCCAGTTCAATGGCAGCTTTGTTTTCTCCGGGACGGAAACCGGCGTCGACTTTGCCGACTTCCTGATCGGCGTGCCCAGCCAATACAACCAGAGCCAGCTCAACCCCTTCTATGCGCGGAATAAATATGTCGGCCTGTTCGCGCAGGATAGCTGGCGCGTTCTGCCCAACCTCACCCTCAATTACGGCCTTCGCTGGGATCGCATCGCACCCTGGTCGGAAAAGTACAACCAGATCTCTACCTTCGTCGCCGGCGCGCAGTCGGTCGTCTTTCCTGGCGCGCCTCCAGGCATCCTCTATCCTGGCGATCGCAGGCCAGGTGTGCCGAATACGCTCGCCCCGATCGGCAACCTGAACTTCGCGCCGCGCGTCGGTCTAGCCTGGTCGCCGCAGGCAGAGGCAGGCACCTTCCTGGGAAAGATCCTGGGGGCCCCGGGAACAACCAGCATCCGCGCCAGCTTGGGAAATTTCTATACCGCGATCGATGCCCTCTCGATCTGCGTGCTGGCTGCGAACGCTCCTTATGGCACCACCTATACCAGCCCGGCTCCTCCGCTCTTCGCGACGCCCTTCATCACCGCGGCCAACGGCCAGAACAATGGCCAGCCCTTTCCTTATACGTTTGCTCCGTTGAATTCCTCGCGCACGCAACCCCGATCCCAATATCGACTGGAGCACCTATGAGCCGATCGAGGGTATTCCCGGATACGACATCCACAACCGCACGCCCTACACCGAAGAGTGGATGCTTTCGGTTGAGCGGCAAGCCGGACCGAAGACCGTCTTCAGTGCGAGTTATGTCGGCACGGCGAGCCATAGCCAGCGGGTTCTCATTGAGCCAAATCCCGGAAATCCCTCGCTCTGCCTGAGCCTGAGCCAGGCCAGCGACGTGCAACCGGGAACGCTCACCTGCGGCCCGGGCGGCGAGGACACCATCTATTATCCGATCGGCGGTGGGCAGGTAAACGGTACGCGCGGGCCGCTGGGCTCGAACTTCGGCAGCAATGCGCTGCAGTCCACCATCGGCCACGCCAACTACAACGCGCTGGAACTCAGCGCCCGCCATACCAGCGGCCGCCTTGAATTCTCCGCTGCCTACACCTTTGGCAAGATCCCTGGATCAGTCATCCAACATCGCCGAGGAGGTCAACCCCTTCAATCCCGCGCTCAGTTATGCCATCTCGTCGTTCGATGTGAAACATAACTTCGTGGTCAGCTATGAGTACCAGCTTCCGTTTGATCAGTTCTTTCGTCCCAACCGGCTGACACGCGGTTGGTCTCTCGCCGGCATCACGCGCTTCGCCAGCGGTTTCCCGGTAACCATGGTGAACAACGGAGACAACTCTCTGATCGGCACCAATCCCAACGGAATCAACAACAGCAGCATCGACGAGCCCGACTACACGGGCGGTCCGCTTCACTTGAGCGGCAATCCCCGGAAAAACGGGAACAACTATTTCGATACCACGGTCTTCCCCATGAATGCGCTCGGCACTCCGGGCAATGCCAAGCGGCGATTCTTCTATGGCCCGGGCGCGGACAACTACGATATGGCGGTCGCCAAGAAGCTGGCGGTGACAGAATCGAAGTCCCTGCTCTTCCGGGTGGAGGCGTTCAACGTCTTCAACCACACGCAATTCAATGGCCCCACCGCGGTCGACGGCAACATCGGCAGCTCGACCTTTGGCAACGTCATCAATGCCGCGGCTCCGCGCATCCTGCAGGGAGCGCTGAAGTTCACGTTTTAGATTTATCCGAACTCACGCGCACAAATCGGTGAACAGCAGATCCCTCGCCCTATGAACAAGCGGGTCTTCCGGTCAATTTGGATGCGCGTCGAAGGAACAGCAGGTCCCTCCACTGCGCTCTCCCGGATTTCCTGTGGAACTTGGTGGCTTTGCCAAACTTCATGCGCCTTTCTTCACGGAAAGGCGCACGCGCGGATTTCTCCGGTGCAGCGTGGCAGGAAATCCGGGTTCGCTCCGGTCGGGATGACAAATTCATTGCACCCGAAAGATTGAACTGCAGATCCCTCGGCTGCGTTCCTAATGACACATCGGTTTAGTGCCGCGCCTACGGCGCTCGGATCATCTTTGGGATCCTCCCAGCCCTTCCGGGCTGGGCTGACGTTTGGCGGCCGGCCCTCCGGGCCTTGCATCCGTGGCGATCTTAGCCACGAAGCATTGGGTGCCCCATTCAAGCCTTCTTTTGGCTTGAGTGGGGTTGTTGCGGACCCAACTCTCGCTCCGTGTCATTAGGAGCGACCCGGATTTCCTGCTCGCGATGCTAGATAGGGCAGCGTGTGCGGTTTTCTGTAAGGAAAACCGCATGAAGATCGCGACGTCACCGACCTCCACAGGAAATCCGAGGTAGCCGAGGCATCTGCAGTTCCGCGGACCATTCCTGGAAATGCAGAGCGTAGCGTGGTGAAACCTGTGGCTCTGCGATACTGTGCAGATGCGCCATCTCGTCCGGGCCTTGCCTTCCGCTGTTCTGCTTTGCCTGCTTCTGCTCTGCCGCCCCGCCGGCGCCTATTCGCTGCTTACCCATGAGCAGCTGATCGACCTGACCTGGCAGAGCTCCATCGTGCCCCTGCTGCGCAGCCGGTATCCCAACATCACCCCCGAGGAGCTTGAACACGCACGCTCCTATGCTTATGCGGGCTCCGTCATTCAAGACATTGGCTACTACCCATTCGGCGATCCCTTCGTCTCCAACCTGACCCATTACGTCCGCTCCGGAGACTTCATCGTCTTTCTCTTCCGCGATGCCAAAGACGCGAACCAGCTTGCCTTTGCCATTGGGGCCCTCTCTCATTACATCGGCGACAACATCGGCCATTCGATGGCAACCAACCGCTCGGTTCCCATCGAATTTCCCAAGCTTGCGGCAAAATATGGCCCAGTTGTTACTTACGGCGAGGATGTACATGCGCACGTGCAGACCGAGTTTGCTTTCGACATCAACGAGATTGCACATCACCGCTTAGCCCCCGTTCACTACCTTCGCCACATCGGTCTCAATGTCCCGACCCAGCAGCTTGCAGCGCCTTCTATGATACCTATGGCCTCAGTGAGGATTTCTCCAAAGCCCGATTCCGCCGCATCAATGTAGGAGGCTTCCGCTTCGCGGTCCGCAGTTTCATTCCCCGCATCGCGTATGCGCTCACTCTTTTGCATCGCAGCCGCATGCCCGCAGATTCCCCGGGGCCGGACCTCCAGAAGCTGATGAGCGAGGTGGCGCGGGTGGAGGCGGAAAATAATTGGGACCACTACCGTAAGAAGGCCGGCATCGGAACCTATTCGCTCGCCGGGCTGATCTATTATCGTGCCCAAGATCGGGCCGCTGAAGCTGGTTGCGATCAAAGGCCCGACCGCCGCGACGGAAGAGGAATACGTGCGTAGCGTCAATCTATCCACCGACGCCCTCAGCTCCGCGCATGACCCGGCTGGGCACGGCGCATCAGACCCTTGCCAACCGCGACCTCGATACCGGCGCACCGGTTCATCCCGGGAGCTATCGTCTCACAGATGACACCTACGCCAAGCTGGTCCATCGGCTGGTCGCCGATCCCAAACACTACCGTGCCGCCAGGCCTCAAATGCGATATTTGAACTATTACGCCGACCCAAACGCTCCCATTCACACCAAGAAGAATGCAAAAAAATGGGCGCAGCTACAAGTCCGAGCTGCAGACGCTCGAAGACCATGCCGGTGAGCACACAACCGATCGCCATCGAAACCGAGTATTGAATTACATGTCGAGGAAGCCACGCTTCAACGCGATCATGACAGCGTGCGTACGATCGCTGGCGCCGAGCTTCGAGAGGATGCTCTTCAGGTGACCTTTAACGGTGTGCTCCGAGATGCCGAGTTGCTCGGCGATTATTTTGTTCGAGCTGCCACTGGCGACCCCACGAAGCGTTTCCAACTCCCGGCCGGTGAGTGCATCGTCCGCGACGTGCTCGGCCATCTCGACGGCAATTTCCTGGGGAATGCGGCGGTGGCCTGCGTGGACCAGACGAATGGTATCGATCAACTCCGTCCGCAGCATACTCTTTAAAAGATATCCGGAAGCTCCTGCCTTGAATGCCCGCAAAGCCTGTACGTCTCCTCCGTACGTAGTCAGGACAATGATGCGAGCATTGGGCCACTCCTTGCGAATCGCTGTGATCGCATCGATACCGTTGGCCTTGGGCATGCGGAGATCCATCAGAGTGATGTCCGGCCGATGCAGGCGAAACAGCGCGATTGCCTCTTCCCCGTCGGTCGCCTCCGCCACCACGGTCATATCGGGCTGCGCCATAATCGCGCCGGAAATCCCGCCCCGCAAGAGCGGATGATCGTCGACCGTAAGCACTCGAATCGGTGTTGGCCACTCATGACGATTCCTCACATTTTCCACGCCTGGCCCGGAAACATTACCAGCATACTCGCGGGTAACCCTGCCTTCACCCCCCTCAAAAGGATCGCTTCCTCGGCCCCCTTTTCGCGTTTGTCCAACCTGAAGAGCTGGTTAGTCTCGTTGCAATGCAAAGACTCTTCTCCATGTTCCCCACGGGGATGGCAGGCATTGCTTTAGTCTTGCTAAGGTTATCCGCCGCGGCAATGCTGCTGATGATGGCGTTCCCGCGCGGAGAGGTCGAATCTCGTCACATTGGGCCTTTGCCGGTCTTGCCGTGCTTGCAGCGTTTTTCTTTCTGGGAGCATTTACCCCTGTCTTTGTCGCTTGTGTCTGCGTATCGAGATTGCAGCGATTTTTCGGCTTGCGAGGATGTCGATGCACGTTCACATGGTCTTCTCCATTGTGGATACGGCGGCGTTGGGTTTGCTCGGGCCGGGAGGCTATTCGCTGGACGCTCGTATATTCGGCCGCCGGCGGGTGATATTGTCCACCGATGACCGGCTGACCTGACTTAAGGTTATGTTGTTGCGGCCGGGAATGAAAGCATCACCGCCTGACTCGGTACATCCTCATTGAGCCACCGTCTGGCCACACCGGGCCCTCGCCGGAGGAGATCGCTTTCCTTGCGGATGCAACGGGCTTGGCGGCGGTCACCTGATAGGACTGGTATTCGATGGTCAGAGTCGCCACCCCTCCCAGGCGGACACTGGTCACGGTCTTGTTCTCCTTAGGCAGATAGAATCCGTTGTCCACTTTCTGATAGGTGTGATGGATCACGGACTTCGTCGTCCAGAACGATGGATTTCGGGCCGGCTGAGCCTCGATGCGGGTTACCGCGAAGTCGTGCGCATCCACCCAGATCTTGCCTCGATACAGGAATCGGCTCTCCACCTTCGGCTCAACATTCAGCACATAGTTTGTCCCCTCGGTCCCGGCAAGCGAGAAGGTGTAGTTGTCCGGACCCAGCTCGGTGTGCTTTCGATTACTCGAGTCGCCCGCCTGCTCTTCGCTCTCCAGCAGCCGGTGAAAGACACGATTCTGGATCAGCTTCGACCCGGTAGCGCTGACGATGGTGAATCGCTTGGAGGCAGGCGCGTCGAAATTCACTTCCACTTCCATCGTCGCATCCGCAGAGGCGGGGAAGCCGCGATACTCCAGGCGATAGCTACGCTTGCCGACATAGTGCTGCAGAGCTCTGCCGCACGTTCCTGGTTCTTCTCCATCAGGCGCTGCACTACCTGGTCTGCGCTGAGCGCAGGCAAGGCAGGCTCTGCCTGCGGCCAGGCTGCCGGTGCGCACACCAGTGTCACCGCGGCCAGCAAGAGGGGGAACCAGGCGCTCGAAGGTACCCCAGGTAGCGACTTGTGATCGTGCATCTGTCTCCCTCGCGAGCCGGTCGTCATCTGGTTTCCTCTCTAAGTCTCTCTTCTCGGATGCAAATTGACCTCTGCTTCTCTTCCTGGACGGTTACGGATGGCACTATTTGCATGTAACGCTGAGGTAGTTTCCCAAACCGGTAACGCCGTTTTGCGGCAACGGAGGGTGCGCACTGCTTGGAGTATCGGCGGCCTTGCCCGGCTGGTTGCGTGAAAAATTGCCTAATAGATCGAGATGCGCGCTAGTTGGCAATAGACAGCATCCTCCGGTATACAGCTACAGGGGGAGACTCATGTCGAATCTGCACTATCAATCGGGGTTTGCCAACGAATTTGCGACCGAAGCGGTTGCCGGTGCTTTGCCCAAAGGGCAGAACGCACCCCAAAAGTCGGCCCTCGGACTCTACACCGAACAGTTCAGCGGTACCCCCTTTACCGCTCCACGGGCCACCAACCGGCGTTCCTGGCTCTATCGCATCCGTCCTTCGGTGACCCACCGGCCCTTTGTCGAACTGGACGGCAACAACATGCGCAGCGGGCCGTTCAACGAGGTTTCGGCGACTCCTAACCAGCTCCGCTGGGACCCGCTGCCCATTCCCGATGCGCCCTGCGACTTCCTGGACGGCATCATCACCATGGGCGGCAACGGCGACCCGGCGGTCCAGACGGGGTGCGCGGTGCACATCTACGCCGCGAACCGAAGCATGTCTGGCCGCTTCTTTGCGAACGCCGACGGCGAGATGCTGGTCGTGCCCCAGCTAGGCAAGCTGCGCTTCTTTACCGAGCTGGGCATTCTGGAGGTGGCGCCGGGGGAAATCTGCGTTCTTCCCCGCGGCCTGAAGATGCGCGTGGAGTTGCTCGAAGACGCGGCCCGCGGCTATATCTGCGAGAACTACGGGCTGCCCTTCCGTTTGCCCGACCTGGGCCCGATCGGCGCCAACGGGCTGGCCAACCCACGCGATTTTCTCTATCCCGTGGCCGCCTTTGAGGATGTCGATGGCAAATTCCAGACCTTGTGCAAGTTCCAGGGCAGGCTGTGGTCCGCCGGCATCGATCACTCGCCGCTCGACGTGGTCGGCTGGCATGGCAACTACGCGCCTTACAAGTACGACATGGCGAACTTCAACTGCATCAATTCGGTCAGCTTCGACCATCCGGATCCATCGATCTATACCGTGCTCACCGCGCCCACCCCGGTGCCGGGTACGGCAAACGTCGACTTTGCCATCTTCCCGCCGCGCTGGATGGTGGCCGAGCACACCTTTCGTCCTCCCTGGTTCCACCGCAACGCGATGAACGAATTCATGGGCCTGATCTTCGGCCAGTACGATGCCAAGGCCGAAGGGTTTGTTCCCGGCGCCGCCAGCCTGCATAGCTGCATGCAGGCCCATGGGCCGGATGCGGAGACCTTCGAGCGCGCGGTGAATGCCGAACTCAAGCCTCATTATCTTGGCGGGACCCTGGCCTTCATGTTCGAGACCCAGCTGGTGCTTGCACCCCACCCGCTTTGCGCTGGAGACGGATTGCCTGCAGCGCGAGTACTTTCAGGTGTGGCAGGCGCTGAAGAAGCACTTCACCGGAAGCCCGATCGGATAAACCCGGCGATGAATGCCACCCACGATCCCGAGCGCCAAAGCTGGGTCGCCTCGGCCAATCGCCCGGGTGGCGACTTCCCCATCCAAAACCTGCCCTTTGGGGTTTTCCAGGCAACCCAGCCCACCGTGGGGGTTGCCATTGGCGACCAGATTCTGGACCTGCGCGGCTGCTACCAGGCCGGCCTGCTGGCCTCCCTACCGGCGGCAACCGGGGAGGCTTGTGGCGCAGAAACGCTCAATCCGCTCATGGCCCTCGGCGCGGAGTGCTGGTCTGCTCTGCGCGCCCGGCTGAGCGATCTGCTCCGCGCCGATCATCCCGATGCGGCTTCCCACAGGAAGGCCCTGGAGCCCCTTCTGGCCGCCATGGCGGATGCCACGATGCTGAAGCCGGCACAGATCGGCAATTACACCGACTTTTATGCCTCGATCGACCACGCCACCAATGTGGGCCGGCTGTTTCGGCCGGACAATCCCCTGTTGCCTAACTACAAATATGTGCCCATCGGCTATCACGGCCGGGCGTCGTCGATCGTGGTCAGCGGCGCTCGGGTGAGGCGGCCGCTGGGCCAGATCCTGGCTGCTGCCGGAGCTCCGCCGCGCCTCGCGCCCAGCCAAAAGCTTGACTACGAGATGGAAGCCGGCTTCTTTATCGGGCCCGGCAACTGCCTGGGAGAACCGATTGCGATCGATCGTGCCGCCTCGCACATCTTTGGCGTGTGCCTGCTGAATGACTGGTCCGCGCGTGACATCCAGGCCTGGGAATACCAGCCCCTGGGGCCCTTCCTGGCCAAGAGCTTTGCCACCACCATCTCGCCCTGGATCGTCACCATGGAGGCGCTCGCCCCCTTTCGCGCGCCCGCATTCCCACGGCCGCGGGAGGACCCGCAGCCGCTTGCCTACCTCGATGGGGAGCAGGACCGCCAGGATGGCGGCATCGACCTAACCCTGGAGGTTTTCCTCCGGTCAGCACGGATGCGCGAAGCAGGCGCTGACCCGGTGCGGCTCAGCCGCGGCAACCTGCGCCAGCTGTACTGGACCGTCGCCCAGTTGCTGACGCATCACGCGAGCAATGGCTGCAATCTTCTGCCTGGTGATCTGCTGGGCAGCGGCACTGTCTCCGGGCCCGGGGACGAATCTCGTGGATGTCTGCTGGAAATTACCCGACAATGGCCTGGAACCGCATCTCGTTGCCTACGGGAGAGTCGCGTAGCTTTTTGGAAGACGGCGACGAGATCATCTTTCGCGGATATTGCGAGCGTAGGGGCTTCGTGAGAATCGGCCTGGGCGAGTGCTCCGGAACCATCGGCAGGTGAGGACTCAGACGGCTTCATCGGCTGCGGAAGGATAAAAAGACGTACCTCAGAGGCTTTAAAGTCTGCGTGAAAACTGGGCTTTGCAAATCCCAGACTTGTCCAAATTAGGGGTTTTGACAAACCCCTGACTGAGCGTCCGAACCGCTTTAACCGCAGGTCCCTCCACTTCGCTTCGCTTCGGTCGGGATGACAATTTTGTTGCAAAATCGGCAGTTGTCATCAGAAATCACCGATTTCAAAACAAATTTGTCATCCCGACCGGAGCGCAGCGTAGTGGAGGGACCTGCGGTTAATGCCTAATTCTCAGCGGGTCCAAAATAGGAAACCTGATTTGACTTCCGACAAGCTCTCCCACGCAGACTCTAAAAGCCCACGATAATTGCGTGGCGTCTATGCCGGGGATCAAGCGCCGGCCTACCCTAAAAAAAATTCTGAACAATGGAATCTAGCGCTGTGTCGTGACAGGCAAAGCGGCGCCACCGGCAAGGAGTGCCTTATCCAATCCCGGTTCCTGGCCTTGCAGCATACGCTGGATGATTTCATGGATGCGGATCTCCTCGAAGGGCGCGGTAACGTCATGCTGCACTTGCTGCCCGGGGTAGCGGATCATCAGCACCGGACGAGGGTCGAAGTGGCCGCGGCTCACCGTTTCATCTTCCTTGGTCCAAAGAGGCTTTGACCGCCATAGGTATGTGCGCCACGAGTGGTCGGAGCAAAGGATGACCGTAGTCTTCGACGCCGAGGCGGTCGCATTCACGGCAGTCATCAACTCGCCCAAGACCCGGTCGCTGAGCGCCAGGTTGTCGAGATACGAGCCACCAGCGCGCAGGGTTCCCGTCTTACGGTCGTAGATGCCGGGGGGATGCGGCACCGGCAAGTGAATGAAAACGAAGCTGATGCTCTGGTCGCGTAGCAACGCCGTTGCCGCCTGCATGATCGCCGACAGGTCCTCCTCATGGACTTGCTGGGGGAAGCTTGGTTTCTGTTCCAACTCCCAAACAATGTTCTGGATGGGGGAGATGGCATTCTCCAGGGAAGATTTGGTCGAGATCGGTCCGTCGAATTCTCCATCACCCATCCTCCAGAAACAGGAGTCGAGGGTTCCCGCGAGAATTCGGCAATAGGGATTGAACCAACCGGCGACACCGGTCGTCCAGCCCAGGCGGTGGGCGTCGGAAAAGAGCGTGGCGCGGGCATCGAAAGCGTGCCACTGGGTGCTGCCAGCGAATTGAAACATCGGTTCTCCATCGATACCACTGCGAATGTTGTCGACCGGCTTGCCGAGAAAAAATGCAGGAATGACCAGGTCGGTGGCAGCCCCTGTCGGCCTGAGATTGCTGAACACGACGCTCTTGCTCTTGAACTCATCAAAGGAGGGCATGGCCAGCCCGGGAAATCGATGGTCGAAGGTTTGGTCATAGGAAAGTTCGTCAAAGAGGAGCCACACGATTCGTTCGCCACGGCGTGTCGAATCCCTTCGATACGAGGCCAGAGCGGGATGCGTAGCGGGCGCAGACGGGTCGGCCCGCTGGGCCTGCAGCCCTCGATATAAGAGTTCCGGCACCATCCACACCGCGGTGCAGCCTGCGAGAAATAGCAACACCAGCAATCCGCGGACGGCCACCCGGTAGGCCGCCGGTCGAAGCCACCACAAGCCCAGCCCGCCAACCAGAGTTACGACAAATACTGTTGAGGGGCTCAGGTGAGGAGTATTCCAGTGCAGGTTTGCACTCAAGTTTAGGACGATCGTACGAGCAAGCCTGGCTGCGATGAGCACCCAAACCAAGGTGCGCCAGCCGGTCTCTCGCTTCTGCAGGTAAGCGAAGAGGAGTGCAGCCAATAGGGAGGCAACCGCCAGGTCAATCAGGGTGCCCCAGACAACGCTGCGAATCGGCAGGATGCTGTGATAAAGCACGGAATGATAGGGCGAGACCAGAGCCACAAGATGAGCGATCATAAGCAGCATCGCTGCTCCAAATCCCTGGATGATCGTCTTGAGTGTCATGTTTTCTCGAACAGGAAGAGTACCCGGCCATTGGTCAATGGCTCGCGCGCCACGATGGTGAAGTGGCGGGTGAATTGCTGCACAAAGAACTCTTCGCTCAAATGCTGATAGAGCTCATCCCGGCCACGGCAAAGATCGATATAGCGCACATCGGTCTTTGGTACCCACTCTACGATGCTGGAACGATTGGTAAGCGAGGCCAGCAGCGTGGCCACATCCGCCATGGGAATCTGATCGGCCAGCAGCAGATGATGCAGAATGCCCAGCATCATCACGCAATCAAAGCGGCCGCGCGCCCGGTCCAGCAATGTGAGCGATTCGGCATTGCACCATCCGACCGCCGGAGTGGGCCGGGCCGCATCCGCGACCAGCGGAAGGATCGGCAGGCCAGCCGCCCTGGCCTCTCTCCAGTTACGGTCCGAAGAGGCAGCATCGGTGTCCCAGGCGACCACGCGCGCGCATACGCCGGCGGCGATACGCGAATACTGCCCGGTATTGCCGCCGATGTCGAGCACCGCACCGGGTCGCAGCAATTGCATGGCACGGTCGACAAATTCCTGTTTTTGCTGCCGCTCTTTGTCGGTGTAGTGGTCGGCGCCGGTCTGGTACCCAGTCCATCGCGAATCCCGTCCTTTGGGTTCCAGCGAATGCAAAGTTTTAGCAAAGCCTCTCAGGTTGCGCTGCAAAACCTCTGCTGCGATTTCCGGTTCTTGCCGTAGTTTGGGCGTGGATCCGGCGCCGCGCGCGCGGGACTCAAGCAGGTAGGGGAGCGTCACCAGCGAACGCAGGGGCGCCCTCCAGCGTTCGAAACTCGATAGATGGGGGTACAGGTCCACCGGCTCATAGCCGTCGCGGCGATTCAGGGTTGCCGCCAGGGGCCAGCCCAGGTACTTGTTCGCCGCCAGGGGCAACAAAAAGGTGCGCGCAAACTGGCCGTAGGCAAGCCACAGCGGGCTCGCCGGATCGCGACGCTCGATCGAGAGCAAATCCACAAAAACCGGGCGAGAGCCCTCGAAGAGGATGTTTAATGGGGTCGCATCTTTAAGAATCCAGCCCTCGTGGAGCAACTGCCCGCATAGTTCGAGCGTCAGTTCACCGGCGGCGACCCACTGCCCTGGGGTCCACTCCCACGGATATGAAGGAAAAAAGATGCGGGGATGCTCCAGCAGGAGGGGCTGATCTTGTTCCGCAGACAATACCTGGCTTTGCACCAGGTGGCCCTCGTCGGTCCAGCGCTGGGCCAGGTCAGATTTGAGGAAACGCAACGATTCAGCCGCGTACCGCGCGTGGACGGTCCGCAGTACATGGTCCCCATCGATGCGCAGCGATCCAGCCGGATCGCGAAACGTCGCAATCTCTTGCGACGTACTCTGGCTCATGGCTGGTTCTCTATAACCTCTGACTGGGCGCCCGCCGGTGTAGGAATTTGTGGGGATTTGCGCATCGCATGAAAGATTCGCTTGAGGCGATGGCGCAAATAGTAAATCGTGCCGGCGAACATGGAACCGGCCACCTGAAGAAAGACAAAGCCGGACCCCGGATCGACGTAGGCTTGCGCCGGACGTTCAAACGCGACTAGCAGCGCTGCGATTTGCATAGCGCTTAGCAGTAAAAGACAGGAACGCAGAACGCGGGGGGACGGTCGGTTCACGAAGCTCCTTGAGGCCCGGGTTTACCTGTAGTTGGTAACGCGCAACGGACCGAAAAAGTTGCGATGCTTCTATATTTTGTCATCGACCGTTCATAATTGATAGACGCCAAATAATAAACCCGGGGTTACGCGTAAATACTTCAGATGCTTCCTTCAGGCGATACCCAGCTGGTACAGATTCTCGACGCCGCGCTGGCCGACACCGCCCGCCGCAGCGGCGATTGGCTGGTCTGCAAGCCGGGGTGCACGCAGTGTTGTGTGGGGGTCTTCGCCATCCACCAGTTGGATGTAGCCCGTCTGCAGCAAGGAATGCGGGAGCTTGCCGGCAGTGATTCGCAACGGGCGCGGGCGGTGCAAGAGCGGGCCCGTAGATCGGTCGAGCGCCTCGCCCGGGACTTTCCCGGCAATCCTGCGACCGGTCTGCTGGATTCGTCGGAAGAGGCGGAGGCGCGTTTCGAAGACTTCGCTAATGACGAGCCTTGCGCGGCGCTCGATCCCGATACCGGCCTGTGCGACTTGTACCTCGCTCGCCCGGTTACCTGCCGGGTTTTTGGCCCACCCGTGCGCTCCCAACAAGGGCTGGGCGTCTGCGAGCTTTGCTATCACGGCGCCACCGAGGAACAGATTGCTGCCTGCGAAATGCCGGTCGACCCCGATGGCCTGGAGGCGAAGTTGCTGCAGGAGTTCGAGCAAACCTCGGGCAGGCATGGCCGCACCCTGGTGGCCTATGCCATCGCCGGCGATCGCCTGGGCGACACTCCACACGGGGACTGGGCCAGTACAATCGGTTGATAGACTTGCGTTTGAAAGTAGATCCATGCCTCGCTAATCCCGTTACTACCCTGAGTGCCTCCCTCGGAATCGCCGCCGCAAACGCCGGCCTGACCATCCTCTCCTGCGAGGAAGGGATCGATTTCAATGCCCGCCCAACCGCGATCTTCCGTATCGGTCTCTCCCCGGATGCTCCTGCCGAACGCACGCTGCGGCTGGAGCTAAGCGAGAATTTTGACTTTAATCGCCCTGAGCTGTTGCCGGAGATGACCACTCACTTGCGCAACGAGGCTAAACGGCTGCGCAATCCCCGGCCCGATGCCTATGTGACGGTAGCCGGCATGCCGATCACCTTTGGCGACTTCCGTTGGCCCTTCCACCGCTCCTCTTCGGGCGCGGATACCTATATCGTTCACGGCGTTGTCCATGTGGCCGACGGCACCGATTCTCTGCTGCATGCCAAGATCTCCGCGAGCATGACGGTGACCTTTGCGGAAATTGTGCCGGCTCCCGAGCAACCCTACGCGGAGACCTTCATCTATAGCGCGATTCGCAAGACCCTGGACCAGGGTCAGCTCGAACTGCTGAAGAGCGGCAATCGCCAGCCGGTTCCGGTGACTACGCGCTATTACAGCCGCTGGCAAAAGAAGTTTTTCTTCACCGACACCGATGACCAGGCGCGCCAACAATTCCTGATGACCAAAGTGTTTTGGCTCTCTGGGATTCTGGGCAACTCCCAGCCGGTGTGGATTGCCGACCCGCGGGACGCGCAATACCTGAACACCACCCCGGAAGAGCTGATCGGCGCGGCCGCTGCATTAGCCGCCGCCGGGCTGGTGACGGTAAGCGAGGAGAAAGACGGGGCGCGCGAGTTTGCCGCGGCCACACCGGCGCTGCTGGCGCGCGAGCCCGAGTTCCGCGCACGGCTGGAGCAGGCGTACGCGCTCACCAAGCCTTCCTTCAATGAGGAGATGCGGCACGGCCATACCAATATGTAGTTTGTAACTCCAGGCCTGCCTGCGCGTCTTATCGCCAGCATGTACAAGCAAAGCAAATGGATTGCCGCGATCGTTGCCGCCATTGTGGCCTTCACTCTGGCGGCGGTCCTGCAGGCACAAGAAGGCGTAAGCGAGCCCGGCCAAAGGGCCGTACTGGTCGAGCTATTCACCTCGGAAGGATGTTCCAGCTGCCCTCCGGCGGATGCCTTGCTCAGGCAGGTGAATGGCAGCCGGACCAACGCAGGGCTGTTGGTAGTCGGCATCAGCGAGCATGTCACCTACTGGAACCAACTCGGATGGTCTGATCCTTACTCCTCTCCGGTCTACACGGACCGGCAAAATGCCTATGGCCAGAGATTCCAGCTGGACGGCGTATACACGCCGCAGATGGTGATCAACGGCGCGGAGCAGATTGTCGGCAGCGATCGCGCTGCCCTGGCGCAGGCGGTGCAGAAAGAGGAAGAGCAGCGACCGCGGATGTCTCTCCGCATTCTGTCCCTAAGCGCGGCCGGAGACAAATTGACGGTGAAATTTTCCGCCGGCGGCGAGGTGCCGGCTAAGGGAGTGGACCTGATTGCCGTGCTGGCCGACGACTCGGACAAGTCCAACGTGCTGCACGGCGAAAACTCCGGGCGCTTGTTGGCACATGTCTCAGTGGCGCGTTCCATCACGCGAATAGGCAAGGTGCAGGCCGCCGGGGAGAGGACGGTAGAGATCCAGATTCCTTCAACGTTCCAGGCTTCGCAGGGCCATCATCTCATCCTGTTCGCGCAAACGCCGGGTAACGGGCGTGTGCTGGGAACGGATACAAAGCCGCTTTAGAGAATTGCATGGCCATGGAGAGAGATGAGTCGCGGATGATCGCTGCGATCCTTGGCGGCGACGCGCAACTGTTCCATGAATTGATTCGCCCTTATGAGCGCAGGGTTTACGCTATGGCTCTGTCGTTTCTGCGCAACGAAGCCGATGCGGAAGACGCCGCCCAGGAAGCGTTCCTCAAGGCGTTTCGCAACCTGGCGAGTTTTCGCGGCGACGCGAAGTTTGGCACCTGGCTGGTGAGCATCACACTGAACGAGGCGCGAAGCCGCATCCGGCACCGCGATACGATCAAGATGGAGTCGCTGGATGAGCCGGCGGATGAGCAGGGACACGCGTCGCCGGCCCTGCTACGGGACTGGAAGGAGATCCCCTCGGAGGTGCTGGAGCGGAAGGAAGTGAGGGTTCTGTTGCAGAAAGCCATCACCGCTCTTCCGCTGATCTACCGCGAAGTCTTCCAGCTGCGAGACATCGAGGAACTGAGCGTGAATGAGGCTGCGCAGGCGCTGGGGATCAGTATCGCTTCAGTCAAGGTGCGCTTGCATCGGGCGCGCATGATGTTGCAGAAGAACCTGGCTCCGCAGTTGAAGCAGATCGCTCCCAAACGGAGGTGGCTCGCATGGTTATAGAGTGTAAACATGTTTGGGCGCACATCTCCGGCTACCTGGACCAGACTCTCCCACCCGATGTGCTGGAGCAGGTACAGAAGCACCTGGAGCATTGTGAGATTTGCTCCGCCATCCTGGATTCGACGCGCAATATCCTGATTCTCACCGCGGACGAGCGCGTATTTGAGCTGCCCCTTGGCTTCAGCGAGCGGCTACACGCGCGGCTTGAAGAGGAGATACGCAAGATGGAGCATTAGCAGCGTCTACCGGGAAGGTCGCATGTCTCTGTACGAAGGGCACGGCTAAACAGGCTGCGGAAAAACTCCGTTTTGTATCAGGGCACGACTTTAGTCGTGCCGCAAACGATTGAGAATATGTCGGCCTTTAGGCCCTGAGGTACGTCTTTCCCGCCCAATCGCGAGTTTTTCCGCAGCCTGTTCAGCCGTGCTGTAGATGTAATGCGCGGGGGAGCGGCTTTAGAAGCCGCTGAGGTACATAGTAGTTCCGTGCAGATACAAGCGTGGAAAGGCGTACCTCAGGGGCTAAAGCCCGACGTAATTTCAATCGTTTCCGGCACGACTAAAGTCGTGCCCTGATACAAAACAAGAGTTTTTCTGCAGCCTGTTTAGCCGTCCTCTTCGTACAAGCATCAACCTGTCGAAGCCCTAATTTGGAGCTCTAACTTCCACCAGCCTCGTGCATCCGGCAATTGCATTCGTCTATCGTCTATATGGAGCCTTCAATGCCGCTCTTTCGAGAGATGCATCATGCGCTGCGGCAATTGCGCAGATCGCCAGGATTAACGTTCACTGCCGTGCTTATGTTGGCCTTCGGCATCGGCGCCACTACCGGCATCTTCTCCATCGTCGAGGGCGTACTGCTGCGGCCTCTGCCGTTTCCCGACCAGGCCAGGTTAGTGACACTCTCAGACATCATCGAAGGAGTGGACTATGGCGGCGACACACCCGCCGTCACCGCGCCCGGGGTTCGTATTTATATGCGCGACACCAGCGCCTTCTCCGGCCTCGGTGGATACCAGATGTCCACATACGAGGTTTCGGGCGAGGGCGAGCCCGCGCAGACGAACGCCGCGCGGCTCAGCGCCAGTATCTTCCCGGTCCTCGCCGTCGCCCCGTTGCTGGGGCGTACCTTTACGCAACAGGAAGACGACTCCGCGGCGCGCTTAACGGTCATCAGTTATGAAATGTGGCGCGGCCGCTTCCATAGCGACGCTCATATTCTGGGCCAAAAGCTTCTGCTCGATCGCAAGCCCTACGAGATCATAGGCGTAATGCCGCGCGGCTTTGAATTTCCCCTGGTTCCCGGCCAGTTGAACCGCAGCGAACTTTGGGTGCCGTTGAGCCTTACCCACAATGAGTTAACCCAGGGTGCGGGAGGCTGGAGCTTCTACATGGTGGGACGGTTGAAGCCCGGCGTGACCCCGGCCCAGGCTCAGCAGGATGCTGCCGGGGCGGCACAGGAGATCATGCGGAACTTTCCGCCGGCTCTCGCCAGGCGGCATATTCATCCCCTGGTGGAGCGGCTGGACGAGGCCACGGTAGCACAGGCCCGGCCCTTGGTTCGCACGATGTTTCTCGCTGTCATGTTGGTGTTGTTTATCGCCTGCGTCAATCTCGCTGGGTTGTTGCTGGTACGCATGATTGGCCGGCGCCACGAGATCGCCGTGCACGTGGCCCTTGGCGCAAGTGGAGCGGCCGTGCTTCGCCAATGGCTGGTGGAGGCGTTGCTGCTCAGCATGAGCGGCGGCATCCTGGGGCTGGCCCTGGCGTGGATTGCGCTCCGCGCAGGCATCAGCTTTCTGCCGGAAACACTGCCACGCGTCAGCTCTGTCGGGCTGGACTGGCAAGTGGTCGCCTTCGCACTCGGATTGGCGGTATTGACCGGCCTTCTGTGCGGACTGGTTCCCGGCCTGGCTGCCACGCGCACCAGCGCGAATGAAGCGTTAAAGGAAGGAGGGCGCACCGGCACCGCCGGGGGCGGACAAGCCCGGCTGCGCTCAGCGCTGGTGATCGCGGAGCTTGCGGTCGCGTTAGTACTGCTCGTCGCCTCTGGCCTTTTGTTGCGCAGCTTTCAGAAGATGCGCTCCGTCCCATTGGGCTTTCGCGCCGATCACATGCTGACTGCCGGCTATAACCTGCCCCGCCAGCATTACTCCACCCAGCCCGAAATCGATGTATTCAACTCGATCCTGCAAAGCAGACTGGAGCAGCTACCCGGAGTGGAGGCGGTGGGAGTCACCACCTTGTTGCCTGCGGCCGGTCAGGACCTGCGCAGCACCTTTACTCCCGAGGGTTACGTCCCTGTGCGAGGCGCCGGCTTGAACCTGGTCTGGCTGCCCGAGGTGATGGGCGACTACTTCAGGGCCGCGGGTATCCCGATCCTTCGCGGACGCGCCTTTACCCCGGCCGATACCGCAACTTCTCCGCTGGTGGTGGTCGTCAACCGTACCCTGGCCGAGCGCTACTGGCCGGGACAGGACCCTATTGGAAAGCGCCTGCATCGCGGCTCGGCGGAAGCAACGACGCTGCCCTGGATAACCGTGGTGGGGGGAGATCGGGGAGGTCAAGGAGCTTGCGGCCGACGTTCCTACGACGAACCAGGTTTACCTGCCGTTCAGCCAGGGCAAGACCAACGTGGGCCCTTTTGCGTCTCCCGGCATGCTGGTAGGCAATGGCGGTTCAATCGTAGTGCGCAGCCAACTGCCGCCGGAGCAGATGGCGGATGCGCTGCGCTCCGTGATCCGATCCATTGATCCGCAGCTTCCGCTCACTCATGTTGAATCCATGGACCGGGTAGTTTCAGAAGGCCAGGCGCCGCGCCGCTTCAACACCGCCCTCATCTCCAGCTTCGCCGCTGCGGCAGTGGTGCTGGCGATGCTCGGCATCTATAGCGTCATCGCCTTCTCGACTGTTCTGCGTACCCAGGAAATGGCGATTCGTCTGGCCCTCGGCTCGCAGCGCACAACGGTGATGCGATTGGTTCTTGTCTCCGGCGCCAGGTTGGGACTGATGGGTAGCGCCATAGGCGCGGTGGCGGCCGTATTCGCCATGCGTCTGTTGCGTTCACTCCTGTTTCAGGTGGATCCGCTCGACCCTGTTGTTATTGTGTTGGCGGCGATGTTCATCTTTGCCCTGGCGCTCGGGGCATCGTTGATTCCGGCGTACCGCGCAGCCTCCATCGACCCAATGCGGGCGCTCCGTGCGCAGTAACGGAGGTTCGTAGCCACTAAGGCACGTTGTGCACGATGCGATGCGTGATCCACTCCGCTACCACCAGCGCGAGAGTAATGACGGCAAGCGCGATCTGGATTGCTTCTGAACGTTTCTGTTTTGCAGTTGCTGGGCTAACGCGCCACTGCGAGGACGGCCGGGAACGCAGGCTGCGGATTCGCCAGATGACATACAAGTTGATGAATGAACCGATGAGGGCAATCGTCATCATGGGAATACGAATAGCGTCCGCGTGGAATCCGGTCGCCGGCCGGTTCAGGCCGGCAGCAGCAGCGAGAGCGCTGAGGCCGATGACGACGCGAACTCCGCTGATCGCCATGACCGCGGTGCAAGCGCTCTGCAGCAGGATGAAGAAACTGGTGAGCCCCACAAGCCAGTTGCGGGGTTGGATGGAGATTTGCCGCTCCGCCACGGACTTGCCGGCTGCGTCGTGTTCCTGGGCAAACATGTCACCCTTCACGGTACACCAGCTGCCGGTTCTGCGAGGCAGCTGGCCCTGCCCTCGGCAAAGTGGCACCTCACTTTACCGGACGCCGGCCTACGCATGTGGGTAGCCGATAAACTGGTTCGCCCAACGAATGAAATACTTCATGTTGGGCGCATCGGTATGGCCTCCGTCGTCCTGCCTCCACGCCAGCTGTCCACTGAGCAGGCCGTCATTGACCGCGGGCATCTTGGCCGTGCGGTAGTCCTCTTCAACGCCGAGCCCCTTCGCTCCCAGGAGCGTCCACACCGGGCTGGCCGCCACGGTCGCCATAAAGCTGCCTCGATGGTCGAGCCATTTAGCGTCTCCCTGCTCGGGGATGCCGTAGCTGATAAACGTCAGGCGGGGAGCGCACAATGCGATCAGCTCGTCGGAGTCCACTGGGAGGTCTCCGGGATTCATATTGCCGAAGGCAGCTTTGGCCACGCCGTACTTCATGAAATTCCCGGCCATCCAGTAGTATTCTCCGCCGGCCAGGCTTTCCACGGCTTCGCCGAAGTTGCGGCGCAAGAGGGTTGCGCCGCCCTTGCCCGAGGACCCGACCAACACCATCGCGAAGCGCTGATCGAAGGCCATCGTCACCAACGCCGCTTTGCCGTAACGCGACACTCCCTCGATACCGACGTGCTTGGCATCCACCGCGGGATTGGTTTCGAGATAATCCAGACCACGGCCGGCGGCCCACGCCCAGGCGCGCAGCGCTCCCCATTGGTCCGGTTGGCGCGGCTGGCCCTGGTTAACCAGACCGATGATGCCGCGCGTGATTCCCGCTCCGTTGTCGGCCTGCGCGCTTGCCGGATCGAGGGTGGCAAAGCCCCAACCGGCTGCGATCAATTCAATGGTGCTGGGCGGGTCACCATCGACATTCGGCTTGGGAAACTCGAACGGGACGGGGCGGACCGGGTTCCATCCCGGATGCTCGGCAATCACATCCTTCAAGGATGGGTCCTGCTGCACCAGCAGAGCCTTCATCGCCGTATTGAGGCGAGCCAATTCTTCGGACGAAGGTTGAACCGGGCTGGGGAAACCGGCGGGGCCAAACATTATGAGAACGGGCACCGGTCCTTTGACGTCGGCCGGCAACACCAGCGTCATGCGGAGATTCACGCTGATCTGCGGATAGGATGAATTGTCTACCTGGCCAATGAGGTCGGTTGCGACCACGGGATGGAAGCCGACCTGCTCTTTCTCGCTGGCCAGGACCGACCAGGTCACCTTTGGAATATTCTTCGGCAGCCGTCCATAAACGTACTGCTCGTAATCGTGCACGATCTGCGGCCGCCTCACGTCCCACCACATTTGCGGAGTGGTTACCTTCTGGCCGTTGTTGAGGGTGAGCGGATCGGGAACATTAGTGTACGGATTAGCCGTCGACTCGTCGTAGTTCGCATGATTCGGCGCTTTTTCGTCTCCGCTGGGACCGGGGCGGAGCGCCTGGATTCCGAGCTGGTCCATCATGTTTTGACGATCCTGATCATTGGTGAAGGTAACGGGCCCAGGTACGGTTGAGGCAGAATTCTGCGCCGGGCCCGGAGTTGCTGTTAGAGCGAGCAGGGCTGCGAGAGAAAGCGGTAGGAGCCCAGGAGCCAGACGCACGAGCATTCGCATGGTGCTACCCTTGCATTCGTTATTTAGCTATTTCGTTCGAGATCCATACTAATTGGAAATGAAGCCAACAAAAACTGTCGCATTGGTCACCCTGCTTCTTCTGGTTCTATCCCGGCCTGGCATCTGCGCGGATGCCCAGGCTTGGGTGGGGAGCTGGGCCGCGTCCCAACAGATCCCGGAGCCGGGCAATTCTCTCGCCCCGGCCGACCTGCACGACGCTACCATCCGCCAGATTGTCCGGCTATCAATCGGCGGCAGCAGGTTGCGCGTTCATATCTCCAATGCTTTCGGCACTGAGCCGCTGCGATTCACCTCGGTGCATATCGCACGTCCGCTTTCGTCCGCTGCTTCGGCCATCGACCCCAAATCGGACAAGCCTCTGACCTTCTCGGGTGCAACCGGGATCATTGTGCCGGCAGGCGCCGAGTACATCTCCGACTCCACCAATTACGCGGTCGCGCCGCTCTCCAGCATGGCCATCACATTTCATCTGGATGAGCCCCCGGCTCGCGAAACCGGTCATCCCGGATCGCGCGCCACGTCTTATTATGTACAGGGCGACCTGGTCTCATCCGCTGACCTGCCTGGTGCAAAGCATGTGGACCACTGGTACCAGGTATCGGGAGTCGATGTGCTGGCGCCGCCGGGCGCGGCTTCCATCGTAGCGCTGGGCGACTCCATCACGGACGGACACGCCAGCACCACCAACGGCAATGACCGCTGGACTGACATTCTCGCGGAGCGGCTGGGAACGTCTGCGTCGACGCGCTCCATCGGGGTGCTGAACCAGGGGATCGGCGGCAACCATCTGCTCACCGACGGCCTCGGCCCGAATGCGCTGGCCCGCGTGGATCGCGACGTGCTCGCCCAGGCGGGGGTTCGCTGGCTGATCCTGTTCGAGGGAGTCAACGACCTCGGCGACCTCACCCGTAAAGGCGAGGTCTCTACCGCGGAACACATTGCCCTGGTGGGCCGCATGCTCTCCGCCTATGAGCAGATCATCGTGCGCGCCCACACCCATGCGATCAGGGTGATCGGCGGCACCATCACACCGTTTGACGGCTCCGATTACTATCATCCCGGGCCGGCCAGCGAGAGCGACAGGCAGGCGATCAACGCCTGGGTTCGTGCCCCGGGCCACTTCGATGAAGTGATCGACTTCGACCAGGTCGTGCGCGATCCGCAGCGGCCCGGCCGCCTGCTGCCGGCTTATGACTGCGGCGATCATCTGCACCCTAATCCGGCCGGCTATCGAGCCATGGGCGATGCCATCCCGCTCGCGCTCTTTGCACAAAAGAATCAGCGATGAGACGGCTTGCGTTTTTCCGTCCCGAAGGCCGCGAGGAAGGCGTCGACCACCTGGATTTCGAGGTCCACTAGGCGCGCATCCATAGTATGCCCAACTGCTTACAAAAGCGGGCTAGAGTCGTCGAGCCGGCCCGCATAGCGTTGACCAACATTATCAAGCGCGGAGAAAAGCCGGGGAATCCTGCGCCGCGGCATCGATTGAGACACTAGCCTGATCCAGGAGTAGAACCAAATTTGCGCAAATGCGCGACTCTTCTAGGGGTCGCGGCTATCATGCTTTGTGTCAGGGCCCGACTTTCGGGCCGCAAGCGGCTGAGAAAGAATTGGGCTTAAGAGAGTGTGTGAGAACCAAGTTTGATAGATATCAGTCCCGCAGGGCTGAATTTAGTCCAGGATTGCGTCCCATAAACGCTAACTTGTTTGGGATGTTTTTCGCCAAAACTCACCACAAAATCGTCATCCTGAGCGGAGCGCCTCACAGATTTGTCGCGTGACACAGCGCTTGATGGCGCGCAGTCGAAGGACCCCGGCGGTGCTGATCGAAAAACATTATGGTTGGAGTGCGTCAAAAACGACGACAAATCAAAAAAGTCACAACCTCTCTGGATGACGATTTTGTGGGAGTTTTGACAAAAAACATCCCAAACAAGTTAGCGTTTATGGGACGCAATCCTGGACTAAATTGAGCGCCCCTGCGGGACTGTTATCTACCAAACTTGGTTCTCACACACCTTCTAAAGCCCCTGTGGCTCTATCTAATCAGCTGTTACAGTCCACTGGAAAGGCACGAGTGTGCGTTCGAAGAGACGGCTTCCATGCTTGCTCGTATGCCTCATCGTATCGTCCGCATTCTGCGCTGCTGTTGTCGCGGCTCACACACTTTGGACCCGTGACCCACGTACTCTTACCCTTGCTCGCGTTTTATTGGCTTATGATTGCCGCGATCATCTGCACCCTAATCCAGCCGGCTATCGAGCCATGGGCGATGCCATCCCGCTCGCGTTGTTTGCACAACAGAATCAGCGATGAGACGGCTTGCGTTTTTCCGTCGCGAAGGCCGCGAGGAAGGCGTCGACGACGTGGATCTCGAGGTCCTTGGGAGCCTTGCCGCCTGCCTTGGTTACGAATATGCGGCGATAGATCATGGGACCGAGCAGGAGCGCGATGCCCACCTCGGGATCGATGCCGCGGCGCAGGACACCCCGCCTTTCTCCGCGCTTGATGACGTTGGTCAAGGCCACCCGGGCAGGCTCGACGACCCTTGCCCGCCAGACTGCAGCCAGCGCGCGGTTGCGCGAGGCATAGGCGATCATGTGGGGCGTAATTTTTTCCCGCAGCGCCTGGCGGTCGGCTGCCGGCTGATACTGGAGCAGGGCGATGAGGTCGGCGCGGAGGTCGCCGGAGTCGAAGACCGGCGGCTCCTCGTCGAGTCCATGCAGATAGCCGATCACTTCCAGGCACAGGGCATCCTTATCCTGCCAGTGCTTGTAGATGGTGGCCTTGCTTACCCCAGACGTCTCGGCGATGGCATCCATGCTGGTAGCGTCGATGCCGCGTTCTGAGAACAACTGGACGGCCGCTTCCAAGACTTTCTTGTGGGCCTGCGCGCTTCTGGGTCTTGCCATCTCGTCTTACGCTTCAATCCTGCTAAACAGATAGGCGCCTGCGCTAAGGAAGATCGCGGCGATCCCCGCGAGCAAAGCGACGTCGAATTCCAGGCTGAACTGCCAGTTGTTGATGAGCACGCCGCGCAGCCCGTCCACTCCATACGCCAACGGATCGAGCTTGGTGATGATGCTCATGGCCAGCGGCAGATTGGCCAGGGGAAAGAGCGCGCCGGATAGAAAGAAGATGGGCATGACCATGAAGTTCATGACCAGTTGAAAACCCTGCATGTCTTTAATGATCGAGCCGATGGCAGTTCCCAACGCGGCAAAGACGATGGCGATCATGATAACGAAGAGAAAGGCGAGCGGGATGGCAAACCAGCTGTGGGGGCGAAAGCCGGCGATGAGGCAGATGATGAGGATCAACGTGCCCTGGATCACGGCAACGGTTGCGCCGCCCAGCGTGCGCCCAATCATGATTTGCATGCGCGATACGGGAGCGACCAGCGTTTCTTTGAGGAAGCCGAATTGCCGATCCCAAAGCATGGCGATACCGGAGAAGACAGAGCTAAAGAGGACGGTCATGCCGATGACACCCGGAGCCATGAACTGCAGATAGCTGCCGTGGCCGGCCTGGCGGAAGACCGGACCGAGCCCGAAGCCCAGCGCCAGCAGGTAGAGGCACGGCTGGCCGAGCGATACCACGATTTGTACTCGGGAGCGCACGTAGCGCTTCAGCTCCCGCAACCACAAGATATAGATCGCGCCCATTTCGGTTTGCTCCTCTCCAACGGTTAACGGCGTCCAAACATCTGCGCGACCTGGCGCAGCGCATCTTTGGAGGTGGCAGCTTCGTCACGGAGCGAAGAGCCGGTGAGGGCCAGAAACGCGGCTTCAAGCGATTCGGTTCCCGTCTGCTGTTTCAACTCCGCCGAGGTGCCTTGGGCCACGATCGTTCCATGGTCCATGATGGCGATGCGATGGGCGACGCGGTCGGCCTCGTCCATGTAATGGGTCGTGAGGAAGACGGTGGTCTTCTCCGTCTCGTTAAGGCGCTTGACGTGGGTCCAGAGTTGGTTCCGGCTCTGCGGGTCGAGGCCAAGGGTGGGCTCGTCGAGAAAAAGAATCTTGGGAGTGTGCAGAAAGCCGCGAGCGATCTCCAGCCGCCGCTTCATGCCACCGGAGAAGGTTTTCACGATGGCGTCTTTGCGATCCCATAGCTCGAAGAGCTTCAACAGTTCCTCGGTGCGCTGGGCCCGCAGCTTGCGGGGCACGTGGTACAGGACGCCGTGGAGCTCCATGTTCTCCCGGGCGGTTTGTTCATTGTCGAGACTGGGATCCTGAAAGACGATGCCGAAGCGTTGGCGGGCCAGCTTCTGCTTCACCGTAGGATCAAGTCCATCCAGCTCGATACGGCCGCTGGTGGGGCGCAAGAGCGTGGTGAGCATCTTGATGGTGGTGGTTTTGCCGGCGCCGTTGGGTCCGAGAAAAGCAAAGATCTCACCCTGTGCGACGTCGAAACTGATGTCGTTAACGGCGGTTAAATCGCCGAAGACTTTGACGAGATGGCTGACGGAAATCATCCGAGGAGGTACCTCCCGTGTGCAGGCAGCGACCTGATGATTTCTATACTAAACCGTTCAGTTATGGGTGTCTAGTGTTTGCGCCAAAGCCGCAGTCAGACGGATGTTCTGCTCCCTTGTGCGGACAGCGACACGGAAGTGTCCGCTAGGGAGGCCCTCGTAGTTTGCGCAAGCGCGAAGAACAATACCGTGCTCGATGATCATGTGCCGCCAGAAGATATCGGGATCGATTCCTTCACGGAGCCGAAAGAGGATGAAGTTTGCAGAGGAAGGATACGTCAAGAGTCCCAGCCGCTCAAGGTCGTTCTCGAGCGAGATTCGGCGCTCTATGTTGTGGGCTCTCGCGCGATCAGCATAGGGCCGTTCGCCGAGGGCCACGCTAACTGCGCGGGAAGCGAGGGTCGTGACGGGCCATGGCGGGACGCTGTCGCGAATCGACATCGAAAGGGCAGGATTGGCGACTGCGTAGGCGACCCGCAGTCCGGGTATGCCATGAAATTTCGTGACCGAGCGAAAGACGATCAAGTTGGAAAACTCATCGGTCTCCGCCGTGAGTGAGTGTTCGGGAACATAGTCGATGAAGGCTTCGTCGAGCAAGACATACATCTTTTTTTCAGAAGCCCTGGCGACCAGATCGCGCAGCAACGCAGCATCATGACCGATCCCCGAAGGATTCTGCGGGTTCGCAAGCAGGATGGCGTCCTCATCTCCCGCTACCATCGCAGCGGGATCGTACTTAAAATTGGAATCCGGATTCAATGCGTAGAGGGCTATCGCGACTCCAGCGCGGCCGAGGGTCTTGCGATATTCAACGAAGGCTGGAACGGAAAGCAGGCAGCGGCGAATTGGCAACGAGCGTAAGACAGCTTCGAGTAGCGGCACAAATCCGTTGGCGACGATAATATTCGGTGTGTTGACCCGTGCATAGCTTGCGATCGCCTGTTTGACTTCGGTCAGCTGCAGATCGGGGTACTCCGTGAGTGCTGAGGGGTCGTTCAGACTCGCACGCAACGTCGACAAGACTGATGGTGGCGGCCCGTCAGGGTTTATATTGGCGCTGAAGTCCAGAAGCTGCGACACAGGAATGCCGAAGCGCTCGGCGATCTGCTGAAGTTGGCCCCCATGCAAAGGGTACGATTCGATCTTCGCCATATCAGCCGTAGGTTCTCACGATCCGTTCTCTTCGTTCGGGTTCGCTAGAGCGGCTTCGCAATCGGTGTAAACCGAACCCGGATTTCCTGCAGAGCTTCGTGGCGCCATTGAACTGCATGCGGCTTTACCTGAAGAAAGCCGCACACGATTGCTCCGGTGAGTGCCGCGGGCAGGAAACCCGGGGGAGCCACGTCGCCCTTCGTGGTTTTCTCCCAAGGAAAACCACTCCTCGCGACCTTTATGATTCCACAGTAATTGCGAAACCGCTTTAAAATCCATGTCTGCGGGCACTACCAGGCTCTCGACCATTTAGGGCCACCTTTGGATTCGGAACGGAGGCGTGACTCGACCCCGCTGTTGAACTCGATGAGCCGGCCGAAAAGCCAGATAACATCGGAGAGCCGACGCAGAGAGGGCTTCGCCAGATCGTCGGTGACTCGAGCAGGCGAATCTTCCTGCCGTCGCGGTCGATTTCCACCGCGACTCCGATGGGAAGAACGAGCTTCGGATCGGTGTGTCCAAAATCCATTCGTGTAATTAACGGAAGCGACGTTGGATTCAGCTCAGCAAGCACACCCAACAAAGCGTCATCATCAACCTGCCGCGATGCTGTCCACTCCCCTGAAGCCACCTCCATCCTGAACACGGTTGGTACTGCCGCTTCTTCCGATTTCGCTCTTCATCCACCCATTCCCAAGATGCGATGGTTGATGCGATTCGAGTTAGGTAGAGCCTGGGGCTATCGCTGAAGAGCGTTTGGGCCAAGGCCGCAGTGAGACGGTTGTTCTGCTCCCTTGTGCGGACAGCGGTGCGAAAGTGTGACGTTGGGATAAGCAACGCGCCTTACCTGGTCCAGGCTCCTTAGCTGGTGACCATGGCAGGCTCGATACCGGCGGATTTTTCCTTTTCCCGAGCCGGAAGGAGGCGGGTTGAGTTGAGGATGAAGGTAAGCTCCGAGACGACGTGAATCAACGTTGCAATAAGCGGGTTGAGAAAGCCGGCCGCCGCCAGGCCGATGCCAACAGTGTCTACGATCAGCGTGCCGTAGAAATTCTGCAGGATGATGCGGCGGCAGTTCCGCGCGATGCGGACCGTATCCACAAACTTCGCCAGATCATTGCCGATTAGAACCACATCTGCACTTTCTCTGGCAACATCGGTTCCGGCGCCCATGGCGACGCCAACCGTTGCCTCGCTGAGTGCGGGCGCATCATTGATGCCGTCGCCCAACATGGCCACCGTTCGACCTCTTCTCACCTGCTCAGCGATAAAGGCAGTCTTCTGTTCCGGCAAAAGTTCGGCGTAAAATTCGATGATGCCGAGTTGGTCTGCTGCCGCTTCCGCGGCTGCCTTGGTATCCCCGGTGAGTAAGACGACCTTGATATTCATCTCACCTAGCGCCCTGACCGCGGGCGCTGCGCTCGGACGTAATTGGTCGGTCACTACAACGGAGCCGCAGTAGCGGCCTCCCTGTGCGACCAGGACCTCGGTTCCTGCCTCTTTGCCATGGACCTCCTTTTCTGGATGAGCGATTCCCAGTTCTTCAAAAAGAGCTCGATTCCCTACCACGATGGCTGTGCCGCGCAAAGAGGCAAGAACTCCCCGGCCAACGCGGTACTCAAAGAATTCGGGATCGGCAACCTCCAGGTTCTTCCGCTCCGCAAAGCGGACGATGGCACGGCCCAGCGGATGCTCTGAATTTCGTTCCGCCGTGGCAGCGGCTTCGATGAGGGTGCGCTCGGAAATACCCGGCGCGGTACGGACGGTCGAAACCACGGGAGTTCCGTAGGTCAATGTTCCCGTCTTGTCGAGGAAGACTGTATTTAGGTGCCCCAGCGCTTCGAGGTAGATTCCACCCTTGATGACTGCGCCCTTTCGGGCCGCGCGTCCGATGGCGCCCAGAATGGCCAGTGGCGTGCCCGCAGCAATCCCGCACGCGCCGGCAACGATGATCACCGAGATTGTAGACCGTAGGTTGTGTGTGATCAGGAAGGTAAGCACGGCGGCGCCCAAGGCGAAGTAGACCAGGTAGCCGGCAAGCCGGTCTGCTGTCTTTTGAATCGGCGCGCGGGAGCGCTCTGCATTCTCGACTGCCTCGATGATCTTGCCGAAGGTCGTCTCTTTTCCTAGACGCTCGGCGCCGACCTGGAGTGTTCCGGCTTGGTTGATGGTTCCCGCGTAGACATCGCTTCCAGCCTGCTTTTCACTGGGCATGGGTTCGCCTGTGATTGCCGCCTGCTCGACAAACGAATGACCGCTAAGGACCCGGCCGTCCACCGGGATTCTGCCGCCGGGCCGTATGACAACCACTTCTCCGGGCAGAATTGTTTTGGTATCCACTTCGAAGATCCGACCCTCTCTGAGCACGCTCGCGGTCTGGGGTAGAAAATCCAGCATGTCCTGGATGGCGCGGCGCCCGCGACCGACAGTGAGCCCTTCGAGGATCTCGGCTGCAAGCACGAACGCTGTAATCACAAGCGCGGTGAAAAACTCGCCGATCGCCAGCGCGGAAACAAGGGCGATCGTCATCGAGAGTTCCATCGTCATGCGGCGCTCAAGAACGTTTTCAAACGCCTCTTTGAAAATGGGGTAGCCCCCGATGAGGGTAGCCACCAGGCCGATAACGCTTACTCGGGGGAAGGGCTCCCAGAGATGAAACCAGACTGCCGCGGCGGCGAGCGCGACAAAGACTACACGGAGCACCTCGACTAGTTGAAAGCCATGTTCGTAGTCTTCTTTTTGAGAGATGCTAGCGAGTGCATCCGTAGGTTCAGGAAGGTGAATTCCGGCTTCGGCTACTTCGCCCGGATCAGCCCCTGTTTCGTTCTGGTTCACAACGCTCATGGCGCCTCCAAACTTCTAGTTGAAATATCTCTTGACCACCGAAATGAGCTCTTCCGCCGCCTCAAGCTGCGAGGGAAGTGACTTCTGATTGGGGGCAAGAACGTGAAACCGCACGTGCCCCTCGATCAGTTCCGCCATCAGGCCATTGAGTGCGCCGCGGCAGGACGCCACCAGCTGCAGGATGTCTTCGCATTCAGCATCTCCCTCAAGAGCGCGTTCCACCGCCTCGACCTGACCCTTGATGCGACGAGTGCGCGACAGCAATTTTTTCTTATCCTTCGTTGTGTGTGCCAAGATTTCCTCCCGGTTTGCATAATATAGCCCCCTACACTATATTTCAACAGTAAGGGAGCCGGAACATGCTGGACACCAAGCGTCGAGTGATTGGACAGATCATTGTCTGCCAGGGATGTTGCTGCGGGGCAACGTACAAGGATCGTCCAGAGGTGCCAGTTGCCTGGTTAAAAGAGCAGTGGCGTAGTCGCGGCCTACTGAAGCGTGTTCAGCTTTCGGTGAGCGGTTGTGTGGGCCCCTGCGATCTCCCCAATGTTGTGGTGGTGAACTCCAGTTCGGGCTCTCAATGGCTGGGAAATATAACCGGGCTCAATCAATACAGCGCATTGGTCGATTGGGCTACCTGCTCGATGGAGGCCGGTCGGCTTCTCGAGCTGCCACCCGAATTCAAAGCCCACTTCCTGCAACCGTGGCGCTGACAGCGCTCACCTTTTATCAGTTCTATCCGGGGACTGGACGGAGCGGGCTGTTGAAGTTGGCCCCATGCAATGGGTACGATTCGGTTTTCGCCATATCATCACTTCCGATTATGCCGACGTTCCTTGACAAGCAGCAGTCGAACGTCTACCATCGCTCCGGGATTGAGGGTAGGGTGTCTTCCATGGCGAAGCAACCGCAGCAACGGGTCGGACTTCGCGAGTTCAAACCCAGTGGAAGCAGGTGGCCCAAGCAGTGGCGCGTGACGTGGCCGGCCGCCGGGGAGAACTAACATGCGTTGGTGGCAGGGCAAGAAGAGAGATGCGGACCTGGAGCGGGAGCTGCGTAGCGACCTTGAGTTGGAAGAAGAAGAGCAGCGCGAGAGCGGTATCTCGGCGGATGAGGTTCGCCATGCGGCGCTGCGGGCCTTTGGCAATCCTGCTCTGATTCGCGAACAGACGCACGCCGTCTGGGCATGGAACTGGCTTGCGTCTCTCTCGCGCGATCTGCGTTTCTGTTTGCGCACACTTCGCCGCGCCCCCGGTTTTACCGTCATCGCGGTAACGGTGATGGCGCTGGGCGTGGGCGCCAACGTCGCACTGTTCACGGTGGTGCGTAGCGTTTTACTTAGGCCGTTGCCGTTCCAGAACCCTGAGCGGCTGGTGATGCTTTATGAGGCAGGCGGGCATGAAGAGGACACAAACGGCTCCAACCTGGTTTCCGGCGGCATGTATGCCGAGTGGAAGAAGCAGAACCGCAGCTACAGCAGTCTTGCGCTCGCTCAGAGTATCCTGGTGGGACTGTCGGGTTCGGGCGGACAACTACCGGAGAAGCTGAAGAGTGCGTTGTTTTCCTGGGAGATGCTCCGGACGCTGGGCGTGCGGCCCGCGCTGGGCCGCGATTTTATGCAGGACGATGACAGCCCCGCGGCCAACGGCACGGTGTTGCTGAGCTGGGGCCTTTGGAAGCGACGCTTCGGCGGCAACCCTGCCACCCTGGGCAAGACGATCGAGCTTGACTCCCAGCCCTATACCGTGATCGGCGTGATGCCCGCGTGGTTTAATTTTCCCGACGCCTCCACGCAACTGTGGACGCCGGTCTACCACGACAAGCCCGAAGACACGATGAACTCGCACAGCGATCACATGTTTCGCGTTGTAGGGAGACTGAAGTCGGGAGTCAGCGCGGAGCAAGGGATGGCCGATCTGAGCATCATTTCCCAGCGCATTCACAATGAGCATCTCAACGACCCATTCGTATTTCGAAGCGCGAAGAGCCGCCCGCTACTCGAGCACATCGTGGGAGAGATCAAGAAGCCGCTCTACGTGCTGCTGGAGGCGACCTGCTGCCTGCTGCTGATCGCCTGCCTCAACGTGGCCAATCTGCTGGTGGCGCGCGCGGCGACACGGCGTAAAGAGATGGCTATCCGCACTGCATTGGGCGGAGGCTGGCTGCGGCTGATGCGCGAGCGTCTGATGGAGTGCCTGATGCTTTCGGCCGCGGCCGGGGTGCTGGGACTGTTTCTTGCCCTCGCCGCGCTGCAGTGGGTGACGCGAACTCGCCAAGAGATGAGCCGCGTAGAATCCATTCACATCGATGGCGTGGTGGCGGCGTTTACGGTTGGCGTGATCGTGCTGTGCACGCTGTTTTCCCTACTGACTGCTGTGTTCAGTACGAGCGACAAGCGGATTCTCAGTGCATTACATGAGAAGTCTGGCTCGGTAAGCGGCGGCAGAGTGCAGGCCAAGCTGCGCAAGGTGCTGCTTACGCTTGAAGTGGGGCTGACTGTGATCTTGCTCACAGGTGCCGGGTTGCTGCTCAAGAGCTATGAAAGGCTACGCTCGGCCGACATGGGCTGCGTCACGCAAAACGTAATCACCATGCACCTCGGCCTCCCGGATGCCCGCTATGCTACGCCCGCGCTGCGAGCCAACTTCTACGACAGACTGCTCGAGCGTGTGCGCGCTCTGCCTGGAGTGGAAGCGGCAGGCTTTGTGACGGCAGCGCCTGGGCAGGGCGATTGGCCGGATTGGACCTTCAGCATTGTGGAGCATCCACCGTTGCTGCAAGGCCGCGGTCTATCTGCCTTGGGCCGTTGGGCCGATCCAAAGTATTTCGGCGCGATGGGCATTCCAATATTGCGCGGGCGAACCTTTGACAACGCCAAGCGGTTGGATGCCGCCAACGAAGCCGTCATCAGCGAGTCGTTCGCCGGCAAGTATTTTACCGGCGAAGATCCGCTGGGCAAGCACCTCCGCGCACACGGGCAGAATGCCGTGGTAGTCGGTATCGTGGGCGATACGCGCTACGCAATTGGGGAAACGCCGCGGCCGGTGCAATACTATGCGCTCGATGCAGGCGTCGAGAACGTCGGAACGCTGGTGATTCGTTCGAGCCAAGACCCGGAGCAATTCGCGCTGCCGGTACAGCGCATGGTCTCGGAGATGGATCGCGATCTGCCCGTCTCTGACGTGCTCACCATGGACCAGTTGCTCGGAAAATCGACTCAGAATCAGAGCTTCAACGCGACACTGCTTGTCGTTTTTGCCACGCTGTCGCTGGTCGTTGCCGCGGTGGGTCTGTTCGGTGTGATGTCGTATATCGCAGCGCAGCGGACAACGGAAATCGGCATTCGCATCGCGCTGGGCGCAAGCCGTGAACACGTGATGGGGAAGATGTTGCTGGATGGAATGTGGCCCGCGGTCTTCGGTCTCGTTCTAGGACTTGCAGCAAGCTTAGAAGCAGGCCGGCTGATGCGCGACTTGCTCTATGAGATCAAGCCGCTCGATCCAGCGGTGCTTGCCGCGGTGGCTATAACGCTGCTCATGGTGGCAGTGTTTGCGTGTGTCGTTCCCGCATGGCGTGCATCACGCCTGGATCCGATACGGACATTGAGAACCGAATAGGACGATCTTCGGGCGCTCTCCCAGGGGCAGTCTCCATTGGTATATTACGGCCACTGCGTTCACCGATCGTCAAAGAATCCGAGCCGAGGCATTCAACGCATTCAATCATGCTCAGTTTTACGGCCCAGCATCGGTCGATGGGCAGAGAGAAGACCCGAGCTTCGGCCAGATCGAAAGTGCAGCGGCTCCTCGCCTCATGCAGATCGCGGCAAAATTCACGTTTTAGAAGGCGCTCGCCTTCCTGAATTCCGACCTGAGATAAATTCCTCTTTCCGCAAACTACGCTACCCAGAATTGAATCTACATAGGTAGCCACACCTGAAAAGAGACATCCGTCCATCGGGAGCACACCCAAATAGCGTTGAATCCACGGCAGCCTCATCTCTTCGCAAAATACCCACCGCGGGTCTTTACCATCAACCTCGCCATACCTTTGGCATTCGCGTCCACGTGCACTGTGCGGTAGCCACTTTGGCTAGCTGGTTTGGCCGAGTGATAGCCAATCGTGTATTGACTTCGGATGTCGGCCGCTACTTCCTTCGCGACTTCATGTACCTGTGCAAGCTTTTTCGGAAAGTAGGCAGTTCCGCCTGTCTCATCCGAAAGCCGTTGCAGGGCACGCTTGGCTTTGTGCACTTCGCCCCCGCCGGCGGTGTCGTCAAATAGGAGGCCGATCGAGTAGACCACCGGACCCTGAAGGTCCTGGACGCGGCGCACTGCCTCTTCAAGAGTGTTGCCAGATGCATTGTCCTCCCCGTCGGTGATGATTAGGATCACCTGCTTCGTGCGCTTGGCGGCCTCTTTCAGGTAGTCCGCGGAAACGATGATGGCGTCGTACAGAGCTGTACCCCCTCGTGACCCAATTTGGGAGAGTCCATCCTGCAGCTTGCTAATGCTCGAGGTCAAGTCTGTGTCTTGATATGCCTCATCCGCAAAATTGACGATGACGGTTTCATCCTCTGGATTGGAGGCATTGACGAGGTCGATGGCGGCCGCGTTCACTGCCTGGCGTTTAGGTCCCATGGACCCGGAATTATCGATAAGAATTGCCAGCGAGATTGGCAAATCTTGATGCTCAAAATCCGCAATTGTCTGCACTGCTCCATCTTCCGTAACTCGGAAGTTCTCCTTTTGTAGACTCTCAATCCTCCGTCCATGACTGTCCACTACGGTGGCGTTAAGGATCACTTCCTCCACGTCGCGCCGGAGCGTGAACTTGCCGTTGTCGCTGCGGGCGACGTCGCTGCGTCGGGCCGGGGCTTCATCATCCGGAGAGCGCACTGGGTCGGCGTCGACCCCAAGAGGAGCCTGTTGCTGCACCAGTAGCGTATCGTCACTGACAAAACCGTTAATGGTTTGAGGAGATTGAGCCCAGAGCATGCCGGCTCCGAATACTATCGTAGCCAGGACGATCAGCGTGTTCCCGCGCAGAACCCAAATTCCCTCCAGGTTCCTCATCGTTCTCTACAATTCGCTGCGAGAGCTCATACGCCGTTGTTCTGCCCGCCGCCGATCGGCCGGAATGGCGAACCATAGCCCAGCCAGCAAAAGCATACCCGCGGCTAGCACGCCACACTCTAACGGCCACTTCAGCAGGTCGCCAACATCCTCCAAGCCATAGACTTTTTCCAGCAACCAACCGTGCATGACCTCGGCATCCACGGCGATCGTTCGAACTACGGCTCTGAGGTGTTTCCGATCGGCCCACTTTTCCGTGTACTTGAGGGTGAGCGTGCCGTCTCTGTTGGCGATCACGGCCGCATCTTCGTCTGTCACAGTAGTGAGTGTCTGCTCTGGGTAGCGGTCATCGACTAGATCGATCACACTATACCGGCTCAGGCCTTTGCCGCGAAACCCGTTCGATTCGGAGAGCACGCTGCGCACGTAACTCGCGAAATACCAACGCTGAAGTCCGGTTCGATCTCTCTCCCAGTGATACATCGCAACAGCGATTCCTACTGCGAAGGCCAGGATCACGGTCAGGATCGACCACGCCGGAACGCGTCCCGGCAACGCGCTCTTGTTCGTTCGTTCCCCTTCAAGTATCCGGCCCATGGCTCTCCTCCTTTTCGTGGTTTTCTCTCAAGCAAAACCACTCCTCGCGATCTTTGTGAGGCCACAGTAATTGCGAAACCGCTTTAATCGACGGAGTGTCCCATAAGCCACAACCCCACACAGATCACTTCGGCGACCAACGCCAGAAGAAACAAAACCGCGCCCAGCTTCTCAGAGCGCGTCCAGCGGATCCGCCGCACCCTGCGCTTGCTGCCCTTACCTTGATTCATCGTCCTCGACACAACCGCCTCCCTTCGGGACGCTGCTTCAGGGACAGCAAGTGCCTGCTGTCCCCTGAAGCGCCGGGAAAGACGAGTTGGTTCCGGCTAGAAGTGCAACCCCACTTCCACCGTAAGCGCTCGCGGCGTCACGTAGTGCGTACCGCTGAACGTGGAGAGGAAGTTATAGAGTGCGTACTTGTTTGCGATGTTCACCCCCGTTAGCCGCAAACTCCATTTGTACCTGTCACCCTTGAAGATGTTGTCCTCGCCGATGGAGGCGTCGAAGAGATTGCGTGGCGCAATGCGTTGTGGGTTCTTGTCGTTGTTTCCTGTATTCGGGGCGGGGATGTCGACCAGGTGGGAGGTCAGCTCTGTTGCCGGGCAGACGCTCGGAAGCGCAGCGAATGGAGTGGCCCTGACGCCGTCGCAGATAAGACCAGCCTGGGCTTCCTGATCGGCGGTGAGCGGTTGGCCGAATGCGCTGACCATCTTGATGGCCGGTTGCCCATTCAGCGTGGTGGAAGTGGCAAAGCAGGGGCTGTTGGGGTCTGTAATCCCGTAACAGGGGGCGTTGCCGGCCACCAGGCCGCTGTCATACCGCCAATTGAAACCGATCCAGGGTTTGAGGAAGCCTACTCCTGGCGTTTGGTATTGCACATGCGTGGTCTGATTAAACCGTTCGTCATGGTCGATGCGGAAGGGTAAGCCGGTCTGGCCGACAGTCGCACCGGCTCCGGCGACCTGGGGCGGGAAGAATCTGGCGGAGACCGACGACATCACCACAAACGCACTTAAATTATGAAAGTTGGGCACATCGGCGCGTAACGCGTAACCCGGAATCTTCGAATTGTGCCAGTCAATAGGAAAGGTGATGGGTGTGTTACCCAGAACACTGAAGTCAAAAGCGTTGTGGGTATATTTCCAAATGTAATCTCCGCTGAATACGAAGTTCTTACCAAAGGCCTGTTGGAAGCCGGCATGGAATTCGTTGCGGAAACCCGGTTCCAAGGTTCCAGACACCCCGGACGAACAGACGAGCAGCGGAGCAAGCACCGCATTCGAGCATCCGGAACTCGACAGCACGAGGTTTTCGTTGAACGGTGTTTCCAGGGTGCGTGCATAGGAAACGCGCAGCACCGTGCTGGTGGGCTTGAGGCTATAAGCGATGCCCAAACGTGGCTCCGCTTGGCGCGACGTCGCCAGGCCGTTGTACAAATCGCCGCGGATGCCGACATTAAAGAGCCAGTTCCCGGCCTTGATCTGATCCTCGATATACATGGCCAGTTCCTTCACATCCGTGCGGCCTAAATAATGGTAAAGCTGTCCTCCACGTGTCAGGTCGTAGGGCAATAACACTGGCAGAAAAGCCGGATTCTGGTTACCGCCCGGGCATGTAGCTGGATCCGAGTAGCCGGCAATAGGATTCCCGTTAGCATCCGTGCATGGCGCACTGAAGGGATAAGTCGGATCGACGACGCCGAGACTGTCATTCTCGCGCAGGAAGGTTTGTTGGTAGACCGCCCCCGCCTTGATGTTGTTGATTCCCTTTTGGTAAGAGAAATCTGTGCGCAGCCCGCTATTGGTTAATGTCCGATACTGTGCGATCGACGAGGTTTGCAGACTCGGGGGACCGAGATCGGCCAGGGGATTGCCGCTGGGGTAGTAATCGTACGCATCCCGGCGAACGTAGCCACCAAAGTTGAGTACAGCATTGGTTCCGAAAATGCGCGTATAGGTAGGTGCGATATCGAAGGTGCCGATCTTGGACTTCTGGTCGGTGTTCCCGACGTTGGCGAAGACAGGGTCGGGGCCCGCGCCACCGCTGACCACGTTCGACACATTCAAGTTATCGTAGGCGTTCGGAGTCTGGAACCAGGAGCGGCTGTAGTTCAGGTTCACATGAACGGAATCAACCTGCGTAAATTGATAGTCCACTCGGTCAAAGACATTCTCCTCATTCCCTTTGTCATGGAAAACGACGAACTCCGGCGGATCCAGGAATCTTCCGGTATTCAGTCCGTCGACTTCGACGAAGTTCCCCCAGTTTTTGCCGCCATAACCCATGTCAAAACTTCCTGTCGCTGAACCAAACGTTCCATAAGTGGCGGCAACATCGCCGGTTGGCTTGGTGAGTCCTTGACCCGACCGCGTGGTCGCTACGATGACCAGGCTGGTCTTTCCGCCGAACTCGGCTGGAGGCGCGCCCGAGATTACCTCAAGAGACTGAATCGAGTTCGACGGAAGCTGGTTCGAGAAGACCTTGCTCTGTTGATCTGTGATTGGCTGACCGTCTACGGAAAAGGAATTGGATGCGTGGTCACCGAGACCGTGGAAAAGACCGTTGGAGTCGGCGGCGACGCCGGGCGACGATAGAGTTACCAGGGAACTCAGGGAGGACGACTGGCTTTCGAGGGGTAATTTCTGGAAGAGTCCACGGTCTATGTCAGTGTGAAAGGTGGGGTCATCCTCTAACAGGTCCTCCGAACCTTCGACCGTCACAGTGGTGGAGGCGCCCGCCAGCTTCAAGACGAAATTCGAAGTCACGGGTATTGTGGATCGTACATCGGAATCTTGAGCCACGCTGCCGAAGCCGGTCGCCGTTACCGTGAGGTGGTAGGGGTTAAAGGGTAGATTGCTAAACTGATATCTTCCTGTGCTATCCGTTTTTGCCGTTCGCAGGTAGCCGCTCACCGGGTTTTCAATAGTGACGGTTGCTCCGGAGACAACTGCGCCGGACGGGTCGGCGACCGCGCCGTTTATCGAGCCGGAGTTAGATTGCGCCTGGATCTTCGAGACCATCGCTGAAAATACAAACACGAATAGGAACGAGAGAATGCTGCGCGTAGGCATGCGCATGTCGAGCCTCCTGAGATTCACTGATTTGTAAGACAGAACTGCTTATGACTGAGCAGTTTGCGCAGGCGGAGGCCGGGTGAAGAGAGAAAATGCAAAGAACAGTCGCGCACGAATCGGCTGCAGCGCAGCCGATATACTGGCCACGACAAAAACAGTCCGCGGCAGAGCTCGTGGAACCGAGGGTTGAACAACCAGGTGCGCGGTATGGCAAAACGCACAATCGGACTGAACCACTTGGCCGTCCGCGTGCGTATGCGCGAGTTGCACCACCCCGCTGAAAGTAATAAGTACGCAGCAAAAAAAGCCGAGCACTATCCACAGCGTGCGACGTTTACCTAGATTACGGCTATGCCCTGGCATACGGGCCTCCATAAATCCTGTGTTGCGTTTGACGTTGCTTTAAGCGAAAGCAACATCCACAGGTGGAGGCCGAGTGAAGAGCGAGAAGACACAGAAGACGTGAACGCGAATCGGCTGCGGCGCCGTCGATATTGCCGCCACCGTCCGAACCGTTTGCGGCAAAGTCTGGGGAATGGGTGGTTGAACAACGATGTGGGCCGTATGGCAAAGTGCGCAATCGGATTGCGCTCCTTGGCTATCAAGGTGCGTATGTCCAACCTGCACCGCTGCCGTAAAAGCAATCAGCGCACAGCAGAAGAAGCCAAGCGCCACCCAGAGCGAACGACGTACTCTCGGGTTGAAACTAAGCCCTCGCATTCCCACAGATTATAACCCACAAAGCTGATAAGACGGTTAATAGGTAGGGGCTTAGATCCGCATCGAACACAAATTGGGCAGTTCCGGCGGATGGAATTTTCGGAGAATGGCCCCTGGGAAGCTTACTAAAACCCGCGCCGATCAACCAACCTGAAGCCTGATCCGTGAAGATCAAGGAATGCCGATGAGCAGACCGCCGCTCATACCAATGGATTGCTGGTGGCCTCCCGCAAAACTGTAGTCGTACGCGGGTTCAAGGAACCAGCCAAATCGGTGTTTGCCGGTCGGCCAGAACATAAAGTCTCCCGCCGCCTCCCCAGCGATGGAGTTGCTCGTTTTCCCATTCTGCTTGAGGTGAACCCATTCGGGACCGATCCCCAACATGAACTCTGTCTTCCGCGACAGGGTCCACGGCTTCTTGAAGAGCAGGTCGGTGTCCCATTCCGTGGATTTACTCGTGTAGAAGGGTGACACACCTGCCTCAAGTTCCAGCCAGTTCTCTATAGGTGTGACCTCCGCCGCGAGGTTCGGCGCGAACGTCGCCGCGCCCCCGCTGATATTCCAGCTTGTCGCTGCCCCAAGCTCAAGGATGGCTACCGGCTCTTTGTCCTTGCGGGTCTCTTGCGGATGGCCGGAAGACGACTTAGTAGAGGTCTGTCCGTGCGCAGACACACAAAGAAACAGAGACAGGCACGCTCCAGCGAGCGTGAACACGAAAATACGCATATGAAGTCTCCAGCGTGGAGTCGTTTGTGTCTGCACCAAAGGGCGCGGAGGCAACATGCTAGGAGGAGACAGGAACGCGGGGTGGTCGGAATATGGCCGAGCGCGGCGCTAAAACAGGTGAGGGCGGTTCTAGCCGAACCCTTGTGATCACAGTATTCGCCAGCGTCAGAACAGGGCCCACGTTGGGGAGACCGTGAAACCCACAACACCAGCAGATACCGTTACACGTGTCTGGCGCAGCCGGCAGCGGATGGTAAAGAAGGGGTTGAGGCGAAGAAGAGGTGACAAAGTAGGGTCCATCGCACAGATCGCAGTGTGGCGAATGAACCGCAAGGCAGGCCAACACTGCGCACACCAGCCATGCGATCACGGAGGCACGAGTTGTGACAGGACTATTCACGCCGCTAACCACAACGATAAATCTAGACTGCCTTAATCGCCAGCGGCCAGCTCAGAACGGCCACGGGGAAGATCCAGAGCTCATCTTTAATCAGTTCTATCGGGGGACTGGACGGAGCGGGCTCTCCTCCTGGGGAATGCGCTGGCCCGCGTGGATCGCGACGTGCTCGCCCAGGCGGGGGTTCGCTGGCTGATCCTGTTCGAGGGAGTCAACGACCTCGGCGACCTCACCCGCAAAGGCGAGGTCTCTGCCGCGGAACACGGTGCGTTGGTAGCTCGCATCCTCTCCGACTATGAGCAGATCACCGTGCGCGCCCACACCCATGGGGTCCGGGTGATTGGCGGCACCATCACACCGTTTGCCGGCTCCGATTACTATCATCCCGGGCCGGCGAACGAGAGCGACAGGCAGGCGATCAACGCCTGGGTTCGCGCTCCGGGCCACTTCGATGAAGTGATCGACTTTGACCAAGTCGTGCGCGATCCCCAACAGCCCGGCCGCCTGCTGCCGGCTCATGACTGCGGCGATCATCTGCACCCCAATCCGGCGGGCTATCGAGCGATGGGCGATGCATCCCGCTCGCTCTCTTCGCGCGATGAGACAGTTTGCGCTTTTCCGTCCCGAAGGCCGCGAGATAGGCCAGCGGATCGAGCCTGGTGATAATGCTCATGGCGAGCGGCAGATTGGCCAGGGAAAAGAGCGCGCCGGTTAGAAGGAAGATGGGCATGACCATGAAGTTCATGACCAGTTGAAAACCCTGCATGTCTTTAATGACCGAACCGATGGCAGTTCCCACGCGGCGAAGACGATGGCGATCATGGTCTTTTCATGGGCGGCGGCATCAGCGGGAGTTGACGTGCATGAGCTTGAGCGCATTGGCGCGGTATACCTTTTGCAGCACATCCGGAGGCAGGAAAAGTCCATAAACATTCCAACGCCCTTGTCGCGAGGCGTGCGAAGGGTACTCGAAGTATTCGTCGGCAGTCTCAAGGAAACGATAGTAGAGACGATACATGTCGATATCGGGCAACAAGTCAGTGCCGAAAAGAATACGATCCGCATATTGCAGAACAAACTTACGCGCCGTATAGGGCTGCCGGCCGAGCTCTGGAGTGCGTGCGCTGATATCGACGTATAGATTAGGGTGGCTGTCCAGCAACTTTGCCACATAGCTCAGGTTTTCACTGCTCTCCGCAAGATGCGCGCCAATGAAAGTTGTCTTCGGATGCCGTGCAAACACACGGTCGCGCTGGTCCAACAGGGAGGCCTTGGAGACGGACAAGCCGCAAAAGCTCCAATCGGGATGGGCCGCAAGTTCCTCGTAACGCTCGTTGTATTGATCGGTCGGAGTAAAGAACGCATCGGGATCGGCGGTATGAAACATGACGGGGATATCCAGTTCCGCGGCCTTCTCAAAAATCGGCGCCAGTCTCTCATCGTCCACGCGCAGCAATGTGCCGCTGGCATCCCGAACGGTGAGGCCCAGATCTTTCCAGAACTTGATCCCACAGGCCCCGTGCTCCACTAGGCGCTCCAACCGATCCAGGCTGAGTTGCGTGAAGTCACTGCGCTCAACGCCGTTCCAATCCATCCATCCAATGGTGGCGAAACGATCAGGCGCTGTTCGATGAAATCGGTCGATCGACTCGATCGCGGCCTGTCCCGTCTGCATGGTGATGTTCACCACCTTCTCGACGCCGCATTCATCCATCACGCTAAGCACAGCTTGTGGCGATTGCGCATCGAGATGGTTGTGATAGTCGATGACCGGGAATCTGGGCTGTAGAGTGGCATGAGCTGCTACCTTCAACTGCGAACGCGGTGCATAGTCGCTGAGGCGGAGATTGACCTCGGCTTTGGCACTCACCATGGCGACAAACTTGTCCTCGCGGTTTGCATCGTCGCCGCACATGTCTGCCCCCTCCTACTCTCATCTTACGAGATCATTTCACGGATAATATAGCCTATTGTTATTTTCAAGTCACCTATTTGTTTCTTTTAATTTCTTTTGGTGTACACTTTGCTCGTCGAAGCACTTCCCTAGCGCGCCACGAAGTGGTGGTAGTGATGCATTGCTTCTCTTTCAGTCCTGTTCGCCGGGAACCTTGTGTTTTTAGCAGAGCGACTGCGCCAGCCTCGGCTCTTGGCCGTGTGCTATTTGGATAGAACGATCTGGTGCGCCGTGAAAAGGAGTTGCACAAAGATGCAAATGCTGACGCCAGGACGATCCATAGCGAGTGCTTTAGTCTTTGTGTTTCTCCTCACTGCAGCCTTGGCTGCTTCCACGAGCACGTTCGACGAGAATGTCGTGCGCAGATACGAGTTGACCGGACAACGCCTCACGGCTCGCTTTCAGGTAACGCGTGGCGGCCTCAAGGTTACGGGCATCGAAGACCTCGGGAACGGCGCAATCCTCCGGCCTGGGGAGGTTTTCGCTCTTCAACTTCGGGATGGGCAGGTCATTGCCGCCTCGCAACTACGGATCGATGCTGGGCCCAGCTCAGGAACAACTGGCGCCCAACCTATCCGCTGCGCGACAGGCGGAACGGGTTACAGGACGAAGGCTCTGCGCAGACCTAAGCACCCGGGATAATGCGCTAGCAGTGCATTGGTGCGCGGTGTTGCGGCAGGGAGCAAATTATCTGCGCCAGGAATTCACTCTGCAGGCCCTGGCGCAGCCCGTAGATATTGCCGAGGTGCGACTGTTCGATTTCGAGGATCCAGGTGCACATGTGGTGGGGAAGGTCGCAGGTTCACCGGTCGTAGCGGGCGACTTCTTTTTCGGGTTCGAATCTCCGCTGTCTGAGAGCGTGGTAAATAATGCGCGGGTGACAGCAATGCTGACGCGCACGCTGCCGCTTGATGCAGGGCATTCAATCACGTATTCATCGGTGATCGGCGTAGCGTCTCATGGTCAGTTGCGACGCGATTTTCTCGCCTACCTGGAAAAGGAGCGGGCGCATCCATACCGCACATTCCTGCATTACAACACCTGGTATGACCTGGGCGCCGGCAATCGCTACAGTGAAGCGGAGGCTCTCGATCGAGTACACGCTTTCGGAGACGAGTTGGTCCGCAAGCGTGGCGTCACAATGGATTCGTTTCTCTTCGACGATGGCTGGGACGATCCGCTCTCGCTGTGGAAATTCGATTCTGGGTTTCCCGACGGCTTTACGGCTGTCGGTAAGGCAGCGGCGGAATACGGCTTCGGCATTGGGGTTTGGCTTTCTCCGTGGGGCGGTTATGGAGCAGAGAAGGCGCAGCGCGTTACCGCGGGAGAGCAGGCCGGATTTGAAACGGTGAAGGACGGGTTCGCGCTGTCCGGGCCCCGTTATTACGAACACTTTGAGAAGATATGCCTGGAGATGATCTCAAAGTATGGCGTGAACCAGTTCAAGATAGACGGCACGGGAAATGTCGATCAAGTCTTCCCAGGCAGTCTTTTTGACAGCGACTTTTCGGTAGCGATTCATCTCATCGAGCGATTGCGCCAACAGGATCCTAACATCCTCATCAATCTCACGACGGGAACTTGGCCCTCGCCGTTCTGGCTACGATATGCGGACTCCATCTGGCGCGGTGGAGAGGATCACAGCTTTGAAGGCGATGGAAGCTGGCGCCAAAGATGGATCACCTACCGCGATGAGCAGACCTATCGCAACGTGGTTGAGAGGGGACCGCTTTTCCCATTGAGTTCGCTCATGCTGCACGGTCTCATCTACGCAGACGACGCCGAACATCTCAGTACGGATCCGAATCACGACTTTCCCGACGAGGTGCACTCCTTTTTCGGTAGTGGTACGCAACTGCAGGAGATCTATATCACTCCATCGCTGCTTTCGGCACAAAATTGGGATGTTCTGGCCGAGGCGGCGCGCTGGTCGCGATCCAATGCCGCGACGCTGAAGGACACGCATTGGATCGGCGGCGATCCAGCGAAGCTCCAGGTGTATGGCTGGGCTTCATGGACTCCGCAAAAAGGCATTGTGGTGCTGCGTAATCCGTCTGATCATCTGCAGAAGTTTTCACTCGACGTGGACCGGGCCTTCGAGTTGCCACCCCACGCGCCGCACAATTACAGGGCACACAGTCCGTGGGCCGGCGATCGGGTTTCGGCTCCGCTCTCCTTGCGCGCTGGACAAGCGCAACAAGTCCGGCTCCAGCCATTTCAGGTGCTAGTCCTGGAGGCCACGCCTGCGGAATGATTTGCGAACGATGTTCTGCCGACGTGTCGCGGCCGATTTACCTTCGCTCCGATTTGTGCGCGTCAGCATCAACACAGCTCTCTTGTATGCAACCCCAAAGCAGGCCACTGAATGGAGGTAGGCCGTGTCGAATTCTTTCCAAGTGTCGAATGTATTGCAGCAGTTAGCTGTTGGATGGCATAAGGGCCGACCGCAGGGAATCTATTCAGTTTGCTCTGCGCATCCTTGGGTGCTTGAAGCAGCCATTGACCAAGCAATTGAGGATGGGTTGAACCTCCTTATTGAAGCTACCTCCAATCAAGTGAATCACCTCGGAGGCTACACGGGCATGCAGCCCGAGGACTTCCGGCGGCGTGTTGTAGAGATTGCTGCCAGCAAGGGATTCAGCGAATCAAGGTTGATCCTCGGTGGAGATCACCTGGGACCGAATCCTTGGCAGAAGCAAAATGCGAGGGAGGCGATGCAGGAGGCTGTGCGGACTGTCCAGGCCTATGTCCGGGCAGGGTTCCAGAAGATCCACCTCGATGCCAGCCGGGCCTGTGGGGACGACCGCGGTCCTCTCAACGGTGAAACAATCGCACGCCGTGCCACGGTCCTTTGTGCCGCCGCAGAGCAGGTGAGTGGCGAGCAAAAACCAGTCTATGTAATTGGCACCGAAGTGCCCATACCAGGCGGAGCAACTGAAAGTCTGACAGAGCTTTCGGTGACAACCAGGGAAGCCGCCGCCGAAACTTTGGCCGTTCACCGGCGAGCGTTCAGAGAGGCGGGACTCGAAAACGTGTGGCCGCGGGTGATCGCCCTAGTTGTACAACCGGGAGTCGAATTCAACCATGACAGTGTCGTTGACTATGACTCGAAGCGCGCCGTGCATCTCACTGAGCTGCTAAAGGACGAAGAGGGCTTGGTCTATGAGGCGCATTCCACGGATTACCAGCGCCCTGAGGCGTATCGCCGATTGGTACGAGATGGATTTGCCATTTTGAAGGTCGGTCCGGCGCTCACATTTGCTCTGCGGGAGGTTCTGACCGATCTTTCTCTGATTGAGGCAGAACTTGTGCCGGATTGGCGATGTTCGCGGCTAATGGATGTTCTGGAGCAAGTCATGCTCAACAAACCCGGCAACTGGGAACATCATTACACTGGAGATGAACAAGCGATGCGTTTGCTGCGGCGCTACAGCTACAGCGATCGGGTGCGCTACTACTGGAACGAGCCCCAAGTGAAGGAAGCGGTCGAGGCCCTCATCTCGAACTTACGGAATACGGCTGTTCCTGAAACCATGTTGAGCACCTTTCTGCCCGGGGAGTATCGTGCTGTCCGCGCCGGCACGTTGCCTCCTGATGTGCGCTCCATGATCATCCACCGCATCCGGGAAGTACTTCAGCACTACGCGGGCGCTTGCAACGCGCAGTACGTCGGAAACAATCGAACCGATACTGCGACATCTACAGCGGCTGCGAGTTAAAGGGGTGTCTCCCACCATGGCGGTTCGATCGCGCTAAACGAGGATCACTTCGATTCCTGCTGCTCTTAACGCTTCCACCTCTTCGTCGCCGAGTTTGTCGTCGCTAATGACAGTGTGGATCGCCTTCGGTGGCACGATTAACGCCAAACTGCGACGACTGAATTTTGTGGAATCGCAAACAGCCACTACACGCGTGGCTGCTTGGGCCATGACGCGGTTCACTCGCGACTCGAGTAGGTTCGGTGTTGTAAGCCCGACCTTTGTATCGAATCCATCGACGCCGAGAAAGAGAATGTCTGCGTGCATTGCGCTGAGAACGTCCTCGGCCAGAGGACCGACCAACGAAAAAGAATTCTTGCGCAGTGTTCCGCCGGTTAGAATGACTTCAAAGTCCGTCCCCGCCAATTCGGTCGCAATGTTTACGGCATTGGTGATGACCGTCAGGCGCGAATAGCGTCGAAGTTCACGAGCGACTGCCGTCGTTGTGGTGCCGGAGTCGAGAAGTACGCACATGCCCTCTTTTACCAGCGAGGCGGCCGCCACAGCGATGCGCTGTTTCTCTTTGAGCTGCTTTTGCTCCTTCTCCCCAAGAGAAGGATCCAGCAGCGCGCTGCCCTGTAAGGATAGCGCTCCTCCGTGTGTGCGCTGTAGTAGTCCCTTCGACTCAAGGTAGTCGAGATCTTTGCGGATCGTGAGGCGCGAAATGCCAAGTGCCGCAGAGAGCTCCGATACCAGAACGCGGCCGTCACGCTGAATTTTGGCGAGCATATGCTGGCGGCGCTCATCGATGAGCATATTGTTTCCGTCTCTAGTAATGGATTCCATGTTTCTTATCCCTGCGAATTGTTTCCTATCATACCTGTAGATGGGCTGTCGCAAGGCATGAGATTGCCACTCAAAGGAGTCGCTCCCGGGCTGTCCCCGGTGCGGCGAAGCCCTTCTGCCAAGTTGCAGTGGCTGCCGCACGGAGCTTGGGTGGCACGCTTGATGCTCCCTGGGCCTCCCTCATTTTCTCTCGGAAGCTGCTCTTACGAGCAACCATGGCGACTATCTTTTTATTCTGTTTTACATTCATTTGGTTGTGTTATATATTTTTTTATTGACTTTTGTTTTCTTTTGTTTTACGTTTCGGTCCAATCTAACCGCTTTCCCAAAAGCGTGTCTCCAAAAAGCGCTGCATGGGTTAACGCGAGGGCGAAAAGCAGGCTGCGGTTGATCCTCGCGCCACGATTCGAACATCTGACGACTTTCAAAAGGAGGAAGTGCGCAATGAAAACCAAATCTGAGCAGTGGCAGTTGTTCTGTCTACCCAGGGTTTGCAGGAGATGGTCAATGACAAGACTCAATACGCTTCTGCTTGTGACATGCCTGTCCGCATTCTGTATTTCCCTTCCTGCGGTGGCTCAGCGGTCGGCGTCGAGTCTATCTGGTACGGTGACGGACCAGAGTGGCGCGATTATTCCCGCTGCGAGGCTAACAGCTACCGAAGTTGCGACAGCCGTTTCAACGACAGTGCAGACCAATGGCCAAGGATATTACCTGATCCCCAACTTGCAGCCGGGAACCTATACGCTGCGCGCGGAGAAGGCCAGCTTTGAGGGCTATGAGAGGACCGGAATCGTTCTTCAGGTTGGGCAACCAGCGACGATCGATGTGACGATGATGGCTGGTGCGGCGAGTCAACAGGTTACGGTTACAGGCGCGCTGCCGTTGGTGAATACAAGCGACCAGACTGTGAGTTTTGCGATCACCCCGCAGTTTACTGAGGAGATGCCGCTCAACGACCGGCAAGCGCTCCAGTTGGTTGCGCTCGCTCCCGACACCAGTTCACATAATCCAGCTGCAAACAACTACTCGAATCAAATATCGACTCGTCCCGAAACGGCAGCCGCAGGCTTCAATACGGCAAGCGGCGAGGCTCGTGAGAACTCGACCGCGTTCTTTTTGGACGGTGGGCTTAACGAAGACGCCTACACCGACGTCGCGAACGTTTTTCCCAATCCCGATGCCATTCAAGAGTTCACCGTAGAGACGAACTCGTACAACGCAAAATTTGGTGGGCGCGGCGGAGCCGTCGTCAACGCCGTTACAAAGGGCGGAACGAACAGCATTCATGGGAGTGCATTCGAGTATTTGAGAAACAATTACGTCAATGCGACCGATTTCTTTGCCACGACTCCCGACACGTTGAAGCGCAATCAGTTCGGCTTTAGCCTTGGGGGGCCTCTCGTAAAGAACAAGACGTTCTGGTTCGGCTCGTTTCAACGCACGACATTTCGCTATGGAACCAATTCAAATATCGCGTTCGGCCCTACTGCTGCTGAGCTTGCCGGCGACTGGTCAACTGAAGTCCCGATCAGCACCTACCAACTGACGAATCCATTTACAGGCCAGCCATTCGCCAATAACCATGTCGATACAACTCTTTACAGCCCGACCTCACTTGCGCTACTCAAACTCATACCCACCGGGGATGCATCGACCGGAGAATTCAATTTTCCCACCGTGGTGTCGCAGGACGATAACCAATACGTCTTCAAAGTGGATCAACATATTGGCGACAAAATGATCATATCGGCAAGTTACCTGTGGGACAGATTCACTAATCCTGACATCGCCGTCCCCGGGGATATCCTAAGCGGCGGTCAGAGCGGCGCGGCGAACCAGGTATTTACCAGCCAACATGCTGCACTGAACCTCACATACCGCTTCGGGAACAACCTTCTGGCGTCCTTGGGAGGGACGCTGAGCCGCGTCGTGTACATCGAGTCCGGATTGCCACAGTTCAAGAACGGCCTGTCTAGTCTGAACCCGCCTGCAAACTATCCCAACTGGGCTCCCAATTTGTACCAGGTTGGCTTCTCCATCGGCGGCGATTGGAATATCGGGGCCTACTGGAACGGAGCCCTGGATGTAATTCGCAACCAGACTGACATCACCAACAACTGGACCTATATCAAGGGGCATCACTCGTTCGATTTCGGCGGTGAATTGCCCTTCTACCAGAGCACCAACTATCAAGCGTACGTGTCGGCTGGTTACGCCGGCTGGTTTCAGGGTCCCAACTTCAATGGTTCCAACTCCGGTTCTGAGCCTTTGGACTTCATGATCGGTTCCAATGAATTCTACGAACAGTATGTCCCATCGTATGTCGCCCCGCGCGGCAAGGGTCCTGGTCTCTATGCGAACGACACCTGGCACATCAGCCCACGATTGAACTTAAACCTCGGTGTCCGCTATGAGCCTTGGTTGCCATGGGCGGACAGCAGCTCCGGAGAGATTGGAAGTCAAATTAATCTGACTGCTTTCGCTAACGGCGTTCATTCTGAACGGTTCCCCAATCTCCCCGCCGGGCTCTTGGTACGTGGTGATCCTGGCGTGCCGGCCGGACTTGTGAATTCAAACTGGAACTTAATCGACCCCCGCGTAGGTGTGGCATGGGATGTCTTCGGAGACGGACGAACCAGCGTTCGCGCAGGCTTCGGAATCTATCATGACCAGCCCTTTGGCCGTATGTACAACGAAATGACAGACACCCTGCCATTCAACTCCGGCGCACAAATCGATAACTTCGATAATGGTACGAACATAAGTGCGTACAATCCCTATGCGGCATCCCCCTACAACGGAACTGCACCTCTTCCCAACCCGCCAACCAAGAGCACGGTGTTTCCGCAGCCATTGTCTTTCGCCATAGGCTTCTCGCCGGTCTTCAAGGCGCCGGCGACCCTGCAGTGGAACCTCACCGTTGAACGTCAGCTCCCCTACGGAATTCTGCTACGCACCGGCTACGAAGCCTCCGAAAGCTATCACATGTTCGATTCTCGTGATCTAAATCCGGCCACGGATGGAACCTCAGCAACTCGACCTCTGTACGCGGGCGGGACGGGTTACAGCGGGAAGGTAATCGTGAACGAAAGCAACAACACATCCAGCTACAACGCCATGGTGATTTCAGTGGAAAAGCGGATGACGGGAAACCTGTCGTTCCTGGGAGGATACCGATGGGCGAAGTGCATTGATGTGGGAGGCTCGAATTCGAGCTTCGCTTTCAATGAATTTACCGATCCGCGCAATCCTAGCCTCGATCATGGAATTTGCGATTCCGATCTTTCGCAACAATTCAAACTGGCTGGCGTGTGGCAGACTCCCAAATTCTCATCGCTGGGCTTCGCAGGTCGGGAGTTTCTGGGAGGTTGGGCGATCAGTGGAATTCTTTCCAGGCATGACGGGTTTCCGTTCTCCGTGTTGGCTTCCGGCGATCCCAACCTGGACGGAGATAACTTTAGTCGCGCGAATGTGACCGGTGATCCAAACCTGTCGGGAGGCTCGAAAATTACTGAGTGGTTCAATACCGCGGCATTTTCGGAACCGGTGAATTCAAACGGTAATTCTCCCCGGAATTTCCTTCGCGGACCGAAGTTCGTGAACTTAGACTCTGCGCTCATCAAATCCTTTGCGATGCCCTTCGGACCGCTGCGCGAGACGCAGAAGATCGACTTCCGATTCGAGGCCTTCAACCTCTTCAATCACCCGAATCTGAATCAGCCAGGTAACTCGCTGGGAGAAGGAGCGTTATTTGGGCAGATCACAAGCGCCCAACCACCGCGCGTCTTACAGGTAGCCTTGAAGTACATCTTTTGAGCTTGTCAGGACGACTTGGACCTTGGCCACTTTTAGATAACTGGTTGTCTCAACAATAGTCAAGCATCAGTCACACATCGGAGGAATTGGACGTCGATAACAGACGAGACTAACCCGCATCGCCGCAGGGAACACAATTCAGGAAATTCACTAACAACGACGAGTCTCGGTGTACGTATCAATTCACTTAGAAATCCATTGAACCCTCAACCGACGTATGAGGAGGACAACCCATGTCGCGTTTGCATAGGAAGATTTCCGCCCGATGGCTTCTGCTTCTGTTCGCTCTCATCCTCACCGGAGCAAGCAGCGTAAGCCACGCCCAAGCCACAATCACCCAAAACGTTGGCGTTGCCGGTTATTTCTACAACAGTTCGTACTGGACCACGGTTCAGAACACAGTTCCCAAAGGCGGCTTTGCAGTGGTGAACCCAAGCAGCGGACCAGGTACGAGTCCCGATTCCAACTGGGCTAACTGGATTAACAATGTCCACGGTGCAGGTATCAGGGTCATCGGCTATGTGGATACCGGCTACTTTGGGACGAACACAATCGGCGCCCAACGCCTAACCCGCCTAAGGCAGGGTGACATGCAGTCCTGGGAAAATCAGATCGAACAGGATGTAGACCAGTTCTACAATTTCTATTCGCAGGCTGGTCTCGACGGCATCTTCTTTGACGATGGGCAAAACGTCTGCGGCCAAAACAACATCATTGCGCAGTACTACACAGAGATCTATAACTACGTGAAAAAGAATCATCCCGGAGCGTTTGTCGTGATGAATCCGGGGACCAGCGTGTCTTTGTGCCTGGAAAACACCGCAGACACGCTGCTCGACTTCGAGGGCACCTACTTGTGCTACGTACAGGATAGCTCCTGCCCCCAAAGCGAATGGTACACCCCTGAAGCGTGGTCGACGACCGACCCGAACAAGTATTACCACATCATTCACGATATCCCGCCTGGAAACACAACAGATCTTGCGAACGTAATGGCATTGAGCAAGCAGCGGAATGTGGGATATGTCTATGCGCTCGATGCTTCGGGAGGCGACCCCTATGCTGTTCTACCGAGCTTTTTGAACACAGAGGTCGCGGAACTCGCAGGGACGCCTGACAATACCCAACCCACCATACCGGATACCGTAGACACCGAGAACATTGGCGAGAATTGGGCGATTCTCAACTGGGGACCCTCCACCGACTGGCATGGGACCGGCGTGGTTGCGTACGACGTCTATCAAGTCATCAATGGGAAGAACGAGTACGTCGCTTCTGTTCCAGCCTCCAACAACCCGCAAGTGACACTCCCGCTTCTCAATCCTGGGGCGCCGTACACATATTCCGTCCAAGCTCGCTCTGCTGCTGGGATCGTCGGACTGTTCGGTACCGTATCGTTCACGACGGAACCGAACGATGGCGATCTATGCCCGCCCACAAACGTCACAGCGGCGCAGATCAATTACTCCGACGTTGTCGTAAGCTGGACTGCGGCGCATACCAACGAATACCCAGTAGCCTATTACGACATCACCGTCACTAACCTGTACACCGGTGTGACGAACCTGTTCACCGCTCCTACGCAGCCTTCCACAGGTCCGGCAGTTCTCACCATTACGACGGATGCCAGCGTCACGTCCGCAGATATCAGCGGATTGTTGCCCGGCAGTACCTATCAGGTGCAGGTGTCGGCACGAGACAACCACGGCACAGTCACATCTGCTGCTCCATTCAACGTTACAACAAAGACGCTTCCGGGGGGATCGGGAGTTACGAACGCAACTGCTTCGTACAGTTCCTCGACAGGGGTTACTGTTCAGGCTACTTATCTCCTGCCGTACGCAAATCACGAAGTCTTCATCGATGCGGGCGACTCATCCTCCACTGGATACATTACAGGCAACCAAACGCCTCAGTTGGGTGCCGACTGGATGCTTGATGACACCGACGCATGGTACTTCACGGGACCAAACGGGCAGACTTGGGGTTGGCAAGGGATTACCCCGGCGATTGCTCCATCCGTCAGCGGAACTGCGGCTGCTGGCTGGACCTACACCTGGAACGTTCCGCTTTCCGCGCTCGTGGGAGGGGTACCTCTAGGCAACACGATCGTCATTGGCGTTTCTGGGTCCTACCCGTTGAATTGGGCTTCCCAGCAACTTACCCTCACGGAGCAGTAGTCGACACGAAACACTCTACTCAAAAGTGCGACCACGCCGATGTTTTCTCCAGGATGGCGTGGTCGCAGGCTTGCACTGTAGATTCTGCAACGCCAGTCCCTGGCGATGCAGAATCTACTCTGTCCTCCTCGGGTTAAATGCTCCGTCCGCAATGAACATGGTAGAGTCCGCACCAGCTCACCTGTAAGCGGCTGGTGTAAAGCATCTCTGCAGTGGACGCTGAGGCCGCTTCGGTGCGACTCAAGTCAAGTCCGGATGCTGCGCCGCCGGGCTTTGGGCCAATTAATCAGCCGGCGGGAACACCAAACACCCGAGCCGAGAAAACCCAACCTGTACAGTTGAAACCTCGGGAGGCAAGACGATGTGGTCGCCCGGATCGGTTGAGAAAAGCGGATGCAAAGCATAGAGGAAAGGTACTGGAGAGTGTGATGCCGGAGGTCGATAGTTCGCCCGCGAGGCACACGGATCTTGCTCATCTTCTCACCGCACGCCAGTCAGGAGGTCCTGAACCAAGCTGGCATCGCTGAAAGCTTCGGTACCCCCTGGGCGCAGGGTTGAGAGTGCCGCAGTGCGGTTGCCGAAGGCTGCGCAAGCTTCGGGCTCCTCGCCCCTTAGGTATGCGGCCAGGAATCCGGCATTGAAACTATCACCTGCGCCGACTGTATCGATGGGAGTGACGACTTCCGCGGGAACGTGCCAGTGATGGTTTCCCGTCTGTACGAGTGCGCCTCGCTCGCCACACTTTACGGCCACGAGCGGGACGCGCGTTGCCAGAGCTTCAATGGCGCTCTCCGCATTGGCTTTCCCGCTGATTCGGCAAGCCTCACCCTCATTGGGCAAGAAGATATCGACGATAGCCAGCAGCTCGTCTAATGCGCCGCCCCACTTGTCGTCAGGATCGTCATTGGTATCGAGAGAGAGTGTGAGGCCCTCGGCCTTGAGTTGTCTACATATCCTGGGCAGGTCAGGCTGAAGCGTCTTGTGGAGAAAGAGAGAGGAGAGATGGAAGTGCCGGCCGGACGCGAGGTAAGCCATATCGAGGTCCGTAGCCGCCATCTCGAACATTGTTCCGGGATAGGTGAGAATATGGCGCTTACCATCGTGGTTCAACAGGATCGTGACGCCTGTAGATGTGCCGCCAGAGATGCGTTTGACTCGAGTGAGATCGACTCCTTTGGCGGCAAGCCACTCCAAGGCGATGCTGCCGAGCGCGTCAACTCCAATCCGTGTGATGAAGCCGACCGAAACGCCAAGCACCGCCAGGTTGTGCGCGAGAATTGCCGAGGAACTGCCTAGGGTCAGCTGAAAGTCCTTAGCCAGCAACTCGCGCTCCAGCGGCATGACCTCAGGAAGTCCATAGAGGATGACATCGAGATTAATCTCACCCGCAATCGTCACATCGAAGCGCTTTTTCATATCGTCCTAGTCCGCAAGTATAACCACCCGGCTAAGATGACGGGGGGAGTCGGGATTGAGACCCTTGCGTAGGCCAAGATGGCTGCCGAGCAGCTGTCCCCATACGAGATAGACGACGAGCCGTGCGAGCTCAGGCACAGGCAGAGAGAGTTCGATGCTGAGGTCAACAGAGTCGCGTACCGCGGGCGAGAATTGATTTGCGATGGCCAAAGTTCGCCCTCCCAGATCCTTCATCTCAAGCAGCACTGCGCTCTCTTCCGCATAGCCCGTTTCGGAAAGCAACGCTCCCACGAGAACCCTCTCCGAAACAATGGACTTGGGTCCATGCCGAAATTCAAGAGTATGAAAGAACTGCGCATAGCTCGACGAAGACTCCATGACTTTGAGGGCAGTCTCGGATGCTATGGGGTAAAGCGGGCCCTGCGCGAGAAAGGCCACGTCGTCAAACGATTCTTGAGCAAACTCTACGAGTTGTGGCCCGTAGACGGGGAGTAGTTCGGCTAGGGCCGCGGGCAGCGAGTGCAGCGCGTCTACAAACTCGTTCTGCTTGGCCAACCGCGCCGCAATATATTGCAGTGCCATCAGCATGGAGGTGAACGAGGAGGTCATCACTGTGCTCTCCTCCGTCACCGGCAGTTTCAGCGTGCGTGCGCTGATGCGGGTCAGTTCGTTGCCATCGCAAGTAACTGCCAGGAATTCGACGCCACGCCGCCTGAGGAGCTCTGCTACCTGCAGAACCTCGGAGGTATGCCCTGAACGCGAAATCAGAACCGGGAAAATGGCGGACTGTTCGATGGGAAGCACCAGCTTGGGAAACAGCAGTATTTCAGAGGCAGGCACAGCGCGCGCGCGGACGGCGGTTAAGATCGTGAATGTGGCCGCGGCGGCCTGCGCCAAATAGTAGCTGGTACCGCACCCGACGAAGACCCATTCATGAGAGCGCGGGTCTTTGTCGCCTAAAAGCGGCTCCAGTTTGAGTCTGTCTAATGTGTGCAGACAATCGCGCCAAACTTCGGGTTGGCTATAGATTTCCCGTAGTGTTGCTGCTCCGCGTTCCATCTTGGCTCCGTTGGGTTGTCTTCCGTTTTGGACCGGGAGACAGAGAAAAGCAATGCCTCCCAAAGTTTTCTGCCATTCCGCATTGGCAAGAGTTTTTGTCTTGGCTTGCCAATAAAGGCAATAATAGCATATAAAAAGAAGCAAAATACAACCAAAACACACTCCAAGAGTCGTCAATATGTTTCCAAACTCTAAGTTCTCCTCACTTCTTATGAAGAGCGAGCCGCTGCGCGAATCGATCTCTGGACGGGAGGGGTGTTCCTTAGGACTGTAAACAGTCCAGGGATCTTCTGCACAAAACCTAAAGCCTGGGGTGCGGATAAGCCTATGTCGCTTTCCATTCGGGTCGCTTCGCATGGGAACGCGTTGCCACGAAAGTCTCCCACCGCCTCCCCAGCGATGGAGTTGCTCGTTTTCCCATTCTGCTTGAGGTGAACCCATTCGGGACCGATCCCCAACATGAACTCTGTCTTCCGCGACAGGGTCCACGGCTTCTTGAAGAGCAGGTCGGTGTCCCATTCCGTGGATTTACTCGTGTAGAAGGGTGACACACCTGCCTCAAGTTCCAGCCAGTTCTCTATAGGTGTGACCTCCGCCGCGAGGTTCGGCGCGAACGTCGCCGCGCCTCCGCTGATATTCCAGCTTGTCGCTGCCCCAAGCTCAAGGATGGCTACCGGCTCTTTGTCCTTGCGGGTCTCTTGAGGATGGCCGGAGGACGACTTAGAAGAGGTCTGTCCGTACGCAGACGCACAAAGAAACAGAGACAGGCACGCTCCAGCGAGCGTGAACACGAAAATACGCATATGAAGTCTCCAGCGTGGAGTCGTTTGTGTCTGCACCAAAGGGCGCGGAGGCAACAAGCTAGGAGGAGACAGGAACGCGGGGTGGTCGGAATATGGCCGAGCGCGGCGCTAAAACAGGTGAGGGCGGTTCTAGCCGAACCCTTGTGATCACAGTATTCGCCAGCGTCAGAACAGGGCCCACGTTGGGGAGACCGTGAAACCCACAGCACCTGCAGATACCGTTACACGTGTCTGGCGCAGCCGGCAGCGGATGGTAAAGAAGGGGTTGAGGCGAAGAAGAGGTGACAAAGTAGGGTCCATCGCACAGATCGCAGTGTGGCGAATGAACCGCAAGGCAGGCCAACACTGCGCACACCAGCCATGCGATCACGGAGGCACGAGTTGTGACAGGACTATCCACGCGGCTGACCACAACGATAAATCTAGACTGCCTTAATCGCCAGCGGTCAGCTCAGAACGGCCACGGGGAAGATCCAGGGCTCACCTTTTATCAGTTCTATCTGGGGACTGGACAGAGCGGGCTCTCCTCCTGGGGCTGTCCCTTTGTCGCCAAACCTGAGATAAATTCCTCTCTCCGCAAACTAAGCTACCCGCAATTGAATCTATATGGGTAGCCAGACCTGGAAAGAGACATCCATCCATCGGGAGCACCCCCAAATGGCGTTGAATCCACGGCAGCCTGGAATTTCCATCTTCACGGGTTCCCCAGTCAGGCCACAGTCGAAGGGCTTCCCCTTCTACGAGCGTTGCACGCACCCCACTATGGGGACCTTAGCACGCATAACACGCACAAACGTGACACTTCCCGCCGCCGCGGGGGGACTTAACTCGCATAACTCGCTTAACTCGCAGTGTCCTCACGGAAAAACGGGTACTTAAGACGCTTGAAACGTTAAGGCGCACCCTCTTCTGCACGCGGGGAGCAAGAAATGGAGGACTTAATTCGCTTATTTCGCTTAATTCGCACCTTCCGCAGAGAAAAAATGACGACTTGAGGCGCTTAAAACGTTAAGGCGTACCCTCTCTGCACACGGGGGAGCACAGAAACGGAGGAGAAACGGGGACACGACCTCGGCAGATAAAGGGCCTGCGTCAGGGCGCCAATACCCGTAGGAGAGAATCAGATCCAGGGGATGGGGAGGTCTGTACAGGCCACAGCAAGCAACCTTAAACTGTACCTGGTTTCACTTCTCGATCCGTCGGGGTATTTGGCACTTTCATGGCTTTTATTTCCGATTTGCGAAGTTTGTGGGAGGGGTTGTCCAGCGGGACGCCAGCGTCTTCGCGCACCGAAGCGGCGCAGCGCCGCCAGACAGAGGCTTTTTGCGCGGCAAGCACATTGGACGCCCAGACCGGCTGCCTGATCGAGCTTTTTGCAGGCATCTGGACGCAGGGCTCCGAGGCGGCATTCCAGTTCCAGTTGATGTGCTGGATTGGCATGCTAGAGCACGACGTTGATCTGCGGTCACGCTTTCAGCAGGGATGCAGGTCTATGCTCGGTTCCCTTAATTCGGTTTCGCTGTTCGCGGAAGCGGGGATTCCGGCGCAGCATGCACTGATCAGGGAAATTACCAGCCGGTTTTTTCAGCACTGGCTGCCTCCCCCGCGGGCCGTCGAGGATACTGCCCGGCTGCTCAGCCCGGTCTCAAGTTCGTCGCGTGCGGTGAATCGCTTTGTCGAGATGGACGAGAGGGTGTTTGCTCGCCTGGCCGCGACTTTCTGGATGGCAGAAGGCCTTGATGCCTATCCCCATGTACACCAGGACCTGCACGAGGGGTTGAGGTTACTGGCAGCGCGCGTGTCCGCGCGTGGCACCAGCCGGGAGGTCCGGCAACGCAGCGCAACCCTGATGGTGGAGCAATCTCCTTCGTATGCGTTGGTTTTTGCTACCGAACGATTGATTGATTGCGAACACTCCGCACCCTGTAGGGATTGTATTGAGAGCTGGCTCAACGCCGTTTTCGCCTGCCGGGGAGAGCTGGCGCTGGTCCGCATCCGCATGGAAGACACCGGGGCGAATGCTCCGCTGGTCTTCGACCTGGGGGCCATGGATGCAGCGCTGGACCGCATGGAATTGCTGGCGGCGAACATGGTGGAGCACGCCACTGGGGATGTGGCTTCGGTGCGGCGGTTGCTGAACACTCTGGTACGCGGCCTGCTCGAGGATACGCGAGTCTCTTCGGTGATCCGGCAGAACTTCAACCTGCTGGCGCGCAAGACAGTGGAACGTACCGGCCACGGTGGCGAACACTATATCGCGCGCAGCCGCAAGGAATATTGGCAGATGTGGGGTGCGGCGATCGGCGGCGGATTTCTTACTGTATTTACCGCGGCCATCAAGCTTCATGTTGTCGGCGAGCACCGGGCGCCCTTTATGGAATTCCTTCTGATAGGAACGAACTATGCCATCAGCTTTCTGCTGCTGCAGATGTTCGGCTTGGCGCTGGCCACCAAGCAGCCTGCCATGACCGGGGCCACGCTGGCCAATATCATTAATCGGAACCGGGGTGACTCCCGGCGCAGCGAGATCACCGAATTTGGCGCATCGATCAGCCGCACGCAGCTGGCCGCGGCGCTGGGCAATATTCTGGCGGTCTCCACTGGAGCGGTGATCTTCAACCTGCTTTGGCTCAAGATTTTTCACGTGGCCTATGTCCCGCCGGAGCAAGCACAGAAGGTGTATTTATCGCTGCGTCCACTGGCCTCGGCAACCGCCATCGATGCCGCGCTCACCGGTGTTTTGCTCTGGCTTGCCGGGCTGATCGGAGGGTGGTTCGAGAACTTCGCCGTTTATCATCGTATCCCAGCGGCGATTGCGGAGCACCCGCTCCGACACACCATCGGCGTCACAGGCATGCAGAAAATTGCCGACTGGGTGGACCGCAACATCGGCCCCTGGAGTACCAGCATCTCGCTTGGTTATCTGCTGGCCTTTACGCCGGTGTTCGCGGAATTCTTTGGCTTGCCTCTCGACGTGCGCCACGTGACACTGAATACCGGCATGTTCGCCTTCGCGGCCGCTCGTTTTGGCCCCGGCGCATTCAGGCAGGAATGGCTATACGCTGCGATGGTCGGCATCGCCATGATGTTTGTACTGAACCTGGGTGTCAGCTTTGCCATCGCCTCGTTTGTGGCGCTGCGCGCTTATGATGTGGGCCACAAAGAGCGCGCATCGATCCTGCGCTATGTGCTCAAACAGATGATTTCGTCACCGCTCCAATTTCTCTTTCCCGTTCGCCCCGAGCAGCCTGAGGCGCTTATCCCCAAGGAAGATATCGAACGGCCGGGGAATGCGGCGTAGAGGCCTGGAGATTTCATGCGTCTTTTCAGACATGCGGCGTTCTTTGGCCTCATCGTTGTTCTTTCCTCGGCGGTTTACGCTCAAACGCTGCCGCCCGGCGTCCAGAAGGTCACCTCGATTGAGGGGATCACGGAATACGCGTTTCCCAACGGGTTGCACGCGCTGCTGTTCCCCGACAACTCGAAGCCCAAGATCACTGTAAACGTTGTCTACCGCGTGGGCTCGCGTAACGAGGGCTACGGCGAGACAGGGATGGCCCACCTGCTGGAGCACATGTGCTTCAAGTCCACCACCACGGGCCGCACGCTCTCCAGCGAATTAACCAACCGCGCCGGCGGCGGCAACTTCAATGGGACCACCGCATACGACCAGACGATGTATTTCGAGACGCTGAACGCCAGCGACGAAAACTTGCGCTGGGCGCTGGGCCTGGAGGCCGACCGCATGGTGAACATGACCATGCTGGGCAGTGATCTGGTAACAGAGATGCCGGTGGTGCGCAACGAGATGGAGTCGGGAGAGAACTCGCCGCGCAACGTGCTGCACGAGCGCGTGCTGGCCGCGGCTTACAACTTCCACAACTACGGCAAGACGGTGATCGGCAACCGGACCGACGTGGAGCGCGTGCCGATTGCGAATCTGGCGGTCTTCTATAAGAAGTACTACCAGCCCGACGATGCTGACGTAATTGTCTCCGGTCAGTTCGACGAAACCAAGGCGCTGGCAATCATCGCGGAGACGCTGGGTAGGCTGCCCAAGCCGGATCGCGTTTTGACCCAACCCTACACCATGGAGCCGACGCAGGAAGGCGAGCGCGAGGTGGTTCTGCGCCGCGTGGGCAGCACGCAGTTGGTCATGGTGGTCTACCATACTCCCGCGGCCATGCATCCGGACGCAGCGCCGCTCGCGGTGCTCAGTGAGATTCTGGGCGCGCAGCAGACGGGGCGGCTCTACAAGGCGCTGATCGACACCAAGAAGGCGACACAGGCCTACTTTTCCGAGAATGGTATGCACGATCCCGGTTACGCGTCGGCGTTCGCGGAGCTCAAGACCGATCAGTCGATCGACGACGTGCGCGAGACGATGCTGAAGACTGTCGAGGGTTTGGCGGACAACCCGCCCACACAGGAAGAGGTGGACCGCGCCCAGGCGCGGCTTGCCAAGAACTTCGAGTTGACGTTCGCAAACTCACAGACTGTTGCCATTTGGCTTGGCCACGCGGTCGGCGAGGGCGATTGGCGCGAGCTATTCCTTTCGCGGGATGAGGTTGCCAAGGTGACGCCGCCCGAGGTGCTGCGCGTGGCTAAGGCGTATCTGAAGTCCTCGAACCGCACGCTCGGTGAGTTCATTCCCACCACTTCGCCGGACCGCGCGGAGATTCCCGCCACGCCCGACGATACGGTGCGCTTCAAGGATTACAAGGGCGGGGCATCGGTGCAGGAGGGCGAAGTTTTCGACCCGACGCCGAAGAACATCGAGGCGCGCGTGATCCGCGCCACCCTGCCCAACGGCATGAAGCTGGTGATGTTCCCTAAGAAGACGCGTGGCGCGACGGTGAGCGCGGTGGTAAACGTGCGATTTGGCGACGAGAAGGCGGTCTTCGGCAAGTCCACGGCCGCCGAGTTGGCGGGGGCGCTGCTGATGCGCGGCACCAAAACGAAGAACAAGCAGCAGATTCAGGACGAGACCGACCGGCTGAAGGCCCAGATTAACCTGAATGGCGGGACAAGCCTCGCTTCGGCGAACGTGCGCACGGTGGCGGCGAGTCTGCCCGATGCGCTGCGGCTCACGCGCGAACTGCTGCGCGAGTCCACCTTCCCTGAGACTGAGTTCGAGCAGGTGCGCTCGCAGCGCATCCAGCAGGCCGAGAGCAGCAAGACCGAGCCCAACGCGCTGGCCTCGATCGAACTGCGGCGCCACCTGAACGCCCAGTACAAGCGCGGCGATGCGCGCTACGTGGCCACGCTCGACGAGCAAATCGAGGAGCTGAAGGCCGCGAAGCTCGAGGACGTGCGCGGCTTCTACGCGCAGTTCTACGGACCGGGCGAGGGCGAGATCGTGGTCAGCGGGCAGTTCGATCCCGAGCAGATCAAGAAGCTGGCCGGCGAGCTCTTCGGCGACTGGAAGAGCGCCGGCCGTTACGAGCGCATCGTGCGGCAGTATGCGCCGGCCGAGGCGATCAACAAGAAGATCGAAACGCCGGACAAGCAGAACTCGCTCTTTCTAGCCGGAGCGCCGATGAAGATCGACGACGAGGATCCGGATGCGGCTGCGCTGACGATTGCGCAGATCGTCTTTGGCGGCTCGCCAAATTCTCGGCTGTTTATGCGTATCCGTGTCAAGGATGGGCTGAGCTACGGAGCGGGTGCGAACTTCTCGATGCCGGCAAAGGACGATGCAGGCCTGATGAACGCCTACGCCATTGCCGCGCCGCAGAACGCTCCCAAGGTGGAAGCGGACTTCAACGAAGAACTCGCCAAGGCGCTCAAGGATGGCTTCACGGCCGACGAGGTGGACAAGGCTAAGAAGATCTATGCCGATCAGCAGGCGGTGAGCCGCGCCGAAGAGGGATCGATCGCCGGCATCCTGGCCGCACGCGAGCGCTGGGGCCGGACCATGGAGTGGGATGCCAGGCGCGACGCGGCAGTGGCCGCCGTCACCGTGGACCAGGTGAACGCAGCCTTCAAGAAGCACGTCGCCCCGCTGGCGATTTCCATCGTCAAGGGCGGCGACTTCAAGAAGGCGGGCGTGTACCAATAGCCTGAACCAGGCGCGATGTCGAGGGATGTTCCCGCCGCGCGAACCGCGAGAGGGCCTTGGACACGCTCTATTCGAGAGCTTTCTTGGTTTGAGCGGCTTGACCGCGTAACCCCAAGAGTGCGTCGAAGATCGTACCGAGCATGCCTTTCATCTTGCGCTCAGAGAGGACATTAGGTTCCAAATCGGTCTCAAGCACGAGCGCAGAGAAGATTCCCCCGAGGGCTTCTCCGGCCGATCGAGCAGAGTTGCCGAAAAGTCGAGTCAAGGCCCTCTCGATGCTGTCTGCAGCGTGCTCGTCAATCTGACCAAGTCGCTCTCGTACCTCTGGATGGCGCCTAATAAAGAGCTTGACTTCAAGGATGATGAGTGCCCAATCCTTTTCCTCGGACATGTTGATGTAGAAGCTCCGGAATGCATCGATTTTTCCATCGCGAGTGGGAGCGCTGTCTAAGGCGTGAAGAAGTTTCGCAAGCGAACTGGCTGTTTTCGTCTCATATAGCGCAAGAAACAGCTCTTCTTTACTCTTGAAGTGAGCGTAGAGAGCCCTTTGCTGAAGCCCGCCGCTTCCGCAATCTCTTCGGTCGCGCCGCCCAACGAGGTCGCATTGCCGGCAAAGTCTCGTTCTTCCGAGAACAGCGCGATCCGTTTAATCGAAGGGATGGACGGCCTGCTGGCAATGATGAAGGGGCCGAGTTGCCTGTCGGCGCTTTCACAGCAAACGGTCTAGACGCGAGCGCAGTTGCCATGATCCGCCTTCGATTTAACTTGACAAAATAGATCGAATCTATGCATAAGTACTAATTCCGTCTTTCGCAAGATAATTCCGAATTTCTGCTTCGACGGTTTTCCCGTTCCGCCGCGGTTGTACGCCTGCAATCGTAGATGGGATGTCCAGCTTGATTCCCCCAAACGGAGGCTAGTTTTATGCTCGACAACTCCGGGACTTCTGAAACCCGGTTCATCGCCTGTTTGCTGAAGCGCAGTTTTTGCATTGCGTTGACAATACCGACGCTGATGGCCTCCGCTCAGGACCCGGGCAATGGCATCCATGTCGGTGAAGCGAAGGTTTTCGATGCGCGCCAATTGACGATCATGCTTGACAGCCTCAGCCACAGCCTTCAGGGCATGACCTTCATCAATCAGGGCGCGCTCGCTAACGCGCTCGGCAATGTTCAGGGATACCAAAACACCGATACCAGCTCAGCGTTGTTCCTGAATGGAGCCGTGGGACCTCAAGCGGCAGCGGTGTTCGCAAACAATCTGCCGGCCGGGAGCTCGTCTTCGTCAGCATCGGCCAGTCAGACCTCCGGAACGTCTTCCGCACCAACCTTCACCATCAATGTCAATCCTCCGACCTCCTTCACGACCGGCACAACGGCGTCCACAACCACACCAAGCACCGCAAGTACCAGCCCGACCGGATACGGCCCATCTGCTCCCACGCTGCCGACCTTGCAAACCGCACCCACATACAACCCATCCTTCGGGCCGAGCGGCGGCGACCTCCTGAACGACGAGGTTAACCTCACCTATCAGATCTTCAACCTGAGCACGCTCCTGAATCGCTCCCTCACAGACCGGACATACCAGGGTCAGTCACGGCTCCAAGCCGTCGTCGGCTTCGACATCGATATCGAACCTGACGCTCGTGCTCAGGGCGCCGTCGCAGTGGTTGAAGTCACCGCCTCCATGAACAGTTGCCCCGCCGCGGACGATCTGAGCCCTTGTAACACGAACGAAACGCCCAAAATCGTCGCCATGATGCCGGAGCAGGGCTCGCACAATGCCGCAACGCTGACGCAAAAGGCGAACTCTTTCGGAGGTGCGCTTGCGGCACAGGTCTTCTCGGTGGGAGTGGCGGGACAGAAGCGTAGCCAGACCTTCTACCTCTATCGAGACATCGATACTCTGTCATTCCAGGAGCCCGTGCCGGATCGGGATGGGAGCGCGCGCGAAACTGATTCCCGACGGTGTCACTCGAATTCACCCTGCCTCTATTTCGGCTGGCAGTTCCGGCCAGTTCTCGGGCGCCCCACCGTTGAGGCCGGCCTGCGGCATATGATCGTCGTCCTGTCTTTGCCGGCAAGCGACCTCGAAAAAGGCTCTCCGGCACTTGACATCCATGTCAGAACCCATTGGGAACCGTACGACAAGAAAGCGCAGACCACAACTCGCCATCGGTATTTCTGCTGGGATAAATGCGTCTACGCCAGATCGACGGAATACACTCAGCCACCGGTAGCAGTTCCGCGGACGCTGACTTACCAGAAGGAGCTTGGTCCTACAATCACAGCGGTAAAATGGTTGCCCACCGACAACGCGACCGGCGTAGCCTTGGTGACCGGAACCAACTTCTTTCCCGGCACGACGGTACGTCTGGGCAACAAAACCTACACCGGTAACAACGATGGATTAACGCTTAAGTCGGACGACGAACTCGAGATCACCGCTCCCTTCACCGCAGCGCTAGTGGGTGGAGCGGTGAGCGGGCGATATGGAGAGGCCAAGGCGCTCAAGAATTCTAATTCTCGAATATTTTCCAGGCAGATCGACCTGCGACGCGTGAAGGTTTACCCGGAAGGTCCCGACGACGTGCAATTGACCGCGACGCTGGTTCTCTATCCTCCGCAGATCGAGGGCAAACTCACCGTTTCGTGCTCCTATGATCCGTCCTCGGGAAGCTTGCTTCCCGAGGACGAACATGGAAACCATATTGAGGTCGATGCGACTGGAGTACCTGTGCATCTCACAGATCTTCCCAAGGTTGAACAGAAGAGCTTTGAAGAGAACATTAATCGCCCGGGATTGCTGCTGAATGGGGTCCCGACCGCGACGTCTCCTACACTGATATGGAATAGAAGCGTCGTCCAGCGGTGTGACCAAGAACACCAGCAAGTCCCTCCTGGATCGATGTTCACGGAACTGGAGGCAATCGTGCCCGCGAAAGACGTAAAGGGCTCGACGGTGGTTTCCGTCGTATTCCCTTTCGAGGGCATCAGCGGGCTTCGTTCGGGCATCTCCTACAATCCTGCTCTCAATATTGTCCGGGTCGGCAGTGAGAAGATCGCCAAGCTTATCATCACCTCAACAGATCCGGGCGACAACCTCTGCGACCACAATTGGTCGGTTCAGTTGAATCAGTGCGAAATACCAGTGACACCCGACTGTTCTACCTCTCCCACCTGTAAGGCTCCACCTGCACCTCCAGCACCCGCCGACAAAAAAGGGGCGAAAAAAGCGGGAAAAAAGGCCGCATCGGCTGCCGCTGCGGCAGAACCGCCGCCAATCCAACCAATCTAGCGCTACATGGACGCTGTCGGGGGCAGCAAGCTGAGTCTAGATATATCGGCAACGCAATTGAAGGACTACAAGCAACTTCTGCTGGTTCACAGACTATCGCAGAGCACGGCGGCATGCGGCGTGCAGTTGACCAATATCGATGACACGCGGCTGGGAGCGATTCCCGACGCGAAACCCAAGCCGCCGGCGCCCAGCATCACCAAAGGGCCGCAACCGGCCTCTGTACAGCAATATTCCTCGCAAACCATCGAGATCGATGGAACTAATCTTGATCAAATCAAGACAGTCTTATTTGACAAGACCCAACTGAAAATCGTTAATCAGGACGCTGGCAGTCTGATCATCAGCATTCCACGTTCCATGACGCAGAAACCGGCGAATCACGACCAAATTCAGCTCATTTCGGACCAGAATGATCCCGTGCTCATCAATCTCGACGTGACCGCGAATCCATCAGCAGCGAAAAAGGAGAAGTGACCCATGACTACTCGAAAGAAGGCTTCCTCTGCGCCTCTCGGCTCGCGCAAGCGTTCCCCTCGTTCTATGGAGAAGGCGATTCGCGACACGGATGCAAAAGTCCACGCAGCGGTCCATGCCGTCCTCCGCAAGGCAGGGTTGACCGGAGTTAAAGTGCATTCCGTCAATTTCTTGATCGACCGCGACGCAATGACAGCACCCGGTTGTGCAGACTGTGATCTAGCAACTCACCACTGTGTGCTTACTCCGAAGGGCTATGTCTGTTTGCCGGGATCCTGAAGATGGAGCTAGGACATCTTCGCTATTTCGCTGCAGTGGTTCAGTGGAAGGGGTATCGGGAGGCGTCACGGCACTTGTCGAAGGTTGAAAGAGGCCGGGCTGTTTCGCCTCTTCTTCTTTGTGAGCTGGTTATGTCAAAGGCATGGAATCAGACACGCGTTGCATCAACGCTGGGCGTTGAGTATCCCATCATCCAAGGACCGCTCGGTGGCTTCTCGTCGGAGCGACTTACCGCGGCGGTATCCAACTTTGGCGGCCTTGGTTCCTTTGGCGCTCATGGTCTTGAGCCTCAGGCCATCACAGATAGGATTGCGGAGATCCGTTCACTTACGCCGAAACCTTTCGCCATGAACCTCTGGGTATCGATGGAAGATGATGGAGCGATCGAATCCGATGGGGCAGCTTTCCAGCGAGCCCTGTCGCACCTGGCTCCGCACATCGAAGCGGTTGGAGGTACTCAGCCAACCTTCTCTCCTTATAAGTCAATTCGTTTCGAAGACCAGGTACGCGTTATTCTCGATGCCAAAGTACCCGTGTTCTCGTTCATCTACGGAGTTCCGCCGAAGGAGATTCTTGACGAGGCTCGTAAGCAGGGCATCATCACCGTGGGAACGGCGACGACTCCTGATGAAGCTATTGCACTGGAACAAGCCGGCGTGAACCTGGTGGTTGCCTCGGGCTTTGAGGCGGGCGGTCACAGAGGCTCATTCCTTCGCTCCTCAGAGGATTCGCTGACTGGAACCATCTCGCTCGTCCCGCAGACAGTCGATGCTGTAAAGATTCCCGTGATCGCAGCAGGCGGCATTGGTGATGCTCGCGGTATCGCGGCAGCGTTGGCTCTTGGCGCCGAAGGAGTCCAGATGGGCACTGTGTTCCTGGCCTGCGAGGAGTCCGGCGCGCACCCGCTTCACCGGAAAGCTATCCTCAGCGGCAAAGCCGGACATACCTCGCTAACACGCGGATTCACGGGCAGGCTTGCTCGCGGCATTCACAACGAACTGCTTCAATCGCTGAATCAACCGGAGACTGAAATCCTGCCGTATCCACTCCAGCGAGCGCTCATGCGCAACCTGGCGTTACCCGCGCAAAAAGCCGGCAAAGCAGACCTGCTTGCCCTATGGGCTGGGCAGAGCGCAAACCTTGCCCGTTGCCCGAGTGTTGTGGAGTTGCTGGAATCGTTGGTGAGCGGCGCAGCGGAAAGAATCAAACGCTAAGGCCTTGATCAATGCCGGGACCCGACTCGGGATCAAGGCACTTCTGATGCGCTAAATGACGACAAGCCCGGTACTGAACACGGGGCGAATCATGAAAGCCTGGGCGAGCCTGCTGTTACCTCGTGGGGTGAGCAGGCTTGCATTCGGGCGCTTTGGGTCGACGCCGACAACAACTTCTGCATTCTCGACTACCGCGCGCCGGCCGGTTTTGGCCCGCCTCGCCACCTGCACTATGTGCAGGCCCTCCCCTCAGCGACGAAGAGGTGGACAGGCTGAAAGCGGGCGAACCGTTGGGTCGGACGCTGAGCCTGCAGCGAGCGTAGATTGAGCGACGGTTCGCGCAGGCTGCAGTTGAATCAGTAGTAATCTCCGGTTTGGCGACAACACAACCACAACGAGAATCGAGGCGGAATCCTTTGCGCCGATCAGGACGACACCTTCCATGAGCGAGCCCGTGTCCAGTCTGTGACCGATGATTGTGGCAAGGAACGGGCCGAGCAGGAACCGCTGGCCTTCACCACTTTCGAGGAAGTACGGCTGCTGCTGGCCGGCAAGCACGTTTCGGTACATCGCCACCTCTCAATTGATAGAGTGGACCGCTTGGGAATGGGGCCTACGGCGTGGAGCAATAGAGATAGCAAATTCCCGCCACAGTTGTAAAGCCACCGACGCAACCGCGGAAGTCGCGGGTCCAGGCGCACCACGACGGAATTCTCATAAATCGCCTGACCTTGGAGGCGAGCCGCTCAGATTGATGCCAAATCGCGCTCGTTAAGACGGATAAGTACTCATATGTCGGAAGTGACCTCCTGGCTGGTACCATGCCAGCTATGAACAAACTCGCGCCATTCCTCTGGTTCAATGACAACGCCGAAGAAGCCGCCGAGTTCTACCTGAGCGTCTTCCCGCACGCGCGCAGGCTTGATGAGCTGCGTTCCAAAGGCGTCGGTCCCTGGCCCGTGGGCAAGATTGCCACTATCACGATCGAGCTTGAAGGTCAGGAGATGGTCTTTCTCAACGGCGGCCCCGCGCATCAGCTCAATCCCGCCTTCTCGTTCTTCGTCCGCTGCGACTCCCAGGAAGAGATCGACAGCTACTGGGGCAAGTTAATCGAAGGCGGGAAACCCATGGCCTGCGGCTGGCTCACAGACCGCTTCGGCCTGTGCTGGCAGATCGTGCCACGCAATATCGGCGAGTTGATCAGTCACCCCAAAGCCATGGAAGCCATGATGGGGATGATCAAGATGGACCTGCCCGCGCTGGAAGCCGCCGCTCGAGAGAACTGAGAGCATTCTCTAGCCATTTCCAGTCAGAACCTTTGCTGGTTTGAGACTGGTGCGGGGTGTTGGTTTGCGATTTTCCGCTTCTCTCAACAGCCCAGACTGGTATCGGGAAGTCTTCTCGTCAGTGACATCGGGCGGTATCACGTCATAATCTGGTGGGATATTGACTGACTAGACGCTTACCTATATACTATGGATGTGCCGAGGCCGAGAAGCGACGAGAAGAGGAGCGCGATTCTGGAGGCGGCGACGCGCATCATCGTTACCCAGGGCTTGAGCGCGCCGACGGCAGGCATAGCGAAAGAAGCTGGTGTCGCCAATGGATCGCTGTTCACCTACTTCGAGACCAAAACAGACCTTTTTAACCATCTCTATCTTGAGCTCAAAGCCGAGATGGCATCGGCTACTTTGAAAAACTTTCCGGTGCGTGCGGAGCTGCATAAGCAGTTCTTCCACGTCTGGCGGAACTGGATGAACTGGGCGTTGTCGAACCCCCACAAGCGCAGAGCACTGGCACAACTCGGTGTATCCGACGAGATCACCTCGGAGACCCGTGCGGCGGGGCACAAGACCATGGCACCCGTCGCCGAATTGCTGGAACGTGGTCGCGCCAACGGGCCTATGCAGAAAGCCCCAATGAGCTTCGTGGTTGCGCTCATGAATTCGGTGGCGGAGGCAACAATGGATTTCATGACCCAAGATCCGGCCAATGCAAAGAAACACAGCAAAGTGGGTTTCGATGCTCTATGGCGAATGTTGAGTTGATTTTTTTTAATGTTGTTAACGACTGACTAGACAGACAATATCGAACCAGAATGGAGCGCAAAATGCCGATAGAAATGGATGCAATTACCCCAAAGAAGATTGCGATTGTCACCGGTGGTAGTCGTGGTATTGGCCGCAATACGGTTGAGAGCCTGGCAAGGCGCGGCGTTAATACGATCTTCACGTACCACACTCATGGCACGGACGCGGAGGCGGCTGTTGCCGCGGCGAAAGGCGCAGGAGCGGAAGCCGTCGCCTTGCAACTGGACGCCGGCAACATCGCGTCGTTCGATGCCTTCGTCGCGAGCGTGAAAGACGCTCTTTCTAAGCTCGGAGCCTCCCGCTTTGACTTTCTGGTCAACAACGCCGGTAACAGTCACCGCAACATGCCGTTTGGAACGACGACCGAGGAAGAGCTCGACAGCATCTACAACGTCCATTTCAAAGGCGTTTTCTTCCTGACACAGAAGCTTCTTCCTCTCATCAACGACGGGGGGCGGATCGTCAACGTGTCGACGGCCCGAACTCGCTTTGCCTCGCCAGGTGGTTCGGTTTACGCCTCGATGAAGGGCCCGGTCGAGGTGCTGTCGAAGCACATGGCGAAAGAACTCGGCCCGCGAAGGATTGCCGTCAACGTCGTCGCTCCGGGAGCTACGGAAACAGATTTCAGTGGCGGGATCGTCCGCGACAACCCTGCCGTGAACAAAAGGGTGGCTGAAGGGACAGCACTGGGGCGAGCAGGTGTTCCCGACGACGTTGGCCGGATGATAGCGTCGCTGCTCTCAGAGGACAATCGCTGGATCAATGCGGAGCGTATCGAGGTTACCGGCGGCTACGTTTAGGCGGCCCATAAGGGAGAAGCAGAGAATGCAGGAGCGTGCGCTGCGCGGCAGCGAAGATCCTCGATCTTCATCTTCCAATCGTAGGTCTCGTCAACAATGCGGGCATCCGCCTGGCGCGCCCGGCAAAGAGCGCTCAAGGGTGGGATCTGACCTTCGCAACGAACCATCTTGGACCGTTCGTGCTGACCGAAGGTGCAGCCAGTTCAACAGTTCTCCCCCTCAAAGGTTCTTTACTTTTGATTCGCCTTGGGCTGAGTTTGCAACCGACTCCCACGCTTCCCAGGTTGCCAAGCGATCAGCGTATGCGGCACGCACCCAGGGCAAATTGTGGCTGCCGAGAAAGAAACGTAGCGGTGGATTGTCTGCGTCCACGATTTTGAAGACGGCCTCTGGCGTCGCGTTTGGATCGCCTCTTTCCATGCTCCCTATACGCTCGAAGACCTGCTTTCTAAGATCTTCGTAGATGTCGAGGCCGGTTGTGAACTTTAAAGACTTCGGGCTCCCAAACTCGGTGGCATAGGCGCCTGGCTCTATGATCGTTACTTTAATTCCAAACGGCTTAACCTCTACGGCCAGGCTTTCGTGAATCGCCTCGAATGCCCATTTTGAAGAACAGTAGTAGCCGATCAAGGGCATCGTCACATGACCAAGGCCGCTCGATACACCGAGGATATGACCTCCACCCTGCTTTCGCAGCAACGGCAAAGCCTCTTGAATGACAGAAAGTGTCCCGAAAATGTTCGTGTCATAGAGAGCTCGAACTTCGTTCGCGCTGCCTTCCTCAATTGTGCCGACGAGTGAATAGCCGGCATTGTTGAGAACGATGTCGAACCTTCCGAAGTGAGCGTGAGCTTGAGCCACGGCCTTCTTCGCTTGATCGGGCCTGGTCACGTCGAGTTCCAGAGTTAGAACGTTTGCGCCGTACTTTTCTTTGAGGTCGGCAATGCTTGCAAGCGTGCGTGCCGTCGCTGCGACCTTGTCGCCACGCTTGAGCGCGGCATCAGCCCAAACGCGTCCAAAACCCCGAGAAGCGCCTGTAATGAACCAAACTTTGTAGGACATGTGAATCTCCTTTTCCGATGTGTGGCTGACACCCTGCTATGCTTTAGAGGCAACCGGAACCGTGTTCCATATACTAACTGGAACGCCGTTCCGTTTGCAACCAGGTGCATGAAAAAACGAGTTATCAAGCGAACCGACGAGCACCAGCCTGACGACGGAAAGCCTCGCCGCATGCGCGCCGATGCGCAGCGCAAGATGAGTTCACTGCTCCAGGCGGCTATGGAAGTCTTTGCGAATGCCGGGGCCCCCGCGACAAAGAACCCGTCTATGCGCGCAAGATGGTAGACCTGCTTGTGGATGGCCTGCGTTATGGAGCGAAGAGGTAGATCAGCGAGCCTTTTCTTCTGGAATGAAGTGGTCATCGACAGCGTTCTTCATCAAGCCGGGTGGCAGTAGCCCCTGGGCGAGGATGAAGTCGTGGAAGCGCTGGGCGTTGAACTTCGCGCCGAGAGCTTCTTCGGTTTCTTTGCGGAGTTCGAGCAGCCGCGTATAGCCGTAGAAATAACTGGTCGCCTGTCCTGGAGAGCGGAAGGTGTAGCGTTCGACCTCCTGGTTGGCGAATGGGACTGAGAAGACGACGTCCTGGGTGAGAATCCTCATGGCGTCGGCGGGCTGCAGTTTACCGGCCTGGAGTTCGGGGTCGATGAAAGCGCGGGCGGCACGAAGCAGGCGGAATTGCAGCGAGATGAGTTGTCCTTCTTTCGGCATATAGGGGAGGGTGATGTATTCGGCGTACAGGCCCCAGCCCTCGACGTTGGTGGAGTTGAAGGCGTAGAGCACGCGGGCGAGGGAGACGCCATGCTCGACCATGGAATCGAACTGTAGCTCGTGGCCGGGACGGGCTTCGTGGGCAATGAGGGTCCAGCTTGCCGCGTCGAAGGTGTAATCGTCCACCTTGGCGGCAGCCGCCTGGCCTGCTCCGGCGGGCATGCTGAGCGGCAGCACAAAGACGCCGCGCTGCCCGGTATTGTGCAGAAATGGCGGCGGCACCATGTGCGGCGCAGGAACCTGGGCGCTCTCAGCGAGGGTGCCGAGGCGGATGATCGCGGGGCGGTCGGGAAGCGTCACCAGATGGTCGTCAACGATGATCTTTTCGATCTCGTGCAGACGCTTTTCGTAGAAGGGTAGGATGGCCTCGCCGACCAGCTGCTGCTTCTTCAACTCGCGGATTACCTCGCGGTAGTCCGTAGACGGCCAATTATGTTCCTTCGCGATCTGGGAGGCGAGCACCTGCATCTGGCCCTGGTAGTCGATAAACGCCTTGTGCGCCATGGCGGCGAGCTGCGCCGGTGGAATATCGACTCCGTAGCCTTCGAGCGAGAGCGCGTAGTCCTCGGGAGCGAGCCGGAAGTCGGTACGGGCATGCGGGAGGATGGTCCTGCGCGCCCAGTCATCATAGGCGGTGAGCTGCGTTTTGAGCAGGTTGAAGCTCGGCTCCCAGCCGGTGAGGTGGTATTTGACGAAGAGGGCCTGCAGTCCGTCGACCATGGCAGCGTTTCGATTCAGCGAGGTTTCGATCTCGTCTTTAGTGGGGTAGTAGAGTCCGGGCTTGCTGAGTTGGATGTTGGCGCGCAGCAGCAGCTTGGCCGTCATCGCATTGGCCGGGTCAGCGTTTGCAGTGGTCTGCCCCGGAGCGATACCGGCGTAGCGTTTCAGGCGCTCCACGGCGGCGATTCGCCGGGACTGGGGGATCTGGTCGTCGAGCAGTGGCTGCAAGCCACCGAAGATGTAAGCGGTCGCATTGATGTAGGGGCTGCCGTGCGCCAGGCTGTAGTCTTCGATGCGAAAGTTGAGTTGCTGTTGGGCGATGAGAATGCTGAGGTCTTCGGCGACATTGATGTTCTGCTCAGTGGCGCGCGCCTTGATCAGTTGGGCGACGGCGGCTTCGATTTCTTTGCGCTTGGCAAGCTGGGCGGTGAAGGAGGGATCGCCGATCTGGGTGTCGTATTGGACGAGGCCTTCGGCGGAGGCAGATTCGGGCGAGTAGCGGTCCTCGATGTCGATGAGCGTCTGGGTGTAGGCGTTGGATTTCGGGACCCAGGACTGATCAGCGGGCTGGTAAGCGGACGCAGCCTGCGCCGGGCCGAGGGCAGAGACACCAGTAGCAAAAATTAGAAAAGCAGCAAGAGCTGAGGCGCGCATGCGGTCTCCAAGAAACGGCGTTGGGAGGGTACGAGGAGTATATGCGATGGCTCCCACAGGCCCACCATCTGGCCTTTACGCCAGTGTTCGCGGAATTCTTTGGCTTGCCACTCGAATTAGCCTCTGGAGAGAGATGACTTACCTGAGCGAGTTGAAGCGCCAGGAGATTGACCCGCCCACCCAGGACACCATGCGTATACCAACGCTCCGCTCGATGGTCCCGCAATCAAAATTGTTGGGCAGGTGGCTCGGGCCCGACCCCGGGGCACAGTACGGCAACATGGTACCGCTGGTGGCGATATTCCAATTTGGATCAAAGGTCTCCGTGGTCTGGCCGGTGTAGCCGCGAGCCACCATACCGTCGGCGCCCAGCTCCAATCGACCGTCCAGGAATGAACGCACCATGGCGATCCTGGTCTCTCCCACCGGGATGGCCTCGTATTGGTCAGGGTGGTCCGGGTTGCCTACGTCGAGAAACTTATGGCCGACGTATTCGTATTCGGCCCGCGCGTGCACACCCAGCGGCAGCCGGTCTAGCGTAGTAAGAGCGTCGAAGATGGTACGCGGCGCCTCCGGCGTAACCGTGCCGGGTATTCCGTTGAACGTCTCCAGGCGCGCATCGGCTTTGGAGAAGATCGCTTGCAGGGTGCCAAAGCTGAACTGACGGCGCACGTTGGCAGTGAGAAACTTGAGCGTTCCCGGTCCCAGGTCCTCCGCCAGGCCGTTGTCGGGATCGATCTTGGCCAGGGTTGAAGTGGTGGTGGTTCGGCCCAGCGTCAAGCGCGCATCCATTCTGCCGAATTCCTTGTCCAGCGCCAGTTGCTCAGAGAGGGAGCGCTCAAACGGAGAAGCCAGAGCTGCTGATCCGGTGACGGATGGCGTTGCCACGCTGATGCGCGGGTCCTGGGTGAAGAAGGCCTGCCCGATGCTGAAGGCAGCCGAGGGAAGCCAGCGTGCCGGGCCTGCACCCGGGGCCCATGCTAGCGTCGCCTTGGGGCTCTCGAATTGCTCCCACTCGTTGAACGAATAAGTTGGCTTCAGGTTGTCGGTGTTGATCACCTGGACCTGGTCGTGGCGTAAGCCCGCGTAGAAGAGCAGATGCTTGCCCAGATCACCATGCAGGGCCACGTAGGGCGCGAGCTCGCGGATGGTAACGTTGTTGGCCAGCACCTTCACGAAAGGACCGGATTCCAGCGGGCTGTCGGAGAGATAGTGGTCGAGATTGTCGTTGTGGATATCGTCCTGGTTGTAGAGCAGACCGGCCATGCCCTCCAGCCACGGCGTAAACCTGTGGGTTTCGCGTGCTTCCGCACCTTCAACGGTGCGGAACTCGCTCTGCCGGATCAGCCCTTCGCCGAAGTTGGAAAACAGCGCCAGGTTGTAAGTGCGAAAGAAGCCGGAGAAGGCAAGCTCGTCGTTGGGTCCAGCGGCCCACTGGTCGTTCGCGGCCAGAATCGAGGTGTGGGTCTGGTCCTGTTGCCGTGGGTCGACGGTGTCGTTCACCTGCACGCCGTATCCTGTGGGAACCAGGTTTCCCTCATGGGATTGTCCATAATAGCCCACGCTAAACAGCGTGATCTCGTGATTGCCAGGATCCATGATGCGCAGCCCATTCCATTTGTATTGCTGCCGGTGCTCAAGCCGCCTCAACAAGCCGTTGCCATAGTTGGCCTCCAGAGCCAACCACTCCTTCTTCGCCGGATCCGAGGGCGCCAGTCCGCCGGTTAAATCCAGATCGCGGTAGTCGCCGGTGAGCGTGACAAAACGGTTCAGTTGCGGACGCAGACGATAGGTAGCCGCCAGGTTCAGCGCGTGATTGCCTTCGAGCACATTGAAGGCGCCGCCGTCGGTGGCTACGCTGCCCAGCGCCCCGGAAACATAGATATTCGGATCGGCATAGCCATTGCCGTGCGCGTTGGCGGAGAGGTTATTGGGTACCAGGTAGCCGCCCACTGCGATGTACTGCGCAATAGGCTCTCCGTGATCGCCGGCCACGCCGGGTACAAAATACTGCGGAGCCTTGATGCCTCCGGAGGCGGTTTCAACGGGGAGGCCAGGAATGGAGATGGGAGCGCCAGGTCGGCCAGGGTTGGCGTCCAGCAGTTGCTCGCGCACCAGAACTCTTAGCGAAGGATCGGGCGATGCAATGTCAATTTGGCTGAGGTCGGCGGTAACAATAACCTCTTCGCTTGTGGCGGAAACTTTGTCCAGCCGCAGTGTCAGGTCTGCTGATTCGGCACTTAGCTGCATTTTGCGCGTAAGCGTGGCAAAACCCGCAGCATCGGCATGAACCGTATATGCTCCCCCTGCGGGCAAGTTGATGGCAAAGCCACCGTCGCTGCCGGTGGTGGCAGTCAACCATGCACCGGACGCGGAATCAGCCTCGACATGCGCTCCAGTAACGGCGAGTCCAGCCGGATCGACCACCGAACCGGAGATGCGGAGGGCGCCGCTTTGCGCGGCCGCAACGCCGCCGCCTAAAGCGCCCAGCAGGAAGATCGCGATTCTCCACCTCGTGCGGCAATCTTCCATAGTTCTTACCTGCTGGCGCTTCAATCCGTTTGAGGCCGGACCGTTTCGATACTACGTTATTCCGAGTCGTGCTACCGGCTCGGACGACTTGTCCCTTGACGGCTGCCCGGTGACCCTTCGAGGCGATCATGTTATTACATTCATAAAATACGTGCTACCGGGGGCCGTAAGGGAATGGTTAAGCACTGATGAAAATCTCTCCCCGGACTGTAGCGGCCGACTGCCCACGTTTGCCAAAAGGAGAGTGCTGTATTGAGAACGAGCGCATTGAGCAGAATGGATTTTTCGCTGGAGGCGGCGGCTTGCACCGGCATCCCCAGAGAACAGCTAACAAACACCCTGAAGAATGATCGCGTCGGCCGGTAACTCGACGACAGAAGAGACATACACGCGCCAATTGGATGGTTACCCAGGGACTGACGTCCCATAAGCGTAAGACTTCACACAGGCAGCTTCCGCGCAAAGGCTGAGACACATGGTTGGAGACGAGATGATTGCGGCAGCTATTTTATGGAAGCGTCAGGCGGAGAGCGTAGAAGTCCCAGGTCCCGGCGTCGCGGACCATCAAGGGTGAATCATCAGGAGCCAGACCCATCCAGTAGCCGACCAGAAAGGGCGCCCCGTGAAAGTTCTTCAGGTCCACGACTTCTTCGAGCTTGTGGCTGGCGACCGAGACGCGAAAGACCTGGTCTCCTCCCGCCAGGTGATTCAGGAAATAGATGGAGTCACCGTTATGCGACCAACTGGGGTAACCAATGGACGCCTTGGCCACCTGAGTCCACGCGTGGGTGCTGAAGGCGTAGACAAATAGCTCGTTTCCGTCGTTGGACATGGCCAAAAGACGGTCGCCTTTGGGTGACCAGCGCGGAGACCACAGGCCGTTTGACCCGGGCACAACCGTGACTGTGTGAGTGCGCACATCAAGCAAGTGAATCGCATTCACGCTGGCTGCGTCTTTTTCCGCGACCGCCTGGCCGCCAAAGGCCAGCGAATTTCCGTCGGGCGACCAGCTGGGATCGGCCTGGTCTCGTTGGTCAGCTACCAGCTGCTGTACCGTGCCGCCCTGCGAGCTCACGATGTACAGTTGCCAGGGTTTGCCCGGCAACTGGCCCATAAACGCAATCTGGCTTCCATCGGGGGACCAGCGCGGCATGTAGGCCAGCAGCGGAGGATAGGTCAGCGGCGATCGTTCCGTGCCGTCGGGCCGGCTCCGCCACACGCTCCCCTCCGGGTAGCTCATATAGGCGATCCATTTGCCGTCTCTTGAATAGTCGACACCCGAGCCCTGAATGCCGGGTGGTGCGCCGGGAAAGAGCGGGCGAAACTCGCCGGATTTCGGCTCGAAGCGCACCAGCTGCCCGCGCGGTTGGATGGTGCGGACAAAGATCTGGTTCCCGTCAATATCCGGCAACGGAGCAAAGGTGCTGGTTGGCCCGGAAGTCAACTGGACCGGCGCGCGATCCACTCGCTGGAACAGACTGCCGGCTTCGCGCATCGCCCAGATGTCGGCAACACCGCCCCGCGTCGACTGGAAGACAAAATATCGTCCATCCGGCGTCCAGCTGCCGCAGCACTCCGCCGGCGGGTTATTCCAGCCGGTCAGTAGTTGGTGGAGACCGCTTCCGTTGGAGTTGATTTCCCAGATAGCAGAGCCTGTCGCGCCGTTTACGGTAAAACGCAAATGGCGTCCATCGGACGACCAGCGCGGCCAGGAAGCAGTGCCCTCCGCGGTCACCAGGCGGCGCGGGTCAGCCCCGTCGCCGTTGGCGACGTAGAGCTCCTTAGCCGACGTATAGGCCAAACTTTCTCCGTCGGACGACCACGACGCGTCGGTTGCCACCACATTGCCCAGGCGGCGCGCCGCGCCCCCCAGAACCGGCAGAGTCGAGGCGGCGTTTCCCTCGGGGACGAATGCCTTGGTCAAGACCAGCAGCCGGGAGCGATCGCGTGATATGTCGACAGGGAATATATCTTCAATTGACTCCTGGACTCGGACGATTTCCCCCCCGGCTGTAGATACCTGGTAGATCTGACCACCCTCTGAAAAATAGAGCCTGGCGCCATCGGTCGCCGCGCCTGTCTTTTCTTGTCCATCCGTTGTTACCTGCAGCGAGCTGATCACCCGGGGCGGAGGCAGTACCGGCCTCATGAGGAAGGCCAGGGCAGCCAAGCCGGCGACGATGAAGGCACTGAGGACAAACCAACGACGGCGCCGCCGTGGAGCCGGAGCAATTGTCCCAGCTCTCGATCGGGAACGAGTTGCCGCCGGCCGGACTGCACCGCTCACCGGGGTTGCGGCAGCCAACGCCGCGCTCAGGCGGTCCGAATCAAGATCACGCTTCAGTCGCTTGAGATCGCCTCTCAGTTCGGCCGCGCTCTGGGCTCGCAGATCGCGATCTTTCTCCAGCGCCTTGTTGATAATTCCTTCCAGGGCTGCCGGCGCCTCAGGATTCAGGCTGGTTACCGGTTCCGGGGTTTCATGCAGAATCGCGGCAAAAACCTCGGCCAGGGTGTCGCCATGGAAAGGCATTCGGCCCGTCGCCATTTGGTAAAGCACGACGCCAAAGCTGAAAACGTCGCTTCGAGCGTCGAGATTCTTTCCACGCGCCTGCTCCGGTGACATGTATTCCGCCGTGCCCCAGGCAAAGCCGGGACGGGTCTGCAGGTTGGGATCAACCGGCAATGTAGGCTTGTCCTGGAATTCCACTGCAGGAGTCCCCGCCGAACGCGAGGAAGATTGAGCCTCACGCGCAGATCCGACCGATTTCGCCAAGCCGAAATCCAGAATTTTTGCCTGTCCTCGCGGGGTGATGAATATGTTCGCCGGTTTAATATCCCGATGGATAATGCCGCCCTGGTGCGCCGCATCCAGCGCATCCGCGATCTGGATAGCCAATTCCAGCAGTTCGTCGGTCGCCATGGGCCCAGCCCGGAGGCGCTTTTGCAGGGTCTCTCCCTCCAGGTACTCCATCGCGATAAACGGCTGCAGGCCGAACTCACCCACCTCATGAATGGTACAAATGTTGGGATGGTTCAGCGCGGAAGAGGCGCGAGCCTCTTGCCGGAAACGTTCGAATGCCTGGGGATCTTCCGCCAGTTCCTGGGGTAAGAACTTGAGCGCGACCATGCGCCCGAGGTTGGTGTCCTCGGCCCTGTAAACGACTCCCATTCCACCACTGCCCAGCTTGTCCAGAATGCGATAGTGCGAAACGGTTGTCCCGATCATGGCGCCAGAAACGTATGTGTCATGGGATGCTGGATGATAGGCGTCGGTTTGGGCACGAGTCAAGAATACTGGGACTTGCGGGATCGATCACTCAGCTTGCGCAACGACGGGGAGCTCCGCAGCTTCCCAGGCCGCGAGGCCGCCCGCCAACTCTACCAGATTGGTTATGCCGTACTGCTGCAGGATGCCGGCGGCGATGGAGGAGCGGTAGCCGCCCGCGCAATGGACGGCGATGCGGCGCTCGCGGGGAATTTCGGCGATGCGCTCCTGCAGATGGTTCAACGGAAGATTCAAGCTGCCCTCGATGTGCTTGCTCGTCCATTCCCGCGGGGCGCGGACATCCACAAACAGTGTCAGCTCACCAGCCGCTTTTTCCTCCGCAGCGATCAGGACCCCGATACGCTCCGTCGGCCAGACTAAATCAGGCCTGGCAGCCAGCGCTTCCATACCGCCCGAAAGGTAGCCCTTAACGTGATCGAAACCGATCCGGCCCAGGCGTAGAGCGGCCTCCAGTTCGCGTCCTGGCTCGGCGATAATCACGATCGGCCTGGTACGGTCGAGGACGGTGCCCGCCCAGGTGGCGTATTGGCCTCCGAGGCCGATGTTGATGCTGTCGGCGAGGTGCCCCTTGGCATACTCAGCGGGATCGCGAACGTCGAGCAGCTGGGCGCCTTTGTCTCCCATGCGGAGAAGCTCAGCGAGGTCGACCGGCTGCAAGGCCTCTTCGAGGTTCTTTTCCAGGGTGGCGCGCTCACGCGTGTTGAGAATGGCGTCGTAGGTGAAGTAAGGCGGGGCGTCGGGTTGATCGGCCATGATGAGACGGACAAACTCTTCTTTGGTTGTGGGCTTTAGTGCGTAGTTCAATCGCCTTTGATCGCCCAGAGACGAGACCGTGTCGGAGGATAGCTTCTTGCCGCAGAGGGAACCGGCGCCGTGTGCCGGGTAGACAAGAACTTCGTCGGGAAGCGCGAGCAGTTTGTTGTGGAGTGAGTCGTAAAGCAGGGCGCCGAGATCGGCGGCACTCCAGCCCAGCGATGCGCGCAGATCCGGGCGGCCCACGTCTCCGATGAAGAGCGTATCGCCGGTGAGCACCGCATACGGCTGGTCCTCGTCCTGGCGGCGATCGAAGACCAGGATCGAGATCGATTCGATGGTGTGGCCGGGAGTCTCCAGTACTTGCAGACGCAGTCCTGGAAAATCCAGCGTGTCGCCATCCTTCATGGCGACGAAGGCATATTCCGCCTGGGCGCGGGAACCGAGATGTATGGTCGCACCGCATTGGTCGCGCAATTCAAGGTGGCCGGCGATGAAATCAGCGTGGAAATGGGTGAGGAAGACATGGCGAATCTGGAGGCCAAGCTTTTCGGCATCCGCAAGATACTGCTGGATGTCGCGCTGAGGGTCGACGATGATGGCGGTTGCGCTCTGGGCGTCTCCGAGCAGATAGGAGGCATGCGCCAGGCAACCAAGGTAGTACTGTTTCAGGATCACGGAAGTCGCCCGAGTCTAACACGGCAGGTTGCTAGTGGTCAGCCGCAGCTTCGACAGAGTTTGCCTTTCGTGCGATTAGCTCGAAACCCTTGGAACGCGCATCCCTCTCTGTCTGCTCAAGCCGTTTGCGTCCCAGACCAGGATTCGTTTGCATCTGAAATTCACTCAGGGCGAGCGAGGCCTCCAGTTGCAAACGAAGAAGACCCAGGTTGTGCGACCGGGTCAGCGCATCTTGAGCAGTGGTCTGCGCTCCACCCAGGTTCTTTTCGGCTGCCATGACATAAGCATGATCAAGCATCACAGGGATTCGAACCATTACATCGTGGCTCTTCTGCGAAAGCCGGACCGCTTCGGCAATGGCGGAACGCGCCTCGTCTCCCTTTCCCTGTTGGAGGAGGGCTCTGGATAAAATAGATTGCCCCAGGATCTCCTCATCGCCGTAAGCGTCGGCGCGAAAGGCAGCGACCGCCGCCCGGCTGAGCTGTTCCGCCTCGATGCTTCTGGCGGAATCGCAATCCAATTCTGCCAGCGCAAGGAGGGTCTCCGCCTCGTCGCTCTTATTCCCAAGTCCCTGTTCCAGGGCGAGCGACTCGCGATAAGCCTGCTGTGCTTCATCGGCCCTTCCCTGTTGGCGAAGCACTCGCCCCATCTGGGTAAGCGAGGAGGCATAGAGGTTCCGGGCGTTCATCTCGTGTTGAATGGTCGATGCCTCCTGGTACATTCGGTAAGCCCCAGGCAGGTCGCCCTCTTCTATCAATACGTCTCCGATCGCCGACATAGCCTGCGAAGACGAACTCCGATGTCCCACTTCGTTCGACAAGTCGAGCGCCTGTTGAAAGTGAGTCAGCGCGTCGTGCAATCTGCCTTGTATACGCAAGAGAATGCCGGTGTCGCCCACCACGGCCGCCATTCCATTCTTGTCGCCCGCCTGCTGGTCGAACTGGAATGCCTCGTCATACATGTGTCTCGCGCTGGTAAAGTCGCCCTTCTTGACAGAAATCACACCCAGGTCAAGCAGTTCTTTTCCTTGACCTTTTTGATTGCCAACAGCGCGCGCGTTGGTAAGTGCCTGGCTATACAATTTCTCAGCCGCAGCGAAATCCCCTTGATTGATGGGCACTTCCGCCATGTCATGCAGAGTTTGCTCTAAGCCGCTGCGGTCTCCCGCGGCCTGGTAGATCTGCCTGGCTTCTTCGCAGGCATTTTTCGCCTTTTCGTTTTCGCCCAGGTCCGCCAGAGCCCGGCACTCTGAATCTCGTGCGCGAGCCACCAGGAGTTTGGCCCCCCGTTTACCAGCCTCTTGCGCTGCAAGATCTGCCATGTCTCTTCTGAGTTTGCTGTCGCCGAGCGACGTCGCAGCATCCGCCCTGGCCATGGTGATTCGCGGATCGTCCTTTGCCTGCGGCCCCAGAGCATCCAGCGCGGAAAGGCTCTTCAACGCATCTTTGCCACGTCCACTGGCAGTCTCAGCGCTGGCCAGCTGCAAGCCGTACTCTAAATTGTCAGGGAAAAAGCTGACCAGAGTCTGATAGGCCTCAATCGCCTTTCCCCAATCACTGCTGGTCTCATAGAACCGGGCCTCGACCAGCAAGTGCTTCTCCCGTGAAAGATTGCTCGCTTCATCCAGTGCTTTCTTGGCTTCCCGCTGCGCGTTGGAGTCATAGCCCAGAGATGACCATGTCCTTGCGAGTTCAGCGTGCGCCAGAGGAAAAGCGGGATCGGCCGCGACCGCGCGGCTAAGGAGATCCTGCGCCGCGAGTGTATCGAAGGCCCGGATGCTGACTAGTCCTTGCGCATAGGGACGCATTGCTTCCGGATTCGACGGCAGCTCGGCTCGCACACCCTCCGACTCGAGTTGGGAGAGCTTCTCCAGCCCGAAGCGCTGGCGCAAGCGTCCACCGGCTTGCGAAGCGAGATCGATGATGGCACTCTCGGTGCCGGTTTCTGAGACGGCAGCGACCGTTCCTCCATTGACGGCGTCTTCGAGGCGAAGGTCGAGGCGAATTTGATTTTCCTTCCCCATGTCGAGATAGGAGCCGAGAACGACGTAGTCGCTTGCCAGGTTCTTGTGAACCTGGGTCAAAGTGGCGGGAGACAGACTCTCTGCATCGGAGAGGCCAAGGTCAATTTTGGTTCGCGCGACGGTCTCGTCGGCTACGGTGCGCAATTGCTCGCCGGCTGCCAGATCAGCGGTCAACATCTCTGACAGCGCCGTTGAGATCCACGCCGTGTCAGGGCGGCTGGAGAGATTTTTAAAACCCAGGACAGCGACCGAGGGACGTATGCGAAGGTGAACCGCGCCAGGCAATGACTCTGTGGCATTCTTCAGTTTCCATAACCAGCGTGCTCCCCATACGCCGAATCCCCCGGTCACTGCGAGGATGAGTATGGCCGTAGCCAACGACTCAGCATGCCGGCGGACGAACTTACCGCCTCGGTAGAAAAGAGTCGGCTTGCGGGCCTTGATGGGCAGGCCCGAGAGGTGCCGCTCGATATCGCTGGAAAACTCTTCCGCGGAGGCGTAACGCTGTTCCGGCTCCAGGCGGATTGCCTTCATCACGATGGTATCGAGGTCGCCGCGCAAGCAACGCGGCAGATCTTCGGGCCGTATCGCACGTGCTTCCGCAACCAACTGCGGGGTAATTACGGTTCGGGTAGTGTCATCGTCAGATTCCCTCTTCTCGACTCTGCCGGCTGCCACGCTCGGCTTCTCCGGCTCCTCGGTGTAATGGCCCGGCTCGATGGTGGAACCGCTCCGTTTCGGCCGATGCCCGGTTAACAGCTCGTAGAGCAAGACGCCGAGCGAGTAGATATCCGTAGACTTTGTGACCGGCGCTCCGCGAGCCTGTTCCGGACTCGCGTATTCAGGCGTCATGGGACGCCAATCGGATCGGGTAAGGGTGGCGTCTGGGGACCACTGCGGGTTGAGTACCTTGGCAATGCCAAAATCGAGCAGCCGCACGACACCTTCCCGATTAATGAGAATGTTGCTGGGCTTGAGATCACGATGGATAACGCCCGTGTCATGGGCATACTGCACGGCGAGGCAGACGGCACGGAACAACTGCAGGCGTTCGGTGATCGACAGTTTGTGAGTATCGCAATAGTCATCGATACGAATGCCTTCGACGTACTCCATTACGAGGTAGGGCAAGCCGTCTTCGGTGCTGCCACCATCCAGCAGCCTTACGATGCTGGGGTGGTCCAGGGCGGCCAGGGTCTGCCGTTCGTTGCGAAAACGGCGGAGGATCTCATCTTTATTGGCGCCGGGTTGCAGCATTTTGACGGCGACAAGCTTGCGATACTGGTCATCTGCCCGCTCGGCCAAATACACAACCGCCATGCCGCCGTCGCCGATTTCGCGGAGGATGCGATAGGCCCCAATCCTTTTTCCCACCATCGCGTGTGACTGCGCGGCCAGCACATCGGCAGCAGGAGATTCCTCAAGAAAGGTCGCGGAGCCATCGAAGCTCGACAGCAGCGATTCTATTTCGCCGCGCAGGGAGTCGTCGGTGCCGCAGGCCTGGCGCAAAAAACTACTTCGCTCCGCGGGGTCTCGCTCCAGGGCCAGGGTGAATAACTCCTTCACCTGGTCCCACTTTTCATGCATCTTTCAGATCGCCTGTGCGTAGCTCACGCGCAAGCCACGCCTTTGCCAGGTTCCAGTTGCGTTTAAGAGTGGTGCGGGAGACTCCCATAACTTCGGCCGCCTCCTCAATGCTTAAACCGCCGAAGAAACGCAACTCCACAAGTAGGGCATGCTGGGGATCGAATTCGGCCAGCCGGGTAAGGGCTTCGTCCAACGCAATCACGTCGGCCCCCTTCTCCCTGGAAACGCTGAGCGCTTCTTCCAGGAAAACCTTCTCTACCCCTCCGCCGCGCTTTTTGGCGTCATGGCCGCGGCTGTAGTCGACCAGGATACGGCGCATCAGTTGCGCAGCCACACCCAGGAACTGCTCCCTGTTCTTCCACTGAACTTCTCGTTGATCGTTCAGGCGAAGATAGGCCTCATGCACCAGGGCGGTGGTCTGCAAGGTGTGCTCACGGCGCTCACGGCGCAGGTGGCGCGAGGCCAGCCGGCGAAGCTCCGGATACAGCAACGCTACTAAGTCGGCAACGGCCTGGTCATTGCCCGCGTCCAGTTCACCGGCGAGGGCAGCTAGATCTCTTGGCGCATCCATAACCACCTCGTACACGACGGCCGACTACACCGCAGGCCGCGACCACTCGAAGTCAGGAAAAAGAGAAATGGAAGCGCGAGGGAGGGCCCGGGGGCGAACGGTGCTCGATTCACACCCCAAAGAGGTCGCGACCTTAACGGCCTAAAGTATATATCCAGTCGAATTCAAAGCCAACAGCCCTTTGTTTGGGTACTGGGTCAGTCTGAACTTGGGGTGCAGGACGAACTCGAATTTATACCCTTGTTCTGAACGTCTACTGGCTTTTCCGGTTCGTGTTGTTTCTGCCGAATCGCCCAGGCAAGCTGGGGCCTGGACGAACCATAACCACGCCGCTCCAACTCTGCGGAGATGCCGCGGTAACGGAAGTACTCTCGCACCGCAGGTGTGATTTTGAAGCACATGTAAGCAAGTCTAGCTCCAATCACGCCCCAGTCAAGAACCGTGATTCTAAACGACCAGCTAAACGCCAGAAGAAATGTGGACCTTTTTCCCTGGTTTCTTCGCGTTATCCCAATAGAAGCCGAATTTGGAGTCTTCGAGGAGGAATTTCATGGCAGTGGACAACCCTATCCTGCAAGGAAGCGCGGTTGGACAGAATGTTGTTCAACGCAAGAGTTGGCTGGGAAGGAACTGGAAATGGTTGCTGGCGGCCACGTTTCTGACAATGGTTGTTTTTGCCGCGGGGATCTTCGCCCTGATCATGAGCTGGATGAGAGGTTCCGACGTGGCTCAGGAGGCGGTAGCCAGAGCGCAGGCAAACCCGGCGATGACGCAGCGGCTTGGGGCGCGGATCGACGAGGGCTGGTTGATGAGCGGTTCGATCAACGTGGGCACCGGTGGTTCGGGCGATGCCGAGGTCGTGGTGCCGGTTTCCGGGCCCAAGGGTAATGCCAACATCTACGTCATCGCCCACAAAATCGCGGGGACATGGAACTATAACCAGATACTGGCTGTGGTTGAGAGCAGCGGGGAGAAGATCGATCTTTTGCGCGGGCCGCAGCCTGTGGTATCGCAAGGCCCGGCAGCGGCAACTCAAGCTGCCCAAAACAGCACGGTCGCCCCGGCGCCGCCCATTCCGCAACCCAGCGTTGCTGCGGCGGCCGCATCGCCTGCCGGGGGCTCGGACACGATTCAGAGCCAGGACACCAACATCCAGGGAGTGGTCGGCGAGTTGATCCAATGCAGGCGATCCGCGGGCGTGCTCAGCGTCAAAATCCGGTTCCATAACACGACGGGTGCTGGAATGGGTTTCTACGCTCTGGGCCCGAACACAAGCTATGACAAGTACTACCTTGCCGCGGCAAACAAAAAATACTTCATCCTGAAAGATACAGACGGCACCTACCTGGCGCCTGGCTCTAACTGGGACTGCGGCATGTCTGGCGTTTGCGAGAAACTGGGCCCCGGACAATCGATAACTTGGTGGGCGAAGTTTCCGGCGCCCTCTGCGGACGTGACCAAGTTAGATCTGTTTACCCCGGTCACGCCGCCCTTTGAAGATGTCCCAATCGCCGACAACTAAGGCCGGCTGCGAGGAGAATCATGCAAATCCATCGCTGTTGGAAACCATTGTTGCTGCTGCTCGTCGCCTGCCCGGCCATGGCTCAAGGGAAGTACGCCGATCCCGATTCCCCAGCCACGGATGCGGCGGCTCGCCAGGCGCTCGCACAGAAGCATATCGTCGACATTATCGGCGTCAGCAGTGGCATTGTCGGCGTCACCAGTGGAATCCAGAGTGTGCTTCAGGATCTCGGAGCCAAGGTGGTGGGGCAGCAACTCACCATCGATCTGGCGGCTGACGTGCTGTTTGATTTCGACAAATACACGCTGCTCCCTAAAGCCAACGACACGCTGCGGAAAGTTGGCCAGGTAGCGGCTTCCTATCCCAGTTCGCCGATGCTGATCGAAGGGCACACCGACGGTAAGGGCACGCACCCTTACAACATGAAGTTATCTGAGAACCGGGCGGACTCGGTGAAGAGCTGGCTGGTGCAGAACGCGTCGGTTGCGGGATCTCGCATCACCACGCAGGGTTGGGGAGAAACCAAGCCGGTCGCTCCGAACAAGAAACCGGACGGCTCAGATGATCCTGAAGGACGGCAGAAGAACCGGCGGGTGGAGATTGTCTTAACCCAGACGGGACCGCAGACGTGACCATGAACTGTGCCCTGCTGGTGGCGGAGGTGGCGCTGAAGGCGCTGCGGGTGCTCCACAGTGCCTCGCTGCACCGCTGGCTGCTCGACGTCCAGCCTGATCATGGCACCGGAGAAGACTCCAGAGCTATTTGATAAGTACTTACCTTACGCGGTCGCGCTGGACTGCGAGTCGGCGTGGGCACAACAGTTTTCCACTGTGCTCGAAGATGCAAGCACCGCCGATTACTCACCGTTCTGGTATATGGGGCGCCGCATGCTGCCGATGGATGCCTTCGCGCTTTCGTTGAGCGGTTCTTTCTCCAACGCGATCGCGGCATCCGCTTCCACCCCGGGCACCAGTTCTGGATCGGACGGCGGAGGATTTTCGGGAGGAGGCGGCGGTGGCGGCGGAGGTGGTGGGTGGTAAGGTTTGTAGACAGTAGAAATCCGAGAAGATGCTGGGTTTTTGCCTCTCCAACTCACCACAAAAACGTCATCCTGACCCGAGCGCCTCACGGACTTATCGCGTGACACAGGGCTTGGTGGCGCGAAGTCGAAGGACCCCGGCGGAGCTTATCTTACTCATGCCGCTCGGAGCTTTTCAACCACCGAAACCCGCACCTGGCAGACCCGCGACCCTCTTTACCTGGGGCCGAGAACAGGAACTGCTGGCATCTTGCTTTGTCCGGCGTCTGGACGACCTTATCGCGACAGCTTCTCCCGCGATCAAAACGTAAACGCAACCCCAAGCGTGAACCGGTCCTGGATGAATTTCTGGTTGGGCCTCAGGCGTATCACCGTCGTTTCATAGGTATCATCCAGGTCCGTTGGACTGTAGTATTTGTAGCTGTCGGAGATCAGGTCAGGATTCTTGCTCCAGGTCTCTCGCCAATCCGCGCGCAGCATCGTACGCGGCGAAACGCGATATTTCATTCCCGCGCCATACTGTAGTCCGAATTGGAAGATTCCCCCGCCATCCAGCGGAGGGGTGTTGCCGAAATCAAACGCCGCTTTGATCAACCCTATGTTCTTCAAACCAAGCGTGAATGGCCCGGCAGGCTTCTTCAGCGGAGCCCCGTTCAGTGCAATCAGCTGAAACACTGGGCCAACCGCGGTGTACGGCCTCCATCGCGAGGTTGGCGGTCGCGAGTGAATCAGCAGATTGTACTTGAACTGCCGGGTCACCAGCCCGATCCGTTCGGCGTCGAGGGACTCGTCCTCGTCATATCCCGTTCCTGTGCTATTCAACACCGCGGTGTAGTTATACGAATCAAGCTCGTACTTGATCTGTTGCCGGACGTAGCTAAACTCGCTGGAAAAACGCTTCCAGCTATTCAACGTCACCGATCCCCCGCCGGCCCATCCGTCGTCGACTACGTCGGTAAGGTACAGCTCGTAATACGGCTTGGTTATGTCGCTGGATTCGTAGTACACGGCGACGGTCGTCAGGTAGTTCTCGCGCATGTGCAGGTAGCCGCCCTCCAGCGCGAACTCATATCGCGGAGGGTCCCACCGGTGGCTTTCCTTCGCCCGCTCAATCTCGGCAAGGTCCGCGGCATCGGGAGTCTCGTTATAGCCTCCGCTTTGCCGACGCTTCAAATCCGGGCTTCCCGCCAGCCCGCTGTACTGAGCCCCCGAGGCATCTGTCTTGCGCCACGTTCCGAAGTTCTCCGGCAGCTCGCTGCTCGATCGAAAGTAATTCCGCGCCTTGATTCCACCCGAGATTCCGGTGTAGATCAGGTTGCCGCGATAGAGACTGTTCTTGATGGTCAGCGTGGTGTCGCGCGTTGCCCTCTGGAAACGCATCGGCGGAGACGCCACCGCATCCGATGTGGTCCTTGGGTGCTCGCAGGAGTTAATCCGCAGCACCGCTGCCGAGCCATCGGTCCGCAGCCGATCGCCCGTCGAGTTGTAGGCGTCCTTCGGCACCCATGGCCGGTCGACCATGTCCAGACTGTCGACGCAGCCGGTGAACACCAAATCGTTCACGATCTTTGAGCGCTCGTTGTCGATGTGCTCGTCGATCACGTGAATAAAGGTCTTCTGCTTCTTCGAGAAGGCGATCCCGATGTCCTGGGTGGAAGAAGCTGTGGTCACCGTCAACCCGTCTCGCGTCTCACCTGTGGGAAATACGCGTAGATGATGCCGCGAGGAAAATGTATTCGTCGTCTTGCTCAACGTGAAGAGCGGTTCGCGCTCGTCCAGCAGCAGCACCGACATTGGCGCCTGGGTGTAGGTCTGGTTGCCGCTGAGCGTCTTTAACGTTTTGAAGGTTGAGCTCGCGGTCAGGTCCTCGCTGGTCACCCAGCCGGCCGTCTTGAACGCCCGCTCCAGGGCCGACGGCGCTCCTTCGAAGACCAGGTTTGTAATATCTGAGGGCTTTTTGCTCCCCTGGGTCTCGGTGCGGAAGGGTAGCGTCTTCACGAACGATTGCAGCTCGCTTCTCTCTGCATCGGTATCCGCCGCCGGAAGCACCGATCGCGGATAGGCTTGGGCGGTCAGCAGCGGCTTCTGGAACTCCAGAACCAACTCCGTTCCGGCGTTGTACAGAAGCTCCGGCTCGGCAAATCCCAGCACCGCGCTCCCAGATGCCTGCGCGAAGACGTACGCGATAGGATCAATTCCGGCAAACGCCAGGACCTGGTTCTCTGCGGTGTGGCCTGGTGTTCCTGTTGCCCGGACGCCCTGGATCTTACCTTTCTTCACGCTCTCCTGCGCGTTCTCAACCTGAAAGACGCGCGCCGTCAGTTGCAGCTCTCGCCCATCCGGGAGCGTGGCCTGGGTCCAGTTGATGGTCAGCGACGCGGTCTCGTGCCTGACCCCCCAGCCCACACCGTTTGCGTGCACTACTTTGCCCTCGAAGGTTGATCTTGAGGGAATGAGGATTTCCCCTTCCACCACGACAGGGGTAATCGAGACTGCCTTGACGACGTCGCCCTGATGCGTCGTCCGCGTGGACAGCACCTGGAGCAGCCGCACGACCAGCTTCTGCGCCGCCGGAACACCCTTTACCGTGGTGAGCTGCGAGAGCGCCACCGAGTACTCCACCGTGCCTTTGGTGGAGACCAGCGTGAGTGTCTGCCCATCCGTGTGGTACTCGCCATTGTGGACGTTGCCGTCCTGCGCCTCGACAATCGTCGTACCGTCTGAGAACACCTGGAGGTATTTCGGCGCAGCTTGTTCCCCCGCCGGCGGCACGTAAATATGGTCGAGTTCCAGGCCTAGGAGCACGCTGAGCTTCACGCTCTTGGGCGACCCGTTCTCCGTATAGACCAGGCTGTCATCATGAAACGCCGGGGAACTCGCTCCAGGCAGCAGACCCGGGATCGCCTCCTCATCGCCCACTACCGTGACCGGAGCGACGCCCTTCAGATCGTTGCCGGTCAAGGCAAACGCCCAGCGTTCCCCCTTGTCGGCCGTCTCGTTCGCCGTTGCGGCGGTAAACGGCACGTTCCCCAGATAGCGTCTGCGCCCGCTGGCCAGATCGTAGTAGCGCAACTGGTATTGTTTTGGCGCATCTGCTTTCGCCGGCTGCAGCACGATGATCAATGCGGCCTCGCCTGCCCTTACCGTCCACGCCGCGACTGCATGGGGAGCGACCTTCTGCACCTTGCCCCTGACCATCCTCTGCGCCTGGCCATCCTCCTGGCCGGGCTTGCGCACAATGGTGATTTCAGGCGGCGTCTTGTCCCCTTCAACCGTCTTCGCCGCGTCCTGCGCCCATATTTGCTGCAACCCGATGAGCGCTGCCATCAGCAGAACCGCTGTCCGCCCGGCCGCTCTCCAGTGCCCTGCCCGCACCGGCGTGCAAGCAGCCATCGAGCCCGACTGCATATTTGCTACCCCCGATCGAGATCACGAAACCTGCAGAATTGGCCCTGGTGAATGTCAAAGGATAGCAGCAGGAACAGGAAGTCCACATACTGTAAAGGAGGCGCACCTCGATTGCATCGTAAACTGGTTTGAATGTTGCTCAATCGCGCGGTTGAAGATGACTACGAGGAGATCGTCGATCTGATCAATTTGGCCTTTCGAGGCACCGGCGAAGTAGCGAGTTGGAACTCGGAAGGTGACTTCATCGAGGGACAACGCCTGAACGAATCTCCGCTGAGAGAAGACTTGGCGAATAAGCCGGATGCACAATTGCTCACGTATCGGGAGGAGCCCGATGGAGCTCTGTTGGGAACTGTCTGGCTGGAGCCGAAGGAAGATGACGTTTGGTATCTGGGACTGCTAACAGTCCGTCCTGATCTGCAAAGCAGGCAAGTGGGCCGCACTTTGTTGGCCGCCGCAGAAGGCTTCGTGAAAGAGCGAGGCGCTCGCCGCATTCGCATGTCGGTGGTTAACGTGCGAACAACCCTGATCGCATGGTATGAACGCCGCGGTTATATCCTGACGGGCGAGACACAACCCTTTCCCTATGGTGATGAACGCTTCGGCAGACCACTCCGGGACGATTTGCATTTCGTGCTACTTGAGAAGGACATGTTGTTGTGAAAAGCGAGAGGTTTGTGCTCGCTTTGAGAATTACTCGGGAGACATTTTGAAGAACTGGCATGCAACGAAAGGTATGGGCCGCGTCGACCTGAACGCGATTGAGTCTGCTTCCAGCGAAACCGCCCGCCATATTAATCGAGAGATCGTTCTGCAGTTGATACATTCGCGTCAGCCGATTTCCCGGGCGGATCTTGCGAGGTTGTCAGGATTGCAGCGCAGCACTGTCTCGCAAATCATAGAGCAGCTGATGCGCGAGCGATGGATTCGCGAAGGCTCCATAACCCAATTGCCGCGCGGACGGCATCCCACGATGCTGGTTCTGAATGATGACCTTGTGGTTCTGGCGGCCGACATCCATCCCCGGCAAGTCACCGTTGCCATGATCGACCTAAATGGCCGCCTGCTTTCCCGGTCTACGCTCCCCCTGGGCTCGGATCCGTCCAAGGCGGTTGCGGCCATGATCGACTGCATGCAGCGAATCAGGGACAGCTATCCCAAAAAGTCTCTCGAAGGCATTGGCATTAGCGTTCCAGGGCGCGTTGATAAGGAATCGCAGTGTCTTATCTTCGCTCCCAATTTAAAGTGGCCGAAATACGATATCAAGCAGACAATCGAGCGCCGGATGGGCCTGCCCACTGAAATGGAGAATGCGGCCACCGCCTGCCTCATGTCCGAGCTCTGGTTTGGCAGAATGGATGGCGTTCGCGATGCGGTCTTGATCACTGTTTCGGAAGGAATCGGAGGGGGGATCCTGGCAAATGGACAGATCATCTCCGGCCAGAACGGAATGGCGGGCGAGTTTGGGCATATCTCGATCGATCCCTCCGGGCCTCGCTGTGCTTGTAGACAGAACGGATGCTGGGAGGTTTTCGGATCCTGTAACGCCGCCCTACGTTACTACGGAGAGTTGGAGCCGAAGGCGAAGCGCCTGACGTTTCATGAACTGCTCAACCACGCTGAAGAAGGTAACGTGCATGCGCTCGCTGCTTTGGCAAAACAGGCTAAGTACATCGGGATAGGTTTGCGAATGGTTACCGCTGCTCTGTCGCCGGAGATTATCCTGATCGCGGGAGATATCACTTCAGCCTGGGACCGATTCAGACCCACCATTCAAGCAGAGCTGGACCTGTTGACATTGAAGAGAAGTGCACCACGCCTTCTGCCCACTCATGAAGGTGACGTTGCGCGACTTCGCGGCGCTGCGGCTCTCCTTCTGCAGCGCCACTCGATTCGCAGCTAAGCCGTCAAGCCGAAAAATGCCCTAGCGATAGTCCGCGGCGAAGGCGTCGGCCTCGTGGTTCATTTCTTCCGGAGTTACAGCGCGAGAGTACAGCAGAACCCGGTAGCGAAACGTCGTCGTCTGACCTTTGTCGAGGGTGTAGTTGAAAGCCGGCTGGCTCGGATCGAAGATCTTCCGGCCCAACGGATTGGCGGCAAATAATCCGTACCCGCGGGCATGCCAATACGTGGGGTAGCCTGGGTTCGCCGGGTGGTCGAGGATGGCGATGGCAGCGACTTGGTCACCCTTAGAACCGGTCAGGGTGCACCAGCGCCCTCGTGTTCCCCAAGCCTGATCTCCGCGCTTTCCTTCGCTGGTTAGATAGATCCCGCTCGCCCCTGGTGAGCCCGCATTTGCCACTTTGGTGGTTGTTCCGTTTGCATCGGCAAAGACGCCGCCCTTTTCTGTGGGCGATTCAAGCCAGCTGGCCACGCGGATACCGAGCAACCCCTCTTTGTCGTCGTTGAAGACGACGTGATCGAGCGCCTTCAGAGTCGTGATCTGGTCAATGACGCGTGCGTCCCGGCGAGCGGTGAAGACATATCGCGTGGTCTCGTCCAGGATCTTCTCGCCGGCGCCTGTGATCCACACCGAGTCAACGACAAGCTCTCCCTGGTCACGCCCGCTCTTGGTGGAAAGGATCTTCTCCTGATCAATCGATCCCATCTTGCTGCGGTTCTCGGGTTTGATCGCATCGGAGTTGTTCCAGAAATCAAAGCCGTTGACGTTGCCATAGTTGAACCACATGCCGGCGTGGTGGGGATGATCCACGCGCTCGCCCGTATTCGGAGTGAGAGGGTAGCCGCGCGTCACTACAGTGCCGCCGGGAGCGATGAGGGGAAACAGGACAGGCTTTTTGAGCGAGGTGGGCCATACGTACGAGGTGAACGGTTCACCGTCGACGGTGATGTCGACGCGCCGCTGCGCCTCGTCGGCTATTACCTGAACTCCCTTCTGCAAGTCCTTCGCGCATGCCCTCCCGAAAAGTCCGGAAACTATCAACAACAAACACAGGGCCAGCCTAGCCAGCATACGGCTTACCTCCGGCCATCACCTGCTCGGTTTTGTCGTCGAAGGTGACCTTCTCCCCGGTCTGAATTGCGGCGACATTCATGCAGAGTGCGACGGAGTGGCTATAGCCGGCATCAATGCTGGCGTTCGGTGTCTTCCGCGAACGAACACACTCCATCCAATTGCGCATGTTGGCCGATGTCATCGGATCGCCCCCTGTAGCGGCGCCCGTCGACACCGGCGCCGAATGCTCGCCCAAGGAGAAGCTCTCCAGCAGGTCCTCCTTCATCCCCATCTCCGCGGCGGCCTTGGCCTTCAGGCCGCCTTCCGGGGTGACCCGCTGCTTGTCCATATCGAGCATTCCGCCGACGGAGTAGTAGAGCTCCTTGACGCCGCCTGCCGAGTTGGTTTGCCGCGACGAATACAAGACCTGGAAGCCCTTGGAGGGGTCATCCAACGGGCCGTAGTCGAAGACCGCTGTCATGGTGTCCCAGTTCTTGCGGCCGTCCTTCCATGCATAGATGCCGCCATTGGCGACGACGCTGCGCGGATGGGGATACCCGGTAAACCAGTGCACCGTGTCGATCTGGTGAACCAGCCATTGGTCGGGAATGCCCGAAGAGTACGGCCAGAAGAGCCGGAACTCAAGATATTTTCGGGCGTCGAACGGCTCATAGGGCCGGTTCATGAGATAGCGCTTCCAATCCGTGTCCTCCTCCTTCAAGAGGGGCACAACATCGGGACGGCGCCAACGGCCAGGTTGATTGACGTTCCAGGTCATCTCGACCATTACGATGTCGCCGAACTTACCGGACTTGATATATTCAGCGGCCTGTTGATAGCTCGGTGTGCTGCGGCGCTGCGTGCCCACCTGTACGATCTTGCTTGTTTGCCTGACGGCGTCGCGGAATGCTCGCGCATCCGCCATGGTGTGCGCCGTGGGCTTTTCGACGTAAGCGTCACGGCCGGCCTTGACAGCTTCCACACCGTGGAGAGCGTGCTGAAAATCCGCGGTCGCCACCAACACAGCATCGACATCTTTGCGAGCATACAATTCGTCGTTGTTGCGCACCGGGACTACGGAATTTCCGCCACACATCTTTTGGATATACGCTGCACCTTCGTCACGCCGCCGGTTCCAGATATCCGAGACTGCGACGAACTCGAAATTCATATCCTGCGCATTTTGGTGAAAGGCTGGGATCAGGGCGTCTTTCATACGATCGCCGCAGCCCACGACTCCTACGCCGACCCGGTCGTTGGCGCCCACGACCCGCGCGTAGCTCTTCGCACTCCATGAAGCTGCCGCTCCAGCCAGCGCTGCTCCACTCAACTTCAAGAACTCTCTGCGGTTACTTTCGTCGTTTGTCATGGTTGTCACGCAATCTCCTGGAAAGGCCGGCGCCGCAAGCGACGCCGTGGTTTAGAAAGTAAGTTTGACAGCACCCTGGAATACGCGAGCTCCATAGGTGGTGAGGGTGGATGTTATTTGGCCAAACGTTGAGGAGAGCAACGACGAGCTTGATCCCAGATTGCCGCTGCTCCCAGGAGCAGCAAAGGCCGGATGATTCAATGCGTTGAAGGCCTCGAGCCGCAAGACCAACGCCAATCTTTCGTGCAGAGGGAAGGTTCGGCTCAACGCACTATCCAGCTGGAAGTAGCCCGGTCCGCGATAGGCGAATCGTCCGGAATTGCCAAAAGTGCCAGTGGCATTTTGCGCGAATGCCGAGGCGTTCACCCACGACCGGTTGCCCCCCTTACTGGCTTGAGTAATCTGCTTGTGGGTGTAAATACCGTTATTGATCACATTCGGCCGGTCGTTGCCAGTATCTGTGAGTGAATTGTCCACTCCCGAGGTCACGGTAAATGGGGCCCCGTCCTGGATGTGCACCAGAGGCGCGAGTTGCCAATTGTTGATGGCCAGCGCCTTCCAACCGGTCAGAGAGAAGTTGCTGGATGCCACCATGGTGCTGTTAAAGATGTTGCGGAAATCAAATCCGCAGTTCGATTGATCCCCTTTGATGTTGGCTGGGTTCTGCACGGTTGTTCCGGCGATATCCCCTGGGTTGTCTTCGATGTCGATGCAATGCGACCAGGTGTAGTTCGCGAGGAAGCTGAAGTTCGCGGAAAGGCGATGCTGGATAGAAGCCACCATCCCATCGTAAAAAGCGTTGGCTCCCGAGGCAATCAGAATCGAACCGCCTCCACCGCCTGCGTATCCCGGGCCTTGCGAGGGATTCAGCTGCGTCAGGTAGAAACGCGAGGTCTGATTGCCAGTGGTCGAGCACGGTTTGGTTCCGCATGTTCCAGGAATATAGACCGCAGGATTTAGAGGAAATCCGTATCCGTCGAAGCTGGTTTTTGCTCCAATGTAGTCGATCTGGAATTGCCAGCCATGATTCAGCTCGTGCTGCATGCTGGCGGTCCACTGGAGCGTGTATGGCGGATGGAACTGCTTGGGCAGGACGATGAATTGCGCCTGGTGGGCAAATGTTGTAGACGGCGGAGGCTTGAATGGCAGCGGAAAGGGGTTGCTGGGCGTGCTGCCGTTGGACCATGGACTGCTGAAGTTCATCGGAACACCCACCGGGACGTTCGAGATTGCGGTGGCGAAGGGCGGGTTTTGGTTCACGCGCTGAGCGGTGAAGAAGTTCGGCTCGTCATAGACCAGCGCCGCACCTGCGCGGAATACGGTCTTGCCCTGCCCTTTTGGATCAAAGGTGATTCCAATGCGGGGTGAGAATTGCCAGGGTGAGTTCTGGGTAAACGCCGAGGGTACCCCCGAATCTCCATGGTAGAAGCTTCCCGCCGGAGCGTTGGGAAACACTGTGCTGTGCGTGTTGCTGAGGAACGACGTCATGTCAAAAATAGATCCGCGGTAGAAGTTATCCACGGGGACAAATTCAGGATCCCACCGTACACCTGCGGACAGCACGAGTTTCGTGGTCGCGTGGTACGTGTCCTGAATGTAAAGACTTGGAATCGGCGCACGCAATGCATTCTGCTGCGCCTTGCTCTGCTGGTAAGTGTTGAGAGCGCCGGTAAGAAAATCCAGATTGGCATCCGCGCCGGTGCCTCCCGTACTGCTTCCCGCCGGTCCCTTTTGACTGTAAATGCCGGTGATCCCGAAATTTCCATTCGATTCATACAAGTTATTGATGTTTAACTGGGCGCGAACATATTCCCCGCCGAACGCCAGCTGGTGCTTGCCGAGTACCATGTTCACATCATCGGCAAAAGAGAACGTATTTACATTGAAATGGGCCGCGGCACAGGTGCCGCAGTACGTGCTCCACTTGTTGGTAACGGTCAATTCCAGAAAGTTGGTGCTGGGCGCATACGAGTCGATCCCGAGGGTACTGGGGCCGATGCCCTCGGCCGCGGCCCCCCGGTTGTCACGCCGTCTGGTCGCCGTAGCATGAAACGAATTCACGGTATGCGGGTTGATGACATAAGTCTCACCGAGGGTCAGCCCCTGCGCGCGTTCATAGTTGCCGGGCTGCGTGGTGATCAGGACATTGGTTGGAGAATAGAATGCCGGGCTGGTATAGCCTACGAGGAAATACCGGCCGTAGAGGCTGTGCTTCTGGTTGATGGTCGAATCGACGCGACCGATAAACTGATTCTCAACCTGCTCGGAAGGGATCGCATAATTCACAAGCCCGCAAGAATTGGTGGCCGCCGGCAGGTAATTCACCAACTTGAGGGAGCTCGCACTAAACAGGGAAGGACTGATCTGGTTGTTGGGTAGGACATCCCCGGTAAAGGGGTTGAGGAGCTGAATTGCCTTGCCGCTTGCCTGGCAAGCGGCGCTTTCGGTAGCGGAAAAATCGCCCAGGAGATTGGCAGGTGTAGGAACGAAAGCCTGCGTCAATGCCTGACTTTGATCTGCCTTGAGCCGCTGATATCCACCAAAGAAGAACAACTTGTCCCGGATGATCCTTCCACCGAAGGTGCCGCCATACTGATTCTGGTGCAGCGTATCTTTCTTGGTTGAGAAGAAATTGGTTGCATCGATAAAGTTGTTGCGGATGAACTCAAACGCCGTCCCGTGCCACTCATTCGATCCTGAGCGGGTGACCACGTTCACCAGCCCTCCTGGATGCAAACCGCTTTGTGCGCCCAGGGCCGAGGTTTCTACGCTGAATTGACTGACGGCGTCGGGAAATGGAAATGGGAGGTTGACGTTGGTCATGTAATCATTGTGATCGCCGCCATCCAATCGGTAGTCGGTCGCGTTGCCCATCCCGCCGCCGACGGATACGACCACAGAACTGTAAAAGGTCTTACTCCCCTGGAGGTCGCTACCCTCGTTGGCGTTTGCAGATCCGCCGGACAAAGTAATCAGTGAGGTTACCTGGCGCCCGTTGAGAGGCAATTCCGTGAGGGTCTTCTGGTCAATGGTCTGCTTGAAAGAAGGGTCTTCCGTTTGCAGGGCAATTCCGTTCGCTTGTACCACAACCCTCTGTCCGGTCGCACCGACGGTCATGTTTACGTTGATAGCAATGCTGCTGCCCACTTCCAGATCGATGCCGGACTGGCTGTAATGTTCGAAGCCCGGGGCCGATAAATCCATGGTGTAGACGCCGATGGGAATATTGGGAAAGCTGTAGAGGCCGTCTGCCCCGCTGGTGGTTTTGTGCAGTACTCCGGTTGCGGTATTGATGAGCGAGACCGAGGCGTTTTGAACAACAGCGCCCGTTTGATCGGCGACGGTGCCCTGAATATTCCCCGTACCAGCGGTCTGAGCGTTTCCTGTAGGGAAAAGAAGGGCCGCGAACAGAATGATTCCGGCTAGGCGGAAATCGCCAAACCATCTTCCTGTCAAAGTATGTGTTTGCATTTTCAAGCCTCCAAAGGTCGTTCTGTGCAATCGCGAGAGCCGCCGCCCGGGCGTGTGCTTCGCTTTCTTGGCTCATGGCGGCCTTGCTCCGGTTGGACCGCATAGAAGCCATCTATTTACGAGGTCGGACCACTACAAAAAAGCGGGAACAGTGTCGAGGAGCCAACATAGAACTGTCAAGGGAAAATTCGTTATCCTTTTGAGGGGTTCGTAACTCCAGGCCCCCACGGAGCTTTCAACCAGCCTCTAGCCATGCCGGGTGGCTTGCCTGAGTTCTTCGTGGCTCGGCCATCAGCCTGGAACCCGCCTTTGCTGCCATAACTCTCAGCCGGGCGGGGCAGGCGGAAAAAAGCTACAAAATGCCGGATATTCATGGGCTTGGGTTATCATGTGGTCAGACCAGTCAAATGAGGGGCGAAATCTTCGGTCAGACCGAAGATTCTTGCCCCACGGGAGGCACCGGGACAGCTATGCCGACAGAAACAAATGGGGCCGGCGACAAGCAGCTGACGATGAGGGTGGCCGGCCATATTCAAAAGCTTATCGAAACAGGCGTGCTGAAGGCTGGAAACAAAATTCCTCCAGAGCGGGAATTTGCCACCCAGCTGAAGATCAGCCGTGCCAGTTTGCGCGCAGGCATCGGATATCTGGCAGCGATGGGCGTCTTAAAGGTACGGCATGGCGTGGGCACGTTCGTAGCTGAGGAAGCGCCCGCCGTGCATTCTTTCTCGATGCACCTGTTGAGCGCTCTCCACGGCTTCAAGACAAAGCAGATGTTTGAAGCACGATTTGTGCTGGAAGGCGGTCTTGCGGCCATGGCAGCGGAACGGGGCGGAGATCGGCATTTTGCTGTCATGGCCGAGGAAGTAACTGAAATGTATGCCACTTTGGACGACCCTCAGGAGTACTTGATCCATGACGTCCGCTTTCACCGGGCGATCGCCGAGGCGGCGGGAAATCCAATCCTTGCCGTGCTGATGGAGACGATCGTGAGTGCGATCTACGACGATCGCCGGCGAACGGTGGAACAATCCTCCGACCTGAGGCAGTCCGCGGAAATGCATCGCACAATCTATCGCGCAATTCGAGCCAAAGATGCGGTAGCGGCCCGCAAGGCAATGGAGCAGCATTTGCATCTGGCGGAAAGCGCCCAGACAAGCGAACCTGCGCCACAGTCTCACAATGGCGCGCGCAGGCGCACCGGCGCAAAGGGATCCACGACAGCGAACGCGGGAAGCGAACCCCGACTACGGCGAAACCAGCGAGCCGTACCGGCGGCGACATAAATGGCGTTGAGGGATCCGAAGCGAGTGCTTAAGTACGTTGCGCTTTTTTACGGAATAGCGTGTGGATTCGCATGGATTGCGTGGTTGCCCCTGGTTCTGGGTCCCCAGGGCCTGAAGCTGATTAAGATTGCCGTATCACTCCCAGTTTTTGTCTGTATCGGAACGCTGGGCCCTTTATTAGCGTGCTTTCTCTGCCATCGAATGCAGACCGGCAACTGGCGAGCCGTTCGTCTGTTCCCGCCGAGCCGTCCGCAGCTTGCCTGGCTTATCCTTGGCCCCCTGCTCGTGCTTTTTTGTTTCTTTGCCGTATTCCCGGCCTTGATTTCAAAGGGAGATCCGAGAGCATGGCATTGGAATGTGGGTGCCCTCGCCGGCATTTGGATTCCAATGTTCAACTACAACCTTTTTGGCGGTCCCCTCTTTGAGGAGTTTGGCTGGCGAGGTTTTCTACAACCTTACCTCCAGGAGGTGCTGCCACCGGGCATCGCGGCGATCTGCGTCGGTATCATGTGGGCGGCGTGGCACCTTCCCCTTTTTCTGGTCAAATGGAGCAGCGCTGCGCCAATGCTCTTTGTGCTCATTGAGGTCGGCCTTTCGGTGATCATGGCAACGGCGTTCAATGCCTCAGGCCGGGCAGTCGTGGTTGCCATCCTGATGCATTCCGCATTCAATGCGTCCTCACGTTTCATCCCCGCTTTTCTGGGGAACGTTCCTACTCGCGAACATCCATCTCCAGAGCTGCTGATCGGACTCTCCTTTCTGCTCGTAGCAGCCGCAGCCATGATTTTCACGCGCGGCCGACTTTGTGCTCAATCGGAGAAATTGTCTTAACGCCGCTCCCTTCGCAGAGTAAATTATCCCTGGCAGGACATCCATGTGAAGAAAGCACTTGTCGCAGGAGCACTCGGCGTCAGCGGGCGTGCCCTGGTCAACCATCTCGTCTCATTGCAGGATTGGGAAGTCATTGGCCTCTCCCGCCGTACACCCGAGTTCCAATCCCCTGCGCGCTACATCGCCATCGATCTCCTGAACCAATCCGAGGTTGACGTGTGTGTCGGCGGCCTGGGCAACGTCACCCACATTTTCTACGCCGCGCTGCACCCGGGCGGGAACTTCTTCGGCGAGGTCGCGCCCAACCTGGCCATGCTGCAACACATAGTCGAGGCGGTCGAGCACACGTCCAACTCGTTTCGCAAAACCGTCCTTATCGAGGGCGCGAAGTACTACGGCGCGCACCTCGGTCCATACAAGACGCCTGCCAAAGAAGACGACCCTCGGCACATGCCGCCCAACTTCTACTACGACCAGGAGGACTACCTGAAAGCCCGCTCCGCAGGCAAGGAGTGGTCATGGACCGCGGTGCGCCCCTCGTCCATCTGCGGATTCGCCGTGGGCAATCCCATGAACATGGCGACGGTCATCGCCGTCTACGGCTCCCTCTGCAAGGAACTGGGCCTGCCGCTGCGTTATCCTGGCTCGCCCGCCGCTTACCGCATGATTATGGAGATGACCGACGCCGATCTGCTGGCAAAAGCGATGGTCTGGGCTGCACTCAACGATCGCTGTGACGGAGAGGCCTTCAACATCACTAACGGAAGCTTCAGCCGATGGGAGCAGGTGTGGCCTCGACTGGCGGAATTCTTTGCCATACCGTACCCGCCGCCGCAGCGCTTTCCGCTGGCCACATTCATGTCGGACAAGGGTCCCGTGTGGCAGGCGATGGTCAGCAAATATAAGCTACTCGACTACACCTTCCAGCAGGCAGCCGCATGGGCCTTCGGAGAAGCCGTCTTCAATATCGAATACGACGTGATGTCCGATACCACCAAGTGCCGCCGGTTCGGCTTTCACGAGTTTGTCGATACGGAAGAGATGCTGCTGCGTCTTCTCACGCAGTTCCAGCAAACGCGGTTCATCCCGGGCAGCTGACCCGGCGGCGACAAGTTGAGGGAGAAATGACACGGTAAAAATCGCCATCGATGCAAGGCCCGGAGGGCCGACTGCCAAACGTCAGCCCAGCCCGGGAGGGCTGGGTATTTTCAGGTGAGATGATCCGAGCGCCGTAGGCGCGGCACTAAACCGATTGTCCGCTCTGCCTGTGTCATCCCGAGCGGGAGTAGAAAGAGTTCAAGGAGGATTTGTTGAGCATTTCGCAGAAGCCGACGGTGGCGCTTACCCTGGGTGATCCGGCCGGGATTGGTCCCGAATTGGTGGCCAAGCTACTAGCCCGCCGCGACGTCATCGAGCACGCAAAAGTGGTTTTGGTCGGTGACGCGTGGCTGTGGGAAGAAGGTCAAGCGATTGCCGGAGTGAGCGTCGCCACGCGTACCGTCGGTGATTTCGACCAGGTGCGCTTGTCCCCCGAGGGTTCTCCGTTATTTCTGCCGGTGGAGAGTGTCCGCCCGGGTGAAGTTCCCCGGTCCACCGTGTCCGCCGCCGGTGGCGCCTCGGTACTCAAGGTTTTAGAGATATGCCTGGACGCCGGGTCGGCGGGGCTGATCGACGCCATCTGTTTTGCCCCTCTGAACAAACACTCCATGAAAATGTCGGGCATGAAGTTCGCTGACGAGCTTCACTTCGTTGCCGGCCATCTCAAAGTCAGTTCCGCTGTCTGCGAGTTCAATACGCTGGGTAACTTGTGGACCTCTCGTGTTACTTCCCATGTTCCGTTCAAGGACGTGGTTCTTTATCTAACCAAGGATCGGATCCTCGACGCGGTGAAGTCGCTCTACGATGCCCTGCGTCTGGCTGGATTTGAGCATCCACGAGTGGCCGTCGCCGCGCTTAATCCCCATGGCGGCGAGGGTGGCGCCTGCGGCCGCGAGGAGATCGACATCATCGCACCTGCCGTGCACGAGGCGAACGCGCAGGGCTATCCCGTCGCGGGGCCGTTCCCCGCCGACACCATCTTTCTGAAAGCCCGAGACGGACAATATGATGGCGTAGTCACGATGTACCACGACCAGGGGCAGATCGCGATCAAGCTATTAGGTTTTGAGAGAGGAGTGACAATTCACGGCGGCTTGCCTTTCCCAGTCACGACGCCGGCGCATGGCACCGCCTTCGACATATCGGGCCAGAACAAGGCCAATGTCGAAGCGACGGTGCAGGCATTCCTTATCGCAGGCCGCATGGCTCTTCGTTCGCGATCATCCAGGCTCTGACGACTCCACTGGTCTCTAGCCAACTTATATAATTCGAGGCTGAAGGTTTCGCCTATGGTGGAGAAACTACGCAGAGGCGCGACACGCAACTTGCCGCTGCTAGCGCAATTGTTTGGTCTGCTGTGCGTTGCATTCGCGCAAAACGGCAGCCTCGCTTACTGGAACCTGCCGCCCGAACGGGTGGATAGCCTGCTTCTGCACGTACCAGCCGACGACCATGACCGTTACCAGCGATTGCGGGATGAATTCGCGGGCCTCCACTGCTCACCTGAGCTAATGCAAAAGCAGCCGACCGGCCGCCAGGACGCCACTAACCTCATCTGCACACTGCCGGGTAAAGACGAAAGTCAGATCATTGTCGCTGCGCGCTACGAGCGCAAGGGCGAAGGTACGGGCGCAAGCGGCCGCTGGGGTGAGGCTTTGATGCTGCCGCTGCTGTATAACGCGCTGCAGGCACAGCCCAGACTGCACACCTTCGTAATTGCCGCACTGAACGGCGAGGCCGGAGAGAAGGCGTTCTTTGATCCTCTTCTCAAAAAGACCAGGCAACCCCCAGCTGCATTGGTTGTACTCGACAAGATCGGCCTGGGTACGCCCAGCATCTACACGATCCAACCCGGCGGCTTCTCGAAGAAGAGCCATGCAATTGCCCAGACTATCCATCTGCTGGAGTCGGAAGCGATTATAGTCGCCGGCATCCTGCAGCTCCCCAATCCAGGCTCACAGCCTCCCCCAACCGGCGTGGGAAGAGTCAACCTCAATCTCGATGAGAAGGTAATGGGTACCTCCATGCTTACCCGCGAATACCAGGCGCCCTCCATCCTGATCTACTCCAGTGCCGATCGCCTGACCCCTTCAGCGAACGACCGCGGGCATGGTCAGAATCATTCTCAGGCACCTAACTCCTTCACCGAGAATGCACCCACGGCAACCTTCCATCGGAACTTTGATTTCGTTGCCTCTTTCCTTTGCCTCATTGACATCAAACTCCCGCATCCCGGACAGTAGCAGAAGATTGGGCGACGCGCATGCAGCATTTTCACTTCTGGTGCATACAGAGCCACCGCTCCCGACGTGGCTTTTCCTCAAGAAAGCCGCACTTCGCTGAACTTGACTGTGCAGAGTAGAAGTGAAAATGCTCTAAAATTAGCAGAAATGCGCGCATGACAGCGAACGGTCAAATTCGATCTATGCTTTCTGGCGGAGATCGCCGCTCCATCGGGAGAGTCGCGGATGTCGTCGTTCTCATCGAGCAGCATCCGCAATGCATTTCTTCTCTTGTGGGATGTTTATGGGACGAGGATGCCTGCGTTCGCATGAGAGCAGCCGATGCCTTGGAGAAGATTTCCCGCGAACGGTCTCTCCTCTTAAAGAGCTATAAAGCGGCTCTGCTGACCCTGCTTGCGGAGACAACCCAACAGGAAGTGCGCTGGCATCTTGCCCTGGTGCTGCCACGTTTGCCGCTCACGCAATCAGAGTGCCGGCGGGTTGCGGATGTTTTGCAGTCCTACTTGCAGGACAGGAGTTCCATTGTCAAAACGTTCGCGATGCAAGGACTGGCCGACCTGACAACTCAATGTGCGCCGTTACGTTCAGCTGTTGTCGAAATGATTCGTGTTCATACCAGAAGTGGAACGCCTGCGATCGGGCGCGTGGCCGCAAACTGCTGCAAACGCTCGAGCAATAGGAGTCATCAACGTTACCAACCGGCGCTACCGGCTGATCGAGATATCCCTGCAACTCCTTCTCGCGTCGACCTTTTCACGCCGGTGTTACCTAAGACTGGGGCTGACGAGACTATCTTTGACCAAATACTGAAGGCTCAGCTGTTCCAACCGATGAGAACCGTGTGATGGGTCGATACTGGGCTGCATACACTCATCAATACGCGTGCTCTGCCCTTGTTCCCGGGCCGTATCGGCTGTTTCCGTTGCCGCTGCTTTGCCTCATATTGCGCGGACGTGTAGCGCCTCTCGCAGCACAGTCGACGTCTCTTCCGCAACGTCCGGTATTCGCGGAGGCCGTGATCAACCTGCACGCCGCGCAAAATCTCCCGGCAGGATCGCTGGGAATCCTGGTTACCCTCCTGAGCATTTTGCTTGTGGCCGCAGTTCTTTTCGCCACCATCGCTGATCGCCGGCGGAAGCGCTTCGAAGCGGCAAATCTGGAACTTATCAACCAGCTCAGGGAGTATAAGCAGGCAGGAGAAGAAGTCAACCAGCGAAATGCAGAGTTGGAGTTCCGAGTGGTGGAATGTACCGGACAGCTCGAGGCTGCGAACAAGGAATCGGAAGCTTTCTCGTACTCGGTTGCCCACGATCTGCGGGCTCCCTTGCGCCACATCAGCGGCTTCTGCACGATTCTCAAGGAAACCTACGGCGCAGCCCTGGACGAAACAGCGCAAGACTACCTGCGGTACGTCTGCGACGGCGCAAGAAACATGGGCCAGCTGATCGATGACTTATTGACGATGGGGCGAATCAGCCGTCAGGAATTAGTGCCCAAGCCAACCGATCTGAACTCGCTTGTGCATGCGGCTGTCGAAACTCTGCAGCCCGAATACGAGGGCCGCCAGATCGATTGGAAGATCGGGGAATTGCCTGCGGTTGAATGCGATCCGGCCCTGATGAGGCAGGTGTTTGCGAACCTGCTTTCGAATGCGGTGAAATATACGCGGCCGCGCGAAAAGGCGGTCATCGAGGTGGGCCGGGTTACGACGGATGACGCGCCCACGATCTTCGTACGCGATAATGGCGCCGGCTTCGATCAGCGCTACGTGCAAAAGCTGTTTGGCGTGTTCCAACGTCTCCACGCAGCGGAAGAATTCGAAGGCACAGGGGTAGGACTGGCCACAGTCCAGCGCATCGTCCTAAGGCATGGCGGCCGCATTTGGGCCGAAGCCGAGGTGGACAAGGGGGCGACCTTCTTCTTTACCCTGGCCGCAAACCGCCGGGGTTCTACGAATAAAGCGAAGTCTTCTGCCTCAGGTGAGTCGTGACGTACGATGAAATCGAGATCCTGTACGTCGAAGACAACCCTGCCGACGTGGAGCTGACGCTGGTTGCGCTGCGCCGCAGTAGAGTGGCCAATCGAGTGCACATCGCCCGTGACGGCGTGGAAGCTCTGGAATTCCTCTTCTGCCGCGGGCCGCACGCCGACCGCACGTTTCAATGTCCCAAATTGGTCCTGCTGGACATGAAGTTGCCCAAGGTCGATGGACTCGAAGTGCTGCGAGCCATTCGCGAGGACCAACGAACCACCATGATCCCGGTGGTGGTGCTGACTTCCTCCAACGAACAGAAAGACCTGCTGGAGAGCTACAGGCTACGCGTCAATAGCTATATTCAAAAGCCGGTAGATTTCGACATATTCCAGAAAGTTGTGCAACAGCTCGGGCTTTACTGGCTAGTGGTGAACCAGACTCCGCTTCCTGAGAGTGTGCCTGGCCCGACGAGTGGAGGCTGACTTATTCTCTGCCCTCAGGTCAGCATGAACAAGCCCCGACATCGCGCCGGTATAAGAATCTGTTTGCAGGGGATGTCGTGGTGGCTGTTATTTGCGGGCTTGGCGAGTGCGAACGGGGCCGGTGGCACAGAAGCTGACCCGGGCAGTGCGCCACTCAAGCAGTTGAGCCTGGCTGAGCTGGGGAACGTGCAAGTAACAACCACCTCGAAGGAGCCGGAGGAGGTTTGGAAGACGCCCGCCGCAATCTACGTGATTACCCAGGAAGATATCCGCCGTTCCGGGGCCACCAACCTGCCTGACATCTTGCGCCTCGCTCCGGGGGTTGAGGTGGCCCAAATCGACTCGAGTCATTGGTCCGTGAGCATTCGTGGCTTTGGGGCCGAGTTAGCCAACAAGCTGCTCGTCCTGATCGACGGACGGAGCGTGTACGCGCCGCTTTATGCCGGCGTCTATTGGCAAGCGCAGGCTACTCCGCTTCCCGACATCGAGCGCGTTGAGGTGATCCGGGGGCCCGGCGGCACTATTTGGGGAGCGAATGCCGTCGACGGGATTATCAATATCATCACCAAGAGCTCTCAAGATACGCAAGGGGCGATGGTCATCGCGGGAGGCGGCAATGTTGACCAGGGTAACGGTGTCGCCCGCTACGGGAGTGCAAACAACCACGGTTTCAATTACCGCGCCTATGCCCTGGGCTTTACTATTGGCCCTGAGTTTCATGCCGACGGCGAGAACTTCGATGATTGGCGCATGGGCCAGGCTGGATTTCGCACTGACTGGGGCAACGGCCCTGCTGACAGTTTCACGTTGCAAGGCGATATCTACCGTGAGATAGCGGGCGGGACGACCACTTACGCCCTGTACTCTCCACCTTCTCAAGTTGTGGTGAATGGGAACTCCGATTTGTCGGGCGGCAATCTGCTGGCTCGCTGGAAGCGCGTGCGGAGCGACCGCTCAGATTTTCAGATCCAGGCTTACTTCGACCGCACATCGCATTTTGAACCGGAATATGGAGAGACGCGCAACACCCTGGACATCGATGTCCTCGACCATTTGACGCTGCGGGGCCAGCAGACTTTCCTTTGGGGGCTCGGTGCCCGAGTGAGCCCGGGTAACTTTGTACAGCGGGTACCCTCGATCGACTTCTTGCCCCACCACCTGACCGACCAGGTCTACAGCGGGTTTTTGCAAGACACAATCCCTCTCTTGAACCACCGGCTCTCGTTGACCATGGGATCGAAGTTGGAACATAACAACTACACTGGTTTCGAGGTTCAGCCGAGCGCGCGTCTCATGTGGAACCGCACTCCTCAACAGGCCTTCTGGGTATCGATCACCAGGGCGGTCCGCACCCCTTCCCGTTTGGACGAGGACATTCAGCTCACGGACTTCGTGGCGACGACGACACTGCCGATTTTCCTGCGCGCCTACGGCAATCGGCATTTCCATTCCGAAGAAGTAATCGCTTACGAGGCCGGCTTTCGTACCTTGATCAGACCATCCTTTTATCTCGATCTCGCGACGTTTTGCAACCAGTACGACGACATCTACAGCTTTCAGGTGGGCGCGCCATTCCTCGAAGCTTCGCCAGCCCCCACGCATGCCATTCTTCCCGTGCTTACAACCAACGGAATCAAAGGCTCGGCGGGCGGATTTGAAGTGGCACCCAATTGGCGACCGGCGAGCTGGTGGCAGCTGAGAGCCGCCTATTCTTATTTGAACCTGGACCTGGACACGAAGTCATGGAGCAATGACCCAACCAACGTCTCCGGCTATGAAGGATCGACTCCACGCAACCAGCTCGTGCTTCAGTCTTTCGTGAACCTGCCCAAAAAACTGGAATTAGACCAGAGCTTTCGTTTCGTTGAGGCGCTCCCCGCCCAGATGGTTCGAAGCTACGAGACAGCGGACGCGCGATTGGGCTGGCAAATTACCCGACAGCTTCAATTGTCCGTGATCGGTCAGAACCTGTTGCAGCCGCGTTACCCGCAGTTCGGAGGGGATCCAGGCGGACTGGTTCAAATCAAGAGAGGGGTCTACGCGAAGCTGGTTTGGCGGCTGGGAGATTGACGTCCAACACTCATGACGGGCGACTATCAAACGAGTGCATTACCACGGCATCGCAGATTGTGGCGTGAGCGAATCCAGTTGCTTTGCAGGCTTATGGTGGCTGTTTCGCTCTTCACCGTTCCCAGCGCTCGCGCTCAGCAGAGACCTACGCAGTACCAGGTCGAAGCTACCTACCTCTACAACTTCAGCCAATTTGTCTTATGGCCGGAGGGCCAAACTGCGGCGGAGAAATCTTTCAACATTTGTGTACTCGGACAGGATCCTTTTGGGCCGGCCCTTGCAGCCATCCTGGCGAATGAAACCGTGGGCGGCAAGAACATCGTGGCCAAGCGAATCCCTACGGCTCAGGAGGCTGTGCATTGCCGGGTTCTTTTCATAAGCTCATCGGAGGGCGGTCGACTGAAGGAGATTCTCAACGAGGTCGGCGGAACCAGTGTCCTAACCGTCAGCGATCTACCCGAGTTTGCCGAGCGCGGGGGGATGGTTCAGTTTCTTTTGGCGGAAGATCGAGTCCGTTTCGAGGTCAACCTGGCGGCCGCCGAGCGTGCCGGCCTGACTCTGAGTTCCGATCTGCTAAAAGTGGCGACCAATGTAAGAAGAACGGTTCCACGTGGAGATTGACCCATGCCCGGCTTTCGCGATTACTCGATCCCCAAGAAGCTGACGCGGATGAACATGATGGTCAGCAGCGTTGCTCTCGGGTTGGCCTGTGTTTCCTTTATGGTCTACGGCCTGGTTAGTTTTCGGGAGACCATGCTTCACCAGCTTTCGATTCAAGCGCGGATCATTGGGTCCAACAGCACTTCCGCGCTATTGTTCAACGATCCCGAATCCGCGGAACAAACTCTGTCGGCTTTGAGGTCCGCCCCCAACATTACCGATGCCGTCATTACCACCGCGGACGGGCGGCGGTTCGCCACGTATAGCCGCGACGGCGAGGTTCAGAAAGCCTACGGACTCGCCAGGATTCCTGCCTCCCGCACGCGGTTTGACTGGTTCACCAATAGGAAGATTGGGGTGGTGATGCCGATCGTCTTTCATGAAAAGACTACCGGGACGGTATACATCCAATCGGATATTCAGGAGTTGATTGCCCACCTGAAGCGATACGTGGTCATTGTCGGCGTCGTATTCCTGGTGTCGCTGGTGGCTGCTGTTCTGATGTTGTCGCTGATCCGGAAAGTGGTCACTGAACCCATTTTGCACCTGGCGGAGACGGCTCGCATCGTTTCCCGCGAGAAGACATATTCTGTCCGGGTTGTCCCTTCCCGCAATCGCGATGAGCTGTCGACTCTAATTGAAACGTTCAACGAGATGTTGGAGCAGATTCAAGAGCGCGATACTGCGTTGCAGCAAGCCCAGGACAGTTTGGAACAACGAGTACAGGAGCGCACGGCGCAGCTCAATGCCGCGAACTCGGATCTCGAGGCCTTCTCCTATTCGGTTTCCCACGATCTGCGCGCTCCCTTGCGCCACATCGGCGCCTTTTCACGGCTCCTGTGCGAGGACTTCGCTTCGACGATGGATCCAAACGCCAAGTCTTATCTGGGTAAAATCCAGGATGGCGCGAAGAACATGGAGCAGCTTATCGAGGGCTTACTGAAACTCGGACTGGTGGGACGACGAGAGCTCGCATGTGTCGTCACCGACCTGGACTCCCTGGTCAAAGATGTGCTGGTGGAGATGCAGCCAGAGTTTGAGGGCCGTAAGATCGATTGGCAAATCGCCGACCTACTCTCTATCGAGTGCGATCCCAGCCTGGTAAAACAGGTGTTCACCAACCTGCTTTCGAATGCGGTCAAATATACCCGAGCACGTGAAACCGCTGTCATTGAAGTTGGCCGGATTGGAGAGGAGGAAGTGCCCGTCTTCTTCGTGCGAGACAATGGCGCCGGCTTTGACCAGCGATACGCGAGTAAATTGTTCGGCGTGTTCGAGCGGCTCCATCGCGCTGACGAATTTGAGGGAACCGGCGTAGGGCTTTCCACCGTGCGACGCATCGTCAAGAAGCATGGCGGAGAGGTTTGGGCGAAGGCTGAAGTGGACAAGGGTGCAACTTTCTTTTTTGCGCTTGCGGCTAGACGCGGCGGCGTTGCCGAAACGCTTCCACCCCACTGATTCCTCCTGGGAGGCCGATCCAGGGCGGCCGTGCCTGGGAAGGGCAGGGTCGTTCCTGGCTACACCAGCTTTTGCCTGGTACCGGCGGCATTTGATTCTGCCGCCTGGCGGGCCGACGGATTGGAATCTCGCTCCTTTGCTGCTGTATGTGCAAGATGCTTGCGAGATCTACTGGAACGCGTACTGGCGGGGAGCCTGGGTAAGGCGCTGCCCCATCCGGTGTGGTGCCTTCAGGCGCCGCCGGCCAAGTTTGTGCTCGGCTCTTCGCAATCAGGAGTACTCGCGATCCGGGTGGAACGGTCTCTCCTCTTAAAGAGCTATAAAGCGGCTCTGCTGACCTGCTTGCGGAGATAATCCAACAGGAAGTGCGCTGGCATGGAGGACAGGAGTTCCATTGTCAAGACGCTCGCGATGCAACGACTGGCCGACCTGAGAACTCAATGTGCGTCGTTGCGTTCATCCGTGGTAGAAATGATTCGTGTTCATACCAGAAGTGGGACGCCTGCGATGCGGGCACCGTGGCCGCAAGCTGCTGCTACTAACGCTCGAGCAATAGGAACTATCGGTTGCATCCAACGGGAAGAGGGACATCGAATAGCATGGGAGATGACTGTGATGCTTGCATGCAGGAATAGTTTGCGGACTCTTATTTTCGTCAGCGTGCTGGGCTTATCGTTCGCCGGAATGGCCACGACCGCCTTGGCGAGTGGCGAGCAGCTCGATCAGACCGAAGCGCTTGGGGAGTACCAGGAAATCCTGAAGACCAACCCGCAGAGTTCGCTGGCCTACTATCGTATTGCCGAACTGCTCTTTGACCAGCGCAACTACCAGGCCAGCGCGAATGCCTGCCGGCTTGCGTTGCAGGGCGATGGGAAGCCCGCCTGGACCGCGGTCTGGAGCCACATCCAACTGGGTAAGATTTTCGACGTTACCAACCAGCGCTACCGGGCGATCAAGGAGTATCGGATGGCTGTGCAGACGGGGGACAACACGCTGGGCGCGGTGAGCGAGGCGGAGCAATTGCTGCAGAAGCCTTATCAATCGCCGGAAGCTCGCTGACCCTCAGTACAGAGTCGGTTTCATTAAGTCAGATTATCAATTTGCTTTGGAGCTGGATGCGCCTTTCTGAGAAGAAACCAAATCCTCGTGTTTTTTGTTCTCGTGCCACAGATCAACGGGTGCCCCATATCTCGCTCGTTTTTCGCGAGATGTGGGATACCACAGCGGTCCACCGGCCGGTTTTCCGCCCTACCGGCAAGGTGGCATAAAGGTTCGCGTATCTGCATTTCAGAGAACGTGGATAGATCCAAAATCTGCGGAACGCGGCGAATTTTCCGGTCCTCTCCGCGGAAATGCTTTGTATCAGGGCACGACTTTAGTCGGGCCCTGATACGCGGATACCGAGCGACAGACAGACGTTGCTACCCGCGGGAGCCGCGATACAAAGCCAAAACACAGCATCCAAAGGAGCTTCTCTGGTTGAAATATGATCCACCTCGCCGCCGAAATCTAGAAACTCCAGGGACGGCCTAAAGGCCGTCCCGATTTTCATCACCTTGGTTAGGCCGCAGGCCCACGACTACTCCGGCCAAAAGACAAGGCCGCGAATGCTCGCGGCCTTTTTGGGTTCAGGTTGCAGAAAACTACTCGGCTGCCATTTCCTCGGCTTCGCCTTCCTGCCGCATCAACTCCAACTCGCGCTCGGCTTCCTCGAAGGCGGCGGTTACTTCCTGCTGCACGCGGGCAGCGGCCTCTTCGAGTTCCTGCGAGAGCTGGATGTTGCGGTAGTATTCCATGCCCGTACCGGCCGGGATCAAGCGGCCGACGATCACGTTCTCCTTGAGGCCGCGCAGGCTGTCCACCGAGCCGTTGATGCTGGCTTCGGTGAGAACACGCGTGGTCTCCTGGAACGATGCCGCGGAGATGAAGGAGTCGGTCGAGAGCGAGGCCTTGGTGATGCCCAGCAGCAGCGGACGGCCAATCGCCGGCCTGCCACCCTTGGCAATCACCCGCTCGTTCTCTTCGCGGAAGCGGAACTTGTCAATCTGCTGTTCCAGCAGGAACGACGTGTCACCGACCTCCTCGATCTTCACCCAGCGCAGCATCTGGCGCACGATGGTCTCAATGTGCTTATCTGAGATCGCCACGCCCTGCAAGCGGTAGACTTCCTGAATTTCGTTGACGAGATATCCCTGCAGCTCCTTCTCACCAAGTACAGCCAGGATGTCGTGCGGGTTCAGCGGTCCGTCCATCAGCGGTTCGCCTGCCTTGAGGCGCTCGCCTTCCTGAACGTTTACGTGGACGCCGCGCTGCACCGAGTATTCCTTCTCCTCGCCGTTGTCCGCGGTCACGTAGATCTTGCGCTGACCCTTGGCCACTTCGCCGAACTTCACCACGCCATCGATCTCGCTGATGATCGCGGTTTCACGCGGCTTGCGGGCTTCGAACAGCTCGACCACGCGCGGCAGACCACCGGTGATGTCCTTGGTACGGGTGGTCTCACGCGGGATCTTGGCCAGCACGTCTCCAGGAAAGACCTCGTCGCCATCCTGAATCATAAGGTGAGCACGGCTGGGCATCAGATAACGCTTGTTGCCCTTGCTGCCCTTGATGACAATGGCCGGCTGGCGCTTCTCGTCGGCTGCTTCCGCAACCACCAGACGCGACAGGCCCGTCACTTCATCGACCTCTTCATTCAGCGTGATGCCTTCCTGCAAGTCCTTGAACTGGATCGTGCCGCCGATTTCCGTGAGGATCGCGAAGGTATACGGATCCCACTCGACCAGCGTCTGCCCCAGTGACACCTGCGCGCCGTCTTCGACCTTGAGCTTGGCGCCGTAGACCACCTGGTAGTGCTCCTTCTCGCGGCCACGCTCATCGAGAACTGCGATCGCGCCGGACCGGTTCATGGCTACCAGGTCGCCCGACTTAGAGCGAACGGTAAGCATGTTGAAGAAGCGTACCGTGCCGTGGTTCTTGGCATCGAGTCGTGACTGCTCAGAAACACGGGAAGCGGTACCGCCGATGTGGAAGGTACGCATGGTGAGCTGCGTTCCCGGCTCGCCAATCGACTGCGCCGCGATCACACCCACTGCCTCGCCCAACTCCACCATGCGGCCGGATGCAAGGTTGCGTCCGTAGCACAGGATGCAGACGCCGCGCTTGGACTCGCAGGTCAGCACGGAGCGGATCTTCACCTTCTCGATGCCCGCGCCCTGAATGGCAACCGCGAACTCTTCGGTGATCTCCTGGTTCACTTCGACGATCACATTGCCTTCGAAGTCCTTGATCTTCTCCAGCGACACGCGGCCGATGATGCGGTCGCGCAGCGGCTCGATGATCTCGCCCGACTCGACAATAGGACCGACGTAGATGCCTTCGACCGTACCGCAGTTCTGCTCGCTGACAATGACGTCTTGCGCCACGTCGACCAGGCGGCGGGTAAGGTAACCCGAGTCTGCCGTCTTCAATGCCGTATCCGCCAGGCCCTTGCGAGCGCCGTGGGTGGAAATGAAGTACTGCAGCACCGTGAGACCCTCACGGAAGTTAGCCGTAATCGGGGTTTCAATGATTTCACCGGAAGGCTTGGCCATGAGGCCGCGCATGCCGGAAAGCTGGCGGATCTGCTGTTTGGAACCGCGAGCGCCGGAGTCGGCCATGATGTAAATCGGGTTCATGGTCCCCTCCTTGTCGGCGTTCTTCATGTTGTCAAACATCTCATCGGCAACCTTCTCAGTTACCGCTGACCAGATCTGGATCACCTTGTTGTTACGCTCACCGTTGGTGATAGCACCGTCAAGATACTGCTGCTGCACGGCGATGACGTTCTTTTCCGCATCGCGCACCACGGTGTACTTGGTGTCGGGAATGACCATGTCGTCCAAACCGACCGACAACCCACTACGAGTGGCGTACTGGAAGCCGAGATCCTTGATGCGGTCTAACATCTTGACCGTCACTTCGAGACCCAGGTTCAGGTAGCAGTAGTTCACCAGCTGGCCAATGCCCTTCTTCTTCAGCAGGCCGTTGACGTACGGCATGCCCTCGGAAAGTGCATCGTTCAGGATGGCCCGGCCGACCGTGGTGGAGATGTACTGCTTGTCATACTGCACCGGCTCGGTGTGGGTCAGGTCCTGATCGTCGTAGGCGGTGGTCATATCGAGCACCGGCCCGGTGTAGCGCAGACGGATAGGCGTAAGCGTCTCGACCTCTTTTGCCTCGAGCGCCATCAGCACTTCTTCGGTGTTGGCAAAGACGCGCCCTTCACCCTTTCCACCCTTCTTGGCCTTGGTCAGGTAGTAGAGACCAAGCACCATGTCCTGCGTCGGCACGGTGATCGGCTGACCAGAGGCGGGCGACAGAATGTTGTGCGATGCCAGCATCAGCACGCTGGCCTCGACCTGCGCTTCCGGCGAAAGCGGGATGTGCACGGCCATCTGATCGCCATCGAAGTCTGCGTTGAACGCGGTGCAGACCAGGGGATGGATCTTGATTGCCTTACCTTCCACCAGCACCGGCTCAAAGGCCTGGATACCCAGGCGATGGAGCGTAGGCGCGCGATTGAGCAGCACCGGATGGTCCTTGATTACCTCTTCCAGGATGTCCCAGACAATCGGCTCCTGCATTTCGACCATTTCCTTGGCTTGCTTAATGGTCGTGCAGTGCCCGGTCTGCTCCAGCCGGTGATAGATAAAGGGCTTGAACAGCTCGAGCGCCATCTTCTTGGGCAGGCCGCACTGGTGCAGCTTCAGCTCGGGACCAACCACGATCACCGAACGGCCGGAGTAATCCACGCGCTTGCCCAACAGGTTCTGGCGGAAACGCCCCTGCTTGCCCTTGAGCGTATCTGAGAGCGACTTGAGCGGGCGATTGTTGGCGCCGCGCAGCACACGTCCGCGACGGCCGTTATCAAACAGCGCGTCCACAGCTTCCTGGAGCATGCGCTTTTCGTTGCGCACGATTACTTCGGGCGCATGCAGGTCCATCAGCTTCTTCAGACGGTTGTTGCGGTTGATGACGCGGCGGTACAGATCGTTCAGATCCGACGTGGCAAAACGTCCGCCATCCAGCGGCACCAACGGGCGCAGTTCCGGCGGAATGACCGGGATCACATCAAGGATCATCCACTGTGGCTTATTGCCCGACTTGCGGAAAGCCTCGACCACCTTGAGGCGCTTGGCGTACTTCAGCCGCTTCTGCAGGGAGGTCTCGGTCTTCATCCGCTCGCGCAGCTCAATGGCGAGCTCGTCCACCACCACACGCTTGAGCAGCTCCTTGATGGCTTCGGCGCCCATCATGCCTTTGAAGCCGGTGGGGCGATATTGCGTGTCGAGCTCGCGGAAGCGGCCTTCGTCCTTGATGATCTCGCGTTCTTTCACCGGCGCATCGCCGGGATCGACCACCACGTAGCTCTCGAAGTAGAGAACGCTTTCCAGGTCGCGCAGGGAGATATCGAGCAAGTGGCCGATGCGCGAAGGCAGGCCCTTGAAGAACCACACGTGGGAGCAGGGCGAGGCCAGCTCGATGTGGCCCAGGCGCTCACGCCGCACCTTGGAGAGAGTGACTTCCACGCCGCACTTGTCGCAGATGACTCCGCGATGCTTCATGCGCTTGTATTTGCCGCACAGGCATTCCCAGTCAGTAACGGGTCCAAAGATGCGGGCGCAGAACAAGCCATCGCGCTCGGGTTTGAAGGTGCGGTAGTTGATCGTCTCCGGCTTGGTCACCTCGCCATGCGACCAGCTGCGGATCTTTTCCGGTGAGGCGAGTGAGATGCGGATAGCATCAAAATCTGTAATGGGGCTGGTCAGTTCAAATGGGCTGGAACGGTACAAGTCGACCCTCCTTGGCACCTGGCTTCGGATTGATTGCTCCTAAGCGTGCCGTGCTACGTTCCCGGGATTGATTGCCCAGTTTTTCCTCTCCCGGGAGCGTGAGGAAAAACTCGTTTCTAACAAAGATCCTGGAAGGCTGGTTAACCCACTCAAGCCAAAACAGGGCTTGAATGGGCCACCTACCCTTCGGTTCAGTCCGCCGCAGCGACTGCCGGCGCCGGAAGTCTCTTTTCCGGTTGCTTGATCAACTCCACATCGAGACAGAGCGACTGCAGCTCGCGTATCAGCACGTTGAACGACTCCGGTACGCCAGGCTCAATAGCTGCTTCGCCCTTGACGATGGCCTCGTAGATCTTGGTGCGGCCATAGACGTCATCGGACTTGGCAGTCAGCAGCTCCTGAAGGATGTAGGCCGCGCCGTATGCTTCGAGCGCCCACACTTCCATCTCGCCGAAACGCTGGCCACCGAATTGCGCCTTGCCGCCCAGTGGTTGCTGGGTAATGAGCGAATACGGTCCGATCGAGCGAGCGTGAATCTTGTCGTCGACCAGGTGCGAAAGCTTCAGCATGTAGATGTAGCCCACAGTTGCCGGCTGCTCGAACTCGTCGCCTGTCATGCCGTCGAACAGTGGCGTCTTGCCCGAGCTGGGAAGTTCCGCTGCCGCCAACAGTGCCTTGAGCTCAGCTTCCTTGGCGCCGTCGAATACAGCGGTGCCAAACCAGATGCCGCGCTTCATGCCCGCGGTTACCCGCAACAGCATCTCGTCATCGAGCTCCAGCAGCTGGCGCAGCGTTGCCGTGTTGGCAAAGCGCTCAGTCACTATGGCACGAATCTCGTTGGCGTCGCGATTGCGCTCCACCACCTCGGCGATCTTCTCTCCCAGCTGATGTGCGGCCCAGCCCAGATGCGTCTCCAGGATCTGCCCCACGTTCATACGGGAAGGAACACCAAGCGGGTTGAGCACGATCTCCACCGGCGTGCCGTTGGGCAGATAAGGCATGTCTTCTTCAGGAAGAATGCGCGCGATCACGCCCTTGTTGCCGTGGCGGCCGGCCATCTTATCGCCCACCGACAGCTTGCGCTTCATGGCGATGTAGACCTTCACCAGCTTGATCACGCCTGGCGCCAGCTCATCACCCTTCTGCAGCTTGCCGATCTTCTCGTTGGTGATCTTGCGCAGCACATCGATCTGACGTGAGGTCATCTCCTCAATCTCGTCGATCTGCTCGTTCACCCGGGGATCCTTGTCGGCGTAGCGAATACGCTTCAGGTTGCGGGTGGAGATGCGCTCGATGGTATCCCGATCGATGATCTGTTCCTTCACGATCAGGCGCTTGTTGGTGCGCTCGTCGTGCAGGTCAGCCAGCACTTCCTTGCCACCCAGAATCGACTCCAACCGCTTCAAACGCTCGTCAGTCAGAATGCGGATTTCGTCAGCCAGGTTCTTTTCAAGCTTGGCAACCTGCTCGCCTTCGATCAGCTTGGCGCGCTCATCCTTCTCCTGCCCCTTGCGGGAGAAGATGCGGACGTCGACCACCGTGCCCTCGATACCCGGAGGGCAGGTCAACGACGCGTCGCGAACATCCCCGGCCTTTTCGCCGAAGATGGCGCGCAGTAGCTTCTCTTCCGGAGTCAGCTGGGTTTCGCCCTTAGGCGTCACCTTGCCTACCAGAATGTCGTTGTGCTTGACCTTGGCGCCGATGCGGATCACACCGCTCTCGTCCAGGTCGCGCAGCGCAGACTCGGAGACGTTAGGAATGTCGCGCGTGATCTCTTCCGGTCCCAGCTTGGTGTCGCGGGCTTCGATTTCAAACTCCTCGATATGCACCGAGGTGTAATAGTCGTCGCGCACCAGCTTCTCTGAGATCAGGATCGCGTCTTCGAAGTTGTATCCGCGCCACGGCATGAAGGCCACCAGCACATTGCGGCCCAGGGCCAACTCGCCCTGCTCGGTGCACGGACCATCGGCGATCACCTGCCCCTTGATCACCCGGTCGCCCTGGCGAACAATCGGCTTCTGATTGATACAAGTGTTCTGGTTGGAACGCTTGAACTTGATCAGCTGGTAGATATCCGAACCGACCTCGCGGGACAACTGAGTGGGATGATGCTCACCCTCCACGCGCACGATAATGCGCTCGGAGTCGACCGAATCGACGATGCCGTTGCGCTTGGCCAGGATCACCGCCCCGGAGTCGCGCGCGGTGACGCCTTCCATTCCGGTCCCCACCAGCGGCGCTTCCGCCACCAGCAGGGGAACCGACTGGCGTTGCATGTTGGCGCCCATCAATGCGCGATTCGCGTCGTCATGCTCCAGGAACGGCACCAGCGAAGCGGCGACCGAGACCAACTGCTTGGGGCTCACGTCGATGTAATCCACTTCGTTCTTGTTCACCAGCACAAAGTTGCCTTGCCGCCGTGCGTTGACCAGGTCCTCAACGATCTCGCCTTGCGAGCCGAGCTCGATATTGGCCTGGGCGATGGTGTGCCGGTCTTCTTCCCAGGCCGACAGGTAGAACGAGAACGGGTCGAACTCGATGGGACGCTTGTGCTCCTGTGTCAGTTGCTGATTCAGGCGCAGTGCTTCCTTCTTCTCCAGCGGATCGCCGACCCGCAGGCCGCTCTCGCCTGCGTTGGTGACCTGCACGTAATCGAGAATGTAACCGTCACGGACCCGGCGATAGGGCGACTCGATGAAGCCGTACTCGTTAATCCGGGCAAAGCACGACAGCGAGCTGATCAGGCCGATGTTCGGACCTTCCGGCGTCTCAATCGGGCAGATGCGGCCGTAGTGCGTAGGGTGTACGTCGCGCACTTCAAAGCCCGCGCGCTCGCGGCTTAGACCGCCCGGCCCAAGGGCGGAGAGACGCCGCTTGTGCGTAATCTCCGACAGGGGATTGGTCTGATCCATGAACTGCGACAGCTGCGACGATCCGAAGAACTCGCGGATAGCCGCCATGACCGGCTTGGCGTTGATCAGGTCGTGCGGCATGGCCGTCGACATCTCCTGATACACGCTCATCTTTTCCTTGATGGCGCGCTCCATGCGCACCAGGCCGATGCGGAACTGGTTCTCCATCAGCTCGCCGACGGCGCGCACCCGGCGGTTGCCCAGGTGATCGATGTCGTCTACCACGCCGATGTTCTTGCGCAGCTTAAGCAAATAACGAATCGTCCCGTAAAAGTCCTCTGGCGTCAGGGTGCGCTTGTCGAGTTGCGTCGCGTCCTGCGATTCGTAGAGCTTGATATTGAACTTCAACCGGCCTACGCGGGAGAAGTCGTACTTGCGCGGATCGAAGAACATGCCCTCGAACAACGCGGTCGCGGTATCAAGCGTCGGCGGATCGCCCGGGCGCAGCTTGCGGTAGATCTCAATCAGCGCTTCCTCAGGCTTGCGCACGGAATCGCGCCGCAGGGTGTTGGTGATGATGTTGCCTACGTCGTCGCGATCGGGGAAGAAAACCTGGAAAGAGGTTACGCCGCTCTCGGTAATCTTGTGGATTTTGTCCGCGGTCAGCTCGTGGTTGGCCTCAAGCAGGACTTCCCCGGTGCTGGTGTCGACCACATCGGCCAGCGTCATGGCCCCGTCCAGCTCCGCGGTTTCGATCTCTACCTGGGTGACCTTGTGATTGCGCAGCGACTTGAGAATGCTGGGCGTAATCTTGCGGCCGGAGTGGGCAACCTCTTCGCCCTTCACCACCACTGCATGGGCAGGCTTGGCGCCGAGAAGATGGGTTCCCTTCTCCGCATCTTCCTGGACCTGCCAGAACAGCTTGCCGCTGTTCACCGCGATGGTGTCGGCCAGATAGAAGGTCTTGAGAATATCTTCATCGGAGCGCAGGCCCAGGGCACGTAGAAAGATGGTGCCGAGGAATTTGCGCTTGCGATCGATACGAACATAGAGAGTGTTCTTCTGGTCGTATTCGAACTCTACCCAGGAGCCGCGGTAAGGAATGATCTTGCCCAGGAAGTAGGTGCGGTTGCTGGCGGTCTCAAAGAACACGCCAGGCGAACGGTGCAACTGGCTTACGATCACACGCTCGGTGCCGTTGACAATAAAGGTTCCATTCTGCGTCATCAAAGGGATGTCGCCGAAAAAGACCTCTTGTTCTTTGATATCGCGAATCGACTTCGCTCCGGTTTCCGGGTCTTTGTCGTAGATGGTGAGGCGCACGGTCACCTTGAGGGGCGCCGAGTAGGTCATGCCGCGCTCTTCGCACTCCGCCTGGTCGTATTTCAACTGCAGACCCACCGGGTCGCCGCACTTATTGCAAAAGTCCGGGGTGTTCTTGTTATAGGTGCCGCACTTCTGGCAGAGAACTTCTCCCGGATGGAAGGGATCGGTGATCACCATGGCGCCGCAGTTGACGCAGGCAGTACGCAGGTGATGGAGTCCCTTGAGGTGACCGCACTTGCACTCCCAGTTGCCGATGGAGAAGTCCACAAAATCCAGCTGCGAGATGTTGCGGAAGTCGGTGATGGGGAAAACCGAGACAAAAACGGACTGCAGCCCGTTGTCTTCCCGCTCCGAGGGCAGTTTGTCCATCTGCAGAAACCGCTCATAGGAGCGGCGCTGCACTTCGATCAGGTTAGGGATCTGGATTGCGGTTGGGATCTTGGAAAAATCGAGACGGCTACGAAGGGCGCGGTGCTCGTTCGGCATGCTTCACTCCTGAGACTCGTGGGACGCGAGGTAAGCACGGGGTATCCGCCGAGTCTTGCGGTTCCCCCAGATGTTTTCACTTGCGCGATGACGTGTTTTCGCCGCCTCGATTCGGCAAAAGCACTGCGCTTTTAGGTTCCAGGCAACGTTGACTGACGAAACGGCCGTCAGAACTAATTGCCGGTATATCGTCTAAGCCGGTTTTCCTGTCTCCGGAGCAGGAAACCTGGCTTGGCCCCAAACGGCGGGTGAGGGCTTGAGCGTCAACGGGAGATTGACAGGCAGACAAGAGCGCAGCGCGGAAAGACGCCAGCCGCTCGCGGGGACAGTGCTACCCACGAGCGTCACAACCGAATTGTGCACTTGACAAGATGAGAATTTCCGAATCCCGCTGATTTCAATAAGCCGCGTGTGCGCCGCCCTACAGCAGATCGTTCACCACACCACGAAGTCCGCCGCCCGTTTCGCAGGTGTGTGCCAGTGCAGAATGCACCGGAATGTCAGATCGCATACGAGTTGCTGCCACTCTTACGAGAGATCGCATGCAAAGAAACCGCTCAGTCAGGTAACCAGCAAATGCCTGGCAGAGACGCGCTAAAGATAATCATAGCGCGTCCTGCTTTGGCATGCAACTTGCTAGTGATTTTTTTTACTTGACTTCTACGGTAGCCACGCCCTCGAACTTCTTGCGGACGGTTTCGGCTTCTTCCTTGCTGACGTTCTCCTTGAGCGGCTTGGGAGCGCCATCGACCAGGTCCTTGGCTTCCTTCAGCCCGAGCGAGGTCACTTCCCGCACAGCCTTGATGGTATTGATCTTGTTCGCGCCGGCATCCTTGAGGATGACGGTGAACTCGGTCTTCTCTTCAACCGGCGCCGCCGCGGCAACGCCGCCCCCGCCGCCTGCTACGGCCACCGGAGCCGCGGCTGCCGCCGAAACTCCAAGCCGCTCTTCGAGCTTCTTGACCAGAGCCGCCGCATCCAACAGGCTCAAGCTTACGATCTGATCCTCTAACTGCTGTAAATCCGCCATTTTTCTCTCCACTGGTATAAAACTTTGGTAACTAATGCCTGTACTCAATTGATACTGCCGAGGAGGCTTCCGCTACCCGCGGCAGGCCTCCAGGCCCTGCAAGATGAATAACCTAGCCCTCGGTCGGCGCTTCGGTAGCCGCCGCAGCGGTCTGCGAATCTTCCTTGGTGCCGGCTGCTTCCGCTTCCGCTGCCACGGTCTCCACCACGGGTATAGCGACAGCGGCTACTGCCTCTACTCCCGGGGCAACTGCTTCTGCTTTCGGCGCTTCAGCCTCAGGTGCGGCGACAGCAACTTCTGCCACGGGGGCTTCTACCTTGGCTGACTCGACCTTGGGCGCTGCTTCCGCTTTCGGCGTTTCCTTGACAGGAGCCACCGCAGCGGTAAATTTCCCTTGCTCGACTGCCTGGTTCACCACCACCGCAATGTCTCGGCCAGTGGCGTTGAGGACCGTCACCAGGCGCTGCGCCGGCGCATTGATAAGGAACAGCAGCTTGGCAAAGATGGTCTCCTTGGAAGGCATGGTGGCCAGCTGCTTTACTTCTTCCACCGTGATGACGTGCCCGTCGACGATACCCAGCTTGAAGGTGAACTCTGCGTTCTCCGCCATCCAGGTAGAGAGCGCCTTGGCCAGGATTACAGGATCGCCGCTGGTGTAGGCCACCGAGGAGACGCCCTTCAACCCCTGCAGCGCCTGCTCCACTTTGGTTCCCTTGGAGGCCCGGGCCGCCAACTTGTTTTTGAGCACCCGGTACCGGCCGCCGGCGCCCCGCACAACCTTGCGCAGCTCAAAGTCCTGGGCCACGGTGAGCTTGGCAAAGGTGCCCACAATGGCGCTGGTGGAGCCTTCAAGCTCGTGCGCAAGATGATCGATCTGTACTGCCTTCTTTGCCTTCGTGAGTGCCATAAAACCTTCTTTATCCCGCTCCGCGCGGCTGTGCCGGCGCAGACTGGATCGAATCCCTACTAGGGTTTGGCGGCCGCCTCAGCGACCTGGTTGTCGAGCAGGATGCCGGGTCCCATGGTCGAGCTCAGCGTGATTCCGCGGATGTACTTTCCCTTGGCGGCTGACGGCTTGGCCCGGACCACGCTGTTGATCACCGTAGTGGCGTTATCAATCAGCTTTTGCGGCGGGAAGGAGAGCTTGCCCACCGGCACATGCACCAGGGCTGTCTTGTCGGTACGGAATTCGACCTTACCGGCCTTGATTTCCCGAATAGCCGCAGCCACGTCGTTGGTAACCGTGCCGGTCTTGGGATTGGGCATCAGGCCGCGAGGACCGAGCACCTTGCCCAGCCGGCCAACCGACTTCATCATGTCGGGGGTGGCGATCAGCGCGTCGAAATCGGTCCAGCTTTCCTTTTGGATTCGCTCCACCATCTCTTCCCCACCCACGATATCGGCGCCCGCTGCTTCCGCCTCGCGCAGCCGGTCGCCGGAGGCGATCACCGCCACCCGCTTGGTCTTGCCCAGGCCGTGCGGCAGCACTACTGTTCCGCGCACCATCTGGTCGGCATGCTTGGGATCCACGCCCAGACGCAGGGTAAGATCGACGGTCTCGTCGAACTTCGCGTATTGAACCTTTTTGAGAAGGGGAACTGCGTCCTGCAGCGAGTACGGGCGGTCTTCCACCTGCGCGCGCACCTTCGCCATGTTTTTGCTGATTTTCTTTGCCATGCTTCCTCTGTCTTCCACCGCTAGGACTGTGCCGCTATCCTGCCGTGGTGTTGGCCCAAAGGTTCACTTTGCGGCCGTTGACTGCGTCTGCCCTGCTGCTTGAGACGCATTTGTGATTATCTCATAAATTTTGCTAGTTAAGGGAGAGTAAACCGCAGGTCCCTCCACTGCGCTACCCCGGAGCGTAGTGGAGGGAACCTGCGGTTTCTTTCTCCGACTAAGCAGTGACTTCGATGCCCATGGAGCGGGCTGTGCCCTTGATGCTCTTGACCGCGGACTCCACCGTCACCGTGTTCAAATCCGGCATCTTCTGCTTGGCGATCTCCAGCACCTGCGCCTCAGTCACTTTGCCTACCTTGTCTTTGTTCGGAGTGCCGGAGCCCTTGGCCAGGTTCGCGGCCTTCTTCAACAGCACCGCCGCGGGCGGCGTCTTCGTGACAAAGGTGAAGGTGCGGTCCACATAGACCGTAATAACAACGGGAATAATCAGGCCCGCCATGTCCTTGTTCTGCGTGCGCGCATTGAACTGCTTGCAGAACTCCATGATGTTGACCTGCGCCTGGCCAAGCGCTGGGCCAACCGGAGGGGCCGGCGTCGCCTTGCCGGCTTCAATCTGCAACTTTACCTGCGTTTGTACTTTCTTAATCGGAGGCATTTCAAATAAACCTTTCAGCTCAAACTACTTTTTCAACCTTGCCAAACTCGAGCTCAACCGGGGTCGATCGGCCGAAGATGGTGACCATTACCTTCAAAGTCTCGCGGTCCTCGTTGACTTCGTCGACCACGCCGTTGAAATTGGCAAACGGCCCGTCGGTGATGCGCACCGACTCGTTCTTCTCAAACTTGATCTTCATCCGCGGCTTGTCTTTGGAGACATCGGTGCGGAAGAGGATCGAGCTCACTTCCTGCTCGCTTAACGCCACCGGCTTGTCTCCCGTGCCCAAAAAGCCGGTCACCCGGGGAGTGTTCTTCATCACGTGCCACAGATCGTTGTCCAGATCCATTTCGACCAGGACGTAGCCAGGCAGAAAGACCCGTTCGACGGCACGCTTCTTGCCGTTGATGGTTTCGGTCACGGGCTCGGTCGGGATCATCACCCGGCCAATCCTGTTCTGCAGGCCGAAGGCCTGCACCCGGCCCTCGATCGATTCCTTCACTTTGCGCTCAAAGCCGGAGTACGCATGAATGATGTACCACTTGAAACGCTCGTTGGCTGACGGCGGAAGAGCCGCTCTCAGGGTTGAGGGGTGGGGTCTCCGGATTTGCGTCTTCCGTCATGGTTTTCTCTAATTTCTCTTTGAGCACTTACGACACCCCGCCTAGCCAGCGAAACAAGGATCGGATCACCCGGCTGAGCACCGCGTCCACGATGTAGAAATAGGCCGCGAAGGCAAATACCGTCACGATTACTACCGTTGTCGTGGTCTGTACTTCCGCCCGCGACGGGGTGGTCACCTTGCGCATCTCGCTGCGCACATCCTTTAAAAAATCCACGGTCCGGGTATACAACCCGGTGAGCTGGTTTCCCTGGCCCGGCTGCCCTCGTTCCGCCACTTGTCCGCAGTTTTAGTCTTGACCACAGCCTTCTCGGCTGGGTGACCTGCTTCTCATCGCGGATGATTGTCGTTGACTTCGCCATAATGCTTCCTTCTTCCCAAAGACTCACGAACTGGCAGGGGCGGAGGGATTCGAACCCCCAAGTTCGGTTTTGGAGACCGACAGTTTAACCGTTGAGCTTACGCCCCTCTGAATCTCTAGCTATTTCGTCTCTTTGTGCGGGGTATGCTTACGGCAGCGATTGCAAAACTTCGAGAACTCAAGCCGCCCCGTGGTCGTCTTCTTGTTCTTGGTCGTCGAGTAATTCCGCTCTTTGCAAGCCGGACACTGGAATGTGATTATTTCACGCATACTCTATCCTAACCGATTTCCGGGACTTCAGGCCCTCTGAAATTACCTACTTGATGATCTCCGTAATGGTGCCGGCGCCCACCGTACGGCCGCCTTCGCGGATGGCAAAGCGCAAGCCCTTCTCCATCGCCACCGGCGTGTGCAGCTCGATCTCCAGCGACACATTGTCCCCAGGCATCACCATCTCCGTGCCTTCCGGCAGCTTCGCCGTGCCCGTCACGTCCGTCGTCCGGAAGTAGAACTGCGGCCGATAACCGTTGAAAAACGGCGTGTGCCGGCCACCCTCTTCCTTGCTCAACACGTAAATCTCACCCTTGAACTTGGTGTGCGGCGTGATCGAGCCGGGCTTGGCCAACACCATCCCGCGCTCCACGTCTTCCTTGGCAATGCCGCGCAGCAACAGACCCGCATTGTCTCCCGCCAAGTCCCTCGTCCAATTGCTTCTTGAACATCTCGACGCCGGTGACTACCGTCTTGCGCGTCTCCCGGAAACCGACGATCTCCGCCTCTTCGCCAACCTTGATCTTGCCCCGCTCGATCCGGCCCGTCACCACCGTGCCGCGGCCGGAAATCGAGAAGATGTCCTCAATCGGCATCAGGAACGGCTGGTCAATCGCGCGCGCAGGCAACGGCACGTTCTTGTCCACCGCATCCATCAGCTCGTCGATCTTCGCTTCCCACTGCGCTTCGCCGTTCAACCCGCCCAACGCCGAGCCGCGGATTACCGGCACATCGTCGCCGGGAAAGTTGTACTTCGACAGCAGCTCCCGCACTTCCATCTCCACCAGGTCGGTCAGCTCCGCATCTTCCACCGCATCGCACTTGTTCAGAAACACCACGATGTAGGGAACCCCTACCTGGCGCGCCAGCAACACGTGCTCCTTGGTCTGCGGCATCGGACCATCGGTCGCCGCCACCACCAGAATCGCGCCGTCCATCTGCGCCGCGCCGGTGATCATGTTCTTGATGTAGTCGGCGTGGCCCGGGCAATCCACGTGCGCGTAGTGACGGTTCGCCGTCTCGTACTCCACGTGCGCCGTGGCAATGGTGATGCCGCGCTCCCGCTCCTCCGGCGCGTTGTCAATCGAGTCAAACGAGCGAAACACGATCTTCGGATTGTGCTTGGACAATACCTTGGTGATCGCCGCCGTCAACGTCGTCTTGCCGTGATCGATGTGCCCAATCGTCCCCACGTTCACGTGCGGCTTGGTCCGGTCAAACTTCTCCTTCGCCATCTCGTCCCTCTCTCCTGCTTATTTCAAATCCTCAGGGGCTAAAGCCCCATATTGCCTAGCTCGTTACGGCACGACTAAAGTCGGGCCCTACCCTTGCATCGCACGGAAAGCCGCCTATCCGCCGCTCCCACACCGTCAGATTGCTAAAGCGCCGGTCGAGCACGTCGTAGGTGGTCGCGTTGGCCGCCAGAAACGCATCCATCGCCGCCGACGAACTCCAGTGGTCCAAGGTGAAAAAGCGGCCGGCGTTGCCCACACTGCCGAGAAGCTCCACACCTTGAAACTCCGGGGAGCGATCAAAAAGGCGCGCCCATTCGCCGTCGGGTCCGTAGGCAGCCACAAACTCCGCCTCGCACTCCGCTTTGACCTGGAACTCCCACAGCACGATATAGGTGCTTTCCCGCACCACAGGTAAGGTCAGCTCAGTAGTAGGCATATACCTTCAAAAACCTGCTTCGCAGCTCCAGCGCAACATGCTCCACCAGGGACAAGTACAACTCCCGCGCCTGGCCGCGGTCAGAATCGCCCAGCTTACGGTAGGCCTCGGCCGTCGTGGCGCCCAGCAATCCACGCTCCAGCAACCCCTCGAAATCCCGCACCCGCAGTTTGGACCGCTGCACCCGCTTGAGAAACCCAGCCACCTTGCCCGAAGTGAACAGCTCCTCAAGCGACGTTTTGACCTGGGCAAAATGCACTTCGTCCGTAACGGGTAAGACTGTCTGTACAAACATTTCGGAGGCTCTCACGCAAAAAATAGTTTGGAGCGGGAGACGGGAATCGAACCCGCGACCAACAGCTTGGAAGGCTGTGACTCTACCACTGAGTTACTCCCGCGCGTCTCCCAAAACCAACACCCTACTACAAGATCTGGAGCTGATGCTTATAAGGCCCGCTGCTGTTGAGCTTCCGCTCTTCCCAACAACACACCCACAAATCTGGAGCTGATGACCGGGATTGAACCGGTGACCTCTCCCTTACCAAGGGAGTGCTCTACCAACTGAGCTACATCAGCCCGAAAAATCGACTCGCCTACCGCCATGCTATCGCGAAGCAGACGCAGTGAGCACGATCCGCAGTGCGAAAACACCCAACAACAGCAACACCACCGAGCGTACCTTGCCTGGGTCAATCGTCTTAACTGTCAAACCGCAGAGCAACAACAACAACCCCAGCGAGATCCACTTCCGCTGTCCCGGCGATAAGGCCATGGTTCCAATCCGTGGTGCACAGGGGAGGATTCGAACCTCCGTAGCTCCAAGGAGCGGCAGATTTACAGTCTGCTGCCATTAACCGCTCGGCCACCTGTGCACAACCTGCAGGCCAACCTCTTCCGGCCTGGTAAAACACCCACACAATCCCGTTCCGCAGACGCTTTCCCGCGCAGCCAATTCAGAGGAAACAAAACGTCAAAATGGAATGATTGCGGCGGGATACTCCGGAACCAGCGAACGAAACTCTGGAGCTGGCGAAGGGACTTGAACCCCCGACCGTCTGATTACAAATCAGATGCTCTACCAGCTGAGCTACGCCAGCCCGAACAGCCGTGTTTCCCGCCTTAAAAGCAGACCCTGGCACAGGTCTCGCGGCGGCTTCACAATTGCCAAGGTTACCACAGGGTGGAAGAGCACCGCAATGACCGGGGAGGGGACGCCGGGTGCTATGATTCCTCGACTGATGAGGGTGGTATACCCGAGTAAGCATGCCCAGGCGCACCAAGGCGACCATCATCATTGTTTTTCTGGTTCTGCTGCTGCTGGCGTTGGCTGCCTACCTGCGGCGCAAGGCCCCTCCCGAGGCTGCGCGGCTGCTTCCGGAATCCGACTGCATTCTCTATTTCAACCTGCGGCCCTTGCGCGCCTACACCCACTTCGACAAGAATCAGGTGCCCCACGACCCGCACTACCAAAGCTTCATCAACGCCACCGGCTTTGAATTCGAACGCGATCTGGACGAGGTGGCCTTCGGCCTGCATCGCATGTCGAACCCGCTCGGCCCCAATGGGGCGGTGGCCTTCTCTGAGGTGTTCCTGGGCCACATCGACGGCCAGCGCCTGAATGCGTATCTGGGCTCGATTGCCGCGCAAACTGAGGAATACGCAGGACATACCATCTACGACATCCCCAGCGAGGGGCGCACGGTGCGGGTAGCCCAACTGGGCTACGACATGGTAGCTGCCTCCAACACCCCTACGCCGGAGCAGATCCACTCCATGCTCGACCGCTATCGCACCTCGGCGCTGCCTTTTTCCGGCGCTTCCCTGCTCACCGATCACTATTCCGAGGTTCCCCTGCTCTCGGTCGCTTGGGGGATTGGGAAGATCAGCCTGCCGCTCAAGAGCGGCGGCATCAACATCCTGGGCTTCAATTTTCCGGTGGCGATCAACACTACCTTTATCGGCTCGGTGCGATGGGGTGGAGCGCTGCACCTGAGGGTCGAAGAAATTGCCCCTACGGAGTTGGCCGCCACGGTTTCCTCCGACGCCTTGAACACCATGATCGCGATTGGCCGGGCAGCAGAAAACAATCTGCCCACAGCCATGACCAATCCGGATATTCGCGACCTGCTCAATTCCACCAACATTGAGCACAAGAACGATCGCGCGGTAGTTACGGCAACGCTACCGGTCGCGCTGCTGCAGAAGCTGGTAACCGCACCGAATTCCTTACGCTCGCTGCCCCAGCCAGCCACGCGGCCACCCGAGCCAGCACACTAGACTCTGTAACCAGCGGTCCAGGGCCCTAGACGGGTGCCCCATGTTCCCCGGATTTCCTGTCGAGATTGGTGGCGTTGCTGAGCTTCATGCGGCTTTCCGTGAAGAAAGCCGCACACGCGGTTGTGTCCCGGAGCCGCGTAACAGGAAATCCGGGTTCGCAACAGCGTACATGGGCCGAAAACGATCTGTTCGAATGCTTTTACTTAGTTCCAGAACTTTGCTCTCGGGAACAGGATCTTACGCGCAGAACAAAAGACGTTCCAAGGGGCTTCGCCCCATAAGCGTTAACTTATATTTCGGATGTTTTTCGTCAATCCTCCCACAAAACCGTCATCCTCGAGCGGAGCGCACCACAAATTTATCGCGCGAGACAGCGCTTGAGGGGCGCGCAGTCGAAGGACCCCGGCGATGCTCATTTTGCCCATGCTGTTCGGAGCTTTTCAACCACCGAGGCCCGCTCCTGGCTTCGCGCCGAGAACAAGCACTTGCTAGCACCTTGCAATGTCCGGCTTTCACGCAAACTTTAAAGTTGCAGCAACGCTCGAAGATCAACCGAAAGCAGCCTTCAGCATTCGTCTCAACGCAGCGCCTGCAACAGGGATTGCTTCCACCCAGGGATATCCATCTCCCAGATGACAGAATGCTTGCGTCCCCGCTCCAGCACATCGCTCCAGGCAGCGCGGTTTCTTGCGTCGTGGACGACGCCCAGCTTATCCACCACGCTCATCCCTCGCGTGATTCCGTCGTCCACCTGTACATCCATGGAGTGGTCTGAGGCAACCAACGCCAGGGCCGGATGGAGCAGAATGGCCATCGCCGTTGGATCCGGAAGGGCGATACCCTCTTGCCCAGTTTGGATCTGATATGCCCTTGCGGCGGTGTCGTTCGATCGAATTGCAAAATCCGCAAATTTGGTTCGCAGCGCGAGAATGTTTTCGATTTCCCGGGCGTTGACGACCGCGGCTCCGCGGGAGAGTTGCCAGCCCACCAGTTCGATCGGCAGCTGCGAACGGAGCACTGCGCGCGCTGCCTCAGGATCCACCCAGAAGTTATATTCCGCGGCAGGAGTCACATTGCCCTCGCAACATGGTGCGCCACCCATGACTACGCAACGGCTTACGTTCGCCGCCATTTGGGGCCATTGGTGCAGGGCCAACGCCAGATTGGTAAGCGGTCCCAGGGTGATCAGTTCTATGCCCGGATTGGCTTGGATGATGCGGACGATCGCGTCGACGGCGGGCTCTTCCTCGGCGACGCGCGCGACTGGCTGATAGTCGTGATCGCCCAGACCATCCTGCCCGTGAAACCAGGATGCATCCTCGAGCGGGCGCTGCAAGGGGGACGCTGCTCCGGTGAATACCGGAACTGCGGAGCCGCAGAGTTCCGCGGTAAACAGGGCGTTGCGCGTGCCCTGCTCGGCGGAGACATTGCCGGCGACCACGGTAATCGCCAGCACGCTCACATCGGGCGAGCGCAGCGCCATGATGAGCGCGATTGCATCGTCCGACGCGGTGTCGGTGTCGATAAGGATTTTTCGCGAGGGGTTCGGATTCATAGGCGAGATTCGAGATTACCAAGGCCGACGGCAAGGACAAGCGAATCCGCTCTAAACTGAAAGAGCTGCATGCCTGGAGGATGTACCCCATGAAATCGATCCTTTTCCCCGCCCTCGCGGCTACCATCGTGCTCGCCACGCTTTCTGCCGCGGCGCAGACCTTGACCGGCCAGGCGGCCTTCACCGACTACAGCAAGGAACACCCCGGCGTGAAGCGGAAGATCACCGTCACCGACCTTCCCCAACCGTATGCCACGCCATCCGCCAACAACGGAGCCGCCATTGCTCCGCGGCCCGACGGAGTGTGGCCGCAAACCCTGCCCGGCTTCAAGGTGGAACAATTCGCGACCGGGTTGGATAACCCGCGGCTGATGCGGCTGGCCCCCAACGGCGACATATTCCTGGCAGAAAGCTCGGCGGGAAAGATCCTGGTCTTTCGCGGTATCGGCGCCGACGGAAAGGCCGGTCAGATGGAGGTCTTTGCCAGCGACCTGAAATTGCCGTTCGGAATCAACTTCTATCCCAGCGGGCCCAATCCGCAGTGGGTGTACGTGGGCAATGTTGATTCGGTCGTCCGCTTCCCCTATAAGAGCGGAGACCTGAAGGCCAGCGGGCCGCCGCAGACCCTGGCGTCGCTGCCCGGCGGCGGCGGCCACCGCACCCGGGACATTGTCTTTACCCCGGACGGAAAGCACATGCTGGTCTCGGTCGGATCGCATTCCAATGACGACGATACCGACACTACTCCCGCCGAGTTTCACCGCGCCGACGTGCTTGAGTTCACTCCTGATGGGAAATTCGAGAAAGTGTATGCCTACGGCATTCGCAATTGCGTGGGAGAAACCATCCAACCCGCGACCGGCGAGCTGTGGTGCTCCACCAATGAACGGGACGGCCTGGGCAACAACCTGGTCCCCGACTACATCACCCACGTGCAGGAGGACGGCTTCTACGGCTGGCCCTGGTACTACATGGGCAGCATTCAGGATCCGCGGCAGATGGGCAAGCATCCCGAACTGAAGGAAAAGGTGATCGTCCCCGATGTCCTGCTGCAGCCTCACTTCGCTTCGCTCGAGATGCAGTTCTACGAGGCTAAGCAGTTCCCTGCCCAGTTTCATGGGTGGGCTTTTGCCGCGGAGCACGGTTCCTGGAACCGGGATCCACGGGGCGGTTATGAGGTGATCGCCGTTCCTGTAGAAAACAACAAGGCTACGGGAGAATTTGAGGATTTCCTCACCGGGTTTGTGCTTCCCGACGGCAAGGTGTGGGGGCGACCGGTCGGGGTCGCGGTGGCCAAGGACGGTTCTCTGCTGGTCTCTGACGACGGCTCCAATACCATCTGGCGCGTAACGTATACCGGCGTAAAGGGAGGCGCCGCGGGCCAATAAAAGATCTGTCCCTGCAGAATTGGTGGGTGGTCAAGGTCTCGCCTTTGAGACCTGGGAGTCATGCGGAGGAACCCCAATTTTAGATTCTTACGGGGCTACGGATGCGAACTTCGGAGTGGATTCAGATCGGATTTGCGGTGGTGCTGGCGGTGGCCGCATGGATCCAGCCGCTTTTCTTTCAACCATTGCCGGTTCGCCGGCGCTGGAACATCACTCTGCTCGCCATCGTTCCGTTTGCTGCCGTGATGCTGGCGCGCTCAACAGCAGCTTTTCTGCCACAGCTCTACGTCTCAATCCTGCGTGACTGGCTTACCGTTGCTCTCTTCCTGGTGCCTTACTGGCAGACCGGGCAATTCTTTCAGGGACCCAATCATCGCATCGAGCAGCGCCTCTTGGCCTTCGACAGCTGGTTGATGCCCAAGACCGCCGACACCTCGGGCACCGCCCGCACCGGCATGGGTCTCGTGCTGGAAGTCGCCTACCTCTTCTGCTATCCGCTGGTACCGCTGGGCCTGCTCGTGCTCTATGCCGGCGGCCAGCGCGTCCATACCGCCAGTTTTTGGCTGGTGGTTCTGGTCGCGACCTATCTCTGTTACGCAATCACGCCCTTTGTGCCCGCGTATCCTCCTCGTGACCTGGCTCGTGACCTGGCCGGGAGCCAACCATCCCAGGCGGGCAAGGCGCGAATCTTCAATCGCTGGATCCTCAAGCATGGCAGCATCCACGCCATCTCGTTCCCCAGCGCGCACGTCGCCTCAACCTTCGCCGTCTCCCTGGTGCTGCTGCGGTTCATGCCGGTTGCCGGGCTGGTGTTCCTGTTTATCTCTGTCTGGATTTCATTGGGCGCGGTGGTGGGCCGCTATCACTACGCGCTGGACGTGCTGCTGGGCGCAGTCACCGCCCTGGGCGTATTTTTCGCCTGCTACCCCTGCCTCACTTAACCCCGAAGATCTTCATCGCCACACCGCCCACCACCTTCTGCGCCGGGCTGGGCGGACGGCCATCGGCCCGAGGCAGAAATATAGTGGCAAGCACCTGGACTCCACTGGGAAGCTGGGGCGGCCCACCCGGCGCAGCCGGGGGAAAGAAGCGGGTGAGCGCTTCGCGCGGCTCATTGCGTACCAGGTCGAGCATGGCGACCCGGTGCACGCAGGAAACAGTGCAGAACGGCGCACAGGGTTTCTTGGTGGAGTATTCGCGGTCCCGGTCGGCCTGCGTGTACTTTTCCAGCGGGATCGCAGGATACCCGCGCTGCTGTGAGCAATAGTGCACCAGCCCCTGTTCGCAGACATAAAGGTAACGGCTTCCCGCGCGGCACTGCCAGTCGTTGGGTTGGCCAAGCGCCAGGTTTTTGTGGAAGAGATTGTCGTAGGCAAAGGTGAACAGGGCCGGCTTGCGTTCCTTGAGGATCTGGTCGTAGACGGCACGTTCCTTCTCCTGCAAGGGATCGAGCTGGCCGTCATGGTCGTGAATGATGCCCACGCTAGTATCAAATCCCAGCTCGATGGCCCGGCGGGTGATGGTGAGGGCATCTTCCGGATGGGCCATGCCGCCACCGAGAACGGAGTTGATGTTGACATCGAACTCCGCGAACTCCGCCAGCCACTGCAGTTTGCGGTCGAGCACCTTCAGGCTCTTTTTCGAAATTTCATCCGGCATCACGTTGTCGATCGAGATCTGCAGATGCTCCAGGCCGGCGCGGTTCAACCTCTGAATTCGCTCCGGGGTCAGCAGGTATCCGTTGGTAATGATGGTGGCGATGGCCCCATGGCTGCGGATGCCGCGGATGATCTGGTCAAGCTCGGGATGGAGCAAGGGCTCGCCCCCGCTGATGGTGATAATGCCCGTGCCCATCCCGGCGAGAATCTCCACCCGGCGCAGCATTTCCGCAGTGGGCACGGGATCGGAGACCTTGTCGTACTCGTTGCAGTAGGCGCAGGAGAGATTGCAGCGCCGCATGGGAATGATGTGGGCCAGGATGGGATGGTGCTTGGACTTGATCGCGCGGGCCACCATGCGCGCCTGGCGAATGCGGCGTTGATACGAGCGAAGCCTGCGGAGAACTGGAGTAAGGGTCATGGGGTGCCTGCAAGCCTGCCGAACCCAAGTTTACTCCTTCCGTTCCCAAGCGGGCGTCGATCTCACCGCGCTTCACAGGCTGCGGAAAAACTCTTGTTTTATATCAGGGCACGACTTTAGTCGGGCCGTAAACGATTGAGAATACGTCGGGCTTCACAGGCTGCGGAGAAACTCTTGTTTTGTATCAGGGCACGACTTTTGAAAATAATTCGGGCTTTAGCCCCTGAGGTACGCCTTTCCTGCCCGATTTCGCGGGTTTTCCGCAGCCTGTTCAGAAGCCCGACGGCACAGAAAATACATATTGACTTACTTGTTTACTCTAGGTAAGTTCGGGACTAGCCTTATGGCAACCAGTAAGCAAACGAATGAACGCGATCTGTTCCCGGGCGCATTGGAGATGATGATTCTGCAAACGCTCAAGTGGCAGCCCATGCATGGTTATGCCCTCGTCCAACATTTGAAGACTCGATCCAGGGATCTGCTGCAGGTCGAGGAGGGTTCGCTTTATCCTGCCCTGCAGCGGTTGTTGCGAGCAGGGCTCTTAAAGGCCGATTGGGAGACTTCCCCGGCAAACCGGCGGGTCCGGACGTACAAGATCACGCCCTCAGGCGTCAAGCATCTGGAGCGCGAAGTATCAAGCTTCGCGCAAATGCTCAAGGGCATTTCGCTGGTTCTCACGCCAACGAAGTTGTGATCCGTTTCCCTGGAGGACATCATGAGGTGGCTCGGGCAGCTCTTTTCGCGACGGCAACTCTACACCGACCTCGGTGAAGAGATCGCGCAGCATCTGCAAGAGAAAACGGACGAGTTGGTGTCGAACGGCATGAGCCGCCGCGAGGCTGAGTGCCATGCACGGCGCGAGTTCGGCAATGTGGCACGCATTGAAGAACGCAGCCGCGAAGCATGGCAGTGGCGCACGCTGGAGAGTATTTGGGCCGACTTGCGCATGGCTTTGCGCCAGTTGAGGAGACAACCGGTCCTGGCGCTGATCATCGTGCTTGCCTTAGGGCTAGGCATTGGCGCCACTACCGCGACGTTCAGTGTAGCCAACGCCTTCCTCTTCAGCCCACTCGGACTGCCTCACGCAGAGAGCCTGGTTACCCTCAACGACCTGCAAGGATGGCAACAGGTGCCGGCGTCGTTTGCAGACTTCTCCGACTGGCAGCAACAGACACAATCCTTCGCCGAGATGACCACCCGAACCTGGGCGTATCTCAACCTGACGGGAAGCGGCGAGCCACAACGCTTGAGCGCGGCGCGTGTCTCGGCCAATTTCTTCCATTTCCTTGGCGTCGCCCCGGCCCTGGGGCGTGACTTTCTGCCCGCCGAGACGCTCTCCGGAAACGACCACGTAGTGGTCTTGAGCAATGCCTTGTGGCGCCATCGTTTCGCCGCGGATCCGGCCATTGTGGGACGCCAGATTACGCTGAACAAGCAGGCATATACCGTAGCCGGCGTCATGCCCAACGGTTTTCATTTTCCGCAAGCGGTCGACCTCTGGCAACCGCTGGCACTGACCGGCGCCGAGAAGAACAATCGCACCAACCATGACTTCGTCGTCTTCGGCCGGTTGAAGCCGGGTGTCAGCCGGGAACAGGCGGGAGCGGAGATGAACCGGGTGGCCGCCCTGCTGGCAAAGCAGCATCCTTCGACCAACGCAGGAGTCAGCGTGCGCGTCATGCCGCTGGCGCAGTCGGTGAATGGGGAACTCACTCCCGCCTATACCAGGATGATGCTGGGCAGCACCTTGTTCGTCATGCTGGTGGTGTGCGCCAACGTCGCCAATTTAAACCTGGCGCGGGTCATGGCGCGGCGTCACGAAATCGCGGTGCGCATCACGCTAGGCGCTAGCCGGCTTCGCATCCTGCGCCAACTTCTGACCGAGAGCGCGCTGCTGGGTTTGCTGGGCGCGATGGCAGGCATTGGTTTCGCGGCGGTTCACCTGCATCTGATCCTCATTTCCATGCCACCCGAGGTCGCACAATACCTCTACAGCTGGGACAAGATCGGCTTGAATATGCCCGTGCTTGTTGCCGCCATTGTTCTGGCGCTGGTCAGCGGACTGGGATCCGGGCTGATGCCGGCACTGCTCGCGACCGGCAACCTGTCGGCGGGAATGGCCTCCCTTTCCGCAACTCGTACTGCGACAGATACGCGGCAAACCCACCGCTTACGGAATACCTTTGCCGTGGTGCAGGTCGCCCTCTCGTTGGTCCTCGTCCTGGGGGCGGGACTGCTGGTCCAGGGCATGCGGCGCATGCTGGCGGTCCAGCAGGACTATTCTCCCGATACACTTTTGACCTTCATGATCAATCTGCCCGCATCGCGGTATGGCGATGAGCGGCAACGCCTCGCATTTTACGATCGGGCCATCGCGCAGCTCAAAGCAACGGCCGGGGTTTTGGGCGCAGGCATCACCACCTGTTTCCCCTATTCCAATGACGATGAGGAATGGAAGGATTTGAGCGTCGAGAACCGGCCCAAGAACCCGGGGACGTTTCAAGCGGCGGAGGCCGTGACCATCAGCCCGGAGTATCTGCGCATAATGGCAATTCCGCTTGTGCGCGGTCGTTTCCTCAGCGCTGCGGATGGTCCCGCGGCGCCGCCGGCGGTGCTGATCAATGAGCGCCTCGCCGAGCATCTGTGGCCCCGCGAGAACCCGCTGGGACGCCGCCTGCGGCTCGACAGCTGGGGCCCGCAGGCTGCCTGGGCGACGGTGGCCGGCGTGGTCGGCGATGTGATGAATACCTGGACCGACCAGACGGCGCAGCCGACGATCTACATGCCTTACGCCCAACATCCTTCCGACACGACCTACGTTGCCTTACGAACCCAAGCAGACGCTTTGGCCCTGGCGCCCGCTGCCCGCCGCGCGGTTCACGAAGTGGATCCCGATCTTCCGGTTGAGGAAGTGAAAACCTACACCCGCTTTTTGCATGAGTCGCTGCTGGGCTTTACCTATGTAGTGGTGATGATGTCCGCAATGGGCGGCATTACGTTGCTCCTGGGAGGTTTGGGGATATACGGTGTTCTGTCCAGCGGAGTGCAGGAACGTACTCGCGAGATTGGCGTGCGCATGGCGCTGGGCGCGAACCGCGTCGACATTCGCCGCCAAACCCTGTTACGCGGCGCGCGCCTCTTTGCCGCTGGGGCTGTCATCGGCCTGCCCTGTGCGCTTTTTCTGGCACACCTGTTGGCGAGCTTGTTTTACGGAGTCCAAACCACCGACATGGGCACGCTGATGAGTATGATCCTGTTAGCCGGAGTGGTGGCCGTGCTCGCCTCTTGGCTTCCCGCAGTGCGTGCCTCTTCGATCGATCCCATGCGGGCGCTGCGCGGCGATTAAGCCGGTTTCGGGTTCGCGTGTTTTTTGTTCTCGTGCCACAGACCAATGGGTGCCCCATATCTCGCTCGTTTTTCGCGAGATGTGGGATACGCGAACCTTTATGTTCCTTGCCCGTAGAGCGGAAAACCGGCTGTTGAAGTGCCGTGGTATCCCACATCTCGCGAAAAACGAGCGAGATATGGGGCACCCTCTGGTCCGTGACCGGGAAAGATCCCGAACAATACCGCTTCATGGGTCGACAAAGCCGGTGGTCAACTTCGCGAAAAGCCGCAATCAGTTCGGTGGTGCGCCAGCTCCATAGGAATTCGGAATCGATCATGCCCAAACCGTTTTCGGATTACTCCGCGCGCAACGCCTGCATGGGATCGACTTTGGAGGCGCGCGCGGCAGGCAGCCACACGGCGAGCAGAGCAATTGCAGTGAGGATGAATGGGGCCGATACGAATACGGCGGGATCCCAAGGCTTGACACCGAAGAGGAAGGTGGACAAGAGGCGAGTAAGGCCGAAGGCCCCAGCGATGCCGACGACTACGCCGCTAAGGCGAGCCGCATTCCCTGCCATACAACCAGCTTGCGTATCGTGTCGCGGTCCGCGCCGAGCGCCATGCGGATGCCCATCTCCTGGGTGCGCTGCGCGACAGAGTAGGCCATCAGACCGTATATGCCGATGGCGGCGAGCAGCAACGCCACCGCGCCGAAAATGGTAAGCAGCAGCATGTTGAAGCTTTGGCGCGCCGTTGAGCGCCCCATTACTTCATCCATGGTGCGGATATGGCCCAGCGGGAATCCCGCGCTCGCGATGCGCAACTGTTCGGTGACAGCGGCAACCGACAGGTGCGGGTCGCCGCGGGTTCGCACCAGCCAGAAGAGCGGCTGGATATTGGCGTAGGCTGCGTTATAGCGATCAGTGACCTGGGCAATAGGAACCATCATCATCGGGTCGGCAGGCTTGGCTAGACCGCTGTTGTGGGAGTCGGCGACGATGCCGATGATTGATTCAACCCCCACCCCATTCCCATCCCTGATGTGCTGCCCCAGGGGGTCTTCGTTAGGCCAGTATTTCCTGGCGAGGGCCTCATTAATGAGAGCTACATGGGGCGCGTCGGCGATATCGTTTTCAGTGAAGTCGCGTCCCCGCAGAACGGGGATCCTGAACAGGCTCAGGTAACCCGGCGTGATGCTCATCCACTGGCTTCCGCAGCACCCTTTTTCTACCGCACGCCCGACGATCTGGAACCCCGTGCCATCTTCGACATCGATGGGCAGCCAAAAGCCGGCGGCCGCGAGTTGCACTCCAGGGAGCTCATTGAGCCGGTCGCGGCCATCCCGCAAGAGTTGAGTCACGCCGGCTGTGTTCTGGTAGCGTTGGCCGTTGAGCGACATCTCCATGGTCAGCACGTTGTGCGCATCGAAGCCCGGACCCACCTCGTGGAGGGCGATGAAGGTGCGAATGAGAAGCGCCGCGCCGATCAGCAGCACCAGGGCCAGCGAAATTTCGCTGACGACCAGCAGCGAGCGGGCCTTTCCCTCGCGGAATCCAGTGCCAGAGCGGTTGCCGCTCTCTTTGAGCGTGGAGTTCAAGTCGGAGCGCGAAGCGCTGAAGGCGGGGAACAGCCCGAAGAGAATGCCGGTGAGCAGCGAGACGCCGAGCGTGAAGCCGAGCACGCGCCAATCTATGCCGACGGCAGAGCCGTCCTCGCCGATTCGAGGCAGGCCGGCGGGACTGACGGCGAGCAGCGCTCGCATTCCTAGAACGCCGAGAGCCATGCCGAGAATGCCGCCGGCCAGGGAGAGCAACACGCTTTCAGTCAGCAACTGGCGCACCATGCGCGCGCGGCCGGCTCCCAGTGCGGAGCGGATAGCGAGCTCGCGTTTACGGACCGTGGCGCGCACCAGCAGCAGATTGGCGACATTGGCGCAGGAGATCAGCAGCACCAGTCCTACCGCGCCCAGCATCATCAGCAGCGAATTACGCGCATCGCCGATGATGCTGTCGCGCAATGGTCCAACCGTAAAATACGGTCGCCACTCCGTGTTCGGGAACTCACGGTGGTACTCCGGACCCGCCGCCAGCAATTCGGCGTTGGCCTGCGCCACGGTGACACCGGGCTGGAGCAGTCCGGTCGCCTCAAAGAAGAGGTTCATGTCATTGCTGACCGGGTCAAACTGAAACGGCAGCCAGAGGTCAGCCTGCGGGTCGGCGACGAAATCCTTTCCGATCACGCCAACGATGGTGTATGGCTCATTGCCCACCGAGAGAGATTTCCCCACGATGGCCTGGTCGCCGCCGAACCTGCGCTGCCATAAGCCGTAGCTTAGTACTACTACCTTGCCGCCGTGGGGCGAGTCCTCCCGGGGCGTGAAGGTCCGTCCCAGCACCACGGGCGCACCATACACGCGGAAGTAGCCCTCCGTAACGTGAATACCATGGACTTGCTCCGGACGACCGCCGGTAAGGTTAAAGCCGGGGCCCGCGTTGTCGTATGCCACGACCTCTTTAAATATGTTCGTTTGCCGCTCAAAGAAGTGAAACTCCGGAATGCTGTGAAGGTTATTGGCAAGGCCGGAAGTGTGCGCCAGAAAATCGACCATGCGATCGGCGTTGGGATATGTGAGCGGCTTGAGCAGAACCGTATTCACCACAGAGAAGATGGCCGTGTTGGCTCCGATTCCCAATGCCAAAGCGGCTACGGCGGCGATGGTGAAGCCAGGATTTTGCCACAACTGGCGCAGCCCGAAGCGCGCATCCTGCCAAAACAACTCCAATCGCGCGCCGGCGCGATGATCCCGCACAGCCTGCTTGACCTGTTCGACGCCGCCGCTGCCGGCCTGTGCAGCTCGCCGGGCCTCGGACGCGGCCTGTTTTGAATTCATTTCTCTATTCCTATCGAATCGCGATAGGAATATCACCTCTTCCTACAGACCGTCAACAGGAGAGGAACCTGTTGGCGGGCTTGTTTTACCCAGTCCAAACCACCGACATGGGCACGCTGATGAGCATGATCCTCCTGGCTGGAGTGATGGCCCTGCTCGCCTCCTGGCTTCCTGCAATGCGCGCCTCTTCGATCGATCCCATGCGGGCGCTGCGCGGCGATTAGACCTGGGGCTTGTATCTTTTCCCCGCTCCATGCCAAATGATGAGGATCGGAGAGCGAGTGATCGTCTCCGGCCCGGAGGAAACATGAAGATCTTCTCGTTCCGCCTGGTAGCGTTGGCGGTCCTGCTGGTATTCGCCGTCGGGGTGCGGTCGCAGAACAGCGCAACCCAGACTCAGCGCTTCCCGCAATTCGACAATGAAGACGTAAAGGTGTGGAAGTCAGTGGTGATGCCGAACGCGCCCCTGACCATGCATCGCCACGATCATCCTCGGGTCATCATTGCGCTCAGCGGCGGCATCATGAAGATTGTGGACCAGGACGGAAAATCCGAAGAGCACGCGTGGGAGACAGGAAAGGCCTACTGGCTGCCCGCAAATCCGCCGGGCACCCTGCATGCCGACGTCAACGCCGGCGACAAGCCAATTGAAGTGATGGTGGTGTCGTTAGAAAAAAGAGAAGTAACTCAGCGATACGCGGCCGCCTGGATGCCGTACAACTCCGCGTACTGGCCGCCTTTGGCCATCAAGTCCTCGTGCGAACCCACCTCGACTAGACGCGCCCCGTCGAGCACCACGATCAGATCGGCCATGCGCACCGTGGAGAAGCGATGGGAGACGAGAATGGTGATGCGGCCACCGGCGCTGCCATCCCGTGCGGCTGCGGCATAGCGCTCGAAGAGCGCATGCTCGGTCTCGGCATCGAGCGCGGCGGTAGGCTCGTCGAGGATCAGCAACAGTGGCTGATCGCGCATGAAGCCGCGGGCCAGCGCCAGCTTCTGCCACTGGCCGAAGGATAGCTCTACTCCGCCCGGCCACGTCGGACCAAGCTGCGTGTCGAGCCCCGCAGTCAATCGCTCCATCACGTCGGCAGCGCCCGCGCGATCGACCGCTGCGGTCACTGACGGCGCGTGGTCCATGCGCGGAACATCGCCCAGGCCGACGGTGTGCCCGGCGCGGAATTCGAAGCGGAAGAAATCCTGGAACGCGCCCGCGAGACGTGCACGCCAATCGTCCGCCGGCAGGCGCGCCAGCGGGCGTGTCGTCCGACCAGGATCGCGCCTGACGACGGCTCGTACATCTTGGCCAGCAGTTTAACCAGGGTGGTCTTGCCGGCGCCGTTCTCGCCCACAATTGCCACCACCGCGCCCGCCGGCAGCAACAACGAGACATCGTCCAGCACTACGCGCGAGGTCCCCGGATAGGCAAACGACACGTGGTCGAAGCGGATCCCGCCGTGCAATGCCGCGGGAACGGGCAGATCGCCCGCGGCCGCGACCGAGGCGGCGTAGTCTTCGAGCCACGCGAGCCGGCGCGAACCGTCCATCCAGAATCCGCGCAGGAATCCGATCTCGCCCACGGTGGCGCCGATGTACCCGGACAGCCGCGCACCCGCGGCCAGCACCAGCAGCACCGCGCTGGCGGGCGCTCTGAGATAGCGAGGAGACGAAGACGACCGCACCCACATACGCCAAGCCGAAGATCGCCCATGCCAGCGCTAGCCAGAATGCCGAGCCCCAGCGCGCCGCCGCCACCGGCCCGTACCAGCGCTCCCACGCCGCCCGGCGTTCGGTGACCAGGCGCTCGCCGATGCCGGTCACGCGCACTTCTTTGCCGGGCGGCGCGGTGGTGGCGATGGTGAACAGGTGGCGCGCCAGGCGGCTGGCTTGCGCCCCGCGCTCCTGCGCAGTTCGCTCGACCTGCCGGCCGCCAGGCCGAGGTCAACACCGTCGGAATGGCGAAGACGGCCAGCAGCAGCAGCGCCGGATGAACCGAGGCCAGCAGCGCCATGGTCACCCCCAGCCGCAGAATCCACCCCAGGGTCGAAAACAGCGACATGTACATGTGGTCGAGCACGAACACCTGGTTGCGCAGCATGGAGAGCCGGTCGAGATACTCGGGCCGCTCCTGGTGCGCGACCGTCGCCACCGTGGCCTGCAGTCGGGCGACATGCGACTCGAGCGCGATCGTCACTTTGTCGCGAAAGCGGCGCTGCACGCGGGTGCTGACCGTGCGCAGAAACCAGGTAGCGGCGGCCGACACCGCGAGGCCGACGGCCGCGCCCTTGCATCAAACCCGGTGCGGTGCTCGAGCACGCCTTTGCCGAGCAGCCTCAGCCACAAGCGCCAGCAGCGCATCGGGCAGCGCGGCGAGCTGCGACAGCACAAACGACGCCAGCATCAGGCGCGGCTCGTGGCGATAGCCCAGCTTGCACAGCCGCCACATGGACGAAAGGCGGGCGGCAGCGGCTCGATTCCGGGTCTGCTCAGGAGAGGGCTTCATAAGTCGACGCCCTCCTCGTCAGGAAGATGGAAGCGCTGGGCCTGCAGATCGAACATGGTGCGATAGCGCCCGCCCAGCGCCATCAGCTCATCATGCGTGCCCAGCTCGACCACCCGGCCGTGCTCCAGCACGCAAATGCGATCGGCGTGGCGGACCGTCGAGAAGCGATGCGAGATCAGGATGGTGGTGCAATGCCGGGTGGCGGCCAGCAGGCGATCGAAGATCTCCGCTTCGCCGCGCACGTCGAGCTGCGCCGTGGGCTCGTCCAGCAGCACCACTCCGGCGCCCAGCGTGACCGCCGCCAGCGCGCGGGCCAGCGCAACGCGCTGCCACTGGCCGCCCGACAGGTCCGTGCCGCCGGCGTAGCCCGCGCGCCAGCACGGTATCGAGCCCGGCCAGCTTCGCCGCCCCTGCCGATGCCAGCGCGGCGAGCACAATCTCGTCGGGCGCTCCGCCCGGAGCCACGTTTTCACGCAACGGCAGCTCGAGACGGAGGAAGTCCTGGAAGACAGCGGTGACCCGCGAACGCCAGGAGGCGAGATCGAACTCGCGCAGGTCGATGCCGTCGATTTCGATCGCCCCCGATTGCGGATCGTACAGGCGGCACAGCAGCTTGGCGAGGGTGGTTTTGCCCGCGCCGTTCTGTCCCACAATGGCCAGCGACGACCCGGCCGGAATCGTGAGATCGAAGCGCTGCAGCACAGGCGGGGCGTTATCCGCCGGGGTAGGCAAAGCTGACGTCGCGCAAACGGATTTAGTTGCGCCGGCAGGCCATCGGCGCGACGCTCGCCCGAACGCAGCGCACCGGCGGGGCGCATCGCCGGCTCCAGCCGCAGCACCGCCGCCACCGGAGCGGCCGAGCCATCGAGCGCCCAGCTGAATCCGCCGAAGGCAATCATCGACACCCCGATCGCGCTCTGCATGTAGACCACGGCTTCTCCGAAGCTGATCCGGCCGTGAGCGACGGAGCCGGCCAGTACCCAGAACACAATCACGTTGGCGGACACCACCAATAGCAGACTCCAGATGACCGGGCGCTCGCGCATGCGGGTGGCTGCGTATTGCAGTTCGTGAAGGCGAGTACGCCGAGCCACGAAGCGGTCGATGGTCCAGCCGGCGAGGCCGAAGAGCCGCAGCTCCTTGCTGGCCGGCGGGTCCACGGCCAGCCGGTAGGCGTAGTCGGCATCCCGCTGCGCGGCACGCACTTCCGGGTTGTTGCGGTCGCGCCAGATGGCGCTCTCCCGCAGCAGCCAATGGGTCGCCAGCCACGCGCCCGCGAGCAGCAGCGGCGCCCACCACGCGTAGCGCGCCAGGATCAGCGCGGAGGCGATCCCACCGGTCATCTCCACCATGCCGGTAGCAATAAAATCCATCGAGATCGACAGCGGCGGACCGGTCATGCCCAGGTCGAAGTCGCGGGCCACCGTGAGGTCGCTGGTCAGGGTGGGATCTTCCAGATGTCCGATGCCTGGGGGGCGCACGCAGGCCTCGGTCAGGCGGTCATACAGCCATGCCGCGGTGCGGTCGCCGAGGTTGGCGCTCACCGCTTGGTGAATCGGGTTCAGCACTTGGAGCAGCACGAAAACCGCGCCGGCAAAGGCCAGCGGCCCGGCCAGAGCATGTCCCCGTTGTACGGCGCCGACCAGTACACCCATGGCAATGGCAAACGCCGCCGGCAGCACCCCGCGCAGCAGCAGGACGGTCCACCAAGCCGCAGCGAGACCCGGGTCCGCCTGGGGCAGGACGGCGAAGAACTTCCATTCCTTGCGGGCACGCAGTCGTTGCAGCACGACCGCATTGTCTCGCAGCGTGCGGGCGCGTACAACCTCCAGAGTGAACGATGTCGGAACGCTGCCTCCTTTCCAGCCCTGAACCCGGATTTCCTGCCACGCAGCGCTGGACAAGGCAGCGCGTGCCCCTTTCAGAGGCGTCCCTCCGGGTTTTTGTTTTTCGCATTTTTGACGCACCCAACCACAATGTTTTCAAAACTCACCACAAAACCGTCATCCTGAGCGAAGCGCCTTGCAGATCTATTGCTTACAGAGGGTTTATGGCGCGCAGTCGAAGGACCCCGAGGAGGCTTATCTTACCCATGCCGCTTGGAGCTTTTAAACCACCGAAGCCCGCGCTTAGCTGGACCCGCCACGGTCCCTGGGGGGCGAGAACAAGAACTGCTGGCATCTTGCTACGTCCGGCGCTCCATCTAAATTCTCGGCAGCCATACAGGCACGCTTTTCCACAACCGGTGAAGGCGTGTCCTTCGTTCCGAGGTCCCCCGGATTCAACCGCAATCTGCCTCCGTATAATACGGAACTACAGCAAACGCGCCCGCAGTCCTTCGGGCAAGGTTCTTGACCCATGAGAGATGTTCTGGAGCGGCGGATCGATCAGGCTCTTGGCCGTCTACCCGCGGACCTGGTCATTCGCAACGCGCGCATCCTCAACCTGGTAACCGGCGAACTCCAGTCCGGGGACATCGCCGTGTGCGGCAGCGTCATCGTGGGCGTCTTCGACAGCTACCGCGGCGTCGAGGAAATCGATGCCCAGGGCCGCTTCGCCGTCCCCGGCTTTATCGATAGCCACGTGCACTGTGAAAGCACGTTGGTCACTCCTGCGGAGTTCGACCGCTGTGTGCTGCCGCACGGTGTCACCACCGCCATCTGCGATCCCCACGAAATCTCCAACGTCCTGGGCCTCGCAGGATTGCAATATTTTCTCGAGGCCGCGCAGAACACCGTGCTCGATCTGCGGGTGCAGCTCTCCTCGTGTGTTCCTGCCACCCACCTCGAAACCTCGGGCGCGAGGCTCCTGGCCGCTGACCTGGTGCCGCTTCGCCACCATCCCCAGGTGATCGGCCTGGCCGAGTTTATGAACGTGCCCGGCGTATTGCACAAAGACCCCGAGTGCATGGACAAGCTGGCTGCATTCCAGGGCCAGCATATCGACGGACATGCGCCCCTGCTTGCCGGCCGGGAACTCAACGCCTACCTGTCCTGCGGCATTCGTAACTGTCACGAGACCACAAACCTGGCCGAGGGACGGGAAAAACTTGCCAAGGGAATGCAGGTGCTGATCCGCGAGGGATCGGCTTCGAAAGATCTGGCTGCCCTGGTTCCGCTGATCAGCGAGTTCACCTCGCCCTTTCTCGGCTTCTGCACCGACGACCGCAATCCATTGGACATCTATGAAGAGGGCCACATGGACTACCTGGTGCGCCGCGCCATCGCCCTGGGCGCGCCCCTGGCCGCGGTCTATCGCACCGCCGGCTGGTCGGCAGCGCGGGGCTTTGGACTGGCTGACCGGGGGCTGATCGCCCCCGGGTATTTAGCGGATTTCCTGCTGCTCGACGACCTGGAGAGCTGCGCGATCCACAGCGTCTTCCGCCGCGGCCGCAGGGTTACCCCAGATACTTTCGATAGTTTCGCGGGACGGACGTTCCCCGATCCCCCCGGTGGCAACACCATGCGCCGGCAGCCGGTCACGGCCGAGGCCTTTCACGTGCCCGCCTCAGGCCCGGCGACCGCGGTGATCGGCCTCATCCCGGGCAAGATCCTGACGGAGCATTTAGAGGCCAATCTGCCTTATCGCGACGGCAGACGGCATGCCGATCCGGAACACGATCTGCTCAAAGTCTGCGTGCTCGAGCGCCACGGGCGCAACGGCAATATTGGCCGGGGCTTCGTTAAGGGCTTCGGTTTTTCAGAGGGCGCGCTCGCCTCCTCGGTCGGCCATGACAGCCACAACATCTGCGTGGTGGGCGCCAACGACGAGGACATGGCGGTGGCCGTCAATCGCCTGCTCACGCTGGGCGGGGGATTGGTTGCCGTGCGCGCCGGCAAGCTGCTGGCCGAGCTCGCCTTGCCCTTCGCCGGCCTGATGAGCCTGGCACCCTTTGAGACCGTCACGCAGGATCTCAGGACCCTGCGCACCGCAGTGCACTCCATGGGGTGCCGGATACCCGAGCCCTTCCTGCTGCTCGCCTTTCTCGCCCTCCCGGTCATTCCCCACCTGAAAATCACCGACTTTGGCCTGGTGGACGTCGACCGCTTTGCCCTGCTGCCGGGCTAAAGCGTTTCACAAATGATGTAAAAGCGAAGAATTGGCACCCGACGCAGGCGTTCTGCCAATGAACGCCTGCACATAGCGACTCCAAAAACATCACAGTATTTGTGAAAACGCTATAAAACCCCCGGCGGGCTGCCCAAAATGTGTTAGATGCCCGTACCCCGACGGGATGCGGTAAGCCGCTTTCGTAAGGGTCCGGGCTCGATGTTTGCTTGCATTGGCGGCTGGCCGCTGCCATTCTTTGCTTGCTGCTCAAAGAAGCCCGCCCGGTGGCAGGGCTCGCGCGGCGGCATTGAAACCGTTGGTTTGGCCCAAAAGGGGGGTTGTTTGAGATTCTGCCCGGTGCTTCTGCTCATGACGCTCGGCTTGACCACGGAAATCGTGGCGGGGGCCCAGACCCTGGCCACTGAACCCGTTCTGGTCGCCAGCGAGAGCATGACGCAAAGCGGCCTGTTCTTGCCGGAACTGCTGGCGCCGGGCCATGACGCCCTGGTGCAGGGCCTTGGCCTAACCCCGTCCATCAGCGAGGCGGTGCCCAGCGTGCCCATAAAGCCGGCTGTCGTGCCCAATCCGCGGCTCACTGTCAATGACCGGTTCACTCTTTTCTGGAACGACACCTACGCGTCCCCAGGAGCCTTTGCCGGGCTTTCGGTGGGCGCGCTGGTGGACCAGGTAAGCCATACGCCAGCCAAGTGGGACGGGGATGGCAGCGCCTACACCCGGCGCTTTGCCAGTGAGTATGGCCAGCTGGCAGCCCGCAATGTGATTCACGAGGGCCTGGATGGACTCACCGGGCTCGACCCCCGCTACCCTGCCTGCCACTGTAACGGCAAGCTGCGCCGCAGTGCCCACGCCATGGAGATGACCTTCACCACCTATCGCCAGGACGGGCGGCTGACCCTCGATATGCCACAGATCGCCGGAGCCTACGGTTCGGGCATGGTATCCACTTACTGGTATCCCCACCGCCTTTACAATCCTTTGGTGCAGGGGGTGCAGTTCGGCCATGAGCAGATGGGCGAGATCATGGTCGGTAACCTGGTGAAGGAGTTCGCTCCAGATCTGCACCGCGCCTTGCATCTGCACGCCATCGCAGCCCGCGCCCATCCCCGCCCCTCGGACGACGACTAGCGAACAAGCAAGTCTTGCAGGCCCAGGAGCGCTTCGGTGAGATTCACTTTGGAGCCGAAACTCGCCCTGGCCAACTCACATCTATATGGCTGTTAAGGTTTGGTGTGATCAAAGCTCGGGCGGGGACGTAAAGCGCGAGCCCACCCTCTCTGCGCGTCGATGTGGGGGGGCTTAGTGCGCATAGTGCGCTTAACGCGCACCTTCCGCAGAGAAAATGCGGGGACTAAAACGCCTAAAACGTAAAAGCGCAGCCTCCTTTGCACCAAGCTAGGCTCTAACCGCAGGTCCCTCCACTTCGCTGCGCTCCGGTCGGGATGACAATTTTTGTTTTGCAATCGATGATTCTTCAGTAAATCTCTGTCTTTGCAACAGAATTGTCATCCCGACCGAAGCGTACCCGGATTTCCTGCCACGGAGCACTGGACAAGGCCACGTGTGCGCCTTTCAGTAAGGAAAGGCGCATGAAGTTTGCCAAAGCCACCAAGTTCCACAGGAAATCCGGGGTAGCGTAGTGGAGGGACCTGCGGTTAAAGCGGTTCCTACGCTCAGTCAGAGGTTTGTCAAAACCTTAATTTGGACAAGGCGGCCTGAACCTAGCTCAGGACGTCCTGGGTGTGGGCGGTGAGAGATGGTCCCGCAGGGACGGCTGAAACGCGCGGGAGTGGATTCACAGGCTGCGGAAAAACTCTGTTTTGTATCAGGGCACGACTTTAGTCGGGCCATAAACGATTGAAAATATGTCGGGCTTTAGCCCCTGAGGTACGCCTTTCTTGCCCGAAGCCGAGTTTTTCCGCAGCCTGTTCAGCCCTCCCGCGGCTACATTCGGCACTCCCCCAATGCGGGGCCGCACGTATCCAACACAACCAACCGGCAGAAATGCTCTAATGGCATTAGCGCCTCTGCGTTGCTGTACCATCCGGCTCTGGGCTCCGTCCAAGCTAGAGCAAGGGAGATCCCCCGAATGAGAGCAAGACCATTGCTGTTCGCCGTGCTCGGCTGGTTTACCTGCATTGCCGCCGTCGCCACGGCAGCAGCGCAAAATCCCTTTGTAGGCACCTGGAAGCTTAACCAGGAAAAAAGCCAAATGGCTGGTGACACCCTCAAGTTCCGTCCCGCGGAAGGAGAGGCGATCGAGGTTACCTCGGGTGGAGTCACCTACTCTTTTCGCACGGACGGCAAGACCTATGGGATGCCTTCCGGCGACGTGGCCATCTGGAGACAGATCAACGCCAATGGCTGGACCACCGAGTACAGAAAGATCGACGGCAAGCTGCTGAGCATCGACACCTGGAAGCTCTCCGGCGACGGCAAGCATCTTTCCGTCACCTCCAGCGGCGCCAAGGCGGACGGCGATCTCTATACCAACACCGCAGGGTATGAGCGGACGACAGGAAGCAGCGGGCTGATCGGCTCCTGGAAAAGCACGGAGGTCAAGCTCAGCGCACCGGATGACTTAGTCATCGAGGAATCCGGCCTCGATAGGCTGGTGGTGAAAATTGCCGCGCAGAAAGCAAGCTTGGCGGCCACCCTGGACGGCAAAGAAGTAGCGGTCGAGGGGCCTGACATTCCGGCCGGCCTGCGGGTGTCGCTCACCCGTACCGGGCCTTACGCTTTCAAGCTGGTTGAGAAGCTGAACGGAGATGTCGTTTGGACCGCGCAATACACCGTCGCGGAAGACCGCAAAACCATGACTGAAGTCGGCAACGCCCCCGGCGATCCGTCCCAGACCATGATCTGGGAAAAGCAATAAGCAGGCCCTAGGGCGTACACAGGCCCTGGGGCGTACACTGGACTTGGTGCACTTTCTCGCCCGGATGTCTTTGCTCGAGACGGGTCCATATTCAGCAAGTAACGGCACACCAGGGAGCCAACATGAGTTTGATCAAATCAGCAGATGTACCCAAGCATATGGCGGACCGGCTGCGATCGCGCCGCATTGCTGCGCGCCTTTCCGGCGGCGCGGCCAAGCAGCCGATGACCCCCTCCAAGGCTCCCACGACCTCCGAGCCCAGCGCCGCCCCCGAGCCGCCCACGCCGGAAGTTCTGCTCTAGCCGCATTGATTGGGCCCCCAGACGGACGCGGCGCCCCGTATCCATCGAAAGTTCGAGTGCAAATCCGTACCCTGGGTCCAAGACACGAGTTCGGTCCCTGCCTATCGTGGAGTCAATCGAATTTCACACTCATTCTCCACGCGCTCTTACCCAGGGCGCTTTTTTTTGCTCCCATCCCGGTTTCGAAGCGTTGATACTGGAGGCAGAGAAATGATCGGGGCTGCCTGGCAACGGCGCGGTTGGTGGGCTTTGCTGCTGCTGCTGACGCAGGCAGCGATGGCGCTCGATCCCCAACGCTCGCTCGACCACTATGGGCACCAGGTGTGGCGCACCGATTCCGGCCTGCCGCAAAACACAGTTCACTCCCTGCTGCAAACCCACGACGGCTACCTATGGCTGGGCACCGACGGCGGCCTGGTGCGCTTCGACGGTATCGACTTCGTCACGTTCGACACCGAGAATACTCCGCAGTTCTTGAGCGATATCGTCTACGACCTGTTCCAGGATGGCTCAGGGACTTTGTGGATCAGCACCGGGTCCGGCCTGGTGAGCTATGCCGGCGGCGCTTTTGCGGCCTACTCCAAGGCTCGGGGCCTGCCCGCAGAAACGGTCTGGTTCACCTATGAGGACCGCCGCCACCGGCTCTGGGCCATCACCTCGGGCGGGCCGGCCTTCTTCAACGGCAAAAGCTTTGCTCCGGTAACTGGAGCCGAGACTGCCGGACCACTCACCCGCAACGGTTTGGCGGAGGACCCGCAAGGCACGCTTTGGCTGGGAGGCAGCAGCGGCGTGTTCGCGCTGGATATCAGGCCCTCCAGTCCCCGGCTGGCGCGGCGCCTGCTGAGCGGCATCGAAGTGGAAACTTTGCGGCTCGACGACGAACGAAATATCTGGATCGGCACCGCCGAAGGCCTGGCACGCTATGCCGGCGGCACGGTCGCCGCTGTCCCTATCCCCAATATCCCGGCCAAAGCCGAGGTCACCGCGTTCGCGGCCGACGCATCAGGCGGGATGTGGGTGGGCACGGCGGCCGGCGTGGTCCACCTGGCCGCCGATGGAGCCTGGCTGTCCCTCCCGTCCAATGGGCCGGAGGTGGGCCGGGTGGATCATCTCTTCCGCGACCGCCAGGGGATGCTTTGGATCGCTACCGAGCGGGGAATCTTCCGCCTCGAGGCCAACCAGCTTCAGGGCTTTGCCCCGGTCTCCGCCTTGGCCGGCAACCGCGTGCTGTCGCTGTATGAGGACCGCGAAGGTGACCTCTGGCTGGGCACCGATGGCAACGGGCTGCACCTGCTGCGCGATCAGAAATTCACCACCTACACCACCAGCGACGGTCTATCCGGCAACTTGGTGCGCTGCGTCTTTCAGAGCAGCAACGGGGAGCTGTGGATCGGGACCGACGGAGCCGGGTTGAATCGCCGCACCAGCACCGGCTTCGCCCACATCACCGCCGCCGACGGCTTATCCAGCAACGTAATCCTCTCGCTGGCCGGGGGCGCGGGAGGCGACCTGTGGGTCGGAACCCCCGACGGGCTGAATCTTCTCCATCCCAAACTGGGGCAAAAGGGCTCAGGGCAGAAAATAGAGCGCTTCACCTCGGCCGACGGGCTGCCCGACGATTTCATCCGCTCCCTCTACTCCGACCGCGACGGAAGCCTGTGGATCGGCACCCGGCATGGGCTGGCGCACCTGGCCGGCGGCAAGTTCACCATCTTCTCCAACATGGACGGACTGGGCAGCGATTTCATCGGGGCCATCCTCCGCGCGCGCGACGGTGATCTTTGGATCGGGACCTCGGGCGGCCTGAGCCGCTTGCGCCTGGGCGCTTTTTCGAACTACACCGGCCAGCAGGGGCTATCCGATAACGTGGTCACGGCCATCGCGCAAGACCGGCAGGCGAACGAGCAGACGCTGTGGCTGGGCACCAACGCCGGCGGCCTCAATCGCTGGCGCCCAGCAGGGATTGAGGCCCTCCCCGGCAGCGCCAAGGGGCTGCCGGCCAGCATCTACGGCATCCTGGAAGATGCCCGCGGCCGTCTCTGGCTGAGCTCCAAGACCGGCATCTTCAGGGTTTCGTCGGCGCAGCTTGAGCAAACGGGCGCGGAAGCGGCAGTCGCCGCCTACGGCACTGCGGACGGCATGAACATCCGCGAGTGCAGTGGGAGCGGGCACCCGGCAGCGTGGAAGATGGCCGACGGCAGCTTGTGGTTCGCCACCCTGGATGGGGTCAGCGTCATTGATCCTGAGCACGCGCCGGAGAACCGCGTGCCGCCCCCGGTGGTGATCGAGAAGGTTCTGGTCGATGACCAGGTGCGCAGCCTGAACCAGGAACTCACCATCAAGCCCGGCGCCAACCGCCTGGAGTTCCAGTATGCCGGCCTGAGCTTCGTGGCCCCGCAGAAGGTGCACTACCGTTACCGGCTGCAGGGCTTTGACCGGGATTGGATCGACGCCGGCAGCCGGCGCGCCGCCTTTTACACCAACCTGCCCCCCGGCCCTTACCGGTTCCAGGTGCTGGCTGCGAACAATGACGGCGTCTGGAATACCGCCGGCGCCTCGTTCGCGCTGCGTCAGCTGCCCCACTATTACCAGACCTACTGGTTCTACTCGGCGCTCGCGTTGGCCTGCCTGCTGCTGGGATACCTGGTCTATCGCTGGCGGGTGCTGCAGATGGAAGCACAGTGGGGCGCGGTGCTGGCGGAGCGAGGACGCCTGGCGCGGGAGATCCACGACACCCTGGCCCAGGGCTTTGTGGGCGTCTCGGTGCAGCTGGAGTTGGTGGCCCGGCTGCTGGCCGGCTCGCGGGATGCGGCGCTCGAGCATCTGGACCAGGCCCGCGCGCTGGTCCGCGCCGGCCTGGACGAGGCCCGCACCTCCATCTGGAACCTGCGTTCCGAGGCTACGGCAGCCGAGGACCTGCCGTCGCGCCTGCGCCAGAGCTGCACCCGCGCGAGCAGCGGCTCCGCCTGCAAGGTGTACCTTCAGGTTAAGGGGACCTATCGCCCGGTGGCGGCCAAGATTGAAGAGGAGTTGCTGCGCATTGGCCAGGAGGCGGTGGCCAACGCGGTGCGCCATTCCGCGGCGACGAGGATCGATGTGCAACTGATCTACGAGGGCAAGCGAGTCTCGTTGCGTGTGGAAGACGACGGCCGCGGATTTCAGCCCGGGTCCAGCGCGCCGGAGGGACACTACGGGATCCGCGGCATGCATGAACGCGCGGGCGAGATCGACGCCGCGCTGGTGCTCGAAGAGCACTCCCGGCGGGGGCACGCGGGTCTCGGTCGAGGCTCCGCTGGGATGAGCTTGAATGGAGAGCAAGTGAGCAGCAGCAACGATCCCATCCGGATCATGATCGTCGAGGACCACGTGGTGGTGCGCCAGGGGCTGGCGGCGCTGCTGCGCACGGTGCCCGATTTTTCCATCGTCGCCGAAGCAGCCGATGGCCGCGAGGCCATCGAGCTCTATCGCCGCCATCAGCCCGACATTACCCTGATGGACCTGCGCCTGCCCCAGATGAATGGAGTGGAGGCAATTGGCCGGATCAGGATTGATTTTCCCCAGGCGCGCATCATCGTGCTCACCACCTTCGACGGGGATGAGGATATTTACCGTGCCCTGCAGGCGGGCGCCCGGGGCTACCTGTTGAAAGGCATGACCGGAGAGGAGCTGATGGAGGCGATCCGCGGAGTCTACGCCGGCAAGTCGCGTATCCCGTCGCCGGTGGCCGAGCGGTTAGCGGAGCGCATGAGCGCGCCCGCCTTGACGGCGCGCGAAACCGAGGTGCTGCAACTGATTGTGGGGGGCAACAGCAACAAGGAAATTGCGGCGGCGCTGTTTATTTCCGAGGCCACAGTGAAGACCCACATCAACAGCCTGCTTAACAAGCTGGGGGTTACCGATCGCACCCAGGCCGCCACTACCGCGCTGCAGAGGGGGATTGTGCACCTTGAGTAAACGAGCTTGGCCTGCGATGGCCGTATTGCTTCTATTGCTGGCGGCCGGCGGCCAAGCGGCACGTGCGGCAACCTGGCACACCGCCAGCGAAGAGGAGCTGCGCTCGTTGATCCCGGCCCGCGCTCCGGTGATCAGCGAGCGCATTGAGACCGAGTTCCGCACCGCCTCGGGCATCACCGACGGCAAAGGTCACGGTATTGCCGGGGTGGTGCTGATCACTGCCGGGTACTCCGCCGACGGCAAATACTCCCACTACTTCGTCTCCCAGGTCCCGCTCAAGGTTGGCGATTTCCAGCTGCCGGCGGGGCAATACCTGATCGGCTGGGTGCGCGGACAAGACACATTGAAGGTGACGTTTTACCTGGCGCAGAGCGGCAAAGCGGTAGGCCAGGTGGAAGCCACGCGCAACCTTTCCATTACCCGGGTAGAATCCATTCGCATCTGGCCGCCGGCGGACAAGTCGCTGATCCAGCTCGGCCGTTTCACTTTCGGCTACGCCTTGGCCCAGCAGTGACAGGTTTCGCATCTCCAACTCACCACAAAGTCGTCATCCCGACCGGAGCGCCTCACAGATTTAGCGCGTGACACCGCGCTTGGTGGCGCGGAGTCGAGGGAACCCCGAGGGTGCTTGTCTCGCCCATGCTGTTCGGAGCCTTTTCAACCACCGAAGCCCGAGAACAGGATCCTGCTGTGGAACGCGCCGCCAGCCTTTGGATGGGCCGTTGTGGCATCCTAGAGTAAGGGACTGTTTCGATTCCGGGGTAGATTCCGATGCGCCTGCAACCGAAAACCATCGCCTTGGCCGCAGCTGCGTTCGCCCTCCTGCTGGGGGCCGGCTGGGTAGGCTGCCGCCAGGCTCCGGAGCCGGCCCCGGAAGAGGCATACCGCGACGTCATTTACCCCGATAGTGGGCAGGCGGAGGCCGATATCGCCGCGGCGCTGGCCCAGGCGGCCCGGGAAAAGAAGCGCGTCCTGCTCGATTTCGGCGGCAACTGGTGCGGCGACTGCCATGTGCTCGAAATCTACTTTCACGATGCGGCCAATCGCGGCCTGCTCGATGCCAACTACGTGCTGGTCCCGGTCAATATCGGCCACTTGGATGCGAATCTTGACATCGCGGCGCGATACGGCGTGCCTGTCGCCAAAGGAGTGCCCGCGCTGGCCGTGCTCGAGCCCGGCGGGCAGGTGGTCTACAGCCAGAGTAGCGGCCAATTCTCGGCGATGCGCAAGATGGACCCGGCCTCCGTCACCGCCTTCCTGCAGCAATGGAAGGGCTGAAACCGGCCTAGAGCAGGCTTGGCCTCGGGGTGGGGTTGCTGTACCTTCGATGGCATGACCCGTGCGCTTGAAAAATTCCGGCTCGCCTTGCTGGCTTCGCTCTCGCACGACGTCTTCGGCAGCGCGAAAGGCGCGGCTTACTCCGCCATCCTCTGCCTCTTTCCCACCATCCTGGTGCTCACCACCCTGCTGGCCCTGACCCCGGAATCGGATACCCTGCGGGGCGAGATGCGCGCCGCCTTCGCCGCGGTACTGCCCAGCGATACCATGAGCCTGCTGCACGCCTACTTCACCAACCAGAAGGTCCGCTCCGAACAGGTGTTCTTCTCCGCCATCGTGGTCAGCCTGTTCGCCGCCATGGGCATGATGCTCTCGCTGATGGAGGGCTTCCGCCGGGCCTACGATCTGCCGCGGCGCGAATGGAGCTTCTGGGTGGAGCGCCTGGTGGCCTTTGTCATGGTTCCCTTATGCCTTGTGCCTATGGCTTTTGCCACCGTCATGGTTGCTTTCGGGCACCAGATCGAAGAATGGGTGATCAGCAACAGCTACCACGTGCTCGGGCCCTACGTGCTTTTCATCTGGCGCATGGTGCGCTGGACCATCGGCCTGATCACCACCATCTGCGTGCTGGCCGTGATCTACCAGTTCGGCACCCCCCGCCGCCGGGCATGGAAATACGTGCTGCCCGGCGCTTCGGGGGCCGCCATTATCTGGTTTCTGGCCACCCTGGCCTTCGGTTTTTACCTGACCCGCTTTGCCGACTACTCCGTGGTCTACGGCCCGCTGGGCGCGGTGGTGGCCACCCTGGTGTGGCTCTACATCTCGACCGTAAGCGTGCTGGTCGGCGCCGAATTCAACGCGCACATCTTTCCCAAGCCGCCGGTGCCGGGCCCCCACAGCTCCACCGCGGAAACGCCGGAGATGATCCCCGCCGGCCAGGCCGATCGAAACTAGATCATTTGATTACTGAAATTCTCCCCTCTCCCCGCCCTCGCACCCGTGGTGTCAATACGGCGCGGGGTCCTTTCCTCATACCACCCACGGAGTACGCGTAGAATGAATGTGCTGGAGGCCATTGCCGTCTCCGCGAACGAGAGTATGGGGGACGAATGAGCTTTACCCTGATGGAACCGGGCCTTCCCGCAAGCCAGAGCCGCCGGGCCAAGATTGTCGCAACCCTGGGCCCTTCCTCGAGCCAGGAAGGGGTTTTCCGGGAACTGCTCCGCGCCGGCCTGGATGTGGCCCGGCTTAATTTTTCCCACGGCACTCACCCGGAAAAGCTCAAGCTGATCGAGATGGTGCGCAAGGTCTCCCACGAGGAAGGCAAGCCGGTTTGCATCCTGGGCGATTTGCAGGGGCCCAAGATCCGCACCGGGCGGCTGAAGAACCGCATCCCGGTGCAGCTCAAGGCGGGACAGAAGCTGACCATTACGCCCCGCGATGTGGCCGGGACCGCGAGCCTCATCGGCACCACCTTCCCCACGCTAGCGGAAAACCTTGAGCCGGGAGCGCGCATTCTGCTCTCCGACGGCCTGATCGAGCTGTACGTGGTAGCGGTGCACGGGCTGGACACGGAGTGCGAGGTGGTCAACGGCGGCATGCTGGGCGAGCACAAAGGCATCAACCTGCCCGGCATCCCGGTGCGGGTGCCCTCCCTGACCACCAAGGATGAAGAAGACCTGGAGTTTGCTATCCGCAGCGGGGTGGACGCGATCGCTGTCTCCTTTGTGCGCACCGCGGAAGATATCCGGCTGGTGCGGCATCGGGTGGCTGCCATGGGCGCCGAGACCTGGATCATCGCCAAGCTGGAAAAGCCGCAAGCCATCCAGCATCTGGAAAGCATTCTCGAAGCCGCCGATGGGGTGATGGTGGCGCGGGGCGATTTGGGGGTGGAGATGCCGCCGGAGAAGGTGCCGGCCATTCAGAAGCATGTGATCCGCCGCGCCAGCGACTACCGTAAGCCGGTGATTACCGCCACCCAGATGCTGGAGTCGATGATTGAAAACCCGCGGCCCACGCGGGCTGAGGCCAGCGATGTAGCCAACGCGATCTACGACGGAACCGACGCCGTGATGCTGTCGGCGGAGACCGCGGCCGGCAAGTATCCGGTCGAGGCGGTCAAGATGATGGCCAAGATCGTGCTCGAGACGGAGAGCCAGGAGCTTCTTCCCCGGGCGACCGAGCGGGCCCGGACCGGGCATGTGCGCTTGTCGGTCGCCGAAACCATCTGTGAATCGATGGCCCACGCCGCCGAAGACCTGGACATCAGCGCCATCGCCGTCTTTACCGAGACCGGGACCACCGCCCGCCAGCTCTCCAAGTACCGGCCCAAATCCCCCATTTTCGGGCTGAGCAGCGTGGAACGGGTGATCCATCGCATGACGCTTCTGTGGGGTGTCCACCCCATCCTCTGCAACAAGCTGGCCACCGCGGAGCAGATGGTGGAAACCGCGGAGCGCCTGCTGGAACAGGGCGGCTATGTGCAACCGCGGGAGATCCTGGGCATCGTCGCCGGCACCCGCACCAAATCGGGCTCCACCAATTTTCTCCGGCTGCATGTGCTGGGCGACACCCTGGCGGAGACTACCTCGTCGCGCGAAGATGCGTTGGCACACCCGCGCGGCAAGCGGCTTGCCAAGGCAAAATTGCCCGCCCAGGCACTGCGCAGGGTACGCTCGGGACGGTAGGTAAACCCAACCCAGGGCCAGAGTCTGGTGGGCTTTTTTGATTTCTCCCTGCCACGAACCGATGGGTGCCCCATCGGCTCGTGGCGGGAAAAGATCCCCAAAAAGAACTCTCACATTCTTCCACTCATGCGTTCTTAACGCCTGAGTGCGCTCGAGCATCGCCATCCCTGCTAGTTTTAATTAGGTAAACCATGGGCCGCATCCACATACTTGCCGATCAGGTGGCCAACCAGATCGCGGCCGGCGAGGTCGTCGACCGCCCAGCCTCCGTGGTCAAGGAGCTGCTGGAGAATTCTCTCGACGCCGGCGCGCGGCGCATCGTAATCGGGATCGAGGGCGGCGGCCGCAAGCTGATCCGCATCGCCGACGACGGCTGCGGCATGATGCGCGATGATGCTCTGCTGGCCTTTGAGCGGCATGCCACCTCCAAGCTGCGCTCGAGCGACGACCTGCTCTCGATCGCCACCCTGGGTTTCCGCGGCGAAGCGCTGCCTTCGATCGCATCCATTGCCCGGGTCGAGCTGGTGACCCGCAGCGCGGAGGAGATTGCCGGCACCAGGATGGAGATTGCCGGGGGCAAGCTGCTGCTGTGCGAAGACGCGGGCGGTCCGGCGGGCACGACGCTCACCGTGCGCGACCTGTTCTTCAACACCCCGGCTCGGCGCAAGTTCCTCAAGTCCGAAAACACCGAGCTGGCACACGTCACTGCGCTGGTTACTCATTACGCCCTGGCCTACCCCGACAAGCACTTCGAACTGCACTCCGCCACCCATGCGCTGCTGGTTGCGCCGCCGGTGCGCGAGGCGGCGGAGCGTATCTTTCAGATCTTCGGCCAGGACACCCTGGATAAGCTTCTCCCTCTGGCCGCCGAGATTAAGCTCGAGCAAGCCGGCCTGCCCGAACCTCCGCCCTGGCGGCGGCCCGCGGACTACCACGCGCCGCAGCCGGGGTGGCTGCGCATCCATGGTTTCACCTCCAAGCCGGAGCTCGAAAAGCTCAACCGCAACTCCATCTATTGCTTCGTCAACCGGCGCCTGGTGCGCGACCGCCTGCTGATGCACGCGGTGAGCGAGGCTTATCGCAATATCCTTCCCCCGACTTCATTTCCCGTGGTGCTGCTGTTTGTCGAGATGCCGCCCGAGGAAGTGGATGTCAATGTCCACCCGGCCAAGACGGAAGTCCGCTTCCGCCAGGCCGGCTGGCTGCACGACTTCGTGCGCGACAGCATCCGCAATAAGCTGACTATGGGGCGGCCGGCCGCGGCCTTTCTGCGCGCGCTCACCGCCCACCCTAGCGCCGCGCCCGCGCTGGTTCCTGACTCCTCGCCCAACCATCGCCAGGCCGCGACACCCACCTCGGAAGGCTGGTCCCCCGAAATTTCGCCCGACCCCTTGTCGCCCCGCTTTTTACCCAATTCCTGGTTGCCCGACTCCTTGCCCGGCCAGCCGGACGGGGACGGATTCATCTTGACCGCGCCACCGGTGATGGCATCCCCCGGCCATCTTCCCTTCGCGCCTCTCGCGCCTGCGCAGGTGCCCGCGGCCGTCTCCGCCTGTTCCCCGGAGGCTCCCGCAGAGGCCGCGGACGGAGAGGCAGCAAGCCCCTCGTTGCATGGGCTGGCGTCGCTGCGGCCGCTCGGCCAGCTGCGCGAATCCTTCATCCTGGCGGTGAACGAGGAAGGGCTTTGGATCATCGATCAGCACGTGGCACACGAGCGGGTGCTGTTCGAACGGGTACTGCGCGAGCGCCGGGTGGAGCAGGTGGAGCGCCAGCGACTGCTCATGCCCATGCTGCTCGATCTGCTGCCGGCACAGATGGTCACCTTCGCCGCCATCGCCGAAGAACTGGAAGCCAACGGCTTTGAGGCCGAGCCCTTTGGACCGCGCACCATCGCCATCAAAGCGGCTCCGGCCGGGCTCGAGGGCCAGGCACTCGAGCGCATGCTGGTAGAGGTGCTGGAGCAGGCAGGCAGCCCGGAGCAGGCGGAAAACCTGGAAACGGCGCGCACTCGTATCGCCGCTTCCATCGCCTGTCATGCCGCCATCAAAGTCAACACCCCGCTTGATCCTGCGCGCATGGAATGGCTGCTCGCGGAGCTGGCCAGGACCGAACACCCCACCAGCTGTCCGCATGGCCGTCCCATCGTCCTGCGGTATGCTTGGAAGGAAATCCAGCGGGCGTTTCACAGGATCTAGAAGGTCTGGCCGTTGCCTGAACCGAGCGTATGCGCCGGTGCGGTCACCGCTCAAAACCGCGGCGTTCCGAACGCGCGGGAAAAGGAAGTTTTCTTGATAGCAGAGCAGCTCCAGGCAGCACGGGCGGCGCACTGGCGCCAGAAGCAAAACCCTCTCCTCACTCTCGATGATGCGCAGGGCTGGCTCCGCCAGCATCCCCTGTGCTTGTACCTGCCCCGGCAGGCGCAGTTGCCGGCGCCCGCACCCTCCTTTGTCGAAGCCTGCATGGGAAGCCGATCGGCCACTCCCAACCCCGCGGCCATCGAGCAGGCGCAGGGGCTGTTGACGCGCCTGATTGCCTCCAGCAGCGTGGTGGCCTTGAATCTGCTCGGCGCGGTGGGGGAGCAGCCGGATTTTCTCGCCCACAGCGACGCGCTGCCTTACGTGCTGTCCCTGCGCGGCGACAAGGACTGGAAGCACGCTCCGCAGAAATCCTCCGGACACAAAGTCTCTCCCCTGGTGCTGGAGCTATGGAAGGTTCTGGAAAGCTCAGGCGTGCTGACCGCCGCTACGGCGCGGGAGACCCTGGGCCGCGAGCTCACCGAGGCCGCCGTGCTGCGTGCCTTGTGCGAGCTCTGGCAGAGCTTGCGCATCAGCCCTTTGTACGCTGAGGAAGGCCAAGCCACCAGCTGGGAGATGCTCCGCGTTCGCCACCGCGAAGCCCTGGCCACCGGCGGCGCCACCAGCCAGGTTACCGCCATTTCGTTGCTGGTTTCGATGTACCTGCAGTCGGTTTATGCCGCAACCAGCGAGGAGATCGAGATTTTTCTCTCCCCGGTTGCTTCCCGCTCCCGGGTGCGGGAAGCGGTGCGCGGCTTGTCCGCCACCCGGCAGATTCACTCCCTATCTATGGATGCCCAGACCTATCACTTCCTGGAGGGTGGCCTGCCGGAGTTCGCGGAGCCGGCTTTGCCCGCCGCGACGACGGCACCCAGCCGAACAGCGCCCACGGCCGCCCCGGTAGCTGCTCCGCTTGCCGCTCCTATCGTGCATCGCCGGCCGGCCGCCCCTCCATCAGGTGTTGGCCAGGCAGGTGTCGGCCAGGGTGCACCCTCCATACCCCGGCAGGCGCAACGGCCCAAGCCCTTGGCCACGCCGCCCTCGGTAAAAGGGGGCTGGAAGAGCCCCGCACGCGCAACCCCCCAGGCTCGACCGCCGTGGCGGCCGGCGGGTAAACCGCCAGCGAGCGGACCGCCGCCACGCTGGGCGGGAAAAGCGGGAGGCGCGGTTGCGGGAGGCAAAGTTCGCCCTGCCTCGGGAGCGCGGCCCGGTAATAAACCAGCGCCCTGGTCCAGGCCCACCCAGGCGCCGGGCTCCGCGCCGCGACCGATGTCTGCTCTTGGCCGGGGGGATGCTCCATTCCGCTCACCACAGAAAAGCCGTGATCGTTTCAACCCCAATCGGGGACCGAAGCCCGCACCGGGGAGTCGACCGTCGAGTGGTCTCCGAAAGGGCCCCAGGGGCTCTGCCCCAGCCGGGTTTCCTCCACGTCCGCCTGCAGGCGAAGGAAGACCCCTAGAGGCTAGCCGGACCAGATCCTATCGTGCGCCTGGCCGTCCCCCAGGCCGTCCTTCCCGTCCCCGGGTTGGTCCCTCAGTCCCGGGCAACCGTTCCGGTTTCCCTGCCGGCCGCCCCGCGCCGTCCTTTAAGCCCCGGGAAAATCGCCCCACACGCCCCGGGGGAGCGCGAGGATTCAGCGCTCCCGGCAAGCCGGTGCGGATTGCACCCGGCGGCAGCCCTCCCCCCAAGCGATCCGGGTCGCCCTCAGCAACAGGCGGCGCCAATCGGGGTGCAAATTACCATCGGCCGCGCCCTGGCGGTTATGCCAGACCCGGCGCGAAATCCGCCTCAGGCCCAGATAGAGCCGGCCGGCCGCCCTTTGCCCGCGGCTCCGGCCCCGCCAAGCCCCCTGCCAAGCCTTGGTCCAAAGCGGGCAAGACCCTAGGCAAACCCGGCAAGCCCAGCTTCCGCGGGGGCAAGCCCGCCAGGAAAAAGCCGGGAGCATGACCGAGCAACCGAATCCGCCCCTGGTGGTCGCCATCGACGGTCCCGCCGGCGCCGGCAAGAGCACGGTCGCGGCCCGGGTCGCGGCCCGCTTCGGCTTGCTGAACCTGGAGAGTGGGGCCATGTATCGCGCCTTTGCGCTGAAGGCGATCCAGACCGACAGCGACCTCGATGACCGGGAAGAGCTAGGCCGGCTGGCGGAGAGGACGCGCATCCGGCTGCTGCCGGCGCCGCTCGGCAACCGGGTTTTTCTGGACGATGTCGAGGTCACCAAGCGGATCCGGGAGCCGGACGTGACCGCGGCCGCTTCCCGGGTAAGTGTGCACCCGGGCATCCGGCAATGGATGGTTTCCATGCAGCGCCAGCTGGGCGCAAGCAGCGGCATCGTCATGGAAGGCAGAGACATCGGCACCAAGGTATTTCCCCATGCCGAGGTCAAAATTTTTCTCGATGCAGCGGCCGAGGTTCGCGGCCAACGCCGCTATCAGCAGAACGGCCCGGGCGCTCCCCACGCTGCCGAGTCGGTGCTGCAGGAGTTGCGCGAGCGCGACCGGCGCGACCGCACCCGCGCCGAATCTCCCCTGGTTCCCGCCGCCGACGCGGTGATTATCGATTCCACCGATCTCTCGCTCGACGAGGTGGTGGCCCGAGTTGAAGCCATCATCAACGAACGGCTTGCCGCCCGCTCCTGAACGGCTTCCATGATTGCGGAGCCTCCTCGCATTTCATTCTAGGCACACAGCGGCTACTGGGTCACGGGGGCCGCTTCCCCATCCTTCGAGGGGCGAAGGTGGCGCAGCGATTTTGCTCCCGGAGGCGCGGGCGGCGCAGGGGGTGAAGGCGGCGCGGGGACGGCGGGTGGTGGCGGCGGGGCTTCCATGCCGCCAATTGTGATGTCTCCGTGGTCGGCCACCAGCTCGATCCTCGGCCCGCCGCCGCCCACCGGGCCGGAAACGCTCTGCCCTTCGCCGGCGTTGCTGACCGGCAGGTTCAACTTGGAGTCGATGTTGCCGTTCCTGGCCGTGGCCTGCAGCTGAAAGCCTGCACCCAGGGGCACGGTCAGCTGGATCGCGCCGTTGCGATTGTGAATGTGCAGTTCGCCCATGGGCGCGATCGCGGCCACCGCAATATCTCCGTCCCCATCCTCCACCCGCAGATCGCCGCTGATCGCGCTGCACTCGACGTCCTTGGCGCTGGTGGAGATTTTGGCCGGGCCGCTGGCGTTGTTTAACTGCAGGTCACCGCTGTCGATCGACAGGTCTCCGGGAATGGTGGCTACTTCTACGTCGGTGCGGGTGGAATGAAAGTGGACCGGCGCCGAGATATGCGCCAGATCGGTGTCGCCAAAGAAGTCGCCATCCAGCGCCACCCGGCCCTGCACGTCGGAGATGGAAACATCGTCCAGCTTGCCTTGCAGCGCCAGGTCGCCGGCGATCGCGTGGGCGCTAAAATCGCCCTTGCCCATCCTGACATGCAGCCCGCCGCTGAGATTATCCGCCTTCACGTCTCCCCGGTCTGCGTTCACGCTCACCGGGCTGGTCAGACCCTCGAGGGTCACGTCGCCATGGCCGGCGGTAACCGAAGGCACCGCGCCGTTGGGAATCTCAATGGTCAGGTCGGCGTGGCCGTCGCTCGCGTCCGCGGCGCGCAGGGTCACGTTCTTGCCATTCACCGCCAGCTGCGGAGCCAGGGCGTCCAGGCCACGCTTGGCCGCTCGCTCGTTGGCTGCAAACACTACCAGGTGCGCCGCCACGTGAATCTGCTCATCGCCGGACGCGGTCACGGTGACGTCCCCATGAGATACCTGGATGTCGACCGCCGCTCCCGGCGGGAGTTCCCGGTTGAGGGTACGATCGTCGTCGTGCTCCTGGCCGAACAGCCGGGAAAACATCTCCTCGTCCTGCATTCCATGGCCGAAGACATGCATGCCGCGTAGTCCGTGGGCAGTGAAGCCCACGGTGTAGCCCAGGACCGCCAGGCAGATAATCAGCGCGATCAGGCCGCCGTGCGAGCGCCGGCCGGCACCGATCTGGTCCCGATCCAGCCACCATTCGCCCAGCGAGAGCAGGCCGACCGCAATCAGCAGCAGCGGCCACCAGCGCATGTACCAGTCCCACAGATGCTGCACGTTGAGTTTGTTGGTTTCGACCAGCAGCGCGATCACTCCGGCGGCAATCAGCACTACGGGCCCCACCATGGAGGGGGGGCGGAGGGAGCGCCGATAATAGCGCTGCGCCCGGGCCGCGTCGCGCTGGGAGTAGGGCGGGGGCAGGGTGGCCATCACGGCCTCCCGTCCGGCCCGGGCTCAGCCGGGGTCGATTCCGGGGCAGGGCCGGTGTAGGCCGGCGCGATGGAATAGGGACTCGAAGAATAAGTCGCGGGCATATAAGGATTGGCCGGTGGCGCGGTGGTGAGCGCAGCGCGTTCCAGCAGCCCAATCACGCCAGCCAGGATTAGGTAGAGCGGCCAGCTGCGGCCAAAGCTGAGTATGTCCCACTGGTTGAGCAACGCGGTAATGCCGAACATGATGAGAAAGGCCGGTCCACGCAAGCGCCGGATCAGCAGCCAGGTGTTCATCAGGCGCCTCCCCGGGGCACATCGTGGCTTCTGCGATACAACAGCCAGGCGCCGATGCCGATGATGATGACCGGCCACGCCCGGCCGATCCACTCCTCTTCGAAGACGCCAAGAGTATGCAGCAACAGCAGCAGGCCGATGCCGATGAGCACGATGGCGCCCAGCGGGTGGCGGTGAGGCTCAGGCGCAGGCGGGTAGGGATATACCGGGGAGCCGGGGACCGGATTGCCGGCCGGCGGCGGAGGCGCGGCATAGGACGCCGTATAGCCAGGCGGAGGCGGGAACGGACCCGCGCCGCTGGGGTTAGAGCCGGGATTGAAACCGCCAGCGGGATCCGCCGCAACCGCCGGGCCAGCCGGGTTGCCGGGCGCCGGGTTGCCGGTAAAACCGGCGGAGTATGGTGCACCTGGGGGCGCCGGAGTCACCCCCAGCCTGGTACCCAGGTCGTTGAGACCGAAGGGATTGGGCAGCGGCAGCCCGTCGCGCCGCGCCTTGGCCGTCTGGGCGGCGTCGAAGACCTGGTAAAACGTCCACGCAGCCACCAGCATGCCGAAGATAAAACTCTTATCGGAGAGGCTGACGAAGACCGCGAAGATGAGCACGTGGGCCAGCGCTTTGACGAATTGCCCGTTGTACATCGCGCCGACCCCGGGAATAAAGCCCAGCAAGCCAGCCAGCACAGGATGCGCATGCAGGTTGGTCAAGGTGGCGTCAGGCGCCGTGACGCCGGCCGCAGGACTGGAGAGACGGGCGGCCAGGCATGGTTCGCAGTACACCACCCCCCCTACCGAACGAATACACCCGGTGCACAGTGGCTTGCCACAGTTCTGACAATAGGCCGCAGTGGCAACATCTGGATGGTTGGCGCAGTTCATACCAAGCTCCTTTCGGCTTGGTCTTCAGTTGTTGACCGCAAAGTCCTGAAAACCTCTCTTCGTACTTTTGTTCTTCCTTGACGGTCAAAACTGGCTGCTAGTGGTACCGCCGGCTGCTGCTCGCCCTCGAGCGGCCTGCCCTTGGGAACGGGGGGGTTGCTGGGCACGGTCGAGCTGGGACTGCCGGTGCCATCCCGCGGAGCCTGCTTGGGCGTCTCCCGCGGCGCCGGCGCGGGTTCCGCCTCGGTGGAGCGGCGCAGTTCCCTTACCCGGGCCTCCATCTCGTACACCAGCCGCAGGTTCTCGTAGTACTTCATCACCTGTTCATTGGTGGAGTAGTACGTCCGGGTTGCGGTGGCGCGCAGCCGCGAAGGGGTCAGGTCCGAGGCCCGGATCTCGGTAAGCTTGATCCCGGTCAGGTTCAGGGTCAGGGCGATGGAGAAAAAAGCCATGGCCGCGGTCATCAGCAGCCTCGGCTCCAGCACCTGGCGGACCATGGGGAACACCCGGGGCGCCACCCGGCGCCATGCGGGACGCGCGGTTGGCGCCGGCGCAGGCAACCCTGGCTCCATCCCCGAGACCAAGCCCGGCAGGCTGCGTCCGCTGGTGCGGGCCAGGATATTTTTGAGCAGATCGGCGGGCGGCTCCGGCTCCGCCGCCAGATACTGCAGCCACGCCTTGCCCTGCTGCGTTTCTTTGAGCATTTGGGCACACAGCGGACATTCGCTGTGATGCCGGTTGAAGGCGGCCGCGTCGGCGGCCGTCAACGTTCCATCCAGCGCATCGACGAGCAGGTTTTCCCACTCGTCGCACCGCAGCACCCGCACTGGCTTGCCCGTGTTTGGTTCGCGCTCAGACATTTACATCACCTGCCCTCTAGTACGTTCCAGCAACCGCGCTAGTTCCGCCCGGCCACGGCTGATGCGGGACTTGACGGTTCCCTGGGGAATCGCCAATACCTCGGCAATTTCTTTGTAATCCATATCCTGCAAATCGCGCAGAATAACTGCTTCGCGTAGCTCGGGCGACACCTTGGCCAGGGCATTCTGCACCATTTGCCCCAGCTGGTTACGCACCGCATGCTGCAGCGGAGTGGTGCGTGGGTCGACGATGGGCTCGCCCGGGGGAGTGTCGTTGCCCTGGTCCCAGCCGGCGTCGATCGAATCCGTCACCCGCTGCTGCCGGGAGCGGCGGAAGTGATCGACCAGCAGGTTCCGGGTCAGGGTAGTGATCCAGGTTTGAAAGCCGCCCTTGGCCGGGTCGAAGCTGCGCAGGTTGCCGTAAAGCTTGATGAAGACATCCTGGGTAAGATCTTCGGCGTCGTGCGACGATCCGGTAAAACGGTAACACAGGGCGTAGACCCGGCGCTGCTGCGCGCCCACCAGCTCGGCCCACGCGGCATGATCCCCGTCGAGGCAGCGCTGCACCAGGGCCGGCCAATCCGTCTCGGGGGCTGGGTCAACAGGCCAATGCCGGCGTGCACTACTGTCCCGGTCCGGCGGCGTGTTCGAAGAGGGATTCAACGGCGGCGTTCCTCGGCCTGTAGGATACCGCCTCCCGGAATCGGGCCGCTGCCCGCGTGCTCCCGTTAGCCCGTTGTTCAAGGAGAGCGTGGCTGCCAGACTCATGGATGCTGATACGCATCTGGCGCACCTTCAGTTCCCTTCCGCAACTGCGGCTGCATTCGTTCTTAACTCTTGACTGCACTCATAAGTGGGTGGCCCAAGTCTCGCATTTCGAACCGGCTTTCAACCATTGACCGGGCTGCGTACCGGGAAATACAGGTTCAACAACCAGGCGAGGCCGAAGAGGAGAGCCATCATTCCGGAGGCCCACCAGAAAATCAGCATGGGCAGCGACCCCACCAGGCTGGCATCGCGCTTGCCTGCCCTCTGCTCCCACTCGCGGAAGATGGCTCCGCTGGCCAGGCAGATGGCGGCGGCCAGCATCAAGAGCTCGAGCGAGGGCAGCAGGCGCTGCTGGAGGTCGCTTGCGGGCTCGAGAAAGGCAGAGTGAAAGACGGCGTCAAGCGAAAGAATGCTGAGCAACAAAGAGGCGAATTTAGCAAGTTCGAGAAACACGGCCAGCACTCATCTGCCATCCGGGAAGACCCACGGTCGTCAGTTCGTTAGGGCGACACCCATTGGACCTTGTGCCACTTCAACCACCAGCACGGGGACTCCGAGCTATGGGGGAAAAGCGAGCGAGCGCACGGCTGGGCTACCGTTCCCATATAGTCGAATTCCTCTTTCTGGCCCTTGAGAGGAGTCCGCAGGAACTGCTCCACCTGCACGCTGGAGGATCCGGCGACCCGCTGCACCACCCAGTCCCCGACGTAGAGGGCGACCAGAATGGTCAGTACAACCTGGAAAATCCGTCCCCAACGCCGCTTCATCTTGCCAGCCATGGTACTCCCTGGCCGAGTGGTTCTACGACGAGAACATCGCCCACCGATGGTCACCTATAGATCGGCGCGTATGCGGACGCAACCGAATGGGGGCGCCGGCGCGCCCGCTTCCAGGGCTTCTAGCCAGGCGTGAATGTCACTGCGGATCAAGGCGACAGAGACGGCTCCGAAGCGCGCGGGATAGCGCTCCAACCGGCCCAGCGCCGCCTGCAATAGGCGGGCAGTGCCCAGCGGATTCTTGCGTTGCAGGTGGTGGAAGGCCGCGGTGACCTGAATCAACCCTTGCAGGAACATCTTCTCCGGCTCCTGTGCCCCCAGCCAAAGGCTTTCCCATGCTTCATGGGCGGCGAAGAATTCCCCTGCGTGATACAGCCGTAAGCCTTCCGCAAGGGCGCCATGGGTCCAATCGAATTCCATCCTTCGCGCCCCTTGCCTCACGCTAACATCGTAGGGACAGATGTTCCCCTCTGCCGCCATGAGCCTACTCCCCTCGCGCGCACCGGTCACCGAGTCCCGGCTCATGGAAATCGCCGCCGGCTGGTTCTCCATGGGGTCCGGCACCGGCCAGGATGTGGAAGCGCCCGTTCATCGCGTTTGGGTGGATGGCTTTCGCATGGCGGCGACGCAAGTCACGGTGGGCGAGTACGCGCGCTTTCTCGGCTCGACGGGAAGCCAGCCGCCTCCATATTGGGGCGATGCCAACTTCGCTCATCCGCAGCAACCGGTGGTGGCGGTTTCGTGGTTCGACGCCGTCGCCTATTGCGCGTGGCTCTCCGCCACCACCGGCTCGCACTATCGGCTGCCCACGGAAGCGGAGTGGGAACGGGCTGCGCGCGGCGGCGCCGAGGGGATGGCTTTCCCCTGGGGCAATGATCCGCCGGCGTCCCGTCCTGGCTACTATGACCGCTGGAAGACTGGACCGGAGCCGGTGGGACAATCGGAGCCCAACGCCTACGGTTTATTTGAGATGTGCGAGAACGTGCATGAGTGGTGCAGCGATTGGTTCGCAGCCGGCTACTACGCGATCTCCCCTGAGCGGGACCCGCCGGGACCGGAAGAGGGCAGCAGAAAAGCATCGCGGGGAGGCTCCTGGCGGCACCACATCAAAATCTCACGATGTTCGGCCCGTTCCAGCATTCCTCCGGAATTTCAATACGCGGACTACGGCTTTCGCGTGGTTCGCGACACGGCTCGCAACGCATAACGCCGCCCGCTAGCCATTTCTCCGACCCGGTGCACCAAATAATGTGTAAGGGCACTGCGCTCTGACGTTTTTAAGCGTCGAGAATGGGAAAGGTCTCGCCCAGGGTCTCGCCTGCATGCTCCACGGTTCTGCCGGTAACCCGTGAGAGCACACTCTCCAGCAATGGGGTCACGCGGGCAAGCTGGCGAGCACGGATGATCAGATCCCACAGCGGCTCGAACTTCTTCCACCCCGCTGCATAGAAGAAATGCTTGGCCTGATGCTTGCATGTGCCGTGATGCCGCGCGGCGCTGGTTATCGAGCTCCAGCGATAGAACTCGCGATACGCCCAGTCGTAACCCGCTTTCAAGACCTCGGGCTTGAGTTGCGCCGGACGATAGACGACATGCCGGGTATCGTAAAGACTCCAGTCTCGCGTTAACATGCGCCCTTCATGCACCATGCGGGCATGCAGCCGCGTTCCGGGATAGGGCGTTTGAATATGAAAGGTCGCCGTGGTAATGCCATGGCCGATCGCCCAGTCGACCGTGCGCCGGAACACGTCCTCGCCGTCATCATCCATTCCGAAGACAAAACTGCCGTTGATCATAATGCCGAGCGAGTGCAGCCGGTCAGCGACAGCTTTGTAGTCGCGGCCCAGGTTCTGCCGTTTATTGCTTCGCTTGAGGTTCTCCGGCGTGAGGGTTTCGAAACCCACGAAGATGCTGCGCAACCCCGCCTCCGCCGCGCGCTCGATCAGGTCTCCGCGCAAGATGGAATCCACGGTGGCCGCTGCTTGAAACAGCCGTCGCATACCCTTCATGCCGGCGAAGAGCGCTTCGGCAAATCGCCGGTCGCCGAGGAGATGATCGTCGAGGAAATAGAGATGACGTCCGGGTAGCCTGTCGATTTCGGCCAGTGCATCCTCCGCCCGCTGGGTGTAGAAATCTCTCCCGCCTTGAAAGAACGCATCTTTGTAGCAGAAGTCACAATGCTGGGGGCACCCTCGTGTGACCACAATGGAATTCGGCACAAGGTAGTAACTACGCCGGATGAGATCGCGGCGAATCGGGGGAACATGTTCTAACGTACGGCCCGCAGTCGATTGGTAAAGCGGCTGCGGCGTACCGGCGCGGAAGTCCTGCAAAAATTTTGCGAAGGTGTGCTCTCCCGGTCCCAGAAAGATAGCGTCCGCGTGCGGGGCCGCCTCGCCGGGAAGCGAAGTGACATGCAGCCCTCCGAGACAGACAAATGCCCCTTGGCCGCGGTAATGGTCTGCAATTTTGTAAGCACGATATGCGTTGGTAATGTAGACCTGGATCACGACCAGGTCAGGCGCATCGTCGAGGATGAGCGGCTCGACATGCTCGTCCACGATCACCGCGCGATCGTCAGGAGCCAAATATGCGGCCAGGGTGGCGAGCCCCAGCGGCGGGAAGAGTGAATACTTGATCGGCCGCCAATAGGGCCCGGTCGCCTCGGTTAAGGCGGGTAGGATGAATTTGACCTGCAGAGGGCGCGAGCCGGGAGCGATCATCGGCAACCACCAGCCGGCAAACGATCGGCGACCGGGGTTGCCGGCACTCCGCCAAAACGACGCTCCCGGCGGGCGAATTCCGCGAGCGCGGATTCAAGATCGGCTTCCCCAAAATCCGGCCACATCCGGTCGGTAAAGATGAGTTCAGCATAGGCTGATTCCCAGAGCAGGAAATCTGAGAGCCGCTGCTCGCCGCCGGTGCGAATCAACAGATCGACCTCTCCGTTCTGCCCGGTGATGAACTGCGCGAGCAAGCGTCCGAGCGAATCGGGCGAAGGCCACTCTTGGTTCGCCAGAGCGGCAGCAGCGACGGCGGCTGCTCGCGTAATCGCATCCCGCGACGAGTAGTCGATGGCGACGCAAAGCTGCAGTCCGCTTCCCGCGGCGGTCGCGTATTCGGCCTTTTCGATCTGCCGCACCACTGATTCCGCCAAGCGATCGCGGCGGCCAATTATCTGAAGCCGCGCGCCGCGCTGCCGTAGCCTTTCCGTCTCCAGCCGCAGGAAAGCTCGTAACAGCCAGAAGATGCTCTCTACTTCCGCAGGCGGACGGCGCCAGTTATCCGAGGAGAATGCGTAGACCGTAAGCCGCGCGATCCCCAGGTCGGCCGCCCGCTGTACCACGCGTCGCAGCGCGGCGACGCCGGCTCGATGTCCAGCGACGCGCGGCAGGCTGCGCCGCACCGCCCACCGGCCGTTGCCATCCATGATGATGGCGACATGCAATCCTTGGCCTGTTTCACGCTGCATGGTTAACACATCCTGGCAAGGGTTAACTCGCGTGTACTTTGCACTGCAAAGTACACGCGCAAAAAAATCAGGCCCGCCGCGGAGTCATCCCCGGCATCAGGCTGTAGGCGGCCTCATCCTTTGTCCCCTTGGCCGCATCCCTGACAACCTGTTCCAACGTCGTGAGGTATTCAAGATAGCGTTTGCGGCCGCCAGGGGTAATCCGGCAGACAGTCTGTGGACGATTGCGATCATGGCCCTTGGCAATCTCGACCATTCTGGCCTTTTCCAGCACGGTCAGATGTCTGCTCAAATTGCCGTCGGTCAGAGCGCACAACTCCTTCAGATCGCCGAAAGTCAATCCCCTGGGATTGGTGATCAGCGAAGTCAGTATGCTGAGGCGAGCGCGCTCATGAATCACCCGATCCAGTCCCTGGTAGGCAAATCGCGCTTCCCCGGAGGTCTGCTTAGGCTTCATCGGCGTCCTTCTGCCCTCTCAGGAAGAGAATTCCCGCTACCAGCAGTTGGCCTCCTCCATAAGCGATGCCCATGGCCCATGGAGCCAAGGCGCGCCCATCCGCCAGGGTGAGGCATGTCAAGCCCGAAAGCAGATACCAGGCCCCCGCGGCGACCATCGGCCTCGGCAGGAAACGACACGAGGAAAAGACTCCAAGGCTGAAAATGACCTGCCACAGGCCAGGAAGCATCCACAGAGCAGACGGAATAGACCGCACCACCACCAACGTAATCAACCCACCGGCGCCCACCGAGGGAAGAAATTGCTCAACTGCCATGCGGATCATTTCATCCGCCATCCCCGAATGAATGCGATGGGTGCGTGTCACCATCTGCACCCCAATCAAGGCGGCTGAGAGAATCGCCGTCGAGATCCAGATGCCCAGGTAGGAGGAAATGTGATTCACCGGATCAGGCACCCAAAGCGCCTGCACCGCGGCTGCAGAGATCGCGAAGCCGCCCGTAGCCGCCAGGGTTGCGGGGCCGTAGCCGCGAAACTCCGCGGTGCGAGCCATCTGCTCGCGAGTCCTGCCGATGTCTCCCAGTGCTTTGCTCAGGTCATCCATAACTAATTAGCTTTACAGTGCAAAGTAACCGGATCGCCGGCTATTGTCAAGCACCGATATTCAATCTTGAGCATCTTCTCCCGGGAAGCCTACAGGACACTGCAGACGCGCAGACTCTATAAGGCCCTTCTATTGTGCCTTCGCTCATCCAAGAACGACATTGAGCCTGGTGACGGACGCGGCCGGAATGCTGACGTTCAGCAGGCCGCCGCGCACCGCCATCGCGAGAGTTGCGGGCATCACGGCATTGGGTTGGTCGAAGGTGTTGTGCGCGTGCATGTCACTGGCCGCGAGAACCGTACCAGAGGCGCTGGTGACCGCGGCGCCTCGAAGTGCGATCTGCGTCTCCATCGTCTTCGACAAATCGGGATTGACGATGGTAAGCGTCACCACGCGATCTTTCCGCGATGCTGAGCCGTTGAGACCCCAGAAACGTGCCGGCTGGTCATCGCGCATGTACTGCACCTCCGGCGCCGAGAACTCGGCCCGCAGCGCCTGGCCGCCCTGGTGCGCGGCGTACATCGCGAAGACATGAAAGTTCGGTGTCGCGAAGAAGCGGTCCTCATGGGCCATAAAGAGCGCATTGATGTTGTTGACCAGCTGGGCGCAGGCGGCCATGCTTACTTTTTCCGGATTGCGGTTAAAGGTGTCCAGACGTCAGCGCCGTGGCCAGCGCATCGCGCAACGTTATCTGCTGGCCGAAGAGGTGGGTGGGGTCGAGTTCGGTTCCCTCTCGATACCACGGACCATACTCATCCACCACCAGCTTGACGCGATGCTGCGTGTCGTACTGCCCCATCACCGCCCACTGATCGTGAATGATCTGCTCCATGCGATCACACTCGCGCAACAGCTCATACCAGTCGACCGAATCAAACTGCAATGCGTCGCCTTTACCGGCCAGCCAGTCCTTCGTCTTGCCGCGGCTGAGGTTCCACGCATAGTGATGCACCGACCAGCCGCGTGAAGCTGGGGTTGTTGTAGGGCCGGTCGGAGTAGATCTGCTGGAAAAAGCGATGGGTCCAGTCGATATCGTTATCGCTCGGACCGGAACCGATCAGTTGCAGGTCGACTGCCGTATCGCGGAATCCACTCCGAGTAGCGGCGGAACTCCGAGGCATATTCTTCCGGGCTGAAGTCGCCGCCGCAGCCCCAGCTCTCGTTGCCCACACCCCAGTAGCGCACATTGAACGGCTCTGGAAAACCGGCGGCCGCGCGCATCTCCGCTAAGGTTGTGCTTCCGGCAGGAGAGTTGCAGTACTCCACCCAATGATCGAAATCAAGCGCGGGAAGACTGCGCAGGTTCGCCGCGAGATACGGTTGCGCTCCGGTCAGCCGGCAAAACCGGATGAACTCATTGGTGCCGAATTCGTTGGTTTCGAAGAGCTGCGGCCCTTTGTCGTGCAGCCGGAGCGCATCGTGATCGACCTCCCAGAAATTGGTGCGGCGCGGCCGCTTCGAACTTCACCGATTCCATCTTTCCAGTCGTAGCTATCCGCGAAGCAGCCTCCCGGCCAACGAATCACCGGGACATGAATCTGCTTCATCATGTCCACCAGCTGCGAACGGATGCCGTATTGGTTGGGGATCTTCGATTTCTCTCCAACCCACACGCCGTCGTAAATCACGCCGCCGATATGTTCGGTGAACTGGCCATAGATGTTAGGCGAAATCTCGCCCAGTGGTTCCTCCAGAAGGATTTCAATACGAGCATCGGCATCCTTCGCCCAAACCTGCGCACGGGAAAAAGCAAGCGCAGCGCCTGCGACCGCCGAGTTCTTGAGAAACTGTCTCCGTTCCATTGCAACTCCTGACTCAGAGCCGGTTCATACCCTTGACGATACTTCCCAGCATCTGTCCAGCCTACAGGGGATATTGAAGCAGAGTGGGAATAGCGCGACGGGTGCGTGTTGAGATTCGTGATTTTCTCACAAGCATCAGGCCCAGGTATCCGCCCAGCAAGCGGGCCCGGTGCAAAATTATGACAAAATTATGACCTATCTTTCGGCTGGAGCAACCTATTATTCAGTGGCGTTCTGGAAGTTTTGCCCAGTCCTCGACTTTGGCTCGCATTCATTATTGTCAGTACGCTTACGCAAGTCTCGGCTCTTGCCATGCTCCTGCGTTGGCTCCAGCACTAAGCGCACCCGCCACCGACCGAGGTACCGAGCATGCCCGATACACACCGAAAAGCCCGCATTTCCATGGCAGACCCGGCAGACAGACCGGCCATCTATGCGATGCGGCACGAGGTCTATGCGCGCGAACTGGGTCAACACAAAATCAACCCGGAGCAAAAGCTCGCGGATCCGCTCGACGACTTCAATGCCTACATCACGGCGCACATCGATGGCCAGTTGGCGGGTTTTATAAGTATTACCCCGCCTTCTTTTGGCCGATACTCCATCGACAAATACATTGCGCGCGATGCTTTGCCGATTCGTTTTGATGACACGCTCTACGAGCTGCGAATCCTCACCGTCCAAAAACAACACCGCAGCAGCCGGCTGGCGGCCGTTCTGCTGTATGCAGCTTTTCGCTGGATTGAGGAGAGAAAGGGAAAACATATCATCGCGATGGGCCGGACGGACGTGCTGAGTATTTATCTGAAACATGGAGCGCGGCCGCTCAATCACCAGATCAAGTCCGGCGCGGTGACGTTTGAGCTGTTGGAGGCAAGTATCCAACAACTGCGTGGCTTTGCCGAACGTAATCATCGTTATTACGAGAGGTTGCGGAGTATGGTCACCTGGGATCTTGACTTCCCCTTTTTCAAGCCTGCCTGTTGTTTTCACGGAGGGGCGTTTTTCGACGCCATCGGAACCAGCTTCGATTGCCTGGACCGCAGAAATTCGATCGTCAGTGCCGATGTTCTCGACGCATGGTTTCCACCCTCCCCCAAGGTGCTCGATACCATGCGTGAACACTTACCCTGGTTGATGAGTACGTCGCCGCCGACGCATAGCGACGGTTTGCGGATGACGATCGCCCGGTACCGGGGAGTCGACCAGGAAAACATCCTACCCGGCGCCGGCTCATCAGACTTGATTTACCTGGCGTTCCGGCATTGGTTGAACCGCGACTCCCGGGTTCTCATTCTGGATCCGACCTATGGGGAGTACGTGCACATTCTTGAAAACGTGATTGGCTGCAAGGTGGATCGGTTCGTCTTACCCCGGCGTAATAAGTATGCCGTCGACCTGCTCCAACTCGAAGCACAAGCGCTATCAGGCTACAATCTCATTGTTCTGGTCAACCCCAACAGTCCCACCGGGCAGCATATTCCTCGCCAATACCTCGAAGCATGGTTAGGACAGGTCCCTGCCGGTACCAGGGTTTGGGTAGACGAGACTTACATTGAGTACGCCGGACCGGGCGAGTCGCTGGAGCGCTTCGCCTCGAAGAAGCGAGAACATTCTGGTGTGCAAATCAATGTCGAAAGTGTATGCGCTCAGCGGGATGCGCGTCGCGTACCTGTGCGCGCCGATGCATCAACTCTCGGCCTTGATTGCCATCACTCCCCCGTGGGCGGTCAGCCTTCCCGCGCAAGTCGCCGCCGTCCGGGCTTTAGAGGACGCATCCTACTATATGGAACGTTATCGCGAGACCCACAGCTTGCGCGCCGAGTTGATGGACGGTTTAGCCAGCCTCGGTATCAAAGAAATCATTCCCGGCGTGGCGAACTTTGTGATGTTTCATCTTGAACCGGATCATCCAACGGCGGCGGCCATGGTAAGCGAATGTAGAAAAACCGGCGTGTTTCTTCGCGATGTCTCATCCATGGGTAGCGAGGTCGGACCGCGCGCGCTTAGAATCGCCGTCAAGCAGAGAGAGTGCAATGCAATTGCCGTTGCTGCGCTGCGAACGGTACTTGGCGTGGCGCCGGTAAATCTGGTCTGTGAACCCGCATCGCGTCGTCATGGAGCAGCCTGAACCCTGTTGGGAAACCCAACCAAAGAGCTAAATCCGCGCATACAGGCAACCGGTTGAAGCCGGCTGCCCGTATGCTTGCGATTACTTTGAGACCACGACCAGCCCATAAGCATTGAAAGGCGTCGTAGCGAACGATGTGACCTCGGTGACACTTGTGGACGTCACGGCGTACTCATAAAACTGTCCCGTCACAAAACAACCGGGCTGTTCGTTTGTGAACACCTTTTACGGTTTCGGACAGACGCCCGCCTTAGCCGATCCCGCCGGCTGATAGGAATGTGGAACTTGCCCGGCAGCGGTTTCGGCGACAAAAGTGCTGCGCTTGAGACAAGGGCTCAGAGGCGTGGAGGATTTGATGCAAGCTCTCTTAAGCGACTTAAGGTATGCATTGCGCCAGTTGCGCAAAAACCCGGGGTTAGCATTACTCGCAGTACTGACGCTGGCGCTCGGCGTCGGTGCAAACACGGCCATCTTCACGGTGATCGAAAGTGTCTTGCTGCGGCCGCTGCCCTACGCCCACTCAGATCGCCTGCTCTTTATAGGACCCGCCGGCAAGCCGGGTTTCGGCACCACCTCCTGGCTGAACTACCGTGACATTCGCGACCAGTCGCGTCAATTGAAGGCGGTGGCAGGCTACTCCGAAGATGTCGGCGTTATAGAAAATCAGGACGAATCGGAAAGCGTGGAGGCACCGCGCGTAACGGCTAATCTGTTTTCGCTGCTCGGCGTACAGCCTTTATTGGGCCGCGGCTTCACTGAGGCGGAGGGTCAAGCGGGCGGCCCGGAGGTGGTGGTGCTTTCCGAAGGCCTTTGGCGGCAGAACTTCCACGGCGACCTGGGTATCGTCGGCAAGGCCGTGCGCATCGCCAGCAAGCCCTACACCGTTGTTGGCGTCATGCCGGCCTCCTTTCGCTTTCCTGAACAACTAGGGCCGGCTATGAGCAAGGCAGTCTGGCTGCCATTGCAGCCCACTGCCGAGATGTGACGGACCGAGGCTACAACTTTTTCTACGTCATCGGCGAGATGGGTCCGGGAGTCAGCAAAACTCAGGCGCAACGTGAACTTGATTCGATCGCTGCCCACATTCCCAAAACCAAGGGCGGCGACACCATCGCATTTCACGCCACGCCCTATCAGGACGTGCTGACAGGGCCGGTCCGCCCGGTCCTCTACGCTCTCTTCGCCGCCCTGGCGCTGGTGTTGTTGATCGCTTGCGCGAATGTATCGAATCTGCTGATCGCGCGCTGCCTTGGCCGTCAGCAGGAATTCGCAGTGAGGGCGGCGCTCGGGGCGAGCCGGCTGCGCCTGGTTCGGCAGTTGCTTTCCGAAGGAATGCTGTTGAGCCTGTTCGGCTGTTGCCTTCGGGCTATCCTCGCCAGGCTGGGGATAGTCGCTGTGCACAAACTGCCGGAAGGGACCATTCCTCGCGCCGATTCCATCGCCATCCATTGGACGGTCTTACTGGCCCTGGCCGCCATCGCTATCCTTACCACCTTGCTCTCTTCGCTTCTGCCCGCGCTGCTGGTGGCGCGCTCCAATCCCCAGTCGGCATTGCAGGCGGCTTCGCGCGGTATCGGCTCGCGCGCAGTGAGCGGAAAGCTGAGCGGATGGCTGGTCGCAGGCGAAGTTGCTCTCTCCACACTCCTGCTGGTTGGAACTGGCCTGCTCTTTCACACGCTTTGGAATCTGCAACAGTCACGGCTCGGCTTTGACGCGGCTCGCGTAACCACCTTTCGTGCGATGCCGGCCAATGCGGCGGGCTTTTCCGGGATGGCGGTCTCAGAAGACACCGGGAGTGCGCCGCCTTCGGTCGCCACGCTCACCTACCAGCCCGTTCTCGAGCGCATCCGGCAGGTTCCCGGCGTCAAAGTGCGGCGTTGATCACCACTCCGCCCTTATCGGGCATGGATATGGGCACGAACTTTGCGGTCGTCGATCAGGCGAAAGACCCGGCGAATAGGCCAGAGGCTCGTATCTCCGCTGTCAGTGGAGACTATGCGCGAACCATGGGCACTCCGATCATGCGCGGCCGCATGATCGATGATGGGGATGTTGCGACAGCTCCCTTTGTTGTCGTGATCAACCAAACCCTTGCCAAAAAGTATTTCGCGGGCAAGGACCCTCTGCAGAAACAGCTCGACCTGGGCGGCAAAGATACAGGCATGATCAAGCCCTACACCATTGTCGGCGTTCTTGCCGACCAGGTGGACGAGAGCGTCGGGGGCGCAGTCCAGCCATTCATCCTGGTGCCCCAGCAGCAGATTCCCACCACCTCTCTCTTCTATCAGGCGCTTTTGCAAACGGTGGTCAACTTTGTGGTGAAAACGCGCGGCGACCTGCCCATCGCGGGCGAGATTCGCTCGGTCTTCCACCAGGCGGCCCCGGGGTTCGCACTGGATGAATTTCAAACCATGCAGCAGGCTGTGGAGAAGAATACCTTCAGCCAGCGGCTGGGATTGTATCTTGTGGGCTCCTTCGCGGGGCTTGCTGTGGCCATGGTGATCGCCGGGTTATACGGCGTATTGTCGCAACTGGTCAGTTATCGCCGCCGCGAAATCGGTATCCGCATGGCGCTCGGCGCGACCCGGCAGAGTGTAGCGCAGCTGATTCTGCGCCAGGGCTCCATACTCATCGGCGCCGGGCTGGGCGTTGGCCTTCTGTTAGCCTTTGCGACCACACGGTTCATCGAGGGCTTCTTGTACCAGGTGCAGCCCCTGGACATCTGGACTTATATCGCGGTGGCTCTGATCTTGCCGGTCATTGGATTGATCGCCGCTCTGCTTCCCGCTCGCCGGGCAGCGTCGATCGAGCCCATGCAGGCTCTGCGCACGGAATAGCCTTTGTCCTTAGCCCCTACGGCTGCTGCATGAAGTCCGGGGAGACCGGATTTTCGTAGAGCGAGTAGTCGCGCGTGACCACAGTCAAGCCGGTGGAGGTGACAAAGTAATTGCGCCGGTCTTCTTCGCGGTCGTAGCCGATCACCGTGCCCTCGGGCAAGTGGACGTCGCGGTCGATGATGGCTCTGCGGATGCGGCAGTGGCGGCCGATGTCGACGTGGGTAAAGATAATGCTGGACTCCACCTCGGCATAGGAATTCACGCGCACGTCCTGCGACAGCACGCTGTTGCGCACCACGGCGCCCGAGACAATGCAGCCCGCCGAGATCACTGAGTTGATGGCCATGCCGGTGCGGCCCGGCTCGCCAAAAACGAACTTGGCCGGCGGGTATTGACGCTGCCGGGTGCGCATGGGCCATGCCTTGTCATACAAATTGAAAATCGGCGAGACCGACGCCACATCCATGTTGGCGTCGAAATACGCTTCGAGCGTGCCCACATCGCGCCAGTAGAGCGCGTTCTGCTTGTTCTCATCGACAAAGTTGTAAGCGGAGATTTTGTAGCGCCCGAGAACGCCGGGCAGGATGTTGTGTCCGAAGTCGTGTTTGGAGTTCGGATCCTCGGCATCTTTCATCAACGCCGGCAACAGCACGTCGGTGTTGAAGAGATAGATGCCCATGGAGGCATCGACCTTGGTCGGATTGAAGGGCGACCGCAGGTTGGTGGTCTTTGGCTTCTCCTGAAAGCCGATCACTTCTCCGGTGCGGCTCACCTCCACCACGCCAAAGCGCGCTACCTCTGAGGGCTCGATGGGAAGCGTGGCCAAAGTAACATCCGCCCCGGCTTCGACGTGGTGATCGAGCATCAACCCGTAATTCATCTTGTAGATGTGGTCGCCAGAAAGGATGAGCACGTGCTTGGGCTGCTCGGCGCCGATGGAGTATATGTTCTGGTAAACCGCGTCGGCGGTGCCCATATACCAGTTGGCGCTGACCCGCTGCATGGGAGGCAGAATCTCGATGAACTCGCCCAGCTCCTGGGCCACAATGCCGGTCCAGCCCTCGCGGATGTGGCGGTTGAGAGAAAGAGCCTTGTACTGGGTGAGGATGTAAACCCGGCGCAGATCGGAGTTGATGCAATTGGAGAGGGTGATATCGATGATGCGGTAGTTGCCGCCGAAAGGAACCGCCGGCTTAGCCCGGTCCCGTGTGAGGGGGAAAAGCCGCTCACCTGCTCCGCCTGCCAGCAGTACTCCGAGTGTGTCTTTCATGCCGTACTCAACTCTATACCTGGAGGTGAGATGCTCGAAACTTCTCCTGGCGTTTAACTTCCCTCGACTGAGATACGCAGGGAGCGCAGAAAGTGTACATCCTGCGCGTTAAACGGCTCATCCCCTCGCGGAGTTTCACCCGCCGGGGCCTCCAGTTCGGAAACCGGCTGTTGCTCTACTTCGTTTAGTCCAATCGTCGCCTCGAGCATGAGCAGGACATCGAATCCCTGCTTGCGGATATCCTGCACTACTTCGGAGATGTGCTCGGACTCGGAAACCGATTCGTGAATCGCTTCCCCAAGTTGCTGGATGAGACGACGAAGTCGTTGGTTCAATGAATTACCCCCAATCGCCACCTGCAGGGCGCGGTTTTACCTACCTTACTTGTGATGGCGAAGCGGAGCAATCTGAATCGCCCGGCTGGTAAACTTTTGCTATGGAGCCGAAGAAAGTGGGCCGCGCGCTCGGCATTGGGGTCCGGGTGGCATCCAATATGGTCCGGCAGCGGGTAGCCCAGGCCGCCGCGGCCCCGGCTACCCCGGTCACGGCCGCAATACCCCGGCCTCCCGAGCCCCAACCACCGCCCCGGCCGCGAGTGCCAGGGCCCAGCAAAACCGCCACCGCCAAGCGTGGGGCCAAGGCCTTCGGCCAGGCTATCCTGGGCCCGTTTACCCACGCCGGCAGCATTCTGTGGCTGGAGATTACCGGCTTGTTCTTCGCCCTGTTTGCCCTCTTTTTTGTGCAAAACGTCTATCGTGTCCACACCGCCTGGCGGCAGGGTCCGGAACACGCCCACCTGCTGCTGTACTGCGTTCTGGCCGTGGGCTTCGGCTGGTTTTCGGTGAGCTCGTTTACCCGCGCCTACCGCAAGAACAAGCGCGGCCCCCAAAGTCGCGAAACCGCGGCGCGGAAGTAGGCTGTGGCGGTCTACCAGGCGAAGGACCTTGGATGGCTGGGAGCCGGATCGCGACCTGGGCTATCCCGGGCAGTATCCCTTTATCCGGGGCATTCTGGCCTCGTAGTTGGCGGTCATAACTGCGGCGGCTTGGACAAGTAAGGTTCGGGATGTCTCCCGGTTTTTGTAAAATTCGATAAAATTCGATCCTTTTTGGACTTTTTGAGGCATTCGGAGAGAGTGCGTGGGTTTCGAGTTTTTTTAGAAGGTCAGCGGCGCCGGGCAAAGGGGACGCATAAAAATCCCGCCGCGGCGGGATGTCTTTGGTTTGGCTGATTTGTGACAGGGATCGGGTGGAACACCGAACAGCGGTAAAACTGTCCTTCGCTCGCGTGTAGGCCGAAAGTACCGGCACCTGCCGGCTAAGAGCGGTGGCGCGAGAATCCGCTGCCTGCCGAAATCTTCTGCTAACAACGTATATCCGCTCCAGAATCGGATAAAGGCGCCGCGACGCTATTTCGAATCGGAAGTACCGTTTCGGAAGTTACTCCTAGTTTATTTGGGAATGGCGGAGCGAACCCGGATTTCCTGTAAGCGGCATCTGGGCTTTTCGCTTGCCGGTAGGAGTACCTCAGGGGCTAAAGCCCGACGTATTTTCAATCGTTTACGGCACGACTAAAGTCGTGCCCTGATACAAAGCCCAAAACACACCATCCAAAGGGGCTGCTTTGGTTGGAATTTCAGCCACGTCGCCCCTGAAGCCCCTGAATATGTGAGAAACGCCAGGTGCGGTTTTCTTTAAGGAAAACCCCACCTGGAGCTTCCTGCGTCGTCAACCTCGACAGATGGATCCCAGCCCTTCCCGGATTTCCTGTGGAACTTGGTGGCTTTGGCAAACTTCGACCTATTCCGTGCGCAGCGCGGTTAGGGGATCGACACTCGCCGCGCGGGCGGCGGGCACCGCGCTGGCCGCCAGGGCAACCGCCGCCACGCAGACCATCGCCAGCAGATAGCTCACCCCGTCCAGCGCCTTAACGCCATAGAGAGACGACGTTAATGCTCGCCCGGCCAGCATCGCCAGGGGAATGCCCATCATGACCCCGGCCGCCGTCAACAGCAGGCCGTCCCTCAGGATCATCCAAACCACTTGCGCTCGCTGGGCGCCGACCGCCATGCGCACACCAATCTCCGCTGTCCGCATATTCACCCGATAGGCAAGCGTTCCGTATAATCCGGTCGCCACCAGCACGATCGCCAGCAGCCCGAAAAATTCCGCCAGCCGGGCAAACATCAGCTGCTGCGAGATGGTCTGCTCATATTGCTCCCGCTGCAGGATGGGCTGGATCAGCGGCACATCCGGATCCATCTGCGCGACTACTTTGCGCACTGCGGGCAGAATTGCCAGGGCATCGCCTCGCACCCGCATCTCCACATTCATCTCGCTTTCTTCCGGCCTCTGCGCGTAGTTCCACCAGGCCATGGGAATCGGCTCTTCCTCCATGCTGCGATACTTGTGGTTCTTCACCACGCCCACAATCACCCTCCCCTTTACGCGATGCCCTAACGGGTTCTGGTTAGGCAGAAACCGTTGCGCAAAGAGCTCGTTCACCACCGCAACGGACGGCGACCTGGCATTATCTGCATCGGTAAACTCGCGCCCCAGCACCACCGGTACACCCAACGTGTGGAAGAAGTCAGGGCCGACGTCGTTGTTGCGCATCTCTCTCGACGCCCCCTGGGGCACATCCGGATCTTTTCCATCGACCACTGCGTTGGTATTGCTGGACCAGCCGGAGCCAAGCCGGTCTGCCATCACCGCCACCGACTCCACACCTGGCAGCACGCGAAGCCGGCGCTGCAGTTCCTGATAAAACCGAACCAGCTCTGCTTCTGAATGCGTGCTTTGCGGATTGAGACCAAAGACGACCAGCCCCTCCGTCTGCATGCCCAGCGGAATATTCTTGAGGTTCCGCAGCGTGCGGATAAGCAGCCCACCGCCCACCAGCAGGACCAGGCACAGCGCCATCTGCGACGCGACGATGATCCTGCCCGTTTTCGTCTTGCCTGCATCGGTGTTCGCAGTCGCCGCGGAGGTCTTCAGCGCCAGCTCCGGTCCTCCGGCAACTGCTATGCGAAAGGGCGCCAGGCTAAACAGCACCGCCGCGAACAGAAGCACGGCCAGGGTGAAGAGCAGCACGGTCCTATCCGGGGCAAGGCTGGACTCGATCAGCGCCCAGCGCCCCAGCATCTGTGTCGCCAGCTTGGCAAACCCCCAGGCGAGTACCCCGCCCAGCGCCACCAGCAGCAGGCTCTCCGTCAGTAATTGCCGCAGCAACTCAGTGCGCTGCGCGCCCAAGGCCAGCCGCAAGGAAAATTCCCGCTGCCGGCTGGCATTGCGGGCCATCAGCAGCATGACTACATTCGTCAGCGCGATCAGCAGGATCAGGCCGACCATGGCCATCAACATGCGCAGCGGTTTGCCGTACTGCCCGTCGTAGCCGGGAAAATTCTTCGCATCGGCAAAGCTCAGCACAGGCAGCTTCTCACCCGCCATGGGCGAGCCTAGCCCAACGTACGCTGCGGTCTGAAAAACGCCCTGCAGTTGCACCAGGGCTTGCTCGCGGCTCACCCCGGGAGCCAGCCTTCCTACCAGCCGCATGCACCACCACGTCGGGTACTGCTGGAACAGCTTGCCCTCTTCCGGCGGATTGCCCAGCACATTGAACTCAACGCGGTTCTGCAAAGGAATCCAGAAGTCCATGGAGCTGCCGGCTTCGGTTCCTTCAAAACCTTCCGCGGTCACGCCGGCCACGATGAAGGGAACGCCCTTCACATACAGGACCTTCCCCAGAATATTCGGATCGCGAGAGAAACGACGCGTCCAGTAGTTGTAGCTGATCACCATCACCAGCGCGTGATCGGTCTCGTCCTGCGCGGTGAAGCCGCGTCCGCGCGCCAGCTTTACCCCCAGCCCGCTGAAGAAGTTGCCGCTCACCATGTCGGCCTCTGCCTCTTCTGGCTGCGCGCCTACACGCACATTCACCTTGTCCACGGAAAGCTGCGCCACTGCGATGACATCGGCCAGCGTACCGGTCTGCCGGCGCAGCGCGTCATACACCGGATAGGAGAACGACTCCTGCGAATTGATGGTCCCCGTTCGATCCGGCGCGCCCGAGGTGCGTAGAAACACCAGGCGCTGCGGATCAGCTACCGGCAACGACCGCAGCAGCACTGCGTTCATCACGCTGAAGACTGCGGTGTTCGCTCCTATGCCCAACGCCAGGGTCAGGATCGCGGTCAGGGCAAACCCCGGGCTCTGGCGCATGGAGCGCAATCCAAAGCGCAGGTCGCGCAGCAGCTTATCCAGCCATATCCATCTGCCTTTGCTGTAGAAGCGTTCCTGAGCCGCGCGGACATTGCCGAAAGTGCGATGCGCCTGCCACCGCGCCTGGTCCTGGCTCATGCCCTCGCCTTTCAGATCGTCGGCTTCGAGCTCGAGATGCGCCTTGATTTCTTCTGCGAAATCCTTTGCACTCCGTTTGCGCCAGAACATCGCTATGCCTCCTCACCGGCTTTACAGAATCGATTCCATTGGGCGCGCCGATTGTTCTCGCTCAGGCCCCACTTGGCGCGGATCCACTTCTTGTCTTCCAGCCGTTGCAGCGCCAGGTAGAGGGAGCCGTCGACAAAAAATACTTCTTCCGACTGGCGTTGAATGGATCGCGCCACGCCTTGCCCGTGGCACGGGCCAAGTACCAGGGTCTTGAGGATCAGCAGGTCGAGCGTGCCCTGCTGCAGGGCGATGCGGTCGTCGTTTTCTTGGGTAGTCATCCGACCCAAGTATTTCTCCGGCTTGGGTCGGATGTCAACCAGAACAATAGAAAGCCACTGCAAGAGCTAAAATCCTCCCCGCCGGCTCAGTGCGGCACGGTCAACGAAACCGCAGGTCCCTCCACTACGCTGCGCTCCAGTCGGGATGACAATTCTGTTGCAACCTGAGCTGGTTGCGGAGAATCTCAACTTCAAATTAATTGTCATCCCGACCGGAGCGCAGCGTAGTGGAGGGACCTGCGGTTTCATCCAACCGGCCTCCAATTCAAATGGAGGGACCCATTCCCTATCGGAAGAGATTGGTCTTCGCCAGATCGATCACCTCGTCGCCCCTGCCACTGAGCACCGCGCGCACCATGTAGAGACTAAAGCCCTTGGCCTGCTCGGCGGTAATCGTCGGAGGCATCGACAGCTCCTGGCGATTGACGATGACCTCCACCAGGGCCGGGCCGCTATGGCTCAGCGCCTCCTCAAAGGAGGCACGCAAATCCTCCGGCTTCTCCACGCGCAACCCCAGAATGCCGGCCGACTCCGCCAGCTGGGCAAAGTTGGGATTCACCAGATCCGTAGCAAAATCCAGCAGCCCGGCGGCTTTCATCTCCAGCTCCACAAAGCCCAGGGTGCTGTTGTTGAAAACCACCACTTTGACCGGCAGCTTGAGCTGGCGCAGCGTCAGCAATTCGCCCAGCAACATGGCCACACCGCCGTCGCCGGAGAGGCTGATGATCTGGCGTCCGGGAAAGCAGACTGCGCCCCGATCGCCTGGGGCAAAGCATTGGCCATCGACCCATGCGTGAATGAACCCAGCAGCCGGCGCTTACCATTCATCGTGAGATAGCGGGCGGACCAGATCGTAGGCGTGCCAACGTCGCAGGTGAAGACAGCGTCTTCCGCAGCCAACTGGTCCAGAACCCTGGCGACGTACTGGGGATGGATAGGCGTGCGGCCTGGCTCGCCGGTGGCCAGCTCGTCTAATCCCTTGCGGGCATTCTTGTAATGCTGCAGGCAAACGTCGAGGTACGAGCGGTCCTGCTTTCCCTCCAGCAGCGGCACCAGCTCATCCAGCGTGTCTTTGACCTTGCCGATGAGGCCCAGGCTCACCGGCGTGCGGCGCCCAATCTGCTCTCCGCGCAGGTCGACCTGGATGATCTTGGCTTTTTTGGGAAAGAAATTCGCGTAGGGAAAGTCCGTGCCCAGCATGAGCAGCGCATCGCAGTTCATCATGGCGTGGTAGCCGGAAGAAAAGCCGAGCAGGCCGGTCATGCCGACATCGTAGGGATTGTCGTACTCGATGAACTCCTTGCCCCGCAACGCATGTACGATGGGCGCTTTCAGTTTGGCCGCCAGCGCCAGCAGCTCATCATGCGCACCCTCGCAGCCGGCGCCGCCAAGAATGGTCACCTTCTGCGCGCGATTGAGAATTTCAGCCGCTTGTTCCAGCTCTCTAACCGAGGGACAGACCACCGATGCGGATTGATGGATGCCCAGCGCCAGCGGTGAGTCGGGACACTCACGCTGCAACACGTCTCCCGGAATCACCACCACCCCGACGCCCCGTTGGGCGATGGCGGTGCGCATGGCAATCCCCAAAACCCGCGGCATCTGGTCCGCTTGCGAAACCAGCTCGCAGTAATGGCTGCACTGCGCAAAAAGGTGCTCGGGATGGGTCTCCTGGAAATACCCGCTGCCGATTTCCTCGCTGGGCACCTGGGCGGCGATGGCCAGCACCGGCACACGGTTGCGTTGGCAATCGTAGAGCCCGTTAATCAAGTGGAGATTGCCCGGACCACAGCTTCCCGCACACACCGCAATCTCTCCGGTGAGCTGGCTCTCTGCCCCGGCGGCAAAGGCGGCCGCCTCTTCGTGGCGCACGTGCATCCAATCGATCTGCTGGTTGCGCCGGATCGCATCGGTGATACCGTTCAGCGAGTCCCCCGTGACGCCGTACACGCGCTTTACGCCGGCCTGCGCCAGCGTCTCGACAAAGACCTCAGAGACTTTCATCGCCACCTCAGCGGGGCTTTAAGCCCTGGTTGCAGTTTGGATGCGCGCAATCCACCCGGGTTCTGCCGTTAGAGGATATTGACCGCGCGCGCTGCCAGCAAAGCCAGGGTGGTGAGCGAGATGCTGGACTGGATCATCATCAGCACTTTGGCCCAGCGGGAGAGAACCGGTGAATCCGTGGGCGAGAATGCGGTGCTGGTGTTGAAAGCCAGAAACAGATAGTCCACAAAACCCGGGGACCAATCCGGATCAAGGGGCATCTGGGTGTCCGGAGCCAGCGTCATCTGGGGAAAGAGGAAATCCCCCCTGGTGTGGCCGCAGCTGAGATGGCGCGCATGCGGTCCGCCCGCATCCAGCCGCCAGTACCAGGAAGCGAACACCAGGAAGTTGGTGACCCAGAGCGCGGTCGCCGAGCGCAGCAGAACTATGGGCGATAGCTGATGGCTGGGGAGCGAGCGGATGAGCAGGTAAAGGGACCACAGCATCGCCGCCGTGACTATGCCGAGGAGGACGTAGCCGAGCACCTGGTTGAGGACAAAGGAGCCGCGGAGCCGGGCCACCCAGACCGGGACCAATAACACGGCGACCGCGGCCAGCAAAAGCCAGGATGGACCGAAGGTCAGTGTTTCCGGCAGGGACAGATACAATCCGCCGACCGCTAGAGCAGCTAGGGCTGCAGGCCATCGCGGTTGGGCAGCCTTCAATTTTTTGGCGGGGGCTTGGCTCATTTGACTGCAAACAGCTTATTCCATCGTGAGCGATCCGCCCCTTAGGCGGATATATAATTCTCCCGCCATGAATAACCGGATATTCCTGTACCTTATGCTGCTTGCTTTCAGCGTAGTGCTGCCCCTGACCCTGTTTATGATGGACGCCTCGGCGATTCCCCAAACGCCTGCCAGCCCGCTCCTGGTGGCTACCAACCAGGGAGACCGAGACCTCAGCATCATTGACCCTGCTGCCGACAAGCAGTTGGCCACTGTGCCGGAAGGAGGCATCACCGGGCATGAAGTTGCCACCTCACCCGACGGGCGAATCGCCTATGTGCCGATCTACGGAGACTCAGGCGTCGGCAAGCCGGGAACCGACGGCCGGGAGATGGTAGTCATCGACATCCCCAGCCGTAAGGTCATCGACCGCGTCGACTTTGGCCACGGGGTCCGCCCCCATTGCCCGGTGTTCGATCGAGTCAACAATCTGCTCTACGTGACCACGGAGCTGGATCAGACGGTGACCATCATCAATCCCAAAACCCTCAAGGTGGTGGGCACCATCCCCACCGGGCAAAAGGAATCGCACATGCTGGTGATCTCGCGTGATGGGCGGCTCGGGTATACGTCGAACGTGGGCGCGGGTTCCGTCTCGGTGCTGGATATGTCCGCACGCAAGACCATCGCCATTATTCCCATCTCTGCCGAGGCGCAGCGCATTGCCATCTCCAACGACGACAAGATGGTCTTCACCTCGGACCAGACCAAGCCGCAGCTGGCGGTGATAGACACTACCACCAACCAAGTAACGACCTGGGTGCCGCTGCCGGCCGTGGGCTACGGCACATCGCCCACGCCGGATGGCCGTTTTCTGCTGGTTGCGCTGCCCCAGGCCAACAAACTTGCGGTGGTCGATCTGGGCAGCCTCACGGTGGTGCGGACGGTAGATGTTCCCGATGATCCGGTCAAGGTGCTTGCCCGGCCTGACGGCAAGGTGGCGTATGTTTCCTGTTCCAAAGCGAAGCAGATAGCCGTGGTCGACCTGTCCCAGTGGAACGTGGTGGCGAAGATCGATGCCGGCAAGGGCGTAGACGGCTTGTCCTGGGCGGCTCCGGCCGGCCCCAGGGGGCCCCATAATCAACACCAGCCCATGATTCGCAAACAGGCCCCAGGCCAGTAGGAAGAGTGCCGCGCCCACGGCGCTCGGATTCTCTTGCATTAATTTCCCAGCCCTTCCGGGCCGAGTAGGTGAGGGTGTTGCCACCCTCACCCCTCACAGATCCGGACGTGCAGATTTCCCGCATCCGGTTCCTCACAGAAGAGGTTCGCTCCCCATCGTGTCCGCTATCTGCTGCCGTTACGTGTACAGGTTTGCGGGGTGCAGTGTCCCCTCCCGTGTGTCCCGTCAACAGCTCTCTTCTATGGTCTCCCTTCTCTCCAACGGGTCCCTTCGAGCAGGTTCCCCGCCTTCACCGATACTACGGAGACGCTACGCCATCCTGCATTGCATACCGGTCGCTTATGGTTTCGCTTCCGGCTTCCGCGCTTCCCTCCCTTGTTTCGTGTTTCCCTTGCGCGCTCCCGGCAGACCGGAGGCAGTCTTTTCGGGCCAGGGGCATTTTCATGCCGGCTTCCCCCATTCCGGCTTTCCTACGCGGACAACACAGGACTTCTCAGGTTCCTTGGCCATCCATCCCATGCCTCTGCCATGTTCCACGACCCCGGCCGAATTCAGGCATCCTCACCCCTTAGCGTTTGCCTCAATACTGCCCCCGCACCCAACACAACGAAGGCTCCAGCGGTTACGTCATTTCGTGGCCAGACACACACGGCTTTAACATTTGCTGTCTACGCTTCACGAACAGAGTCTCCTCTGCCCATGCAAGACTGGCTTCCGGCTGGCGGGCTTGCCTTTGCCGGGAGGGAGTCGAACCCTCTGGATCGCTACGAAAGGTTTCCGGTAACTTACATTCCTTTCCCCTTTCCAAGATTTATCCTGACGCTAGCTGGGCTGACGTTTGGCGAACGGCCCTCCGGGCCTTTGATCAATCGAGACCGCGGCCTGGCCTTGAACCCGAGATGAGGACATCCTGCCCTACTTATGTGGCTCGAGGAGCGGGCAGCCCGAAACCGCGGGTTGGAAAATCATCGGGATGATTGGGATTCAATGCAGGCGCGGCCCTGAGGCCCGGAGGGCCGACCGCCAAACGTCAGCCCAGCCCGGAAGGGCTGGGAAATCAATCCAAGAGAATCCGAGCGCCGTGGGCGCGGCACCAAACCTGATTCGTCCCGAAACGATCAAGCCGATAAGAGCTGGAAAATCTTGACCAACCTTGGCTCCCTGTCGAAACACGACCCCCCAGACGCGGGAAATGCTCCCCGCCTCCGTGCTACCGTGGAAGACAAGCCATTTCTCCCGTAAAGGAACTCGCCGTGTCCGCTCCCCCCGGTTCCCTCTCCACCCCTGCTTTGCGCAAAACCGCTCTCCATGGCCTCCACCGGCGGCTCAGGGCCAAAATGGTCGATTTCGGCGGCTGGGACATGCCGGTCGAGTACTCCGGCATTACCGCGGAGCACATGGCGGTCCGCACCGGCGTGGGGCTCTTTGACGTCAGCCACATGGGCGATATCCAGTTCCGCGGCCCGGGCTCGCTGGCGGCGATCCAGGCCCTCTCCATGAACGATGCGTCCAGGCTGGCCATGGGCCAGGCGCAGTACTCGGCCATGCTCTACCCCCAGGGAACCTTTGTCGACGATATCCTGGTGCACAAATTCAGCGACAACGATTACCTGCTGGTCATCAACGCCGGCACCCGCGAGAAGGACTACCAGTGGATCCGCTCCCAGGTGGGCTCCTTCGCCGGCGTGCACATCAGCGACTACAGCGACCACTACACCCAGCTCGCAATCCAGGGTCCGCGCGCCCAGGACACCCTGGGCAAGCTGACCAAGACCGACCTGGGCGCGATCAAGAATTATTGGTTCACCTGGGGCACGATCTGCGGCGTTCCCAACACGCTCATCGCGCGTACTGGCTACACCGGAGAAGACGGCTTTGAACTCTACCTGCCCTCCGACGAGCCCACCAGCACCCGCGTATGGAACGAGATCATGGAGGCCGGGGAGGAATTCGGCATCCTGGCCTGCGGGCTGGGAGCGCGCAATACCCTTCGGCTGGAAGCTGCGATGGCGCTCTACGGCCATGAAATTTCCGAGGAGATCAACCTCTTCGAAGCCGGACTGGAGCGCTTTTCAAAACTGGGCAAGAGCGATTTTGTAGGCTCGCAAGCGCTGTTACATTTGCAGCAGAGCGGCGGCCCTAAGCGCAAGCTGGTGGGCCTGGAAATGATCGATCGCGGCATCGCTCGCGATGGCTACAAGGTCTGCAGCCTGGAAGGGAAAGAGATCGGCTACGTGACCAGCGGCTCGCCCTCGCCCTACTTGAAGAAGAACATTGCGCTAGCTTACGTTCCCCTGGACCGCACCGCGCCGGGAACAGAAGTTGCGGTGGAAGTTCGCGGCAGCCTGGTCAAAGCCAAAGTGGTGCCGACTCCCTTCTACCGCCGCGCGAAGAAGCCAACCACACCCGTAAAATGAAAGAGGAGAATCGAGAGGGATGACGTATCCAGCAGCATACCGCTACACCAAAGAGCATGAGTGGATCGACGCCGCGGCGGGAAAGGTGGGTATTACCGATTATGCCCAAAACACGCTGGGAGACATTGTCTTTGTCGATCTCCCCAAAGTAGGCTCCAAGGTAGAGAAGGGCAAGGTCTTCGGCAGCGTCGAGTCGGTAAAGGCCGTCTCGGATCTGTACTCGCCGGTAACCGGCACCGTGGTTGAAGTGAACCAGGAGCTGGCCACGGCTCCGGAGAAGATCAACACCGACGCCCACACAGCGTGGATCCTCAAGGTGGAAATGACCGACCCCTCCGAAGTAGACCAGCTGCTCAGCGCAGCGGACTACGAGAAATTCGTCAAGGAAGAGACCCACTGACATGCGCTATCTCCCAAAATCGCCGGGCGAGCGGATCGAGATGCTCAAGCAGATCGGCGCCGGCTCGATCGACGACCTGTTTTCCACCATTCCTCAGGAATACCGCCTGGAGCGGGATCTCGATGTTCCCCGCCAGATGGGCGAGTCGGAGATTGTGGAGTACTTCCGCAACGCCTCACTCAAGAATGCGTCCGGCTACACCAGTTTTCTCGGGGCGGGCGCTTATCGCCATTACCGGCCGGTGATTATCGATGCGCTGGTGCAACGCGGCGAGTTTCTTACCTCCTACACTCCTTACCAGGCGGAGATTACCCAGGGCACCTTGCAGGCCATCTTCGAGTTCCAGACCATGATCTGCGAGCTCACCGGCATGGAGATCGCCAATGCCTCCATGTACGACGGCTCGACCGGCGCGGCTGAATCGGTGTCCATGGCTGTGCGCATTACCCACCGCAGCGGAGTCCTGGTGGCCAGAACGGTGCATCCCGAATATCGCGAGGTGATGCAGACCTACGCCCAGCATCAGGGCCTGGGAGCGACAACACTTCCCTTTAGCGACGATGGACGCCTCGACATGGCTGCGCTGGAACAGAGCGTCACCGAAGAGACCGCATGCGTGCTGGTGCAGTCGCCCAATTTCTTCGGCGTGTTGGAAGACATTCCGGCCATCGCCGAGATTGTTCACAACAAAGGCGCCCTGCTGGTGGTGTGCATCGCCGAGGCCATTTCGCTCGGTGTGGTGCGGGCTCCGGCGGAAGCCGACATCGTCTCCATGGAGGCGCAGTCGTTCGGCGTGGCACTCAGCTATGGTGGTCCCTATTGCGGGGTGATCGCAGCCAAGGAAAAATACGTGCGCCAGATGCCCGGCCGGCTGGTAGGCGAAACCGTCGACGGCCAGGGCCGCCGCGGCTTCGTGCTCACGCTTTCCACCCGCGAGCAGCATATCCGCCGGGAGAAGGCCACCTCAAACATTTGCACCAACCAGGCCCTGGTCGCGCTGATGGCGACCATCTACCTGGTGGTCTACGGCAAGGAGGGGATCCGCGAGCTGGCCCTGCACAACATGGCCAAGGCAAACTACGCCGCCCAGCAGTTTTCCTCGATTGGCGGCGCCCGGCTGCTCTTTGCCGGGTCTCCGCGCTTTCACGAGTTTGTGCTGGAGACCTCGGAAGCACCGGAGCAGATCAACGCGCAGCTGCTTAAGCAGAAGGTGATCGGTGGCTTGCCTCTTAGCCGCTGGTACCCCGAGCTGGGCAACGCCAGCCTGTGGTGCACCACCGAGCTCAACACACGGGAACAGATCGACCAGGCCGTCTCGCTGCTGCAGCATGAATCGGAAGCGGCCCTGACCCGGGCCTGAAAGGCGAAGAGTGGAAAGCAGCAAGCCATTTGAAGGCGTACGTCGTAAAGTCAGCAAGCACCTGAGCCAGAACGAGGCTTTGGTGTTTGAGAAGTCGTCCCCCGGCAAGAGGGCATACAAGATGCCACCGCTCGATGTGCCCGAGGTTGACCCCTCGGCGCTTCTCGGCGAAGCCGCGCGCAGTGATTTGGGCCTGATGCCCGAGCTGAGCGAGATTGAAATTATTCGCCATTTCACCCGCCTCTCTACCTGGAACTACGCCATCGATCTGGGCATGTATCCGCTGGGAAGCTGCACCATGAAGTACAACCCGCGGGTCAATGAATTCGTCGCGCGCCTGGAAGGCATAGCCGAAGCTCATCCTTACCAGCCCGAGTCGCTTTCGCAGGGTGCGCTGGAGGTGATCCGGCTGCTGCAGTCCTGCCTGCTCGACATTACCGGCATGGACGCGATTACGCTGCAGCCTGCGGCGGGCGCTCATGGGGAGTTCACCGGCATCCTGCTGACCAGGGCTTACCACCAGTCGAAGGGAAATCCGCGGCGCAAGGTCATCATTCCCGATTCAGCGCACGGGACCAACCCTGCTACGGCGGCAACTTGCGGATACCAGGTGGAGAACCTGCGCTCCAATTCCCTGGGCATGGTCGACGTAGCCCAGCTGGAGCAGATCGTCACCGAAGACACGGCCGCGCTGATGCTCACCAACCCCAGTACGATTGGCGTCTTCGAGAGCGAGATCCATAAGATCGCAGAAGTCCTCCACGGCAAAGGCGCCCTGTTGTACATGGATGGGGCCAACATGAACGCGCTGGTGGGCAAGACGCGTCCCGGCGACTTCGGCGTGGACGTGATGCACCTGAACCTGCACAAGACCTTCTCCACCCCGCATGGCGGCGGTGGCCCCGGGTCGGGCCCGGTGGCGGCCAAGAAGATCCTGGAGCCGTTTCTGCCCACCCCGGTGGTGGTCGAGGGAGCGCCCGATGAGGATGGCCGCCGTACGCTGCGCCTGGAGTACGACCGGCCGCAGTCCGTTGGCCGCGTGCGCATGTTCTACGGCAACTTCGGCATGTTCGTCCGCGCCCTTGCCTACATCATGGCGAATGGACCGGACGGCTTGCGCCAGACAACGGAAGACGCGGTGCTGAACGCCAACTACATCCGCAAGAACCTCGAAGACGTGTACGAGCTGCCCTACCGGACTCCGACGTTGCACGAGGTGGTCTTCAGCGATCGCCGCCAGACGCAGAAGGGCGTAAAGACGGGGGACATTGCCAAGCGGCTGATTGACTACGGCTTCCATCCCTACACAACGTCCTTTCCGCTGATCGTGCCCGGCGCGCTGATGATCGAGCCGACAGAGAGCGAATCGAAAGAAGAGCTTGATCTTTTTATCGACGCCATGCGGCAGATTGCGCGCGAGGCGGAAGAGAATCCCGAGCGGGTGCTGAGTGCTCCACACTCCACCCGGATCTCCAGGCTGGATGAGACGAGAGCAGCGCGCAATCCGGTGCTGCGCTACAAACGGCCTGCGGATAAGTCCTAACCCACCTGAAAGCAGGAGCAATGCCGGCACCCGAGACCGCAATAGCCCAACGGCGCGACGATCTGGAGCGTTTCGAGTTGATGATGGGGGCCGAGCGCGGCCGTCTGGCCGTGACCCTCGACATGCTCACCGATGCGATGATCCTGATCGGGCAGCACGGGGTTTACTGTGCTTCGACGCGCAATCCCGCGAAACCCGCGCTCGATCTGGAAGCGGTAATGGGAGAGCTCGGCGGGGCGAAGGAGCTGATTCAGTCGGTCATGGAACAGCTTCGGCTGAAGAGCGAGCACACGGGATAGCTTTAGCAGCCTGGAGATCAAACGACGATAGTTTCATAGCGGCAGCCATACGAGGCGATTTTCCCACTCCGAGGCTTCCGTCGCCATCCAGAGGAGCAGGAGTTCATCGACTGCGGCCCCTACGTCGAAGCGTTGAGGAACGAGAAACACAACCCGCACTGTATTTCCCAAGCTTTCGGAACTCGCTAAAGTGTGCCCGCATGGTGCCGACGTCATGAGAAACGAGCACTCGCCGCTGTTCTCCGGCGAGAGCCAACACCTCAGGATCGGTCAGGCTGCGTAGCCCAGCAGCCTGCGCTGACAGAAAATCCACGGCTGGTTGCCGGCGAACTATCCCGCGCACAATGGCCTGGTTAAGGTCGGCGTCTGCCAGAAACCGAATCTTCACAACGAACGGGTAGTATGCAGCTCGTCGCGAGTCCGGATCAGCCTTTCCCGCAGGCTGACTGGGAGCGGTTCGGCATTGCGCCTTCCTTCCTCCCATTTTTCGTTTTGGCGCATGAGATAGGCGTCGATCTCAGCTCGGTTCGCTAGATAGTAGGCGATCGCTCCGTAAACCTCTTCGAGCCGAAGGAGCTCAAAGTTTTGGCAGATCGTCTCGGGAGACTCGCCGCGGCAAAACGCATAGACGATCGAATCTACAGAGATTCGCGTGCCGCTGACGTAGTAGTTGCCCTCGCGCTCTTCGATGTAATCCTTTGCCATGACTTCCACTATTGTACTGCCTCCCGTGGAGGCTATTTCGCGAATCGAGATGAGCCAAAGGAAAGAGGCCAGTGCGGCCCAGGAGCGCAGCGAGCTTTGGAGTCGCACCTGTTGTATCCTTAAGTTGCGCGCCCGTAGCTCAGCTGGATAGAGCGAACGCCTCCGGAGCGTTAGGTCGGGAGTTCGAATCTCTCCGGGCGCACCAGAAACATTTTTCCGCTTACGAAGCCCTCCAATTCATTGAAAAGGCAGTTGTTATCCGAGTTCAAAATCCCTTCTTCGGGGTGGTATTTTAAGCCGCTTGGAAAGAGAACATTTTGAACTCGCTGTTTCTGGTCAAGATCAGCCCTTTCCCAAGCCGTGGCGATGTCCACCAGAAAAGACTTTGAGAACTCCCACAACTGCTCGAACGTGGCCTTCTCCATATCAGCGTCGGCAATCTGAATTTTGAGCGCCACAATATCGTCTTCAAACTTGCGATTCATCCTCTCAAAGATCGGAATAATCGCCCTGTCACCCTTCAGGTAAGCCGCCACCAATTTCTCCTGCAATCCCTGCTGTTCTTTCAAATCCGCCCTCAGTTTGCGAACAACGAACCCGCTATCACCGGTACGCTTACTCCATTCTTGCTTGAGAACAGTGGCAAACTCTCTCGTGAAGGGCGCGCCAGCGCGCAATCGCTTCAGCAACTCCAGAAATTCGCCTGCCGCCTTATCTGCCCGCAATGATTTAACAGCACGGCATTGGTAGCAGTGATAGTAATCATAGGTTTTCCCAGTCGCACTCTTCGACGAGCCACCCGTGAGTGGGGTGCCGCACTCGCTGCAATGCAGAAACCGGCGCAGTGGAAAGTTCACCCGGTTGCGCTGGTAAGGAGCGACAATTGGCTTCTTGCCTTTCAGGATTAGTTGCACGTTGCGAAAGATGTGCTCACCGATGATAGGTTCATGTAGTCCCTTCCGCGTGCCCCATTTCTTCGACTTCATTTGACCGATATAAACCGGGTTGCGGAGCATCTTCAGAAACGAATGCAGGGTCAGCTTCTTTCCCTTCTTCGACCGCAGCCCCATTGCAGTCATCGTGCGAAGGATGTCTGCGGGTCGGTCTTTACCAGCGTGCACAAGCTCGAACGACCTATGAACAAGGCTGGCTTCTGCTTCCAGAGGCACATGTTAGGTTGGCCCTTCGTCTTGGTTCCTACGCTTTGATAGCCCAGAGGAGATGGCCTGCACCACCGGCCATCCTCGAACGCAGCTTTCATTCGAGCCGAGGTCTTCTCGGAGTTTTGGTCGCTGAAGTCTTCGGCCTTGCTGAGTTCGTCTCGCCGTGCCGTGCGGCCTGCCGCTTTCCTGCAGTCAATACCGGGATTGGTGGCAGCGATGGAGAATACGCCAAGGCGGTCCAACTCATCGAACGCTTTCAGTGCTGCGAGGGTCTTCCGGCCAAAACGCGAGTAATCGTAAAAGACGAGGTTCACATCCCGCACTTTTCGGATGTCTAACCTCATGCGGAGGAATTCAGGCCGCTCCACGTCTGCCCACGCCGACACTCCACGGTCACAGAAAATCTTGTCAACTGTCCATCCGCGCTCCTGACACAACTCGCGGCACGCTTTTTCCTGTGATTCAAGGCCATATGCGTCGCGGGCCTGCTCTTCAGTGGAAACGCGGAGATAAAGCCAAGCGTTGTCTGCAATTTTAATTTTCATCAGTTCACCGAATGACCCCGCATCTCTGCCTCGGAAGCTCGTTCCGCCAGAAACATGTCAATCAAAACATTCGCAAGCTGCCTCATGCGTACTTGGTGCTCATCATAGGGCCTGTCGTAGTGTAATATCGGCGGCTCTTTGGCCAGCCCCTTGCTTCGCTCATTGCTGGACATTGACCTCCTTAAGAGGATTTTCGAAACCCGATCTTTCACCTAGAACCATAGTTGAGGGCCGTGGTTTGGAGCCGCAGTGCTTGCAGTTGAACGTCTTCTCCCAGTCGTCGTATGGGCGAACAAGAATCTGGTACACCTCATCATCCTGAGATACGACGGAGAATAGACCCTTGAGCACAAGGTCTCTGAGCACTTTGTCCGGAACCTTCGGGTCCATATTCACGAAGCTTGATAACAATTCAGGTCCGCAAAACGGCACAATGTTGTTAGCGTCGGTTCGGCTAGCGTAGAGCTGATAAACCGCGAACTGATTGTTCGTCAGGTGGGTACAAAAAAAGGGTAGATTGCGAGTGCGATTGCGCATTGTTTCCTCCTGATTTAACAGTGCCAGACACGCGCAATTGACGGCAGATGGAGTTATGTGCGACGAATTATCTCCAGGGGGGTCCAACCGATCTTAGAGAATCATTCCTCCCTCGCTAGGTGACCTGGAGACATATCTCCACGCGGGAAGTCCGTCTGGAATCCCGTCTCGATTAGGAACTTCTCCAGCCGACCAGCAGCATCCCGGATCGAGTCACCACAGGTCTTGCAGCTTCTTTCCGGCGTCGGTCGTTCGTGCTTACAGCCTCTAACGGCTAAAGCGATCTCGCGCCAAGACGACTTGGTTGCGTAATGCATGGTGAGTGCGAGCACGGCGTGCTGAGCCGTATCAGTCCAAGGACGACCTCTGCGACGGCCTGTGGAACGCGCAAGACGCCTGATAGCCTTTAGGCGCTCCGAGGGAGCGAGGCTTTTATCACTGAGGGCCTCTTCGGTTCTTTGGAGCCTCTCCTCCTCGGATAACGGCGGCAACGGCTGAAATAGCCAATTGCTGATTTTGACGACCTTCTCTTCTGCTAGCTTTCTAATCTCATCGTCATCGGAACGGAGGTCCTCCTTCAATGCGTCCAGTTTCCTCCGCAGAAACCGCTCGACGTCGTAGAGGAACTGAAAGATGAATTTGTCTACTTCGCCCATGATTTTGCAATTATGCAGGAGTGGCCGGGCCGAGCCTGCGCTTTGTGACCGGGTGAACCATCTGGCTTCAAACTCCCGTCATGTTCCCAGCAGCGCCTCCCCTGTTTAGAGGTGACCCTTGTCAATCCGCCCTCTGCGGTTCACTGCCAGTGCTGGGATAGGCCGTTGTCGCGTCAGGACGCCCCAGGGCGAGTCGATGGTCTGCTGGTGATGTTCGCTGGGGACGAGGCGATTCAGGCCGGGTCCGCGCTTTCTGTTCGCGGATACCCCCGGGGAAGCCCCTGCAGGCTTCACCAGTAGCCTTGTAATCGAATTAGGATGCCGCTGATACTGGAGCGGCCCGGGCCAATGCTATGCTACCCGCGTGACACTCATGCCCAATCCTTGGCTTGACCTCGACCGAAACCCGTCTGACGGTTCTTACATTCTTGAGATGGACCGCGCCTTTATAAAGCAGTACAACGAAAGGCATGCAGGCCGTCCTGAAAAAACAATCATGGTCAAATCGATTCCCGAACCTTTCATTGGGTGTGCCCAATCAGCACGTCTTGTTCTATTGAACCTCAATCCAGGCCATTCCGAGGACGATGAAGAGCAACACCGTGGTCTTGAACTCAAGGAAGCGATCTTCCGTAACCTCCGTGGTGAGTGTCAGGAGTACCCGTTCTACCCGCTGAATCCGGCGTTTGCGGAAACGGGAGTTGGGAAATGGTGGTGCGATCGTACTGACAAGCTACAGAAAGCGTCCGGTTTAACTGCTCCTCAATTTGCAAAAAAGCTGCTCGTGATTGAATGGTTTCCTTACCATTCAACAAAATGTGGCTTGGGAGACAAACCTGCCTGCGGGGGATCTCAGAGATTTTCCCACCAGCTTGCAAAACAAATGCTGAATAAAGAGGGTGTTCTAGTTCTCGGAATGAAGGCGAAAAATCGTTGGGTGAACGTTGACCCGTCATTCGAAGAGGTTCCGTTTCTAAATAGTCCCCAAAACGCCAGCATCACCAAAGGGAACATGAAGCCCGGTTTGTTCGACAGCATTCTTAACGCGCTCAAAGATGACGTCCAACAGACCAAATGGACAAAGCTGCACTAGGCGATAACGGCCCGTGTGCCCCAGGGCTACGAAGACAACCAAGAGCAGTCTCGGCAGATCCGAATGGTGCTCTCCAGTGTTGAGGGGTAGACTTCGTTACAGCTCCAGGTGCGTACGCCGTACGGCCAAAACTTAGGGTGATGGGGCTGGTCGTAGCTCTAATCCAGCCGTACAGCGTAAATGATGCCTAGTTAACTTGATAGTCAACATCCACACCCACAACTGCCCCCTAAGCTACCCACTTACTACCCCAGTTGCTACCCCTTAAATAGCCTCATGCTAGCCCGGTCGCTGCAGCATTAACTACAATATAAACAGCTATTTACGCAGAATACACAGGTGTCGATCAGCTCGACATCAGGCGGGATTATGGCACATTTTTATGCACGACTGTCTGTTGAAGGCGAAGAGGCGGGTTAGGCCACGCCGCGAAGGCCCGCAGCGGTGCGTCACCCGAGCGGACCCCTGCCGTCATGCCTTCCGAGAGAATGCTTAACAATCCTTTGGAAAGGGACCCGTAATCATTACGGATGCGTAGCCAGGACACGACGAAAGAAATTAGGTTCCGGTCACTGGCCCGTGCCGGGTCTCTCGGCGTTCGGCACTGTCCTGTTAGCCCGGTGCTGGTCCTGTTAGGCAGCTCCCATTTGTCAGGATGGGGTACACGCATGCCTGACACTGGCAAGAGGCTCCAAGACAGGCTAATAACAGTCAGTCTAGAGTCTTTTTACTATTTACTTGACATATGTCAGATAATGTCCGATTATATTCCTGACACATGGAGGATAAAGCGATGATGATGGCGAAACGGGGTGGCAAAAGGGTTGGATACGTAAGGGTTTCGAGCGTTGACCAGAATGAGGCGCGGCAGTTAGAAGCGCTCGCAGGCCTGCACATTGACAAGGTGTTCACTGACAAGGCGTCTGGCAAGGACACCAAGCGCCCGCAGTTGCAGGCTGCACTCGACTACATGCGCGATGGTGACGTGATGGTCGTGCATTCGATGGATCGGCTAGCCCGCAACATGCGCGATCTGCAGAACCTCGTGGCTGAGCTGAACGCCAAAAACATTGCTGTCGAGTTCGTGAAGGAGAACCTTTCGTTCAGTGGCCAGGATGACGCCATGAGCAAGCTGATGCTGAGCATACTGGGGGGTGTGGCTGAGTTCGAGCGTTCAATCATCAGGGAGCGCCAAGCACAAGGCATTTCGATTGCGAAGACTAAGGGAGCTTATCGCGGGCGGAAGAGGGCGCTCACTGCCGATCAGGTTGCTGCGATACGCCAGCGGGCTGCGGCGGGCGAGCATAAGGCAGTGTTGGCACGTGAATTCAACGTCTCCAGGGAAACACTGCATCAGTCGCTACGGCCTAGCTACACCGCGTAATCGTTGTCCGGTCTGTCCAGCGTCTCTCCCTGAGGCACAAGAGTATTGCCTGCACGGGCGCATAATCTAGGTCACCGCCGAAAAGGCCGCCCATGCGCGATGGCCCGGGGGGCTAAGGCACTGGGAAGGAAAAGGGGACAAAGTGATAACGATTCTTGTTCTGGTTATCGGCGGTCTGTTGTCATGGGTGCTACAGCGTAGCACATTTAAGCCTTACCGCTGGGCGTGGACGTTCGGAATTGCACAAGGCGTGTGCGGCTTTGCCGAGTGGCTTCTTGATCTGCATTTGTCAAAATTATGGCTCGCTTTGTGCGTCGGATGGGCAGTCTTCGCTTGTCTGGGTTACATTACGGCTCATATAGACAAAGCTGTCAGCGAAATGAAGGAAGGCTACCGCACGGACACCAACAAAACCGAGCCCGTTGAGGAATCGTCCTCTAGCGAAGGTGATGAAGATGATGAGGACCCCTCTTTGAGCTATCCGGCTATAAGCGAGAATAGTTACCACGATGTAGTGGTGTCTCCATCCAAACGCACCTACCTGGAAGAATACGAGGGTAGTTTTTCCAGTGAGAAAGCATATTATGAGTACACTCTCAAAGGAGAGACACAGGTCTTCGCTCGTTTGATAGATTCCTTCGACGAGAGAATCCTTTGTTCCCCGAGATATACGGTCGTCAACGGGCACGTTCAGCGTGACGTGGTAAGACAGCGCGAGCATGAGCGGCGGGGGGCATCAAAAGAGGACACTGCGAGCGCTCTCGAACGGCTCGATCATGACGTTCTGTGGCATGAAGTAATCGGTTCCCTCCGATATTTCATCCTATCAAAGCACGGAATTCGGGCTGTCTTTTTTCACCAGTGAGCGAGAGCGCCTTCAAGAGGGTTTTGCGAAGCTAGAACGGGCTGCGTCGAAGATCGGCGTAAAACGAAGTGAGTACGGTTGGTATAGCGCTCCGAACGATGACGAGCCTGCCCGCGAAGCCTTTGCGAGACTGGTCGAAAACGCAAAGAGCGAGCGGTACGGTATCAAGCTGAGCGAGGTTCAAGACTACGAACACATAATGAAGACGTTGGATGACGTGATTGCTAGTGAAGAGCGGGAGCATCCCTCTGTAGCGACCTTGACAGAGGCTGCTGGCAGCCTCAAGGACAAATCGAGGTAGCGGAGTGCCTTTCGAGGTGCTTGCGATTGCAGTTCTCGAAATGAGTTGCTCACAGTTGATGGGCTTCTCTATCAGAAAAGCCACACAGCAGTTTGTAACCGATACGCTTCTAGCTAGACTATCCCTTTGCCGTATCGGCTCCTCTGTTCAAATACTGTCAGGGGGTAAAGAGTCCGCGTCTTTACTGGGTGGAACGCTAGCCGGGCCGCTTTCGGTGTCCTCCAGAGAAGGCAGGGACACGATTCCATCCCCGGAGTCTAAGTAGTTGATAATTGAACGACATTCCCTGTAAAGGGGTTGTGCTTGGCGCAGCAAATTCGCTAGCGAGTTCAAACTAGCGGCACTCGGGCGCACCATTACCTTCCTGCTTTGCAATGCCCCTGACGCAGCGCAAGCCAATGTTCGAGGTTGAGCATCTGAAGAAGCCGGAGCACCCATCTGCATTTGCAGCTCGGCTGGATTCGATTACTTGACGGCATTACTGGTCCGACCGGTGCGAGGGGTTTTCAGGCCGGTCGTAAGTTTGTTGCTCACTTCCCTAGTGACGCGCGCCGAGAGAGCGTGGCCATGTTCTGCAAGGAAATTCCTGGCTTCGTCCGGATGCTTCTTCGCCATCTCGCGTAAGGCCCAGGAGAGAGCCTTGACGACCATGTCATCCCTGTCTGCCACAAGCCGCGCGCAGATTGGCGCCACGCTGCGAAGGTCGTCGGGATCTCCGCGCCGGCTCAAGGCAACGGTGCTGACAAGCGCTGTCCGTCTCCACCAGCGGTCTTTGCTTCGAGCCCAAGTGGCGATCAATTTGTCGGGGAGCCTGCCCTGCGCCCACATGGGGCCGGAAAGCAATATTGCGAAACTATCAACCGCAGACCAACTATTGAGTTCCTTCCCGAACTTCAGGAGATCAGCCGTCGTAATTTGTTCCCAGGCGAGCCTATGATGACTGACGATTTCATAGGAGAAAAATCGTAGAAGATCGGAGTTCTCCGTGAGCAAGTGCAAGGCAACTTGAACCACGCTGTCAGGCGCCGCACTCGCAAGCCGACGGGAGAACTCCCTCCGGATAGCTCGCACCGCCGGGGTGTTGGGCACAGGCAACTGCTCTATCCGCGAGCGAATCTCCCTGGAGAGGCGCACGGTCTCGGACGAATGTTTCATCTCGCTTGGCCCCCCTCCTCCCGCAGCCAGTTTTGAAGATCCCGCAGGCGCCTGGCATAGAATCGTACAACTGATACGACCGCTAGGGTTGATCAAAGAATCGGACACCATTCCGCATGAAAAGCAAGGCCAACGCTGGTTTGTATGTGCTGCTGATTGTGATCGCTACGATTAGCATGGGCTACTACATCGCCGGGGCCGTCGCACTGCGAGAAGAGTTCTTCCATGCCGGCCGCTACGCCCGCACGCCGTTCGACCTCCGCGATTACGGCCAAACCCTCACAGATGTTCGCAAAGAAGCCACAGCCGCCGGCTTATCCAACGGGGACTTTCTTCTGGCAATCAACGGAGTGCCGTTCACCGGCGAAGCTCAGCTCCACGACATCCGGCTGCATTTCAAGCCGGGCCAGACGATCGGTGTTTCCGTCCGCACACCGGCCGGGCAGGTGCGAGAGGTGCAGGTTCGTTTGCCCTCCCGCCAAGGCCCCCTCTGGTCTCTGGGCCGCGACATTACATTTCTCACCCAGATTCTCGGCGTTCCCCTGCTCGGGCTCCTTATCGGATACTGGGTAGTTGCCGCACGCCCACGAGATCTGAATGCATGGCTCGTCCTTGTGCTGCTCGCATTTCCTGAGACGGCCTACGGCGATCTTGATTTTAGCTTCTGGCCGGAGCCCTGGTACGCGTTGCTGGACCTGTGGAATGTGATCGTGCAGGTCTTCGCCCTCCCCGCGCTCTTGTGGTTTGGTTTCCTGTTTCCGGAGCGCTGGCGAGCGGACCTTCGCCTGCCCTGGTTCAAGTACGCCATCCTGGCGGCCAGCTGTTGTACTTTTGTTTTCGAACTTGGCTTTTTTGCGGCAAGACACTTTTCTGTTCGATCTCTCCACTCCCTTTCGCGCCTGCAAATCTGGACCCATCACTTTTTCAACTGGCTTACCGTGACCTGTATTCTCCTTTTCCTCACCGCGGTTTTTGACAAATTGCGCTCCGCATCCACGGCCGATGCACGGCGCCGCCTGCGCGTACTGGCCATCGGCAGTGGCTTGTCGCTTGGCCCCCTGATCATCATTTTCGCCGTGGTGCCCTTGTTCGGGATGGACCCGCACCATGGAAACTGGTTCCGCGCTGTCGTCCCGGTGCTGGCGCTCTTTCCCCTTACCCTGGCCTATGTTCTGATCGTTCAACGGGCCATGGATGTCCGCATCCTGCTTCGCATGGGCACGAAATATTTGCTGGCCCGCGCCACAGTAGTGACTGCTGAGATAGCACTGGTTGCTTTCCTCATCCTGCGATTTATCCTTCCGATGATGCAGCGCAAAGAACATCAACTTTTGAACTTAGTCCTGCTCGCGGTCTGCATCGCCGTTTTGTTTCAGGTATTTATTTTGCGGGAGAGCTTCAGTCAGCGTCTGCAGCGCTGGCTTGACCGCAAGTTCTTTCGCGAGGCGTACAACAGCGAGGTGGTGCTCAGCGAACTTTCTGAGCAGGTGCGTCAGCTAACGGACACTAAAATGCTTTTCGACATTGTTCTTCGGCGCATCTCAGAGGTTCTGCATGTTTCGCAAATTGCCGTTTTGCTGCGCGGCAGCAAGGTATTTCATCTGCAGCAGGCGCTGGGCATGGACTTCGGTGGTCCGGTCGCGCTTGCCGAGGAGTCGGCGACTATCCAGAATTTGTTGCGAACCAATCGGCCTGCAACCGTGTACCACGACCGTCCCGAAGAGTGGTTTACGGACGCCGGTGCAGAAGAGAAAACTCTGCTGCGGGAGATCAATGCCGAGTTGCTGCTGCCCATGTCCGGACGCGCGGATCTATTAGGGTTGATTGCGCTGGGCCCCAAGAAGTCAGAAGAGCCCTACACGCCGACGGACCTGCGCACATTGCAATCGGTGGCGGCGCAGACTGGACTGACACTCGAAGTCGCCGAACTGGTACGAACGCTCGCAAACCAGGCAGCAGAACGCGAGCGGATGAACCGAGAGATCGAGATTGCCCGTGAAGTGCAACAGCGGCTGTTTCCCCAGAGTATCCCTAGCGTTGCCGGAGTGGGCCTGGCCGGCTTCTGTCGTCCCGCATCCGAAGTTGGCGGCGACTACTACGACCTGATTGAGATGGAAAACGGCCATCTTGGCTTTGCCATTGGCGATGTCTCGGGAAAGGGCATTTCTGCATCGCTCATCATGGCTAGCCTGCGAGCTTCTCTGCGCGGCCTGCTGCTTGACGAGCCCGGCGATCTCGCCAACATGATGCAAAAAGTGAATCGGCTGGTGTATGAGGCCTCTTCGAGCAGCCGCTATGCGACCTTCTTCTTCGCTACTTTCACTCCTCAGACTCAAGAGTTCCGCTACGTCAATGCAGGTCACAATTCTCCCGTGCTGCTGAAGCAAGCCTCAGGAGAGCTTCAGCGCCTTGAAGCTTGTGGCCCAGTCGTTGGGATGCTCCCATTGGCTTCGTATGAGGCGCGGTCCCTGATCCTCGAGCCAGGCGATTTGTTGATTGCCTATACCGACGGAATCAGCGAAGCCATGACGGCCGAGGACGAGGAGTGGGGAGAAGACCGTATGCTGGAAGCAGTGCCGCGTCGGGCCTCTGCTTCGGCATCAGAAGTTCTCGAGGAAATCTTCCGCGCAGCCGATGATTTTACGCCGGAGCGGAACAGCATGATGATATGACGCTGCTGGTGATGAAACTAGCGAACTGAAAACCCCGGTCTGGATGACGCAGATAGAGTAGAGTTTGTAGACAAAGCCTGCGCTGCGCTACTGGCCAGGTGCAACCTGCGCCGACGGCACATCGGCGGAGGACGAACCGCCAAAACGACTTGCCAGCTGATGGGCCTGCCCATCGATGAAGTGGAATTGGCGCTGGTTCATTGCTTCGTAGTCCTTACGATCCCAATTCCCTTTCATCACCCCCCGGGGTGTGTGAGCGTCAGAGCCCAGGAGCAGATGTCCAACCTCGTGGGCGACGGCGTAGGCAAGCACGGTATCCCAGGGAACGTTTGCCTCGGCGGCCGCGTCCTGGATCCGTTCCATAAAGACCGACGCGTAGGTCCCGCCCTGATGATCGGCCATAGACTGACCGAGCGGCGAGCGAAGCACGCTGTCCTTGGTTTTTGATCCCCCGGCAACCACCCGGACCACCAGGCTCCGAATATGACCGCTTTGGCCCTCGCAGGAGATGGCAAGATTTCCCCGGCATAGCTGTACCTGGACTGAGAGACCGGCTCCGGCCAGGATCTGCTGGGTCAGCGCAACCACGCTGTGGAGAGATTCCGGCTTCAAATCGGCGTAATCGTAGACCTTTACCTGGACGGCAGAGGCCTGGGCTGTGAGGGTTTTGGCGTTCCCGGCCAGGGCCAGGAAAAGAAAGAGAATCGAGCGGCTTCGGTTTGACATGCACCGACGCTGCGCGGAATATCAAAGGATCAAAATGGCCGTGGAAGGACTTGATCCTGACTTCTAAATTCCCGGACATGACGAGCTAACCGATTGATCCTGGGACAGATACACTCCTACCTTCCGGGATATGTCCAGGGTCAGAAAAGGCTTGATGCGGAATAGCTAGCGGTGTGAAAGATCTCGTATCCAGATGTCAGTGAATTCCATGTTGCCGCGGCCGCCGGCGTGCAGTTGCAAGGCGATCTTGCCATCGAAGGAGGTCGGTTTGGGATCGGTGAAGTCCACCATGGGCACTCCGTTCAGGCGGGACTTGTAGCGGTTTCCGTCGACCTCTACCAGGTAGTCGTTCCACTCCCCCATCCGGACCACGCCCTCATTCTCCGGCGCCGGCCAAACCACCCACCCACGCCCATCCTCCGCGTAGACCCCTGCCGTGTGATGCATCATTTTGCAGTCGATCTCGAACTGCATACCCTGGGTCACATCCGCGGTTCCCGGTTTGAATGCGGAATGGAAGAAGACTCCGCTATTGCCATCACCCACACACTTGAAGCGTAGCGACAACTGGAAGTCCTTGTAGTCCTTCTCGGTTTGAAGGTAACCGTAGTCCTGGGTGAGGCCCTTCCCGTGGAGCAACCCATCCTCTACCGTCCAGCTTTCTCTGCCGATTTTCGTCCAGCCGCTCAGGTCGACGCCGTTGAATAGCTGGATCCAGTCTTCGCCAGGCAGCTTCGCCTTTTGCTGGCCGGCGACCACACAGCAAAGCACAGCAAAGAATGAGAGCCCGATGGCAACTTTGGGAAGCGCTCGCAAGTTACGAGGATCATGGAAAGGCATGGTTTCCACCCCATCTGGACTGGCTTAGCGGGATACTGCCTCAAATCTACAACCTTGGGACAGCATGAAGCGGCGTGATCGCGGTGCGCGTTTAGAAGGTCCTGGGTGCCCCATTCAAGCCTTGTTTTGGCTTGAGTGGGATACCGCAGCCCTAAACCAACCGCTTGGCTCTGTCATCTCGAGCAAAGCTCTCTTCACTCGCTGGTTGAGGGAACAGAGCGATTAAGTGATTTCGCTCCTGCCTATCAGGTAATAGAGGGAGACGGCCACCAGCACGAATCCTGATCCCGCTAACGCCGTCGAAACCCCAAAGACGGGGATGAGTTTGCCTATGGCCAAACTGCCTAGAGGCATCCCCGCACGAAAGGCCAGGTTGTACACGCTCATCACCCGTCCCCGCATCGCATCGGTGGTTATGATCTGCACCAGGGACAACATGAGCGAGGCAGAGGCCATGACCGCCACGCCTCCGAGGAAAATGAGCAGGCAGGAGAGCGGAAGCCACTTGGAGAGAGCAAAGGCCGCGGTAATGATCCCCAGAAAGGCCAGAATCAGCACGGTGAGGCGCTGCTGCCCCTTCCACTTCTCCATGGCTGCCACGATGAGGGCGCCACAGATCGAGCCGGCTCCTGAGAAGACCAGGAGCAATGTGTAGGTTTCGGGGCCTTTGTGAAAGATGGTCTTCACGAAGACAGGTAAGAAGGCAGTGAGCGAAAATCCGAATAAGGTAGTGCAGAACGCTAATACCACCAGCGCGCTCATGCCGGAGCGGCGCCGTATGAACCGAATTCCCTCTCCCATGCTGGTCATAACCCGCTCGCGCGTTTTAGGCGGCACAAATTTGACCTGAATCATGAAGAGGGAAACGATTACGGCAAGGTAGGAAACTCCGTTCAGGGTGAAACACCAGGTTGGACCGAACAGGGCGTAGGTAAAGCCTCCGATGGTCGGGCCGAGGATGCGCGCCAGGTTGAACTGGATCGAGTTCATGGCAATCGCATTGGCCAGGTCTTCAGGCCCAACCAGCGTGGGCAGCAGCGCGGAATAGGCTGGACCTCCGAAAGACTGCCCCAGTCCCACAATGAACGAGAGCGCCAGAATGTGCCAGACTTGCACGACATGGGTGAAGTACAAGAACGCTAGCAGGAAAGCGCATGCCATCTGGATGTATTGCGAAGCAAGCAACATCTTTCGCCGGTCCATGCGATCCGCGAAGACCCCGCCAAAGAGGGAAAACATAATGATGGGAAGCTGTCCCAAAAAGAGATCCAAACCCAGATAGAAGGGATCTTTGGTGAGATCGTAGACCAGCCAGCTTTGGGCGAATTGTTGCACGAAGGTGCCGATGGTGGAGGCGCATGCCCCCATCCACATGAGGCGGAAATCACGATAGCGAAAGGCTCTGAAGATGCGCGCGAGGAAGGGGGGTGCGCTTACCGGAAGAGTGGCGCCGGCCTCTGGTTGCGAAGCACCTGTGGGGTGTTCGCTCATAAAATAATGCGCTTAAAACAACAATAAAGGTTAATCACGCACCCACCGGGATAGGACCGAGCACTGGTCGCAGTTTATCCCAGAAACGGCCACGGCCGCCGCGCGATGGGCGCCGTCGTCAGGTAAAGGCCAAAATCTGATGTGGGAAGCTAACGTTTTGCCATCTGCAAATCGCCGTTGTTGGGGACGGCGATCAATTGGTTCGCCGAGAGATACGCCTGCATGATGCCCCGTCGCCCGTGCACGTCGCTTTGCGTGGCAATATGGATCCACTCATGGATGAGCACGTGGGCAATCGCCTGCATCATCGCGTACCTCCGGTCCTCTTTGTTCAGGCCGGCGACGGCGGGGCGCAGCACCTGGGCGATACGGGTGCAATCGATGGAGACATAGGGCTGAATTTTTCCGGAAACCAGCAGCACCCAGCCAAGTGGGCCGGTCAGTTCCGGGCGATTCGTCTGCGGGAGAACATCGCAGCGGCCCAGTAGCTTGACTGAGATGATATGTGAGAAAGTGACCCCCCGAAGGTCATCGCTTCCACGAACCAGGATGGGGTCTTGGTCCAACGCGACGCCGTTCAACGACTCGCCGGCGCCGCTGGCCAGATCGGCGCGCACTATTTGGAACAACGACGGCCACATATCCTCGCTCACCTGTGGTTGCGCATAAAAGGCGATCGCCGTACCTGATTGCTGCGCATACAAGGCAACTGCCCAGGCCCAGACCAGCAGTAACGGGAGAACAAGCCTCGTTCCATGGGATTGGCGATGGGGAAACCAAAGTACGCTCATAAGCCGAGTCTCCACCCAGGCTAGACTTACGTCCAATAGATTGTTAGCATCAAGACGATCTCAAAAGGAGATGGCACAATGGAAGTTCGGCAGCTGCAGACCTTTTGTGCTCTTGCGGAAGAGTTGAATTTCACGCGGACTGCGGAACGGGTGCACACCGTGCAATCGAATGTAACGTCGCAGATCAAATCACTCGAAGCGGAACTGGGGTCTCCGCTCTTTGACCGGTTAGCGAAACGTGTGGTGCTGACTGAAGCCGGTCACCGCTTCCTTCCGTTTGCCGAGAAGGCACTCGCCGCGATGGAGCAGGGCTATCGTTCAGTGAAGTTTGGTACCGAGCCCGCCGGCCCTTTGCACATTGGCGCGCCGGAGAGCGTGCTCACCTACCGCCTGCCCGAAGTGCTGAAGGTTTTCAGAAAGAGATACCCGCAGGTAGAGATTATCTTCCGCCCCGATTCTGACAACAGGATGGCTGACGAACTGGAGAGCGGCAGAGTGGACCTGGCCATCAGCATGTCAGACTCGATCAATGGTGAACAACTGAGTTCCATGCGCATGCGCTCGGAAGACATTTATCTCTTCTGTACGCCGGATCATCCGCTGTGCTGCGCCAGGAAGGTGTATCCAAAGGATCTTATAGACCAGACTCTGCTCTTGACTGAGGCTGGCTGCGGATATCGTAAGAAGCTGGACATGCAGCTGGCCGCAGCCAATATAAGGCCGCAACACATTACGGAGTTCTCCAGCGTAGAAGCCATTAAACAATGTGTGCTCGCAGGGATGGGGATCGGTCTTTTGCCGGAGGTCGTGATCGCTTGCGAACTGAGAAAGAAACAGTTCGCGGTGATGAACTGGCACGGCGCAAAGATGAGCATCGCAACCCATATCGTCTGGCACAAAGACAAGTGGATTTCACCCGGCATGCAGGCGTTCCTGAACGTCGTGAAAGCCAGGCTGCAGCAGACATCGTCGCCGATGCTGGTGCAGGAGCGTGCTATTTGAGACTGCGCACCTCAGCGGTGTTCTAAATACTCAATCGCACGGCGCAGAACCTCGCGGCGGGCTTCCCATAGCTCGGGATGTTGCGCACCCATGAAAGTCGGAAAACGGCGGACGAGATCGCGGTTCGAGCAGAACCACTGGAATACAAGAACGCGCTGTTGCAGCTCCCGAAAATCGGCCAACTCGAAGCCTGAAGGTATTTCAGGATGGGGGGCGAGCAGTTGACGCTGCAAGTAGTCGGCGGTACCCCAGAGTGCAACAGCGAGTGCCGTGCAGCGACCCGCCCGAACGTCCGCCTGCATTGCGTCCTCTCTGACGAAGGGCCGTCCCGGAAACCTCGAATCAAACTCTTGCTCGTCCATCGATGCTCTCCCGCAAAGAAGGATGCTTGTCTCCAATTTTAAACCTCCAGGCAATGGGACAATGCGCGGCAGCGACCTCTGTGCCTTTCTCTCGCTAGAGCTCCCGTTTTGCAACAAAATTGTCATCCTGACCGGAGCGCAGCGTAGTGGAGGGACCTGCGGTTAATACGATTTGTGCGCCTAAGCCACGAGTAATCCCAATTCGTCCTTTTGGTTAAGGGCCTAATTTTGACAAGTCTGAAGTTTCAGGGGCGCAACCGACAAAGACTTCACCAGCAATACTGGTCCAGATACTTACACCGCAGGGTCGTAATTCAGGTTAGGACCGAGCCAGCGTTCGACCTCCGCCACAGTCATCCCTTTGCGTTCGGCGTAGTCCTCCACTTGATCGCGGCCGATCTTGCCCAGGGCGAAATAGCGCGATTCCGGGTGAGCGAAATAGAGCCCACTCACGCTTGAGCCGGGCCACATCGCGAACGACTCCGTAATGATCATGCCGGTATTCGCCTGCACATTGAGCAACTGCCAGAGCGGCCCCTTCTCCGTGTGATCCGGGCAGGCCGGGTACCCCGGCGCCGGCCGAATGCCGCGATACTTTTCCTGGATAAGATCCGCGTTGCTCAATCCTTCTCCGCAACCGTAGCCCCATTCACACCGCACCCGCTTGTGCAGGCACTCGGCAAAGGCCTCCGCCAGGCGGTCGGCAACGGCCTCTGCCATGATTGCGTTGTAGTCGTCGTGCTTGGCGCGAAAATCATCACCCAGCTCCTTGAGGCCGATGCCGCTGGTGACCGCGAACCCACCGATGTAGTCGGAGAGCCCAGTTTCCCTGGGCGCGATAAAGTCGGCAAGCGAGCGGCAGGGCTCACTGCCTTCCCGGTTCGCTTGCTGGCGGAGAAAGTGGAATCGCTCCAGTACACCGCCACCGTCGGTGTACAGCTCGATATCGTCGCCTACAGCGTTGGCGGGAAAGAAACCATAGACACCGCGCGCCGTGATCAGCTTCTTCTCGATGATGGTGTCAAGCAGAGCATTGGCTTCGGTGAAGATCTGGCGCGCCTGCGCACCGTAATCCGGATGCTCGAAGATGCGCGGATAGATACCCTTCAATTCCCAGGTGTGAAAGAAGGGCGACCAATCAATGAAGTCGCGCAGCGTGGCCAGAGGAAAGTTATCCAGCACGCGCACCCCGGTAAACGAAGGCGTAGCCAGGTCTTCTGCGCGCCACTCAATCGGAGTCCGCCTCTTGCGCGCGGTCTCAAGCCCGACGAGCTTCTGCCGTGGCGCCAAGTGCGACTTGCGGAGCGCCTCGTAGTCGGCACGGTGCTGGGCCACAAACGCCGGCTTGTTCTCGTCACTCAAAAGACTGGTGGTCACCGGCACCGCGCGGCTGGCATCGAGCACGTGGACCACGGGCTCGCTGTAGTGCGGCGCTATTTTAATGGCCGTGTGCGCCCGGCTGGTAGTGGCGCCGCCAATCAGCAGCGGGAGTTTGAATCCCTGACGCTCCATCTCACGAGCCACGTGCACCATCTCATCCAGCGAGGGCGTGATCAGGCCGCTCAGACCGATCATGTCCGCTTTCTCCGCCTTGGCGCGTTCCAGGATTTTCTCGCTGGGAACCATCACCCCCAGGTCGATGACCTCGTAGTTATTGCAGGCGAGCACGACCCCGACAATGTTCTTACCAATGTCGTGCACGTCCCCCTTGACCGTGGCCAGCACGATCTTGCCTTGGGCCTTGACCTCCTGACCCGCCGCAGCCATGGTCGCCTTCTCCGCCTCCATGAACGGAGTCAGGTGCGCTACTGCTTTCTTCATTACCCGGGCAGATTTGACTACCTGGGGCAGGAACATCTTGCCCGCTCCGAATAGATCGCCCACCACGCTCATGCCCGCCATCAGCGGGCCTTCGATCACCAGCAGAGGACGGCCCAGCTTGAGCCGGGCTTCCTCGGCGTCGAGCTCAATGTAGGTGTCGATCCCCTTGACCAGGGCGTGCGACAGGCGCTCCTCGACCGTTCCGCTGCGCCATTCTTCGGTCTTCTTTTCACTCACCGCCGCGCCGGCGCCCTTCAGCGTCTCGCCGTACTCCACCAGCCGCTCGGTCGCGTCAGGCCGCCGGTTGAGCAGCACGTCCTCGACCAACACCTTCAGCTCAGGATCAATCTCCTCGTACACCTCGAGCATGCCCGCGTTCACGATGCCCATATCCATGCCCGCCGCGATGGCGTGATACAGAAACGCGGAGTGCATAGCCTCGCGAACCTTGTTGTTGCCACGAAAGCTGAAGGAGATGTTGGAGACGCCACCGCTCACCTTGGCGTGCGGCAGGTTGGCCTTGATCCAACGGGTGGCGTTGATAAAGTCAACCGCGTAGTTGTTATGCTCCTCCATGCCCGTGGCTACGGTGAGGATGTTGGGGTCGAAGATGATGTCTTCTGGGGGAAATCCTACCTCTTCGACCAGAATGCGGTAGGCACGCTCGCAGATGCGGATTTTATCTTCGTAGGTCGCGGCCTGGCCCTGCTCATCGAAGGCCATCACCACCGCTGCTGCACCGTATTTCAACACCGTGGCCGCATTGTGGCGAAATTTCTCTTCGCCTTCTTTCAGCGAGATGGAGTTCACGATGCCCTTGCCCTGCAGACACTTGAGCCCGGCCTCGATGACCTCCCACTTGGAGGAGTCCACCATGAATGGCAACTTCGCGACTTCAGGCTCGCTGGCCAGCAACTGCAGGTAGCGTGTCATGGCCGCGACGCCGTCGATCATGCCTTCATCCATGCAGATGTCGAGGACGTTGGCGCCATTCTCCACTTGCTGCCGGGCCACGCTGACCGCTTCTTCGTATTTGCCTTCTTTGACCAGCTTGGCGAACCTGGGCGACCCGGCCACATTGGTCCGCTCACCAATCATGATGAAGACGGCAGGCTGCTGGGTGAATGGCTGTGATCCTGATAGACGGAGCGGTTTCGTCTCCGTGGCCTCGGCCACGCTCATGCGGCGCTCTCACGGGTGTAGGCGTCGAGGGATCTGGGAGGCTGGCCCTCGAGCGCTTTGGCAATGGCCGCGATATGCTCAGGAGTATTGCCGCAGCAGCCACCGGCGATATTGATGAGCCCTCCACGAGCGAAGTCGCCCAGGTAACGGGCCATGTCGTTGGGCCCCAGATCGAACCCGGTCTCGGAAAGTGGGTTCGGCAAACCGGCATTGGGGTAGCACGAGATGGCCACGTTCGCCTTATCCGAAAGCTCTTCGAGGAAGGGATACATAAGATCAGGCCCGAGCGAGCAGTTGAGCCCCACCGACAGCGGCTTCACGTGCTGCACCGCGTTCCAGAACGCCTCGGTGGTCTGTGCGGAGATGACGGTCTCGCCACCACGCCCGACCGCCGCTGAAATCATGACCGGCAGTTGCTTGCCATCCTGATCGAAGACTTCACGGATGGCGACGAGGGCTGCCTTGGCGTTAAGGGAATCGAAGATGGTCTCGACCAGCAGCAGATCGGAGCCGCCGGCGATGAGGGCCCGCACCTGCTGCGCGTAGGCGGCCTTGACCTGGTCGAAGGTGACCACCCGGAAGCCCGGATCATCGGCATCGGGCGAGTTGGAAAGAGACACGGTCAGCGGTCCGATGGCTCCCGCAACAAACCGTTGACGCGAGGTCTGGTTGCCCACGCGATCGGCCCACTCCCGGCACTGCCGCGCCGATTGCTCATTGATTTCCCAGGCCAGGTCACCCAGAAACTTGTCCTCGATGACCTTCTGGTAGAACTCGGGATCTTTGCGCCCGCCGTGCTCCCGGGGATCATCGACAAAGAATTCACTCTGGGTGATGCTGGTGGCGCCGAAGGTATTGGTCTCGATGATGTCCGCGCCCGCCTCGAGGAACCGGCGATGGATGTCGCCGATCATCTTGGGCTGGGTCAGGGAGAAAAGGTCGCCGTTGTTCAGCAGATCCTTCTTCGAGTCTTTGAAGCGCTGGCCACGGATCTCTGCTTCCTTCATCCCATAGGTGCGGATGGTGGTGCCCATCGCTCCGTCAATGATGGCAATTCGGCTCTCGAGAATCTTTTCCAGAGGATGTTGGTGAGTTTTCGTCATATCTTCCCTGATGGCCTGGAGCGTGTTCGGCCGCAATACCCCACTCTCATTATAGCGAGACCACGGGGAGGGGTGCCTCAGCTCAAAGCCGTATAAAATCCAGCCCCGGAGGGGCGACCTGAGCTTAGCCCAGGCAGACCTGTCCAAATTAGGTTTTTGAAGCAAGGGACGAATCGGGATCAACTCCTGACTCAGGCGCAGAAATCGCATTAACCGCAGGTCCCTCCACTTCGCTCCCCCGGATTTCCTGTGGAACTTGGTGGCTTCGGCGAGCTTCATGCGCCTTTCCTTGCTGAAAGGCGCACACGCGGGTCTGTCAAGTGCTGCGTGGCAGGAAATCCGGGTTCGCTCCGGTCGGGATGACAATTTTGTTGCAAAATCGGCAGTTGTCGTGAGCAATCATCGATTTCAAAACAAATTTGTCATCCCGACCGGAGCGTAGCGTAGTGGAGGGACCTGCGGTTAATGCTTCGTTTTCAGTGGTCCCAAAGTAGGGAACCTGATTTGATGTTGGCCCAAGCTCTCCTAATGTAATCAGCTGACTAACTGCTCCGACAGGCTGGCTTTCTCGCTAATTCGGACAGCTCTGAAGCTCAGGTCGCCCCTCCCCCGGATTTCCTGTGGAAGTTGGTGGCTTTGGCAAACTTCATGCGCCTTTCCTTACTGAAAGGCGCATGCCCGGCCTCGTCCGGCGCGGCGTGGCTAAGTTTCGTCCTTCATCCCGAGTTTTCCGCAGCCGCTAACTGCGTGATACCGTTGACCAAAATGAAAACCTTCATCATCGCGGGCATTCTGGCGGCATGCAGTTTGGCATTGCAAAGCCAGGTGAAAGAACACCCGATCCCCGGCCTGGTGCAGCAAGACGGCCGCTTTACCCTGCTGGTGGACGGCGCGCCGTATCTCATCCTGGGCGCCCAGGCACACAACTCAAGCGACTGGCCGGCAACGCTGCCGAAAGTGTGGTCTGCCATGGAATATCTCCACGCCAACACGCTCGAGATCCCTATCTATTGGGAACAGTTCGAGCCGCAGCCGGGAAAGTTTGACTACACGGCGGTGGACACGGTGCTCGCCCAGGCCCGCGAGCATCATCTCCATCTGGTGCTGCTGTGGTTCGGCACCTGGAAGAACGGCAGCCAGCACTACATGCCGGAGTGGATGAAGCTGCAGCCGGAACGCTACTTCCACGTGGTCAATAAGAATGGAGAGGCGGTCGACTCGCCCTCGCCGTTTGCCACAGCATCTCTCGATGCAGACATCCATGCATTTACCGAGTTCATGCGCCATCTCAAGGCCGCCGACCCGGAGCGGACCGTGCTGATGGTGCAGGTGGAGAACGAAACCGGGACATGGGGTAGCGTGCGCGATTACTCTCCGGCCGCGCAAAAGCTGTTCGACGGCCCGGTGCCGGCCAACGTGCTCCAGGCAATGAATAAGGGAACGGCCTCCGCCAACTGGCAGGACGCCTTCGGCGCGGAGGCCGAAGTGTGCTTCCATGCCTGGGCTGTCGCCACCTATGTCGGCAAGGTTGCCGCTGCCGGCAAGGCAGTCTACGGGCTGCCGCTGTATGTCAACGCAGCGTTGCGCGATCCGTTCAAGGGCGCCCCCGGCAGCTACGAGAGCGGCGGCCCCACTGATAATGTACTTTCCATCTGGAAGACCGCGGCGCCCGCGATCGATATTCTTGCGCCGGATATCTACCTGCTCGATACCGCAAGCTACCTGAAGGTGTTGCAGCTCTATCATCGACCGGACAATGCCTTGTTCGTTCCCGAGACCAATGGTTCGGCCAAGATAGCCCGCTTCTTTTTCTCCGCGCTGGGACTGCAGGCCATTGGCTACTCGCCCTTCGGCCTGGATTACACGCGAGTTCATCCACACGAGTCGACGGGAAATAGCTTTCTCGATCCGACAGCGCAGAATTACCGGCTGATCGGTCCTATGATGCGCGACATCGCTCACCTGAATTTCCAGGGAAAGCTGCAGGCAGTTGCGGAAGAGGAAGGCGAGGTCACGCAAACACTCCATTTCGGGGCCTGGGACGCCGTGATCTCCTACGGAGCTGTGCGGAATAGCCCCGCAAAGGGCAACCCCGAGCCGCTGGGACGCGCCCTGGTGGCGCAACTGAAAGATAATCAGTTTCTGGTGACTGGGCTGTTCTCCCGCGTGGACTTTCGTCCCGCGGAGGCCAACAAGCATCGGCAGTTCCTGCGCGTGGAAGAAGGCGCCTACGAGAACGGCACCTTCAAGTTCATGCGCATTCTGAATGGCGACCAGACCGATTGGGGACTCAATTTTTCCGACGAACCCGAGGTATTGCGGGTTTCGCTCGCCACCTACTGAACCTGTGCCAGCCACAGCACCGCATTCTCAATCAGGGTGTTTTGCGTCGGACTGGTAAAGATCTTGTCCCCGTGGCCCATATTGATGTAGAGCATCTTGTATTTCGTGTTGGTCCACACTACGGGGATGGTGCCACCCCCCAGAACATCCTTGATCCCGAGAGGAAAGTTTGAAGGCGCCAATTTGAGCAGAACTTTCACGTCCTTGTTGAACGCCGGATTTGGATCCCACGAATACCACTCGTTGGAAGGTGATTCGAACGATTCCGGCAGATTTCTGGTCACCGGGTGGTTGCGATCCGTCACCAGCAGTTCGGCCGGCAACGGGGGCCAGCTGTTGTTGTCAAAGATGCGTCCGAGAAAGCTCTGATACCAGGGCCATCGGGTTTTTTTCTCGGTGTAGCCAACCGAGTGGAAGCCAATCCACGCGCCGCCGCTAGTCATGTATTTCTGAAATGCTTGCTCTTGTTCCGGGGTATGCGGCTCATCATTCAACCAGATGACGAGCTTGCAATTTTGCAGATATGAGTCGTTCAAATCCGCCCAATTGGTCGTTGCCACAAAGCTGAATTTGTCTTTCGCTGCGATCGCAGTCAGAAACTTCAGTGCATCCTGCGCGAAGTGGCTATGATCGGGCTCGACATCCACCGCATAAAACGCGACCACCTTGGGCTCATCGGACGCGGCATGAGCGACCGCATGGGAAAACATGGCTGCGGTGCAGACAACCAGGGCGAAGATAGATTTCGTCATGGGCCGGCAGCCCTCAAAGGCAGGAGAGACATTTTAATGAAACATTACTATGATGGTTGAGAGGAATGCAACTTTCACCATGCGCCTGAATAATCTGACTGTGCCCCTGGGTCTTTTGCTCATTGTGACGCCATTGATGGCAGCGAATCCTTCCGGTGTAGCGCAGGCGGCTACAGAGAGCGGGCCGCGCGGGATTGTGGTGAATCCATATACCAATATGGTCTACGCCATCACCGCATCCAGTGACACGGTGACGGCAATCAATGGCGTGACCAATGCGGTCACCGCGATCAAGGTGGGGAGCGGACCCAAAGCGCTGGCGATCGACCCGGTAACCAACCAGGTTTATGTCATTAACTCCGACAGCGGGACCATGTCGGTGATTGATGGAGCGAAGAATACGGTCACCGCCACGGTCGACGTTGGGGCTCTGCCTAGTGTGATTGCCTTGAACCCGGTAACCAACAAGATCTACGTTGCCCGAAGCTACGGCAGCGGCTACATAACCGTGGTAGACGGAGCGACGAACGTGCCGAAGTCAATCAAGGTTGACGTGGAGGCCAATGCGATCGCGGTTAACACCAAGACCGACAAGATTTATCTGGTCGGATATGAAGATCAAAGCGTGACGGTCGTGGACGGAGCAACCAACCTCTCCGGCCGGCTTCCTACTGGTACACATCTCTGGGAGATCGCAGTCGATGCCGTGAGCAATAAGGTTTACCTGCCCAATTCCGGCGATGCCAGCGTGACGGTGATCAATACCCAGGACAACGCGACGACAACGGTAGCCGCTGGAACAATTCCCTGTGCGGTTGCGTTGAATGACCAAACCAATATGGCCTATGTGCTGAATTACGGCAGCGATAGTGTGACGGTAATCGATACTGCCAGGAATTCAGTTACCGCAACCATCCCCACGGGGAGACGGCCGCAATCGATTGCGGTCAACCCGAAGACGAATACGATCTACGTTGCAAATACTCATAGCCACAGCGTGACGATTATCGATGGAAAGACCAATACCGTGGTCGGGGTGGCGGAGGCAGGAGCGGGACCCTATTCCATCGCAGTCAATGCTATAACCAACAAGATTTACGTGGCGAACCGGCTCGGCAGCAAGGTAACGGTCATCGATGGCCGCACCAACCGGTCAATGCAGCTGTAGCTCGTCAGGGACGGCCCGGTTTGCTGTGCCGCATTGCCTTGTGGATTCGCTTCCATTCGTCCTTGATCTCGCGCGCCAGCCGCGGATCCTGCTTGCGTTCCTGAAAGCGCAGCTCTGCCTCCAGCTTCCTCTGATTTTCCAGTCGTTCCCAGTCGAGCAGGCCGTTCGCAATTGCCGCCTCAATCTCACATCCAGGCTCCCCGCGATGACTACAGTCGCGAAACCGGCAGCGCTGCGCGAGTGTCTCGATGTCTTCAAATGCCTGATCCATGCCGTGGCCACTCTCCCAGAGCTGAAGCTCGCGCATCCCGGGAGTATCAATCACGATGCCGCCCGTGGGAAGCAAGATCATCTGTCGAGACGTGGTTGTGTGCCGCCCGCGATCATCGCCCTCGCGCACAGGCTGCACGCGAAGCGCCTGTCCTTGAGCGAGCGCGTTGATGATCGAGGATTTCCCCACCCCCGAAGAGCCCACAAACGCGGCCGTTTCTCCTCGCGCGAAATACTGTCGCAGGGCTTCAAGGCCTGTTCCCGCTCTCGCACTCAGCAAGGGCACGGGTACACCCAACGACACGCGCGCCACATCAGCGGCACGCGCATCGGCATCGATGCAGAGGTCGGCCTTATTGAGCAGCACGACCGGCCGCGCCCCGCTGTCCCAGGCCACCGTGAGATAGCGCTCGAGACGGCGGAGGTTTAACTCGCGATTGAGCGAGGTAACCACAAACACCACATCCAGGTTTGTGGCCACGATCTGTTCGCTCCGCATTCGGCCTGCGGCCTTCCGGGAGAGCTTGGTTCTTCGCGGCAAAATGCACTCGATGCGCGCACGGCCTTCTTCTGGACGAGGCGCCAAAGCCACCCAGTCCCCAACTGCCGGAAGATCTTCCCGGTCCTCCGCCTGGTAGCGGATCCTTCCTGTAATCTCGGCCAGATACTCTCCGTCCCCGGAGCGCACCCGATGGAAGCCCTTGAGTTCCTCCACCACGCGTGCTGGAACCAGCGCTGCTTGCCGCAGATCTGAGAAATAACCCTCGAAAAACGAGTTCCACCCTAAGTCCCTGAGCTCAAGACTATTGAAAAGCATGGAAGTTCCTTCCACGCGAGCCCTGACCTTTGCTGGTCAGCTCGCTGTTGTTGTGCAGTCAAAGGGTGCAGTCATCGTGGGCACACGACGGCTGTTTGAGTGCATGAGGGAAGGAAGAAAGGCCGGAACCTGGCGTTAGCGGAGCGAGGCGGAGACAGGCCGATTCTTCCGGGTGGGAATGGCAGACATAGGCGCCTCCTGACTAGAGTGGGTCCCGAGCCGCTGGCTCAGTCAAACGGGAAGATACACTTGCCTGGCAGATCCCGTCAATAGCGAGCCGCCACTTTGCGGTTATCTTTTGCCTTTACGTCCTGTAACATAGCGAATCTATACTTATGAGGCAGCCATGCCACTCAATCTGATTCCGCGCTTCTGTGAAGACGTCTACGTCATTCATTGCCAGGGCCGCATCGTTGTCGGTGATGAGACCAAGTCTCTGGAGGCGGCGCTCGACCTGGGCGCGCGTGAAGTTGCGCGGGTGGTGCTGTGCATGACCGAGCTTGAGCGTGTGGACAGCACCGGAATCGGGCTGCTGGTGCGGTACGCTTCGAGGTTGCGTAAACGCGGTGGCGACCTCCGGCTGGCTGCCGCGCCGGTATTCGTTCTAGACCTGCTGAAGTTGACGATGCTTTCCGGCGTACTGCAGGTTCATGCGACGGAAGAGGATGCCATCGCCTCTTTTCTAAGACAAGCACCGGCCGAGAAAGCCCATGGGAAGCCTGGTCCTCGTGTACTGGTTCTGGATCAATCGGCAGACCTGTGCACCTTTGTGAAGACCGTCTTGGCCCAACATGGCTTCGATGTAAGGTCGGCAAGCTACGTTCACGATGCCAGGATCCTTTTGCAGGTGGACAAAGTGGACTACATCCTTGTCGGTCCCGACAGTCCGCAGCTTTGCAATGAGACCGTCCTGGGATCGCTACGAGCGCTGGCGCCCAAGGCTGCCTCGCTGCAACTGGCTGCGAACTTCAAGACCCAAGATGCCCTCGATGCCAGTGAATCACTGCTTCAGCTGTTCCGCGCCTAGGGTTCATAAGTTTATGACCGTCGCTCCGTGCCCAGCAGAGCGTCGTGCACCGAGCGTTCGGATGCCAGCCCCACCTTAACCACTTCAAAGAGAATTGCCGTGGCATACGTAACAGCAACCCACACAAACACTTCTTCGATGGGCAAGTAGGACCAGGCGCCGACGAAGATGCCCATCATCTCACGATGCTGGAAGTTCCACCAGTTGTAGGGAACAGCCAGGGTGGCCTCCCAAAGCAGGCTGACCAGCAACATAAAGAAAAGTGTAAGGCTCAGGGCGCGCCAGTTGATGAACCGCCGCGCGACGGGGTAGAAAGTCACAGCCGGGAGCAGCGCTCCGGCGACGAGGAAGGTGAAGTAGCCGGGAAAGCCGGCGCGGTCGCCGGGCAGTGCCAGGTGCTTCTTGTAAAACCATGCGGCCCCAATCAGAACCGCAGCCAAAATCAACGACGTAGGATGAAATTGCAACAGGCGACCCACTTTCCTGGCCTCGCCTGGGTAATCAATTACGTTGTAGGCGGCCAGCCAGAACTCTCCGAGCCAAATGTAGAGAAGAAGGACGGCGAGAAAGCCAGTGAAATAGAAGACATATTCTTCCAGCGGAACCCAGCGGCCAAGCGCGGGGGCAAGAATGCCCAGGGTTGCGCCGCGGTTGGGATAGTCGAAGAACCATTGCGCGAAAACAAAATCGAGCAGGCAGCCCAGCGGGACAAGAAGACCGAGGGTCCAAAAGAAAGCACGCCGCGGGATATGCAATCCCTCGCTGGGTAGAAACCATCCGGCGATAAGCCCGGCGGGAATGATAAAGAGAAGAAGGCTGAAGGTATACCCATGCGGTGTGGACGTCTGATCGACGGGCATGAGCGGGGCCGGGTGGTGGACAGTTTCGAGGGTAATGAGCGCAGGAATCACGATCATCGCCAGCATGGCAACAACAATCCAGGCGCAAACCGTGGGGCTGGGGACTCCGTGAGCGCGGGGCGCAGGCATGAGCAACCTCCAATCTAAATCTGCTCTCCAGGGTCCTCCGCTTATTTTAGATTCATAGTGTTCAAGGGGTCGCTCAGCGACCCCTTGAAAATAGGCGAGCGCTCAGGACCTACTTCACGGTTTCACGCGGGTGAGCGGGAAGCCGGAGCCTTCCGGCTCGTTATCGCTGGTGCGGAACAATCTCGCGTGATCTGCGTCAGTCAGTTCGACGCGGAAGCTGACCACGGAGCCGTTCAGACGGTGCATATCAAAGGTCAGTTTCTCCGGCTCGTAGTTCAGGTTTTCCATAGGCCCGGGAGCCTGGCCGGCCACATGGGCAACGCTCTCGCCCGGGTTGCGCTTGATCAGGTAGAAGACGGCATTTCCGCTTGCCTGCCCGGCGTTCTCTTCGATGGTGAGATCAACGGTAGGAAGGCCGTTCTCAGTACCATGCCACTTGCCCGCCAGTGTACCTTGTGCGTAGGCAGCCATCGAGGCAACCAGCATGCAGGCGAGGATGACGACGTTTTTCTTGAGGCTTGTCATGTAAGTTATCTCCTTTTTCGGTTGGGGGCTTAGCGCTCGCGGCCGATGGCCGCAGTGGCGAGCGTTCCGCCCAGTCCCATGGTTTCCACAGCGGTTGAGGGCACAATGACCATCGCCCCCTTCTCTTTCATCGCTTCGTAGAGCATGTTCATTGCGCGCAGGTGCAGGGCGCCGGGGTTGTCCCCATAGGTCCGTGCAGCTTCGGCAAACTTGACGGCGACCTGGGTTTCGGCGTCCCCGAGGATCAGCCGGGCCTGGCGTTCGCGTTCCGCCTGGGCCTGTTGGGACATGGCGTTTTCCAGGGCCTGGGGGATGCGGACATCGCGAATCTCCACCGATTGAATGGTGATGCCCCAGGGGTTGGTCTTGGCATCCAGGATCAGTTGCAGTTGCTGGCCCATGCTCTCGCGCTCGGTGATCATCTGCGCCAGCTCATGGCGGCCGATGGATTCACGGAGTGCGGTCTGCGCGCTCATATTGACCGCATCCGTAAAGTTCTCGACCTCGAGGATGGATTTCTCTGCGTTCCACACCAGCCAGAAGACGATTGCGTCCACGTTGACCGGTACCGTATCGCGGGTAAGCGTGGATTCGGCTGTCACCGTAGCGACCCGAACCCGCTGATCGACGAAGCGGCTGAGTGTATCGACCACGGGCACAATAAGAAAGAGACCGGGGCCGCGGAGGCCGCGGTACCGCCCAAAACGCAGGATGGCGACGCGCTGCCATTGCTGCACCACCTTGATCGAGAATAGGAGGTAGAGGCCAACAACGATGCCGGCGATGGGCGCAGCCGGCGAATGAACGAGCCGCCCGGCTGCAAGGCCGGCGGCGATACACACCACTAAGGCTGTGATTCCTGGCGCGCTAATGTCTACCTCTGAGGTTCTGGTCATGCTGCTCATCGCCTGTCTCCTTTCGGCTTTACGGCTCTTCCCGGTTTTCCTTCATCCCAGCGATCGCGCAGAGCCGTCATCAGTTCCTCTAAATTAAAGCCGCTCGCGCCGGCCTTGGCAGCAAACTCTTCGACCAGCTGCTCCAGACCGCGGGAGCGCTCGATGGCATCGCGTTCGATTTTTTGCTGGGAAACAAAGGTGCCCGTACCCTGCTGCGTGTCGAGGATGCCGCGGATTTCCATTTCGCGATAGGCACGCATCACGGTGTTGGGATTGATTTCGAGGTCCACGGCAACCTGGCGGACGGTGGGCAGCTGGTCGCCGGGGACAAGGACGTCCATCGCAATGGCAGCCTGGACCTGGTCGATGAGCTGGCGGTAGAGGGGGACCCCGCTGTGCATGTCGAGCCGGAAGGCAAAGGGACGCCGGATTGGGACTGAATTCTTCATCCAGTTGAATAGTGCACTAGTGTACTAGTACATGTCAAGAAAAAAATAATCGGGCTGCCGATGAGGTTTGGCGCATACGGTGGCGGAGAACCGCTTTTGGGAAGAGGCTCAGCGCGGGGTTGACCATCATATCTTGACAATCAAGATGACTGGGTGCTAGCGTCTTGCATAGTAAATAGGAGCAGGCGTGGACGACCCGAATACCGACGTGATCCAGGGCACACTGGATATGCTGATTCTCAAGACCTTGAGCCTCGAGCCCATGCACGGCTTCGGCATAGCCCGGCGGGTGGAGCAGGTTTCTCGGCGGGTGTTCAAAGTGAACCCCGGTTCCCTGCTCACCGCCTTGCAACGGCTGGAGCGCGCTGGATGGCTGGATTCGGAGTGGCGGCAAACCGAGAACTCGCGCCGTGCCAAGTTCTATACGCTCACTCGTACCGGGAAAAAACAACTGGAGGCCGAGACGGCCGACTGGTCACGCCGGGCGTCGGCGATCGCACGGCTTTTGAAGGCGGAGGGCTAACCCGGTGTCTCTCTGGCGCCAACTCACCCGCGGCCTCAATGTCCTCGCGCACCGAAAAGTCGCCGATCAGGATGTTACCGACGAGGTGGATCACTATCTCGAACAGGCAACCGCCGGATTGATGGCAAGCGGGCTCTCCGCGGAAGATGCACAGAGGACCGCGCGTCTGGAACTCGGCAGTCCTGCGGTTGTGCGTGACCAGGTGCGGTCGTCCGGGTGGGAGAATGCGGTAAGAACGTTTTTCTTCGATCTGCGTTTTGCGGCGCGGCAACTGCGCAATCATCCAGGATTTACTATCGTCGGGATTCTGACGCTGGCGCTCGGAATCGGCGCCAGCACCGCGATTTTCAGCGCCGCCAATCCGATCCTTTTCAAGCCGCTGCCCTATCCTCATCCTGGCCGCATCCTGATGATCTGGGGCACTTTCCAGGGTGCCCGCGCGGAAGTGGCCTTTGGCACATACCGGGAGCTCGCAGAGCGCGCCCGCTCCTTCGACGCAATGGCTATTTTCGAGCCGTGGCAACCGGCCATAACCGGAGGAACCCAGCCGGAGCGGCTTGAGGGGCAAAGCGTAAGCGCCAGCTTTTTCCGTGTTTTGGGTGTTTCTCCCGCCCTCGGCCGCGATTTCCTCGCCTCCGAAGACGCATACAACGGCCCAAAGGTCGCCATTCTGAGCGACAAACTCTGGCGCCGGCTTTTCCATGGCGACCCTGCGATTCTTGGCAAAACGGTCAGACTGGACGATGACAACTACACCGTCATCGGCGTAATGGCGCGCAATTTCGAGGATGTGCTGACACCCTCGGCCGAAATATGGACGCCTGCGCAGTATGACTTGCGACAAATTACCAGCAACTTCAATACCTGGGTATGGGGCAACCACCTGCACATGGTGGGGCGTCTCAAGCCAGGGGTCAGCCGCCTCCAGGGCGTGCAGGAACTGGCTCAGATCGCGGGCACTCCGTGGCCGCAGTTTCCCCGTGCGCGCTCGGCCTCTCTCAAGCACGGCCTGATTGTCGATTCGCTGCAAGACGATATTGCTCACACCATCAAGCCGGCGCTGCTTGCGGTGCTGGGTGCTGTAATCCTGGTGCTGGCAATTGCGTGGGTTAATGTGGTGAACCTTGTGCTCGAACGCGGTTCGCAGAGACGCGGAGAGTTTGCTGTTCGTGGTGCGCTCGGCGCATCGAAGCAGCGCATAATGCGTCAGCTCATCACCGAGAACCTGCTGCTGGCTTCGCTTGGCGGCGCGGCAGGTATCGCTGTAGCCATAGCGGGTCTGCGCGCACTCGTCGCCCTCAGCCCTGCGGGGCTGCCACGGCGTGATGCCATGGTTGTCGATCCGGTGGCTTTTTTCTTCTCGCTCGCCATCACGGCTATCGTCGGCATTGCTGCCGGCCTCATGCCCGCGATCCACATTACACGCGATGACCTGCAAAGCGGACTTCAGCAGAATTCCCGTTACTCTGCCGGCGGCCATGCCTGGACGCGTCGCGTGCTCGTCGTCATCGAAGTTGCATTTGCCCTAATTCTGCTGGTCAGCGCCGGATTGCTCATGCGCAGCATGCAACGCCTCCTGGCGGTTGACCCCGGCTTCAATCCCTCGCACCTCCTCACTATGCAGGTACAGTCCTTCGGACATCAGTTTGACGATCTCCCCTCTGCGCCGGGCGTGGGCAGCAGCCGGAGGCGCCGGTTCTTTGAGCAGGCTCTCGATGCGGTGCGGAGCGTTCCTGGTGTGCAGCAGGCGGCATTCACGAGTCTGTTGCCGCTCAGCGACGATCCACCGGTCGTCGGCCTCTACGGCGCGCAGTTCGAGGATGAAGATCCGCAGACCGGCCACAATGTATTTCGTTACGCGGTCAGCCCGAACTACTGCCAGACGTTGAGTATTCACTTGCTTAGTGGCCGCTGCCTCGATGAGCACGACACGGCTGGCGCGCCACAAGCTGCGCTGATCAGCGAATCGCTGGCCAAGAGCCATTTCGGCAGTCAGAACCCTCTCGGCAAACGCCTCCACGTCGGTCCCAGGGACCGGTGGTATACAGTTGTCGGCATCGTGAGTGACGTGAAGCAGACATCATTGGCGATTAATCAGCCCGACGCTGTCTATCTATCCACCCAGCAGACCTGGTTCGCCGACGAGACGCTTTCGTTCGTGATCCGAACCCGCGACAATGCGGCTCTTGCGCCTGCTGTCAAAAGTGCAATCTGGTCGGTGGACAGGAGCCAACCCATCGTGCGCGTCATAACCATGGATCGGATGATGGCCATTAGCGAAGCTGAGCGGCGCTTTGTGCTGATTCTTTTCGAAGCCTTCGGCATTGTGTCCCTTATGCTAGCAGCCGTCGGAATCTATGGCGTGGTCTCGGGCAACGTCGCGGAGCGCACCCGCGAGATCGGCGTGCGCGCCGCGCTCGGCGCTTCTCGCGGTGATATCCTGGCACTCATCATTCGCGATGGAATGCGGCTCACCGCGTTCGGCATCGCGATCGGGCTTTGTGGAGCTATCGCTGCCGCTCAGGGGATTGCCACTCTCCTCTTCGGCACTTCGCCTCTGGACCCCATCGCTTGGACAGGGGTGGTGCTGATGCTTGTAAGTGTGTCGGCAATAGCATGCTGGATGCCCGCGTGGCGCGCGGCGCAGGTTGATCCGTCGACCACTTTGCGGGCCGAATAGCAGGAGTGGAAGTGGCGATTACTGGGATCATTTTAATCAATCATCGCAAACACGCCACCACCGACGCACCCTAGGCTCCCGCTTTGCGCGCAGAAAGGGTGCTTTAAGTCCCCGCCTCAGCGCAGGGAGGCGCTTTGAGCGCCGGATTCCTCTCAAACTTCTTGACGACACGCGAACAGGATGAAACGGGCCGGGCAACACTCACATCACATTCATATCCTATAGATGCGAATTGGGCCACTCAGGCTTTGGTTGCTGATAAAGAAAGCGCTGTCATTTTTCTCTCAACTTGCCGCAGGCAAGTTTGCTGCTCGGGAATGACAAATTATTTTGAGATCGATATTTCTTGTCGCGGCGTATGATTACAGGCCAGACAGGATTGCATCACGATCCTGGAGGTTGTGCATGACTCAACGGCCGATCAGGAACTGGTGGTCACTGGGTTTGTGTGTCGCCCTTGAGGCGATTATTGCCATCATCTACTTCAATTATGCAGGCCAACACGTCAACCGGAGGGAGATTGTGCCAGTGGGTGAGCTCACCCTGGCGGCAGGCGTTTGCACCATCGCCGCCGGAATTCTACGCTCCGCAGAGGGGAAACGCTGGCTTCTTGTTCTGAATGGTGCTGCATGCAGCGCCCTCGGGCTAATCCTGACTCTGGTGACAACCATCGCTTTTCGTACCATCGCTCTCTTGATGATTGTGATGGCAGTGAGTCTTGCCGCTCATGAATTGGCCACCTCTGGACCGCGGCTAACCCGCAAATGGCTTCCTGGCACGGCCGGGACGGTCCTGGTTGGTTTTGCCACGCTGTTTCTTGCTTTTGTGCTGGGATGGATCAAGCTGGACCCCACCTCACCCGGTCAGACACTCCTCTGGCTTGGCTCTTACTTTGGCTTTAGCGCAATCTGCATGCTGGGAATGGCCGCCGGTTTGCCGGACTGACTGGTAAAGTACTGGTAAGGCTTTACCACAAACCACGTCATCCGCCGGAGTCCAGCACCTATGGAGAGTTCTGAAGCGAGCTTGCGTCCTGATCCCTTCACCGCCGCTTCGCCTGGCACCCGCAAGAAAACGCCGCCCTTGGCTTGGCATCCTGCTCATCGCCCTGCTGGTGCTTGCCGTCGTGCTGCTGGTTACCCACAAACCCCAGCCCAAACCCGACGAGAGCGCACTCAACCAGCCCGCCGTGGTCACCATCAAGGCCGCCACCGTCCGCGAGGGCGACATCGGCATCCACGTCGACGCCCTTGGCACCGTCACTCCCATCTCCACCGTCAGCCTCTACAGCCAGGTCACCGGAAAGGTCAGTCGCCGTCAACTATCGCGAAGGCCAGATGGTCCGCAAAGGCCAGTCGCTGATCGAAATCGACCCCCGGCCCTACGAAGCCCAGCTCAAGCAGGCGGAAGGCACCCTGCAGCACGACCAGGGCCTGCTCAAGCAGGCGGAGATCGACCTGACCCGCTACCAGAAAGCCGTCGCGCTGAACGCCATCGCCCACCAGACCCTCGACGACCAGGAGCAGGCTGTCGAGCAATACAAGGGCACGGTCAAAAACGATGAGGGCCAGGTCGACTACCAGCAGGTCCAACTCAGCTACTGCCATCTCACTGCACCGGCTTCCGGCCGCGTGGGCTTACGCCTCGTCGACCCCGGCAACACCATCTTTGCCGGCAACTCGAATGCACTCGTGGTGGTTACACAATTGCAGCCGATCACCGTAGTCTTCAACGTGGCGGAAGACAATCTTTCCCAGGTGCGGTCGCAAATTCTTCACCGAACGGGCCTGCCCGTCGACGCCTTCGACCGCTCGCAAATGAACAAAATCGCCACCGGCCATCTGCTCACCATCGACAACCAGGTCGACACCACCACCGGCACCATCCGCTTCCGCGCCGAGTTCGACAACCACGATCTGGCCCTCTACCCCAACCAGTTCGTCAACGCCCGCCTGCTGGTAAACACGCTGCATAACGCCATGCTGATTCCCAGCGCGGCCGTTCAGCGCAATGGAGTGCAAGCCTTTGTCTACAAGGTGAACAGCAACAACACTGCCTCCATCCAGAATATTGTCGAGAAGACCACCGACGGCAACATCTCCGCGGTCGAAGGCCTCAACCCAGGCGACACCGTCTCGCTCACCGGCTTTGACAAGCTGCAGGACGGCACCAAGGTTGAGATCGAAGAATCTCCGCAAGCTCCGGTTACCGGCAATGGCGATGCCGCAGGCACTCTGGCCGGAAAGCGTGCCGCCGGGCAAACACGTTGAATCCGTCCCGCACTTTCGTCCTTCGGCCGGTCGCAACCGCACTCCTGATGGTCGCGATCCTGGTCATTGGACTCGCCTCCTACACCACCCTGCCTGTCTCCGCGCTGCCGGAAGCCGACTACCCCACCATCCAGGTGCAGACCTTCTATCCCGGCGCCAGCCCGCAGGTCATGTCGTCCGCCGTCACCGCGCCGCTGGAGCGCCAGTTCGGCCAGGTAGCCGGGCTCACGCAAATGACCTCCACCAGCTCCGACGGCAGCTCCGTCATCGTGCTGCAGTTTGCCCTTAACCTCAACATCGACGTCGCCGAGCAGGAAGTGCAGGCGGCCATCAACGCCGCGCAGGGTTACCTGCCCACCGACCTGCCCGTGCCGCCCGTCTACAGCAAATCCAATCCCGCGGACGCGCCCGTGCTTACCCTCGCACTCACTTCCAACGCCATGCCGCTCTCGCGGGTCGAAGACCTGGTCGACACCCGCCTCGCTCCCAAGATTTCGCAGCTCAGCGGGGTTGGCCTGGTCACCATCAGCGGCGGACAGAAGCCCGCCGTCCGCGTGCAGGTCAACCCCACGGCCCTCGCTTCCTACGGCGTCAACCTTGAAGACGTGCGCAATGCGCTCACCGCCCAAAGCGTGAACTCCGCCAAGGGCAGCTTCGACGGCCCGGCGCAGAATTTTCAGATCAATGCGGACGACCAGCTGCTCTCGAGCGCCGGCTACCGGGACCTCGTCGTCGCCTACAAGAACGGCGCCCCGGTCATGCTCACCGATGTAGCACAAGGTCAGTGACGGTATCGAAAACACCAAGCTGGCCGCCTGGATGAACGAAACCCCGGCGGTGATTGTCAACATCCAGCGCCAGCCCGGCGCCAATACCATCCAAGTGGTCACGAGCATCGAAGAGCTGCTGCCCAAGCTCCAGGCCACGCTGCCCGCCTCGATAAAACTCACGGTGCTCACCGACCGCACCAACACCATCCGCGCTTCTGTCCGCGACGTCGAGTTCGAGCTGATGCTCACCATTGCGCTGGTGGTGATGGTGATCTTTCTCTTCCTGCGCAGCCTTTCCGCGACCATCATCCCCAGCGTCGCCGTGCCGCTCTCGCTGATCGGCACCTTCGTGGTCATGCAAGCGCTGGGCTACAGCCTCAACAACCTCACGCTGATGGCCTTTACCATCTCCACCGGCTTCGTGGTCGACGACGCCATCGTGATGATCGAGAACATCTCCCGCTACCTCGAAGAAGGCCTGCCGCCGATGCAAGCCGCCCTGCAGGGCGCACAGCAGATCGGCTTCACCATCATCTCGCTCACCATCTCGCTGATCGCCGTGCTGATCCCGCTGCTCTTTATGGGCGACATTGTCGGGCGCCTCTTTCGCGAGTTTGCCGTCACCCTCAGCGTCACCATCCTGATCTCCGCCTTTGTGTCCCTCACCCTGACGCCGATGATGGCCGCGCGCATCCTGCGCCACACCCCGGAAGCCGAGCAGACCCGCTTCTACCACTACACCGAAGGCCTCTTCAAGCGCGTCATCGCCGCTTATGGGCGCAGCCTGCGCTGGGTCTTCCGCTTCGAAATACCGATGCTGCTGATCGCGGCCGCCATGCTCGTGCTCACCGTCGTGCTCTACATCGAGATCCCCAAAGGCTTCTTTCCTACCCAGGACACGGGCATCATTCAGGGCATTTCGCAGGCTCCCGAATCCATCTCCTTCACCGCCATGTCGCGGAAGCAGCAACAACTGGCTCACGAAATTCTGAAGGACCCGGCCGTCGAAAGCCTGTCCTCCTTCATCGGAGCCGACGGCGTCAACACCACGCTCAATAGCGGCCGCATCCAGATCAACCTCAAAGACCCCTCTATTCGCGGCCTCACCGCAAGCGAGGTCATCCGCCGTCTCGACCGAAGTCTCAGCAGTGTCCCCGGCATTCAGCTCTACATGCAGCCGGTGCAGGACCTTACCGTCGACGACCGCGCCAGCCGCACCGAATACCAGTACACGCTGGAAGATCCCGACCCAGCCGAACTCGGCATCTGGACGGGCAAGCTGGTCGACGCCATGCGCAAGCTTCCGCAGCTGCGCGACGTGGCCACGGATGACCAGCCCAACGGCGTCACCGCGCAGCTCGCCATCGACCGCGCTACCGCCTCGCGCATGAACATCACCGCCGATACCATCGACTCCACGCTCTACGATGCCTTCGGCCAGCGCCAGATCAGCACCCTCTACACCCAGTCAAACCAGTACCACGTCATCCTCGAAGCCCTGCCCGAGTTCCAGCGAGACCCCAGGAAGCTCGACAGCCTCTATGTCCAGGGATCTGCAACCACCACGGGCGCGAGCCGCCGCCGCCTCTACCTCAGGCCGAAACACCGCCGCCGCCAGCTCGGTTACCACCCTCAACGCCTCCTCCACGGCAAACTCCTCAACCACCCAGGGCACGCAACTTTCCTCTGCCGCGGCAGCAGCTCGTCTTCGTCGCTCACGACGCAGAACAACACCGTCAGCAACGCCTCGAGCACCGCGTCGCCCACCGGCTCCAATCTGTCGACCGGCACGCCGACCAATACGCTCTCTTCGTCGATCCTCAAGCGGGTCTACCTCCTCGTCCGCAGTCGGGCAGCCAAACCTCGGGTCAGGTCTCAGCCGGGGGCGCCGCCTCCAGCAGCACGATGCCCACTCCTGTGCCGCTCTCCGCCTTCACCCATTTCGAGATGAAGCCGTCGCCGCTCACCATTTCGCACCAGGGTCAGTTTCCCGTGGTAACCGTATCCTTCAATGTTGCAGAAGGCTCCTCGCTCGGCCAGGCGGTCGACGCGGTCAAGCGCGCACAGGCGCGCCTGAATATGCCGGCCAGCGTCATCGTCGGCTTTCAGGGAACCGCGGCCGCCTACACGGCCATCGGCGGCAATGAAGCGCTGCTCATTCTCGCGGCGCTGCTCGCCGTCTACATCGTGCTTGGGCGTGCTTTACGAGAGCTTCATCCACCCGCTCACCATCCTCTCCACGCTGCCCTCCGCCGGCGTGGGCGCACTGCTCGCCCTGCGCCTCTTCGGCCAGTCGCTCGACATTATCGCGGTCATTGGCATCATCCTGCTGATCGGTATCGTGAAGAAAAACGGCATCATGATTGTCGACTTCGCCCTCGAAGCCGAACGCATGCACGGCAAAAGCTCCGTCGAAGCCATCTATGAAGCCTCGCTGCTTCGTTTCCGCCCTATCCTCATGACCACCCTGGCCGCGCTGTTCGCCGGCATCCCGCTGGCCTTCGGCACCGGCATCGGCTCGGAACTGCGCCGCCCACTGGGCATCGCCATGGTCGGCGGCCTGCTCGTCAGCCAGGTGCTCACGCTCTACACCACGCCCATCATCTATATCTTCTTTGACCGTATTGCCACCCGCTTCTCGCGCCGCCGCGCACGCCACCATCGCCACCCCAGAGCCCGGAGCTACGGGCGCATGAACATCTCCGCCCCCTTCATCCGGCGGCCGGTAGCCACCACGCTGCTCACCATCGCCATCGCGCTGGCGGGCATGCTCGCCTTCTTCAACCTGCCTGTTTCGTCGCTTGCCGCAGATCGATTTCGCAACCATCACGGTGGCAACCACACTGCCCGGCGCCAGCCCTGAGGTCATGGCCTCCTCCGTCGCCACGCCGCTGGAGCGCCAATTCGGCCACATCGCCGGGGTCTCGCAGATGACCTCCTCCAGCACCCTCGGCGTCTGCTCGGTCACCCTGCAATTCGACCTCAGCCGCGATGTCGACGGCGCCGCCCGCGATGTGGAAGCGGCCATCAACGCCGCCCGCACTTACCTGCCCGCGAACCTGCCCGCCAACCCGGTCTATAGAAAGATCAACTCCGCCCTCGCCCCGGTGATGGTGCTCGACCTCACCTCTGCCGATCCGCGGCAGGGGCGATCTGTACGACACCGCCTCCTCCATCATTGCGCAGAAGCTGTCGCAGGTCCAAGGCGTGGGCCAGGTCCAGGTCGTCGGCAGCTCCCTGCCCGCCGTGCGTATTGACGCCAATCCGCAGCAGCTCAACAGCTACGGCCTCGGCCTGCAAGACTGTAGCCCGCGTCATCAGCGAGCAAAACTCCAACCGCCCCAAGGGCCAGATCTCCGACGACGCCACCACCGCCGACATCACCGCCAACGACCAGATCTCGAAGGCCGCGGATTACGCCCCGCTGATCATCGGCTCGAACGGCCAGGGGGGCGTGGTCCGCATGCGCGATGTCGCCAACGTCTACGACTCGGTCCAGACGCTTCGCTCCGCCGGCTTCGTCAATCAGCAGCCCGCCATCATTCTGCTCGTCTTCCGCCTTCCCGGCGCCAACGTAATCCAGACGGTCGATCGCATCAAGGCCGCTCTGCCTTCGGTGCGCGCCTCCATTCCCGCCGGCGACAATCTCAACGTCCTGGTTGACCTCACCACCACCATTCGCGCCTCGGTCAACGACGTCGAGCGGACCCTGGTCATCTCCATCATCCTGGTCATCGCCGTCGTCTTCGCCTTCCTGCGCAGCCCGCGCGGGACTTTGATTCCCGGCGTAGCCGTCACTGTCTCGCTCATCGGCACCTTCGGCGTCATGTACCTGGTGGGCTACAGCCTCGACAACCTGTCGCTGATGGCGCTTACCATCTCGACCGGCTTCGTGGTCGACGACGCGATCGTGGTGATGGAAAACATCACCCGCCTCATTGAACTGGGCGTGCCGCCTATGGAAGCCTCCCTGCAGGGCGCGCAGGAGGTCGGCTTCACCGTCCTCTCCATGAGCCTTTCGCTGATCGCCGTTTTCGTCCCCATCCTCTTCATGGGGGGCATCGTCGGCCGCATCTTCCACGAGTTTGCCTTTGTTCTGACCACCTCGATCGCGGTCTCCATGCTGGTCTCGCTCACCGTGACGCCGATGATGTGCTCCCGGCTGCTCAAACCGATCGGCGGCCGAAAAGCATAATCGCATCTACCGCGCCAGTGAACACGCCTTTGAGCTGGTGCTCGCCGGCTATCGCCGCACCCTGATCCTGGTCGCTCGAGCACCCGGTCCTGATAATCGTAACCTTGTTTGCGACATTAGCCCTGAACGTCGTCCTGATTGGCCGCGTGCCCAAGGGCTTTTTCCCCCTGCAGGACACCGGCGGCATCCAGGGCGGGCTCCAGGGCGCGCAGGACGCCTCTTTTCAGTCCATGCGCGACTCTGTTCTGGATGTGGAAAAGGTGATTCAGGCCGATCCGGCGGTGGACAATGTCATCGGCTTCACCGGAGGCCAGGGCGGCCCCGGCGGCGGCGCCATCAACACCGGCTTCACCTTCGTCCACCTCAAGCCGCTCGCCGAACGCGGCATCAGCGCCGCTGCCGTGGTCGATCGCCTGCGGCCCAAACTGGAGAAGCTCACCGGCGCCTCCACCTTCCTGCAGGCGTCGCAGGATCTCTCGCGTCGGCGGCCGGCAGAGCAACGCCGCCTACCAGTACCAGCTCTCCGCCGACACGGTCGAGGACCTCAGCACCTGGGGCCCGCGCCTCTACGACGAAATGCGCAAGATCCCGCAGCTCAAGGACGTGACCACCGACCAGCAGAACCGCGGCTTGCAGATGATGCTTGAGCTACGACCGCCCCTCGGCCGCGCGCTTACGGCATCACTCCGCAGCTCATTGATAATTCGCTGTACTTCGGTTTTGGCGAGTCGCAGGTCTCCACCATCTACACCTCGCTCAACCAGTACTACGTGGTGCTGCAGGCCGCCCCGCAATTTCTGCTCAGCCCGCGCACTCTCAGGTCCACCTACGTGCACTCCAGCACCGGCGGCGTGGTCCCGCTCAACGCCTTCACCCACTGCCACCGCTTCCACTTCGCCCCTGGGCGTCAATCACTCTTCGTTCTTTCCCTCGGTGACCGTCTCCTTCAATCTCGCGCCTGGAGTCTCGCTGGGACAGGCGACGCTAGGCTGATCGACCAGATGGAACGGCGGATCGGTGTTCCTGCGTCGGTGCGCGGCACCTTCGCCGGCACCGCTGAGGCCTTTCAGAAGTCTCTCTCCACCGAGCCGCTGCTCATCATCACCGCGCTGCTCGCCATCTATATCGTGCTCGGCATGCTGTACGAGAGCCTGGTGCACCCCATCACCATTCTCACCACGCTGCCTTCGGCCAGCGTCGGGCGCCATCATCGCGCTCATCCTTTTTCATAGCGAACTCGACGTTATCTCCATCATCGGTATTTTTCTGCTCATCGGCATCGTGAAGAAGAACGCCATCATGATGATCGACTTCGCGCTGATCGCCGAACGGGAACACGGCAAGAGCACACGCGACGCCATCTTCGAGGCCTGCATGCTGCGCTTCCGTCCCATCCTCATGACCACCATGGCGGCCTTGTTTGGCGCACTGCCGCTGGCCTTCGGCACCGGCACGGGTTCCGAGCTGCGCAGGCCGCTGGGCGTCGCCATTGCCGGCGGGCTGCTCTTCAGCCAGGTGCTTACGCTCTACACCACGCCCATCATCTATCTCTACTTCGACCGCATCAGCAATTACTTCAAACGCCGCCGGCCCGATGCACCGCTCGCTTCCTCCGCTCCGGCGGGCGACTGATTCCCTACTACGGGTTGTGGCGCCCTAACGTGGGTGTTTATCTACCAAGGCCGTGCCCCTGTTTCTCCTTCGTTTCTGCGTTCCCCGTGTGCAGAGAGGGTGTGACTTAACGTTTTAAGCGTCTTGAATCCCCGTTTTCTCTGCGGAAGGTGCGAAATAAGCGAATTATGCGAATTAAGCCCCCCAAAGCGTGTTGATCCGAGGTCATTGGTTTGATGAGAGGACTGCGGGATAAGCGAGATATGCGGGATAAACCTTCCCAAAGCGGCGGGAAGTGTCACATTTGTGCGTGGTATGCGTGGTATGCGTGCTAAGGTCCCTACGGTGCCCATTCGACGCCCATAGAAGGGGACGCCCTCCGGCTGTGGCCTGACTGGGGAACCAGTGAAGATGAAAATGCCCGGGATGCGGTGGATTAAACGCCATTGCTGATGCTCCCGATGGGCGGATGTCTCTTTCCGGGTGTGGCTACACATATAGATTCAATCCTGGGTGGCTTAGTTTGCGGGAAAGAGGAATTTATCTCAGGTTCGAATTCAGGAAGGGTAGCGCCTTCTAAAACGGGGCGCCGCAGGGGCTAAAGAGACCGCGGATTTCCGCTGCAGGTGCCAGCAGCAGGTGGAAGTGATTGGGCATGATCACAAATTCATGCAGGAGAAACCGCCCCTTTCCTCGATTCTCCGGCAGCCTCGGACTTTAGTCCGGGGCCACCAGAAGGTGAGCCATGCGATCGGATGGGAGAAGCGCGCGACCTCCGGCTGTCGTCGATGTCACGAAAAACGTACGGGTTGATTGGGGAGCTTGGGGCATTCTCACCAGGGCTAAAGCCCGGTCATTGCAAGATAAAGCGTTCTTGCGGGTTTGAAAACCCGCTCCCCCGGACTAAAGTCCGGGGCTGGCACAGATCAAGCAGCAGCCTGCTACAAATATGGTGCTCAAAATGTAGAAACTCCAGGGCACGACTGAAGTCGTGCCCTGATACAAAGCGCCTTTTGAAATTGGCTCGAAAAACACTGACGGATCATATGCCGGAACGGCGAATAGAATTTACTCGCCGGGATTAAACACAACGAAACCGCCCGAGTGGCTGATATAGATTCTCCGGAAGATCGCCGCAGGCAACAAGCCGGCGGCATCGAAGGGAGCTGCACGCCGGGATTGAACCACATCGAGACCGGGGACCGTCGTCGCGCCAATCTTTATGGTGATGTTGGAGTGGATGGTGATATCGTTCGTGCCGCTAGCGGTTACGATGAATCCGCTCCAGGGCTGGAATGAGGGGGAACCATGAGCAACGGGGAATAACTCCGGCACCTGGGCGCCGGTATCCAACTGCAATTGAACCTTGGCCCCGCTCATTTCCATAAATTCGGCAGCGATGAGCAAACGGTTGGCCGTTGGCAAGCCATGGTGCTGACCTATCGTCTCGAATCGACATCGCTCCCCTGCCGGAGGTGCACCGCCGAAAAGCAGCAGGCGCCGCTTGTAGTCAATGAGAATGTCGAATTTGGAGAGAAAATCTTCGCCCAGGACGCCACGAATTCCCGGCGCAAGCATCTTCTGCCGCGCCAGATTATCCACGACTGCCCGCAAACCGGACAGCGACACCTCACCTAATCGCATATCCTGTAATTGCACCATCTGATCCTGCCGAACGTGCAAAACTCCGGTGAGCGAAACATCGCCGACGACCGGAGCTTGCAACTGCCGCTCAAGGCCGGGATCGATCACAGTGCGGGTCGTTCCCGTGTCTAACAGAAAATCGAATGGACCCGCGCCATTGACCATCGTCTGCACAATGATCAGGTATCCGGACCGCAGACGAAACTGAAGTGCTTCGTTTGGCTGCACGACTTGCGCCGCCAACACTGACGGCAGAGCAAAAACAACTATGAGAGAAAGACGCCGGACAATAAGGCAACATCGATAGAAAGGGCAACATCGATCGAGCGACGAGCGGGCCGTCAGCATGTTGGCTTTCCCATAGGCTGTACGCTCAGATCTGTTGAGCACTCACACTCGCCAGAATTTACGCTCTGCCGCGGGAAATTGTCCACCGAAAAGAAATCTACCGAGGATTTGCCAAGCCGGGAAGGCTAGAAGGTGAACTTCGCGCCCAGCTGAATCTGACGCTCCAGCCGTTGGAACAAGGGTTCATCACCCGCCGAGGAGACCTTTCCGAAAGTGCCCGCACCTACGGTTGCCGCGGGATTGTCGAACTGCGGAGTGTTGAAGAGATTGAAGAACTCCGCCCGCAATTGCAAAACCTTCGATTCGGTTAGATGGGTATTCTTGAAGACAGAAAAATCCACATTCTTCGTTCCCGGCCCCTGGAGGATGTTGCGTCCGGTATCTCCCCAGGTCCCAGAAGCAGGATTTGTAAAGGCCGCAGTGTTAAACCACTCTCCAAGAGTGCGCTGGGCACTCGGCAGCGCCCCGTTGCCACTTCCGGCGACGAGTTGTGCCCTGGGGGTAAGACCATCGCCGACTCCGCTCGATGCAGAGACAGACAAGGGGAAGCCATCGTAGAGCTGGACAATGGTATTCACTTGCCATCCCTGTACAACCGGGTTGAGTTTACCGGAAACCTTGAACGGAAGTTCGTAGGTCGCGCTGGCTACAAAGCGGTTCGGAATGTCCATGTCGGAATTGCCGTAGTCGGCAGCAATGTTGTAGGGATTCAAAACGCTGCCCGGACTCGCGGTGCTTTCGTCGAGAGCGTGACTGTAGGTGTACGAGGCGAGGAAGCCCACACCATGGGCGCGGCGCTCTGCCGTAATCTGCAGCGCGTTGTAGTTGGAGAGCTGCCTGGTCTCAATCTCGCTGATCTGGGCGAAGAACGGATAGGGACGCGCTGCGGAAACACTGGTTGCTCCCGCTACCCCCAATTGGCCCGCGTTGATGTCCCGCAGATCGTCAAGGTGAACGCCACGGGTTCCCACGTAAGCAACCTTGAGAACAGTAGAGAAAGGAATCTGCTGCTCGATGGTCGCGTGCCATTGCTCGCTGTACGGGGTACTCGCATGCGGATCCTGGGAAAAGGCCGGCGTGTTCGGCCGTAATGCAGTTGCGGAAGTGACAACGGTGTGAGCATACCCGTTCGCGGCAAAGTTGAAAGGGGTTTGGTTGGTGGCCGCTCCATAGGTTGACGAATTATTGAATGCCCAGTAATTATCCACTGGAACATTGGCCGACAAACCAGATGAATTGGTGACGTTGGGCGCTGAGTAATAAATGCCATAGCCCGCGTGGAAAACAGTCTTGTTCGCTACCCGATAGGCAAAACCAATGCGCGGCGCGAAGTTCAGGTTATTGCCGCTTAAGCCACTGGCCGGAATGCCGTTGGTCCCTACCTGTTCGAGTGCGATGGTCGAGATGGAGGGAACGAAGTCATATTCCTTGTTGTGAACCTCGGTCCAGGGCCAGCCCAGGATGTTCTCGTAGCGGAGCCCGAGATTCAACGTCAGCCTGTTGTTGAACCTGTAGTTATCCTGAACATAGAGCGATAAGTCAGTCTGTCGCAAGCCGACCGTGCCACTGGGAAAGGAATAGGTTCCACTTTTGGGTGCGCCAAACAGCAGGTCGCTCCATGCCAGCCCGGTATACGACGTGCCGTACGCTTCGGAGCCATGTTCTTCTCCGGTCTGGAACATGTTGTATTGCAGACGCACAACTTCAAACCCGATGTCCAGCGAGTGTTTACCCCGCACCAGATTGACGTTGTCGTCGACCTGGTAATTATTGGTGCCGATCTGCGTCGGACTGTTCCCGGCATCGCCGATCGTCGTATATCCCGAGAAGGACATCGTCGGCAGTCCATCGGACCTGGGGTTGCCCGCAATCTCCACTCCCGGAATGCCGAGTTGGGTAGGGAGATTCAAGCCGGCATCCCAGTTTTGCGCGAGGACGAAGAAGCGTGACCAGCCGAAGCGCGCCGTGTTGATGGTGGTGGGCGAGAAAATATGGGTCTCACTAACTACGGCCTGATGAGCTGGATTCTGCGCGGGTCCGCAGATAATGGCTCCCACCAGCGGCACAGGCAGAATGCCGGGTTCGAGGAGACTATCCGTGGACTGGCTATAGCGAACGAATCCGCTATCGGCGTCAGTGAATCGATGGTCGACTTTTACATCGAAGGCATCCCCGTTATCGACGAACAATGGGTTGTATAGAAAGTTATTGGCAGTTGTCCGGCCTGCTATGTTGGGCACGGCATATTTCCCATAGAACGCTAAGATGTTCGCGCCGGTTGGGTCAATGAGTGGGTCCGTCGCCGGAACGAAATTGTTAGCGTAGGCAACATGGGTCGCGGGATTCCTGATAGAACCGGCCGGATAGGCAGAAAAGTCATAGCCGGTTGGGGTGATATGAACATCGGGAACACTCTCTGTGTCGGTCTGGCCCTGGGCGAGACGCTTTCCCGAGTAGTCGGCAAAGAAGAACGTTTTGGGATTGGCTTGTCTGAAAAACACGGGACCGCCAAAGGTGGCGCCAAACTGATTTTCGCGCAGCGGCGGCTTGATGCCGGTCGCGAAATAGTTCCTGGCGTTCAAAGCAGTGTTACGAAGGAACTCGAACGCGCCTCCGTGGTACCTATCGGTTCCTGACTTGTAGATCAGGTTGATGGTGCCGCCGTTCCCCCGCCCATAGCGTGCGTCGGCATCCGCAATATCTTCCGAGAACTCCTGAATGGCATCGATGGGCGGGAAGATCACGACCGCCAGACCGTTGTGGTTCTCGTTGTCGCCAATACCGTCCAGCAAAAGACGGTTTTCCTGATAGCGAAGGCCATTCAGGGCGAAGGATGTCTCTCCGCGCTGCATGGTATATGGGACGCTGGTTATCTGAGTCTCCGCAGGAACGGTTCCCGCGCCAAGCCCCACTAACTCCGCGAAGTTGCGGCCGTTCAAGGGGAGATCCTGCACGGCTCGCTCAGTGCGGAGATTGGACACCGTTGAACTCTCCGTTTGCAGTACTGCGTCCGTGTCCTGGACTTCGATTGTCTCCGCCGCGGCGCCGGTGGCCAACACAACATCCACCGCTAACCGCTGGCCCACTTCCAGCCGGGCGTGCTCGACCACCTTGCTGAAGCTGGGGGCCTCCACTTCGACGTTATAATCTCCGGGGTTTAGCGGCGGCGAAACATAGAGACCCTGTGAGTCGGTGACGGTGTGACTTGCCAGGCCGGTGCCGACGTTCACGACGGTTACGTTAGCCTTTACCACGACCGCGCCCGCGCTGTCCTTGACCACCCCGGTAATGACTCCGGTTTCGACAATCTGCGCCGGTAGTGCCGAAGTCATCAGGACGGCGAGCAGTGCAGCCAGCAAGGATAAGAGGCCTTGACCCATGAAATCTCTAAACAAATTGCGGGGCACTGACATGCTTCCTCCAAAGGTGATCGTGTGTTGCTGAAGCGGTTACTTCTACTGCAGCTGGACCGTGACTTGTCACCGTCACTGAGGTGTTTGTCCTTCTGAGCTCATAACTGGCTGCGCACGCGATTAGGTGCGATTGAGTCAGCACGGTTAACAATGGATCTCTCGGATGCTTTGACCGACGCCGGTTACGCGCGTGCGTTATTGCGCAAAGAGTGCGTCAACAACACGCAACACGATTGCGAAACTGCGCAGCCGGGTCATCAATCGGCGGCAAGGAAAACGACGCTTAGGAGCGCATCCCATAGACCAGTAACATATTTGTTTGAAGGGTTTATTTAGAGGCAACAACATCCACGCCGCAGATGGCGGCGGGACAGCGCATACATCGAGGCTTCTGATGTTGAATGCGAAAACATACTCGGAACTTATCGCACATTGCGTGCGATGTCAATTCGTCTTTCTGGTTTGATCTCGAAATTGTCTGGGCTTGTCCAAATTACGATTTTAGACGGGCCATTCTTTGCACGAGGGCACGGCTTCAGCCGTGCCGTAATTTCTTTCGCATGAGGCCTCTTAAGCCGCTGAGGTACGGTTTTTAGAGTCGGGCTCGTGCAGGTACTCATGGAAAAACGTACCTCAGGGACCTCAGGGGCTAAAGAGGGTGTGTGCGGCACGGCTGAAAACGTCCGCCATTTCATCCATGGGTGAAATGCCGTACCTCAGCGGCTAAAGCCGAGGTCATTGCGAAGTAGTTATGGACGGCCTAAAGGCCGTCCCCTTCAACAAAACCACCTGGCTCAAGGTGGTACGGCTGAAGCCGTGTCCTTCGTCAAGGGACGCTTTCCCACGCGGTTAAGTACCGTCCACTTCGCTAAGACTCTCAGCTGTTACTGCCGCAGTGGCGCTCACGATATCAGCATAGAAGAAGAGGGATACTTGACTTTGCCGGGCGATTAAGGCTGAATACCAATATGCAGGTGACCTTACACATCGCGGTAATCTTTCTGCCTGCGGCCGAGCTGATCCTCCATCGCTCATGTTGTTGATCCTCGCTTAGACTCCTCCCATTCCAGCCTCGATTACAAATCCATGACCCGGTCTGGCGCTGCACTGTGCTACTCCGTGGGCTAACCTCTAAGGTGTAACGCGTGAAGAGATTTTCCCGGGATGATCGATATCTTGCGCTTATAGCCGGTGTCGCTCTGGCGGTGATCGCTGCAGTTTGCGGTGCAAAGATTGAATTCCACAAACCGGTGCATGCATCTGTCTCTGATATTTCTTCGGCAACCGCATTCCTGCCGACGATGCAAAATCGGACCCCGGCTCCAGGCGATCCGCCGGCCGGCATGAGTTGGATTCCAGGCGGCGAGTTTTCGATGGGCGCTAAAGATCCGACTGCTCTTCCAGAAGGCGGACACGAGTCCATGGAGGATGCCCGTCCCATTCATCGGGTCTACGTGGATGGCTTCTGGATGGATAAGAGCGACGTCACGAACGCCCAGTTTGAACGATTTGTGAAGGCGACAGGTTATATAACCGTAGCCGAGCGTAAGCCTTTGGCTAAGGATTTTCCGGGGATTCCCGCAGAGAAGCTGGTTGCGGGCTCATTAGTGTTCACTCCGCCCACGAATCCTGTATCTCTCGACGACTATTCGCAATGGTGGAGCTATGTTCCCGGCGCAAACTGGCGTCATCCGCTTGGCCCCAGAAGCAACATTGCCGGCAAGGCCAACTATCCTGTGGTGCAGATCGCCTATGAGGATGCCGTTGCCTACGCCAAGTGGGCCGGCAAGCGTTTGCCGACGGAAGCAGAGTGGGAATTTGCGGCACGAGGCGGGCTTACCGGGAAGCCTTACGCCTGGGGCGACAGCATGCGTCCAGACGGCAGGTGGATGGCCAATACACACCAGGGCCATTTTCCTGACCACGATAGCGCCGCGGATGGACACGCGGGGATCGCGCCGGTCGCTCAATTTCCACCAAACGGATACGGATTGTATGACATCACGGGAAACGTATGGCAGTGGACCAAGGATTTCTATCGTGCCGACTACTATGCCGCTCTAAGCGCCAACAAGCTGACACGCAATCCCCAGGGGCCGGATACGTCGCTGGACCCATCGGACCCGGGCGTGCAAAAGAGAGTGCAGCGGGGCGGCTCGTTTCTTTGCACATCGCAGTACTGTTCGCGTTATATCGTGGGCACGCGCGGTAAGGGTGAGGTCAGTAGCGCAAGCAACCACATTGGATTTCGCTGTGTAAAGGATCGGTCCGCGGCAGATCTTGCCCAGATCCGCGAGTGCCCAAACAACCGCCGTGCATTACTTCAGCAAGCATTGAAGTAAGAGGATGACTTACACCGACAGGAGCATTATGAAAGAGAAAAGCGTACTAAAGGCCTTGGCTTCGACACTATTACTTGCGACGAGTGCAAGACTCTTACTGGATGCCCAAGCAACACAACCATATCAAGGAGTCGTCGGCAGGACGCTCGCCGAGTCAAAAGAATGGTGGCCGGAACCCGTGAAAGCGCCCGCCGGCGCCCCAAACGTAGTGTGGATCCTGATAGATGATGTGGGCTTTGGCGCTGCCAACACATTCGGTGGTCTCATCCAGACTCCCACGTTCGACAGTCTAGCCAACAATGGCTTGCGCTATACGAACTTCCATACCGCTGCAATCTGCGCCCCCACCCGCGCAGCGCTTCTGACTGGCCGTAACAGCTCATCCGTGCACGAAGCCGGATTTTCACACACGATCCTGTCTGCCGGATTCCCCGGCTGGGACGGCAGGATTCCTTCCTCGGACGGAACCATCGCGGAAATTCTTCGAGAGAATGGCTACAACACATTCGCGGTTGGCAAGTATGGTGTAACGCCCGACGAAGATGCGACCGATGCAGGTCCATTTGATCGTTGGCCAACGGGAAAAGGCTTTGACCACTTTTTCGGGTTCCTGGGTTCACAAACTGACCAATACAAGCCGGACCTGGTGGAAGATCAGGCTCACGTTCGTCCTGATGGCCGTCACCTGAGCGACCAGATCACCGATAAAGCCATCAGCTATATCGATCGTCAGCAAAAGGCAGCACCGGGCAAGCCCTTCTTTCTCTATTACGCGCCTGGGCGCCACGCATGCTCCGCACCAGGTAGACAAATACTGGAGCGATCAATACAAAGGCAAATTCGACAAGGGCTGGGACGCTTATCGTCAGGAGGTCTTTGAACGTCAGAAGAAACTCGGCGTTATCCCAGCCGACGCGAAACTTCCTGATCGCAACCCGAATATCAAGGCTTGGGATCAATTGTCAGCGGACGAGAAGCGGCTTTATGCGCGCTTCATGGAGGTGTATGCGGGCTACTTAACGTACACGGACTATGAAGTTGGCCGTTTGATCAACCACTTAAAAGAGATTAACCAATTGGACGATACGCTGGTATTCATTTCCATCGGCGACAATGGCGCAAGCAAAGAAGGCACGCTGAACGGCGATATCGATCGCCCTTTATTCGGCAAGCCCTTAACGGAGCAAGAGAATATTAAGTACAACCTGAGTAAAAGCGGGGAGATCGGAACGTCCGCCGCCACCGAGGGAAATTATCCGCTGGGCTGGGCACAGGCCGCAAATACGCCTTTCAAGTATTGGAAGCAGGATGCGAACAGTGAAGGTGGCACCCACAATCCGCTCATCGTCTTTTACCCGAAAGGAATTAAGGACAAAGGAGGAATTCGTACCCAGTACAGTCATGTAATTGACATTCTTCCGACGACGCTCGAACTTGTGGGCATCAAGGCTCCTGAGGAGATCAGGGGAATCAAGCAGGATCCTATTGAGGGAACTTCCCTTGCATACTCGATAAACGATGCTAAGGCGCCTTCCCGTCACACGCTGCAGTATTACTACATCTTCGGCTCGAGATCGATCTATCAAGACGGGTGGAAAGCTGAATTGGCCTACCCAAGCAGCTTTATCACTGGGGATATCCAAAGCAAACAACCTTTCGATGAGAATGCCTGGGAGCTCTACAACCTGATTGATGACTACACAGAGCGAATTGATTTAGCAAAAAAGTACCCTGAGAAACTGGTTGAATTAAAAGCTCTGTTCGAGGAGCAGGCCAAAACTCATAATCTCTATCCCTACATCACATGGGACGATGTACTGAATGGGCGAATTCATCGAACCAAAGGATCTAAGTCATTTCTCGATGCCGTGAAAGATGTAACCAAGAGCGGTGATACCCAATAGCGGTGGGAGCCTAAGGAGCCCTATGAAAGCGAAAAGTGCTTTGAGGGCATTGACTTCGACGCTCATCCTTGCATCGAGCGCCGAGTTCGCGTTACATGCACAAACGGCACAGGCCTATCAAGGGGTCGTGGGCAGAACCCTCGCCGAATCGAAAGAATTGTGGCCGGAGCCCGTGAAAGCACCCGCTGGTGCGCCGAACGGGTCGGCAATGAGTCTTTGCTGCTACTAAAGAGAACTGCAGATCCCTCGGCTTCGCTCGGGATGACAAAGGGGAGGGTGGCGCTTCCATTTGGTGTGATGGTAGTAAAGGGGAGTTTGGGGTTTCCAATCGACATCGGTTGCAAGGTTCCCAGGTCTCAAATGCGAGACCTGGGCCCCCCTTCGATTTATTACCTAGATCATTTATTTCTGATTAGGTTATAGAGGAGCAGACCCAGGAGCAGTACGACCAGCCGTTGCGGCGCACATCCGCCCTCACTGTTGAAGCCGTGCCGACTCATGGAGCCCAGCGCTATAAGAACAACGTGACCGCTCTGGCAAGCACTTCATCGAGAATTTCTGAGGGGACCGACTCCACTCTTTTGCCGCCGCGCGCGCATAGATCGAGCACGCGCGGTTGGTCACAGCGCACAACGCCTTTGGTCTTTATACCAGTGAGCGTAACGGCGAAGCCGATCCGGCGAGCAAATTCCCCGCCGCTGGTTATAGGCAGAATTACAGGCAGTTTGGTGGCTTGGTTGAATGCCGTCGGCGAAATGACCAGAACGGGACGCCGTCCCCGCTGTTTATGCCCATGGGTTGGGTCGAGCGACACCATGTAGATATCGCCGCGGTTCATAGCAACTCTTCGCCCACGGACGGCGCATCAACCGACTCCCGCTCTTCAGCCGGCTGTGGCTTGGAATAGTCCGAGGCATCCAGCAACTCCGCCAGTGTATAGCGAGGCTTGACTTTAGGATCAAGGATGAGGCGCTCTCCATCGACAGCTAGCCCCAAGGTGGCGCCCACCTCAAGGTGAAGAAGGTCGAGAATCGCAGGAGGAACCGCGAGCATGATGGAGCCGCCGACTTTTCGCAGCTTGGTGGTATGCATAGGTTATTATACTAATATATAACATATTGGGTTTGACGGGCCGCGGGTAAGGTAATAGGTATCGTGTCACCGAATTAGATGAGGGTATTCTATGAAGAAACTTTTTGTATTGGTCATCTTGCTGACTGGCTGCAGCGCGACCAAAACGGTGAGGGCTCCTATCCAGGCGACGGCGCCAGCCGCACAAACTTCAGCCACGATACCCTCGGCTGCCATTGACTCCGGCGACCTGACCGGCCTGAGATCCTGGAAGTATGAGCACGACGAGGCGACACCTGGCTCGGCGATACCCACCCAACAATACCCTGTGAGCACGCCATCGCTCGATGGCGCATCTCGCCAATTTGTCGTTCCGTTCTCTGGCGGCGGCGGCGCTCGCGCGAGCGTCGTCTTTGCACAGGACAGCGCCGCGACCCATTTTGTTTATGACATTTGGGTGCTTCTTGAGAACCCCAGCAAGGTAATGAACGTCGAGATGGATATGAACCAGGTGGTCGGCCGTTACACCTATATCTTCGGAACCCAGTGCGCGCACGGGTCAAAGAGCTTTGAAATCACCTATGTAACTGATCAAAGCCATTGGCGCACAACAAATGTCCCGTGTGATCCCCAGGCGTTCCTGGCAAACACCTGGCATCACTTTCAGATTGCCACCCACCGGGACAACGCGCGCCACATTACCTACGACTACGTTGTGGTTGACGACAAGAAGATCGAGTGGAAGAACGAGACCGTGGTTGCGGCAGAAAGACTAGGGTGGACCCCAGGGGACCTGGTGCCAAACTTCCAACTGGACGGCGCCGGCTCGGGCATCATGACGGTGTACTACGACAAGATGCACGTCTGGCGCTGGTGAAGCTGAGCAATGCCTGGGTGGGCCACGGGCCGACGACGATTCCGGCAGGCGCCTTTTCAGTTATCCGCCACGCTTTGCTTGAACCTTCACCCAAAATGGAAGAGAAGTCGCGGCATCTATCCCACGCTGGTCCGATGTTGCCAAAAGTTTGTCGAATTGATCCCAACTTCATCGATAGTTTTATTAGAGGTCAGGCGCCGTTTCCAGCAGCCGTGGAAATGACTCTGCCGTATTTGTACCTCTCTTCAAAGGGAGGAAGCAATGCAACCTTTCATTTGAACCGGGAGACAACGATGCATCGAGACCTAAGCACTTCTGAAATCGATCAGTTTAGACGCGACGGCTTTATCAATATCCGCCAAGCCTGCAGCCGCGAAGAGACTATCGAAATCCGCAGGATGCTTGAGGACCTGTACGCTCGTAAGGTAGGCGTCAAGGAAGGCGCCCAGTTTGATGTCCTCAAGCCGGGCGAAACAAGCACGATAACCCTGGGTCAGGTTACCAATCCTTCTAACTATGCGCCTGCCTTGAGAAAGACCGCATTCGTTGCCAACGCTTGCGCGCTGGCCAGCCAGATCCTCGGACCCAGGTCGTTCAATAGCTTTGATCTGGTGCTGATGAAACCAGCATTTGAAGGCGCAGCGACACCCTGGCATCAGGATCAGGCCTATCGGAAACTCAACTATGAGTTTGACGAAATCACTCTGTGGCTGCCACTCCAGGATGTAGACGAAAATAGCGGCTGCATGCAATTCGTGCCAGGATCACACACCTGCCAAATCAAACCACACCGCTCGCCAAACGGCGATTGCAAAGCTCACAGCCTGGAGTGTTGCTACCTACCGTCTCCCGAGGAAACCGTAAGCGTTCCGATGCAATTGGGCGATTGCTCCATCCATGATGGCCGGGTGTTGCATGGCAGTCCGGCTAACCGTTCTTCCGTGACTCGCTACGCCTATATCCTTACCTTTCGAAATCCGACGGTTCCTCCAGCCACGGCGAAACCCTATTCCTGGCTACAGCGAAGACAAGATGCGGCTGCCGAACGACGTGAAGCATGGCTCCGCCGCGGCGGTATCTTTGTTGTGTTGTGGCGTAAGCTGAGACGAGGGCAATTCTCGAACTTTTCCCGAACGCGACTAACACTCCTGGAGGGGATGGCTCGCTTGCAAAGAAGATGATTTATCTCTGAGTGCTTCGAAGACCTGGATGCTACGTGTGCGGTCAATTAGCCCCCACTTGCGATTACTCCGCGCGCAACGGGTGGTCGCACGGCGCGCAGGCAGGTAGCTGGCCAGGGTCGCGACGGTGAGGAGAAAGACGGATGCGGCGCTTACGGTAAGAACGTCGAGCGCGGCGATGCCATAGAGAAGACCGGCCATGCTGCGACTGGCAGGCGCATTGCCGGCGAGGCCGAGGACAACGCCGGCGAGGACGAGGATGTGTTGGCCGATGGGATTGTCGTGAGGAAAGAAGCGGCGAGCGAAGGCCTGGTTGATGAGGGCGACGGTTGGCGTGCCTCCAGGATCAGTCGCGGAGAAATCGCGGCCGCGCAGGAGGGGAGTGCCGGCGGTCTTTAAGTAGAAAGCATCGGTGACGCCGAAGAAGGTGGAAGGTACATCCTCAGGGCGTGCAATGGGAGGGCTTTCGATGGTAAACATCATGTCCCATCGTTCCCGTGGGGGTGTCTCCCTATAGACTGGCACACGATAGGTCGAACGTCAACATGGTACCTCAGCGGCTAAACAGGCTGCGGAAAAACTCGCGATCGGGCGAGAAAGACGTACCTCAGGGGCTAAAGCCCGACGTATTTTCAATCGTTTACGGCACGACTAAAGTCGTGCCCTGATACAAAACATGAGTTTTTCCGCAGCCTGTAAAGCCGCCTCATGCCAAGTGGTTATGGACGGGCTGAAGCCCGTCCCCTTTAGAAAAGCGACTTTTTTCCGCAGCCTGTAAAGCCGTGCCCTTGGTTGAGAGAGGCTTTCCCAGCCAGCTTGGCGCCGTCCAGTTCGCACAAAAATGGAGAGCGTCATCGTGCCAGAAGCTGAGGCGGCATGGGTGCCAGCGGCGCCGGGGCAAGTATGGTGGGGCATCGGCCTGGGGGCACAACACTCACCGGTTCCAGCGACGGCGCCGTTTCCCTACTCGCCTCCGCGATGGAAGATAGCGCAGCAAAACAATCCGCGTCCAACTTGCCAGGAACGTCCCGCTCCATGATCTTCAGCGCCTCCGCGGGGCTGAAGCCGCTGCGATAGGGCCGATCCTCGGTCAAGGCGCCGTATATGTCGGCGGCTCCAAGGATACGTGCTTCGAGCGAAAGACGCCCGGCAGTCAGCCGATTTGGATAGCCTGTGCCATCCAGCTTTTCGTGGTGGGCGCCGGCCACCTCCGCCAGCTCTTGAAACTCTCTCACGCGAATAAGAATGGCACGCGTCAGCCCAGGATGCTGCTGCATAACGGACCACTGCGCATCATCGAGCTTACCGGGCTTGTCGAGGATGGAGTTCGGAACACGGAGCTTGCCCAGATCATGCAGCAGAGCGGCGCGGTTCAGCAGCTGCATCCGCTCGGGCTTGAGTCCCATAGCCTTGCCGATGTTGCGGGCGACTTCTGTAACCCCCATGGAGTGGCGAAAGGTGAAGTGAGACTTAGCGTCCACCACTTCGGCAAATGCTTCACAGATCACATCTACGTGCGAGGCGCTGAGGCGGTTGTTCTCAAGGGGCGATAAGGCGATGACCGCAGCCCGCGCGGCCTTCGCCGGGTCGGTGGAGGCCTGAACTCCGTTAGGCAAACGCTGTTGCCACAACGCAGCCCGCTTGTGCAACGATTCGGCTGCCTTGACTACCTCAGGATCGAACCAGCGTCCGCTGCGCTGGCGCAGAACGAGCATGGCATGGACCGCGCCCTGCTCCACCGAGAACACGTCCAGATGTTGTGCGACCGCCATCACCCGGGCCAGTGGAGAGATAGCCGCTCCCGTTAATCGCTGCGGATAACCGCTGCCGTCCCAATGCTCATCAAGACTGCGCACGGCAAGCGCTGTCTGTTCGCTCATGCCGATCTTGCGCACGATGCTCGCGCCGCGGTCGCAACGGAGCTGGATCATCTCCTCATTGTTACTGTGTTGGGTGTACCCGATTTGCAGGATGCGACGCAGCCGGCGAATGGGATTCTGATCGGGCGACACGTTGTCCCAGAGGAGGCGCAGGGTGGAAAGTTTAGGTTTATCGGGACGCGTCCAATCTTCAAGCTTGACGCCGGATTTGACCGCACGATCATCGCCGCCGCCGAGAATCTGGCACATACGTGCTGCGTTGCTGCTGCATCCAATGTCTTTTAGCAGAAGAGCGTGATAGAGGTCGGCCTGCGCGATGGGGGAAAAGCCGAGCTCCTTCCCCAGGCGCATGCCAAGCAGACAGCTGCGCAGTGCATGCCCCGGCACCGCACCCTCGGTGAGATCCAAGGCAAAGGACAAGGCGGAAAGTATCTCAGGCAGAGAAGAGGCAGCACTCTCCCCAGAAGGCAGGTCTAATGGCGCACTTTGGCAGTAGGTTTTCAGCATCCGGTAATTCCTCAGCGACAGGTTCTTATCGGCAGGATGGGTGAGGACATCCTGAGTTGATTGGCACCCGGGATACGACTTTCGCGTAAGCCTCGAGACGTTGCGGAGCCGCTATCGACTGACGCTCGATCATCCTCAATTTGTGACGGGCTTGATTTCCCTGGCGGGCCGACACTCCCCATTGGGTGAAGACCTGCTCTTTTCAAAGGAGCAATCTCGGGAGCGGTGGTATTTCTTTTTCCATCAGATTGCCGAACTCCCGGAAACGCTGGTTAGCGGGAGAGAGCGCATCTATCTGGAACACTTCTATAACCATTGGCTGGGCGAAGGTTAGATAAGACGGCCACACCGATGAAAAATGTGGCGGCCAGCGCTAATAGAAACGGCTTCAATGGAACCCTCCAGGAAGCCCGCCTCTGCATTCTATCCGGCTGGGGAGAAAAGCGGGGACAAGCATGATTTCAGCCGAACCCAGGACTGCGTCCCATAAGCGCTAACCTGTTTTGCAGACAGTAGAAATCCGAAAAGATGCTGGGCTTTTGCATCTCCACCTCACCACAAAAACGTCATCCTGAGCGGAGCGCCTCACAGATTTATCGCGTAATACCGCGCTTGGTGGCGCGCAGTCGAAGGACCCCCGACGGTGCTTATCCTACTCACGCCGCTCGGGGCTTTTCAACGAGCGAAGCCGAGAACAGAATCTGCTGCGGTACGCACTTGATGCCTGATGTAGCCGCCGGACATAGCAAGATGCCAGCAGCTGTTGTTCTCGGCCTCAGGGAAAGAGCGAGGCGGGTCCGCCAGGTGCGGGGTTCTGTGGTTGAAAAGCTCCGAGCGGCGTGAGTAGGATAAGCACCGTCGGGGTCCTTCGACTCCGCGCCCGCCAAGCGCTGTGTCACGCGATAAATCTGTGAGGCGCTCCGCTCAGGATGACGATTTTGTGGTGAGTTGAGGGGTTTGGACGAGAAACATCCGAGTTAGCGCTTATGGGACGCTACGCCCCATCCAAGGTTCTCCGGCTCTGAAGTGAAGACATTCGAAGAAACACTCTTATTCGGCCCATGTACGCTGGAGCGAACATGGGGCACCCGTCCAGGAGTGAGGCTGGGTGGCTTTCTCTCGGCTTTGGCTGGTAAGGTCAAAAAGTCACAGCCTCTCAGGATGACGTTTTTGTGTGAGCTTTGACGAAAAACATCCCAAACAAGTTAGCGCTTATGTTGAGTTCAACGGCTCATTTGAACGTCGGTCAGCTCAAGGTTATATCGATTTCCTCATAGCTTCCTGGTCCCTGTAACGACCGGCTGCCCGCTGAGTTTGGCTACACTAGGATTATGCTTTGCCGTGGTCCTACCTCTTGCGTGGTGTTTGCCCTTGCTCTCTTCTGTGGTTCGGTGCTTGCCAGCGGGCAAGTGACCGCGCCCCTCCCAACGGTCAACCTCACGGTGGTTGACGAGGACGGTCTGCCCGTCCCCGACGCACAGGTTACCCTCTCCGAACCAGGGCACACCCCGGTCCAGCTGCAAACCGATTACGCCGGCCGTTGTCTCTACCCCCTGCACAGCAACTTGCCTTACCTGCTTCGTGTGCAGAAGCCCGGCTTCTATCAGGCGCTAGAAGACCACACCGATGCATCTCGCCAGACCATCGAAGTGAAGCTGGCGCATGAACAGGTGGTTCGCCAGGAGGTGAATGTCGTCTCCTCAACAGCCGGCATCGATACAGAACAAACTTCAGACAAAAGCGCCTTCAATACGCCGGAGATCGTCAACATACCCTATCCAACCTCGCGCGATATCCGCAACCTGCTCCCCTTCACCCCGGGTGTTGTGCAGGACTCGACAGGCCAGATTCACGTTGCCGGATCGGAGACCTACGCGACCCTCGACTTGCTCGATGGATTCGATATCCGCTCTCCGGTAAGTGGCGAACTGGCCATGCGCGTCAGCGCGGATGCAGTCCGCTCCATCGATACGGAAACCACGCGCTACCCGGTGGAATTCGGCAAAGCCACCGGAGGCGTGGTGGCCTTCCACACCGGGATGGGCGATAACAAGCTGCGTTTTAATGCCACAAATTTTGTTCCCTCGTTCCGCCAGACCAATGGACTGCGCTTCGACAAATTTGTCCCCCGGGTGACCCTTTCCGGACCGATCGTGCGCAACCGTGCGTGGTTCTTCGATGGCCTGGAAACGGAGTACGACAATATCTACATACAGCAGCTGCCGGCCAATGCCGATACGAACCATCTGCTGCGTGGCAGCAACCTGGTGAAAGCCCAGGCAAACCTTACTCCCGCGGACACCTTTTCCGCCGGACTCCTCTTTAACGATTACCATTCTCCCTACGACGGCCTCTCTCCCCTGGTGCCGCAACAGAGCACGACCAAGAGAGACACCATCGCATGGCTCCCGTACATACGTAACCAATATGGTTTCGCAAATGGAGGGCTGCTGCAGGCCGGCTTCGGCGTGGTGCGCTTCCGCGATGGTTACGAGCCCCACGGAGATAGCCCTTACGAAATTACTCCGGAACTGTCACAGGGCAGCTACTTTGAAGACTTGACCGCGCATTCGCAGCGGGAACAGGGAACGGCAACCCTGTACCTGCCCCCGCGCCATTGGGAGGGGAGCCACGATCTGGAAGCGGGCGTCGATCTGGACCACATCGACTTCGACGAAAAGCTTGCGCGGTCACCAGTAAGCTATCTGCGCGAGGATGGAAGCTTATTGCGACGCAGCACCTTTCCTGCCCAGGCTCCTTTCACCCGCCATAACTTCGAGACCGGCGCTTATTTTCAGGATCGCTGGCTCGCCCATCCCGGCTTGCTGATCGAGCCGGGCCTCCGCTTTGACTGGGATGAAATCATCAGGCGCCCGCTCTTGTCCCCTCGTCTTGCCGCCACCTATTCACCCCCGGGAGCGGAGGGTACGACCAAGCTATCGGCCGGTATTGGTCTCTATTACGAGCACACGCAGTTGGAATACTTAGAACGCGCCCTGGCCGGCATACGCTATGACACGTACTATGCAGCGCGATGGTGTCACACCCGTGAGCGCTCCCCTGGAGACGATCTTTACCGCCCAGGATGGCTCCCTGAGGCAAACGCGGGCCATCAACTGGAGTGCCGGCGTCGAGCAGAAGCTTCCCGGCTCAATCTATGCCGGGGTGAATTTTCTGCAGAAGCGAAGCTTGGATGGCTTCGTGTATGCCAATCAACAAGGGCCGGACGCGCTCTCTGGAACCTATCTTCTCACCAACACGCGGAGGGATCACTATATCTCAGAAGAGTTGGAGATGAGCCGCACCTTTGCCAGTGGATACCGGCTGTTTGCGGCTTATACGCACTCCTCGGCGCGTACCAATGCGGCTCTCGACTATGTGCCCACGGTCTCGGTACTCGGCCCGCAGCAGAGCGGACCGCTTCCCTGGGATGTGCCCAATCGTGTGGTTTCCTGGGGATGGCTGCCCTTGCTGCTGCCCAGGTTCAAGAAGAATTGGGACTTCGTCTATACCCTTGACTGGCATACCGGTTTCCCGTTTAGCGCGGTCAACGATAACCAGCAGGTAGTTGGTCCGGCCGGTTCCCTGCGGTTTCCTGACTATCTCTCCTTTAGCCCCGGCCTCGAATGGCGGTTCCACTTCCGCGGATCGTATTTCGGTCTGCGCGGCGTTTTGGAGAACGCCACCGGCAGCCGGGACCCCGTGGTTGTGAACAACGTGGTGGATTCACCGGAATTTGGCACGTTCAGCGAGTTTGCCGGCAGAGCGCTGACGGCGCGCATACGGCTGATCAGCTCGAAATGAGGGACAATTGAACATTGGGCCACGATATTGCTATAAGTGACATCTGACCCAATCAAGGGTTGCTGTGAGGTTTGACCAGTATGGCCGAGAGCGTTGCCAGCCAGATCACGGGCGATGACATCATCTCCGAGCTGATCCGGAATGCCGATGCCGGGAGGTTCAAGGTTCGCTACACCATTCTCGTGCCCTGCATCTTCAACGTATATCTCCATCGAAGAGACTACGAACTCATCCAGCCTATCGCGGAGCTTATTCAAGACGAAGCGGTACGTGCCCTCAAGGAGCACCTTTCGAACCTGAACAAACCCCGCACGGCACGTCCGTTCAGCAAACGCGAACCCCGTCCGGAATACAAGATTCTTGAGAAGCAGTGGATGATCCAGTTCCATGGAGACCAGGAAGAGCGGCTCCGGCCCGGCGAGATCGAGATCTACTCGGAGCTGGGCAGCGCCCGTCCGAAGGAATTCGGAGCCGGCGCTATGACCACCTTCATCACGCGAAACAATGCCGGGGACCCGGCGGCAGTTGCCCAAAGTAGCGAAAGCGTTCATCGCCCAGTTCTAGCGAGGGTTCGCTACCAGGATTCCGGAGTGGACAAAACGTTCGTGATGACCAGTGAAGAGATTGTGATTGGCCGCGGCGGAAAAGCTGTCTGGGTGGATTTGAAGCTCGAAGGCCCTGCGGATGTCTCCCGCGAACACTGCCGCATTCGCCGCGATCCAGGAACAGGGAGCTTTTTCATCAGAGATCTCAGTCAATTCGGAACGACGGTGAACGGGACTTCCATCCCCAACAGCGTGGAGCGTGTCGAAGGCGGCGAGAAGGTGGATCGTAACCGCGAGGTGCTCTTGCCATCGCCTGCGAAGATCACGCTCGCCGATGTCTGCACTTTGGAATTTGAGGCAGAGATTTGACCTCCACTCTGTTCTGGCTCCGCATTCCGCTTCTTCTTGGATTCGTCGCCATGGTTCTTTACCTGGTGTGGGCGTTCGTGCGCCGCAGAGACTAGACCCATGTCTGCAACTTCGCAATTGCTGATCGGCGGCCATTCTGACGTTGGGCGGAAGCGCACCGAGAACGAAGATCGCTTCTTCATCGATGCGCGACGTGGCATTTTTCTGGTGGTGGATGGGCTCGGGGGGCATGCAGCGGGCGAGCGAGCCGCGGAGATTGCGGTTGACATCCTCTCCACACGACTGTCGCGGCGTACCGGTGGAAGCGACAAGCGCATCCAGGAGGCGTTCGCGCTTGCCAGCACGGAGATCTTCGAGGCCGCTTCCAGCCGCCCTGAGTGGGCGGGAATGGCATGCGTCGCGACCGCCGTATTGATCGAGGAAAACCAGGTCACGGTCGGGCACGTGGGCGACTCCAGGCTTTATCTTCTCACTCCAGGGAAAATCGAGAAGATCACACGAGACCACTCTCCGGTGGGTGAGTTGGAAGACTCGCAAAGGCTCAGCGAAGACGCGGCCATGCGCCACCCCCGTAGAAACGAGGTGTACAGAGACCTTGGAAGTATGGCTCACACCCCCAACGATGAGGACTTCGTCGAGATCCATTCTTTCGCTCTTCCCCAGCCGGCGGCGCTCCTGCTCTGTTCCGACGGCCTGACAGATCAGATGACAGCGGCCGACATCCAGGACCTGATCGATCACCACGCAGGAGACCCCGAAAAGGCAGCCCGCGCTTTGGTCGATGCTGCGAATGAAGCAGGGGGTAAAGACAACGTCACGGTGATACTGGTCGAAACCGAGGGCTACGCGAAGGTATCTGGCGGGGCCCGTCACTCTCCTCGCTGGATTAGGTTTCTTCTCGGGTTTCTTCTCGGCTTTCTCGCGGCGTCCGCCGTGTTCGTGGCAGCGCGGCCATACTGGGACGGCTCCGCCTCCGGGCTCAAGCTTCGCTTCGGGGTGGTGAGATCGCCGCGAACATCACCGCGAACTTGGACGGTCAGCCCGGATGCGATCACCACCATCGGAGCTGCACTTGAGCGGGCGCGACCTGGAGATAGCATTGAAGTAAGCGCCGGCGAATATCACGAAGACGTGCATCTGCGGAGCGGTATTTCCGTGGTGAGCACGGCGCTGCACGGCGCCCGGATCATCTCGCCCAATGTGGCGGTTTTCGCTGAGGATATTCAGAACGCACGTTTCGAAGGTTTTGACATTGCCGGTTCAGGCAAAGTGGGCATTCGCATTGCAGATTCCGATCTCCGCGTCACAGACGTGCGCGTGAGTGGTATGCAAAACGCCGGTATCGAGATCACGGGCAAGGGTGAATCGGTCATCTCTGTTATCCGGGCGTCTGAGATTGCAGATAATCCTGGTGTGGGAGTTTCTGTTCGTGAAAATGCTCGCCCCCGCGTGGAACACAACCTCATCCGGCATAACGGATATGGCCTGGCGCTACGCCCGGGTATCCTTATCGAAGGTTCAGCAGCCCCTACTCTCTTCGGAAACATCATCGAAGAGAATGGAGCAGAGCAGATATCGGCCCCGCCGACTTATCATGCAGGCAGTGTGTTGACTGACAATGTGGTGGCTCCAGGTATGCGGGATAACACTCATCAGCCTAAGGTAAAGACGAAGTGAGTCAAGAGGCAGTGTACGGGGAGAAAGCAGGCCGCTTTACTCTGCACCGGAAGTTACCTGCCGGTGGCATGGGCCGCGTCTTTGAAGCGGAAGATCCGGTTGGCCCACGCCGCGTCGCATTGAAACTGATCGATCTCGGCACCGACCCGGATAGCCTTCAGATCGTGAGCGCAGAACGGCTGGGGGCGGAGTTGCAAACCCGGCTGTGCGCGATCGACAAGCGGGTTACCGCCATCTACGAGTCCGGCGAGATGCCGCGCTACTTCTACATCGTGATGGAGTACGTCGATGGCCGCGACCTGTCGGAACTGTACGCGCGGCACGGTCTGGAAGCGATGCTGGCCGCGCGCATCACGCAAGACGTTGTCGAGGTTCTGGATCACGCCCATAACTTCTCAACCACGCTGGATGGCCGCTCCATTCGGGGCGTTGTTCATGGTGACCTGAAGCCGCGCAATATCCGCCTGACTCCGGCGGGCGAGGTGAAGGTTCTCGACTTTGGCATTGCCAAGGCGATCTCGCTGACGCGCAACTTCACGCAGAACGTGTTTGGCAGTGTGCAGTACTCTTCGCCACAGCGGCTTATCACCGGAGAGGTCGACGCCGGCGCTGATCTGTGGGCCGCGGGCGTCATGTTGTATGAAATGCTGGTGGGTCATCCGTACTTCCAGGCAGAGAACGGCTCCAAACTCGAGCACGTGATTCGCAGCTATGACCGCGTGCTGCCTTTACCGGCTGTGTTGCCGCAGGCGCTCCGCAACATTCTCCAGCGCGCTCTCCATCCCGATCTGCGAGTGCGCTACCAAACCGCGGCACAGTTTGCCAGAGACCTGCAGGCATTTCGCAATGGCGAAGCCGTGGCCGGTCCAAAGGATGGGGAAGAGGATGGGGAAGGCACACGCAGGGCGGCGCGGAACGAGGATGCCACCAAACGCACGGCACAGCCCGCTCGGACTGCTCCGCCGGTCGATGCGACACGCCAGACCGTTGCTACTCCATGGACACCCGTCGTAGTGCAACCTGCGGCCCGGCGCAAGCCGAGCCTGCGGCGCATGGTGGTGCGCACCATCGCCGCGTTGTTCCTCGCGGTCATTCTTGTGCCTGTCTATCTGCTGGTGAACGAGTACCTGGTCTGGGGCAGCGCTCACCAGCTGGCAAGGGACCTCTCCAGCGAGAAGCAGCAGGATCTGGGTGCCGCCTGGCGCCAATACCAGAGTCTGTCGTCTCGTTCTCACTTCCCCATCAGCCTGTGGGCCGTGCGATCCGAGTTGCAGAAACACCTGGTTGCCGATGCCGACAGCACCATCGTGAAGTTCGGGGCTCCGGAGGCGCCGCCCATGTCAGATTCAGACTGGACGCATGCCCGTGACGACCTGTCACACGCCATCGAACTGGACCCAGGCGATAAGACGCTGCACGGAAAGATCCGGTTGGTCGATGGGCATCTGGCCCGCTTGCGGGGTAACGCCCAGCAGGATCCTCGAATGCTGGAAGACGCGCGCCAGGACTTTCAGGCAGCCGCGCTCGCCCTAAAAAAATCGCCCGACCCATGGCTGGGCTTCGCTCCCCTGTACATCTACTCTTTGCATGACCTGGTGCGTGGCGAGGCAGCGATACGACAGGCCGATCATCTCGGCCATGTGAACGGCAAGCGGGAAACCGCGGAACTGGCGGATATCTACCACTACCGGGCTCAGCGCACCATCACCTTGGGAGATCATGCGAGCACCCGGACCGAAGCAATTCGCTACTATCGGTTGGCAGCTCCAGACCTTACACGAGCGCGCCATCTTTATGAGAGCATTTTGCCGTGGGATGGCGTAGCCACAAGCCTGCAGCAGGTGACGGATTCGATGAACCGCATCTCAACAATGAAATAGGGAAATAGGGCCAAGGGGGGACGTATGGCGGTTACTCGCAGCACGCCGGTCGAGCGGGCCCAGAACCCCGGCCGCCGCATAGACGCGCGAGGCCGCGTGCTGGAGCGCGTGCTTCTGGTGCTGACCTCGGCCCTGATTCTTGGGGCAGTGAGCCTCACCGCGGCAGCAAGGATGGCCCGAGTCGGCTCGGAGAGCGGGCGCCTGAACCTCTCCACGCTGGATAGACGGGAACAACTCCTCCCCTTCCTGCAGCCGGCTTCTTCTGCTGCTGAGCGCCAGTACATTGCCGGCAAGATATTCGAGTATCTCCGCGGTCCGGATTCGGTGTCGCACGTAGGAGAGATCGGCCAGATCCGCGTTCCCATCCAGGAAGTGCTGAAGACTCATGGACTTACCGGATTGCAGGCTCGTGCCAAGGTGGTGCAGTCGGCACGTCCCGGGGCGGAGACCATGCTGCTGCTCAGCTCCACTGAGGTCGCACGGCTCAAACCATTCTTCGTGGTGCGCGACAGGTCACAGTTTCGCAATCAGCTCATCCTGTGGTCTTTTCTCTTCTTTTGCTCCTTCTGGGCCGTGCACATCTACGGGTCGGTCCGCGGAACCGGCGGCCCGCAATACGTGTTGCCGTCGCTTCTGCTGCTCAGTGGCATCGGACTGACGCTCATGATCACCCTGCGCGACCCGCTGCGAGACACGCTCGCCTTCTCCAGTTTTGCCCAGGGCGTGGCCGCTGGTTGTCTCGTCTTCGCTCTTGCCGGCACCCTCGACTATCGGCGCATCAGCGGAAAGCTAAGCTACGTTTTTCTCATCGCCAGCTTCCTGCTCTCGGCCGCACTTATCCTCTTCGGCTCCGGACCGACCGGCAGTGACGCGAAGGTCAATCTGCTCGGATTTCAACCTGCCGAGGTGATTCGCGTTCTCATCGTCTTCTTTCTGGCCGGATACTTTGCGGAGCGATGGGAATTGCTTCGCACCTTGCGTGACCAACGCAAAGAACTCAAAACCATCTCGCGTTGGGTGGAGGTCCCCAGGCTCGAGTATCTGCTGCCTGTGCTGTGCGGCGTCGTCGTCTCACTCGCCTTCTTCTTTCTGCAGAAGGATCTGGGACCGGCGCTGTTGATCGCGTGCCTGTTTCTCGCTATGTACGCCGTTGCCCGCGATCGGTATCTGTTTGCATTCGCCGGACTGGCCGTAATCCTCTGCGGGTTCGCGTCTGGCTATTACCTTGGCTTTCCGAAGAATGTGGCAGGCCGGGTCTCGATGTGGCTCTCGCCCTGGGACAACTCTGTTCGGGGCGGCGAACAGGTGGCACATTCGCTGTGGGCGTTTGCCACGGGAGGGGCCTTCGGCACTGGCCTTGGACTCGGCGATCCACAGTGGATGCCCGCGGCTCATACCGATCTCATCCTTGCTGCGCTGGGCGAGGAGTGGGGATTCGTGGGCGTCCTCGCGGTGCTTACCCTCTATGCCGCCCTGGTTTGGTTCGGCATTCGCGTCGCGCTGGGTGCGCGCTCCGATTACAACTTCTTCCTCGCGCTTGGACTGACCCTGGCCCTCGCTCTGCAGATCGTGCTGATTGCGGGAGGCGTGCTGGGCTTGATTCCGCTCTCTGGCGTGGTGGTTCCTTTCCTCAGCTACGGCAGAACTGGTCTGATCACCAACTTTGCGATCGTCGGCATTCTGTACTCCCTCAGCCGGGATATTTCCTCTGCGCACGATACGACCGAGCCTTTTCGCGTCAGCACACGAACGCTCTCCTACGTAATCGCCGGGCTCGGCGCCTGCCTGCTGGTGAAGGCGTTTTACATTCAGCTGGTGCATGCAGATGCCACGGCTGGGTCCGGTGCTCTGGCGCTCCAGGCGGATGGAGAGCGCCGCTACGAATACAACCCTCGTCTGCTCGCAGTCGCCCACTCCATCCCCCGGGGCACGATTTACGACCGAAACGGAATTCCGCTCGCCACCAACAACTGGGACGAGATTGCGCGGAACCGCGATCGCTATAGCGGCATGGGCCTCTCCGTGGGGGAGCAGCCCGCCCCTGGAGACACTCGCTACTATCCGCTTGGACCCGCGGCCTTCCATCTGCTTGGCGACCTGCGGACCCGCGTGAACTGGTCCGCTCGCAATAGTTCCTACGCAGAGCGCGATTTCATGCGCACGCTGCAGGGTTATGACGATCGCGCGACCGTGGTGGAGGTGTATGACCCGCGTACCCGGACTTCGCAGCGCGTCCTCCGATACGACCTGCGGGAGCTGCTGCCGCTGCTGCGCCATCGCTGGCAACCCAACAATCCTGAGGTGAAGAAAATCCTGGAACGCGATCGCAATCTGCATTTAACGATCGACGCTCGCCTGCAGCTAAAGGCAGCGGACCTGCTGCAACATCAACTCCAGCAGCTTGGCCGCACAAAAGGCGCGGTGGTGGTGCTTGACCCGGAAAACGGGGACTTGCTCGCCTCAGTAAGTTACCCGTGGCCAAACCAGTCCCTCTCCGTTGCAGAACAGGGGGATGATGTCCTGCTGGACCGTGCGCGCTATGGACTCTACCCACCCGGCTCTTCTTTCAAGATCGTAACTGCCATTGCGGCTCTGCGGAAGGACCCCGGGAATGCGGATCAGGTGTACGAATGCAAACGGCTTCCAGATGGCCGCACCGGCGCCTTCATAGAGGGATGGAAACGCCCGATCCACGACGACGTCAAAGACACCGCGCCTCACGGAGCGATAGCGATGCGTGCTGCCCTGGCTGTCTCCTGCAATGCATATTTCGCGCAGCTGGGGACTTATAAAGTTGGTCCGGAAGCGCTGCTCGATACGGCTACACAGCTCGGCATCTCGGTAGCAAATCCGTCGAACGTGAAGACTCTGCGCGCAGAGATGCCGCAAACGTCTTACGGCCAGGGTCAGGTGGTGGCCACTCCCTTCCAGATGGCGCGTGTGGCAGCCACCATCGCTGACGGTGGCTCCATGCTTGTTGGCCGGTGGGTGGCGGACCAGGCGAACCCCCGGCTGGACCCGCCGCAACCGGTTCTCAGTTCGCAGTTATCCTCACAGTTGGGGGAGTACATGCGCGCTGTCGTCACCTCTGGCACGGGCCGCAGCGCAAATTTACCGGATATCCCCATGGCCGGCAAGACAGGGACAGCGGAGCTCGAGCATGCTCCGTCGCACGCCTGGTTCATCGGATTTGCCCCGTACGGCGGCTCACATAAACTGGCATTTTCCGTTTTGATAGAGAATGGACAATACGGCGGCACTGCTGCCGCTCCGCTCGCCGCGGAAGTGATGAAGGCAGCAAAGGAAATTGGCTACCTGCAAGGAGCGCCATGAGTCGACTGCACGATCTGGAGCGGCGCATCGATGAAAAACTGCGCGGGTTGCTGCGCTCTTCGTCGCCGGACCAGAAACGCGAACTGCTGGAGATTCATCGAGCCTTGCTCGACGAGGTCGCGACGCACATCGACACCTTGCCGCGTGGTAAGCGAGCGTTCGCCTATAGGCAGCTGGATGTGCGGATCCTTCTGCCGGACCCGGCGCTTCGACGCTCGTACGAACTGGTCTTCGTCGAGGCCGATGCTTTCGCTCGCGACATCCGCCTGCGGCTTGAGGATGAGCGCGTAGAACTCCCTGCGCATCTGGCCGTGCAAGTGGAACTGGTGACGGAACTGCCGCCTGACATAGCGGCTCGTGGCTTTGATGTGCACTACGGAAGCATTGCTAACCAGCCATCGAAGGAGTTAAGGGAGGTCCGGCTTATTGTGATCGCCGGGTCTACCCAGGAGCAGCAGTTCTGCCTGAAGAGGAAACGTATTAACCTGGGCCGTCTTGCGGAAGTGATCGACGCGGATGGGCGGCTCACACGAAAAAATGACGTGGCCTTTCGGGACGACGCGCCCGCTCCCAATCCCTCCGTTTCCCGGGCTCATGCCCACATTGAATTCGATCCGGACAAGGCTGTGTTCCGGCTCTTCGATGACCGGAGCGCTCATGGAACCACCGTCATCAGGGATGGCTCGGTGATTCCCGTCCCTCAGGGTCCGAGTAAAGGCGTTGCCCTGGAACACGGAGATGAAATCGTGCTGGGAGAGGCGCATCTCCGCTTCGAAGAGGGCTCCGCGGAACGGTAGATCCCTCGGGTAGCGCTCCCTATGAACAAGGGCACTTCCGGTCGAGCTGGTACAGGAAACAGACAGTCGCTCCACTGCGCTACCCCGGATTTCCTGTGGAGGTTGGTGGCTTCGGCGAACTTCATGCGCCTTTCTTTACGGAAAGGCGCACACGCTGCCTTGTCCAGGTGCTGCGTGGCAGGAAATCCGGGTACGCTCCGGTCGGGATGACAAGTTCATTGCGCCCGAAAGATTGAACTGCAGATCCCTCGGCTTCGCTCGGGATGACAAAGGGGAGAGGGACGCCTCCATTTGGTGTAATGGTAGTAATGACAGCCTCACGGACCTCGTTCATTCGCTTCCCAACTTGCCGCAGGCAAGTCAGATTGCTCCCAATGACCCATCGGTTTAGTGCCGCGCCTACGGCGCTCGGATCCTCCTCATTGTTTCCCAGCCCTTCCGGGCTGGGCTGACGTTTGGCGGTCGGCCCTCCGGGCCTTGCATCCATGGCGATTTTCGCCGTGTCATTTCTCCCTCAACTTGCCGCAGGCAAGTTAGCAGGTCGAGATGACAAAGGGGAGGAGTGCGCTTCCATGGAGAACGGTTGCAGGACAGCAGGCGTTTTTCATTACCTTGGGTGGGCCGCAGGCCCCTGATTCCTCCTACATGCCCAATAATCCACCCCTCGGGTAGCGTCCCGTCCTACAAGTCGAGAATCAAGTCGGGAGCTTTTCCCGTCTTTCGCGGCACGGAGCAGCAGAGCAGGATGTTTCCTTCGCCGCGATCGGCCAGCGGTTCGTCGAGATAGTCGACCGCACCGTGAAGGATCGGAGTTTTGCAGGTGCCGCAGATGCCCGAACGGCAGCCAAAAGCGGGAGCCAGCCCAACTTCTTCGGCAAGCTCAAGCAAAGTGCCGTCTTCACGAGACCACTCCGCCTCGATTCCGGAGCGGGAGAATTTCACGGACACCGTAGTTGCGCTCCGCTCCTCGGAAGGCTTTCTGGACAACTCCGGCTTGAGCACCGTTCCTGGACCGAAGGACTCGTAGTGAATTCGCTCCGGGCGAACGCCCGTCCGCACCAGGCCGGAATAAAGCGAGTTCATGAACTCAGAGGGGCCGCAGAGATAGAAGTCGTAGTCGCCAGGGGGCAAAAGCGCTGTCACCAGGCTGGTGTCGATGCGGCCCTTGCTGTGATACGCGACGCCGATCTGATCGTCAGACGACGGATTGCTGAAGCAGACGTGCACGGTGAATTCAGGGTGGTCGGCGGCGAGTTCCCGAATGCGATTGGCAAAAGCGCGGACCCGGCCGTTCTGTGCGCCGTGAATGAAGTGGACAGGCCGGTAGGCGCCGCTGCGGCGCCCCTCCGCGACCAGGTGCTCGGCAATGGCCATCATAGGAGTGACGCCAACCCCGCCTGAAACAAGAACCGCAGGGCGGTGGCTGCCCTGGTCGAGAACAAACTTGCCGCGCGGCGCCAATGCGTGAAGACGGAATCCGGCCCCGGTATTGGCGTGCATGAATTGCGAGACCAGCCCAGCCCCCTCAGCACGCCTGATCGACAACCGGTAGTAGTCCGGGCGGTAACAGGTTGATAGCGTATAGGTCCGCAAAACAGGTTCGACGTGGCCAGGGATGGTTACCCGGATGGGCAGAAACTGACCCGGCTGCCAACGGTACAAGGGAGCACCATCGATGCGACGAAGATAAAAGGAGCTGATGATCTCACTCTCCTTTTCAACCTTCGCCACTTCCAGTTCTACATAGGTGTTACGCTCGCTCTGCGCAATGGCTGAAGCGGTTGGCTCGGCGCTGATGGTGGTCGAAACCGGCAGCGAACTGGAGGGTTTTGCTTCCGCTCCCGCCGCACCGTCAAACAAAGCCTGCACGATGAGCCGTTGAAAATGGATGCAAAGATGCTCGCTGTTGGTGAGAAACCTGCCCCGATCGGGGATGCCGCCCAGCAGTCCGAGTTGTACGGAGTTGGTAAGCACGTCGTCCTCGTAACCCACTTGTTTATTGAAGGCGATCAGATCCTGAGCGAACTTTTCCGACACGCCTGGGGCAAAATATTGCTCGGAGAATCCCTTGGTCTTGTTGGGGCCGTCAGGGAACCAAACATCGATGGAAAGGTTGGGGAAACCAGGATTGATGTTGACGGTGAGATTGGGCCACAACAGGTGATATTGAGCCTGCGCTATTTCGCCGCGCGCGTCATAGATTTCGACCGCGGTCTTGCCCTCGAGCGCCGAGGGCCGCACCTGGCCCAACTGGCTGGCGAACCAACCATGCATGGTGAGGTCGTAGTTTTCCTGCTTGACATCGATGGCGGCGCTGAAACCTGGATGGGCCACGGCGCAGTGGTAACACTCAAGATAGTTCTCCAGCATGGTCTTCCAGTTGGCTTCGGCCGTCCAGTCTTCGCGGCTATACAGCTTGAGACTCTCCAGGTCTATGCCGCTGCCGGAGAGGATGTTGAGCACATCGCCATAGTACGAGGCCAGAGGCTTCGCGCCCGGGTCAAGATTGACAAAGACGAACGGGCCCAGCGACTCAACTCGAATGGGCAGCAATGGATAGTCTTCGAGACGGAAGTTGGGCTCGGCGGCGGAGCGCGGAGCGCCCTTCAGGCATCCGGTGAGATCGTAGGTCCAGGCATGATATCCGCATTGCATCATCTTCGAATTACCGCGGCCCTTCATCACTTCATGCCGGCGATGGCGGCATACATTGACGAAGGCTGCAAGCCCTTCCTGGTTGCGGATCACGACGACGGGCACCTGGCCCGCATAGCCGGTGATATAGTCGCCCGGATTCACCAGCTCCTTTGCCGGACCTATGTAGTTCCATGTCTTTCTGAAAACCTTTTCGATTTCTCGCGACGTGATGGCGGGGTCGGTATACCAGTGGGCGGGAAGCGATTCGCCGCGATCAAGGGCCGCAAGCAAACTGTCTGGGGACTCGAGGACCTGGCTTGAAATAGTCTGAATCATCTGACTTATCTCCTTGACTGACTCTTCTTAGGAATTCATTGCGGTCGCCACGTTTTTGGGCGAAGCCGCCTTGATAAGAAGAGGAATAAACAGCAAAAGAATGACGGTCGCGCACAGCAAAACACTCTGGAAGCTGAGCCATCGGGCGGCGGCGGAAACGAGCGCTGCCGTGCCTAACATGCCGACTGAGTAAAAGATGTTATATACCGCGTAGCAGGCTGCATAGCAGGACAATCCGGACCGATCGACAACGTTGCCAAGCTCCGCCGATGCCGGATTGAGCATGAATGCGTACCAGATATTGGCCAGGGAGACGGTGATGCCGACCAGGATGACTCCCTTGAAGAGCCCCAGGAACGGAAGGGTGAAGGCCATGGCAATGGTTCCCAGCGCGATTACTTTTTCGATCGGCATCCGTTCCGAGATGCTGCCCACCAGGGGTGCGCTCAAGCCGTATACCGACGCCGACACCGTAAAGATGATGCCGATGGCCATGGATGTTGCGCCGTATCGCGCCAGCCGCACAGGCAGGAGGGGTTCAATGATCCCCATGGAAAATGCCGCGAGCGCGACCGCTACCGCAGGAACCATCATCGATCGGTTGAAGAGCAAAGCGCGGAAGCCGGTTGGTTCACTGCGGGGTTTTTCACCTGATGGAACCACCAGAGCGATCAGGACCCCGGCGATGGCAAACGCTATCCCGGTGACGAGAAAGGGCAGGCGATAACCGCCGGCTCGATACAGCAGTCCGCCGGCGAGGGGTCCGGTCACGGAGCCGAAGGTGCCGCCCGTGAATGCATAACCCAGTATGTCCACCCGCTTTTCCACGAAGTTCAGCGCAATCATTGCCAGACCCGAGGTCCAGAGCGCGGCCGACGCGGCCCCCTGGCAGAACTTACCGAGTAACAGCAGGGGGAGGCTCAACGCCATGCCCAGGAGGCAGATGGCAACGATGGACAATGCCACGCCACACAACATGGTTGACCGGCCACCGATGCGATCCCCCAGGTAGCCAAATACCGGGGTAACGAGGAGTACGCTGACCGCGTAGATCCCGTAAAGCAGCGCCAGGTGTCCTTCGCCTTTCCCCGCGTGGGAATGGGCCATTAAGGGGAAGAGAAGCCCGTACAGGAAATAGTCGAGGAAGAGAGCAAATGCGATCACGCCGACCATCGCCCTGGAATGATTGCCCATAGTTTCTTGAGCGCGATCCTGAGGTATAAGATCCGTCATGGCCATGGACTAACGGCATGCGGATAGCTCCAGCCAGTGTAGACGATCAGAAAATGGACGGGTCCTGGATATTCGGCAAATCTCAATAAAAAGTGGCGCTTTCCTCCGCAACGGATGCCGGTTGAGTGAACAGCAGGTCCCTCCACTGCGCTGCGCTCCGGTCGGGATGACAATTCTGTTCTGACAGTTACATTCCCTATAATCAACCTTCGCGTTGTTCATTCCTCACTCAACTTGCAAGGCCCGGAGGGCCGGCCACCAAACGTCAGCCCAGCCCGGAAGGGCTGGGAAATCGATCCCGAAGATGATCCGAGCGCCGTAGGCGCGGTACTAAACCTAAACCGATCGTCCGCCTCTCCCCTTTGTCATCCCGAGGGGAAGGCGCGCTTTCATTTGGGTTCAATGCTGCAGAAAGCAAATACCCTAAGGGAAACAATCGGGGCGGGCGGGCGGAGGATTTTTCATGCCTGTACAAAGCAATCCATGCTACAAACCACAGGGGAGGGTCCATCCTTTGTCCAGCAGGCGTTTCGTCCTGATGTATCTGATATTTTTTGCGGCGGGGACCGGCATCCTCGCACAGACCCCACCAGGCATAGACACTGCAACCGTAACGGCCATGCAACAGGAAAACGTGCTGCTGCCCATCCATTGGGATGCCAAGAAAGGGAGCCTGCTCCTCGGCGTACCCCTATCCGAGAAGGGCGGAACGGCTTCGCCCAAGTACATCCTCTATGACTCGCTGCCTTATGGCGTGGGGCAGAATGACCTGGGGATGGATCGCGGGCAGATCGAGATTTTTTCCCAGGCCAGCCTCAGCGGCGGACCCCGCCTGGTCCACTTTGAACGGGTCGGCCCCAAACTGCTGCTGGTTCAGGAAAACACCAGGTTCCGCACCGATTCCGCTGACCCGGCAGAACAGCTTGCGGTGCAGCAGTCTTTCCCATCCTCCGTGCTCGCAGGCTTCGAGATTGCAGGAGAGAATGATGGTTTTGTAGTCGTGGATGCGACAAAATACTTCTATGCGGATATTCACGCTATAGCAGAAACGCTGGCAGCCAGGAAGCAAGGAACCTACAGCGTAGACGAAAACCGCTCCACCATCCTTCCCGAAGCGTCCAAAGCATTTCCAGAGAATACGGAGATTGAGGCCGAGCTGACCTTCGTCAGCGCGGATCCGAGCAAAGCAAAGGTGCTGGCCGACGTGGCCCCCGAGGTGCACGCGCTGAGTGTGCATGTACGGCAGAGCTTTCTCAAGCTTCCCGATCCGGGCTTTGTTCCGCGGCGGTTTTCACCTCGTGCCGGCTACTTCGACGCGAGCTACCGGGATATGACCACGCCGCTGGGGAACAATGTCAACCAGCAGTTCATTACCCGTCATCGCCTGCAAAAAAAGGATCCAAACTGTCACGAACACTGCGAAGCCGTTCACCCGATCCATTACTACGTGGACCGGGGCGCCCCCGAGCCACTGCGCTCGGCACTGGTAGAAGGTTGCAGTTGGTGGGACGAGGCTTTCCAGGCGGCAGGTTGGGCCAAGGGGACGTTTCAGGTGGATCTACTGCCGGCCGATGCCGACCCGATGGACGCGCGCTACAACATCATCCAGTGGGTGCATCGCGCGAACCGGGGGTGGAGTTACGGCGACGAAATCGCCGATCCGCGCACGGGGGAGATTGTGAAAGGCAACGTAACCCTGGGGAGCCTGCGGGGACGACAGGATTATTTGCTGGCCGAAGCGCTGCTGGCGCCTTACCAGGATGGAAAGGTTCCAGACCCTGCGCACGATGAAGCCCTGGCGATGGTGCTGGCACGCATCCGCCAACTGGCCGCGCACGAGACCGGCCACACGCTCGGCCTGGTGCACAATTACGCCGCGAGCACGATGCCCCATACACCGAACCAGACTATGAGTGTTATGGAGTACCCGCATGCGTGGATAACTTTGGACAAGAACGGTGTGCCCGATTTGCGGCAAGCCTACCCGGCGGGCATCGGGGTGTGGGACAAGGTGGCCATCGACTACGGATACCGCGAGTTCGATCACGACGGCAAGCCGGTTGAGGACTCCGCGGCGCTGGAACAGATTCTGCATGCCTCTGAGGCGAAGGGCGTGCTGTTCCTGAGCGACGACGACGCGCGGCCGGCAGGCTCGGCGAGTCCCATTGCCCACTTGTGGGACAACGGCACGGATTCCGCCGAGGAACTGAACCGGATTCTCGAAATTCGCGCGGCGGCGCTGAAGCGCTTCGGGGAGAACACGATTCGCCTGGGAGTGCCAACCGCACAGATGGAAGACACGCTGGTGCCGCTTTACCTGCTGCATCGCTACCAGGTTGAGGCGGCGACGAAAGTGATCGGCGGGCTCGATTATCGCTACACGGTTCGCGGCGATGGGCAAAGGGGACCGGAGATCGTCTCCGCGGTTGAGCAGCGCAAGGCGCTCGCCGCGGTGGTGAAGACGCTATCGCCGGAAGTGCTGGTCCTGCCGGATGCGCTCTTGCGCCAGCTTCCGCCGCGGACACCCGGGATGGCCAGAACGATCGACGAGCCGCGAAGCGCGGAGAGCTTCCCTTCGCATACCGCGCTTACGTTTGACCCTATCGCGACAGCCGAGAGCGCGGCAGACTTTACTCTCTCCTTCCTGTTCCTGCCGGAACGCGCCAACCGCCTGGTGGAATACCACGCACGCGACGCAGCGGAACCGACGCTCGATGAAGTGATCGACGCCGCCTTGCAGTCGGCGAGTGCCGGGACGACCAACGACGGCCTAGCAGGCCTGGTGAGCATCGAGGTGAAGGCTCGCATTGTGGAGGCGCTGTTCCGGCTGGCCGCCGATCCGAAGACCTCGTTCGCAGCGCGCTCCCTAGTGACGGCCAAGTTGCACGCCATTGGGCAGTCGCAGCCGGCGAATGCCAACGGAGATGAGATCAAACGCCGCATCGCTATGTTCGAGCGCGATCCGGAGAGGTTCAAGCCGGAACCAGTGGTGGAGACGCCGCCAGGCAGCCCGATCGGAGACGACGAGATCATGTGAGAATTAGACGATCAAGATGAATCTGCACCCATCCAATCGACGATACAAGTGGTACGTCGTTGGAATGTTGTGGTGGATTGCCTTCTTCAATTATGCCGACCGGCAATCTGTATTTTCGCTTTTTCCTTTGTTGTCGGGTGAGTTCCACCTGAGCAATTTGCAATTGGGCTTGCTGGGATCATCGTTCGCCTGGGTGTACGGACTGTCTGCTCCGCTGGCCGGCAACCTGGCCGATCGCATCCATCGCAAGACGGCTATCCTGGGCGGGCTTGGGGTGTGGAGCGTGATCTGCATGGCCACCGCCCTGTCGCGCACGTTTGCCCAGTTGCTGTTCTTTCGCGCTGCCGAGGGGCTGGGGGAGACGATCTATTTTCCTGCTTCGATGTCGCTGGTCAGCGACTATCACGGCAAGGAGACACGGTCCCGCGCCATCGGCATCCACCAAACCAGCGTGTATGTTGGAACCATCGCCGGCGGCTTCTTCGCAGGACTCATTGGGCAGCACTACGGCTGGCGCTGGTCCTTCGTAGTTTTTGGCGGCGCAGGCATCGTGCTGAGTCTTATCCTGAGCAGGTTTCTCTTTGAACCGGCGAGAGGCGCGGCGGATCTAGCCGATGTGACCGGAAAGCCGATGCAGGCCGGTGTGGCCCACCGCACTTCGATTGCTGAATTTCTCCGCCTCATTCGAACCAACCCTACGGGATTGCTGTGCATGGCGTCGTTTATGTGCGCGAACTTCACCACCATGGTCTTATTTACCTGGATGCCGACGCTGCTGTATCAGAAGTTTCACCTGAGTCTGGCCATGGCCGGCCTGACGGCGACGATCTATGTACAGACGACGAGCATGGTGGGCTCCCCGATTGGAGGGTGGTTGGCCGATGTGCTGCGGCGGCGGATGGCAGGCGGGCGGATGGTGGTGCAGGCGATAGGAATTGGGCTGGAAGCTCCGTTTGCAGCTTGGTGTGCGCTTACCGGCTCGTTCCACTGGCTTATTTTGAGCCTTCTGGCCTGGGGAATTTTCAAAGGCTTTTACGAAGCAAATATTTTCGCCTCGATGTTCGACGTGATCCAGCCAGAGGCACGCGGGACAGCTACTGGCTTCATGAACATGATGGGCTGGCTGGCCGGCGGAGGCACGGCTCCTGCGGTTGTGGGCTTTCTGGCTGACCGCATCGGCCTTAGCCGATCGGTGGCGCTTACTGCATTTTCTTATCTTGCTGCAAGTATCCTGCTGTCGGTTGGGGCGTTCCGTTTTGCCCCGCGCGATACGCAGCGGATGGAAGACTTACTTCGGTCAGTTAAGTACAGCAAGGCGGAATTAGGAGCATAGTATGGCAAAGCTGGATTTGGTCGCGCTATGGGAAGAACACTGCCGGCTCGAGTTCGAGACGCGAGATGCGAATGCCACGATGGCCACGATGGTGTCGCAGCCCTACGTCAACCACATCCCGACCATGACAGGCGGGGTGGGATACGAACAACTCAAGCGTTTCTACGCCTACCATTTCATACCGGTCAATCCGCCCGACTTTCGTCTGACGCCGATCAGCCGCACGGTTGGTACTGACACGGTTGTGGACGAATTCATCGTGCACTTTACGCATACCACGGTGATCGAATGGATGCTGCCGGGAATCCCACCGACAGGGCGCGCGGTGGAAATCCCGACGGTGGCCATTGTGAAATTTGAAGGCGACAAGTTGGCGCATGAGCATATCTACTGGGACCAGGCTTCGGTCCTAGTTCAAATTGGCTTGCTGGACCCTCACGGATTGCCTGTGGCAGGAGTGGAGACAGCACACAAAGTGGCAGACAAATCGCTGCCCAGCAACGGCCTGATGAAGCGCTGGGGCGAGAGCGAAGGAAAGCCGGTGTGACCTTTCACAACCAAGCTTTAATAGGGCGGTGCCGCCGGGCGCGGCTTTCAGAGGAGGATGACAACATCACCTCCTCCACTCGCTCAAAGTACAGGAGCATGTGATCCCCGATCACTCGAAACAAAGGCAGGTGGGAAATGCCTTTATCAATTCGACGTAGTAGCCCGAGTTCATACCTCACGGCGAGCTTTTCAAATGCGAGGATTGTGTGATTCTTAGCTTCGGAGGTTTTCATCGCCCGGAAGAAGATTGATTCAATCGCATCCTACTTTTGGAAGACCTGGGTCATAAGCTGCGTCTGAACCTGATTCAACTGCTTCAGCGTCGCCTCCAGGGTCTGCCGGTCTTCATACGACGCTTCGCTGAGAATGTCGTGGAGGCGAAAGGTAGCGCGCTGCATGAGCAATTCGGCATCTCTCAACTTTCTGCTGTCATCGACAACGTCCATATGGATCTTCTCCGCATACTGTTGCACCAACTTGAGGGTCTCCGAAGCCTGCCCCGAATCACCGGAATTGAGCTGATGGCCGGCCAGGTCCGTCATCCGGCTGACGAGCGTGGCATAGAGAAAGCATCTGTCTCTGGGCTGGGCATGATCCGCCTTGACTTGAAGGGCGGCGAGAGCAGCTGGAGGGTCGTCGAGGGCCGAGGCGGGGGCAAGGACACACGTCAACGATAAAGTTGAGATGACGACGGCAGTGGCCACAAACCGCAGCTCGCACTTCACGAGCATCCGACCTTATCGGGATACGAGCTTTCCTGACCGACCCGCGATGCACGCCTTATCAGGCCGCGCAGCCGGGCAGCGAGTTCTCGCGAACTGAACGGTATGGTCACGTAATCGTCGGCACCCGTTTCCAGCAAGAGGACCTTCTCCGCAACCTCCGGATTCGCGCTAAGAATTACCAGGGGCAGACCGGGAATCAAGTTGGCAATTCTCCGGCAAAGGTCATACCCCGAAGGCCCTGCGTGCTGTAGATCGACGATCACTGCCGAGGGCCGTCTTTGGCGAAGGCTCTCCAGAGCAGCCAGACCATCCGAGAGGAGCTCAACCTCATATCCTTCCGAGGAGAAGAGCTCCTGCAGAATCTTCTGCAAAGCAGCATTGGCCTCTATGATCAAAATTCGATCCAAATTTCGATCAAAAGTTCGACCCGGAGTGGCCGCCCGCGGGTCGGACTCCGGATTGTTCGCGGTTGCCGGTAAAGTCGTGGTTACTGCGAGTCGTTTCGCTTCCTGTCGTTGATCAGCTCCTTTTTCACAGCATTGCTTTATCGAAGAACTTTTCCTCTCCGTGTAGCTACTGAGTTGGAAACGCAGCTTCCGCGTGGCCCGGAAGAAAGTCGTCTTTACCGACGCTTCCGAAGCATTAAGAATCTCGCCGACGCTTCGCAGCTTAAGTCCCTGGAAATGCTTCAAGTCAAACACCATGCGCTCGCGCGGGGTAAGTCTCTTCAGAGCGCAGAGGATTTGCGCACTCAACTCCTGGTCTAGTAGTTGTTGCTCCGGGTTATTACCTGGCCTGTCGTCGGACACTTCGTTCAACAAGTCGTCGTCGACCTCGATCGCGCCGATCTTTTTACGGACCTGATTCCTCCGCAGGTGATCCAGGCAGACGTTCGTGACGATGCGATAAATCCAGGTGGCGAAGGAGCACTCGAACCGGAAGCCATCCAACTTCTTGTAAACCTTTAGAAATGCCTCTTGATGGATGTCCTGAGCATCGCTCTCCGACCCAGTGATGCGGAAAGCGAGCCGTAAAACGGCGTGATCGTAGGTCTGTACCAATTGCGCGAAAGCTGCCTGGTTGCCCACTTGTGCCTCGCGAACCAGGGAACCATCCTGGATATGACCTACGCTCTCCATTGCCATTCTCCGAGACACCTCAGGTTTTCTGCAGCAGATCTTCGACTAAAGGGGCCGGCCACGAGGGAGTGCCCGCTGCTCAAACGACTCCGGCGGCGATGCCCCTGCGACACCCACATAGCAATAAACTGGCCGGTACACGTTTTATTCACGCCGGTCTGAAAATTGTGAGTCAGTGGAGAAATCGGTTGGAATAAAAATGCGGCCCGCAAGTTCTGCACATTGAAACGCGGAGTTAACGTCCGCACAGGTTAGAAATACAGGAGCAGAGAAGATGGCGATGAGGACGAGTGAGACTGGCCGGAGGATTGATTGGATTTTTTGTTTGGCATCCTGGACGCTGACGGCTTTGATCAGTTTTCAGGCGCCGCCACCGGGGGTAGCCGCCGCACCGGCAGGCGCGGGAAAAGCTGAGGTCAAGATCGATAACTTCAGCTTCTCGCCGGCGGCACTCACGGTAAAGGCAGGGACGCAGATCACCTGGACAAACGGCGATGACATCCCGCATACCGTGGTCAGCGACAGCCACACCTTCAAGTCAAAGGTACTCGGTACCGGCGAGACGTTCACGTTTACTGCCGGCAAGCCCGGCACCTACTCATACTTCTGTTCGATTCATCCGAATATGACCGGCAAAGTGGTGGTGGAGTAAGCTGAGAGACCCGGCTGACTTTCTCTGATGAGCAAATCACCAGCTGGCTGAGTGAATACCCAATATTGCGCTCAATGGAACATACCAAGAGAACAATTCCCGCGACATCTATTTGCCGGCCCAAGGAGACAGCTGGAGAAGCTTGGATGCGAGATAGTCGCTCCAAATAGGTCTCTGCGCAAAATCGGAAAAGGCCTTACACACAAGCCAGAGTATTCTTGCAAGCTGGCTTGTGCGTAGGGGCACCGCACCGACGTCTAAAAACGGAGACATCTCTGGGACCGGCTTAGGTTTGCCGCACAGCCGCATCAGCCTCTGCTGCAATCTGGTTGACTACATTAAGGAATTCCTTGGATTGGCCGAAGAAGAGCCCATCAGCGGTGAAGCTTGCGATCGTCGCCACGGCGCCGCCGAACTTGTCGGTCAGAGGGCGAATCACGGAGCAGTGAGGAAGACCAGGACGAATGAACTCGCACGGGACAGGAAAGATCAGACTCGGCTGGACCAGTGCACCCAAGGGGCTGGCGAAAAAGTTAGGAAACGTCAGCCCTTTGTCGGTGACGGGTGCAACAGGAGCTTGGACTCCATTGCCGGCAAAATCGACCCATTCCAGGAAGTGGGCAACCTCGTCTCCGCCGATGCCGAAGATGATCTCAAGCAGCTCCGCGCTGGAGGCCTTCTGGCCCATCGACGCGTAGAGGCTGGCACCGCCCTGCTCGATGTATCCGAAGTGGAAGGCCGCAGTGTTGGCGATCACCTGAACGTGTGCGGGGGAGCCATTGAGATCCGCATCGGTGATGGGAATGGCGGTGCGATTCTTGATGGTAACGGCTTGCGGAAACGTGGCGCCAAAATCCGGGTTTGTTTTGCTGCGATAGCGGATGAACCAGCTGGTGTCGACGTTGAGGTGCTGGAGGCAGGTAAGGCGGCCGATGTTGTCCGCTCCGGTTGCCGTGCTGCCTTGCAAGGTGCGGAACTCGTCGAGGTTGACCGGGGCTTCCCCCTTGGACTCCAGGTATCCGTTGAGAAAGGTGGCGTGGCTGACTTCGTCAAGGGTGTTGCTGGTGATGTATTGCGGACCGTCGCCATCGAGGTTCGAGAGGGCAGCCTGATAGCTGTTCAACTGTTGGTTCGGAGCCACTTCAATGGGTGGATTGTCACCGATACCACCTAGTTCCGCATACTGCGTCCAAAGGTCCGCTTCGATAAGTTCGGCCGCAGCCAGCATACGCAGGATGGCTACATCTCCTTTGGTCAGACTGCTGCTTTGGCCAAACGCAGGCTTGAGACCGCTTATCAAACCCGCGCCTACAGTGGCTGCACTTCCAGCCAGCATTCCCGTCTTTAGAAACGACCGGCGATTCACCGGACGATTGATCGAACCGTCTGATTTCTGCATAGCACCCCTTTTAAGTTAGCTGTCAGTTTCGTTGTTGACTTCGCAGAGGGCAACCCTGGTGCACTCACCTTTAGCTGCTCGCCACACCGTTCCCATGCTCTCCTCGCGAGTAGTAGGTACTCCGATCGGATCGGCAATTACTTGCTGCTGCCTAATCATGAGAACTGGTAAGTGACGTTTTTATTCCATGGTCGCCGCAAAATTGAGATATGCCGTCTGACTTGATCCGCTCGTCCGTCCCTGCACCCAGCACATTGGAATAAATACGGGCCAGCTTGGTTCTCATAGGTGCGGAACATCGCAATGTTCTGAGAATGAGTGTTGAAACGGATGGTGAGCGCGACTTTTTGCGGGAGCGCCGCACCGATCAGCAACTAAGAATGCAAATGTTAAGAGGAGAATTTATGAAGAAATATGCAAGAATTCTAGTCGCAGTCACGTTCCTACTTGGGTTAAGTGTGGCTGCCAACGCGGAGATTCAACCCCAGATTGCTGTAACACTGCCTTTCGACTTCGTGGTCAACGGAAAGACGCTCCCCGCAGGCACATACACGGTAAAGCGTTTTTCGCAGCAACCCTTCGACGTACTGATGCTTACCAGCGATAACACTGGATCCACTGTGTTTGTGCGTCCTACCGAGATGGAAGGCGCTTCAGACGAGAAGCCAAGAGTAAGTTTTCATAAGGTTGGAGAACAGCACTTCCTCAGCGCGATCCAGACCGAAGATTATGTGTATAACTTCACGGTACCTCGTTCGGTCATCCTGGAGGCCGCCGCAAAACAACCCGGCACGGTCTCAGCTTCAGCAAGTGGCGGGAGCAAATAGATCCTGCTTATTGAAGGCTTTGCTGCATAACAGTCCCTACGCCTCCCCATCCGGGGAGGGTGGACTTTTCTGATGAGCCGAACCAACGTTCAAAACCGGTCCCCATCCCAAATTCGCCTACGCAAGGTCCACAAATCAGGGTGTATTCGCACTAACAGCCATGCTTCTTGACTTGCGAATGGAGTGGATCGGACCTACAGACACGATTGTTCCCTCTGGGATGGCAAAGGGAATCGTGATCCTGAACAAGGTTCCGGTTTCATTTCTCCCATCAAGGTAGATCTCCCCGCCATGATCCTGGATAATCTTCCTGGCTATCGCCAGGCCCAGTCCGCTGCCCTCGGCCTTTCCGTGGCTCACGAAGGGTTCGAAAACGGAGTCCTGAATCCCCGGGGGAATGCCGGGGCCGTTATCCCAAACCGCCATTTCCAGACTGGCGCGATCTCCGGTGCTGGTTATGACGATCTGCCCCGAGTCCGGAGAAACCGCCTCGCAAGCATTCAGGACGAGATTGGCGAGTACCCGCTCGAGACGGTCAGAATCGAACCAGCCCACGGCCATCCCTTCATGACGATGCTCGATGGTAATGCGACGGAACTCCCGTCTCACACTTGTCATGCGGATCGCCCGCTCGACAGCGTCAACGATGTTTCGCGCGCCCGGCCGAAGCTTGTCACGACCCTTGGAGCACTCTAACAAAGAGGAGACCAACTCGTTCATCCGGTCGACGGCGCAACGGATTTCGTAATAGAGATCGTTTCTTTCGCTCTCGCCTATATCTGAACGGGTGAGAAACTCGGCATTTGCCAGGATGGCGGTCAATGGGTGGCGAAGATCGTGGGAAACGAGGGCGACCATCCGGCTTACGGCGGAAAGCGGCTCCAGTTTTGGTAGAGCCGATGGTACGCTCCGCAACGATTCGGCCGAGAATAACCGCCGCCTGCACACAGCTCGGTCCCGCATTGAAATGCCCTCCGATCGTTGATGGATCGACTTCAAGAAACGGAATTGCCTGTACGCTCTCAGCCGATAGCCTCTGTGTTTCCAATCATTTAACGGCCATCGGTGGGTACTGCGGTAGCATCTATCCCGGCGACTCTGCGGGTTACGTAAATCCAGCTTGTCCCAGTGTGGGCAATATTCCGTTTCTTGAAACGAGGCCCGGTTGAAACTGGTCACCCGACGGTGGTGCAGCGTGAGTGCTGCGGAGCGACTCGCGAACCATCTTCCGGGCTCTGGCCAAGCGTGACATAACGGTTCCAATCGGGATCGACAATATTTCCGCAATCTCCCGGTAAGAAGCATCTTCAACGTCACACAGCAAAACGACTTCGCGAAAGATGACTGGCAGCTGCTCGATGGCACATCGAACCGCGTCGATATCGGAACGGCCGATCAGTAGCGACTCAGGATTGGCGGAAGTTGCGGGCAAATCCTCCTCCGAGTCCATTGCAAGGGTCATGCGGTGCTCGAGTTTTGAGCACGAACCTAGAAATGTGTTCTTGAGGATTTTGAATATCCATGCCCGAAAATTGGTGCCGGGTTCAAACGCTGGGTAACTGCGTAAAGCCTTTAAGTAGGTCTCCTGGACGAGATCCTCGGCATCGCACTGGTTTTGCGCCAGCCAGCGCGCGAAGTTGTAAAGGGAATCGAACAGGGGCATGGCCAACTCTTCAAACCCGGCCAACGATCTATCTTCCTGTGAGGAGGAAGGCCGGACCATCCCCCGTGGGCTAAATCCAAGACGTCTCATTTGCCTTCTCCCGAATCGTGCGACCGGGTATCGAACGACCAGATGCGCACCGCAACAGTGCGCGTCCGGTCGCGAGGCATCAATTCACCCAGGCTTTTCTCCTCATAACCGGTTCATTGCCTGTCAAGTGCATAATTGCTAAGCAGTTAGCTCCGCACATATCCATGGTCCGGGTCTGCGAGCCCGGTGCTAGGCAGGTGGGGATGGATGCTTCTCACTTCCAAATTCACGAGGCCCTTATCCGGGCAAAGTGCTAGACTTCCGTGCGAAGCCCCAATATGGAACCATTGCGGCACACCTTCGTCGTGCGATTCGGAACCTATGAGGTTTCTTTCCAGTCGGGCGAGGTGCGCAAAGCGGGGGTGAGAATCAGAGTCCAGCAGCAGCCGCTGAAACTGCTGGAGGCTTTGCTGGAACATCCGGGGACAGTCGTCACCCGGGAGGAACTACGGAGCCGAGTCTGGCCTGATGAAAGTTTTGGTGATTTCGACCAGGCGGTCAATATAGCAATCGCGAAGCTCCGAAGCGCATTAGGGGACTCGGCTGAGAATCCACGATATATAGAGACTCTTCCCAAACGCGGCTATCGTTTCATTGCGGACGTGTCGTTTGTCGACACGGACGGCCGGATACGAAGGCCAGAATCTGCGTCCGCAGACTCGACCGGGCCTGAGCCCGGGCGCCAACTCCAAGGCAATGGGCCGGCGGTTCCGGCCAGACGTCGGCTCCGGACGACGCGTCGCATCATCATTGCCCTGGCGGTCGCCCTGAGTTTGACGATTGTTTCCGTATTGCTGGTTCGTTCGCGTGGCCATAGGGCAACCGCCATCCGGTCTCTGGCGGTGCTTCCGTTAGACAACCTGTCTGGCGATGCTGCACAAAATTACTTCGCTGATGGGATGACGGACGAGTTGATCACCGACCTAGCGCAGATAAGCGCGTTACGGGTAATCTCCCGCACTTCGGTAATGGTATATAAAGGAGCGCGCAAGCCGCTGCCGCAGATCGCTCGTGAGCTGAACGTAGACGCGGTGGTAGAAGGCACGGTGCTCCGTGCCGGCGACCAGGTGCGGATCACGGCGCAGCTGATCGATGCCTCCACCGACAAGCACTTATGGTCCCAGAGCTATGAGGGCCAGTTGCGAGATACCCTGGCGCTGCAGGACCGGGTAGCCAGAGCCATTGCGGAGCAAATTCAGATCAATTTGACGCCACGGGAGCAAGCTGCGCTCAAAAGCGTGAGGGTCGTTAATCCGGAAGCTTATGAGTCTTATCTCAAAGGCCGGTACTTCTGGAATAAGCGAACGGCAGAAGGTTTGAGGGTTGCCTTGGCTTATTTCAACCAGGCGATCGAAGAGGACCCGAACTATGCCCAGGCTTATTCCGGCTTAGCCGACACTTATGCTTTGCTGGGAGATTGGCAGTATGCCGTAATGACCCCCGCAGAGGCCAACCCTAAAGCGAAGGCGGCGGCGCTCAAAGCGGTGGAATTGGACAGCGCGCTGGGGGAAGCCCACAACTCGCTGGCATTTGCGCTGGATGGGTTTGACTGGGATTTGGATTCCGGGGGAAAGGAATTCCGGCGGGCCATTGAACTAAACCCAGGCTACGCAACCGCTCACCATTGGTATGCCTGGCACCTGGCTCTCTTGGGCCAGTATGACCAGGCGATAGCGGAAATGAAAAAGGCGGAAAGTCTGGATCCGTTGTCTCTTATTATTAACGCCGATTTGGCAGAGCTCCTTGTGCTTGCACACTCTTATGACGAATCTATCCGTCTGAGCCGCAAAACGATTGAAATGGACCCTAATTTTGCGATGGCACATAATCAACTCGCCCAGGCGTACTTGCAACAACACAGGTACGAGGAAGCGGTCGCAGAACTGCAAAAGGCGGTCCAGCTTTCTGGAGGAAGCCCGACGTGCATCGCGAATCTTGCTCGCGCCTATGCTTTGTCTGGCCAGAGGAGCAAAGCGGTCAAGCTGCTGAACGAGCTGAAGGCGCGTTCAACACCCGGCTATTCACATGCTTCGGAAGTTGCCGTGATCTATGTGTCTCTCGGGGAGATGGATGAAGCGATGAATTGGCTCGAAAGAGGATACGCAGAACGATTTAACCCGGGTGTGCTGATACGGCCGGGCTTCGATCCTCTACGCTCGGACCCGCGCTTCGTAAACCTTGCGCACCGCGTTGGCTTGCCCGGTTGAGAACTGCGCTTCATCGCTTGAAATAGGCAATTAGATCCTGTCGTTCTCCGGCCTTGGGTACATAGAAGTCCATCTTGGCATCCGGTACTACCGAATCCGGACCGCTCAACCACTTCTCCAGGGTCGCATCGTTCCAGGTCAGCCCGGAATTCTTCAATCCTTGGGAGTAGTCAAAACCCGGTACGCTCCCTGCCTTTCTTCCATACACCCCGGATAGCCTGGGCCCCTCCCCGTTGATTTCCATGGAGTGGCAACCCGTGCAACGTTTATCAAATACGAGTTTGCCCCGGGCAGGGTCGCCGGTTCCAGCCAGCGTTGCCTCAGTGGCACCTGCATTCTTAGCCAACATCGAAAGCGTGTGCACATCTGCCTGTGAAAGCCTCGCTCCCCAGTGCAAGGCCACGTACTGCAGGGGCGGCATATCCCCGCTCTTTGCCTCATGGCTAATCTTGGCCAACAGCACCTGCTGCTGCTCCATCGTCAACAGCTCCCATCGGGAGAGGTCCATATGCTTGCGGGCCTCGACGATGTCCCGTTCTATCAGCCAGGATCCCGGCGCAACGCGGGAGTAGACTGGCCAGCGCGTCTCGCTCGAGTGGCAATCCGCGCATTTGGTCACCAGCACCGCCTTTGCATCCGGCGGCAGGTTGGCGCCCTGGAGCAGCGTACCGAGCCCTCTGGCGGCCTCGACGCGCGGATTGCCAAAAGGGTGCACATACCCCAACCCCGTCACTGAGGCCACGGCCAGCACCGTCAAGATCCAGGCACGCTTCACACTGTTTCCGCCAGCGAAGAGTCGACCACAGCAAGATGATTGTGACCACGAACGACCTTAACGTTGGTGACGCCCAGCACGCTCTCCAGCTTGCCGGCGGGAACCGCCAAGGGGCCGGGCCCCGGCGCGGATCCAGGTGCCGGCTGCGGGAATGCAGTGGACATGGCCGTATGAAAGCTGACGTTGCCCTCAACCTTCTGCACTATCTGATGAATGTGGCCGTTCAAGACCGTGACCGATCCAAAACGCTTCATATAGCTGAGCGCGGTCGCCCCATCCTGCGTGCCCCAGCCCCACTTCTCATAGACCATCCACAGAGGAATGTGCGCGAACACCACCACCGGCGTCGAAGCACTCAGGCCGCTCAAATCGGCTTTTAGCCATGCCAGTTGATCCGGGCCCAGGTTGCCCATTGCATCCACTTGCACGCAATTGTTCAATCCCACAAAGTGAACTCCCTTGTAGTCGTGACTGTACCAGCCATTGCCAAGCGTCCCTTTGCCAAAGCGCTGCTTGTACTGTTCGCCGTCGTCGAGCGAAAAGTCATGCTCTCCGGGAACATAAAACACCTGCCCCGCCTTTGCGCCCTTGATTACCTGCTCGGCGGTATCGAACTCCGCCGGCTTCGAGCTCTGAGTGATGTCGCCGGTATGAATCATGAACTCCGGTTGCTTCATTCCGGCGCGTCCCGCGTTGATCTTGTCGATGGCGATCTTGAGTGTGCCGGTCACATTCTGGTTGGCCGCTTTATTGAAGCCGATATGACTGTCGCTGATCTGTACGAACGAGAAGTCTTCTACTACCTTCTTCTTCGCTGAATTTGCGGTGTCGGCCAGTAGCTTCGACGTGGGCACGCCGGCGACGAATGACCAGACAAGACCCGTACCCGCCCATGCCATGCACTCAAGAAAGTTGCGCCGGTCGATGCCGTCTCTGGCAAGTACCTTCGGCTCGGTCTGCTGCGCCGTCTCGGCCTCATTCTTCTGTTTCATATCAATCTCCCGCTTCATCGTTTACTACCTCTGCAGCAGAAAACTGGCTTTGGCGGCATTTATTCCTGGGCCTTCACAAAATAATCCGGAGAATAATCGGCCGACTATTCGGTTTAAGTAGTGATGCTCGGAACTGAAGCTTTGCTCGGCATGCCCATCCATTTCCGTGACTCCAGCCGGCGCGAAGCAGCGGACGACACGGCGTCCGCCGCTCGCAGCGCAGAGTTCGAACAGCTTGCGCTCCCGCTTTTGCCATCGCTCTACAATCACGCGTGCTGGCTCACTCGCAATCAGGCGGAGGCTGAGGACCTGGTACAGGAAACCTTCTCCAAAGCACTGCGCGCCTTCGACTCTTTTCGGGCGGACACCAACTTCAAAGGGTGGATCTTCCGCATCCTGCGCAATACCTTCCTTACCTCGCGGACTGGCATCGCCGCGTCCCGAACCGTCTTCCTGGAAGATCATCAGCAGGCACTCGACACCACTGATGCCAGCCCCACGCCGGAAGACAACCTCATCCGTCTTGACAGCCAGGCAGCGGTGCAGAGGGCACTGGAGCAGCTTGAGCCACCGCTCCGTGAGGCTCTGCTTCTGTGCGACGTTGAAGAAGTTAAATACAAAGACATCGCCCTCATCCTCGATATCCCCATCGGGACCGTCATGTCACGCATTTCTCGTGCCCGCCGTGCCCTGCGCCAACTGTTGCAGCCGCGGCTCGGAGAATCTCAATGACTCAGGCAATCGAACATCTAAACCCAGACGTGGCCAGCGCCTTTATTGACGGCGAGTTACCGGGCGGCGAGCAAGAGACGATTCAGCAACATATATCCGGCTGCCATGCGTGTGGGCTTTGCGTTCTCTCCGCTACGCGGCTGAAAACCGCGACCGCGCGCGCCGGGCGGCGCTTTGTACCACCACCTGAGGCACTCGCCCGGCTTACAGCTCAGCTTCATGGAGAACCGCGGCGGGCCGAGCGCATCTACTCCATTCGTCGCACAGCCTGGGCGAGCCTGGCAGCGGCGATGGTGCTGGCGGTGTCACTCATCGGCTGGCGTCAGCTACACGAAACCAATAACCTCGCCGCCGAACTACTCGACCAACACCTCGCTACCCTTTCCAGCGCAGCGACCCCGCAGGTCATCTCTACTGATCGCCATACTGTTAAACCCTGGTTCCAGGGGCGCCTTCCCTTCAGCTTCAATCTTCCCGATCCCCAGGCCCTTCCATCGGCGACGGCCCTCAAAGGCGCGGACCTGACCTACCTGAAAGGGCAGCCTGCCGCCTTGCTCCTCTTCACTATCCACAAGCATGAAGTGTCTGTTTTTGTCACTCAACGATTCGGCGGCCCCAACCTCGCCGCGCTACCGAGCACACGCTCGGGATTCACTATCCACTCCGCCACGACAGACGACCTCCAAATCGTTGCCGTCAGCGATGTCAACCCCGCAGATCTCGATGCGCTCGTAGCTACCTTGGTGCAGGCACAAGCGCCTTCTTAGCTGGATATAACTTTGTGGTGATATGCGATGCCGGCCCGAAGAGACGATCCTCTTATACCTGCCTGGAGCCAAGATCAACTCGACTCCTCTTGCCCGCCTGAGATTGAAGCTCCCTACTTCGATAACCTTCTCGACGCATGGGTTCTGAGCAGGCATGCGGATATCATGGCTGCGTTTCGTGTTTCGAGCCTCTGCCCCTCGGGCCCCAGCCGCAAAGAAGGTTCTGAGCAGGTCGACGAAAGTCTCCGATTGAAGATGCGCGCGGAGACAATGGAGGCGCTCTCTCCTGCTCAACTGCGCGCGTGGCGTGCACAACTTACTCCGGAGGCCCAGGCTCTGGCCGGCAGTTTGCCTGTCGAAGAGCCGCTGGACCTCGTGGACGGATACGCGCGGCCACTTTGTCTCTCGTTGGCGGCGATGGTGACGGGTATCCCCCGAAAGGATGCCAGCGGTCTCTGTGAAATGGCTCAACGGGTATCGGCCGCCTCTGCGGAACCCTATGATCCCGCTCTCCGGGCCAGCGCAAAATCTGCCAACGCCGAACTTCGAGGTCGCTTTCTCTCTGGACCAGTGCCCCTGCGGGACTCTGGATTCGTTGCGCTCTCGCAGACTATGGTCTGCTTGTTGGGAAATGCGTGGTTCGCGCTGGTACAACATCCGAAGGAATGGAGATTGCTGCATCAACACCGCGGATTGACGGAGCAGGCAATTCAGGAACTGCTGCGCTACGCTGGCCTTGTTCGCACTTTGTACAGGACAGCTACGACAGACATCGATCTGAATGGTTCCTTCATTCGTAAGGGCGAGCGAATCATCTTAAGGATCATCGCGGCAAACCGTGACCCTGAACGCTTCTGCTGCGCGAATGAGTTGGATGTCACACGCCGCGATGGAGGCCATCTCACGCTGGGAGCCGGTCCACACTTGTGTGTAGCGGCTGGGCTCATTCATATGGCCGCCGTTTCAATCACCGCTCCTCTGCTGCAACGGTTTGCATCAGCGAATCTCGCCCGCCCCATCGAGTGGCAGGGGGGATCGGGCTTTCGTTCCCCGCGGTCATTATGGGTTTGTTTGACCGCAGTCGACGCTCTATGCCCGTGATCTCCACTGGTTCAAATTGCACCGTATCGGGCGCGCGTCCGTTTGCCGGCCCCTGGCCCCGACACAAGCGCCATATCACGCCCGGGGAGCGGCGGCCTTCGTGCGCCTGAGTCTGGAGTGATCCCGATTCGTCCCTTTGGTCAAAACCGTAATTTGGACAGCTCCGTCGGAAACTAGCATCGGCCGATCACTTCCTCAGCTCTGCGAAGAATGCCAAGAGAATTTCGCTGAAGGGTTCGCTGCGTGAGCTGGAAGAAACTGCTTTAAAGCAATAGCGTCCATCGACACACGACCAGTCGTCAGGAACTGACAACGGATCAGCCGCCCTGGCAGCTGATCCGTTCGTGACGGCCTCACAGCGTTCTCAAGAAGGTAATCAACTCCTCCTTCTGCGCGGCGCTCAAGTCTCTAAAGCCTCGGGCGGCGTCGTGTGCTTCACCATCGTGACGCTCGATTGCGTTGGAAAGAGACAGCGACCCCAGGTCGTGCATGAAGCGGGCCTTCACGCGCAAGCCCCAGAGCGGCGCAGTCCTCAATTTGTTCGCGGTGTCTTGCGGCCCGACCTGGACGATTCCATCTCCAGTTCCGATGTCATGCAACAAGAAGTCGCTAAAAGGATGAATTATTTTGTCGCCCAGAGCTTCTGGAACCGTAAACATGCCACCATCGATAACCGTCCCAACCGGCGCCGTGGTAATGGCTTCCATGTGGCAGACGTTACAACCAACCCGTCGGAAGAGGTTTTGGCCTTTTAACGCCGCGGGGGTCACGGCCAGCGTGGTGTCGCGGGGTGGAACCATGGTTCCACGCACGAACTGAGCAAAGTGGTCGATGTCGGCCAAGCCGAGGTTATCTGGCTGATCGTTGATGCCCGTCGTGGTCAGAAGAACTGTAGTAACCTCCGTGGGGCGCAGCCGATTCGTGATCCCCATCTCATTGAGATAGGCATCGGCAATAAAAGAGAGCAAGCTGCTGTGCTGGTCCTTCCAGCCGAAGCGTCCGACTCGGGTTTGGCCGGGAGCCTCGAAAATCGGAGCCATCACAACTTCCCCATGAACTCTGCCTCCACTCATATCCGGTTGTTCTGCGGCGATGGTGATCAGAGTATTGTCATCAATGGCTTCCACAAATCCATCCCCCAGGGTGTTGAGGGCAGCGCGTAAGGTGCGGATGTTTTCCGTCGCAGGTATGGTCTCCTGGGCTTGCGGACCGATCGCGCGATCATTCACGATGGATCTGCCGGTAATCGTGTTTTGCCCGTCATTGATAAAGATTGTGGGGTTTACGAAATTGCCATTTGCATCGTTGTGCCCTACGCGGAGTTCTGTGGTCTGGCTGGCTGCCCCGCTATTCGGATTCTGATGGCAATTGACGCAGGAGGTTGCGTTGTATACAGGTCCAAGTCCATCCGCGACCGTTTCGTTTTCCTCATAGACTTCCTGATCCCGTGCAAACGTATCTCCGGGGGGTTCAACAAGTCCATTGCTGATGCTTGCAGCGGGGTTAAAGCTGGGCGTGTTAAACCCGGCCGGCGCTTCCGTCGCTGAGTTCACTGCGATTCCAACGTATCCGGTACCTAACGCGGTCAATGCCGCAAGCAGGCAAGCACAGAGGAGAACCTCCCTCCGAGGGGGTATGAGCATGAGCGTTCCTCCAAGAAGACACGAGTCGCCTACGCGCGTGCGAGACGTAAGCTGGCTGATCGGTTGACCTAAAATCCTCAAAGCCGAGACGGAGCATGGCCTGAGGGTGAGAGATCCCGTACGGATCCAAACTGGTTTGCGCTGAGATTATTTCCACAGGGGGGGATGTTGGGGGGCTTGCCGGCCCGACAGCATCACGTCTCCACGCGCTCAAAGTAAAGGAGCATGTGATCCCCGATCGTCCGCAACAGAGGCAGGTGCGAAATACCCCTACACCCTAGAAGCGATCCCGCCGCAAACCAAATGAAAGAAGGCCTGTGGCTACATTCTTCTTAGACCACAGTTCTTGTGGGGCAACCCATCGCGGAGAGGACTTCTCTCCGCCGACGGGCCGGGATGCTGCCTCGGGTTAGAACTGCGCTTTGAGGGCGAACTGATACTGTCGTGGTGTGTAGTTGGGATCGGTTTGCGAGATGCCTCCGAAGGCTGGGTTTCCGAAACTCGCCCCGCTGCTACCGTTACCGATGTAGTAGTTTGGCGTGTTTGAGATATTGAAGGCTTCCGCGCGGAATTGCATGTTTACACGTTCTGTGACGGGAAAGTTCTTGAAGATAGAGAGATCGTCATGGCGGAAGCTGGGCCCGAACAACGAGTTGCGTTGGGCGCTGCCCACCGTTCCGAGCGGTTGAGGGGCGAAGGCTGTCGGATCGAAGAACTCGGACAAGGTCCTGTGGCTGAGCCGAGGATCCCTGATCTGGTCAGGCCGATCCGCCCCTCCGCTGTTGAGCGGCGTGGCACGATTATTGTAACCGTGTTGCGTACCATCACTCTCAACCGGATTATCTGCGCCGCTGCCAGTTTCGGTGATGGTGAAGGGCTTACCACTCTGGTAAACGAAGATCGTATTCGCCTGCCATCCGCTGAGCGCAAGCTTTTTGACGCCAGTAAAGCTCTTTCCATACTGCAGTTCGTAGTTAAGCGAGACGGCGAAGCGGTTCTGAATGTCGTTTTCGGCGACACCGTACTCGATCTGACGGATGCGAGTGGGATCAGCGTTGCTCCATCCTTGGCTGCTCCCTTGCTGGGTGAACCCCGTGATGTCGCTCAATACAAACTGCTAACCAGGAGCCGCGTAGTTTATTCCGTAGGAAATGGAAATAAAATTACGGGTGGACCGGCTGAGAATTGCCGGTCGGCAGAATTTGTTTGAATTGCGAAAAGAAGATCGGCGCTACTCCCAACGAAAGACCTTGGCCGAGACCGCCGCACAAACGGCAAAGACCACGACCAGTGCCGCTACGTCGCTCACGTGCGCCAACCACGGGTCGCCGTTCCAGATTCCCTGGAGTAAAGGCACAGCGTAGGTTAGCGGAAGCACGCGCGCCACCGCGTGAAGCGCCGGCGGCAGCGATTCAACCGGCACGAAGAGGCCCGAGACAGCGATCATCGGGTACAGAATGAGAGCGCCGACCGGCTGGGCAAAGCGTGCCGTGGGAACGAGGCTGGCGATGAGAAAGCCGATCGACAAGATGCTCCACGTGCTGATCAGCAACGCGATGGTGAATGAGAACAGGCGAACGTGAACGCCGACCGGGTAGTAGCGCTTGCCTGCCAGAACCATCAAGGCGAGCGTAGCCGCGGTGAGCAACAGCTTGACGAGCACGTGAGCGGTGAGGATGGTCTGCGGACGCAGCGGAGTGGCGCGAAGCCGTTTGAGAATTCCGCCCTCGCGGTAGATCGAGATGATCGTGACCAGCGAAAGCACCGCGCTGACGGCAATCAAGAGCGACGCGAAAACCGGAAGATCGACGCGGAGAAAGCCATTGGCAGCCAGTGACGACGGCGCGACTCTGCGGCCGGCGACTCGACTCAACGCGAGGAAAATAAGCACGGGAAACCCAATGGTGCCGAGGGCGCCAAGCGGCTCGCGCAGGAAGATTTTGATCTCAATCCAAGTCAGTTTCCAAAGTCCACGCAGCATCATGATTGCGCCTATTCGCGAATCGAACGACCCGTAAGCTTGAGAAAGACGCTCTCAAGGTTGGGGAGAATCGTGCGGAAATCGGTGACCCGGATCCGGTTCTCGGAAAGACAATCTATCACCGCGGTCACCAGGTCTTCGCCCCGACCCTGAATGGTGATTCGTTTCTCATTGCAGACGACGGCTTCCACTCCCGGTATAGCCCGAAAGTGCTCTGCCGCGGCCGGGTCCTCGGTGGCGAGAACGACGGTTCGCTCAGGGCAGTGCCGGTCGACGAGCCGATCGGGACTGTCGATGTCGATGATGCGTCCGTGCTCGATGATCGCTACGCGGTCGCACAGGCGCTCCGCCTCTTCCATGAGATGGGTGGTCAAGAAGACGGTCTTGCCGCGGTCGCGGATGCCCCGCACCAGATCCCAGATCGCGCGTCGCGACTGCGGGTCCAGCCCAGTGGTCAGCTCGTCGAGGAACACCACCTCCGGATCGTTGATCAGCGCAAGGGCAATAAACAGCCGCTGCTTCTGGCCCCCGGAGAGATTCATAAACCAAGCGTCGCGCTTATCGGCGAGGCCGAGCTGTTGGAGTAAATGTTCGGCATCGATCGCTTTCTTCCGGTATAGCGAGGCCCACAGGTCAACTGCCTCCCAAACTTTGATCCGCTTCTGCAGCTGCGCCTGCTGCAGCTGAACCCCGATGCGGTCCTGCAGCTTGTAGACCTCACGATGGGGATCAAGACCCAGAACCGAGATGGCGCCCTGATCGGGCCTGCGCACGCCTTCGATGCACTCCATGGTGGTGGTCTTTCCAGCGCCGTTGGGTCCGATCAAACCGAAAATCTCGCCCTCGCCTACCTCCAACGACACCTCATCGACTGCTACCGTGCGGCCGTAGGTCTTGCGGACTCCGGATACCTGAATGACTGGTCGCATATGGTTTGCGGCCCTGGCCACAGTGGAGGGCTGGTGATCCTCCGGCTACCACTGACGATAACAAGGCTTTTCGTTTGTTCGGCGCCCTAACGGGATCTGAACCCGTTTTATCGCCGTGAAAGCTAATGAGCGTCACCTAACTTGCTGAAAACACAGGACAGGGATGACTCCGGCACGTTGCGTCATCAATCGCGATGCGGTGAAGTAAGTTCCTGGCGCAGTGCGAGTCGGAAAATATCAGGCTCAGGAAATGTCCAGCATACATACGGGAGTTGATTGGCCCGGAGAAGGATTCGGCGGGAAAACTTGAGTGGCTATCCCCCCAAAAGGGGCATTCGTTTTAGCCACAATCTGATCTTTCGTTCAAAGCTGAAGAGACCCTAGGCTTGTGAAGGTTCGATTCATGGCCAATTATATGGTGAAAGAACAGCTACCGATCAACTATGGCAATGAATTCGCGAAGTGCTTCGCCCTGAAAGAGGCACCATCTCTCTTACTAAAACCCATGTCACGATCGCAACTAGCGATCACCAGAGTGACAGTGAAGAATGGACTTACTGAGCTCCCCAAAGTCATTCCCGAAAAAGCGTTCACCATCTCAGTCCATCTTCATAAGCCTGTCTGTCGGGGATGGGGAACCTGGGTGGATGGTAAATTCCTGCCGGTGGAGTCATGGATGGAGGGAGGAGTAGGCATTTACGACCTGGAATCTGACCCCCGGCCTTATCGGAACAGCGCGTTCGATAGTGTTCACTACAATTTACCGCGAACAACGCTGGATGCTTTTACAGCAGACAGCGGACTGCCGAGAGTAGGCACTTTGGTAGCAACCCAAGGGGTCAGAGACGCTACTCTTTTTCACCTGACGAAGGTTATCCTGCCTGCTCTCGGCCAGTCCAACCCCTTTTGCCAGCTGTTCCTGGATCATTTCGTTTTGATGCTGTGTTCCCACGTTGTCAACGACTATAGCGCCTCTCGAGCCGTGCCTAAGGTCTACCAGGGCGGCCTCGCGCCCTGGCAGACGCGCCGCGTCGTGGACCTGCTGCACGAGCATCTTGATGGAGAATTGAGGCTCGCCACACTGGCCAGCGAGTGTGGGTTGTCGGTGAGCCACTTTGCGCGGTCGTTCAAGATATCTTTCGGCGCACCGGTCCATCGATATCTCATAGCGCAGCGCCTGGAAAGTGCAAAGGATTTGTTGGTGCATACAAACAAACCACTGACGGATATCGCTCTCGAAGTTGGCTTTTCGGACCAAGCCGCCTTTAGCCGTACTTTTGCAGCTCTTGTCGGAACCACTCCCGGGAGATGGCGCCGGGAGAATGCGCGCAGGTGGTCTCCGCAAAACTTTGCCTCTTCGGATGGAGAATCGGTGTCTTTTGCCACCGTACACCCCCGGGAAACCTCAGGAATTGGCGCGATGGCAGCGAGTCCTTGGTAAATTTGCGCTGGCCTGAAAAGAGGGGGTGGCAGCCTTCCAATTCATGCTACCGAGAAAAGTTAGAGCCCAAGTGTGTGAGCTATGCATCGAAAGCGTGAGTCAAGGTTGGTTAAATAGAGGCTTTAGCCGAATCCCTATGCGATTTATTGTCACCTGCGCGATCTGTTTGTTGGCTCTTATGCCCGGTATGGCGCAAGAGAAATCCGGTTTGGTTGCATCCCCTGCCCCGCCGCAAACCGAGGTGGCGGCAATACCGGATGCGCCCACGCCCTCTCCAGTGCCTGACGGACAGCAGAGCGCTTCAACCTCGACCAGTTCGTCAGCCTCCGGCACCGCGGCTCAGCCGGACGAGGGGCAACAGACCAAGCGGATCCTTTGGATCGTGCCGAACTTCCGGGCGGTCAGCGCAGGAGTAAAGCTACCTCCGCAGTCGGTGAAGGAGAAGTTCAAGACCGCCGCCCTGGATAGCTTCGACTACTCGTCGTTCATCTTCGTCGGCATCCAGGCAGGTATCAGCCAAGTGACGGATTCCTATCCTACGTTTCACCAGGGCGCCGAGGGATACGCTCGATACTATTGGCACACCTTCGCAGACCAGACAGATGAGAACCTGTGGGTAGAAGGCATTCTCCCGACCGTCTTCCGTCAAGACAGCCGCTACTACACGCTGGGGCATGGCGGCGTGATTAAGCGGGGCTTTTATGCGGTAACGCGAACGGTAATCACCCGCACAGATTCCGGGAAAGAAACCCTCAACGCATCGGAGGTTTTGGGATCCGGCGCAGCAGCCGGCATCTCCTCCCTCTACTACCCGACCCAGTACCGGACATGGACGAAGGTTGGACAGCGCTGGCTGACCAACGCTCTGCTGGACTTCGGCACGTTCGCAGCGAAAGAGTTCTGGCCGGATGTCAACCGCGCGATCTTCCACGAATCCGACCAGTGAGTCAGACCATTGCTTCTCTCAGCAGCTTGACCTTAGCAGTCATCCGTGCTTAGCTTGCCGTCTGACCCGATTCAAACAACTCGTTGAATCTAACAACGAACGCGCCCTCGCCCGGTCCAGGATTATTCCGTAGCAGTTTCGCCCGCTCGACAACCACTTCATCCGCGTCAGTAGCCAAGGCAATCATTGCCTCGTCAATGAAGGTTTTGAGCGGCATTGCACGCGGCTCTTCATTACTGTTCAGCAAGTCAGTCTGTACCCACGGCGGGATGATTTCCTGCACCTTCACCGAGGTATTTCGGAGCTTGTAGCGTAGAGACTGCGTATAGGAGTGGAGAGCCGCCTTGGTGGAACAGTAGACGGCAGCCATAGCCATCGGCACGAAGCCGAGCACCGACGACACGACAAGGACGGTAGCCGATTTCTGTCTCTTAAGGTGCTCGATGAACGCCCCGGTCATGCGGATCGGCCCCATCAGGTTTGTCGTGATGGTAGAGACGATTAGCTGGTCTTCTACCTCGGAGGAAAGGTCATCAATCTGCATGACACCGGCATTATTGATGAGGACGTTGAGGGCGGGATACCGCGCAATCAGCTCTTTCGCCACAGCATCGATACTTGATGGGTCGGCGATGTCGAGTTCGATCGAGTCGATCCCAGGATTGGCTTGCACCGTTGCCTCCAGATGTCCCTTCCTGCGGCCGGAAATGATCACTTTGTTCCCCTTCTTGTGGAGGGCCTCGGCGAGCGCCCGCCCTATGCCCGAGCCTCCTCCGGTGATGAAGATTGTGTTTCCCGTAAGATTCATGTTCGTTCTCCAGATGTGAGTCTTCGCGTTGAGCTTTCATTCAGCGAGGGCATTCACTCGCTCTTGGTCGAGGCAATCAAGCGGCGGCGTCTCCCGACCTGCCGTAGATGGAAGGGACTTTGGCGCCGAGAGGCCTCAGGTATGTCGACAACTGTCCGCGATGATGAATAGCATCGAAGAGAAATAACCAGAGCGTCTCTCCCAGAGGCTGCTCCAGAATGGGTATGCCTCCCACCGTGACGGCCGCCTTCTCTTCCCACCGTCTTTGATCCATTCTGGAGAGCTGTTCAGCCAGGTCCGCTGAGAGTCTCTCGTACTGTTCGACGATCTCCGCGTGTGATGGCGGATCATCGTGTTGCAACTCGGCCCTGCGGTTCCTCGCAAGCTCATTACAGACGCGCAGACAGCGTACGATCGTCCAGGCAGCGGTCCCCGCTGTCTGCGAGTCCGGATGCGGACGATAAGAGAGCTTATCCGCGGGGAGGGCCCTAAGTACCCCAACAGTCAATGGCGTCTCCATGCGCTGTCGTTCGCGAAAGAATTGAATTGAACCAGCGCCAATCGCTTCAGGCATAGCTCGGCTCCTCTGCTTTCTCGTCGTTTGCAATGTTGAGGAAGGGATAATCGGTGTAACCTGTCGCGGAGTCACCGTAATAGCCTTCGGGCCGCTGCTCGTTCAGCGGGGCTCCGATGCGAATGCGCTCTACCAGATCCGGGTTCGCGATGAAGTCGCGTCCGAAGGCGATTAGGTTGCCGAGTCCCTGACGTAAGAGGTCCTCTCCGTGGGCTGCGGTGATACCGACATTCAGGATCAGATTCCCTGAATACAGCCCCCGGAAGTGGTGCAGGACGCCATCCCCTTCAAGATGCCGGATCGGCGTCCCGGCCAGGCTGGCCTGCTGCCGCATGAGGAACACATGGGAGAGGTTGTAGGCGTTCAGCCGGCGATACACATATTCAGAGGTAGCGAGCGTTGAGCCGGTTGCTCGTAACGCTCCGCGTTCCGGCATCATTGGTCCAGCTTTCACGCCAACCCGTTCGCTCGGCCAGACTTCGAGGACGGCTTCCAGGGCCTCGAAGAGAAGCCGCGCGCGGTTCTCGATGGTTCCACCATAGCCATCCATGCGTAGATTGAGATTGTCCTGCAGGAACTGCTGGAAGAGGTAGACATAGCCGCCCTGAATCTGGACGCCGTCAAAACCTGCGTCCCTTGCGATCCTGGCCGCATGGCGAAAGTCGGCGACAGTCCTCTTGATGTCATCGATCGTCATCGCGTGTGGCACGCCGCTCATCTTGGTCTGGCGGTACCCAACGTAGACCAACTGCTCAGGGTTCACGGCGGAGGGACCGAGCGGGATATGCCCGTCGCTCAGCATTTCAGGCAAGGACACTGAGCCCTGATGCCAAAGCTGCGCAAAGATCCGGCCGCCCTCGGCATGAACTGCATCGGTGATCTTTCTCCAGCCTTCTGCCTGCTGGGCGTTGTAAATGCCGGGCGCACCGACCCAACCACGCCCGTCTTCGCTCACGAACGTTCCTTCGGTGATGATGAGCCCCGCCGAAGCACGTTGACGGTAGTACTCAAGCATGAGGTTGTTTGGGACCTGTTCCGGGAGTGTCGCTCGCGTCCTGGTCAGCGGCGCCATCACAATCCGGTTGCGCAGCTGCAAGTCTCCCAATTGGTACGGTTGTTGCAGAAGGGGTATGCCTGCTGCGGTTTCGTCATGATGTTGATTCAAGGTTGTCACGTAATATTCCTCTCTTCAACGGCTTGGATGAGCGTAAAAAACCAAACGGTTCAGAAAAATGATTCTTTCGGAACCGTTTGAAGAAATAGATCGTTTTTGGCAAATTGAACCGTTGAGTTCTGAAACGCTTAGGGCTCATGCGTCATCCCATCCTCATGGGAAGACCAAAGGAGTTCAGCCGCGATGAGGTGTTACCGAAAGTTCTCTCTGTTTTCTGGGAAAAGGGGTTCTCGGAGACCACGCTTCAAGACCTTGAGAGGGCGACGGGAGTAAACAAGTCTGGACTCTATTCTGAGTTCAGGAATAAGGAAGATATCTTTCTTGCGAGCCTGCGGTACTACCTGGAGAACCGCGGAGGCGAGGCGGTTCTCGCGACCGAACCAAAGGGGTGGGGCAACATCCAGAGGTTTCTGGAAATCGGCCTGACCTGTTTCGCCGGCAGACGTGGCTGCTTTTCGGTCAACTCCATGCGAGACGTCCATCTACTTCCCCCGCTGGGAACCCAAATGATCGCCGAGAAGAACGCCGGACTCAAACGGCTTATCATCGGCAACATCAGAGCGGAAGCTCCTTCCGTCAATGCAGGATCGCTGGCCGATATTATCCTGACGTTTTATTCGGGGGTGTGCATCGAGCAGAACATGGACCCCAGCATCACAGCGACGCGACGCAGAATTCATAGTTTCATGGACTTTCTGCGCCAGTCGGTGTAGCTGCGATCCAGAGATCTGCTCCCGGGTGGAACGATTCATGGATTGCCCTGCTGAAGGGCAGCAGCGAGGTCCTGGGGATGAAACCCGAAGGGTCCCGGCTTGCTTTTATAGAGAACGCGACCATCGGTTCCGACCAGATACATGCGGTCCGGCCATCCGGTGTAGGCGATCTCAACCTGGTTGTCGAAGCTATCAATGACCGCGGGAAATTTGATGCCCAGCTTACGCACGCAGGCGCCCGCTACCGAAGCGCGCTCCTGCTCGTCGCGGGGGCTGCGGAATAGCACCTTATCCCGAATGTTGCTCTGCATCTCCCATACGTCGGTGGGATGGGCCTCCAGGATGTAGACCGCATAGAAATCAACCTTGCCCTTGTAGCGCTCAGCTAATTTGTTCAGGGCGGGAACCTCCCGCCGAAAGGGCGGTCAGGTATAGCTACCGAAAACCAGGACGACCGGTTTCTCTGCCCAAAGAGAAGCCAGCTTTACGGGCGCCGCGGTACCAAGTGTCTGGACGGTGAAGTCGGGGGCGGCGTCGCCGGTTTTGAGGAGGCCTTTGCGCGCGTCTGTCCACATGGTCTCGAAGGGGAAGAGGAAGTAGGCAGGCGTGGGCATTCTTGCCATGACACGCCCGAAGACTTCGGGCGGCTGGTGCATGGCCCAGTCGATATAGCCGACGAAGCCCAGCCAAAGACAGAAGAGCACCGCGAACGTGCCGCCGAGCCAGCGTTTTGTGTTCTTCTTGATCGCCATCAGTACAGGCTCACCTGGTCATGGCATTCATTTCGAGATAACCCTGCGACGCAATGCCAAAGGCATCGGCCACGCGATTGAAGAAGGCAAACAAGGCGGTAATATACACCGCCTCTGCGATCTGTGGCTCACTCCAACCATGATCGCGGAGAAGCTGCACGTCTTCCTCGGTTGTGCGGTAGGCGGCCTCTGTCACCCTGGTGACGTATTCGAGGAGAACGCGCTCAGCCGGGGTAAGCCCGGCTTCGTCGAGTTTTCCCTCGGCGATCGCCTGCACTGTTTTCTCGTCTGCTCCCTGAACCCGCAGGAAGTATGCGTGTGAGTCCAGTCAATAGGGACAACGATTGAGCCACGAGACCCAGCTGGCGATCGCTTCCTTGGTGCGGCGGGTCAGGTGGCCTTCAGAAAAGTGCACGGTGTTACTGAGGCTCATCACCTCGCGCAGGAAATCCGGCCGATGGCTGAAACACTTGAGGATGCCGGGCATCTGTTGACGACCCGAGCGGGCGCGCCATTCGTCGTAGACCGTGGCAACCTCGCCGGTTGCGTCCGCGTCTTCAACGACGCTGATTTTCATCTTAGGATCGGTCATCGTTCAACATCCGGCATGAGCGTAGCATATTTCGGGGCGCTTAGAGCACCAGGCGCAGGTCTCCGTTTTTGCGAGTGACTCTCTCGCGATCAAGGTATTCCAGTAGAGGGATGGCATATTTTCTCGACAGGCCGGTCATCTGCTTGAAGCTTGCAACATCGAGTGTCTGGCCACGCAGCGCACGGATCCGGTCCCGCAATGTTTCGAGAGCTCTTTGATGGATGTATAGCCCGTCCATGCCCATCTTTACCAGAATCTTGTCGCGGAGCAGCAGAGTCATAAGCCTGCGCATCTGGTCATCCTTAAGATTGAGTTTGGTTGCAACCTCGGAGGTCGAGGGAGCCGTGAGCCCAGCCGACTCATAGGCACTCGTGATCGCGGAGAGCGACTCGAGGTCCGGGCCGGGGAGTTGCGGGCCCGAGACGTAGACGAGCGTGTCCTGAAGGCGCAGTCGACGCTCGCGTACGAGTTTCTCGAGCAGGAAGTCGAATATCTCCTTGCTCAACCCGGCTTGGTCCCTCAACTCGGACCGCCTGACACCAGCCGATCTGGTTTCGATCTTCAGGCGGCTGAGCACGTCTTCGGTGGCTGATGCGAAGGCTTCATCGCTGAGCAGCACATCATCGGGAATGCGAAGCAGACGATGGCTGCTTACGAGCGGTTCGGTGAGCTGGTGGAGCGCCTCTGGCGTCAGGCCGGTTTCCGCCATCAGCTTACTCATAGTGAGGCCGACTGTACCCCGCCGCGCGACTCGTAAGCCAAGCTGTTCTTCGAGGGAGGCATGCTTGAGAGCTTCCAGCCAAGTGAGGCACTTGCCCTTGCGCAGGTTGGGCAGGGGACGCGCGTCGAGCACCCGGCCGCCACCGATGGTGGCTGCCGGCGAAGATTGCCGCAGCACGAAGCGGTCACCGGGGACAAGCACTACTGGCTTGTGGAGCTTGAGGCGCATAAATCGCTGGGCGCCAGGCTCTGCTGAGTCGTAGCCATACAACGAAATCGTGGCCAGAGTCTCGGAGGTAAGAGCGTGAAAGTGAACCCGCGAGCGATGCTTCAGGCTGCTGGAACCGGGTAGCAGAGTGGCTTCGACATCGATGGTGGTTACAGCGGTCAGCGTTTCCTGGGGGACGAGAGTCTGACCCCGACTCGCTTCAGAGACTTCAATCCCTGCCAGATTCAGGGCCACGCGCGAACCAGAGCGGGCGTGGTCTTCAGGGCGTTTATGGGTCTGCATTCCGCGGACGCGCACGATACGGCCTCCGGGTTCGAGCGCAAGGGATTCTCCGACGTGGAACTCTCCTGAAAGCAGAGTTCCCGTGACGACCGTACCGAACCCTTTCATCACGAAGGCGCGATCAAGCGGGAGCCGGGGAAGATGGTGGGGATCGTGGACCGTGCTGTTCATCGCCAGAAACAGGAGTTCGCGGCGAAGCTGGTCAAGCCCTTTGCCCGTATGGGCGCTTACGGGGAGAATGCCGGCATGGTTTCCCTCAAGAAACGTGCCCTTGAGGAATGTTTCTATCTCCAAGCGGACCTCTTCGATACGGCCTGGGCTGACGGCATCAACCTTGGTGATCACGGTAAGGCCGCGGCGGACACCAAGCAGGCTGCAGATGGCAAGATGCTCCTCGGTCTGGGGCTTGACGCCTTCTTCGGCGGAGATGACCAGCAGCACAGCATCGATGCAGCCTGCGCCTGCGAGCATGTTGCGGATAAAGAGCTTGTGCCCTGGGACATCAACGAAGCTGATGCGCAGAGGGCTATTGTCAGGCGCCACTGATTCGAGAGAAGCGAAGCCCAGATCGATGGTGATGCCACGCCGCTTCTCCTCGGGTAGGCGATCGGTATCAACGCCGGTAAGCGCGCGAACGAGCGTGGTTTTGCCGTGGTCGATGTGACCCGCCGTTCCGATGACGACAGATTTGACCGCCCTAGTCATAGTGGAAGGATCTTTCGTTGCCGCCGACGCGCACGCCCAGGACTGCGTCCCATAAGCCTTGTTTGGCAGAAGAAAAAAAAGATTTTTTTTGTCTCCCCCCCCCCCCAAAATGTCTTTGGGGAGGCCTCACAGATTTTGTGAAGTAGGGGGGGGGGGGAGGGAACGGGTTTTTTATCATGTCGCGATTTTTTTTACGGCCGGACTCTCTTGTGGGCTTGGGGGCTGTTTCGACGCCGGCTCAAGATCAGGGCGACGGACGCCAGCGCGGTTTGCAGCAGGGATACGAGTTTGGCGTCGAATTCAGGTTCAACGGTGCGCAGGTCGAGCAAGACCGCGTCCTCGGATACGCGACCGATCACGGGCGGATCAAGGCGTCGCAGCGCTTGCAGCAAGGCCTGAGGCTGGAGCGTAGCGTGGCGAAGAGATACGGCCGAGCTCTGCAGCCGGGCCGCCGGCGCGGTTCCGCCACCGATCAGGCTGAGGACCGGAACTGCTTCTGCAAAAAGATTGCGTGAGCAAACCTGGCCGGCAACCCATTCGCACCGCCTGAGAATTGCTAACGCGGGCGCATGAAGCATGCTTACGATCGGGATGGGCTTCTCGGATAGGTGATCCATGAGGGTCGCTTCGAGCGCCGCGTAGGTGAGTTTGTCGACGCGGAATGCCCGCAGCAGCGGGTTCTTGCGAATGCGGTCAACCAGGTCAACTCTACCTGCAAGGAGACCGCACTGCGGGCCACCCAGCAACTTGTCTCCGCTGGCGGCGACCAGGTCAACACCCAGGCGGAAGCTGTCTAACAGGGTCGGTTCTTCACCGACTCCCAGGTCTTCCAAAGAGGAGACCAAGCCTGTGCCCTGATCGTTGAATACCGGGATATTTTTGCGTCTTCCCAGGGCGACGAGATCCTGCAGCGCAGGCCTTTCAGTAAAGCCCTCGATGCTGAAGTTGGACTGGTGAACGCGGAGAATCAGGCCGGTATCAGCCGAGATGGCGTTTTCATAGTCGGACAGGCGGGTCCGGTTCGTAGTGCCCACCTCGCGCATGCGCGCGCCTGACTTGGCGAGAATTTCAGGGATGCGGAAACCGCCTCCGATTTCGACAAGCTCTCCACGCGAGACGATGACTTCGGCGCCTTCGGCCAGAGAGTTCAGCGCGAGGAAGGTAGCCGCCGCGCAATTATTTACGACAACTGCTGCTCTGGTGGAATCCACAGAGCTGAGCAGCTGCAATAGTAGTTTCTCCGCGTGAACATCCCGGCGACTTCTCTCGCCGGTTTCGAGATCGAGTTCGAGGTTGGAGTAGCCGGCAGCAATCTCGACCATATGTTCGAGCGCGGAGACGCTCAGAGGAGCTCGCCCTAAGTTGGTATGAAGGATGACACCGGTCGCATTGATGACGCGTCGCAGCGAGTAGCGCTGGCTCTGGTCGATTTCTCCGGCAACTGCGAGATGGAGTCCTGCGAGGCGGTGGTCCAGGCTGGCGAGGGTGTGTTTTCCCTCGGCTATCTCCTGCTTGATGCAAAGAAGCACGGCTCGCGTAGCACGAACCACAGTGCTGTGAGATTCGACTTGAACGATTGCGGAGAAACGGGGACTGAGCAAAAGATCATTGACCGAGGGCAGCCGGCTGTACAGACTGCGCAAGCCGGGATCGCTGGTGGTGTTCTCGCTGTTCTTCATGGACTAGTGAAGTGTATCGCTTGCTGCTACCGCAAGAGAATGGCCGGCACACCCTGCCCCACCCTGTAGGGACCACGGACAGAGCCGATTTTAGCTGCGTTCAGGCCTGCACCGCGCAGCGAGCCGACAAGCGCGTCCGCATGATCCGGGGCAACTGAGATCAACAAACCGCCCGCGGTCTGCGGATCGTAGAGCAAGGTCCGCAAATCATCGGCAATCTGAGAACCGGGTGCGTCCGCACTCACGCATTCTGCAAAGTCGCGATTGGCCAGCAGTCCTGCCGGAATGGCACCGAGCTGGACGGCATCGAGAGCACCCTCGATGAGCGGCACTGCTTCCACCGCAATCTCAATGGTCACTCCGCTGCCCAGCGCCAGCTCGCGACCGTGACCCATCAAGCCGAAACCGGTAACATCCGTCATTGCATGAACGCCGGGCGCCGCGGTGACGATCTCAGATGCTGCGCGGTTAAGCGTGGTCATGGACTGCACCGCATTCTCCACCCAATCTGGTTTGGCGAGGCCGCGCTTCAAGGCGGTTGTGATGACTCCGGTGCCGATAGGCTTGGTCAGGATCAGAGCATCGCCGGTGACGGCCCCGGTATTGGTAAACACACGGCCAGGATCTATCAGGCCGGTAAGGGCATATCCAAATTTGATCTCGGCATCGCGAACGCTGTGTCCCCCTACCACGACGCAGCCGGCCTCGGTCATTTTTGTCATTCCGCCGCGCATGATCTGCTCGAGGACGTCCAGGTCTCCGTCCGGTGGAAAGCAGACGACCGACAGAGCGGTCACCGGCCGGCCGCCCATGGCGTAGACGTCGCTCAGCGCATTGGTGGCGGCGATCTGGCCGAAGATGAAAGGGTCATCGACAAGCGGGGTAAAGAAATCGACGGTCTGGACGAGGGCAAGGTCCGGCGCGATCCGATAGATGCCCGCGTCATCCGACGTCTCGAATCCAACCAGCAGATTTGGGTCGCTTTGCCGGGGAAGCCTTGACAGCACAGCGGCCAAGGTACCGGGGGCCAGCTTGCTCGCGCATCCACCGGCTTTGACCTGCTGCGTCAGTCTCACGGTTATCGAGTCATGCATCCGTTATTCCTGTCTCGCCTCATCAGATAGGATCATAACTGCAGACAATGCGGGGCTGCATGTTACTCCATAAGGAAGTGCCTGGGCTCCGGTGATCCCCCCGGTCTTCAAAACCGGTGGTCGCCCTTAACGGGCGACGGTGTGTTCGACTCACACGCACTTCCGCCAAGCTGGTAATGAATCCTGTCTATTCCTCGTTATCGTGACGGGGAAATGGCTTCTCCCATCCGGGCTGTGTATAGCCTAACGTAACGACACGATCCGCCATCTGGCGATAGATGCTTTGGTCATCCGGGGCCCAAGTGGCCAGCCCGTCGACATAGCGGTTGTACATGCAGAAGGCTGCGGCGATCAGCACGGTGTCGTGAATCTCAAGATCCGTGGATCCGGCATTTCGGGCACGTTCTATGTCTTCGCTGGTGACATGTTTGCCTCCCTGCTGCACTTTGCCGGCAATGGCAAGCAGCGCTTTCAACTTTTCTGAGACTGGCGCTTCTTCATAGTTGCGCTTGATCTGATCCACGATCGTGCAATTGTTGTCGAGGTACTGAGCGGCGGCATAGCCGTGAATTGTCTGGCAATAATAACAATCGTTTTGCGAGGAAACATAAGTTGCAATCGCTTCGCGCTCGCCGGGCGAAAGCGTGTTGGGTGAGCGCAGAAGGACTTCGGCAAGCTCGCGCATAGGCTTCGCCGTCTCAGGGCGAAACGCCATGGGGCCGCGAATGCCTGGTATCCCCTCCTGAAGCTGAATGTGGGCCATAGCGATCTCCTGAGTATTGTGGATGAAAGCAGGTGGTTGGATTCGCGGTGCGCGGATGCGCCGTTTGCAGCAGTCTATCAGGGGCGCCTAGAAGGAACCTCCTCCAAAAGGATGAGTTCGAGTCAGGTAAATCGATGTAGAAAACCAGTGCGGAGACCGGGTTAGAATGTGAGTCGATGACGATCGCGACCCCAATCCGGACTACCAGACGCTCGCATAAGATAGTTCCGGCGCTGTGCTTGTTTCTGGCTAGTCTCGCGGGTTTAGCCTTCGCAGCCTACCCGATGTATGTGATTCGGCCCTTCCGCGAGCAGGAGCCTGCGGCCCTGGAGCGTGCCCTATGGGTTCTTCTGCATAACAAGCCGCTATCGTTGATACTGGCCTGCTTAATAACGGCTCTTGCGCTGCTGCTGTGGCGGCGCGCCGGTTGGATGGCTAAGCTTTTGCTGGCGCCCGCCATGGGCATTGCTATCCTGGCGGCCGCTTCGACCTGGATTAACCTTTTTGAGCACATGTTTCATCCCCTGGGCGAGCCAAAGTATCTTGCGGCGGACCGGGCCGGAATTGACCCAAACGATATGGTCATCGCCGTCACCCTAGGCGGAGAGAGCCGGGCTTACCCAATCCGCGAGATGGGGTATCACCATATAGTGAACGACCGGCTGCAGGGACTGCCGATGGTCGTCACCTATTGAACGCTCTGCCACACGGGTCTGGTCTGGACCCGCAGCCTGAATGGACGCGAACTGCATTTTCACTTAGCGGGCATCAACAACCAGAACTTCTTGATGCGTGATGAGGAGACAGGCAGCTATTGGCAGCAGGTCACGGGGACTGCGGTTGCCGGCCCGTTGAAAGGGGGACGGCTTACGCTACTGCCGCAGGACGAGCTCAGCTTTGCGCTGTGGAGGAAGGAGCGGCCTAACGGTACCGTCCTGGCGCCGCTGCCGCGTTATGCCGCAAACTATGAAAAAGCGGATTGGGAAAGCAGAGTAGGCAAGCTGCCGACCGTGATCCATGGGACGAAAGGTTCGCTCGCTGATCGAGACACAATCATCGGCGTGGCGAAAGGAGGAGCGGCAGAAGCGTATCCCTTAACCAAGGTGACAGCTCAATCACCGGTGCTGCTCGATGTGCTGGGTGACGAGCCTATTATGCTGGTGCTCGGCCCGGATGGAAAGTCAGTGCGCGTGTTTTCCCGACAGATCGGCGGCCGGGCGCTTGAGTTCTACGGCCACAGCGCCGCGAACGCCAATGATACCTGGACGCTTGTCGACGACGCCACTGTCAGCGGGTGGAGCTTCGACGGTTGCGCCGTTTCTGGTGATATGAAGGGACAGTGCCTCACGCGAATCTTTGCGCTCAAGGACTATTGGTTCGACTGGCAACACTACCATCCGCACAGCGGGATTTTTCGACACTAGTGGACTGTAACAGCTGATTCAGTAGTGCCGCAGGGGCTAAAGAGTCTGCGTGAGAACTCGGCTTTGCAAATCCACCCCGCAGGGGCGACGTGAAAGTCAGACCTGTCCAAATTGGGGTTTTGAGCCAAGGGACAAATCGGGATTAAACTCCTGACTCAGGCGCACAAATCGCATTAACCGCAGGTCCCTCCACTACGCTACGCTCCGGTCGGGATGACAATTTTGTTGCAAAATGGGCAGCTGTCGTGAGAAATCATCGATTTCAAAACAAATTTGTCATCCCGACCGGAGCGTAGCGTAGTGGAGGGACCTGCGGTTAATGCGATTTGTGCACCTGAGTCAGGAGTAACCCCAATCCGTTCCTTTGGTTAAAAGGCTAGTTTGGACAAGTCTGACTCTCACGTCGCCCCTGCGGGGGTGGATTTGCAAAGCCGAGTTCTCACGCAGGCTCTAAAGCCCAATTCTCTCTCAACAAAGCAACAGAGCCGCTCCCCTGGAAGAGTTGCGCATTTTCGCAGACTTGGTTCTACTACAGAATCAACTGTTACAGTCCACTAGACTGGAGCACGACCACGGCAAAGGTGACTTCAAGTGGCAGCGGACTTCCCTGGCATTTAACGATAGTGCGCTATGTTTCAGGTTGTTTAGAGTCCGCGTGACAACCTAGATTTACAGGACTCGCTCCCGCAGGGGCGCATGAGCTAGCCCTCTCTATAAGTGCATCCATAGATTGATATGAACCCCCAACCTATTGGGGAAGACAGTCCTGCTATTGGGGGCTATTGTTCATCTGCGCTCGTGACAGCAGATTCCGAAACGGACTAACTGGAATTCCGCATCACGGTCACGGATGTATCAGGCACGACCATCGAGGCCAATCCATGAAAGCCACCGTCCCCAAAGGGATACTTCGTCGCTCAAGCAGTGTCCATTCTGCATGAGATCTCATCTGCTGGTAAGCGAGAATCATAAGCTCTATGCGGCCGAGATCGCACAGCGAGGATACGTTCGCTAATGGATCGGCTGACCGAAACCACAGCGGACCGCGAGTCTCGCCTCTCTTACGCCGGCTGGAAGATTGTTCTGGCCGGATTCTTCGGCGTCATGGTCAGCTTTGCGGCCGTAGTACCGTACACCTTCAGCCTTTTCCTCAAACCGCTCTCGCTCACCTTCGGCTGGCACCGCGAGGCCATCTCTGCCGGCTTCAGCATTGCCGCGTTGACGATGGGCACAACCGCTCCGATGTTGGGCTTTCTGCTGGACCGGTTCGGGCCGCGCCGTATTATCCTTCCCTGCATTCTGATTTTTTCCTTCGCTTACGCATCCCTGGCCCTGCTCACGCCCCACCTGATCCATTTCTATCTGGTCTTCTTTCTCATCGGTCTTGTCGGCAGTGGAACCGCGTTTCTTGGCTACTCGCGCGCCATCTCGACTTGGTTCGATCGTCGACGCGGGCTCGCTCTCGCCATCATGCTCGAAGGAGCCGCATGCGGAGCCATGATCCTGCCGGTCGTCGCACAAGCCGCCATCACCCATTACGGCTGGCGTACTGCGTTCGCCGTGCTCGGATTTCTTGCTCTCGCCCTGGGGTTCCCGCTTACCGCGTTATTCGTCCGTGAACAACCCGCCGCCCAGCAGAATGTACACATCTCAACCGAGGTTGGAACATCGGTGAGCAAGGCTCTCGGCGGTCGCGTCCTCTGGATCATCGCCGCGACGGTTTTTCTCTCCGCCATCAGCGTTAACGGAGCCGTTGCCCATCTCGCTGCATTGCTCACGGATCGCGGCGTCTCTACCCAGGGGGCGTCTTACGCAATCGCGACCATCGGCGCCGCGGGCCTCGCCGGACGATTTCTCACCGGGGCATTCCTTGACCGCTTCTTCGGACCCCGCGTATATCAAACGGTGCTGCTGATAGCGGCTATCGGAATCGCTCTCCTTTCTGTTGCCCGCACCCTGACTGCGGGCATGATCGCAGCCTCGTTGATCGGCTTGGCCACAGGCAGCGAAGCCGACATCACGCCCTACATAGTAAGCCGCTACTTCGGTCTCAAGCGTTTCTCCACTGTTTACGCGCTCACCCATACTGCTTATGCCGTCGGCAGCGCTACCGGCCCGCTCGTTATCGGCCGGCTATTCGACTCGATGGGCTCTTATCGTCCCGCGACGATTCAACTGCTGGCGTTGCCCGCTCTCATTCCATGCCTGCTCATGTTCCTTCTGCCCCGTTACGCAGATCGTGATGACTCGCGCAAACCAGCCTTCCTGCAAGCCTTTGCCGAGGTTCCGGCTGCGGATATTTCACAGTAGCTTTCTAATCCATTCCGACTGAGGAGAACCATTTATGGCACACATCGCACTTCCCGAAGGATTGCCCGGAATTATCGGACTCATGGCATTCCGGCCCGAAATCGCCGAGCCCATGCGTTCGCTGTCCGAATTTCTGTTGCGCGGACCCAACTCGCTCACGAGCGCAGAACGCGAGATCATCGCCACCTACACGTCGAGCCAGAACGACTGTTACTTCTGCCAGATGGGTCATGGCGCGGCGGCCGCACATCATCTGGGAGGCAACCTGGAGCTGATCGATCAGGTGAAGCGGGATTTCCGGACTGCGCCGATTTCAAACAAGCTCAAAGCTCTGCTGGCCATCGCAGGCCAGGTGCAGAAGGGCGGAAAGCATGTCACAACCGAAGACATCGAGCAGGCGCGACAGACGGCGCGACGGACCTTGAGATCCACGACACCGTCCTGATCGCGGCTGCGTTCTGCATGTACAACCGCTACGTCGACGGGTTGGCAACCTCGGCCCCGAGAGGTCCCGAAGCTCACCTGGCGATGGGCGCAAGGCTGGCCGAGCAAGGTTATGCCAACTCATCGATTAGCGCGCCGGTTGGATCGGCGGTCTAGTCGCGAATGAGAGCCGGCAATCCGGTAGGCGCGGCCATTCAGTTTTCATAAGAGGCAGGGTTGCCCAATTTATAAGGAGCTGTAGCAATGAAGACTTCCCGTGTGGTTTGCGCTCTTTTCTTCACATGCATTCTTCTCTCCTCGCATCTCTGGTCCCAGGTTGCCACGACTTCTCTGCGTGGAACACTGAGCGATGGGAGCGGAGCTTTGCTGCCCCGAGCCTCTTTGACTTTGGGTCGACCGGACACAGGATTCACCACGAAGATGAGTAGCAACTCAGAAGGGGCTTACATCTTCCAGCAGCTTGCTCCGGGTACCTACGAGCTCACCGCCGAATCCGCCGGTTTCGCAACCCAGACGGTAACGATCCAGCTGCTGGTGAATCAGCCTGCCACAATTAATCTCACGATGAAGGTGGCTGCGAGTCAGACCACCATTGGTATCCAAGCCACCCCGACCCTTAACACGACCGATGCATCGCTGGGAAACGCAGTCGATAATGAGACGGTTCAGGCGCTGCCATCAGAAGGTCGCAACGTCCCGGACCTGCTTAGCCTGCAACCCGGCGTTCTCTATCTGAGCCATAACGTCAACCAGGACCAGGACAGCCGAAGTGGGTCAGTAGCAGGCGCTCGTTCCGATCAGGGCAACGTGACTCTAGATGGCCTGGATAACAACGACCAGACGAGAGGGTATGCATTTACCGGAGTGCTTCGCTCCACGTTGGATTCAGTAGAGGAGTTTCGCGTGACGACTGTAAACTCCGACGCAGATTCCGGCCGATCTTCCGGTGCACAGATCAACGTGGTCATCAAGGGCGGCACCAATACGCTTCACGGCAGCCTATACGAATACAACCGGAACACCGTTACCGCAGCAAATAACTGGTTCAACAAGGCGGCGGAGAGTGCGGCCGGCGAGCCTAATAAGCCCGGCGAACTGATTCGGAATACGTTTGGCCTGGCTCTCGGCGGACCTATCAAGAAGGATAAACTCTTCTTCTTTGCCAATTATGAAGCCCAGAGAACCGCGGAAAATGAACAGGAGATATTGCAGGTACCCACGCAAAGCTTCCGCGATGGAAGCATCATCTATCCATCCGCGGCCGGCTCGGTCGTAACTTTGGACCGCGCTCAGTTCGCTTCGATGGATCCAAAGTGCCAGGCTCTCGGGACCTGCCCACTCGGGCCAGGAGCAAATCCCGCTGTTTTGCAGTTGATGAATACCTATCCGCTGCCCAATGGCAGCCTTGCGGGTGACGGGTTCAACACCGCTTCTTTCACCTGGTCAGCCCCGAATCCGCTCAATCTTGGCACTTATATAGGGCGTATTGACTATTCCCTCTCCGACAGGCACAGACTCTTCGCGCGCGGTAATTTGCAAAACGATCACGAGAGCCTGCCTCCACAGTTTCCAGGGCAGCCCCCGAGCAGCGTCGATACCGATAACAGCAAGGGCATCGCATTCGGAGAGGTTTGGAGCATCAATCCGAGCCTCATTAATAATTTTCGCTACGGTTTTACCCGTCAAGGCTACGCGAGCCAGGGAATCGGCAATGGCCCTTACGTCACTTTTATAACCTTGAGCAATCCAGTGGCAGAAACGCGAAGCACCATCACCGACGTTCCCATGCACAACTTTATCGATGATTTGAATTGGACCAAGGGGAAACACAACATTCAGTTTGGCGTCAACTATCGGCTCATTCATGACCAGGTGGGTACGGATGCATCTACCTACAACACGGCTCAATCATGGATAGGCGAGAGCCACGATGGAATCGCCAATACCGGCTTGAGTTTGGATCCCGGAGCATTTGGCTTTCCTGCCGTGGGGTCAACGTTTGACCAATCCTACAGCTACGCGGCCATGAACCTGGCAGGGATTGTCGCGTATGGCGCCTACAACTACAGCTATCTGGTAAACAATGGCAGGGGTACCCTGCAGCCGCAGGGATCCATGGTGCGCCGCGATTACAAGACAAATCAGCTGGATTATTACATCGAAGACACATGGCAAGCGCTGCCAAAGCTTTCTATCACCTTTGGTGTGCGTCACATGTTTATCCAGACTCCTTATGAAGTCAACGGGCAACAGGTGTCGCCAACCATTAGTTTGCATGACTGGTCGCAGACACGCGGCGAGCAAGCGGCCCTTGGCAATTCTGTACAGCCCTCCTTTTCGTTCGCCCTTTCCGGTAAGGCAAATGGAGGCAAGCCGTTCTGGCCAATGGCGAAATCAAATATCGGACCCCACCTCGGCCTGGCCTATGGTCTGGATGCACACACTGTAATCCGCGCGGGCTTCGGCATGGTGTTCGACAATTATGGATTGGGCATTGCCAACACTCTGGCGACGTATGGATCGGCGGGGCTGCTTGGACAGAACCAAACCCAAGGGGAGTGGACCACCGTGGACGCGGCTCCGCGCTTCACCAGCCTGCAATCCCTTCCGACATTTCCAGATGTGCAGCCGCCAAGCGCCACCATCAAGTTCCCATATACTTCCCCGATAGGCGCTGAAGGGGCCATTTCCATTGCCGACGATAAGAGCAGGACTCCCTACTCGTATGAACTAAACCTATCCGTGGAGCGACAACTGCCCGGCGGGTTCACGGTGGAGACGTCTTATGTCGGACGCTTGGGAAGAAGGTTGCTGCAGACGATTGATTTCGCTATGCCGTTGAATCTGGTGGATCCCGAGAGCGGCGGCGACTACTTTCATGCCGCGGCGCAACTGGAGAAGATGGCTTTCGCCGGTACACCGGCTTCTGCTGTCCAGAAGATCCCCTATTGGGAGGATATGTTCCCCGACGCAGCGAATATGGGAGCGTCCGGTACTGGAACCCCGGGATATTCGGCTACACAGAATATCTATAGCAGCTACGCGGCTGATCCACTGAACGCCTCGGCCGGCCTGTACGAACTGGATGTATTCTGTACTCCCGGCTGCGGTGGACAACGGTACCGCTACTTCTCCAATCAGTTTGTCTCGCTGTTTGCACAATCCAGCCTCGGAGGAAGCAGCTACAACGCCGGGCAGGTCACGCTTCGGCATGTGATGAGTCACGGCTTACAGACAGACTTCAGCTACACGCTCTCGAAATCCCTCGATCTTGGCTCCAGCGCGGAGCGAATTGGCGGCCATTTATCGAACAATTACGCCTTCAGTCAAATCACGAATACTTACAACCCGGCACAGAATTATGGGGTGTCGGATTTTGATGTAACCCACCTTATCTCTGCCGACTGGAATTATCAATTGCCGTTTGGCCGCGGCAGGGCTATAGGAGCGGGGTCCAATTGGTTTGTCAACGGAGTGATCGGAGGGTGGGAATTTACCGGTCTGGCGCGCTGGACCAGTGGTCTTCCCTTCAGTACTCCGGTTGCCGGCGCATGGACCACCGCGGTGGTGCTTGCCAGTTATGCGGTGCCGACTGGACCAATCAAGATCCAAAAGAAACGGAACCTGCTCAATTTCACTTCCAGTGGCCAGGCCGTGAATCCTGCCACGGGTGTCGGTGTCCGTTATCCGCTTTCAGGAGAAGTGGGCCCGCGCAACAATTACCGTGGCGATGGCTACTTTGGAATCGATTCCGGAGTGCACAAGCGCTGGCAGGTTACTGAGGGCCAGCAGCTGGCCTTTGCCTGGGAAGTCTTTAATGTCTCGAACTCAGTTCGGTTTGACACAAACCCGGCGACATTTCAGAACAGCTTCAATCAAGGAAGCTTCGGCACTTATGGAGCGACCTTGACTCAGCCAAGAATTCAGCAGTTTTCTCTTCGGTACAGCTTTTAATGTGGTGTCCGCTTTCTTGATCAGGGCGGCACAGTCATCACCGCTACGGCTGGCGTACTGCGTTCGCGGTCCTTGGCTTTCTCGAGAGCGATAGCGACCAAGGGAGTGTCCAAGTATCGCCGCACAGCCTTGGCACGCGGGCCTGATTTTCTGGTCACTCAGCTCTTAGAGCTTCCACGGGATTCACCGCCGCCGCACGGCGAGCCGGCAGAGAACTGGCGAGCACTGCGGACACCGCCAAAACGATCAGCACCGAAATGTAAGTAACAGGATCCAGCGGACTAACCCCGAACAACAGCGATTTCATTAACCGCGTTAATCCGGCTGCCGCGGCCAGACCAATGGCCACGCCGCTTCCCGTCAGCACCAATGCGGAGCGGATGAACATCCACTTCAGCCGCCCTTTTTGTTCCCCCAACGCCAACCGGATTCCGACTTCGCGGGTGCGTTGGGACACCGCATACGAGATCACGCCGTAGATGCCAATAATCCCCAGCACGAACGCCATCGTACCCGCAATGGCAAGCATTACCAGGGTGAACGAAGTTCGTGCCAGCGATTGGCTGTAAATCTCCTGCATGGTGCGCACCGACGCCAGCGGCAGGCTTGAATTTACCGACCAAACGGCTTGCTGGATCTCGTTGAGGAAAGCCTCGATCCCGGCGCGATCGCTTCGCACCGCGAATGTCACCGCGCGTGTGGCGTCAAATGTATTGGGTCCATAGATACCCGTCACCATCGAAGGCCAATACACGATAGCGGGCGCTTTCTCCTGGACGCCGTTCACGTGGACGTCTTCGACGACACCGACCACTTCAAACCACGGCGTGTCCGGAAGGTCGCGCAATCGCTTGCCCAGGGCTGCCGAAGATGAGCCCCACGATTCGCGGGCGAGATTCTCGGAAATGATCACCACCGGCCTTCGCCCGTAAATCTCGGTCCAGGTAAGCTCGCGTCCGGCAACGATCCTGGTCCCGGAAGTATGGAAAAAACCGGGGGCAACATATCGGAACAGTCGCATGGGCGTGCCCTCACCCAGATTCTTCCCCTCAATTTGAATCCCGTTCCAGTTGGATTGGATTCCATCCATCGGCATTGCGTCCGCGAACCCCACCGAGGTCACGCCCGGAATCGCTGCCAACTTGTCCACAATGTTGTTTTGCGTGCGGGTAACCAATTGCGGGTCTGCTATCAAAGAAGCCGGGATAGAGATACGCATGGTCTGCAGATGTTCCGCCTGCGTGAACCCGGGCTCGACGTGGCGCAGTGCCTGGAAGGTGCGAATCATCAGCATCGCACTCACCAGCAACACCAGAGCCATCGCCACCTGGGCTACCACCAGCAGATCGCGGGAGCGCCGGCGTTCCCGGCTTACGCTCGCACCCCGGCCCGCGATGCGCAGAGCGCCGGGCGTGCGCCGCCCAGCATATCTCAGAATCGGAATCGATCCGAACAACAGGCCGGATAGCAGCGAAAGCGCCAGGGTGAACCACAGCGACCGGCCATCCAGGGAGATCTCGCCCAGGCGTGGAAGATTAGCCGGACCGATGGCCACCAAAAGCCGCAGACCCTCATAGGCGATCCAGATTCCGAGCACACCGCCTATGAGTCCGAGAGCCGCACTTTCGAGCAGCAGTTCCCACGCAATTCGCCCTCGCCCGGCGCCGAGCGCAGCCCGGATGGCCAGCTCCTGCTGCCGGCCATCCGCTCTCACCAGCAACAGGTTCGCCACATTGGTGCAAGCAATCAGCATCACCACGCCAATGGTACCCATCACCACCCACAGCACATTGCCAACATTGCCAATGACTTCCTGCTTGAGGGGACGAATAGCAGGCGCGATTCTCCAGGTCTTCTCGTAAAAATGCGAAGGGAAACCCTTGACGCCCGACGGCCAGGAGTCCTCCCAGATAGGCAGCATCCGCTTCACGTCCGCATTCGCTTGCGTAATGGGAATCCCCGGCTTGAGGCGGGCGACTCCCTGGAGGCCGAAACCAGCCAGTTGTTGCTTATTGCGGTCAAAGGCGAACGGCGCAATTACATCGAAATCGGCGTTCACCAACTCGAACCCCTTCGGCATGACGCCGACGATCTCCCGCGGCTGCGCATCGATCGCAATGCTGCGGCCGATCACAGATCGATCGCCGCCGAAGCGGCGCTCCCAGTAGCCGTAGCTGAGCATGACAGCTTTCTGACCACGCGGATCTTGATCAGCTGCCAGGAGCCAGCGGCCAAGAACAGGCGGCACACTGAGCGCCTGCAGCACACCATCGCTAATCGAGACAGTGTGCACTTCATGTGGCTGGGCCACGCCGGTGACATTTGCCGTGCCCGGTCTCCACACACCGAACGATTGAAACGTCCGGTTCTGCTCGGCAAAGGTGAAATACATGGAGGACGAGAGGGGAAGACCAGTGGAGAAGTCCGCCAGCCCCGCGGCCCCGGGAGCGATCAGCCGGACTGCTACCAGTTGCTCTGCGTCCGGATAGGCCAAAGGCTTAAACAGCACGCTGTTGAGCACGCTGAAGACTGCCGTGTTGGCGCCGATCCCGATCGCCAGGGTCAAGATGACCGTAGCGGTGAATCCTGGGGATTTTCCCAGTCTCCGGAATACCAGCTTCAAGTCAGTCCCGAGCGATTCCACTAAGGGCATCTGCCACACTTCGCGGCTGTGCTCTTCAAGCAACGTGGAATTTCCAAAAGCGCGGCGGGCCGCTTGTTCCGCATCTTTCCGGCTCATGCCTTCGCTGATCAACTGTTCCGTCCGTTCTTCGAGGTGGAGGCGCATTTCCTCGGCGAGATCGCCGTAGATTTTTCTGCGATGGAAGATATCAGGTAGCCAGTTCATGAGAAGTTCCTCTTAGGTGGCTGTGGACTTTCCTGGATTGAGGACTAATGCGATGCCTTCGAACATTTGTTCAAAGCTGGAAATCTCCTGCTCCAGATGGCGCAGGCCGGAAGCGGTGATCTGGTAGGTCCTCACCCGGCGATTGGTGGAGGAGACGCCCCATCTGGCCTTCACCAGATCTGCCTTGAGCAGCCGCTGGAGCGCCGGATATAGCGAGCCTTCCTCAACCTGGAGGAGGTTATTCGATCGCTGCTGGATGTGTTGGACCAGCGCATAGCCGTGGGCGGGCTGGCGGCGAAGCGACTGGAGGATCATCATTTCGAGCGCACCAGGGAAGAGATCGCGGGCAGTGGATTTGGTCATAGGCTTGTTGGCTACAGGCATAGACTAAACGAGTGTGAGGTTAGAGTCAAAACATTTCCAGAAATGGTCCGCGGAACTCCCATCACCTTGGGTGGGCCGCAGGCACATAAGCGATAACTTATTTTGGGATGCATAGCTACCTTAGCGGGATGGGGGCGCTTCGAGATCCGCACTGACGCAGGTTGATAGGGCGACGATGGGATTGCAGCGGACCGGCAATCCGCCGGGCAAGGCTACGCTGTAGCCGGTCCAACGGGCCGGCTCGAACGCCGGGTAGTCTGTGCTGACCATCTGTGCCCCGCTGGCCAGGACCTGGTCGCGACGGCGGGTATCGTTGGTGCGCCCTTCAATGGTCTCTGCATCGGAACGCGTACGGACCAAATAGCCCTTGCGAACGAGAGCTTCAATTTCGGCTTCACTGGCGTCATTCGCTTCCACGAACGCCGCATCGGCTCCACCCGGCGTCGCATTGGTGAAGAGCACGCGACCGCGCAAACTGGGATGCCCCTCCAGGTAAATAGGTCCGTTGCTTGGTTGGTCCAACAGGAAAATCACCTTGCCTCGAGCCTGCTTGAGCGTCGGCCAGTTTCCGGCCAGCACTGCCTGCTCAAGCGTCGGGTATCTGCCGCGTACCTGATCCGGAGTAATGATTTCCCGATTGGAGAAAACCGATCGAATTGCCGTATCGAGCGCATCGAAGGTTGCTGCAGTGTAGTGCTCGGGCTGGGTCCACGAAATCTTGGCATCATCCGGCACATCCTGCTTGGTCTCAACCAGGATGAAGATGGGAACGTGGAGCGGGTGGTGCTTAGACCAGTTTTTGACGATCTGGAGACAGGCAACAAACGGTTGGCAATTGCTGGCGTAATCGATGTCCTGGACGTGGATGACCTTGAAGCCAGACTGTAGCATCAGCCCGTCGGGATACGGGTTGGAATCGGGCGGCAAGCCGGCCTTGGCGACCAGCGCGGGGCCTGACGGACGAGCAAATCGCCCACCGGCTGCGTCGGAAAAGATATCCAGTTCGATCTGCCGAATCCCGTGGTCGAGCTGCGTGGCAAGATCCGCGTGCTTATATTCGAGAGTCTTGAACGCCTCCGGGTCACTTTGCTGCATAAGCTGGGCGATCCCCGGCAGAAGGCCGGCGTGATAACTGTTGTGCGTTCCGATCACCTGGATCTGGTTGATGCGAACCAAGGCAGCGGGATCAGACGCGGCCGGGGCGATGGCTGCCTGGCCGAACAGAACGATCGAGGATGCGAAGATGCAGGAAGCGGCGCGCCGATAATGTTTTGTGCAAAGTCCCATGACCGAAACGATATCGCAATCGTCTCGCGGTTTGATGAATGGGCGATTTTTGAGAGAACTGCAGATCCCTCGGCTTCGCTCCTAATGAACGACGGGCGCCCGGGCTGCTCAGCGGCCTTTTATCTCCAGCGCCCAACCCAGGACTCCGTCCTTCGGACTGCATCCTGGGCTAAGTTCAGGCCGCCCCTTTCAGGGCTGGATAATCCGAGTTCTCACGCAGACTCTTCAGCCCCTGCCTACTCTTACCGGGCCAAGCGAAAAACCCAGGGGCTAAAAGCCCAGACTTGCGTTGGGCCTCAACGGCCCGACTAAAGTCGTGCCCTGATACGCGGATTAGTAGGAACGAGAGAATGCTGCGCGTAGGCATGGGCATAGAGAGCCTCCTGAGATTTATTTAGTTTTTGAGACAGAACTGCCTAAGCGTTGGCAGTTTGTGCGGGCGGAGGTCGAGTGAAGAGGGAGAATACAAAAAAGAATTGAACACGCCTCGGCTGCAGCGCAGTCGAGAGCCTCGCGACGACAGCGACCGTGCGTGGCAGAGGTTGTGGAACGGATGTTTGAACGACCAGGTGGGCGGTGTGGCAAAGCGCACAATCGGATTGAACCGCTTGCCCGTCCGCGTGCGTCTGCGTGTGCACGACTTGCACGATCCCGCCGAAAGTAATAAGTGCACAGCATAGAAAGCCGAGCACTACCCACAGCAGGTGGCGTGTTCTTAGATTACGGCTGCGCCCTGGCATAAGGGCCTCCATAGATCCTGTGTTGTTGCGTTCGACGTTGCTTTATGCGAAGGCAATGTCCACAGGCGGAGGCCGGGTAAAGAGAGAGAAGATAGCGAAGTGCCGGGCACGAATCGGCTGCAGGGCCGTTGCGACTGCCGCTACGACCAATACGCTATGCGGCAAAGACTGCGGAATGGATGGTTGAACGACTACGTGAGCAGTGTGACATAGCGCGCAGTCGGACTGAACAGCTTGACTGTCAGAGTGGATATGCCCAACCTGCACGATCCCCGTATAAACCAGGAGCGCACCGCACCCCCTCTCAAAAAAAACACCAAATAATCTCTTGACACTTTTTACTGTGTATAGCATAGTATGCATAACACACTATGTATGACACGGTGTATCTATGAACCCAGATCCCTTTGAGAATCTCCGGCTCGAACTCCGTCGTGGCTCTGTGGTCCTTGCCGTCCTCGCGGCTCTGCGCAGGGAGCAGTACGGCTACACCCTGCGCAAGACGCTCTCAGATCACGGCCTGGAGATCGATGAAGGTACGCTCTACCCGCTGCTCCGCCGTCTGGAATCCCAGGGTCTTCTGAATAGCCAATGGCGTGAGGAAGACAAGCGCAGGAAGCGTTTTTATCTTCTCTCAGCCGAAGGCGCCCATGTCCTCGAACAGCTACTCGCCGAGTGGCGAAGGATCGATCTCTCTCTCGAAGAAGTCCTGAAGGAGCAAAGTCATGGAAATGATTGAACGTTACCTCGAAGCCGTCAAATTTTGGCTCCCGAAAGGGCAGGAGGACGACATTATTGAAGAGCTGTCCGCAGATATCGACGCCCAGGTCAAGGAACGAGAGGCCGGTCTCAGCCGTGAGCTGTCGGAGGCCGAAGTCGAGTTGATCCTCAAGCAGCGTGGCCGTCCGGTCGTGGTGGCCAACCGCTTTCTGCCCAGGAGCAACTGATCGGGCCGCTGCTGTTCCCCGTCTACCGCTTCGTCCTGAAGATCATTTGCCTCTGCTACCTGCTTCCTTGGTCGCTGGTGTGGATGGGGATGATGATCTTTGACCGCGCCTATCGCGCCCAACAAACCCATGTATCGTGGTTAGCCGCGATCGCATCGGCGTGGAGCACCTGGTGGACTACAGCATTCGTCGCCATCGGCATGGCGACCCTGGTCTTTGCCATTCTGGAGCGTGTCCAGGCAAGGTCGCATTTCCTCGATGAATGGAGCCCGCGCAAGCTCCCGTCCGTCCGCACTCCCAACCAGATTCCACGCGCCAATTCCATCTTCGAACTGGCCTTGACTCTGCTGTTCTTCGTCTGGTGGGCGCTCAATGCCTCCCCGCGCGTCCTCAATCTCGGCAGCACGGTCCGCATCGAGCTTAGCCGGCAGTGGGTCTGGTTCTTCTCGGCCTATCTCGTCCTGGCCGCGGCCAATGCCGCACTCGCCGCGGCCAACCTGCTTCATCCCTACTGGACAGTCCGTCGGGCTACGCTGCGCCTGCTCAGCGATACCATCGGAGCGGTTCTCTTCTGCTGGCTCCTCCGTGCCCACATCGTCACTAGCTTCTCCGCATCCGCGCTGACCGCGGAGAAATCGCTCCAGGTAACCCAGGCCATCGATTTTTTTGATGGACAAGGCGTTCCCCTGGGCCATCGTGGTCTCGGTAGCGGTGGCCGCCGCCGGCATCTACCGCATCGTGCGCGTCAAACCCCCAGGTTCCTCTTCGGAATAATCGGACAGGACGGTTCACTGCGCAAGTCTGAGGGTGTTGATGAGGGCAGCCAGGGCAGAAGGCTGATTTCGGCGGCTTGGGTAGTAAAGAAAATAGCCGGGAAATGTTGGGCACCAGTCCCTCAGGACTTGAGTCAAGCGTCCTTTCGCGATCAACTCTTTGAGATTGTCTTCCAACGCTGTCCCGATTCCTACGCCGTTCAACACCGCCTGGATCACCAAGTCTGGATCATCGAACGATGCTGGTCCCTGAGGGCTAACAGTGAGTGCCTTGCGGCTCTTTTCAAACTCCCACCGATAGAGACTGTTACTGAAGCGAAAGCCTATGCACGAATGATCTTTCAGATCCTGAGGCGTTCGGGGAATCTTGTGTGACTCGAAATATTGCGGCGAGCCGACGACTGCGAGGCGCATGTCCCTGGTGACCCGGACCGCAATCATGTCCCGTTGGATGAACTCACCGAGTTGCACGCCAGCGTCGTACTGCCCGGCTACGAGGTCGACAGGGTCATTCGAGGACGTGACCTCCAGGACGATTTCAGGGTAGGCGAATGCAAAGTGAGCCAGCTTGGGCAGAATCACCATTTGTATCGCTGTTCGCGGGATGATGAGTCGAATTCGGCCTGCCGGACTCTCCCTTTGCTTGCGCGCTTCCGCTACCGCGCGCTCGATTCTTTCCAAGGCGGGCGCAAGCTCCTGGAGAAGTGTAGTCCCGGCTGCTGTGGGGGAAACGCTTCGCGTCGTCCGAGCGAGCAGCTGGAGCCCTAACCTCTTTTCGAGGCCCCGCATGGAATGGCTGAGAGCCGATTGCGAGAGGCCCAGCCGGGCGGCGGCGCGGGTAAAGCTACGTTCCTGCGCAACTATCGCGAAGGCCGAAAGTTCACTTAAATCGTTCCTCATGATTCATGAATGTTACTCATAACTCCTTGCGACGGCAACGGTCTTGTGTCATGAACGACGGGAGCCTAGTCTTGCTATCAGTCGCGTTTTTGACCTGCCATCAACGGCACTCGCGGCCAGCGCAACGCTAAGGAGGGGACAGCAATGCAGAAACGCAAACTGGGAACGAGCGGCCTTGAGGTATCAGCATTGGGCTTTGGCTGCATGGGAATGAGCTGGTCCTATGGGCCCCCTAAAGACAAACAGGAAATGACCGCTCTGCTGCATGCTGCCGTAGAGCGAGGGGTCACGTTCTTCGACACCGCCGAAGTGTACGGCCCCCTGCTGAACGAAGAGCTGGTAGGAGAAGCACTCGCTCCGTTTCGCGGCAGTGTGGTGATCGCTACCAAGTTTGGCTGGGAGGCGAATCCCGATGATGGCGGCAAGTGGAGTGCGTTGAACAGCCGGCCGGAGCACATCAAACAGGTCGCTGAGGCATCGCTCAAGCGGCTCAAAGTCGATGCCATCGATCTCTTCTATCAACATCGCGTCGATCTGAATGTTCCGATTGAAGATGTAGCCGGCGCGGTGAAGGAGCTTATGCAAGAAGGCAAGGTGAAACACTTCGGCCTCTCGGAGGCGAGCGCGAAGACGATCCGGCGCGCACATGCGGTGCAACCCGTCGCTGCGCTGCAGAGCGAGTACTCGCTCTTCTGGAGAGAACCGGAAACAACGGTGATGCCTACGCTGGAGGAGCTCGGCATTGGCTTCGTGCCATTCAGCCCGCTCGGCAAGGGTTTTCTGACGGGCAAGATAGATGCAGAGACGAAGTTCGACAGCACCGATTTCCGCAACACCGTCCCGCGATTCAGTACCGATAATCGCAAGATTAACCAGGCTTTGGTCGATGTGATTGCCTGGTTCGCGGAAGAGAAGAAAGCTACGCCGGCACAAATCGCACTGGCCTGGTTGCTCGCGAAGAAGCCCTGGATTGTTCCGATCCCGGGTACGACGAAGCTTTCTCGCCTGGAGGAGAACCTCGGCGGAGCAAACGTCGAGTTAACGACAGAGGATGTGCATGCCCTGGAAGAAGCTTCCTCGAAGGTCAAGCTCGAAGGGGCTCGGTACTCCAAGTTCCATGAACAGCTGGTGGGGCGATGAGCGGCTATGAACATATCTTTCGAAAATAAAGTTGCATTGGTTACCGGCGCGGCGTCGGGATTGGGGCTTGCAACAGCGAAGGCCTTTGCGGAGTCAGGCGCTGCCGTCGTGCTGGCAGACTGGAATGAGAAGGCGGCACATGCCGCAGCCGAAAAGCTGGCGGCCAACGGCCACAAGACCCTGGCGATCCGATGTGATGTGGCTGATGACGCACAGGTGGAGGCAATGGTTGAGGAGACGGTTGAGACCTTCGGACAGCTCGACGCCGCCTACAACAATGCCGGCGTGCAAAACGTTCTTGCCGAAACGGCTGATTCCTCACGGGACGATTACGACAGGGTGATGGGAATTAATTTGCGCGGCGTCTGGAGCTGCATGAAATTTGAACTGCAGCAGATGCGCAAGCAGGGTAGTGGAGCCATCGTCAACTGCTCGTCACTCGGCGGCCTCCTCGGCGGTGCCCGGCGCGGAATCTATCACGCGGCAAAGCACGGAGTGCTTGGATTCACCAAGAGCGCTGCCCTGGAATACGCAACGCGAGGCATCCGCGTCAACGCGGTGTGTCCGGGTATGATTCAAACGCCCATGTCCGACCAGATGATCGCCGCAGGCCAGGGTGAAGAGCTGGCGAGGATGATGGAAACCTATGTACCCATGGCCCGGCTGGGCCAGCCGGAGGAGATCGCCGATGCTGTTCTGTGGCTCTGCAGCTCCGCCGCGAGCTATGTCACTGGCCAGTCAATCTCGGTCGACGGCGGCTTCGTCATGCGCTAAGGCGCGACCGCAGTATTGTCACCGTGGCTAATCTTCGAACAAGCCCGCCCGTCTAACGGCCAAGGAGAGAAAGATGGCGAAAATTGTACGCTTTTATGAATACGGCGGACCCGAAGTTCTCAGGATAGAAGAAGCACCTGCGCAACAACCAGGCAAGGGTGAGGTTCGGCTGCGAGTGCAGGCCATAGGTCTGAATCGCGCAGAGTCGATGTTTTTCCATAATCAATACCTGGAGCAGCCGAAGCTTCCCTCGCGCCTGGGCTATGAAGCGGCCGGCGTCGTGGAAGCTTTGGGGCCGGACGTGGATGAGAGTTGGCTAGGTAAACAGGTCGCGACTGTTCCGGCGTTTTCCATGAATACCTACGGCATGGTGGGCGAACAGGCAGTCGCTCCCGTTTCGGCGCTGGGAGAATATCCAGCCAAGTTTTCACCGGCCGAAGGCGCGGCGATCTGGATGCAGTTCTTAACGGCCTACGGCGCACTGATAGAAATCGTCCACCTGACGAAAGGGGATTTCATCGTCATTACGGCAGCATCGAGTAGCGTGGGCATCGCGGCAATCGAGATGGCAAAGGCCGAGGGCGCGATCTCCATCGCAACCACACGAACGAGCCAGAAGCGAAAAGAACTGTACGCGCTGGGTGCAGACCACGTCGTTGCCTGCGAAGAAGAGGATTTCCTGGCGCGGGTTAACGAGATCACCGCGGGCAAGGGGGCAAGGGTTGTCTTCGATCCAGTCGCGGGGCCTTTCGTGAGCACGTTAGCTGAAGCCACGGCGCGGTACGGAATTATCGTCGAGTACGGCCTGCTCTCCGGACAGGCGACGCCGTTCCCAGCCGTTCCTGCAATTGCGAAAGGCCTGACCATTCGCGGATATACCCTCATGGAAATCACTACAGTTCACGAAAAGCTCGCCATCGCAAAAAAGTATGTCTGGGATCGCCTGCAGGATGGACGCTTTCGCCCGAAGATCGCAAAGACGTTTCCGTTTGCGCAATCGGTAGACGCTTACCAATACCTGGAGTCGAATGTGCAGGTGGGCAAGGTTGTGATTACGGTTCCGTAAAGTGGAACCTCTCGAGGAGACGGCGTGCGCTAATGCCCGGTCTAGTCTAAATCGAGGAGATGGATTCAGTCCTCTCCTTCGAGTTTTTTCCGAAAACCCAGGACTGTCATCCTGGGATCCCGTGTTTTTTGCTCTCGTGCCACAGATCAAGGGTGCCCCATGATCCGCGGCCGGGAAAGATCCCCAAAGAACACCGTTTCATCCTCCCGTGGGACCCCTCTAGCCAGTATGTCCTACTTCGCCAGCTCGGCTTCGAGGGCCTGCAAAAGCGCCGGATCGTCGGGCGTCGTATTGGGAGAAAAGCGGGCAGTGACTCTGCCATCGCGAGCGACCACGAACTTCTCGAAATTCCAAAGAATTTCAGGCTCGGAATTGGTCTCAATCCCGTGACGCTTCAAGTTCTCACTGAAATGGACCTCGGAGGTACTGGTGGCTTTGGGCTGGGCGGCGATCAACTCCTTGTAGAGCGGGTGCTTACCTTCGCCAACAACGGTGATCTTTTCGAACAAAGGAAAGTCGACGCCAAAGTTGCTGCTGCAAAAGCTCTCGATTTCGGCGTTGGTTCCGGGCTCCTGGCCTCGGAAATCATTGGCAGGAAAGCCGGCAACCACAAGGCCGCGATCACGGTACTCGCGATAGAGCTTTTCCAGAGATTCGTACTGCTTGGTGAGCCCGCATTTGGAAGCGACGTTGACAACGAGAAGGACTTTTCCGCTGTACTCGCCGAGGTTGGTGTCTTCGCCGGTGATGCGGCGCACGGGAATTTTCTGAATAGGAGTGCTCATATTTCTATTGTATTAGCCAAATCCGATAGCTTGCAGAAATCTTGATCACACGAGACCTCCTCAAAATTCTAAGGTGGCGGAGAGAACATAACTGGGGGAGTAGGCCTTGGTCGCGCCGTCCTGGCGCTTCGCGGCCAGGGAGTCAATCGGTACTTAGTCACCTAGGCGATAGGTGACTCTGTCCAGCCTTGCTCGCTTCTGGGCAGCCTATCGTATAAGCTGTTTTTCGAAGCTGTCCGTGGAGATTCCATGAGAGTCAAAAGACGGCTGTTGCCTCGGGGTGGAGGCTATGTCTGGGATATTGGCGCTAACGTGCATGAATTGGAAACGCCTACTCGCTTTGCTCATTCCCTGCTTGTTTTTGGCGGTGCAGGCGCCTGGGGCGGAGACCACACCCGTGGCCGCGGCTGATCGCACGGCAGTGGTCGAGGGCGACAATGCCTTTGCCGTCGGGCTCTATGGCCAGTTACGCAATCAAAGCGGCAATCTCTTCTTCTCGCCGGAGAGCATCTCGACGGCCCTGGCCATGGCCTACGCGGGAGCACGCGGCGATACCGCTTCAGAAATGGCGAAAACGCTGCACTTCACGCTGCCGCCAGAGCAGCTGCACCCTGCCATGGGCGCAGTGCTGGGCGATTTGAACGCGGCGCATGAGGGATACCAGCTTAGCGTGGCCAATGCCCTCTGGGCACAACGCGGCTACACCTTCCTCGACGACTTCCTCACGCTGCTCAAGAACGATTATGGCGCCGGATTAATGCAGGTGGATTTCAGAGGCGCGACCGAAGCGGCACGCCTGACCATCAATCAATGGGTGGAGCAGAAGACGCAGGATAAGATCAAAGACTTATTACCAGCCGGCGCACTCAGAGCGGATACCAGGCTGGTGCTGACCAACGCCATCTATTTCAAGGGCGACTGGGAGACGCAATTCGATAAGGCGCTGACCAAGGATGAGGATTTTCATCTAACCCCGGCAAAGACGGCGAAGACGCCCATGATGCACCGCGAAGGCGGCTTCAACTACTTCGACGGTGGGACCTTCCAGATTTTGGAGATTCCTTATAAGAGCAAGGAACTCTCGATGATCCTCTTTCTGCCCAAGGATCGAAGCGGCCTGGCCGCCCTGGAACAATCGCTGACCGCCGTCACTACGCAACAATGGCTGCGGCAGTTAGCGCCGGCTTCCAAAGTTATCGTGACCATGCCCAGGTTCAAGATGACGCAGGAATTTGAGCTGAGCGCCGTGCTTGGCGCGATGGGGATGCCGCAGGCGTTTACCTCGCGCGCGAATTTTTCAGGAATGACCGGCAAGAGCGATTTCGCTATTTCGGCGGTGATCCATAAAGCGTATGTCGACGTCAACGAGGAAGGAACCGAAGCAGCGGCAGCGACAGCGGTGACCATGCGGGCCCTGGCAGTACGGGTGCAACCTCCTCCCATTACTTTCCTGGCGGACCATCCCTTTATCTTCCTGATCCGCGACAACCATTCGAGCAGCATTCTGTTTATGGGCCGCATGGCCGATCCAGCGCTTTAAGTCTGCAACCTCCATTTGGTGCGCGTGTACGCAATGCGAAAGCCCTGGCGTTCCGCATTACGTTGGGATTGGCTGCCCGCTTCCGTGACCATCATGGCCAGTTCATAGCCGTGCTCGAAGGCATAGCGCATGCGCGCTTCAAGCAGGGCAGCCTGAAGTCCGCGCCGGCGCATCTCTGGTATGGTCGACGCTCCGGCGAAGAGCGCCACGCCCTTATGGAGACAGAGCGCACCCGCCGTCCCGGGCTTACCATCCAGCGCGGCGATAAAGTTCACACTGCCCTCGCGGGCAAATGCGACCGCTCCGAATTGCTCGAGGAAGCCGAGCAGATCCGGATTCTCTTGTGCCCATCCGCGCGCGCTGACGTCAGCCCATAGGGCCGCGTCTTTCTGCGCAGCCACTCGTACACTTACTGCGGGGTTATCTATGGCCGTGGGTTGCTCAACCGGCCGATGCAGCACGCTGCTTAGCTCGATGGGGCGGTAACCGCGAGCGCACAGTAAGTCAAGCGTGGCGAGGCCGGCCAGGGGACTTACCTCATGGACAACCACGGCTCCCCGATCCAGGAAAAAAGCCTCAATGGTATCCAATGCGGTTGGGGTCAACGGCTCGAAGAGCCCCAGGCCGAAGCTTTGCGTCACCGGCGAGTCAACTCCGTCGAAAACAGCATAGGCACCGGCACACTCTATCCAGGCGGCGCCGCTATCGGGATACAGGCCGCGGCGCGCTTCAGCGAACTGCAGGCAGGCCTGGCCTTCGGCGCGCTCCAGGCGTCGCGAAAGATCGAGATCGGAAAATACCATCGCAGAGCAAAGTTACATGGCGAGAACCTACTCCACAATGCCGGCCCTGTGTCCACAGGCGAACACCGATTCGCGATTTCGAACATGAGCGGAGCGGCGGACGATACTCCTTAGGTGGTAAGCCGCTGAAAGCAAGCTACCTCAGGGCGCCTACCCTGATCCCAGGCTTGGTGCTTCAATTGCTAGTTAGCGCAGGCAAGTCACATACGAGGGAGTACGCATGGCGCACTTTGAGCGGATACGAGATGTGGTTTCCGGGCCTTTCAGCCCGTCCCTGATGCGGCAGCGTGAAGCCGCCGGGTGGCAACTGGTGTCGATCGAGTGGCGGCGAGAGCTGCCAGGGGAGGAAGGGCCGAGCGAGCACGCCTTCAACGAAGACATCCCCTACGGCCTACGCATCTCAGACGATTGCCAACGGTTGGAATTCGACCCCCGCGAGCGCATGGTGCTTACCCAGATGATGGACCTGGTGGTTCAGGATTTCCCCTTCTCAAGCATAGCCAGCGATCTCAACGAGAAGGGCTTTCGAACGCGCGATGGGAAGTCATGGAACCAGGTTTCGGTCTTCAAAATGCTTCCCCGCCTGATCGAAATAGGGCCAGGTCTCTTCTCCACGGAGGAGTGGACGGCGCGGCGGGAGAAGCTGGGGAAACCCAAAGCTCGGTGAGGTCGTTAAAAGGGGGGTGCGAACCTTTCGTACTCCCTATGAACAAAGGGGGCTAGTCCCGAAGGGACGACCTGAAAGTAGCACCAGGACGTCAGCCCCATAAGCGTTAACCTATCGGGATGTTTTTCGTCAAAACCCCCACAAAAACGTCATCCTAAGTAGGTTAACGCCTATGGGACGATAGTCCTGGGTTCCTCCCTCAACTTGCCGCAGGCAAGTTGGCTGCTCGGGATTAACATGTTCTTTTGAAATCGAAGATTCTTGTTTCTTTTCAGAAACGCGTGAATGCGGCTACAGTTGGACGAGAGTCCAAGATGCAACCCATCAGCCATGCGTTCGAGATAACCTTCCTGACGTTGCAAGCGATGGTTGTGGCCTTTCTCCTGTTTCACGACTGGATTCCCCTCGGCCGGTTAAGCAACATCGCCGCGATCCATAACGAGGATTCGCTGGCACGCCGCATATTTGTGACGCTGCTGCCGGCTGTTCCGGCGGCCATCGGCCTCTTCTATAGCGCGAAATACTTCAGGCGAGCCTATCCAGACGGGGTGGAAATGCTGCTTTGGATTACCTATGGCCTCTTCATCTTCGGATTGCTCCGGGCCTGGTGGATACCGTACCTCCTTATACCCGACCCGGCGCGGGCTGCGCGCTACCAGATTATCTTCGCCAACACCCATACATTCCTGCCAAGGCGCAACGGGATGGCCCCGGATACATTACATACCCTGTTTCACCTGGTCACCCTGGCCACAGTGATCGCCCTGTTCATCAGGGATCGCATGTTGCACCATCTCTCCTAAACAGAGATCAGGATGTGTTGGCTGCTTTTAAAGTGCGGCGGCGGCCGTCTGGGTTGTCAGGCTCATAGACATCAAGAGGCTACGGCGTTCCCGGGTGGCTTCCATTCCGATTTGGAGAATGACCCGGAAGGAATTAAACGATTCTTCTGAGAGCTTATCGGCGTCAAGGTCGTGAACAGCCTCGGTAAGGATGGTCAACAACTCGTTCCAGATCTCCTCTAACGGCGCAAGCGAATTTACGTTCTGCACGGAGCTGATCAGCTCCACCACGCGTTTGCTGTATTGATCCGCGTTGTTCTTTTGCTGCCTTTGCATCCACCGTTTCAACTCCCAAATCCAGGAACCCGCCATAAGTCCCACAGTCAGGATCAAGCCCACATAGTCCGCGTGTGCCAGCAGAAAAGACGGTTTGTCTTTGTCATAGAAGCTGAGCGCGCCGGGATGCAAAACGGGCCCCAGCGCCGCTTGCGGCTCCGGCCGGCGTACCTGCGCCAGCAGCAAACGTACTTCCGTCATGGCAGATGGAATCTCCTGTATGATCTCCTGCCGCCGCTCGATCAATGTTCCCGTGACGGCTCGTATGGCCGTGGCATTGGCGCTGTCGCGAGCCAGTAGCGTGCGATGGATCGCGACCGTGGGGAAGTCCTGGGCGGGCACTGCGGGGTTTCCCAGGTAGGCCCCCACGGGAATGACGGCGGCCTCAAACGCGGGGTGTTTAATCTTCATGGCCGCGGCGTGCTCAATGGGAAGAAAGCGGACCTTGCCGGATTGCACCAGCTGCTGGATCGATGGATCGCCGATGGCGCGGACGCGGAAGATCGCGTCCGCCTGGCCGTTGAGGAATGCATCGGCGGCGGCCTGATCATCCTCGCCGACAAAGTGGAAGTCCTCGCGGCGAAGACCGAAGTGCTCCACTATCCGGAGGAAAGACTGAAATTGTCCTCCGCTCTGCGCCAAGGCAATCCGCTGGGCCTGCAAATCAATCAGGCTCTTTGCCGGCGAATCTTTCGCCACCAGAAGCTGAAAGGTGTCGTCGTAGAGCATGGCAACCGACCGCGCCCTTGGCCCAGGCGAAATATCGGCTTGCGCAGTGGCCAGCTGGGCGCGCCCATCCTCAAGCATTTGCAGGTTCTCGACCGTCCCGCCGGTCTCGAGCAGAGTCATGCGGATCCTGGGGTAGTGCCGCTCCACAACTGTTTTCAAGGCGCTCCCCAGCAGATAGCTTTCCCCGCTGGATGCGCCCGCAGCCAGGGTTAGATGTTCCACCTTTGATTGTTGCCAGCAGACGACGGCAAGAATGACCAACAGACACAGGGTGAGCGCGATCAAGACGAGCCGCAGAACCTTGTTGAAGTCAGGTTTGGCCATACTTCAGAATGCGGCGGAGTTGTTAATAGATCATGAAGATCGATGCAAGAGCGCAGCAGAGCCTGTATGAGTGCGCGGTTAAAATTCCAGTAAAGTTGGCCCGGCCTGCTTGTTTTTGCCTGGGGCAGCTTCTAGCATTCGCTTCGAACCCCTTCCGGCGAAAATCACACGCGTTCTGCGGAAAGTTGGACAATGATGAGCCGTTCTATTCAGGAAGAGCCCTTCCAAGATGAGGTTTCAACCGTCGATGACGACCGTACCGGCATCAAGGTCGAAACCCTGAAGCGGGCTATCCTGGAAAACCTGCGCTACGTAGTTGGGGAAGATACCGAGGCGGCGACCGAGATGGACTATTTCTTGGCGGTTGCCTATACCGTTCGGGATCGTATCCTGGCGCGCTGGCTGGCGACCAGGCGAGGCTACGTGCAGCATGACGTGCGCGTGGTTTGTTATCTGTCCGCTGAATTTTTGATGGGACCTCACCTGGCGAACAATCTGCTCAACTTGGGGATTGAGGACCCCATGCGACAGGCCACAAAAGAAATGGGCCTCGATCTGGATCGGATCATCTCGGAGGAAAGCGAACCGGGACTGGGAAACGGTGGACTGGGACGGCTCGCGGCATGTTACCTGGACTCTCTGGCAACTCTGGGAATCCCTGCGATCGGCTACGGTATTCGTTACGAATTCGGGATGTTTCACCAGGAGATTCATGACGGCTGGCAAGTGGAGCTCACCGACTACTGGCTTCGCTACGGAAATCCCTGGGAAATCAGGCGGCCGCAGGAGTCGGTCGATGTGCATTTCGGGGGACACACGGAATCGTGGAAAGACTCGCACGGGAATTACCGGACACGCTGGATTCCTGCTACGACGGTCAAAGGCGTTCCCTACGACACGCCAATTCTGGGATACGAATCTGGAGCCGCGAATGACCTTAGATTGTGGCGGTCGGAAGCGGGCGAGTCGTTTTATTTCGACAAGTTCAACAGCGGCGACTACGAAGGCGCTGTGTCGTCGAAAATTTTCGCGGAAAACATCACCAAGGTGCTCTACCCCAACGACGACGAAAAACAGGGAAAACAACTGCGGCTGGAACAGCAATACTTCTTTGTTTCCTGTGCGCTGCAGGATATGATTCACGTCCACCTGAGTGCTGGCCGGGCGATCGACAAGTTTCATGAGAAGTGGACGATCCAGCTCAATGACACGCATCCCTCCATTGGCGTGGCGGAACTGATGCGCCTCCTGATGGATGAACACGATCTAGCTTGGGAGCAAGCCTGGGACATCACCTCGCAGACCTTCAATTACACCAATCACACGCTTTTGCCGGAGGCGCTGGAGCGGTGGCCGCTGCCGCTGTTCGCCGGGTTGCTTCCCCGCCACATCGAGATCATCTACGAGATCAACAGCCGCTTCCTGAAAACGGTACGCGAGCAGTTCCCGGGCGACGACGGCAAAGTGACGCGCATGTCCATCATTGAAGAGACGGGGGAGAAGTTCGTCCGCATGGCATACCTTGCGTGCGTTGGCAGCAAGCACGTAAACGGCGTAGCCGAGCTGCACACGCAGTTGTTGAAGAATGAGGTGCTGCGCGACTTCCACGATTTGTGGCCCAACAAGTTCATCAATGTGACCAACGGCGTCACCCCACGGCGCTGGTTAGCGGTGAGCAATCCCGAGCAATCCGCATTGATGACCAGCAAAATTGGAAAGAGCTGGATCAACAACCTGGATCACCTCAAGCAGTTGGAAAGCTTCGCGGAGGATTCCGGTTTCCGCGCCGAGTGGCGGAAGGTGCGGCACGACGTCAAGGTAAGACTCGCGCAGTACATCCTGCAGGATACCGGCTTCTCCGTCGATCCCAGCTCCATGTTCGACACCCAGGTGAAACGAATCCACGAGTACAAGCGGCAGCATCTGAATGTGCTCTATATTCTCACCCTCTATCTCCGCCTGAAGCGCCACCCGAAGATGGAGATCACACCGCGCACTTTCCTGTTTGGGGGCAAGGCCGCTGCCGGGTATGCCATGGCGAAACTGATCATCAAATTGATCAACTCGGTGGGCGAGGTGATCAATCACGACCCCGAGGTACGGCATCGCATCAAGGTGTTATTTCTTCCCGATTACAATGTGACGTTCGGGCAGAAGGTGTATCCCGCCGCTGACCTCAGCGAGCAGATATCCACCGCGGGCAAAGAAGCATCGGGAACGGGGAACATGAAGTTCGCCATGAACGGGGCGCTCACCATCGGGACGCTGGATGGCGCGAATATTGAAATCAGGGATGCGGTAGGGCACGAGAATTTCTTTTTGTTCGGCCTGACGGCGCAGCAGGTTACGTCGGTGAAGAATGCGGGCTACCATCCGCGAACCATCTATGAGTCCAATCCCATACTGCGCGAAGTGTTGGACAGTCTTGCATCCGGGCAATTTTCCCGCGGCGATCACGAGCTGTTCCGCCCCTTGCTGGACAGCTTGCTCAATAGCGATCCCTACCTTCTGCTTGCCGACTACCAGTCCTATGTCGACTGCCAGGACCAGGTGAGCGCCACCTTCCTGGACCAGGAAAAGTGGTCGAAGATGTCCATCTATAACGCAGCGCGCATGGGAAAGTTCTCCTCCGATCGGGCGATTCAGGAGTATTGCCGGAACATCTGGGGCGTGAACCGATTCGATCCTGGAACCAGGTAGAGCCGCTGTTCTACTCTCTTCCGCGTACATACCCGTCACGTTTTCATGTTGCGCATAAAAGGCAAGACTTCTGACTAGCGGACCAATCAAGCTTCTCATATCTTAAGGTTCTCTTAATGTTTCCGCGTCATGATTGCGCGTTGGTGCTAGCTCGGTCGCTCGATCGAGCCATTTCTGGTCATCTACCAATTACAGCTCTTTAACTTGAGCTTGATCTTCACTGTACTGTGCGTCTATCCTGGCGGAGGAGGTTAGCTTAGGGCTGTGTGGCCCATAGCCTGACCGTCTCCCATCTCCTAGCTGTACCGCTTTGCGCTCCGGGCCATAGATAACAACCGTGGTCATGACAAACAGCAGGGAGAATCTCTCTCGCACGCCCGACCTTCTCCCATAACACCTGATTTTCATGTGAGGCGAGTGATGTTTTCATTCAATGAATCCAAACTCTTCGTGTTGGCGGTTCTTCTATGCGCGATTTCGCCGCTTTCTATAGCGTCGGCACAGACCACCCTGGGAGGTATTACGGGTGAGATCAGCGACGATTCAGGAGCGATCGTCTCCGGAGCAGAGATCACGGTTACGAGTAACGGCACAGGCTTGACGCGGAATGCCATGTCGGGCAGCAATGGCTCCTATGCATTCCGGGATCTTCCCGTAGGTGTTTATACGGTGACGGTCACCAAGGAGAGCTTCGATGCCCAAGACTATCCTTCCATCCAAGTGCAGGCAGACCGCACGGTTACGCTGAATGTGGCTCTCAAGCCAGGGAAGACAACTACGTCAGTTACAGTGCAAGGCTCGCCCTTGCTAAATTCCACCGATACGACGAACGGCTACGTTCTTGACAGCACGCAAATTGAAGTTGCGCCGCTGGGCACCGGCAGCTTCACCCAGTTAGCTGTTCTGGCGCCGGGCGTGAGCGCGGATTTTCTCTCCGATACGGGAACAAACACGGGTTTGGGCAATCAGAACATCTGGGCCAATGGGCAGCGATTAAGCAGCAACAGCTTCACCATGAACAGCGTTCTGGCGAACAATCTTTTCAATGGTGCATCTTCCAGCCAGGTCTCCGCCAATCGGGCAGTTCTGAACACTGGGGAAAACTTCCTAAGCCATGGGGGCACGATTCAAACCAATACATCGATCTACGACGCGATTGGGCAGGCGTTACCCTCGCCACCGCAGGAGACGATCGAGGAGATGCGAGTCAACACTTCGATGTTTGATGCATCTCAGGGTACGACGGCCGGCGCTCATATCGACGTGACCACCAAATCGGGCACCAATCAGTGGCACGGTTCCCTCTATGGCACGCTGGCGAACGCAGCCCTTAACGCTGCGCCCTACTTCTTTAACCAGGATGACAGCATTCCCGCCAATCAGAAGGTGCCGGATCTTCATCGCAGTATCTATGGCGCTACCCTGGGTGGCCCACTGGCCAAGAACAAGCTGTTCTTTTTTGGTTCGTACCAGGGCACACGCGTTCGGGATAAGCTCAACTCGATTTCCTCCGCGTACGTGCCGACGGGGCTTACCGGTGACCGCTCCACCGCCGGGCTTCTGAATGCGGCCAACACTTACTGCGCGGCAGCTGTGTCGAACAACAGCGGGGCGGTGAGTAACTGCAGCGGCGCGGGCACGTTTTCCGGGGCTCTCGACCCGGTCGCGAGCAAACTTCTGCAGGCGAACCTGGGTCCTAATCCGCTGGTCCCGTCGTTCGAGACGTCGTCCGGGATACCGGGAGGTAATACGCAGCTCTTTGGACCCGCGTCCACCTTCGATGCCCTGCAGACGAACGGGAACATCGACTACAACATCAGCAACAGCGACGTATTGTCGGGAAAGTACTACTTTCAGCGCGATCCCACGACGACTCCATTCCCCAGCCAATCGACGCCGCTGCTTGGTTTTCCTCAAAAATTCAAGGTCGGTAGCCAGGTTGCGTCCATCGAAAACAACGTGGTGCTCTCGCCCAGGCTCTCCTGGGATCAGAAGGGCGGTTTCCTGCGCATGAATGTGCAATCGGTAACCGGGCAGCCGTTCGATGCAGCCGCGGTGGGGATCAACCTCTTTGGCAGCCCCTATTTTCCGGGTATCACAATTCGGGATGTTGATGGTTCAGGAGATTCCCTCTCGATCGGTCCCGCGTCAAACTTTGCCAATACCGGTTTCGTGCAGAACACTTTTGAGGGAACGACCAACCTGAACTGGGCCCTGGGCAACCACACGCTTTCTTTCGGCGCGAGCATCGACTACACCCAGATGAACATCATCAACCGCGCCAACCAGGTGGCGCAACTTGGCTTCAGCACTTTATCTGACTTCATGAACGGCGGCCCGCTTCGGTCAGGTGAAGGTAACAGCGTCTACTTCCAGGGGCCCAGCAATCGCTATTACACTGCACCGCAGTTGGGTTCCTATGCTCAGGACAAGTGGAAGCTTCGCGAGAATCTTACCGTTACTCTCGGTCTTCGCTACGATTGGGACGCCGGCCTGGTGGAGAAGTACGGCCAGTTGGTAAATTTCAGCCCCAAACTGTACCAATACGATCTGGATACCGACACCATCGTCAACTCGGGGTTGGTAATCGCGGGCAACAATAAGCTTTATCGCACCGCGGGCGCCAGTAACTCTACCCTGACGGCACGCCAATGGGGAATTGGCCCGCGGGTAGGCGTCGCATGGAGTCCGGCATTCAATCATGGCAACGTTGTGTTCCGGGCGGGTGGCGGCCTGTACTACGACCGGGGAGAATACTTTACGAACTTCTCGCCGAGCGCCGGGCAGGGCTTTAATGGACCCTTTGGCGTGACCTTGCAACCACCGTTCGTGCAGCCGATTCTAACCACTGAAAACTCAACCCTGGAAAACCCCTTTACGCAATCGAGTGTGGACACCAACCCCGCCGACTTTATCAACAGCCTGCCCAACCAGGGAGACTTGATCAACGGGTCAAATCCCTATCTGTTCGGCGCTTACAACGCTGCCAACAAGCTGCCCTATACAGAGAACTGGAGCCTGGATATGCAGTGGCAACCGAGACCGGATATGGCGTTTACGGTCGGCTATACGGGCAACCATGGAGTGCATCAGACCATTCCGCTGCCCTTCAACCAGCCCTACATTGCCACACCCGATAATCCCGTAAACGGCCAGACTTATTCGTATGGCTACCAGGTAACCGACCAGAACGGCAACCCCATACCAAACGAGCCTTACAACACGTCCACCGGCGGCAACACCGATCTGCGCGTTCCCTTCATTGGCTATAGCCCGAACTCGGTACTCTGGTCCGCCATCGGCACCTCTCACTACAACGCACTGCTTACCACGCTGAAGAAGACGTACTCCTATGGGCTGACATTCAATGTCTCCTATACTTTTTCGCATGGGCTGGATGACAGCAGCGGCTACGGGTTGTTCTACAACGGCAACGATGCTCGTAATCTCAGGTCGGGTTACGCGACTTCAGACTACGACCGCACCAACGTTACCTCGATCAACTATTTCTACGAAGTTCCCAAGATCGGCGTCCACAACGCGATTGCGGGTAAATTCATCAATGGGTGGGGAACGAGTGGCATCCTCATCTTCGAGAGCGGGCAACCGTATAACCTTTACGATTTCAGCGGAACGATTGGCAGCCTGTATTTTTCCTACAACGACTACCTGACGAATCCAGTGCTTCCGCTGGCCCCGGGGGTGACCCCGCGCCAGGCGTTGACTGGCCACGACGGCTCCAACCTTGGCCAGCCTGCGTTTAACCCCAATGCGTTCGTGCTTCCATTGGTAGCGGCGGGCACAAATGGTGTTCCTCTAGGAGACAACACCGAATCCGGATTTGCGAGCGGAGGCAGAAACATCTTTCGCGGTGATTTCCAGAAGCGTGCTGACATGTCCTTTATCAAAGACACCGTCTTCCACGAACGATACACCCTGCGCCTCGGCATAAACTTCTTCAATATCACGAACACTCCGAGCTTTGACACGCCAAACAACAATGTCAGCGTCAACTACGACTTCTCGGCGCCCCCCACAAACTTCAATATTGCCAACGCCTTCAACCAATCCAGCCAGCAGATCGGCATCATCCAACACGCGCTGGGCAGCCCGAGGCAGGTACAGTTCATAGGCCGCTTCGTTTTTTGAGCATTGTACCGGCGGCCTTTCTGCCAATCATCGCGCCAGGTAAAACGATTGGGGCGGCCCTGCGTTTGGACCATTGCGCAGCCGGGACCAACTTTTGGGAGCCGGTAAGCGTTATTCGTCGAGATTTCACGGAGCAGTAACACCAGCGCCTTGACTTTGTTGTTAGTACTCTCGTGGAGGCTTTCCATGAAGGTGAAGAGGTTGGTAATAGCTGGAACGGCAGCGGCGGTCACACTGTTATCGTCGATCCACGGAATTGCGGCTGGTGCGTCAGCCGGCCCAGAAAAGATCAAGCATGTTCTGCTGTTGAGCATTGACGGCATGCATGCGGTGGACTTCTACAACTGCGCGCACGGGATTGCAGGGATCAACGGCGGGGACCCATACTGCCCGCACATGGCGGAGCTGAGCGAGACAGGGATCAACTATGTTGCTGCCTCGGCGTCAAAGCCTTCTGACTCCTTTCCCGGGCTGATAGCGCTGGTTACCGGAGGCACACCCAAGTCGACCGGCGCTTACTACGACGTGGCCTTTGACCGGACACTCGATCCGCCGGCCAAGACAACCGGCACCGGCTTAGGTGCGGGAACATGCACGCCCGGTGCGGCAGCGACGGGAACTACAACCGATTTCGATCAGGGCATCGACCTTGACGACACCAAACTTAACGGCGGCGCGCCGGGCGCTGGGCTGACCGAGGGCACCGCCGCCTCGATCGACCGGTTAAAACTATTGCGAGACCCCAAGGCAGGTTGCGCGCCGGTGTATCCCTGGAACTTCGTGCGCACGAACAGCATCTTTGGCGTGGCCCATAAGGCCGGCAAATACACGGCGTGGATCGACAAGCACCCTTCGGTTGCCTATGTGAATGGGCCCGGCGACGGCAGGAACGTGGATGACTTCTATGGGCCGGAGGTGGACTCGAATGTTGTGGCGCTGCCCGGTGTCACCACCCCGGAAGGGGTTTCATGCGCCACCATCCGCGATACCGCTGCCGTGTCATCGTGGACCGGCAGCTTCGACAACATCCAGTGCTATGACACGATCAAAGTGAATGCGCTGCTGCATCAGATTAGGGGCAAGACGCACAAAGGTGCGCGGGCGGTAGTGCCGGCGGTCTTCGGCATGAACTTCCAGGCCGTATACACGGGGCTATCGGTGAATGAGACGGGCGTGGCTGTAGGGGGATACCAGAACGCGGCCGGCTGGCCCAGCGAAGAGTTGCAGAAGGAGATCTATTTCGTCGATACCTCGATCGGGGAAATGATCAGCGCTCTCAAGGATCAAGGCATCTACGACGATACGCTGATCATCATCACGGCCAAACATGGCGGGTCACCCATCGATCCAACCCGGTATGTGGCGGACGGCGCCAATACGCCGGCAACGCTGCTGGGAAATTTGATTCCCTACTCGGAGTCGCCGCTGAACCCGACGGGAATCGGGGCAACCGAAGACGACGTGTCCGTGCTCTGGCTGAATCCGGGCGTGAACGTAGCGACGGCGGTGGAGATACTGGAGACGAATGCGACAGCTATCGGCCTGGGGCAGATTTATTATGGACCTTCGCTGGCGCTGAACTACAACGTGGGTGGCACGGGGCCGGGACAGGATCCGCGGTCACCGGATATCATCGTCACGCCCAACGTGGGGGTAACCTACTCGGGCAGCACGACGATGATCGCAGATCACGGCGGGTTTGCGCATGATGACACCAATGTCATGCTGCTGGTTGCGCATCGCGGCTTTACGGAACAGACGGTCTCGGCCGAAACGGCAACCACGCAGGTGGCGCCGACGATCCTGAAGGCGCTGGGCCTGGATCCGCAAGCCCTGGACGCGGTGCGGGCAGAAGGCACCGCGGTGCTGCCCGAGGTCTGGGGGCAGCTCGACAAGTAGTCTCTTAGGGAAAGCAAGAGGAGCCGCTTCGGCGGCTCCTCTTATTGAATTAAGACTTCACTCAATTTTCACACAGCAGCCATGCAAACCGTCCCCGGACTCTGCTAACCCTTGATGCCGGAGGTAGTAATGAAAAAAGCAATTGCTGTGCTCTCCCTCGTAGCTGCGTGTTCGGCAGCGGTCGCGATCGCGCAAGACAATATCGACAACTGGGGCGGGCGCCCTATCAAGCGGGTTCTTTTGATCAGCGTCGACGGCATGCACGCCGTGGATTTGCAGAACTGCGTGAACGGCATCAGCACCGTCAACAATGGCGCACCCTATTGCCCCTCGCTTGCTGCGCTGGGTAAGACGGGCGTCAACTACGTCGCCGCGAGCACCTCAAAACCCTCGGACTCCTTCCCCGGCCTGATCTCGATCGTCACCGGCGGAAGCCCGGCGTTGACCGGCATTTACTACGACGTCGCCTATTCGCGAAACTACGATGCCCCGGCAAAAACCACCGGTAATGGTCTCGCAGCCGGACCCTGCACTGCCGGCGCACCACCGACCGGCACAACCAGCGAGTATGAAGAAGGCATCGATATCGACCAGACCAAAGTGAACGGCGGCGCACCCGGCGCTGCGCTGACCGACGGGGGTATCGCCTCGATCGATACCAAGCGGCTCATCCGCGACCCCAGCAAAGGCTGCAGCCCTGTTTACCCGTGGAATTTTGTCCGCGCCAACACCATCTTTAGCGTCATCCACCAGGCTGGCGGATACGCGGCGTGGTCCGATAAGCATCCTGCCTACTCGGCTGTCGCTGCCGGCATTGGCCCGGCTGCACTCGACGACTTCTACGGCCCGGAAATCAACTCCAGCGTGATCGCCCTGCCCGGTGTTACCACGCCGACCGGCATGTCGTGTGCCAGCATCCCGGATACAGGCGCGGATCTGACAGCGTGGACTAACAGCTTCCAGAACATTCAGTGCTATGACACCTTGAAAGTGAACGCGATCGTCAACGAGATCGATGGCAAGAACCACCTCGGCGCCAAAAAGACCAAGGTGCCCAACATCTTCGGCATGAACTTCCAGGCCGTGAGCGTAGGCCAGAAGTTGATTGAGAAGAGCAACGGCGTGACAGGCGGATACCTGGATGCTGCCGGCACGCCAACCCCGGCGCTGCTGAGCGAATTCAAGTTCGTCGATGCCTCGATCGACGCATTCGTCGATGAGCTGAAGAAAAAGGGACTTTACGATTCGACCCTGATCGTGATCACGGCCAAGCACGGTCAATCGCCCATCGACCCCAGCCGGTATGTCTCTCAGCTGATCAATGGCACGTCGCCCGTTACCCTGCTCTCCAACGCGGGCTACATTCCGTACTCTGAATCCACCAACAACCCCACCGGCATTGGGCCGACAGAAGACGACGTCTCGCTGGTCTGGCTGACGAGCTCCTCCGAAACCGAGGCCAGCGTGCAAATCCTCGAAGACAATGCTGCTGCCACCGGCATCGCGCTGGGACAGATTTACTACGGCCCCTCGCTTTCGCTCAATTACAACGACCCGACCGTGGACCCGCGCACACCGGATATTATTGTCACTCCTAATGTGGGCGTCACTTACTCCGGCAGCACATCCAAGCTGGCTGAGCATGGCGGCTTCGCCCATGACGATACGAATGTCGTTTTGCTGCTTGCAAATCCGTCGTTCCAGTCCAGGACGATTAAAGCAGCTGTTGGGACAGCCCAAGTGGCGCCCACCATCCTGAAAGCACTCGGTCTTAGCCCTTCGGAGCTTTATGCCGTCCGGGTTGAAGGAACAGGTGTTCTTCCAGGAGTCGACCTGCCGTAATCCGCCCGCAACCAGCGGTTTTATGGACGCCCCTTAAGGGGCGTCCATTTTTTTAGTTGCAGTTATTGTGGCCGTCCTTCTGGTCGCCTCTTCTCCTGGCCTGGATGGCGATCGAGCGAAAAGCAATACCTCAGGGGCTAAAAGAGGCTGCGGAAAAACTCGCGATTGGGCGGGAAAGACGTACCTCAGGGGCTAAAGCCCGACATATTTTCGATCGTTTACGGCACGACTAAAGTCGTGCCCTGATACAAAACAAGAGTTTTTCCGCAGCCTGTAAAACCGTGCCCTTCGTCAACTGCGTTAGCTGCGCACCAGGGCTACTGCGGTCAGGTCTTCGTTGCTGCGCTGGCGCGAATAAACAAAGTTGTAAATTCGCGACCAGGGATGATTGCCAAAGTCATAGGCCTCGCGGAGCACTTTGTCGCAGAGCTCAGAAGCAGAATCTCCGTTGGAGTGCTCAAGCACGCGCTCGATGCGCTTGGCTCCAAATTCGGCGGCTCCCCGCCGGTTCTCGATGACCCCCTTGGTCACCAGCAATAGCTTGTCTTGCGGTTCAAACGCCAGAACCGCCGGTTCATAGGTGACGTGCGTGAAAAGTCCCAGAGGAACGCCACCACGGTCCAGAATGCGCACGCTCTCCGCGTCACGAAAGATGGCGAGCACGCGGCCGGCGTTGCAATAAGTCAGAATGCCAAGGTTGGCGTTGAAACAAGCTAAAAAGGTAGGAGCAAAGCGTACGCCATTTGCCGCCTCCATCAGCGATCGGTTCACATCGTGCGCCAAGGTTGCAATGGCGTCCGACTCGTTTGCGCCGGGCGGCCGGAATAGCTCGCGAGCTCGCTGCCGGAAGGCAAATTGAGCCTCGGCCGCAATCACATGCGCCTCCGATCGAGGCCCGGCAATATCCGTCAACAGGAATACCAGGCGGGAGCCAATGGCCAGCCCATCAAAGAAGTCGCCGCCACAACGGTCCGCGTGGTACCGGGCACTTATGTCCAGGCCGGCTAGCCTCGTCAGGTTGACCGGACACGGAGTGGTGGCTTTCACCCCTGGAGAGCGGTTGCCGAACGTTGTCAGAGCAGAAGCCATTGTTTCCCTTCCGCACACCGGTGGCAATAGCCGTCGCCAGTAAATGGCACGGTACTACTGTAATTAGGCGGTCCAATTTCTCCTGGAACAATACACCAACTGTGTGATTACTCCGGGTTGACGCCGGACCCAAAAAGTGTTTGATGTAGAGTCGAGTCCTGGGAGCCGACGCAGCCGATGATAGCCGAGATCAAAATTCCACCCATTCTCAGGATCGGGGGAGGGTCGTTCGCCGAAGTGGCGCCGCTGCTCGTGTGCCTACAGTGCAAACGACCTTTGATTGTTACAGATCCCTTCCTGCTGAAGAGTCAACTTGCCGAACGATTGGGCACACGGATACGAGCCGCGGGCCTGCACTGTGAGATCTTCCACGACACTGTGGCCGATCCGACCACAGCAGTGGTGGAGGAGGGGGTTCGGGTGTTTGTTAAGGGCGGCCACGACAGCCTGGTGAGCCTGGGAGGCGGGAGCCCGATCGATACCGCGAAAGCCATCGGCATGCTGGCTGCCAACGGAGGCAAGGTCCGGGACTACAAGGTGCCTCGCCCGATTCCGCTTGCCGGTCCGGCGCATATCGCTATTCCAACCACCGCCGGCACAGGATCGGAGGTCACACGGTTCACCGTCATCACCGATGCCGAGACCGGGGAGAAGATGCTGCTAGCCGGGGATTCGCTTTTGCCGTCGGCGGCAGTGGTGGATTACGAGCTGACGCTGACCATGCCCGCCAGGCTGACCGCGGATACCGGAACCGACTCGCTGACCCACGCCATTGAGGCGTTCGTCAGCCGCAAGGCAAATCCGTTCAGCGACGGGCTCGCGCTGGCAGCCATGAAGACCATCTGGAGAGAGCTGCCAACCAGCGTTCGCGAGCCTGGCAACCTGCAAGCACGTGAGGCAATGATGCTGGCAGCTACCCAGGCGGGCATTGCATTCTCCAACTTGAGCGTAGCCCTGGTACATGGAATGAGCCGGCCGCTGGGGGCACATTTTCATATTCCGCATGGACTGTCGAACGCCATGCTGCTGCCGGCGGTAACCGCCTTCTCGGTTGAAGCCGCCCTGGGCCGCTACGCAGAATGTGCGCGCACCATGGGCGTGGCGCAGGCCCATGACACCGATCCGTCGGCCGTCGATCAGCTGATCCGCAGTTTGTACAGCCGGAACGCTGAACTGCAGGTACCCTCGCCTAAGCAGTTCGGCGTAGCGGAAGAGCGATATATGGCGCTGATTCCCACCATGGCGGTGCAGGCCCTGGCCTCGGGTTCGCCACAGAACAACCCCAGGATCCCCACCGCGGAAGAGATCGAGAGGATTTACCGGGAGTCATGGCAATCATGATCGACGGCACACCAGAGCCAGCGCGGTTAAATCGTCTTGCCGTCGTTGCCCCGCATGGAGAAGGCCCAGAACGCGCGACCATGGATGATGGGCATGGTCATAGGCTTCCCGTAATACCAGGTCACAGATCTCAGAGGCTGAATTGGCGGTGGATTTTTTGAGTAGCTGCTTGACTCGCTCGACGCCAAACTCGGTCGCTCCGCGCCTGCTCTCGGTAACACCCTTGGTGACTGTGAGCAGAGCGTCCCCTTCCTGAAGGGCCAGGACCACAGCTTCAAAGGTGGTGTGGGTGAAGAGCCCCAACGGCATTCCGCCGGACTCGAGAACCCGGACATTGGCTCCGTCGCGAAGCAAGCCAAGCAGGCTGCCTGCGTTGCAATAGGTGAGGATGCCCAGGGGGACGTTAAAGCACCCCAGAAATGTGGGAGCCATGCGGGCGTGCCGAGCGGTCTCGCTCAGCGCTAGATTGACCTCATGGGCCAGCGCGGCTATTGCATCCGATTCGTTTACCTGCGAACCCATGAAGAGGGCCTGCGCTTTTTGCCGGAAGGCGTCTTGCACTTGCAGCATCAGCTCACGGGCTTCAAGCCGCGGGCCGGCAATATCGGTCAATAGGAAGAGCACACGAGGGCCTATGGCCAGCCCGTCGAAGAAGTCGCCACCTCGACATTCTGCGAAGTGCCGGGCGTACACGTCCACCCCATCGGATCCATCGAATATGGACCAATCAACCGAATCCAAACAAGGCGCGGATATGCCCGGTTGGAGGGTGCTTGCAACTTTGTGCATAAGGGAGACAATACCAGAGCATCAGATGCGCTGCTTCGCCCAGCGGCCCTGGCGGAAGAGGACAAGGCTGATAAGCACGATCACGGACTGGGCAACGACGACCGAGGCGAAGACTCCGTTGACCCGCATAAAGGTGTGGATGGCCAGCCACCAGGCCAGCGGAATCTCCACGATCCAGAAGCCGAAGAGGTTCACATAGGTGGGGGTGAGGGTGTCGCCCGCCCCATTGAAAGCCTGCAGCAAGACCATGCCGTAAGCGTAGGCCACATTGCCGCAGCTAAAGATGCGGAGACAGTTGATGGCGGCCGGCACCACCGCGGGATCCTGGGTGAAGAGCCCGATGATGGAGGGCGCGAAGACGATAAAGACAATCCCGACCGAGCCGAGAAAGACCATGTTCCACAGGCCGGTTCGCCACACGGCATTGCGCGCGCGGTCGGGATGGCCCGCACCGAGGTTTTGGCCGACCAGGGTTGCGGCGGCGTTGCTCAGTCCCCAGGAAGGCAATATGGCAAAGATGACGATGCGAATGCCGATGGTGTAGGCGGCCAGGGCGGGCGCGCCGAACAGGCTGACAATGCGGACCAAGCCGATCCAACTCGCCTGGCCGATCAGGAACTGCAGAATTCCCGTGATAGAGACACGCACCAGGCGCCAGAGAACCTCGCCCTGCAGGCGCATGTGGCGGCGAAGGATACGGATGCGTTCCGTGCCCTTACCGAGGCGGTAGAACTGGTAGAGAACACCGATACCGCGCCCGGAGAAAGTGGCGAGCGCCGCGCCGGTGACTCCCAGTTTCGGGAATGGGCCGAGACCGAAGATCAGGCAGGGATCAAAGATCAGGTTCAGGATGTTGGACACCCAAAGCAGGCGCATGGCAATGGCGGCATCGCCGGCGCCGCGGAAGATCGCGTTGTTGAGAAAGAGCAGCAGAACAACGCCGGATCCGCCAAGGGCGATGCGGGTATAATTCGCGCCGGTGGCGATGATCGCGGGCGAAGCGCCCATCGCTCTCAGCAGATGGGGCGCCAGGAAGAAGAATGGAAGTCCGAGAACCAAGGAGGCGATGAGCCCGAGGAAGACCGCCTGCACTGCGGAAACAGCAGCGCCGTCTCGGTCCTTCTCTCCTATGCGTCGCGCGACCATTGCGGTGGTCGACATGCCGAGCCCCATGCCGACAGCAAAGACCAGGGTCAGCACCGACTCGGTCAGCCCGACGGTGGCAATCGCATTCGCCCCCAGGCGGCTGACCCAGAAGACGTCGACCACGGCAAAGAGAGATTCGAGCACCATCTCCAGCACCATGGGGATGGCAAGCAGCAGAATCGACCGGTTCAGACTGCCGGCAGTGTAGTCCTGGTGGCTGCCGCGCAAGGCTTCGCGAACGGATTGCCAGAAGGTCGGGGTTGCGGCGGGGTTGGTCTCTGTCTGCATGAGAGAGTGTTGAAACAAGTCTAGCCTGCTCTTTACCGCGCTGATACTTACGTGCATGGGACCGAGATAAGTTGAGTGCCGCGCCCACGGCGCTCGGATGATTAGGGATCGATTCCCCAGCCCTTCCGGGCTGGGAAATCGATCCGGAAGATGATCCGAGCGCCGTAGGCGCGGCACTAAACCGATCGTCCGCTCTCCCTGTGTCATCCCGAACGGAGCGACCTGCTGTTCCTTCGACCCGCATCCAACTTGACGGGAAGACCCATTCTGATACTCTGCCTTAATCCTGCTAGAGACCACCCATTGATTAACCATCTCATCTGGGCCGCTGGGCTCCTCGGACATTTACTGCTTCTTACCGTGCTGTTCATGCGCAGGCGTGTCGCACGGTTTCCATGGTTTACCCTGCTCATCATCTTTTACCTGGTGCGCTCCGTGGGGCTGGTCGCCGCATTGCACTTTTCCGGCCATCCTGCCGCCCTGCGGGCAACGATGATCATCGACCTCACCGACATCCTGCTGCAGTGCGCGGTGCTCGCGGAACTCGCCTGGATCGCCTTGCGGCCTCTCGGCGGCGTCCGCCGCTTCACCCTGCCGCTGCTGCTGGCAGCGAGTGGAGTCCTCATCGTCCTGCGCTTGGCGCCATCAGGCCCTCTCCTGCTGCGCACGATTTTGATTCTCATGCACTTCCTCATGTCTGTGCTTATGGTGGAGTGGGCAATTGTGCTGGCCTTTCTGCTGCGTCCCTTGCGCCTTTCCTGGCGCAGCCATGTTGCCGCCATCAGCTTCGGGTTCGGAGTCTACTCCGCAGCGCTGCTGGCCGGCGGCGGGTATTTCACCACCGGACGCGAGATGCGCGATTACGTTTTCTTCTCGTACTTCAGGATCGTTGTCTACCTGGTGGTCCTGCTTTGGTGGTCTGCCTGCCTGTGGCGTACGGAGCCGCCCAATCGATCAAAACCCTAGTGGCGCGCGACCGGTCAACATGGACAACATGCTCTCTCGAGCCTCCGCCAAAGCAGGCAAAGAACGAACAACATTGATGGGGAATCCGCCAACCTCGGAGATGGGGTCAAGACAGTCTTTGTACTTGCGCTGGGAAACCCGAACTTCTCGCGGAATGGCACGACGGACTTCAGCCGCTCTTACGATTGCCATTCCGAGTGCATTGGCGATAGAAGATCCCGGAGGCGCCATCTCCGGCGGAAAGACGAACCCGGTTTCGCTGTCGACGGCCATCGCAACCCCGACACACCCTTTGCGTTCGTTCTTGTTTCCAACCTGTGCGCCACTGGAGAAGTGGTCCAGCTCCAATACGCCGCGAATCGCATAGTCCTGCTTGTGCAGTCGACGCAGTTCCTCAGGGCCAAGTTGCGCTCTTGGGAGAGGCGGTTCCTTGGGCAGAGTTGCTTCCACCAATTCGATCCGGTATGTAGGTTTGCCCACCTGGTCATCCAGTCGAGAAACCATCGGATAGGTGTAGGGGCGTTTCCAAAGTGTCTTGCCGGCTTGCTGGGTCACGGCTTGACAAGTCACGATCACGGCTCGCAAACACTCCTCCAGCATTCGCGCTTCTTGTTCGGTGACATACCATGGGAAATATCCCGGACGGCAGGCGCGGAAGACGGGAGCTCCTTTTGCCGCGCGGGGGTGATCTAGTGCCCTCAGCAATTTTCGGTCGCGCGCATCCAGTTCTTCCGTGAGCACGAATTCCACGTACACGCTGTGTTGTGCCTCGTAGAACTCGCCCGCGCCGGCAACCTCTCCCGCCGCCACTCTGCGGAAAAGACGATAGCCTTCCGCTCCGATATAAGCTTGCACCATCAGCACTTCACCAAGTGCACCCATGACCGAGCAGTAGCAGGTCTCACCCGTCGCAGAATCCCGGGTAAGAACGAGCTCGCTTTCATCCAGGACATGCCACGGCTGCAACGGGATCAGTTCCAGCGCCACGTCGTAGAGTCTTTGCATTGTGGAATAGGAAGGTGGCGTTTCGCCAACGAGCTCATTGGTAAAGAACTGATCGGGAATGGTGGCGGCGGCGTTTGCAACCCGTCGTGGCATAAGTTTCCCCTTGGAGCCAGAATCTACGAGTAGGGTATACCGAAGCTAGAGCCCTACTCTGTGGACAACTCAGCCCAAACCGGCCAGGGCGCGGCCTGCGGCGGCACCGGAGGCCCAGGCCCACTGGAAGTTGAAGCCACCGAGATGGCCGGTTACGTCGACCACTTCTCCGATGAAATAGAGTCCTGGAACTTTGCGGCTCTCCATGGTGCGAGCGCTCAGCTCCGCAGTGTCGACTCCGCCGGCCGTGACCTCGGCCTTTTCATAGCCCTCGGTACCGGCAGGATAGAGGGTCCAGTGGTGGAGGGAGCTCTCGGCTTCATCGAGACCCTGATTGGTCCAGGCGGGAGGCGGATGCAGGGCCAGCCAGCGATCAGCAAGGCGATGGGGCAGAACGCCGCGGAGGGCGGTTCGGGCACTGGATAAATCGCGCTGCGATGGCTGGGCGCGAATCCCGATGGTCCAGAGCCGGTCCGGCGCAAGATCGATCACGACCGGGCTGCCGGGCTGCCAATACGAAGAGACTTGCAGCACGGCCGGACCGCTGAGGCCGCGATGGGTGAAGAGCAGCTTCTCGCGAAATCGGCCGGCCCCGGCGGATGCGACCACTTCACTGGAGACTCCCGCGAGGCCGGCATAATGCGTGAGATTTTCGGGGCCAAAGGTCAGAGGGACAAGCGCGGGCCGGCAGGGCTGCAGCCTCAAGCCGAATTGACGCGCCACCTCGTAGCCGAAGGGCGTAGCACCCATCTTGGGAATCGACAAGCCCCCGCTGGCGATGACCAGAGATTTCCCCGAAAAGACTCCACGGTCGGTGTGTAAATGGAAACCGTTGCTGTGGCGTACTTCGCGAACGGCGGTGGCAACCTGGATAGTTACTCCGGCTGCGGCGCACTCCTGCTCGAGCATGTTCACGATGTCAGTGGCTGCACGATCGCAAAATAGCTGCCCCAGCGTTTTCTCGTGCCAGGGGATTTTGTGGCGCTCTACCATCTCAAGGAAGTCCGCCGGCGTGAAGCGAGCCAGCGCGGACTTGGCAAAGTGCGGATTGGCGGAGAGGAAGTTTTCCGGTGTCGTGTGCAGGTTGGTGAAGTTGCAGCGCCCCCCACCGGAGATCAGGATCTTTTTGCCGATGCGGCCAGAATGCTCAAGCAAGAGGACACGCCGCCCTCCCCGGCCCGCATGGATGGCACAGAAAAGCCCCGCCGCGCCGGCGCCCACGATCAAAACATCATAGGGTGCAGCGGCAGGCGGGGCTTTCGTCAACTCGGGACTATCAGCTATGGCAAGCTACCGCGCCGCGCTTCTCCAGGTATTTCTGGTGGTATTCCTCGCCGCGCCAGAAGGTTTGCGCCGGCACTACCTGGGTCACGATCGGTTTTTTGAAGGCTTTCTGCTCGGCCAGCCGGGCAATGGCGGCTTTGGCAGCTTCCTCCTGTTGGCGAGAATGGAAAAATATCACGCTGCGGTACTGTGCTCCCCAGTCCGGGCCCTGGCGGTTGAGCTGGGTGGGATCGTGCAGCTCGAAAAACAGATCCAAAAGCCGCTGGTAGCTGACTCTTGCCGGATCGAACTTTACTTCGACCACTTCTGCGTGGCCGGTACGATCGGTGCACACGTCCTTGTAGGTGGGGTTGTCGAGCTTTCCGCCTTCGTAGCCTACCGCCGTCTCAACCACACCCGGCAATTGCTGAAAGCGAGCCTCAACCCCCCAGAAGCATCCTGCGCCAAATGTTGCTTTCTCCATAAATCCTCCGTACACACATTACGCCGATTGGATGGTGGAAAGCGGCTTTGGGTCCTTACCAACTATGGACGTCTTGGGGAGAGGCGCTTGCGGACCGGCCTGGGCAGGGTGGCGGGGCCGGATCGTGGCCGCCGCACGGGCCTTCGCTGCTGGTCGGTCGACGCCGCCTTGCGGCGCGAGGCCCGCTTCAGTTGGTCTACTTCTTCTTCATCGAGCTCACGCATCTTACCCGGGGGCACATCGAGAACCAGGGGCCCGAAGCCAACCCGCCGGACCTTCTCGACAAAATGGCCCACCTCTTCGAACATCTTGCGAATCTCGCGATTCTTGCCTTCGGTCAACACCACTTCGTACCAGGGATTGTCGGTATCGCGGATCAGGGTGATTCTGGCGGGTTGCGTCATAACACGGCCTTCCCGTTCCCCGCGCCTGCCGCGCTCGATCATCACCCCGCGGCGCAGCTGCTCCAGCTCCTGCTCCGTGGGCTTGCCACTGACTTTCACCAGGTAGGTCTTCTCCACCTGCGAGGCTGCGCTGGTGAGGACATTGGCCAGGTCGCCGTCGTTGGTCATCAAGAGCAAGCCTTCGCTCTGGTAATCCAAACGGCCTACGGGAAAGACGCGGGTGGCCGCCCGGGCAAAAAACTTCATCACCGTCGGCCGCCCTTCGGGGTCGGAAACGGTGGTGACGACGCCCCGCGGTTTGTTCAGCATGAAGTAGCGAAACTGCTGTGGCTTTTTGAGCAGCTTGCCGTCGACCCGGATGTGGTCGCGCTCCGCATCGGCCTTGGAGCCCAGCTCGGTGACCGTCTGGCCATTTACCTGGACCCGGCCGGAGATAATCAGTTCTTCCGCCTTGCGGCGCGAGGCGATGCCTGCAGCAGCAACAATCTTCTGCAAGCGCTGCTGGTTGCCCTCTCCCTCGCGATCAGGAGTATCGCTCACGGCTTGCCTTCGACGCCTGGGGACGTCAGCTCTTGCGACTCCGATGCTTGCTCTTGGGATACCTGCTCTTCCGTCGTTTGGTGCTCGGGATGAGCCTCCGCAGCGGACGATGCCTGATCAGAGGATAGATTGACTACGTCCTGAGCTTCGCCCTCGGCTTCGGACTCGGCCAGTTCGCCGGCCATCTTTTCAAACTCTTCCATGCTGGGCAGATCGTTGACATCTTTCAGCCCGAAGCGAAGCAGAAATTCCTTGGTTGTCTTGTAAAGGATGGGCCGCCCGATCACGGGTTTTCTTCCCGCGGTGGTGATCAGTTTGCGGCTGACCAGTCCACCCAGTACGCCGCCGGAGTCGACTCCGCGTATCTCACTCACCTCGGGCGCCGTCACCGGCTGCTTGTAAGCGATCACCGCCAGTGTTTCCAGGGCCTGCAAGGAGAGCTTCATGGGCGGCTTAAGGCTCTTCACAAAGCCACGAACTGCGTCGTGGTACTCCGGCTTGGTCGCCATGCGGTAACCCCCGGCGATCTCACGGACCTCCATACCTCGCTCGCTGTTGGCATAGTCAGCGATCAGTTCCTCGAGCACCTGCTGTAAAAACAGCCGGATGCGGCGGTCGCGCAGGCGTGCCAGCTTCTTCTCGCCGGCCTCACCGCTTTCCACCTCCGTCGCGGCGGTTTCCGCGGCGGTTTCCGCGGCGGTCTCAACGACGGGCTCCTCTGCCGGGGGCGCTCGCTTCGATAACATCGGGGCCGAGCTCAGGGGCAACATCGGGGGCTGCCTCAGAAGCAGAAGCCGGTTCGCCCAACTCCTGCAACACTTCTTGGGCAAAAATGGCGGAAAGCTGGGCCAGGGTCACTGGCTCTTCCGCTGCATAGACGACCGCTTCTAATTTGGCCTTAAAACTCATGGGGGATCAATGCGGCGACAAAAAGCGCCTCGATTCATAGTATCGAAGCGCCTGCCTTTTCGCTTGCGTAGATTGTCTTGCGACGTCAAAAAGTGCTCTGCTGTTCAATCAACACATCACCGGCTCCCGCCGGTATGTCTGCCCTATCCCTTCCCAAATCACGGTGAACGTAGGCCAGGTTATCAAAGCGGAGCATTTCTCCCCCGGTGATGTCGAAAAACACTCCGGAACTTGCGTCCCGCCACCCCGTCCTTAAGCGCTGGAGTTCCTTTGGGCTTAATGGTGAAGGATATCTCCCTGTTCTCGGGCGACCGCACGGTGACGGTGGCGTCGGTGTCCCCACCGTTGTAGGCGTCCAACCCGGCAAATATGCGTGGGCTCCAAAATCTGAATTCAGCCTGTTGCTCCTTTGGATCCGCAAGGGCAAGCGTAAAGGTCCCGAATTTCCCGTAGGGCGTCCCGATCTGCCAATCCCCCTCGCGCCAATCGATTACGCCCGAAGGATACCCGCCAACCAGGGGCGTTCCCGCCGGAAGATGCGGATCGTCGAAGGTGATGTAGGTCGGCACGTCGGCCTCACTCCTTCCCTGAATGTCGACGTCGCGGGAACTGGTGTGGAGGATGGAAAGCGCGTGCGTCTTATCGTCGAAGGTATATCCCTCCTGGTCCAGGTCTTTGCGGCGGCTGATGCGTTTGCCGCCAACCGTTATGGTTTCTGGGGTGAAGTTCAGGCGGAGTACATCGGTCGATTCCGGGTCGAAGGTGGAATATGTCACCGATCCGGCGGCGTATGCGATTTTTGTGACCACAGAGAGGGAACCCAACAGGTGCGACTCGTCGGCGGGGGCCCACTCCGGCACTGCCCAGAATGCATCCATCATCCGGCGCGGCCCGTCGGCGAATTGATCGGTAAACCACCACTGGGTGCTGAAGGGAGCGTGCGCTCCTCCAGGGAGTCCCTGGAAATACGTCACCCAGTTGTAGGTACGGTATGCCTCCTCTTTATAAGCCACATCGCCCGTCCTGGCGTAATACAGCGCCTCTACGGCAGCAAGCCTGGAGCTATGGCTGTCGCAGCACTGATTGGGAGGATTGCAGCAATAATCCTTGCCGTCCCCCTGCTCGGTGGTGACGGTTGCGCCGTGCACGATATATTTGGGCCACTTTGGAGTGGTTTTGACCCAATCGATCAGCTTGCGCGAGTGTTCGCGCCACTCAGGATCTTTCTCGGGATGCAGCAGTACGTAGCGGGCAAACTCCAGGGGAATCACCTGGTTCATGTTCTCCATGCTGGCTTTCACGTCTTCGAAATACCCCACCCACACGTTGTTCTGCATGGGGTATTTCATCAACCAGGCCCAGGCGCCCTCACGAACCGTCTTGTAAGAGGCCGTGTCGCCCTGATTGAGGCGAATCAATTCGTCGAACAGCATAATCGGTTCGACTACGTTGGCGGAGTAGGGGAACATTCCCTTCCCGCCGACGATGCTGCCATCGCGGGCGAAACAACGGTAAGGCCAGGGCGAAACGTGCTCGTCGCCCGGCTTGAAGTTTTTCACCAGAGCCTCCGCGCAGCGAATCGCGGCGCGAAGATACTTGGTATTTCCCGTCATCTCGTAGAGCCGCAGATAGCCGTAGCCGTCTTCCCCAACTACATGGGGCTCTACGAAATCTTCTCCATGCTGGCTCCAGCCGGTATAGCGGCGGCTGCCTGGGTTCGCGGAAGGATAGGGCACTCGGGACCACGCATAGCCCTCGGGGGTTAAACCATTTTCCAGTTCGTAATCGACAAAGTTCGTCAGGAATTCGAGGGTGCGCGAGTCGCCGGTGTAGGGGTAAAGACGCTCCATGAACCCCTGCATCATTGCCCGCAGATAGCCAGTCGAGTTGGCCCAGTGCCATTCTGGAAACATCTCATAGGTGGTTCGGTCAAAATCGAAACAGCAGAAAAAGTAAGGCAGCCGCTGCCGGTTGTACTGGTCCCACACGATGGTCCATTGCGAGAGGAAATAGCCGGAGTAGGAGTAGCCCGTGTTATCGGGCATGGGCCAGGGGAGCAGCTTTCCCTGGCTGTCGAGCGCGACCGGCCGGCCGGCGATGGAAGAGTCGTTCACCGTTGAGACGGCTGGAAAAGGCTGCTGCCCGGCAGCCATGGTTGCGCATAGCAGAAATGCAACCAATATTCTTGCTAATTCAGTAGCTCGTGTCATACCGCACCACCAGAATTGTCGAAATGAGTACGATCGCAGCTCCGGCCAGGGCCGCGGGGTTCAATCTCTCGCCCAGCAAAAGGGCGGCCAACAATACTCCGAAGACCGGGACCAGGTAGAGAGAGGTGGAGGCCGTGGTCACATCAAGGTGCTGCAGCGCCTTGAAGAAAAGCAGCATGGAAGCGCCATACATGAAGAGCGCCAGGAACAGGAAAGCGGCAATGCCCTTCGCATCCAGGCCAAGGAAGCTGGAGAAATGGAAGGGCTCGGCCCAGATGAGCAGGGGAATACTGGCAACCGACGCGGTTACATAGCTGAAGATCAGGATTTCTATCTCCTGAAACTTCTGCATCAATCCCTTGCAATAGACGTTGTAGAAGGAAGAGCCGAAGCATCCGCCAAAGATGAGCAGGTTGCCGGTGAGGTATTTCATCGAACCAAAAGATGCCTGGCGGAAATCTCCCACGGAGAGAAAAACCACGCCGACCAACCCGATGGCCAGAGAACCTATGCGTAGCAAGCGTCAGACGCTCCTTCAGCATGAAGGAGGCCAAAACCGCGCTGATCACGGGGATGAGAAGATTGAGGATTGCGCCGTTCGATGCCAGCGACTTGCTGATCCCCCAGGTCATTCCCAGTTGCGCCAGCACCTGCCCACCGACCCCGGCGATGGTGAAGCGGACCCAATCTCTTGCCGAGGGGGCAGCCGATGCCGGGTTCTGCCGCCGCAGCCGCAACAGAAGCGGGACAAACAACAGAGTGGTGACGTAGAACGGCAAAAAGGTGATGGCAATCGGCCCCAGGTGCGGGTCCAGTACCTTGACCGCTATGCCCTGGCCTGACCAGATGAGGGAAGCCAGCGCCAAAAGAAGGAAGTAGAAGGCGGTTTGAGGCTTGGTCGACTTGACCGCAGGGACTGTGCTCATGCGCTCTCACGTAATTCGCGAATGCCGAAACGGTCGGCCCCGATGGAACTCTGTTCAAATACATACGGCGCGAAGGCGTGTTTCTTTCCGTAGTCCACGACCACCCGCTGAAACGCGTCTGCCCCTTCCGCCGAACCCAGCACCGCAACCGTTCCTCCCGCGCCTCCGCCGGTGATCTTCGCGCCAAAGAGCAGGTCTTCGCCAGCATGCTGGCGCACAAGTTCAATCAGCTGGTCGGTCGCTTCACATCCCAGCCCGCATTCGGTGTAGGACCAGTGCGACTGAAACATCAGCTCCCCCATCTGGCGGAATGCTGCCAGCAGATGGCTGCTGCGCGGTGGCGCGGGCCAACTCGATGAACAACTCGATTCGCTGGTTTTCTTCAATGGCATAGCGGGTGCAGGCCCGCACGCGGTAGTTCACCTCCGGACGAACGGTGGTGAACGGGTCGGGATGGACTGCCCCCCGCGACAGAATCTCCGCCCCTGAAAGCAGCTCGGGCAGACAGCGCTCATATTTGGAGCGGAAGACCGATGGAGCTACGTTGGACAGGTAACCGTGCCAACGCGTATCGACATAGCGAGGAATGGGCCCGCTTTCGTCTTTCGCCAGGCCCAGGTTTTCCCACTCACAGATCATGCGGTAGCCAATGAATGCGGCCGCTCTGGCGGCCTCGTATTCGATCCCCGTCACCTGGTGGCGCACGCCGGAATCGATGGCCCAACAGCGCAGCCCTTCCCCCAGCTTGACCAGGGGCCGCGGCAGACAGGGCTGGCAAAGCAGCGGCAAAACATGGCCCTCGTCGCCCAGAACAGAAGCTGCCTGATCCATGATGCCGCAGGCCGACTCGGCGATAACGTTCTCCACCCACTGGCAGGCTTCGGCCAGCGCAATGCCATCGAGAGGGATGCCATAGCAAGCGGCCGCCGCCTTCATCACCGCTACTTCCACGGCCGCCGAAGAGCTGACACCTTTGTTGCGAGGCACTTCAGATTCAATGTAAATGGAGGCCCCGACTTTGACCTGCTCCGGATAGCGATCGCGAAAGAGCAGGAAGGCGCCCAGAACATAAGCCGTCCAACGCACGCCCGGGCTGGCGTTGACCAGATCCTTGACTGCCTTTTCGTTCACAAGGTCTTGCAGATCGAACTCCACCTGTTCCTGCCAGCCTTCTTCTTTCATCTGGGGATTCAGGAAAACAATCCGCCGATCGCTGCGCCGCTGTGCCGCGGCCCAGGTTGCTTCACGAATCGTGCTTTGAAATACAAGGCCCCCGGTGTAGTCCACGTTGCCGCCCATCAGGTCGAGCCGGCCGGGAGCCCGGCTGATATACACCGGCGCCTCTGAGGAAAAGAACCGGCCTTCGCCGCGAATCCTGGAAACCGATCGTTCGAAAGCATTCACGACAGTTCCTCGATACTGTCGATCACGTACTGGACCACCTCATCGGTCATTCGCGGGTGGATGGGGATGCTCACGTATTTCTGAAAGAGTCTTTCCGCAACCGGGCATTCGCCGGGACCGTGCCCCATCTGGCGGTACACCGTGGTGAGATGGATGGGCATGTAGTGCGACCAGGCCTTGATCTTTTTTTCCGTATAGAGCTCCCACATGAAATCTTCCTTGCTGCGGGAAAATGTATCTTCCACGAGCACACAGTAGATGTGGAATACGTGCTTATTCCCGGGAGCGATAAAGGGAAGCGTCAGCCCGCGAATATTCTTCAGGCCCGCGGAATACGCTGCCGCAATTTGCATACGCCGTTGGTTCAGGGATTCCAGTTTGCGCAGCTGAACCAGGCCCACGGCTGCCTGCACATCCGTCATGCGATAGTTAAATCCAATCTCTTCGAAATCGAGAAACCAGTACCGCTTTCCCATAGGATGAATGGTTTCATCCAGCGGCAGGTACTTGCCTTTTGGATCATAGGTCAGGCAGCAGAGAGACCGGTGAGAGAGCATGCGCTGGTAGAGAGACTTGTCGCTGGTGGTAATCAGGCCGCCCTCACCCAAAGTGACCATGTTTTTCTGCTGGTGAAAGCTGAAGACCGCGATGTCGCCCAGCGAGCCCGCTTTTCGACCCTTGTATTCCGCGCCGGCAGCATGGGCCGCGTCTTCGACAACGCGAATGTTGCGCGGACGCGCCAGATCATTCAGGGCGTCCATGTCGCTGCATTGCCCGTAGAGATGTACCGGCAGAATCGCCTTGGTGCGCGGTGTGATCTTTTTTTCGACTGAAGCGGGATCCAGGTTCAGCGTGCGTTCATCCACATCGGCAAAGATGACCTCCGCTCCCAATCCCGCTGCTGCATTCGCGGTGGCAATCCAGCTTAGCGGGGTAGTGATCACTTCGTCGCCCGGCCCCACGCCGGCGGCAATCATCGCCAACTGTAGTCCCGTGGTCCCGGAGGTCACCGCGAGCCCGTACTCGGTACCGCAGTAGCTGGCAAACTCGTCTTCAAAACGCTTTACCCATGGCCCGCAAGAAGGCGCGCCGGCACGCATCACTTCTAACACGGCCTCTTGCTCTTCCTTTCCGTAGCAGGATCCGTGCCCAAACTCCAATTCGTGAATTGCCTTCGGTAGCGTTAGCGTCATGAAAAGCACCTTTCAATCACCTGATCGCACGATTCAACTTCAAAGTTGAAAGCGCGCTGAATTTTATCTGTCAGCAAAAAATGGTCGTCTCCGCGGGGAGCGCGCCCCGGAGGAGGCTCTCCCTGGGGCTGGACGAGATCGATAGAAACACCGGCTCGCCTCGCCAGCCGCTTTCCTAATTCGTATCGCGAAATGCTATCGGAGGCGCCCACGTGATACAGACCGGAGACTTGATCATCCGCGAGCATGGCAATCATCAGGCCGGCGAGCGAAGCGGCGTCGATGGGGTTTCGCACCTCCCGGGTGGAAAAGAAGACCGGCTCACCGGCTTTCCATTTTCCGATCACGCTATCTAACATGGCGTTGGTGCCGCTCTTCCGGGCAAAGCCCAGCACCAGCGCAAAGCGAATGACGACGGCCCACGGCGTCAGAGTCATGACCGCATTCTCTGCCCACGCCTTGGTTTTTCCGTAGACGCTCAACGGGGCGATCGCATCCTCCTCACGGTAGCCGTGCTTGCGGCCGTCAAAAACCGCGGCGGTCGAAGTGAAGAGCAGTCGAGCCCCGGTTCGGGCGCATGCGTTTGCGATATTTTCAGCTCCCTGAGCGTTTGCGGCAAAGGCCTGCTCCGGCATCCGCTCACAGCGATCGATATCCGACATGGCCGCGAGCAGCAATACGAAATCTGGTTCTATCAGGCGGAAAGCACGGTCCACGGTGAGGGCGTCTGCGATATCCAGTCCGATGCTTCCCGGTTGCCCCGTACCGCTGCGATCGGCCCGGATGACATCAAATTCATCCGTAGCCGCCGCTGACCGCACCGCGTACATGCCGAGGAAACCTTTGGCGCCTACAACGAGAATTCTTTGCCTGTCCATGTGGTCCGATGCCCCAAAACCCAACCCAATTGTCCTTATTCGCGTCGCACCGTGCCGCACTGGCCGCGGAAAAGCTTGCTCAGTCCCGAAGGGACGGCCTGAACTTCAGACTTGTCCAAATTAGGCTTGTAGGGAAGCGAGAAGACTTGGCTTCCTCACCGCCACTAAGGTTCTGGACGGGTGCCCCATGTTCGCCCCAGCGTACATGGGCCGAAAACGATGTCTTCGAATGCTTTTACCCTCGTTCGGACTGTTCTCTCGGGAACAGTATCTCGCGCGTCTTGCGAAAAGCGTTCGAAGGGGCTTCGCCCCATCGTTTTCGTCCCACGTACGCTGGGGCGAACGTGGGGCACCCGTCCGGAGGGTTGAACTTTGCTTCATTCGTCAAGCCGTTGAGGCACGAATTTCCTCCTCGGATTAAAAATCAGAGACGGCCCGGTCCCGAGCGGCGAGCCGTCTCTGTTGCGGCCTAGAAGGAATATCTAAGCGCAACCTGTAGCCGCCGGTTGTCGATGGCGGTGGAAGATACTTGCCCTTCCGCGGCATCGCCCACGACGGAATCCGGCGCGGCAAAGTTCGGATGGTTAAAGGTATTGAAGGCGTCTGTGCGGAAGAGGAGCTGCTGGCGTTCCGTAATGTGGAAGGTCTTAGAGAGGGAGGAATCGAGTTGCTGCTCTCCATCGGCGTGCAACGGATTAGCTCCGGACGTGCCATAGGTCATCGGGGTGGTGTGGACGACGAAGGCTGTGGTGTCAAACCACTTGTCCACGGTGGGATTGCTCAGCGCTCCATTGCCAACGCGGTCCGGACGATTGGTTTCTCCATTGTTAAGAGAAGTCGTATCGCTGTCGGTCACGTCGAAGCGGGTTCCGCTGCGGATATGTATCAAGGCAGAATATTGCCAGCCGCCCAGCACAGCATCCACCCATCGATTGGTATTGCCCAGGTATCGCTTGCCGCGGCCGACTGGAAGTTCGGTGCGGAGCTGAGCGTTGAAAATGTGAGCAATGTCCTCCTGCGTAGGACCGTAGTATTGATTGATGTTTGATATATCGAGATTGTTGATGTTGCCGTTGTTGCCGTTGACAAAGCTGCGACCGTGGGCATAACTCGCGTTAATAGCCGTAGCTTTGCCTATGTTAGCCGCGAATCGCACCGTCAACGCGTCGTACCAACTGCCGGCGTCAGATTCGGAAATAGGGATATCGCCCAGCTGTGGGTACTCGGAGTAAAGAGGGCGATAGAGGTTGTAGTTGGCCCCCGGGGGAGTAGGCGGAGCTTGATTGATATTGGTTGAGTGGTTGTTGTTCAAACCGCGAACATCGAGGTAACCGATATCGACAATCATTCCCGGGCGGATTTCCCGCTCCACGTTCAAGGTGGCCTGATCCACTCGCTGGTTTTTCCAGTTATAGTCTGCACCGCGGATGAGCGCGCCTGAAGGAATGAGCAGATTGCCCGATGCATCGTACTCCGGACTTGCCAGCGGTATTCCGTTTACGGAGAGTTGTAAAGACGGCGTGAGATTGTTGGGCGTGAGATAAAACTGCTTGGCGTAGTTGGGGTAGGTGAGGCCCAGGATGGTGAGCGGGCCCGACCAATACGCCATCCAGTACGAGATGCCGTATCCCGCGCGAATGCTGGTTTTTCCATGATCGGGACTCCAGGCGAAGCCTACGCGCGGTCCCCAATCGTTCTTGTCAAGTCCCAGGGCGGGACTACGGTCGCTGGAGGTCGCGAGGACTAACTCGTTGGTCCGGGTGTCCCAGTTGGACTCCCGGTTGTAGCGCGCAACCGCACGGGTGGTGAGCTCGTAGCGAAGGCCGAGGTTGAGCGTGAGCGAGGGCAAAATCTTGAAATCATCTTGCGCATACCATGCATTTTGCCAGTAGCTCTGGTAGGGGGCTGCTTTGACAAAATGTGCGCGGGCGCTCGAGACCATATCTCCGAGGAGAAGGGCCGGGTAGCCAAACGGTTGGACCGCCAGGGCGTTATTGGGATTGCTGCCCCCGTTGTAACCAACGCCATCGTAGGAGGTCATTGCTTCATTAAAGGTAATGGCGCCGCGGGGATTGTCTCCGCCGATGGTATCTGCGGAGACGTCATCGACGTGATTGATATTGGTGCCGAACTTAAAGGCGTGCCGCCCCTTGATCCAGGTAAAGTTTTCTGTGACTGCGATGGTATTGCTGAAGATGAAGCCGACCCAATCCGGTTGGGCAATGGCAGAGCCGCCGTTGACGCTAGGCACTCCGTTCATATCGAACTCGGCAAGGCCCTCCGACTGCGGACCGACCGGGTTTCCATTCGGAATTCCGAACTGATCGTTCCAATTCGCGAACTCGGTCTTGTTGCTGGTCTTCACGTTCGACCGGTTAAACGCCAGTCGCAGTTCGTTCATCTTATTTGGGCTGAGGGCGAATAGATCCGAGACCTGCATGTTCTGGTCGAAGGTCTTGGAATCGGCATTGCCGTTCTGGAAGAACTGGTTCACGTTGGTGGTATTGTTATTGGTCGATTGCAGCACGGAATAGCGGAAGAAGATACGGTCCCGGCTGGTGCGATTAAAATCGATGCGGCCATCCCCCTGATTCACGGTCTGACCGTTGTTGTATAGATATCCCAGGTTCTGACCGATGCCGGGGAGATTGGAAACGCCAAAGACTTTCGCGGCGTTGATCGCTGTGGCGGAAGGATCCCAGCGGGATTGGGGAATGATATTGCCGGGAAATGGACTCGCGCTCACGACATTGCCGTTGGCGTCCAAGACGCGAGTACTGGGATCGTAGATCTGTCCATAGGTGTTGCCCGCATCATCGACCTGCCCCGGAACATACAATTCCGAGAAGTTTCCGGTGAGCATTAAGGGCGTCGGTGCGGTGGTGAACGACGGCGAACTGGTATTCAGGGTCAGGCCTTGGTAGTCGGCAAAGAAAAACAGTTTGTCTTTCAGGATGGGCCCTCCCACGGCGCCGCCGTATTGATTCCGCCGAAAGGGCGTCTTAGGCTGGCCGCCGGCGAAATAGTTGAGCGCGTCGGTTGCTTCATTGCGAAGAAATTCAAACACTGCCCCATGGAATTGATTGCTGCCCGACCGGGTGGTAACGTTTACCACCGCACTGCCCGAGAAACCAAATTCCGCGTTGTACTTGCCGGTGTACACCTCTACCTCTTGCACGCCTTCGATGGCCGGAACCAGGCTTATGTATGCGTTCTGCGGCTCCCGGTTAGGAACGCCATCTATGTAAACCGAGTTGGCATTCGCATCGACGCCACCAATGGAAGCAAGCTGGGGACGCGTCTGACCAATGGCAGAGCCATTCTCGCCCCCATTGGTTCCATAGTTGCCGCTGCCCACGTCGTTATTCGCTCCCGGTATAAGGTTCATCTGGTAGAGCGGATTGCGATCCAGGTTGGGCAACGTGTCCAGGTCCTGATGGGAGAAGGTCTGGGACAATTCCGATGTCTCGGTCGCGATGTTGATCGGATTGGCCTGAACCTCGACGGTTTGCCCCGTATTTCCAATACTCAGCGAAAAGTCAACGCGATTGGTGCCGCCGGCGTCGACGATCACGCCGGTACGAACGGCTTTCTCAAAGCCTGCCTTTTCCACTGCCACATCGTAGGTGCCGGGCACGAGGAAATTGAGCAGGTATTCGCCGGTGTCTGTGGTTACGGTTCTGGTCAGCACGCCGGTTGCGTTATTTGTCGCCGCTACAGGCACATTGGTGACCAGCGCGCCGCTTGAATCCGTCACGAAGCCTGAGATTTTCCCGGTGTTGATTTGAGCGAAGCCAATGGCGGAACACACTAGAAGCATGATTGCGAACAACAGACTATTCCGTCGCATAGACACAATCCTCCTTAAGGTTTTCCGCGGGACACCTTCTCGGGGTGGGTTATTCCGCGATGATGACTTTAGTTAGCTTGCGAAGCCTTTTGATATCCGGGGCCTTGACGCCCTGGTCGGTAATAACCAGGTCGCATTGCTCGATGGGGCAAAATCGGTAAACCGCTTCGATGCCTACCTTGCTACTGTCGATCACCAGAACTCTTTGCTTGCCCGCCTGCAGGATAGCCCTCGGCATCTCCTGGTCGTAGTTCATTGCTCCCCTTTGAAAGGACAGGGCCGCGGCGCCGAAAAAGGCGCGGTCCGCATAGATATTCCCCAGGGCCTGATCTACCGTGTCTCCACAAAGGTCGTGGCTGACGCGGCGGTAGACCCCACCGGTCAAACGGACTTGCACTCCGGTGCTGCCTGCGAGCTCTTCCAGCACCGCCAGCGAGGCCGTCACCACAACCAGATTGCGCCGCGCGGCGAGATGCCTGGCGATATACTGCGTGGTCGTTCCCGAATCCAGAACAACCGTTTCTCCGTCCTGCACCAGCGCTGCAGCCGCACGGCCCAGCGCGTCTTTGGCCCCGGACATCTTCTCCGACCGCTCGAGAAATGTCCTTTCCATCGATCCGGAAGGAGCCACCATCGCGCCTCCCGGAGTCCTGATTATGAGCCCCGCGTCGCTCAGCTTATAGAGCACGCGCCGTACAGTCATTTCCGATACGGAGAATCGTTCTGCGATTTCCCCGATCGTCGCCGACCCCTTTTCCTTGATGTGCAAGAGAATTTCGCCTTGCCGTTCCTCGGAGGAACGGGGGGCCTGGCGTATGTTCAAAATTCTCATGGCCGGTGTTAAACACTAACAGACCACAAGTCCCTGGACCCGTCAAGCATTTTCAGTGACAGGCAAAAGAGAAGGCGCTTCGATTGGTGGTATCGAAGCGCCTGAGTTTGGTCGGTACTTGTGTCGCTGAGTTTGGATTGGATGTTTCGGGTATCACCGCGGTGATGCTTTGTATCGCGGCTCCTGCGGGTAGCAACGTCTGTCTATCCCTCGGTATCCGCGTATCAGGGCACGACTTTAGTCGGGCCGTTGAGGCCCAACAAAAACCTGGGCTTTAGCCCCTGGGTTTTTCTTTGCCGGGGGAGGTTAGCAGGGGCTGAAGCCCAATTCTCTTTCACTCCTTTACGGCCCGACTAAAGTCGTGCCCTGATACAAAGCCAAAACACCCCTGAGTGTGTAGCGTTTTTCCCGCAGCCCGTTTAGCCCTTGGGAGCAAACTGCACAAAGACCCAGAACAGGCCGGCTGACATAAGAGCCGCCACCGGCAAGGTGAAGACCCAGGCGGCCGCAATATTCCGGATGGTCGACCACTGGAGCCCGCTCTTGTTCGCCATCATGGTGCCGGCGACCCCGGAAGAGAGCACGTGCGTGGTACTGACCGGCATCCCATACATATCGGCGGCAAGGATCGTGCACATCGCAACCAGCTCAGCAGAGGCACCCTGGGCATAGGTGAGATGGGTCTTCCCAATTTTCTCGCCTACGGTTACAACAATGCGCTTCCAGCCAACCATGGTGCCTAGCCCCAGGGCAATCGCAACCGAAACCTTGACCCAGACGGGGATGAACTTGGTTGCCAGGTCGAGCTTCTTCTTATAGTTCGCCATCACTGCGGTTTCCTCAGCAGTAAAGGCCGGCTTCTTCGACTTGGCCATAAGGCGTAGAGCTTCGCTGGAGATGTACATGTCGTTACGTACGTTGGATTGCTGCTTGGGCGGCACACCCTTCAATGTCTTGTAGTAGGCAACCTCATGCTCGATCTCGAGGATCATTTGCCGTTCCGCCAGAATGGTGGTCGGTGTCTGTGTCTTGGTCTGGAGATATTCGGTAAGGTCCGCACGGGGATCGTCCATGACCGCATTCACGTCCACATGCGCACTGATGACCTTGGCTGCCTGTTCCGATACAGCGACAAAGTCCTGCACCTGGCTGTAACCGACGGCGTGATTGAGAGCATATGCGGTGGGCACCGTGCCGATCAGGATCAGCATGATGAGCCCCATACCCTTTTGGCCGTCGTTGGAGCCGTGGGCATAACTGACACCGGTGCAAGTCGCAACCAGCAGGCCGCGAATCCAGAATGGCGGCGGCGCGTCACCCTTGGGTGCCTCGAAAAGCCGCGGGTCTTTGATCACGACCTTGAACACCAGGAGCAGCAGAGCAGCAAAGACGAACCCGACTACGGGCGAAATCAGGAGCGCCCGGAAGACGGTGCCTACCTGTGTCCAATCCACGCCGGTAGTGCCATTCGAGCCCGACATCAACTGGTTGGCTATGCCTACGCCGATGATGGAACCGATGAGCGTATGTGAACTGGAGGCCGGTAGGCCGTACCACCAGGTACTCAGGTTCCAAAGGATAGCCGACACCAGCAAGGCAAAAACCATGGCGAAACCGGCGCCCGATCCAACCTTGAGGATTAGCTCCACGGGCAACAGAGAGACCACGGCGAAGGCCACCGCGCCCGAGGACAGCAACACCCCAATCAGGTTCCACATGCCGGACCACATCACGGCAATATGGGGTTCAAGGGAGTGGGTGTAGATAACCGTTGCCACCGCGTTGGCGGTGTCGTGAAAGCCGTTGACGAATTCAAATCCCAGGGCGATCAGCAAGGCAATCGCCAGCAGAAAATAGGCCATTGCAGAGGCTGAGTTCCCGGCGGCAAACAAGTCGCCAAGAAGCTGTGAAGCGGCCCAGCCTATGCCGCCGACGAGAACAAGCCCGAAGATGATCATCGGGATCTTGCCCTGTTTTCGGTTCATTTTTTGTTCGAGAAGAGAATTCTTCCCAGGGGCGGCCAAAACCGCAGAGGAACCTTCCGTCACGCGAGCACACTCCACACTACAGGTGTTCGCACGTTACCAAAGGCGGACGACTGAGATGATGAATTGTGGTGTTGGGGATTGTTAAAGTTATGTGAATTGATGGGTGGGGTGCTTCGCAGTAATTCGCGGTTGTTTGGCAGACAATAGAAAGCTGATAAGACGTTGGTTTTTTCATCTCCGACTCACCACAAAATCGTCATCCTGACCGGAGCGCCCCCACAGATTTATCGTGCGACACAGCGTTTGAGGGCGCGCAGTCGAAGGACCCCGGCGATTTTGTGGAGGTTTTGGCGAAAAACATACCAAATAGGCTAGCGCTTTTGGGACTAACGTCCTAGGCCTACTTCAGGTCGTCCCTTCGGGGACTGGACCTCGCTCATCGCCTTGGGTGGGCCGGTTTTCAATAGTTGCCGGGTCAGCGCCAGTCGTCGGTGGCTTGCATCATGCCCTGGTTCATGACTGACTCGAAGGATGGATGCTTCTTGATGTAAACCTCGCTGAAGTTGTTGTCCTGCCTCAGCAAAACCGCCTGCAAACGGACCAGCTCAAGCAGCGCCAGGAACATGCAGATAAGCGCCCGCTCCGAGCGGGTGTTCCTGAGCAGGCTGCTCAGTGATACCGGCCGGTCTTCCATCATCAGACGCCGCCGCACATAATCCAACATCTGGGAGACGGTGACGGCTTCCTCGTCGACCTCCAGCACCGGCCTTTGCCGCGCCCGGTCGAGAATTTCGCGGAAGACCCGTACCAGGTCCACCGTGTCCGCCGCGATCTCAGGCTCGGTTTCTTCCTCGTTGCGAAACTGGCGGATCGCCGGGTTGGTCCAGGTAGCGGCTTCGATCTGCTGCTTCTGCAGAAGCATCTGGGCTGCGTTCTTGAAGCGCTCATGCTCCAGCAGGCGCTCCACCAGCTCCCGCCGGGGATCCTCCTGCTCGCCTTCGGCCGCCTCGGCCCCGGTGCGGGGCAGAAGCATGCGGCTCTTGATGTGGATCAAGAGCGAAGCTACATAAATGAAGTCGGCGGCCGCATCGACCTCTGTCTGCTTAAGACCTTCTACATAGGCGAGAAATTGGGCTGTGATCCGGCCGATGGGAATGTCATAAATGTCGATGTCCTGCTTGCGGATGAGGTCGAGCAGCAGGTCCAGCGGCCCGTCGTAGACCTGGCCCACGCTGATGCTGTAAGGGGATGCGCTCTCTGCCGCCTCCCTCTTCCTGGCCTGCTGGTCGGTTTCGCTGCGCGGTTCATCGGTCATTGAGCACGCTCTCCCTGCTCCGGATGCACCAGGTGCATCGCTTCCCTCACCTGGACCATGGTCTCCTCCGCCCGGACCCGGGCCAGCGCTGAGCCGCTGTGCAGAATGTCATGCACCAGGCGGGGCTGGTCCTCATATTGGCGGCGCCGCTGCTGCATGGGCAGCAGTTCGGCCATAATCGCATCCGCAGCCCAGCCCTTGCACTGGATACAACCGATGCCCGCCGACCGGCAGCCAACGTAGACCTCCTCCAGGACTGCCGAGGTGGAAAAAACCTTGTGCAGGTCGCCCACCGGGCAGATATCCGGGTCGCCAGGGTCGGTGCGGCGGACGCGCGCCGGATCGGTCACCATTGTCTTCAGCTTCTGCCGCACCACCGGCTCCGGATCAGTGAGCAGGATGGTGTTGCCATAGCTCTTCGACATCTTGCGCCCATCGGTGCCCGGCAACTTGGGAGAGGGAGTCAACAGCACCTGGGGTTCGGGCAATATGGGCTCGCCCGAACCGGGGTAGAAATGGTTGAAGCGCCTGGCCACTTCCCGGGTTACTTCCACATGCGCCACCTGGTCCTGCCCCACGGGCACAAAGTCAGCCTGGTACATCAGAATATCCGTTGCCATCAGCAGGGGATAGCCAAGGAAGCCGTAGGTAGTCAGATCCTTCTCCGTGATCTGCTGCTGTTGCTCTTTGTACGTCGGCACCCGCTCCAGCCATCCGAGGGGCATGATCATGGAGAGCAGCAGGTGCAACTCAGCATGCTGAGGCACCAGGGACTGCACAAAGAGGACACTGCGCTCCGGATCCAACCCGGCCGCCAGCCAGTCGAGCGCAACATCCACCGTGTTTTGCCGCAGGTTGGTGGTGTCAGCGTAGTCGGTGGTGAGGGCGTGCCAGTCGGCGATAAAAAAGTAACAGTTGTATTCATGTTGCAGGCGCACCCAGTTGTAAAGCGCGCCCATGTAATTGCCCAGGTGCAGTTTGCCGGTGGGGCGCATGCCGCTGAGCACGCGCTTGAGTTGGGGAGGGTGTTGGTTCACTGGCTTGATTGTACGGAAAACCTTCACATCGAGAGCAGCAAAACGCGGAAGAAGCCGAGCACAGGATTCACCATGGCCATGGTGACACCGCCGCCAAATAACAGCATCAGGAAGAGGCTCAGGATGCCCAGACGGTCATAGACCGGCAGCCAGCGATGGGGCAGCATGTGGCGGAAAATGTGGCTTCCGTCCAGTGGCGGCAATGGAAGCAGATTGAATGCGGCGAGAAACAGATTCAGCAGCATACCGATATAGAAGATCAAAGACAGCGGGTAGGCCACCGGGCTCACCGCCAGAAGCTGGGGATCGAGCCCGCTTATCCCGCGCATGGCGACCGACCGCACCGAGACCAAGCCGACTGGAGAGGTCTTGGCGATGACGATCAACACCAGCAACGAGACCACGGATCCAATGACATTGCTGACCGGCCCAGCCAGGGTGGTGAGGATGTCGTCGCGCACGAAGTTCTTGAAGTTGCGGGTGTTCACCGGCGTCGGCTTGGCCCAGCCAATCAGGGGGACGCGCGTCACCATTGCGACCAGGGGCAAAATGATGGTGCCCATGGGATCGATATGCTTGATGGGGTTGAGTGTAATCCGGCCCAGCATGCGTGCGGTCTGGTCGCCCAGCCGCGAAGCCATCCATCCATGTGCCGATTCGTGAAGGCTAAGCGCAAACAGCAACACCACAAATTCACAGACGTTTAGAGCAATCTCAGGGGTTCCCATGGGAAGCCTGATGGTAGCACGGCGGCCAGGGCTAAATACGTTTGCAATGTTGGCGGTGACTTACTTCTTGACCCTGATTTCGCGGGCCGGAACGCCTCCCCAGACGGCATGCGGCGGCACGTTATGGGTGGCGACGCCCATCGCGCCCAACATAGCGTCTTCACCCACCTTGACCCCGGCCATCACCGACGAGTGATAGGTAAGGCGGGCGGCTGGGCCGACTTCGGTGATGCGGTTCTCGATATCATGAGCATCCGACGTGTCGTGCCAGTGGGAATACAACGCCGCATAGTCGGAAATGGATGTTCCCTTCCGGATGATGAGTTCGCCGCGGTCATCCAGCATCACGTATTTATGAATGGTGCAGTCGTCTTCCACGGTCAGGTTGTAGCCGAAACTGAACTCAACCCCGTGAAAGATCTTCACGTTCTTGCCCACGTGTTTGAAGATGTGTTTGGCCAGCATCTTGCGGACGCGAAAGCCGAGCCAGTGGTTCAAGCCCAGGGGCGAGCGGTCAAACATCTGCCAAAAATAGATCAACGGCTTGCGCTCGCAATACTTCTCCACATCCACGTCGCCGTAGTACTCCGGCTCGAGCGTCACGTTGGCCGGGTCGAAGCTGAACTGCAGAACATTGCCAGGCAATTCTGAGATCAGCGACGTGTTGAGCTTGCCGCCATGGGGGCGGCCCAGATAAATCTGGTGCAGCGCATCGCGCACGATCTCACCCCGCAGCCGAGATTCCTTGTGCCGGGTAAATTCCTCATCCAGATGGCACACCCAGCGGCGATAAATTTCTTCGCCTTCGGCTGTGGGTTTCAGTTCACGATATTGGTATCTCGCCATGGGTTAACATCCTTTTCATCCCAGCATACGACGTCCGCTACTGAATACTGAACACGGCGTAGACAGTCGCGGAAGCCGTCACCTTCTGCGCGCTGACGCTTAGCGGCTCTACCTTTTGGGACTGTGGGGGCGGCGCAGCCATAGCCTGGGCTCTCATCATGATCGGTCCCGGTTCCCGAGCCGGCGCCTCGTTGCTCGCATAGACAAGCTGGCCCAGCGTGGCGTTCAGGCCCCCCGCCATCTGCTGCGCGATCTGCCGGGCACGGTCGAGGGCCAGCTTAGCGGCCTTGGCCTGCAGGCCGTCCTGGTCGGCCACGCTCCAAGTCATTTGCCCGCTCTGGTTGGCGCCCGCCTTGACCGCGATATCCAGGACTTTAGCGCCATTTGCGGCAGCGGTTTTCACATTCCAGCTTTGCTGGACCTGGAACTTGCGCTCGGCTTTCTCGGCTGGGGTCCAATCCTGGTTTCCGTACTGCTGCACGGGGGAAATGCTCTGCGATTCGCTCTGGATCGCGTCCGGCGGAATGGAGGCAGCTTTCAGCGCCGCGGCAATGGCATTCGAGGTCTTCGAACCCAGGGCATAGGCTGAATCCTGGTCTTCCCCGTAGACGAGAAAGCCGATCTGCACGGTCACCGTGTCCGCATCGGCTGTGGCGTCTGCGCTGGTGGTCACCGCGATGGTCCGGTTGTCTTTGCTGACGACGATCTGCTGGGCGTGGCCGGGGATCGCAACCGCGGCAAGAACCAGCGCGGCGCAGCAGGCGGCAATGGGTTGCTTTTGCGTGGGCATGGTGCAAACTCCCTTACGGATCAGGCTTTCTGCGCGAACTCGCGCAACTGGGCCAGCAGTTCCAGGCCAGCACCTGAGTCTATCGCGTTGGCGGCGCAGCGCACACCGCCGGCAAAATCGACCGCAATACCAGCAATCACCAGGGCCGCCGCGGCATTCAGCAACACGATGTCCCGCCTGGGTCCAGGCTCGCCGCGCAGAATCGATTCGATGTGGCGGGCATTCTGCTGCGCATCGCCACCCGCAAGCGCTTGGAGCGGGGCGGCCGGGAGGCCCAACTTCTCCGGTTCCAGGGTGAAGTTGCGCACTTGCTGCCCGCGCACTTCGGCCACATCGCTCAGGCCGTTCAGAGTAAGTTCATCCAGGCCGTCTCTTCCATGGACTACAAACGCATGCCTCACATCCAGTCGAGCCAGGGTTTCGGCTACCAGGCTAACCGCCGATTGAGCGAAGACGCCGATCAGCTGGGCCCTGGCTCCTGCAGGATTGGTGAGCGGACCGGCAAGATTGAAGATGGTGCGAAAGCCCAGGGCGCGGCGCACGGGTTGCACCCGTTTCATGGCGGGGTGCAGCGCCGGGGCATAGAGAAACATAAAGCCGGTCTGGCGCAGACACGCTACCGCCATTTCGGGTTCTAACTCGACCGGGATGCCGAGCGCCTGCAGCACGTCGGCTGAACCGCACTTTGAGGTGACACCCCGATTGCCGTGCTTGGCTATCCGCGCCCCCGCGGCAGCTGCCACCAGGGCGGCAGCGCTGGATATATTAAAGGTTCCCCGGCCATCGCCGCCGGTTCCGCAGGTGTCGACCAGTTGCTCCCGTTCCTGCTCGCTCAAGGGAACGGGTCGGCTGATGACCCGCATCGCCTGGACAAAACCCGACAGCTCTTCCACGGTGGCGCCGCGGGTGGCGATCGCGGTCAACAGCGAGGCGATCTGCACATCGGTGGCATCGCCCTCTAGCATCTCCCGGAGGGCTGAAGAGGCCTGCTGTTGCGTGAGGGTGCCGCGATCTTCGGCCACATGCTGCAGCAGCCCGGCCAGATGGGACATGGGTGTTTCCTTCCTGCCCAATCGTAGAGCATCTGCGGGAACCCAGGTCTCAAACGCGAGACCTCGGCCACCTGAACTTCAGACTTGTCCAAATTAGGCTTCTAACCAAAGGGACGAATTTGGGCTTTCCAGGAATGGTCCGCGGAACTGCAGATCCCTCGGCTGGCTCGGGATGACAAAGGGGAGAGAAGCGCTTCCATAGAGAGCGGTTGTCGGATAAAGAGCGCTTTTCATCGCCTTGAGTGGGCCGCCTAGGGTGATGAAACGCCTTCTGTTCAGCAACCGCTCTTTATGAAAGCGCTTCTCATCCCGAGCATCTCAACTTGCCTGTGGCAAGTTGAGGGAGAAATGACACGGCAAGAATCGCCATGGATGCAAGGCCCGGAGGGCCGACCGCCAAACGTCAGCCCAGCCCGGAAGGGCTGGGAACCCGATCCAGAAGAGGATCCGAGCGCCGTAGGCGCGGCACTAAACCGATCGTCCGCTCTCCCTGTGTCATAGGGAGCGAAGCCGAGGGATCTGCAGTTCCGAGGACCACTCCTGGAAATGTCTTTTCGACAGGGCACAGCCGCTAATTTGGACACCTCCGGCTGAACTTAGTCGCCCCTGCGGGGCTGGGCACTCCTCCCGGACCATCGGAGCCCAGCTTTGCCCTGCAGGCCAATCCCCTTTAGTATGGAAGTTCTGTCCGAAGACCAAATGTATGAAAATTCACGAGTATCAGGCAAAAGCAATCCTGGAGAAATACGGCGTCGCTGTCCCCAAGGGTGAGGTGGCCAATACCCTGGAAGAAGCGCTGGACGTGGCCAAACGGCTCTTCAGCGGGGGCGCGAAGGGCGTGGTGGTCAAAGCGCAGATCCATGCCGGTGGCCGGGGTAAGGGCGGCGGCGTCAAGGTGGCCAAGACCCTGGACGAGGCGGAGGAATACACCAAGAAGATCCTCGGCATGCAGCTGGTGACCCATCAGACTGGACCCCAGGGCCAGAAAGTGCAGCGCCTGCTGATTGAAGAAACGGCGCCCATCGCCCGCGAGCTCTACCTCGGGATCGTGCTCGACCGTGCCACCGCCAAGCTGGTCTTCATGGCCTCCCAGGCAGGCGGCATGGAGATTGAAGAAGTGGCGGCCAAGGATCCCGACGCGATCTTCAAGGCATACATCGATCCCGCAGTTGGCTTCCAGCCCTACCAGGCCCGTAAACTCGCCTTCGCGCTGGGCCTCAAGCCGACGCAGATCAACGAGGCAGTCAAATTCATGACGGGCCTCTACAAGGTATTTCTGGAGACAGATGCTTCCCTGTTGGAGATCAACCCCTTCATCACGACCACCGATGACCGGCTGCTCGCGCTGGATTGCAAGATCAACTTCGACGACAACGCCATCTTCCGGCACAAGGAACTGAAGGAATTGCGCGACACAGCTGAGGAAGATCCTTTGGAAGTGGAAGCCTCGAAGTACGCGCTCAATTACATCAAGCTCGACGGCAATATCGCCTGCATGGTCAACGGCGCCGGGTTGGCCATGGCGACCATGGACATCATCCAGTATGCCGGCGGCTCACCGGCAAACTTTCTGGACGTGGGGGGCGGCGCCAACCAGCAGCAGATTGAGCACGCCTTTGAAATCCTGCTCTCGGACCAGAATGTGCAGGCCGTGTTCATCAACATTTTCGGAGGCATCCTGCGGGTGGACACGCTGGCGCATGGGGTGGTGGAAGCCGCCAAAAAGACCAACGTCCAGGTTCCCGTGGTTCTTCGCTTGGAAGGCACCAATGTGGAACAGGGACGAGAGATCCTGAAGAACTCGGGCCTCAACTTCATCATCGGCGAGACCATGCAGGACGCTGCCGCCAAGGTGGTCCAGGCGGCCAAAGAAAAAGCCGCAAAGAAAAAGTAAAGTCTGGAGCAATTTATGTCTGTTTTAGTGGACGAACATACGCGGCTGATCGTGCAAGGCATCACCGGCAAAGAAGGCACCTTCCATGCCAAGGGCTGCGCCGAATATGGGACCAAGGTAGTGGGCGGAGTGACGCCGGGCAAAGGAGGCACGGTACACGAGGGCTGGCCGGTATTCGACACAGTGAGCGAGGCCGTTGCCAAGACAGGCGCCAATGTCACCGTGATCTTCGTGCCGCCGCCGTTTGCCGCGGATGCCATCTTGGAAGCCGAAGATGCGGGGCTGCCGCTCATTATCTGCATCACCGAGGGAATCCCCACCAACGACATGGTCAAGGTATGGAGCGTGATCAAGGACTCCAAATCGCGCTTGATCGGTCCGAACTGCCCGGGTGTGATCTCGCCAGGCAAGGCGAAGGTCGGGATCATGCCGGGCCGTATCCACAAACAGGGCAGCGTGGGTATTGTTTCCCGCTCCGGCACCCTGACCTATGAAGCGGTGTATCAGCTCACGCAACGAGGGATCGGGCAGTCCACGGCGATCGGCATCGGTGGCGATCCCATCATCGGCACCACCCACGTGGACGCGCTCAAGCTGCTCAATGAGGATCCGCAGACCGAGTCCATCATCCTGATCGGCGAAATCGGAGGCACGGCCGAAGAGGCCGCGGCCGCCTACGTGAAAGCACATGTCAAGAAGCCGGTAGTGGGCTTTATCGCCGGGCAGACCGCGCCCCCCGGACGGCGCATGGGGCACGCCGGAGCCATCATCTCGGGCGGCCAGGGTACCGCGGCCGACAAGATGAAGGCGCTCACCGCCGCCGGTATCCACGTAGTGCAGTCCCCCGCCGCGATCGGCGAAACATTGGCCAAAGTCATTGGGAAATAGGTTAGGCATGGAACGGACATTCAGCATCATCAAGCCCGACGCGGTTCGCAAAGGCTACTCCGCCGCGATTCTTGCGGAGCTCGAAAAGGCGGGCTTCAAGATCGTGGCCATCAAGAAGTTGTTCTTGTCGAAGACGCAAGCCGAGGGCTTTTACGCGGTCCACGCCAAGCGGCCATTCTTCGATTCGCTCACCAGCTTTATGTCCTCCGGCTCCATCATCGCCATGGTTCTAGAGAAAGACGATGCCGTCGCCGGCCTGCGCAAGCTGATGGGCGCCACCAATCCGGCCAACGCGGAAGCGGGCACCATCCGCAAGCAATTCGCCGAATCCATCGAAGAGAATGCCATTCACGGCTCGGACGCCGAGGATACGGCGGCCTTCGAAATTGGTTACTTCTTTGCCGGGTACGAGTTGATATAGGAGCTATTTGCTGGGGTTGCGGGCGGGCCAAGCACTGAAAGTGCCTTGACATGAGGCTGCAGGCCAAGCAAACTTGCGCACAAGGGTCTTCGGTCGCTAAAGCCCAGCGCGTCACACGAGGTCAGGCAATTGGGTGGATCACAGGCTAGCAAGATAACCTACACACTTGAGTCCTCGCTTGACAGCGTCAACCGCGTGGAAGCGACAGCGGAAGAGATGGCCAGAAAGGCCGGACTGGAAGAAGAGGAAATCTACAGGGTAGCCATGGCCGTCCGTGAAGCAGCAGTCAATGCCGTGCTCCATGGCAATTCCTACGATCCCGAGAAGCGTATTACGGTTTACTTTGAATCGACGCCGGAATCCCTGTTATTTCGCATCGCTGACCAGGGAAAAGGGCTGAACCCGGATACCTTGCCCGACCCGCTGGCGCCGGAGAATCTGCTGCGAGGATCAGGACGAGGCATCTTTCTGATCCGCTCGTTCATGGATGAGGTACACTTTCGACAATTGCAACCCGGCACCGAACTTACCCTCATCAAACACTTAGGAACCGCCCGTTCGACAATTTAAGGAGAACTTTCGTGAGCATGAAAATCAAGTCCCGCCAAGTGGACGGGATCACAATAATGGATTGCAGTGGCCGGATTACCCTGGGAGAAGGCAGCGTCCAACTGCGCGACGCCGTGCGGGATCTGCTCAGCAAGGGCTCCAAACAGATTCTGCTCAATCTGGGTGACGTAACCTATATCGACAGCTCAGGGATTGGCGAACTGGTGAGCGCATTTACCACCGTCCGCAACCAGGGCGGAGACCTTAAGCTCCTCAATCTCACCAAGAAGGTCCACGACCTGCTGCAAATCACCAAGCTGTACACCGTTTTCGACGTCAAGGACGACGAAGCCAGCGCAGTGGCTTCCTTCGCTCGGGCCTAGAGCTTTCTTTCTGAATCCCCAGATGGCGGGTGCTCCACTCTTCGCTCGCAAACCGAAGATGTGGCACCCGCCTTCTGCTTCTAGAAGTTGACCTTGGGCACGGTCTGAGCCCCGGCGCTCGCCTGGAAGTAGTCGTTGTTGCGTTGGAAACCGCCGATCCCCGCCCAAATGCTGTTGGGAAACTGCCCGATAAAAGTGTTGTACTCCTGAATGCGTTGGTTGTAGCGCATTCTGGCTACGCTGATGCGGTTTTCGGTGCCTGCCAGCTCATCCGAAAGACGCTGGAAGTTGCCATTGGACTTAAGGTCGGGATAATTTTCCGTCAAGACCAGGAGCCTTCCCAGAGCCCCATCCAGCGCCCCGTTGGCCTGAATGGTGGCATGCGGATCGCCGTGCGCGTTGAGTAGGCCGGCCCGGGCGTTGGCGATATCGCCGAATACGGTGGTCTCCTGCTTGGCATACCCCTTCACCGTCTCGACCAGGTTGGGGATCAGATCGGCACGGCGCTGCAGTTGATTATTGACTTCACCCCAGGATTCGGTGACTGCCTCCCGCTTTTGGACCATCTGATTTTTCGCGCTTACATAGCTGCCGAAAACCAGCAGCACCGCCAGAAAAATTACCACCAATGCCGCGATTGCTACCCAAAGCCCGCGTCTCATGCCAACGTTCTCCTTCTCTTACTCATCCTCTTACTCATCTAAAAGTAGCCTACCAATTTCCGGAGGCGCCGCCGCCGCCGGAACTGCCGCCGCCAAATCCGCCAAACCCGCTGTCACCACCGCCGCCGCCCCCACCACCGCCGCTCCAGCCGCCTCCTCCGCCTCCACCCATGAACATCCCAATCAGGAAGCCGAGCAGCCCGGAACCACCGAAACGCGCTAGGAAAAAGATAACCGCCAGCAGGATGAGGCCCAACACCACCACTTCGCCCAGCGTGAGCGGCTGCGGCTGGGCGGCCCTTGTGTAGGCCGGTCCTGGACGAGGACCGGTATTGAGCGCCACGCCGGCGTCGGCAGCGATCACGCCGGCGATTTGCTGCACGGCCAGGGTAACGGCCGCGTCATAGTTGTTCTGGCGCAGGTAGGGCACTATCTGCCTGCCGATATCGCCCACCCTGCCATCCGGCAGAATGCCCTCAAGGCCATAGCCCACCTCGAAGCGGTACTGGCGGTCGCTGGTGGCAAATATAAGAAGGAGACCGCGATCCGTACCCTTCTTGCCTACCTTCCACTTGTCTTCCAGCGCGGTGGCGAAGTTCTCGATCGGTTCACCCTCAAGCGACTTGATGGTGACGACGGCAATCTGTGCGTGGGCCTGGAGGTCTACCTGCCGGCACAGCGCGTTCAGGGACGCCAGGGTTTCAGGAGACAAAACACCGGCGAAATCATTGACGTAATTCGTGGGCTTGGGCAAGTCCTGCACCCGCTCGGCCAGCATCAGGCTGGAGCAGGCGAACAGAAGCAGGAAGAACCCAAGCAGACGCTTACCCATGGCCCCATTGTACCCAGGCGAAGTTGCGCCCGCTGCCCGCGGCGATGATTCGCCGGACGAGCGGGCACAAAGGGGAAACGCCAGTGGCGGCTCTACTTACTGCCCGGCCGCGGTCAGGTTTTGATCCTTGGCCAGCTGCTGCGCCATCTGCAGATGTTGTGCAATCACCTTGCTGCCTTGCGCCGCCGCATCCTTCACAGTCTGGTCCTGACCGGAAGAAGCTTCTGTTTGAAACTCACTCAGATCGTCTTTGTGGTCCTTGACCATGTCTTTGATATAGGCTTGGTCGTAGGCAGGCCCGGAGAGCGCCTGCAGCTTGTTTATGACCTTGCTGTCTTTCTTCGAAACCTGAGTCGGTACATCCACGTGCAGCTGCTGGGCAACCGGCTTCATCTCCTCATTCAACTTGGTATGGTCGTCGATCATCCGCTGAGCAAACTGCTTCACCTGGTCGTTATTGCTTTTCTGGAGGGTGAGCTGACCAAGTTGGACTTCGGCCAGGCCGCCCTGCATCGCGCTCTTCACGAACATCCGGTCCATCGCCGTGGTTCCTGCCTGCACACCGTTCATCCGGGGATCCATACTGGGGTCTGCGCCGGTGTTTTGCCCTGGTGGGGTCGGGCTGCTGGAATTACGCATCTGGGCCAACCCCATATTTCCGCACAGCACCAATGCACTGGCGAGGGCCGCCGTCTTCAAGTAAATTGATTGATTCATTAGGCTCTCCTCCTCCCTGATATAAGATGCCCGATACCTCGAGCAGGTCAACTGGGATCGGATATCCTTGATTCATATATGACTTCTACCCAGCCAATTCTGGTTCAGCCGCCCATCGCCCGCCGCCAGGAAACCGTAACCACGATCCACGGACACCGGTTGACCGACGACTACGGGTGGCTTCGCGAAAAGACCAACCCTGAAGTGATTGCATTTCTGGAACAGGAGAATGCCTACACCGCCGCCGTGATGAAGCCGACGGCCGATCTGCAGGCCGGCCTTTACGCCGAAATGATTAGCCACATCAAGGAGGACGACGTCTCGGTGCCTTTTCGAGACGGGGATTATCTCTACTACACGCGGACGGAGCAGGGTGCGCAGTATCCCATCTACTGCCGCAAGCACGGCTCGCTGGAGGCGAGCGAAGAGATCATTCTGGATATGAACCAGATGGCTACCGGCTTCCTCGCGCTGGGAGCCTTTGCCGTCTCCGACGACGGCAATCTTCTTGCCTATTCGACCGACACCACGGGTTTCCGGCAATACACCCTGCACATCAAGGACCTGAGGACGGGTGAAGTGCTCAGCGATTCGGCAGAGCGTGTGGGTTCGGTGGTGTGGGCGGCCGGCAATCAAACCCTCTTCTACACGGTTGAAGATGAGGCTACCAAGCGGCAGTACCAGCTTTTCCGCCACATCGTGGGACAGCCACAAGGCGAGGACGTGCTGGTTTACGAGGAAAGCGACGAGCGCTTCAATATCGGCGCCGGGCGCACGCGCGATGACAACTACCTCATCCTGGAGAGCGCCAGCCATACCACCAGCGAAGAACAGTTCCTGCGTGCCGATGACCCGGAAGGACGCTGGACGCTGATCGAACCGCGGCGCGACAACATCGAGTACTACGCGGACCACCGGGATGGACTTTGGTATGTTCGCGTGAACGACACGGCAAGGACTTTCCGCCTGGTCACCGCGCCGGTTGCCACTCCCGGGCGCGCCCACTGGCGCGAGTTGATGGCCCACCGCGAGGACGTGATGCTGGAGGATCTGGATATTTTTCAGTCCTTCGCTGTAGTCGTGGAACGGGCGAACGGGCTACCGCAAATGCGCGTGATGTCCTGGGACAAGGAGGGCGCGTTTGCCGAGGATTCCCGGCAGATCGCGTTTCCTGAGCCTACGTATTCGGCGCATCCCCACGTGAACCGTGAGTTCGTAACCGACAAGTTTCGTTATGGGTATCAATCCCTCGTTTCGCCTACTTCAGTGTATGAATACGACGTGCAGACGAGCCAGTCGACGCTGCTCAAGGAGCTGGAGGTGCCGGGCGGATTTGAGCGCTCGCGATATCGCTCGGAGCGGGTATTTGCCACAGCGCCTGACGGCACACGTATTCCCATCTCCCTGGTTTACCGCCGCGACAAGAAGGGCGATGGGACGAATCCTCTTTATGTCTATGGCTATGGGTCTTATGGGTACTCCCTCCCCGTGGGTTTCAACTCGAACCGCCTGAGCTTGCTGGACCGGGGATTTGTGCTAGCGTACGCGCATATCCGCGGCGGCGGAGATATGGGCAAGCCCTGGCACGACGCCGGGCGGCTGATGCAGAAGATGAACACCTTCACGGATTTCATCGCGGTCACGGAATACCTGGTAGCCCATGGCTATGGAGACCCACGCCGAGTCGCCATGGAAGGGGGAAGCGCGGGTGGGCTGCTGATGGGTGCGGTGGCCAATCTGCGTCCGGACCTTTACCGCGCCGTTCTTTGCCATGTGCCTTTCGTGGATGTGATGAACACCATGCTCGACCCCACGCTCCCGCTGACCATCGCGGAGTACGAGGAATGGGGAGATCCAAACCAGGCGGAGGCATTCGCCTACATGCTGCAGTACTCGCCTTACGACAACCTGGAACGCAAGGATTACCCGGCGATGCTGGTGAAGACCTCGTTGCACGACAGCCAGGTGATGTATTGGGAGCCGGCCAAGTATGTCGCGAAGCTGCGGAGGCTGAAGACCGATAGCAACCTGCTGCTGCTGGAGACCAACATGAGTGCGGGACATGGGGGCGCTTCCGGCAGGTACGACTACCTGAAGGAGATTGCCCTGGATTACGCCTTCCTGATACAGGAGCTGGGCGAGGGCGGCCCTCGGCTTAACGCGGGCACAGCTTGAAGGGGAGAGCTCCTTGAGTATGAAAACGCCTTGTATCCAGCAACTCCTCTCCATGGGAGCGCCCCTCTCCTCTTTGTCATCCCGACCACTCAACTTGCCTGCGGCAAGTTGAAGGAGAAATGAACGATCGCGACGGGTTTCCTGCATGTATGGGGAACCTGTACGTGTCTAAAAAGCGCATGAATTCACCGGCGCCACCGTCCACGGATCCGGGAGGCGAACGCCGGATTTCCTGCCACGCTGCACTGGAGAGAACCGCGTGTGCGCCTTTCCGTGAAGAAAGGCGCATGAAGTTCACCGAAGCCACCACAGTTCCACAGGAAATTCCGGGGTATTTTTCGTAGTGGAGTTGGACCTGCGGTTCACTCGGCGATGAAAATCAGTTGAAGGGGACGGCCTTCAGGCCGTCCATAAAGCAACAGGACTTAAGTGGCTTTTAGCCACTGAGGGAAGAATTGTCTCTGGTATGTCATCGTTGCCGGCGGCCTCTTCTTGCCGGGTGGCTCGCGCCTGTCTCGGATTTGTCACCGATTTGTCATTGGTTTGTCATTCGGCCGCACGGGCTCTTCCCGGTGAACGCAAAACGGAGGAGAATTGTTCCTGAGGCAATATGAGTACCATCCTCGTCGTCGAAGATGATTCACGAATAGAAAAGGCCCTCCAGCGCCTGTTTACCGCGGAAGGCTACGAGGTAAAATCCGCCGCGGATGGTTCCTCCGGCCTGGAGATTTTCCAGGGTGGCTCGCTGGATGCAGTAGTCCTGGACTTGATGCTGCCGGGCTTGTCCGGGCGAGAGCTGTGCAAGATCATGAAGCGCTCCTCGCCGGATACGCCGGTCATCATTCTAAGCGCTGTCTCTGAAGTTGCGGATAAGGTACTACTGCTGGAGCTGGGCGCCGACGACTACGTTACCAAACCCTTCAGCCCGCGCGAGTTGTTGGCGCGGGTACAAGCGGCGATGCGCCGTTCGAAACGATCGCTTCCCAATCATGCACTTTCTTTCGGCGACGTCTCAGTGGACTTCACCCGGATGCAAGTGAGCCGCGCCGGCAAGCCGGTTCCGATGACAGCGCACGAGTTCAAGCTGCTGCGATTCTTTTTGGATAATGCGGAGCGAGTCCTGACTCGCGAAGAGCTGCTGAATGACGTCTGGGGATACAACTTCTATCCCTCCACACGCACCGTGGACAACCAAATACTCAAGCTCCGTCAAAAGCTGGAAGCCGATCCGGCCAATCCCACGCATTTTCGGACTGTGCATGGCCTGGGATACAAGTTCGTCTATTCGCAGTTCGCCTAAATGCAGCCGGGCAAAACGGAGGCGGAGAAACTGGTGGCGATGCGGATGCGTACGACCCTGCTGTTATCGCTGCTCGCCGTCTCCTTTGGATTAACTGCGCTGAGTTTGATCGTGATCCACACCAGCCTGCAGAAGCAAATTCGCCAGGCGCTCGCGTCGGATCTGCACCGCTCCATCGCCACCTTTGAAAACCTGCAGGACCAACGGCGGGAAATGCTGGACCGTGAAGCCACGTTGCTCGCGGATTTACCCAGTTTGAAAGCGCTGATGACCGTACTGCTGAGGCCGGCGCGGGGAAACGAACGCACAGTTCGCGATCAGGGTCTGGAGTTCTGGAGGGATAGCGGTGCAGCATTCTTCGCGCTCGCTGAGCCCAGCGGGAAAGTGATCGCGCGCTATGAGAAAGGACTGCCGCCGCAAATTCTAGACGCCCCAGTCGACTTGCAGAATGATTTCATCGCCTCCCCAGGACCGCACTACGTCTTAAGCGGGAACCGGCTCTATGAAGTTGTCTCCAAGCCGCTCTACTTTGGTTCGGCCACCGAAGGCACCCTCCTGGGCTATGTTGCCATCGGTTATGCCATCGACAATCAAGTCGCTCGGGAAGTAGGCGAAGCAGCTGCAGCCCAGGTGGTCTTCGAAGCCGATGATGACGTCGTCGCCTCCACCTTGGACCCCAACCGAATCAAAGAGTTCATGCAACGCGAGTCGAGCCTTCCCCATGAAACATTCAATGATGTGGATGTTCGGCTGGGTAAAGAACGCTTCATAGAAGCGTCTCCCCTGCTCTCACGGGCGGATTCTCCTCGAGTGCGGCTTGTCGTCCTCAAGTCTTATGACGAGGCGAGCCGCTATCTGATCCGGCTCGATAGGTTGCTCATCGCTCTAGGCGTTTTTGTTTTGGTCATCGCGGGGGCGCTGGCCACCTATATATCCGCCTCCATTACGAAACCCCTGGAGGCCTTGGTGGCAGGCGCCCGCGCGCTTGGCTCGGGAGATTTCGCATACCAACTGCAGAGCCGCGGCGCGAAGGAATTGCGCGAACTGAGTGCGGCCTTCGATCAAATGCGCTTCCGCTTGCGACGAACACAGCAGGAGCTGCTGGAGGCAGAGCGACTGGCAACCATTGGTAGAATGGCCAGCTCCATCTCCCACGATCTGCGGCATTATCTTTCCGCCGTGTATGCCAATGCGGAGTTTCTGGGATCGTGGTCCACGCAACCGGAGGAGCGGGCGGAGCTGCTGGCCGAAGTGAAGATGGGGGTACAGGGGATGACGGAGCTGATCGAATCCCTCTTGATCTTCAGCCGAACGGGTCAGCACCTGCAAGCGAATTACGAGTCGATCTCGCTGGTTGTGGAAAGGGCCATCGCCATGGTAAGGGCGCACCCCGACGCGCATGGCGTAGCGATCGTCGCCGATCCGCTGCCCTCTTTGGAGGGGTGGGTCGACGGCAAGAAGCTGGAACGCGCCCTTTATAACCTGCTGCTCAACGGCTGCCAGGCGGCACGCAAAGGCAGCGGACCCGCACACGTAAGAGTTTCGCTGGTCGACACGGTGGATTGGATTACGTTCCAGGTTGTGGATAGTGGCCCGGGCGTCTCCGAGCAAATCCGTGTGACTTTGTTCGAACCATTCGTCAGCGAAGGCAAACTTGGAGGCGTTGGTTTGGGCCTCACTCTGGCCGATCGTATCGCTCGTGAACACGGCGGTGCGGTCACGCTCGAAACATCCGAACCTGGGCAGACCGTCTTCTCTCTCTCCCTGGCCAAGAGTACCTTGCATTCTTTCGAGGTCTCCGCCAATGAGCAGCGATCAACCACGCACTAAAGCAGTTTCGCAATTGGTGTAGTCCGAAGCGATAGGCCTTTTCGTGGTTTTCCCCCAAGGAAAACCACACCTCTCGATTCTTACGAGGCCACGGTAATTGCGAAACTGCATAACCTCCGAGTAGCAAGTTGCATGGGCCGCCTACTGGGTTCTTAATGAGGTGTGGAATGAAACGTAAGCGTTTTGCGTTAACACTTTCCCTGTTGCCGGTGTTGCTGACCTGCGTTGGGACTGCGCAACAAGAGCCGCCCGGCTCGACTCATCTGGAACAGCGGCTGGACCAGGTTCTGGCGGCGCTCAATAGCATGCAGCATCAGCTCGACGATTCAAAACAGCAGATTGACCAATTACGCAGCGAGCTCGAGGAAGTACACGCACAGTTGGCGGCAGCGAATGGCGGAACCCCACAAGCAACGGCTGAAGCAGCTTCCCAGCTGCAAAGCGGCGTGCAGCAATTGCAGAATGAGACCGAGATTCTGCAAGCTGAAGTCAAGCAGCACGATCAAACCAAAGTGGAGAGTGCTTCGAAGTATCCCGTCAAGATAACGGGGCTGCTACTCTTCTCATCGTTCTTGAATAACGGCGCTGTCGACAACATCGATCTGCCGATCCTTGCCTTGCCCAAAAATGCGACCACTGCCAACGGAAGTCTGGCAGCAACCCTCCGCCAGACGATTTTTGGTCTGGAAGCAAAAGGGCCCCCGCTCTGGGGCGCGCGCTCCTCAGCCGATGTTCACGTTGACTTCTTTGGAGGAGTTCCCTACGCGGACTACACCACCACTACCGGCAACCTGCGCCTGCGCACCGCGCGCGCCCGGCTGGATTGGTCCAATCATTCTCTCATCGCTTCTTTGGACGCACCGCTTATTTCCCCTAACGAACCGACCTCGTACGTCGGCCTCGGGGAACCACCCTTTGCATGGTCCGGTAACCTGTGGATTTGGGCGCCGCAAATTGAGTCAATCAATCGTGCCCACCTCGGCCCAGGAACGCTCGGTCTCGATTTTGCGCTGATCGATCCTGCCGCCCCTGGCAACCCAGCGATCTCAGGAGAGCGGCAGCCGGACCCAGCCGAGCGCAGCCGCCAACCGGGCTATGAATCTCGCGTCAGCTACAGCATCCTGTTGGGAGATCGATCGTTTACCGTAGGCGCGGGAGGATACTACAGCCGCCAGACCTACCCCTACAGCCAGCACGTGGACGCGTGGGCCGGCACCACGGACTGGAGCTTCCCCTTCTCTCGATGGGCGGAGTTATCAGGGGAGTTCTATCGAGGGCGCGCACTGGGCGGCCTGGGGGGAGGAACCTTTAAGGACTACTTGACCGATCCGGACTCTGGCGCCATTCGCGGCCTCAGCGACGAGGGTGGATGGTCACAGCTGAAGACACGGTTCACTCGGTCGCTCGAGGCAAATGTCGGCATTGGCGTGGATGCTGGTTTCTCAGGGATGCTGCGCTATTACACAGACCCTGACGCGACGGATGCGTACACCAACCTGGCTAGAAATCGGACGGTGCTGGCAAACATCATCTATCGTCCGAAAACCTACCTCTTGTTCTCGGCCGAATACCGCAACATCTATAGCTGGCCCATCTCCGGCCAGGTCAACACCGCCCAGAGCCTCGGCTTGGCAACAGGGTATTCCTTCTAGTGCGCTACCCGATTCCATTGCGCGCGGCGCTGCTTATTCTCTGTTCGCTTTGCGCCACCGCGGCAGGCTATGCCGAGACGGTGGACGCGTCGGTGCAGGTACGCATAACGCGGCTGGGGAAAGCAAAGGATCAACCGGCGGGCTCGGCCGGTGTTGTCGTTTGGCTTACTCCGCTCTCCCCGGCGATGGCAGACGTGGTATCCAGGCCCAGGCCCGGGCACTATCGGCTGGTGCAAAAGGACAAAAAGTTCACACCGCATCTCCTGGTAATTCCAACGGGGAGCACGGTCGACTTCCCTAATCTCGATCCCTTCTTCCATAACGTCTTCTCGCTGTTCAATGGAAAACGGTTCGATCTTGGCCTGTATGAGAGTGGAAGCTCAAGAACCGTACACTTCGACCACGATGGCGTTTCGTATATCTTCTGCAACATTCATCCGGAGATGAGCGCGGTCATCATCACGGTGTCGACACCATATTTCGGGGTATCGCCCGCAGATGGCAACATTACGCTGCAGGCCGTGCCGCCGGCCTCCTACGAGATGCATGTCTGGGCGGAAGGAGGCAGCACCAGCGACCTGAATGCTCTGAGCCGGCGCGTCGTGGTAACTTCCTCCCAGAGAGATCTGGGAGTCGTTGCTATCAAGGTTGACTCACACATCCCTGCTCATAAGAACAAGTTTGGCGAGGACTATGAGGCGCCCAACGACTCGATATATTGATCTGCTTCGGGAGTGGCCGGCTCCCCGGTCTGTCTCGGCTCATGCAGCTCAATTGCCATCATCACCGACTCGGCAACCGAGATCAGCGTCTCTCTCTGCTTTTCCGTAATTTGCCGGGGTCGCGTGTCCAGCACGCGTAACGATCCGATCACCTCCTGGTCTTGATCTTTGAGCGGAGCCGCAGCACAAAACCGGATGCCGTGGGCTTTGAGAAACGGATCCCCGGCAAACCGTTCTTCTTCCGCGATGTCGGCGATGATGACGACCTGATCGGCCGACACAACCGTGTTGCAGACACAACCCCCGCGCTCGGCCCCACCAGTTGAAAGGGCGTCCTCCGGCAGGCCGCATTGCGCCTCCCAAAAATGCCTCTCCCCGTCCGCCGCAGTGATCAACACAATGGGAGCATCGAAAGATCGTGCCAGGTTGGTTGCCAGGCGGTTGAACATCCCCTCTACCGGCCCGTCGAAAAGATCGACCCGCTTTACTTCATCAATGTTTGCGCTGATTTCTCTGGCCGTCTCGGTGGCTTCTTGTGTTTCCCCGGACGCTTCAAGGACCTCGGCCGGATGCAAGACCGACGTCAAATAATCCCTCATCAGCTGCAGCGAAGAAACAACGTGTTGCGCGTCCTCTATTGGTATGCGGCTGCGCAGAGAGGACAAATCGTTTTCATCGCTTAGTACGCATGCGACCACGATACTTTCCGGGAATCGGGCCCGAATCTGGTGACAGCGCATTCTTATGTGGCGTATCGCTCGAGGTGGAACGCCCACCACGCATATCAACTCCGGCTGTTGACGGGCCATGTGCTCCTGGAGATTGGTCATGGAAGAATCTGCGGGAACGATCTGCACCGTCGCCGTGTCTTCAAGCACTTGTTGTGCCAATTGGCACGCTATCTCATCGGCGAAGTCCCGGGAAGGCATGCACACCACTCGTTTTGCCGGCGGCTGGTGCGGAGAAGTTAAGCCGGCTCCGGCCGTCAGCTCCTCGACCAGTTCTTCTACGCTTTGCAGAACCTCTTCGGCACGAGTAGCCGTCATCTCTTCGGAGTGCCGCGCTTCTTCAATCATGGCGAGCGCGGGAATGAGTATGGTGTCGTATACTTCCGCGCGCGACGACCGTGCCTTGAAGGTCGTCTCGATCAATGCTCGCGCGTCCCTTGGGTTCGAGGCCAACATGCGTTGATAAAAATACTCCGACGGAGGCAGCCCTGTTCGCTCCCCGAGCAGCACTTCCAGATAATGCAATCGTGGAACCTGGCGCCCGATTACAATCAGGCACACAGTAAGTGGGGTGGAGAGAAGCAAACCGGGTAATCCCCACAGAAACGTCCAGAATACGGCGGCGATCAAAACCGCAATGGCAGAGATCCCGGTCGACGCGCCGTAGAGCATGGGCTCGACGAAGTTCGCTGCCACGACCTCCAGCACGCAGAACGTGATCACGGTCCACATCAGCGCGGTCCAGTGTGGAGAGACAGCGCCTGCGAGCAGCAGCGGTCCGGCTGCAGCCATCATGATTCCGAGGTAGGGCACAAAGCGCAGCACACACGTGAGGATCGCCCACAGCAATGGATGGGGAACCCCGATCAATTGAAGAGCCACCCCGGCGACGGCTCCATAACAGAGGTTCACTACGAGTTGCATCTGCAGGTAGCGGCTCACCCGGGCGGTGGCGTCTTTCATAGCAGACGTGGTCAGGTGCATTCGCCCGCTTCCGGCGAGCTTGAGGCCGCGGTCCCGCAGATCCTCCCTGCCAATCAACAGAAAGACCAGGAAGATCACAACAATGAACGTGGTAGTGAGTGGATGAACTAACGGCGTCATCGTCCTGCCAGCCAGTTCGAGCACTGACTCCTGCGGCTCTTCGATGCGCACCGACACCGGTTGCGTCGTTTTATTCGCTATGGCAACTGGATTGGCATGGGAACTGGAGGCTCGCTGTGGCTGGACAACGGAGATAACTGGGTCCAAAGCAGTGTCCCCGCTTTTAAGCCGCTTATTGAGACTGTTCAGCATCTCGACGGTTCTGCTCAACCTACCCGCCGAATCCAGGTGGAGTGATCCGATCTTGTCGGACACGTTTTGCTGGTACTGTGGCAGCTCCACGGCAAGGCTGTAGATTTGTCCCAACAACACCCAACCCAGGACGGCCACGGTCGCCAAAGAAAGAACAATCACCAGCAGGGCGGCCGGCGTCCTTCTCATCCCGCGCCGTTCCAACCAGTCAGCTGCCGGGGCAAGAACAAATGCAACCAGCGCAGCAAGCGCAAGGGGCACGAAGACCTCGCGAGCGAAGTACAGCACCACCACGATAAGAATCCCGGTCAACAAGGCGCTGTCTGGACGTTTCAGGTTCTCGCGAGCTTCACTTAGCACGTTGGTAACGCCTCTATCTTGGCTAACACCTTCTGTACGATGCAGAAAGTTTTGGTGGGGTAAACATTAATTTCCGAGGCCAGGCCGAAGACGGGCCGTGTACCTTACTACAGGTATGAACCTGCAGCGTACGAACTCGATCCGGGAAAGCTACAACCGGCTGGCGAATGAGTATGCAACCCATCTATTTGGGGAGCTTCAAAACAAGCCACTTGACCGGGAACTTCTGAATCGCTTCGCATCTGAGGTGAAAGGACGAGGCGAAGTATGTGACATGGGATGCGGCCCTGGTCACATAGCCCGCTACCTCTACCAGGCAGGCGTGACCGTCTTTGGTTTGGACCTTTTCTCCGGGAATGTTAGAACAAGCTCGAACGCTCAACTATGGCATTCGCTTCCAGGAAGGAAATATGCTGGCTCTGGAGCTGGAGGACCAGGTACTCGTTGGGATCACGGCTTTCTACGCCATTGTCAATCTTCCTGAAGAATCTCTGCCCCTGGTCTTCCGGGAGATGCGAAGAGTGCTGCAACCGGGCGGATTGCTGTTGCTCGCATTCCACATCGGGGATGAGGTCGTTCGGGTGCAAGAGATGTGGGGACAACCCGTCGCCATGGAGTTCTTCTTCTTCCGGCCTTCCGCGGTGCGCCGCCACCTGGAAGCTGCGGGCCTAGAGGTTGAAGAAATCATCGAACGGGAACCTTACGCTCCGCAAGTGGAGCACCAAAGCCGAAGGGCATACATCTTTGCCCGTAGGCCATTGCCTGGTTCGTGATAAAAGAGACAACGGACGGTAATGACAGCTATGGAAACGACGAAGGATGGGGTCACCTCTCTCACCGCGGGGAAGATGAAGCTGAAAATTTATCCCAGCAAGCGGGCGGCCGGCGAGGCGGCCGCGCTTGCGGTAGCAGAGGAATTGCTGAGGTTGGACCAGCTTCGCGACCAGTTTGGCGTGATCTTTGCCACCGGCGCGGCGCAGTTCGACACGCTTGATTTCCTGACCTCGACGCCCGGTTTGCCCTGGAAAAAGGTCCGAGGCTTTCATCTGGATGAATATGTCGGACTGGATGAGAACCATCCAGCTTCCTTTCGCCGCTTTCTACGCGAACGGCTGACGCAACGCGTAGACCTGGGCGCCTTTTTCGAGATGGACGGCAGCGCTCACGATCTTGACGCGGTATGCCGGCATTACATCGAAGAGTTGCACCAGGCTGAGCCGCAACTCTGCCTGCTCGGGATTGGCGAGAACGGGCATCTGGCCTTTAACGAGCCAGCCGAAGCCGACTTCCAGGATCCGCTGGAGATGAAGATCGTCAACCTGGACCTGATGTGCCGCCAGCAGCAGGCGGCAGAGGGCTGGTTCCCAAGCTGGCAAGAAGCGCCGGAACGAGCGCTCACCTTGACCATCCCGACGGTCTTCCGTGTACCGAAGCTGATTGCGTCGGTACCGGGGCCGCGTAAGGCGCAGATAATCCGGCGCACGGTCCATGAGCGAATCTCTACTGCCTGCCCCGCGACTCTTCTCCGCACCCATCCGGACGTGACGGTCTACCTGGATGTAGACTCCGCCGCCGAGTTGGAGAATGTCTGATGCGGCCTCCAAGGGAGATCTCGTGAGGGTCGCTGAAAACCGCAGGTCCCTCCACTGCGCTTTTTTCGCACCCAGGCCAATGATCGAGGGGCAGCTGCAGCAGAACTGGAATGCGATGAATCCATCTAATCCCAAGCCGGGCCGCGTGCGGTGGTGGATCGTCTGGACCTTGTTTTTCTCAACCGTTACCAATTACATCAGCCGGCAGACATTCTCTGTTCTGTCGCCGATGATTACGGCGCAATATCATCTGAGCCACACCGACCTGGCCAAAATACTTGGCGCGTTCCAAATCTCTTATGCGGTTACATGGCTTCTTGGCGGCATCTTCCTCGACGCCGTAGGAACGCGGCTGGGGCTTGCCCTTGCGGTCGTCTTCTGGTCCGTCGTGAATATCTTTACGGGGTTTGCGAGCTCAGTCTTTGGATTCGCCTCGTTCAGATTTCTTCTGGGCATCGGTGAAGGGTTCAATTGGCCGGCGGCGAGCAAGACCGTGGCAGAGTGGTTTCCCAGCCAGGAGCGCAGTCTCGCGGTCGCCATCTTCGATAGCGGCTCAAGCGTAGGAGGCGCTTTGGCCGCCCTGGTTATTCCCTGGATCGCTCTGGCATTCGGCTGGCGCTGGTCCTTTATTTTTTCCGGACTGCTCGGCTTTGTGTGGCTGGCGATGTGGCTGCGCGTCTACTATCCGTTGGATCGCCACCCGCGGGTAACGCCGGATGAGGCGGCGTTGATCCGTGCCGGTCAGGATACGCCTCGCAACTCGCCGCAGCGCGGCCTGCGGCGTTACCTTGACCTCGCCAGGAGCCGCAATGTCTGGGGCATCGTCCTGGGCCGTGCCCTGACTGATCCAATCTGGTGGTTCTATGTCTTCTGGCTCCCGCAGTACTTGAGCGATGCCCGGGGTTTCAGCCTTAAGCGCATCGCGCTCTTTGCCTGGATGCCCTTCGTCGCGGCCGATATTGGTAACTTTACCGGTGGCTTTATATCCGGGTACTGCATTCGCCGCGGCGTACCGGTGGTGCGCGCGCGCCTGTGGGTATGCGCTATCAGCTGCCTGCCTATCCTTGCCGGGATCCCCGCCGCCCGGGTGCACAGCGCGACCCTGGCGCTCGCGCTGATTTGCGTTGCCCTGTGGGGATACGCCAGTTGGTCCACGATGGGGTTGACGCTTCCCTCGGATCTGCTGGCCCACGATGTGGTGGCCACGGTTACCGGCCTAAGCGGATTGGCCGCAGGCCTGGTGAGCGTGGCCTTCACCTTCGCGGTAGGAGTTCTGGTCGATCGCTTTTCCTACACCCCTGCATTCTTAGCCGCAGGGCTGATGCCGCTCTGTGCCACCGCCTGCGTATTTCTTTTAATTCGCCGCGAAACTTATTGATTCATGGAGAAAACGATGTTTACGGTCGTCTCCACCGCAATGGGATCCCCATTCAACAAGTAGGGCTTCCACCGCCACTGGCGTACCGCATCGAGAGCGCTCTCGTCATAGTCTCTGCGCAGGCTCTTGAGAACACGTATGTTGGTCGGCACTCCTTGCTCATTCACAATCACCTCCAGAGTCGAGAAGCCGTTCACGGTGTCGTGGCGGGCCTTCGCATCCTCGGGATACTTCGGCATTACCTTCGTCACAAGATTCCCCGCCATCGCGTCGGCCGACACATGCAGCAGGTGTGGCTTGTCTGGTGGATTAACAGCGGCCCGCACAGTCAGATGGGTACCCACCATGCCGGCCATCGCTCCCCCAGTAAGAAGAAGAACCCCGGTGATTGCCGCCAGGCGCCGCGCACCTCTCAGTTGTTTGCTTTGATCCATCATTATTCTCACCCTCCTTTCAAGAGTGTTTGCCTCGAAAATCCCGACACTAGCCGTTGCCCTTCTGTGAAGCCCAGCGGGAATCAGCAGAGCCAGGCGTAAAAGCGAACGGGCATAACACCTTCTGCCGTGCAAGGCCCCGGCAGCGATCGCATCGCAAACCGTCTCGCGGCTCTCCGCCACAGCCTTCTGCAGCAACCAGGCGCACGGATGATAGGCCACCGGAAGCATGAGCACGGAATACGCGATGTTTTTTACGAAATCACTGCGCTGCACATGAGCCAGTTCATGAACCAGAGCTGCATCCAGATCTCTCGCAGGGACCGTCTCGATAAACGCCGATGGCAGCAGCACAGTTCGCAACCCGACCACCGCCGGTCCCACAACGGTGGGAGATACACGCAGCGCGGCATGCCTCACGCCAACTCGCGCACACAGGGCTTCCCAGTGCAACCGCAATGGCTCAGGCAGCAGCGAAGCGGAGGCATTTCGGCGCAGCACTTCCGTCTTGCACAAGCCCCACACAATGCGTCCGGCGAAATAGAAAGTAACCGCGGCATAGAGCGCCAGCACAACCGCCATCATCGGCGGGGATAGCGAGAGCTTTCCCGCTGCCACAGCGGCGCCGGGCAGGAATGCGATCTGCACCCGCCCTCCTGCGACCGTGGCTGCATGCCACCACGCGGCGCCGGGCCACCCATCGATGCGGCACGCCGGCAGCACCGTAGCCAACACCAGTGCGGCCACCCAGGTCCAATGGGATGCTACAGCGGAGTGCAGCCGAGCCAGGAGCCGCGCCGCGAGAATCGCGACCAGGAGCACCAGCGGTACCTGCCATGCCGAGTTCAGCAGATAATCGACCATCCAGACCATGGATGACTTTTCCATCACTCTGCCTCCTCGTCTTGCTCAAGTTGCCGGCTCAACCGGGCAATTCGCTCCGGGTCGATCTCGCGGCTCTTGATCAGGCTCAGGACCAGTTCTTCGCTCGAGCCTCCGAACATGCGATCCACCAGATCGCGCACAGCATGGCGCAGAGCTTTTGCCTCTGTGACTGTCGCGCTGTAGACATACGCGCGCCCATCGAGCTTGCGCCGGAGTTTGCCCTTGCGATGCAGGGTATTGAGCACGGTCTGCACCGTGGTATAGGCGAGCTCGCGCCCCATTCCCTGCTGCACTTCACCAACGTTGGCTGGCCCACGCTTCCACAGCACCTGCATGATCTCGAGCTCAAGCCTGGTTAAGCCATCGGCTCTCTTCGCCATCTCTATCTCCTATGCCAGTAGTACTACGCCCATAGGAGTCAGCTTGTCAACTATGAATATAGGAGTACTTTTTGGAGGGGCTGTCTACTCGATGTGCAGCGCGCGAATTGGATCCAAGTGAGCTGCGCGCCGTGCAGGTAGCCATACGGCGAGCAATGCCACGGAGGTCAGGAGCACCGGTACTACGAGGAAGACAACTGGATCCCAGGTGGTGACGCCGAAGAGAAAACTGGCGATGAGGCGGGTAAGGCCGAGGGCCGCACCCACCCCAACCAGGACTCCGGCGATCGCCAACAGCATCCCCTGACGCATCACGAGGTTGCGAATTGTGGCGCGGTCCGCGCCGAAGGCCATGCGAATGCCTATCTCCTGGCTGCGCTGCGCGACAGAATAGGCCATTACCCCATAGATTCCAATGGCGGCGAGCAGCAACGCGGAAGCGGCAAAGACACTGAGCAGGAGCATGTTGAAATCCTGCCGCGCGATCGAGCGCAGTACGACCTCATCCATGGAGCGAATACGCGCCACGGGTAATCCGCCGCTCGCCTGGCGCAATTGCTCGGCAACGGCGGCCGCGACCTGGTGTGGCTCGACGTGTGTGCGTATCACCCAAACGATCGGACCAAATTGCAGACCCAGAGCGGTCATGCCATCGGGCACCTGCGCCAAGGGAACGATCATCGCGTTGTCAGCAACCTCTGACAGGCTGGCGTCCCGGGTATCAGCCACAACCCCAATGATCTGACGGGGCTGGTCCGCAAACTCCGGACCTTCGCCCTTGCCGATGATGATCTGCTCACCGATCGGATCGCGACCTGGCCAGAAGTGCCTGGCCATGGTCTCGTTAATAAGGACGACGGGCGATGCGCCCGCGTCATCCTGCTCGGTGAACTCGCGTCCGCGAAGGATAGGAATTTTGAAGACGTCGAAGTAGCCGGGGGACACGTCCATCCATAGGCCATCGCCCGTTTCGTATGCGTTTCCCAGCGGGCGTCCGACGATAATAAACGGCAGACCGAATCTGCTCGTGAGTGGAACGCAACAAGTTGCCGCGGAAGCCTCGACGCCGGGAATAGCATTGAGCCTCTGGCGGGCATCTCCGGCCAGGCGCGAGACGCTCGCGGTCTTGGCAAAGCGCGCTCCGGCAAGCGACATGTCCATGGTGAGCACGTTGTGAGGATCGAAGCCGGGTTTCACCGCACGCAAAGCGACAAATGTGCGAATCAAGAGCGCCGCTCCAATCAGGAGCATGATTGCCAATGAAACTTCGCTGACCACCAACAGCGAGCGCGCTTTGCTCTGGCGAAATCCCGAGCCCTGGCGATTGCCGCTTTCCTTGAGCGCACCATTCAGGTCAGGCCGAGAGGCGCCCAATGCGGGAAAAAGCCCGAAGAGAATTCCGGTGAACAGGGACACCGCCAGTGTGAAAGCCAGCACGCGCCAGTCCAGGCCGACGGGGGAGCCGTTCTCGCCGATGCGGGGAATGTTTCCCGGACTCACAGCCAACAGAGCGCGCACGCCAACCAATCCAAGCACCAGCCCTAGCACACCACCGGTTAACGACAGCAAAATGCTTTCTGTGAGCAACTGGCGAAGGATTCGTCCGCGCGCTGCGCCCAGGGCAGCGCGAATAGCGAACTCCCGTTTGCGGCCGGTGGCGCGGACCAGCAGCAGATTTGCCACATTGGCACAAGCGATGAGCAAGACAAAGCTGACCGCTATCCCGATCATGAGCAATGACGATCGCGCATCGCGCACAACGGCGTCACGAAGGGGTTCGACTCTGGAGCCGAGCGTTGGATCAGCAAGCGGATACTTGCGGTGAAATTCATTCGCGGTGAGCTTGAGTTGCGCGTTCGCCTGATCCAACGTAACACCGGGCATGAGCCGCCCCGCTACCTGGAAGTAGTGGGCGTGGTCGTTGCTGTTCGGATCGAACTGGAACGGAACCCATACGTCCGCTACCGGTTCGGTTTGGAAACGCCGCCCGGTCACACCAAGCACGGTGAATGGCTCATTTTCCAACGAAATTGTCTTGCCGACGATCCCTGGATCCCCCGCGAACTTGCGCTTCCATAGGTTGTAGCTTATGACGACAAACCTGCCGCCGTTCGGGCTATCTTCTTGCGCGGTGAAGGTGCGTCCCAGAAACATCGGAGCGCCGAACAAGCGAAAGTAGCCGGCCGTGACGTGAAGTCCATGAACTCGTTCCGGTACGTCGCCGGTCAAATTCAGTCCATGATCCCCGAAGTCGTAGGCCGAGACGTCCTGGAAGACGCGGGTCTGTTGCTGCCATAGATAAAAGTCGGGAATTGACGAGCCGGGCACAGAGGCAGCGGGAAAAGTCACGAGAAACTGTACAATCCGATCCGGATCGGGATAACCGAGTGGCTTGAGCAGCACGGCATTGATTACGGAAAAGATGGCCGTATTTGCGCCGATGCCCAGAGCGAGCGTCAATACAGCAGCCCCGGTGAAGCCGCGCGCCCTGTTGAGCTGCCGAAAAGCATAGCGAATGTCCTGCGCAGTCTGGGCAAACCCCTGATACGACCGTTCCTCGCGATGCAGTTGCTTCGCCTGTTCCACGCCGCCATACGCACGCCTGGCTGCAAGTCGCGCTTCGCCCGGGGGCAGGCCTTTGTTCCGAAACTCATCCTCAAGCAACGCTAGATGAGTCGCGATCTCTCGTTCTAATTCCTCTTCCCGACGAACGTTTCCGAAGAGGCCGCCGAGCCTGGCAAAGAGCCGTCTCAGGCGCATCATCACGGCTCCCCCACCAGCAGCAGCTCAACCAGGCCGGCCAGCTTCCGCCAGCGAGCGGTCTCCATGCTGAGCGCTTTTTGTCCCGCCTTGGTGATGGTGTAGAACTTGGCGTCTCTGTTGCTTTCCGTCTTTCCCCAGGCGCCCTTGATCCATCCATATTGCTCAAGCCGCACCAAAGCTGGATAGAGCGTGCCCTGGTTGAGGTTGAGCAGAGAATCAGAGACCTGTTGCAGCCGGGTAGCGATCTGGTACGCATGCTGGGAGCCCATGCTGGCCAGGGTGCGCAGGACGATCAGGTCCAGTGTCCCCTGCAGCAGCTGAATTGACTCCTTTTCTTTACTAGGCATTCAAGTAGACGCTCCTGTAAGCAGGATCGTCTTACCCCACTTGCTTGTCAAGTGAACAACGATGGGAGCTATTCCGTGCGCAATGCCTTTACTGGGTTGATCGAGGCCGCTCGCTGCGCCGGAATAATGCTTGCCAGAAACGCACATGCTGCCAACGCCAGCACCGACCCGCCCAGCACCAGCGGGTCCCACCCCTTTACCTGGTACAGCTGCGCCGCAATCAGCCGCGAGCACGCGAGCGACACGGGAATCCCAATCGCTAGCCCGATCACTATCTGCAGAAATGCTCCCCGCAGCACCAGCCGGATCACGTTCATCCGGTTGGCCCCCAGCGCCATGCGCACGCCGATCTCACTGGTCCGCCGCTCGACGGTGTAAGCGGTTACGCCATACAGCCCCACGGCCGCCAGTATCAAAGCTAAGATCCCGAACAACCCCGTCATCTGGGCCACCGCCCGCTGCTGGTCAAAGCTCGAGTCCACTTGCTCCTCAAGCGTCTGTATGCCGAGCAGCGTCAGATTGGAATCGACGTCGCTCAGCACGCGCCGGATCTGCGGCTCCAGCCCCTCCATGCTGCCGTGCAGTTGCAGCACTGCGCCCTCGATAAAGTGCGTACTGTCATCCAACGATTGCATCAACGGGTGGTCATAGTGCACGCGCTGGGCCAGCGGCGCAAAGAATATTGGCCTGGTGGGACCGGTCCCTGCCGGATCCTGGTACTTCGCATTGCGCACTACCCCGACGATCTCGTAGGTCGCGCTGAATTGTGGCAAATCCAGACCAAAGTACGCCCCTACCGGCTCTTCACCCGGCTTGAAAAATCTCTTCACGAACGCCTCGTTGACGACCGCGACCTTCTGCGTAGACGCCGTATCGTCTTCGGTAATCGAGCGTCCGCGGAGAATCTTCTGTCCCAGCGTCTCCAGATAACCGGCATTCACGTGATCCCACGATGAGCCGATGTCTTCGTTCATATTCGGCATGCCATGGCCCTGGCGAATCACGATCTCACCCCAGTTATCCTGCAGCGGAGTGTACTGGGCCAACGCCGCCCGCTCCACACCCGGAATGTGTGCCAGCCGGTCCTGCAGCTCGCGGTACATCGCGTCCAGCTTGGGCTGCGGATATGCATTAAATGGCGCCGTCAGGCTGATGGTCACCCGATGATCCGTCTCATAGCCGAAGTCCTGATGCTGCAGCTTCTGCAAACTCCTGGTTAGCAAACCTGCGCCCGCCAGCAGCACGACTGACAGCGCCGCCTGCACAACCACCAACGCCTTCTGCGAGACCGACGACCGGTCCTTGGTGCTGCGGTTGGCCCCGCGCAGCGCCTCAGCCGGATCGGCATGGGTCGCCAGCCAAGCCGGAGCCGTGCCAAAGAGCGCCCCGGTGAGCAGCGAGAGCAGAAACGCAAACCCCAGCACCGGCAGCGATGGAGCCGCATCGATGGGCACATACCGCGCCCCGTGGAACGACCAGCGCGACCACTGCCTTCACCCCCAGGAACGCGACGGCCAGCCCGAGCAAACCGCCCATTACGGAAAGCACCAGGCTCTCTGTCAGCGATTGCCGCATCAACCTCCTTCTAGACGCGCCCAGCGCCAGCCGCACCGAGGTCTGCGCCCGGCGAGACGCGCCTCGCGCCAGCAACAGGTTCGCAATGTTGGCGCAGGCGATCAGCAGCACCAGGCAGCACACAGTAAGCAGAATATTCAGGCTGGCGGAGTAGTTGGCTCGCATTACGCCTACGCCCGTCCCGGCTGGAACGATGCTTATCTTTTGCTTGGGCAGCTGCGCTTTAATTCCCGACATCCAATCCGGAGGAAAGCCACTTTCGTTCACCAGCCATCCCCGCAGCAGATTCGTCAATCGGCTGGGCAGCGCATTGGGAGAAGCCCCTGGCTTAAGCCGCCCAATCACTCGAACCCACGCACTGAAGCGGTGGAGCAGCGAGTTGGTGCCGCTAAGTATTGGCTCCTGGTTGAGAGGCAGCCATATCGCCGGCGGATCGCTGCGCAGCGTTTCGCCAAAGAAGCCCGGCGGCGTAATGCCAACCACGGTAAAGGGATGGTCGCTTACGATGAAGGTCGAACCTACCACTCGTGGATCGGAGCCGTACTCCTGCTGCCAGGCGCGATAGCTGAGCATGGCGACGGGAGCGGAAGATGGCCGATCATCGGAAGGAACGATGGTTCGTCCGAAGAACGCGCCGACGCCGAAGGTAGAAAAATAATTGCCGCTGATAAACTCCGCGCGCAACGGCTTGGCCACACGGTCGGTTTCACCGCGCCGCGTGCTCAATTGCCATCCGCCGGCCTGAAACGCCGCCAGTTCTTCGAACTCCGGCGTGTTCTCCTGCATGCGCAGATAAAAGGGGTAGGAGAACATCCCCCAGTTATCCTGTGGGCTGCCCTCCACGCAGCAATCCTGCCCATCCCCGATGCGGTATAGCCGCGACGGATCGACCACTGGCAGCGACTTGAGCATAACCGTATGAATGAGCGAGAAGATGGCTGTGGTGGCGCCGATGCCCAGGGCCAGCGTCAACATCGTGGTCAGCGTGAAGATGGGGGACAGACGCATCTGTCGCAGCGCATACGCGATATCCTGCCGCAGCGTTTGCATGAAAAATCCTCTTCGGACTGATACGGATCGTCGAAGCGCGATGTTCCCCAGATTTTCCAAATCTTTGGCCAGCCAGAGAAGTTCGGATGAAGTGTGAGAACTGCGTGAAGCTTTGGGTCAGATCCCGTTCCATCAATTCAGTCCCGCACAGGGACGCATGAGCTTAGCCCTCAAGAAGTTAGCGCTTGTGGTGGGCAGACGGTAGAAGCCGAGAAGACGCTGGTTTTCCTCTCCATCTCACCACAAAATCGTCATCCTCAGAGCTTGTGACTTAATTCAGTCGAACGGCGAGAGTGAGGCATTTTCTTTGTGAGGGGAGCGGGTGGCCCTCGCCTTTGAGACCTGGGGGTCATGCGGTGGGTCCCAATTCATGAGCGCTAACTTGTTTGGAAATGTTTTCGTCAAAACTCCCACAAAAAACGTCATCCTGAGCGGAGCGCCTCACAGATCTTTCACGTGACACGGCGATTGCTGGCGCGGAGTCGAAGGACCCCGAGGGTGCGTATCTTACCCATGCTGTTCCGAGCTTTTCAACCACCTAAGCCCGCTCCTGGTGGACCCGCTACGGTCTCTCCCTCAAGCCGAGAAGAAGAACTGCTAGCAGACCTTGCACAGACCTGGGGATGGAATGATTACAGTGCATGAAAAATGTGTTCTCGCGGTTCGGCGGTCCGAAAGCTCGCAACGGCATGGGCAAGATAAGCGCCCCCGGGGTCCTTCGACTGCGCGCCCTCAAGCCCTGTGCCACGCCATAAATTTGTGAGGCGCTCCGCTCAGGATGACAATTTTGTGGGAGCTTTGACGAAAAACATCCCAAACTTTTGCTGCCGTTAGGCACCGGAGCGGTTGGGCCGATCGCTCCGGTGCCAATCGGGGTTGGCGGTCAATTGGTTATTGACGAGGCTGTGCTTCGTCTCGCGACGATTTCTTCTCCGGAGCACCTTCCGTGCGAGCCTGAGTGCCAGGTGCTTCATGTTGACGAGCTGCTGCAGGCTGAGAATGAGACGCCTTATTCTCTGCTGATTTGTTCTCGCTCGGATGAGTTGCGGCGGCCCTTTCGGTCGTCGCCTTGCTCTCAGTCGGGTGGGTTACAGCTCCCCTCTTCTCGGTTACCTTGCTCTCGCTCGGATGAGTTGCAGTTGCCCTCTCAGTCGTCGCCTTACTCTCACTTGGATGAGTTGGAGCGGCTCTCTTCTCGGTTGTCTTGCTCTCGCTCGGATGAGTTGCAGTTGCCCTCTCAGTCGTCGCCTTACTCTCACTTGGGCGAGTTGGAGCGGCTCTCTTCTCGGTGGTTCTGCTTTCGCTCGGGCGAGTTGCAGTTGCCCTCTCGGTCGTCGCCTTACTCTCACTTGGATGAGTTGTAGCGGCTCTCTTCTCGGTTGCCTTGCTCTCGCTCGGATGAGTTGCAGTTGCCCTCTCGGTCGTCGCCTTACTCTCACTTGGGCGAGTTGCAGCGGCTCTCTTCTCGGTGGTTCTGCTCTCGCTCGGATGAGTTGCTGTTGCCCTCTCAGTCGTCGCCTTGCTCTCATTTGGACGAGTTGTAGCGGCCCTCTTCTCCGTTGTTCTGCTCTCGCTCGGGTGAGTTGCAGTTGCCCTCTCGGTCGTCGCCTTACTCTCACTTGGGCGAGCTACAGCCGCTCTTTTCGCAGTTCCATTACTCTCATTTGAGTGAGTCGCCACTGCTCTCTTCGCCGCTGCACTGCTCTCGGCGGCTGCACCACGAGCTGCGATTACACCCTTGCCGGTAAACTCTCCCGGTCTGGAGGTCGCCGCGATCGGAGGCTTGCCATGATTCACCGACGCCAGAAGTTCGTGGTTTCTGCCGGCGGCCCGTTGATGCTCGGTTTGTGCCGCCGTTGCCGGATAATGACGCCCATGTACTGCGGCTTCTTGTGCGGTGGTCGGTCGAGCGATTGTTCCACCCCGTCCACCGTTGTAACTAACGTAGCCTCCTGCGCTTGGGAAGCTCCTCACGTAAGTGTTGTGAATCACCGCGACATTCACGTTATTCACGGACTGGTTGTAGTAGAAGGCTCCGTTATTCCAATATCCCCCGCCATAGCCGACACCACTATAGCCGAAGCCATAGTTGATGCCTCCGTAGAACCCGACGGTGGGACCCCAGTAGCCCGCATTCCAGACGTAGGCATCGTTGGCCCACCCCCAATAACCCGGAGTCCATAGCAACCCTACGGCGGGAGGCTCGACCCATGTGCCAGGCACCCAGTAGTACCCTTCTGGACCATAGGCCCAGTAGCCGGGCGTCCACAAATAACCACTCTGCGGGCAACTAGGTTGCGAGTACAAGACAAGTTCGGGCGGAGCGATGCTGACGGATACGCTGAGCTGTGCAGAAAGTGTGGCCGGTATGGCCAATACCAGAGAAATTAACAACAGCAAACGGCTTATACGCATTTGGACCACCTTGCGCGGACAGAACGGCTTCGCGTCTATTTAGGATTTCCACGGAGGCGATGCCAACTGTGTACCTGTTCGTCTGCGAGCTGCCTCAAACGACTGCGCCGCAATTCAGCTGTTAGACGAACCCAACTACATTGACTCCGTGTCATGCCCATTGATGGGCTAAGTGCTGAGATGCATGCATGGGATTTCGAGTTACTGCGCCAGGAGATAAATCTCAGCTACCTGTAAATACAGAAGATAGAGATGCCCCGCCCACTCTGTTGTGAACCTCGCCACTCTGCAGATAGAAGTGGTAACTTCACCAAGCAACCCTTGGTAACACAATTGCTTCTCGGAGGCTCCGTAGCTCTCACGCAAATTCATTCCGCGAAGCGTAACAGCGGGGTTCGTGTGACTCGCGAAAGGAGCGCACCGCCCGCTTCGTGTTTTGGGCATATCGGGAAGGATGGCAAACGATCCTTCCGTTAAACAGCGTCACGTCGTACTCTTTACTCCTGTAGGCTGCGAAAGCGGATGTTAAGAGATGACGGGGAATAAGCATGATGTTGAGTGGCCATCGACACGCGATCAAGGCACTGACCGCGTGGTCAAAGCTCAAGCACCGGCAGATACCGTTGCCGCACTCGAATGCACTCGTAATGTGCTGTCTGGTTTTCATGCTGATGCTCGCCAATACCGCGCTGGCGCTGGACACAAGCCGGTTTGCCGACAGCTATATCCGGACTGACTTCACCGTGGAAAATGGTCTTCCGGACAATGTGGTCAACGCGATCGCTCAAACCGCGAACGGCCTTCTTTGGGTGGGTACGGAATCGGGCCTGGCGAGCTTCGACGGACGTGACTTCACCGCAATCGATCTTAAGACCGCAGGTTCGCCGTCACCCGGGGCTGTACGCGCTCTGCTGGAATCTTCCGATGGCGACCTTTGGGTGGGCACGGATGTGGGTGCAGTCGTTATCCCACGATCAGCCCTTGATCGATTCGACCCCGCGTTGCTGACCTTTTACCGTCTGAGCTCAGGACCGAGCCTTGCGGTCGACGCTCTGCTTCAGGCGCGCGACGGCACGCTGTGGGCCGGAACCGATGACGGTCTCTATCGACGAGACTCCGGCAGATTTGTGGAAGTGATACCGGCCGTATCCGTCAGCCAAATCAACCAGGCGTTAGACGGTCACTTGCTGCTGGTCACCGGGCACGGGTTTATGGAATGGGACGGCCACCAGATCATCCGGCATCCCGGCCTGGCTGCCAGCTTGGGGGTCCATGAAGATCAGATTTTTGGCGTCTTCCAGGATCGCAGCGGGACAATGTGGTACTGCACGTTCCAGGGCGTGATGCGGCGCGGTGATCCGCGCCCCCCTGCTCTCAAACCTTCACAGGTAGAAAAGACAGCGGCCTTTCGCGTTTACCAGGATTTCGAGGACAACCTGTGGGTCGCCAGCGGCATCGGCATTTATCGCGTAGACGGTGAGCAACTGGAAACACCCGCGCCTAATCTCCATGCGCGCTCCTTCTATGTCAGCCGCGATGGTGACTTGTGGCTCGGCACCAACGGCAATGGGTTGGCCCACCTCAGACGTCGCGTGGTGCATATGTTTACCGCGGCAGACGGCTTGCCGAACGACATCGCCATGGCGGTTTTGCCGAGCCATGATGGAAGGCTATGGGTTGGCAGCAACTGCGGGCTCTCTGTTTTTGACGGAAAGCACTTCAAGTTCTATAGCGAGAAAGACGGCCTTCTCAACTCCTGCGTCTGGTCTCTGGCAGAGGATGCAGAACACAACCTATGGATCGGAACTTACGGCGGTGGACTATTTCGATTTCGCGACGGCCGCTTTCTGCAATACTCCGCCGAACAAGGGTTGATCAGCAAAATTGTGCTGCAAATCGTAGTCGCTCAGGATGATTCTCTTTGGGCGGCGACGCCTGACGGCCTAAGCCACATCCGAAACGGATATATTCGTAACTACACCGTTGCCGATGGGCTGTCCAGCAATCTGGTTCTGAGCGTTCATCAGGATCGAGCGGGCAATATATGGGTGGCGACCCACGGAGGTGTCGATCGTCTTGCCGGAGAGCGGTTTCTCCCTTTCCCGCCGAACCAACTCAAGGATGGCCCCTTCTCGGCAAGGTTTGCTGAAGATTCGCTGGGGGACCTCTATACCGCAGCCTCCCCGAGAGGAATCAGCCTGGTCACGAACAATCAACTGATCAGCGCCAATGAGGATTTGAAACTGCTGAGCATGGTGGAGTCTCCCCAGCATGAACTTTGGTTCAGCGGTAACAACGGGGTGATCCGCATGCGGCGCGACGATCTGCTCAACGCCGTCCGGGATCATGACGGTCCGCTTGATTATCGTGTCTTCGACCGGTCCGACGGAATGAATTCTGTCCAGTGCAGTGTAGGGTCTCCCAATATTGCTATCGCCGCGGATGGCAAGCTCTGGGTGGCAACGCTGAAAGGCCTGGCAATGATTGACCTGGCGCAGGTGCCGCGGGTAACCCGGAAACCAAAGATTTTCGTCGGAGCCATCACCGTCGGGCAACACAAGCAACTCGCGGGCCAGGAATTGATCCTGCCCCCGGGAACGCATCATGTGGAGATTCATCTTGAAGCAATTGACCTGGCCTCACCGGGAAAGCTCCGTCTGCAATATCGTCTGGATGGTGTTGATGCCGGGTGGCTTGATGCTGACGCCTCGCGGACCGCCGTATACACCAATATCCCCACTGGAGCTCATACCTTTCACGTCCGGGCAAGCGACAGCGATGGGGTGTGGGATCGCACGGGCATCGCCTACAACATCACCCAGCGTCCTTACTTTTATCAAACAACCTGGTTTCAATTGGTCGCCGTCAGTGCGGTTATCCTTCTCTTATCCGCGGCTTATCTCGTCCGGGTGCGACAAATTGTCGGGCAAACTCGCATGCGGCTGGAAGAGCGGCTGGTGGAACGAGAGCGCATCGCTCGCGAACTCCACGACACGCTTCTGCAGGGCGTCCTCAGTGCCTCCATGCAACTCGATCTGGCGGAGGATCAACTGCCGGACGATTCTCCCACCAAGCCCCTGCTGAAACGGGTTCTGCAGATGATGCGCCAGGTTATTGAAGAAGGTCGAAACGCGCTTCGGGGCCTGCGCACACACGATGCAGACAGCGGCGATCTGGCGATCGCATTCTCGCGCATGGGGCGGGAATTCGCGGTCGATGACAAGATTGCATACTGCGTAATCGCACAAAGCGCTGCACGCCCCTTGCGGCCGCAGATCCGTGACGAGGCATATCGCATCGGCCGCGAGGCCATCGTGAATGCATTTGTGCATGCGAAGGCAAACTCTGTCGAGGTGGACATAGAATATGCACGTAGATACTTTCGCATTCTGGTGCGCGACGATGGCTGCGGAATCGATGCTCATGTGCTTGATTCCGGCCGCGAGGGCCACTGGGGGCTGCCGGGGATGCGCGAGCGTGCCGAAGGCATCGGCGCCGGCTTTAAACTTCGCAGCCGTACCGGCGCCGGGACCGAGGTCGAGCTGACCATCCCCGGCGCCATTGCATTCGAAGATGAACTCAATGGTCCGATATCGCGGTGGCTTCCCTGGCTTAGCCGGGAAAAGTTTGAAACCCCGGCAACCAACCGAAAGGAACAAGGATAAAGAATGAGCGCCTCTTCTCAGATTCGAGTTTTCTGCGTCGACGATCACCCGTTGATGCGGGAAGGCATTGCGGCGGTGATCAGGAACGAGCCGGATATGCTGCTGGTTGCCGAAGCCGCATCGGGCCATGAGGCTATCGAGGGTTACCGGAAGCATCGGCCTGACATCACTCTCATGGACCTGAGGCTGCCTGACATCGGTGGTATCGACGCCATGGTTGCCATTCGTACGGAGTTCGCAGATGCCCGCGTGATCATGCTTACCACCTTTGAAGGAGACGTCGAGATCCACCGCGCGCTCGAGGCCGGAGCTCGAGGCTACATGCTGAAGAGCATGCCGCGGAAGCAGCTGGTGGAGATGATCCGCAAGGTGCATGGCGGAAAGAAACAGGTTCCGCCGGAAGTTGCGGCTCGCCTGGTGGAACATCTGGGCGATGAGACATTGAGCGAGCGTGAAATTGAGGTCCTGCGGAAGATCGCCGGAGGTAATCGAAACAGCGACATCGCGGCGCTCCTGTTTATTTCCGAGGAGACCGTGAAGGGGCATATCAAGCACATCATGGAGAAGCTTGGTGCCGGTGATCGCACCGAGGCCGTTGCCATCGGAATTCGGCGCGGAATCATACAACTCTAAGTCCTGTCCGGCATAGTGGTGGGAAAAAAGCACTAGATCTGGGGGTCAAATTCCAGATCAGCAGAGCTAATCTCATCCTGGTGCGCTGTGCCTGCGCAGGAGGCATAAACTGCAAAAGTTGTTTTCGGCTTTCCCGGCCGGATGGCCAGGCCTCGGGCTTATCCTTCTGCGAATCGCGGTTGCCCTGGGTGCGATCACCCACGGTTTCAACGCTCTCACTGGACTCTCTGGACCGGGCGGCCCGGCATTCACCGTTCGCGTCATCGGATTTCTTGCAATCATTGGAGGGCTTTTTCTCCTGGCCGGATTCCTGACGCCTGTCGCAGGCGCTGCGGCAACTATTGGCTACCTGGCGAGGGGCGTTTGCGGGCTTCTTACCACGGACGCTCACCGGCATGGCGATGCGCTCCTAGCCTTGCATCTGGGGGCGATCTCGCTCGCCCTGGTTTTGCTTGGGCCTGGAGCAATTTCTGTGGATGCGCGCCTTTTCGGACGCCGCGAAATCGTTATTCCGGAGAGCCGGCGCTCCCCTCGGATTTGAATCCAGCATTGGGGTATCAGCCACCCCCTCGATCGAGGGAGCGAATGCGCACCAGTCACCGGCATGGAAAATGCCTTCCTTTGCGGGATGCGATGATCCGCGCCTTCCTTCATATTGTTTTCAGCAGGATTCATGCCGGAGGGACACTTTGTATCGCTTAGATGGGAAGAATGCTTTGATCACGGGAGCCTCACGCGGTATCGGCAGAGCTACGGCGCTGGCGTTGGCCAAGGCGGGCGCGCACGTGCTGGCTCACTACGGAAAATCTCAAACAGACGCGGAAACGCTGGTGACCGCGATCCGTAACGACGGCGGGAGCGCCGACCTTGTTAGCGCAGATTTGGCGGCGCCTGAAGGCGCTACGGAACTCGCAGCCAAAGTTCACTGCATGCTTCGAGAGCGGCTGGATATTTTGGTCGTGAACGCTGGGATTTCCAAGGCTGCGCGCATCGAAGATCACACAGTTCGAGACTTCGACGACCTGTTTGCCACCAATGTTCGTGCTCCTTTCTTTCTGCTGCAGCAGCTTCTTCCGGTTCTGGGGGAGGGTTCCAGCGTGATCGCCATAACCTCCCTGGCGGCACGATTCTCTCTGGTTCTCCTGGCCAGGCGAATGCTCCTTCCATAGCGGCGTATGCGGCGACGAAGGGTGCGCTGGAGACTTTGGTCAAGCACTGGGCTGCACTGCTGGGACCGCGGGGCATTCGCGTGAATGCAATCGCACCGGGAGTGATCGAGACGGACATGTCGAACTTCACCAAGACGGAGGCCGGCCGCAATCTCACGCTCAACATGCAGGCGCTCAAGCGCATCGGACAGGCATCCGATGTGGCCGACGTGATCGCGTTCATCGCATCCGACGGCGCACGGTGGATTACAGGCGCGAGCATTCCCGTGGACGGGGGATCGAAGCTCTAAGAGAGCAGAGGAGAATCGTCGTGAGCCAGACAAAACAAGAACGAAACAAGGCGCTGGTGCTGGAAGCGTTCGACACATTGTTCAACAAGCGGAACTATGAGGCGGCGGAACGGTATTGGTCGCCGAACTATATCCAGCATAGCGCGCATATATCCCCAAAACGTACCCCAGGGCTTTATAGCCCCGCGTGAGCACCGGGATTGGGGTTCCTCTGCATGACTCCCAGGTCTCAAAGGCGAGACCTGGGCCACCCACTCATGGTTTTGGATTTATGGAGATGGTTCTCACGCAGAGAACAAAGCCCGACCTATTCTCACAAAACAGAGTTTGGCTTTGAAAGCGCACAATAGATAACGGCAGCTACCTGTTCTGCACGTGGTGACAAAAGGATCGCTCATGAAATCTCAGAAACTGCTTTATCGATTTCTCTCTGGCACGACGATCGCATCTCTGTGGACAATTCTCCTGATGACGCTACCGGCCTTGGGCCAGTTTCCCACGGCCCCACCCAACACTATCGTTATGGACTTCAATAAGACGGTGATCGTTTCTAAATCGACGCCGACACTCCAGGTGGTTGTCAATCCGATGCTCGCCAAGGGTTCGCCCATCCACGACGGGAGCTTCGCTGCGCTGAAGGATCTCGGCGCCGACTACGTTCGCTATGTCCCCTGGAACCCTTATCCCAAACTTTCGGTGGCTGAACTGGACCCGCCCACCAACGACAAGACCTCGTGGGATTTCTCTCTCATCGACCCTTACACCAAGGACTTTCTTGCGGCGACCGAGGAACAGGGGCACACCACCGTTATGAATTTCTCGACCATCCCGGCATGGATGTTCAAGACGGACAAGCCGGTAGCTTATCCCTCCGATCCGGGCCAGGTGTTCTGGAACTATACCCAGGGAACCGAAACGATCGACCCCTCGAACAAACCGATCGGAGAGTATCTTGCGCGGTTGGTGAGTTGGTATACACAGGGCGGATTCATTGACGAGCTGGGCAAGGAACACAAGTCCGGATACCACTATAAGTTTCCCTATTGGGAGGTGCTCAACGAGCCCGACATCGAACATCGAACCACTCCGGAAGCCTACACCGCGCGTTACGACGCGATCGTAGAGGCAATTCACAAAGTAAGTCCAGACACAAAGTTTATGGGTATGGCCCTGGCCTTCACCACGGCGAATCCCCTCTGGTATGAGTACTTCCTTGACGCCTCACACCATAAGCCTGGAATTCCGCTGGATTTCATTTCGTACCATTTTTACTCCATTCCCGACATACGAGAGAACATCGACGACTGGCAATACACGTTCTTCAACCAGGCCGATGGCTTCCTCGCCGGGGTGCGTTTCATCAAGACCGTACGGGACAGGCTGTCACCTTCAACCAAAATGGATACCGACGAACTTGGGGTGATCCTTCCCTCTGATATTGCGGAGATCATGGCCTCAAAAGCCTTGCCTGACCACATACCCACTGCATACTGGAACGCTGCCGGTGCGCTGTACGGTTACCTCTTTATCGAAGAGACCAAGCTTGGTGTGGATGTCATTGGAGAATCGCAGCTGGTAGGGTATCCCTCTCAGTTTCCCAGCGTCTCGATGATGGATTACAACAATGGCAAGCCCAATGATCGCTACTGGGTGCTAAGACTGATCAAGGACAACTTCCATCCCGGTGACAAACTCGTGGAGACCTCTGTGGGTGGCATGGGCTCCGCCACCGACGTACAGGCCTTTATTACTCCAGCAGGCAAGAAGCTTCTGGTGGTCAACAAACGGAACATTCCGATTGAGTTGACGCTTCCCCCAGAGGTGAAATCGGCGACTGTATCCACCGTCGACGAGGCGACGGGTGATGGCGCGGCCCGGGTCTCGCCACAGACAGGGAACAAACTTCAACTCGCGCCGTTTGCTGTCGACGTGGTCAGCTGGCAGTAGCAATGCCCCGGCCATCTCCGCGGAAGCCGTCGGTTCGCAGGCCATCCACATGCAGCTGCTGACCATTCCTCCGGGCGGCCGGGCCAAGGCCCACAAACACGCCTCGCATGAAACCGCCATCTACATGCTCAGCGGGGTGGGCGCCATGTGGTACGGCCACCAGCTTGAGCAGCACATCCTGCTGCACCCCGCCGACTTTCTTTACATCCCGGCGGATATGCCCCACTTGCCCTACAACCCGAGCACTACGGAAGACGCCGTCGCGGTTATCTCCCGCACCGACCCGAACGAACAGGAGAGCGTCGTGCTGCTGCCCCACCTTGACGACCTTCACCCGGCTTGAGGCCCGCGTGAGATCCGCCTCTATAAATCCAAAGCCATGAGTGGGTGGCCCAGGTCTCGCCTTTGAGACCTGGGGGTCATGCAGAGGGACCCAATCCCGGTTCTCACGCAGACTCTTGAAGCCGCGCGTCTCCAGATGCGAAGGGCCGCCGACGTAACCACGGCTTGCAGCCGGATCACGTTACGCGTCACCTATTGTTGCTCTGAAAAACACACGGCGGTAATGCGAAAAGTAATTCAATCCCATTTAGTCTCCTCATCGATCAAAGAGCTGAAAAATGAAGGAAAATAAATGATTTTTGCGAACAGCTTTTGCTGTTGACAAGGATTGAGAGTGACGGCAATAATTCATGAGCAAGCTTGGGCACGCCTCCGACTCTTATAGAGATGGGGCGGGGTCAATCTACCCCCCTGCACTGATCCAGCGGAATCATACTCATCGCGTGGCTGCGACTGAAGCTAGTCGGCAGGAAAGTACGTGCGTGGCGCAGGTCATCGCGGATCGGTTGAGCAAACTTAATCGGAAACATCGAAGCAGCATCGTTCCGAACTCGCACGGCTGCTCGTTATACGGCGAACGCTTTTGGGCCCAGTGAAAGTCAGGGTTTTGAGGCCTTGCAATATGCCATGCGGGCGGACACCATTCCAGGCGAACAAGAGCGCCCTTCCCTCACCAGCTCACCAGCACTGGCCGAATCCCATTATTCGACGCAGCCCAATGTCGGTACTCCGAAGGAATGTCCGTCCATGAAACAGAAACTGCTTTGTTTGCTCGTTGTGTTTCAAGCAGACCTTCAATTGGGCGTTTTCCAATGTATTGGAGGTCTATAAGGCTTAGCAGAATTGATGCCGAGGTCTCGTGACATGCCAACAGTTTCCCCATAACCCAAGAAGAAAAGGAAAATGTATGAAGAAAGCTTCTCTCATCCTCGCCTTGCTGGTTACCGCAGCACCGCTCGCCAGCATTGCACAGTCGCAGAATGAGCTCCCCACCAATCTGCCGGGAATCACCACCACCGCTGCTCCGCCGGAAGGCTTTGACCCGCTCCGCGCCTCGGACGCAGACCTCGCCTATTACGGTTTTCCTCCCCGGCCGAACGATTACAGTGGAGATTATAAAAGCTGGGCCGAAGCCGTGACCGCATCGCAGGAGCGCATAGTTCCAGTACTGGAGCAAACCAACATCTATCACCACCCTGCCGCGAAGGCTCCTTCCCCGGCGGCCAATGAGGCTGCTTCCTACAACTGGAGCGGCGCGGTGCACACTGATTCAGCGAAGAGCTATGGGAAATCTTCTTACTACTATGTCTACTCTTATGTCACGGTTCCCACTGCCAAGCAGGCGAGCGGCGCATGCACGGGCAGCTGGGACTATGGGAGCGCATGGGTGGGTATCGACGGTTGGGATAGCAACGACGTGCTGCAAGACGGCATCGAGTTTGATGCCTACTGCAAAGGAAAGACCACGGCCACCTTTTATTCAGCATGGTTCGAGTGGTACCCATTCAGTGAGGTGCGTATTGGAGGTTTTCCCATCGCGCCAGGACAGAAATTCTTCATCGAGATCTGGAGCACTTCCTCTACCCTGGGGCACGCCTACATCGTGAACGAAAACAAGGGCAAGGCTGTGCAGATAAACTTCACGGCTCCCAAGGGCACAAAGTTGATTGGAAACTCCGCCGAATGGATTACTGAGCGTCCGGGCGTCAACGGTGGACTTGCCACGCTTACCAACTACGGCTCGCAAACCTACTCCGACGTGCATGGTGAGACTTTTGGCGGGACCGCAATTGATGCGGCTGACTCCTTTCCGGTCGTCATGCTGGACAACAATGGCAAGAAAATCTCGTATCCAACGCTGCTGAGTGCCACTTCCTTCAAAGTGCAGGACACAGGATCTGCCAAGTAAGCGAAGGCTGTGGAGAACAACGGAGCGGCGCCTAACCGGGCGCCGCTCTTTTTTGTTGTCTCTTCGATCGGCGTGACAAAGGGGAGGCGACGCTTCCTCGCGAATCAAGCCGCTTTGACTTCGACTGTCTTCGGCGGCGAGGCTTTAGGAAGCGTGACCTCCAGGACCCCGTTGGTCAAACGGGCCATGATCTTTTCCGGGTTGATGGCGCTGGGCAAAGCAATGCGGCGGCATAGTTCCGCGGCGGAGAACTCGCTGTATTTGACCTGCCCCTTCTTCTCCTCCCTCTTCTGCTCACCCTTGCCGCGAATGTAGACGGTATTGGAATCGGCCTGCACGGTGAGGTTGTTGGCGTCGAACCCCGGCACCTCGGCGTGGATGGTATAGGCGTCGTTGGATTCGCTCATTTGAATCGGAACCGGTTTGAGGATCTCCGATTCCGCGCGGAACCAGTCATCCAAATCCCCGCCATCCGCGTGGCCGCGCTGCTGGAAGAGGCTGAAGGCGCGCCGGGCAGTCTCGCGGCTCAGCGCTTCAAGTTCATCGAGAAAGTTCATAGATTGGGGAAATTGGATTGCGGTTTTGTTGGACATGTTGGGCTTGCTTGCAAGAGCTGTGGACATAGAATTCTCCTTTTTGGGCGATTGGTTGCGCAGCGTCCACGAATGTATGTGGACCTGCTACGTTTTCACGCGGATCGAGGTTGCCTGTACACCAGTTTTAGATAGCCTTCGGCGCGCGGCGGGTGTGGTGAGCCACTCGTTCTGGAGCGAAACGTCGCTAATACGCTGCCATCCGCTCCAAGCTCTAACGATAGAGACCCGGCACACGCTGGGCATATCCAAAAGAACTGTGTGTTCTCGGATTCCTTTTCGAGAGCGTAGAGTTCTCCCCCATTCAGAAATCTGAATTCCGTCAGGCATGATGGGTTGACACAGCAACTGACCATGAGGCACCTCTTGGTTGAAGCTACGCCGCTTATCAGAATAAAGATGTGACCGCAGTCACAAGCAGGTGTAGAAAATGGCGAACAGAAGGCGCAACGACGGTTACAAACAGAGAATTAAACGGCTAATTTTTCCAGTCTCTCGGGGGCAAGGATCACCATCGACGATCCATCGATCTGAATCAATTTGTCTCGCTTGAAGCGCCCTAGCACGCGTGTAACCGTTTCGCGCGAGCCGCCCACCATGTTGGATAGCTCTTCGTGGGTAAGCGACATGGTGAAGCGCATCTCGGAGTTGCCGGCGCATGAGGCTCTGCCCCAATCGAGCAGAACGCTGGCTGTTCGGGCCGCCGCGGAGCCAGACAACGCCAGGCGGCGTGCGTCGAAAAACGCGGTCGTATATTCTTCCGATAGGGCCTTGGCTGCATGGAGACCGGCCTCTGCATGATTTTCCAGCAGATCCAGGAATTCCTCCCGCTTGATGCGCTTAAGTTCCGCGGGTTGAATAGTTTCGGCGGTTAAAAGGTATCTGGACCCGGAAACTACAGGACCCAAACCTAACACCTCGCCGGGGTTAGCGATTTTCAGGATCAGGGTCTTCCCTGCCTTGGAGGTGCAGGAGAGCTTAACCTGGCCGGTGCAGATTACGAACACAGCGCAGCTGGCTGTCCCCTCACGGAAGAGCATCACTCCTTGGTCAAGCAGCAATTGCTCGCCAATCGACGCGAACTTAAGCAAAGCATCCTGGTGCAAATTGCAAAAGCCTCGGGACGGCCGAAGTTCACAAGTCATGCATTCGTGTGGGTGGCGCGTTATCGAATGGAGCACCATTCCTGAATCCACCTCAGAGTCGCACAAGGAACAATCACGGTTGCGTTGCAGGTGTCTCTGTCGTGCAGTATATACCTTTATTTTGAGGAGAATCCCAATCGCTCCGGTCAGTCCACGGTGAGACCGCGCAATGGCATCCAGATACTAGCTTATGAGATTAAAGACGCAGCCTACGATGGATTGTTTTCATCTTGCTGTATAAATTTTTTCTTATGCCAAATGAACACCTGAACAGATGAGCCCGATTTTCCCTTTTTTCGCATTTTCATCTCCTGAGCGATGACCTTTGTCTGCCGATGCGCCGACGGCCATCTCAGCAGTACAATTTCTGTAATCGCCGAATCCTCTTGAAGGAGCGAAGCCAATATCTGCCGCAGCAGGGTGGGGGTGCTCCGGTGAAGCTTCTGTGGGCGCGGGAAGACGATATGACCAACAACGCCTACCGGGCCGGGGGAACGGTGGGCTGAACAGGCTGCGGAGATTACAGGGGATGAACATCGCAGCGCTCAAGGGTTTAAGACCGCGCAAGCAAGATAGAGAATTGCCAATTTGCGCCGATGTGGAACCTGGGCATAGGCAGTCGCCACCCAGCTAGATCACGGTGTTAGCTTTTGCCGCGTTCTTCAGGGAAGCTTCAACTTCCGCGAGGATTTCTTCCGAATCCCCGATGCGGTGCTCGGCGAGCTGAGCGCAGTAGGAATTTCGAAGATGTCTCAGGGCAGCCGCCAATTTGTGGTTGCTGTCTAGGAGCCACCGAAGCGTGGCATCCTGCTCAGGCACTGCAAATGGGACCAGCCTCCGCCCGCTAAAACTGTACCGGTCCAAGATGGCGAGTAGCTCTATACTTGCCTGTTCCCTGGAAACCATGACGCACCTATCGCAAACAGGCTACTCCATCGCGAAAGAGCTGGCTAGCAAGCAAGTCACCAGGCGAAGCCGCCGAAACCCGAGCAAAACCCCGGGGAGAGAGCGGTAAGCCTCGATCAACGTCCCACTTACGATCATGCCATCCTGCAGCACCAGCGGCTTCGCCCGAATCGGCCCCAGCAGGCCGGCAGGCAGATGCTCGGCCGGGCTCCAGGTCTTGCCTTCATCCGTGCTCCACTTGCGCGCTCTTGCCCAGGTCTGCGGGCTCGGGCCGAACTGGGGAACCGGGGACAGGGAAACCGGGGGGGAGTGCACCCCGTGGGTCCACCACGGCCCTTATTGACAGGTTACGTTTCGTCCTCAGAATCCAGCTTGCGAAGTTACCGAAAACCCGACTTTTCAGGGCTCTACAGGCAAGGTCGAGACCGTAGAACACAAAGCCGGTGACGTCGCGTGGGGGACGCCCATCGAGCATACCGAACAGAACCTCAGCAACGAGCCTTTCGAAGCCGTGACCGTCGAAGTTAAGAAAGAAACCCGGTGACAAGGTTAACTCATTGGGCTTCGTGACCAAACGCGGTAACAGACGAAAATTACCTCTCAAAAATGGACCCTACTCAATGTCGTGGGCGCCGTTTATTGGGGTATTTTTCGTCCTTCCCCAGCTTCGCCAGCTTTCTGGCGGCTTGCTGTAGACGCGTAATGCTGGTCAAGCCCCTGGCGTACGAGCGTCTTGATCACCGCCTGCCGACTAACGTTCAGTTCTTGAGCCTGGCGGTCCAACTCTTCCAGCATCGGCGCGGTGAAGTCCACATTTACGCGTTGTACCGGCAACACCATTCGTCCGCTGTTGGTGAAGAAGCGTGACACACCTTTGCCTTGGTCAGCCATGCGCGCGATGCTCCCCGCTGTCGCTGATTTTCTCTTCCCGCTACGAGTTTTCTTCATAGAGTGTTCGCTCCTCGCGTGTTGCCTTCCACAGCGTGACCAGGTGATGGAAATCACCCTCTTCGTCCTTGCGCACTTCAAAGATGACGGTGTAGAGCCGCTCACCAACCGAGCCGATCGCTCGGTGCTGCTCCGGCAAGTCGGAACTTTTCCGCCCGCACCCCGCTGGCCTATGGCGCAGGTGCGTTCAACCCCCAGAGCCGCAGTGGATTACCGTTTCCCGCGCCCCAGTGACCGTCTTGTGTATCTAAATAAGAATCATAAGAATCAACTCTCATAAACTAAACCACTCCGAATTGTATCTATACAAGTAACAACCTCTAACGATGACATCCCGCTGTCCGGAGAACCCGCGCATGACACCGAATCCGCAGAGCCCTGCCTACGCACTCTTCGCCCGTCGCCCGATCGTGCCACAGCCGCGTGATGTCCTCGCTGCGGATTCTCCAGCCAGCCAGGAACCGCTCCCGCCGTCCGGTACCGAAGACACCCCCTTCACAGAGTGCCCGCTTCCCGCGTACCAGGAACAGCTCAACCGGACCAGCTTCTACGGGAGGTTGTAGTAACCAAAAGTAACTTAATTCGCATAGTTCGCTTATTTCGCATCATCTTCAGAGCGCCGCTTCGCGGTGATCAGCCTCAGGGCTAAGTCACGTTGCTGTTTGACAATTTAATAGCAGGTTTCAGCGGTATCCTCCATCCGCCCTGGAACTGGGGAGCTGAGGCCGCCAATCGCCTCCCCTCCTCTGCATGAGGTGCAGCGGCACTGGAACCCGGAAGGAGCCGGCCGCCCTGATCAAGATGGGACTTAGTACGCTTAGTACGCACCATTTTGACAAAATGTTGGCGGCCGCGAACCCGGTTGCTGCTGGAAAAGCGACTTTCCACTCTTTCCACGCTTCCCACGCTATATTTCGCCATATGGGAACGGCGTGGCCCTGAACTGTCCTAATGCTGATGCTTAAGAATTTGCGCGGTTTTGGCCCTGCGGGAGCCGACTTACCGTGCTTACCGTGCACTTTTTAGCCACTTCCCGAGAACCTCGGCTCTTGAGAAGCCTCAGCAGCGTCAGGAGCTCAGAGGAACGCAGAAAAATCCCACCAGGAGGAAACCTAGAGCGCATAGAGCGCACTCTTTAGCCATTTCCCGAGACGAAACCGCCCTTAATTCGTGATCAAAACCGGTGACGACCAAAATCTGGTGACGAAAATTACCCCTCACAAATGGGACAGGAGTTGAAGGGAGAACCGGAATTGGCCGTAACGGAAGCTAGCCACTTCTGCGAATCCCCGAACTCCGGCGAAGCCTCGTTCACAAAACAGGAAGAATCACGGCGGATGGGTAAGCGGCATTGTGCAAAATGCTGTTCTTGGCAGCGATGTAATTCTTCGCGCTGCCGGAGGGCTCTCCCAGGTTGAGATTGCGATCAAAGCGCGGAAAGTTGCTGCTGCTTATTTCGAGGCGCAGTTTGTGACTCGCCAGGAACACATTGCTGGTTGCCCAGAGGTCGATGTCGAATCGATAGACCCGCCCGGGAACGAGCTGTTCCGGCTTCGCCTGGGAGTCGCGGTATCTGGCGCGAACGATTCCCTCGGTAAGGTTACGGGCGAAGCCGCTGGGATCCACATCGACGAGTTTGGCAGTGAAGTCTGTATCCACGGCAGAGGAACTCGCGTAGAGCTGAACTTTTACCGGGCCCGTCATCTCCGAATCCTTTGAAAACGGCTTGGTGGAGTAGACCAGAACATCCCGAAGCTTCTCGACCGCACGCTGATCGTGGGCGCCGCCTGGTTGGTGCGCATCGCAGCAGAGAGGGCCTCCGGCGGTTGGGACCGGATTCTCAGGATCATATTGATACGTGTCTGACGGCTCAGCCTCAGGGGCACGGGTCGACAGGAACCCGTCGCCTTCCACAGAGTTTGCCCGGCCGGCGGAGTGCAGATAAAACTTCGTAGCTCTGGCTCGTGCCGGCGGCCACTCCTGCTCATCTCGCCATGAGTTGCTACCCATCACGAATATCCGGACAGGTTTCGCTTGGGCGAAGCGGTTCGTTTTGCCTTTGAAAAGGAAGTCATACCATTCGAGTGTGACCTCTGCCTCGTCGAACTCTGCCGCGGCGGGACCGAAGTCTACATCCCCAATGGTGCGTCCAGAACCGGCATGACCTCCGATGGTGATGAGTAGCCGCTGATTCTGCCGCGCGGTGTCGCTTCCCCCATCCTTCTTTACTCCAAGGTAGTTTCTGAGTGACCCGCCCAGGAAGATGTCGTACCACGCAGCGACGGTCAAGGCCGGCACGCGAATCTCGGGATAATGATCTTCAATCGACCAGGGAAGCCAATACTCATCGAAGTTCGGATGTGCGAGCCAGTCCAGAAAGTAAGGAGCGAACTGCGGGGTGAGACGCCCAGGCTCCAGCGCGCTGTCGAGTTGGAAGAGTTGATAATTCGTCAACGGAAGAGTACGGGCGCTCTCCATAGCGTTGGTCGCACTCTTGAGATAGCGGTCGACCGTATCCCGTGCCAGGATGGAGGTCCAGGTCTCATTGAACCATTGCTCGAACGCGCCTCCCTGGTAGACCCAGCCATCGTGATAGTTGCTTGGGGTGAACATGGGGCAGATCCCCGCCAGGTGAGGCGGATGCGCGATAGCGGCCAACATTTGCGTGGCGCCCACGTACGAGGAGCCGAACATACCCACCCTTCCGTCGGAGTAGGGGAGCCCCGCGGCCCATTCAACGGTGTCAAACCCATCCTGCGATTCGTGCCGAAATGGATACCATTCCCCGCCCGAACTGTAGCGGCCGCGTACGTCCTGAACAATGACGACGTAGCCCCGCTCCGCCGCTCTGCCACCCAGATCTATCTCGTTGTCTTTGTCCTTATCGTAAGGTGTGCGCTCGAGCAACACGGGAAAGCGGCCGGGGATCGAAGGACGATAGATATCAGCAAACAGCACCACGCTATCGCGCATGCGCACAGGGATCCCGCGCTCGATCAATAACCGCCTCTCTGCGCGCGGGCGCCCAGCACAGAGCAACCAGACAGAATGAATATCAGGATGGCCCTGCTGATTGCAGCCATCAGAAGCGGATTTCACCCCCGAGCTGCACGTTCCGATTTCCCGGGGCGGGGACGATGGCGCCGTTGGCGGCATAAGTCGCGGTCGATCCTGGGTTGTAGTGGTCATTGAGAAAACCGGAAACCGGAGACTTAAGAACGTCATCCAGGAAGGGATCCGGTGTGGCGTAATAGGCATGATTCAAAGCATTCCAGGCAGTGATCTGCAGTTGGAGAGTAACCCGCTCGTTCAGCCGGACATCCTTATAGATACTCGCGTCGAGGGAACTCCAATTCTGACCGCGGAGGGTGTTTCGCCCAACTCCAGGATAGGGGTTGTTGAGAGCCGCTGCCTCGTACTGATTGTTGTAGATCCAATGCACATCGTTGCGCGAGATCGCCTTGCCTGGAATCGCATAATCCATGTAACCGTTTCCGGTGTTGATGCCCACAGATCCGATCGGGGCTTTAGGGTTGGCGAGGACTGGACGGCACACATCGTAGCCGGAATCGAAGTAGCTGTTAAACGCCGAATCGCAATTGCTGAGGTAGGTCTTGGGGTCGGCGGAGTTAATGTTGGGCGACTGCGAAAACGCACTTTGGAAGGGCGTGAATGGTTGACCGGTATTGTAGGTGTAGAAGGCATTCACGCGGTACCCGCCTAGCGCGCGCCCCAGCAATCCTTTCTGTTCCTTAAAGAAAGGGACGGTGTAAGTAATCTTGGATCCTATGTCGTTGGTGTAGGACTGCCCGCTGACACCACGCTCACCATAGGCAAGATTCAGCGGGTTTTGCGCATAGGCGATGGTAGTGCCTCCAGCGAAGGTCGGATCTATCTCGCTGGCATTATCAATCGTACGGCTGTAGGTATAGGCGAAAGAGCCACTCCAGTTGTGCAGCGAGCGGGTGGTAAAAGAGGTTTGCAACCCGTTGTATCCCGAAAATCCGGTATTGGCGACCGTGCTGCGGAGGTAGTTATTGCAGTCAACACGGAGATAGCCAGGCTGAGTCGGGTCAACGCAGGTCGAGCTGCTGCCGATCAGCGGATTAGAGTTGATTCTTTGAAATTCCTGAGAGACATGATTGCCGACATAGCGAATTTCCACCGCGCTCTCCCGGCCAACCCGGTGCTGCACTCCAAGCGTCCAGGTTTCTACAAAAGCGGTGCGGAAGTCTGTCGGTACATCCTGTTCGGGGCTGGTCCGAGGATCACCGCCCGAGGGGATCAGAGAATCATTCAGCGCGTGCGCGTTCGCGTAGGTGAATCCACTACTCGGCAGACATTGCACGGTTTGCCCATCACAGCTAAAGGTGCCTGAGTTCACGACCGGCCCCCCGCCGGCGGCGGTTTCAAAGATTTCGTTGAACCATGGATCGGCGTTGACGGAGAAACCACCGCGCACCACGAGCCCTTTATCGAAGTCCGGATTGTAGGAGAACCCGAAGCGCGGTTCGATATTTTTCCAGTAGGAACTAATTTTAGGAAACGTGGTTGCCGATAGGGGCAGCGCCGTACTCCAGAAGGGATTGCTGCCTGTCTGTTGGGCTACGGTTTCGTTGTGCAGAGCATTCCCCGGCTGACCAAAGAATTCATATCGCAGGCCGAGGTTGGCGGTAAAGTTCGGGCTGAGTTTGAGGTCATCCTGGAAGTAGAAGAAGACATTGGGCGCGGTGAAGTGAGTGACAGGATTACCGGCCGTGAGCGAAGTAAAAGACACTCCTTCCAAGAGGGCTGTGTAGCCGTTGTAAGTGCTGCTCGAGCTCGAGGTATTGCGGAGCGGGAAAGAAGAGGCTCCTGGGGTGAAATTGAAGACGCCGGCTCCATTGGGCAGGCTGACATTTGGGTTGTTCTGGTAATCGAATTCTCCGCCGAAACTGATGTTGTTGCGGCCGGCCACCCAGTTTGCATTGTTCTGCACCTGGGTTACCTTCGCGACGCGGCCGATGGGAAAGCCCACCGGATAGCCCAACGTCAAAAAGGAGCTGCCGAAGCTTACGTTGGATGGGCAGGGATTCAGATCATTGATGGTGCAGGTTGGAACACCGCCGGCGTCAAACGCGAGCCGCGCCTGCTGGAAGGAATAACGCAATTGGTCGACCCATTTTGGGGAGAAGGTATGCGTCCAGTCGCCGCCTATCGAATGGGTTGTGCTTTGTACGTTGACGCTTTCACCGGCAACCAGCATGAGGTCAAAATAGGCGATGAGCGGCGTGTCTTGATAGATATAACGGGCATAGAAGTGGTCCTGGCTGGTGGGCTGGTAGTCCAGGCGGCCCATCTGCTCCTGATCCAGGTCGATATTCGCTACACTGCGCGCTACCTGGGCAGTTTCAATGGGCACTGTGATATTGCCGTCGGTGACGTTGACCAGCGACGTTGGGCCAAACGACTGTGGATTCCCCGCCTTGTAGGCGAAGGGTCCCTGGTCTACCAGCTCCTGCATGCCCGGGTTGTTGGGAAAGGCGCTTTGCAGTTGGGCGAGCCCATTGGCGTCGGGGAACAAAGTCCCTCCGCTGGTGTAACGCGTGGCTCCCTGGAAGGTTCTCACCCACCAGGTGCTGCCAAAGAAGAAAAGCTTGTCCTTGAGGATAGGGCCGCCAAGGGTTCCGCCGTAGGCATTTTCAGTGAATGCGGGAACGCTCGGGTGGGTGCAGCCGGTGGTTGGGCTGACGCCCGGCGGGCAGTAGCCAAACTGGGGGTCCTTTTGACCCGCGGTGAGCGAAGAGAGCCATGTTCCGGTATAGAACTCAAAGCCCGATCCGTGGAATTGGTTGGTTCCAGTTTTGGTGATGTAGTTGACAATGCTGCCGGCGTTGCGGCCGTACTGGGCGCTGAAGTTGTTGGAGATGACCTGAATTTCCTGGAGCGCGTCTGCATTCGAGAAGTAAATCTGCGGACCTGTGATCAAAAGATCGTCGTTTGCCTGCCCATCCAGCTCTGAATTGTTGGAGCGGGACCGCATTCCATTGGAGGAGTAATCGGTTCCGTTCGATTGGGCGAATCCATTTGAATGGGTGGACACGATGCCTGGAACAAGCAGGGCTGTGGTGTCGAATCCTCCATAAACCGGGAGCTCCTGCAGAGCTTTGGCTTCTATGGTTGCACTGCCCTCAGACGTAGTTGTATCGAGCAGCGAAGCAGAATTGGCCGCAACTTGCACCGTCTCTGTGGTTGAACCTGTCTGCAGTTTTTCAGTACCAATCGATGTGGTGATGCCCGCGACCACTTGCACATTTTGCACCGTAGCCTTGCCGAACCCGGCAGGACTCGCGATGGAGACGTTGTAGTCTCCTATGGGAAGATCCCTGAGAGTGAAGCTTCCGTCCCCGCCGGTAGTCGTTCTGAAGGCTGCTCTGGTGCTGTTATTCACAGCTACGATGGGGACGTTGGGAATCACCGCCCCGGAAGAATCCTGGATGAAACCGGTCAACGCGCCGGTGATAATGCCCTGACCGCTCACCGCTACCGGGTTCAAGAAACCGAGACTGAGCGCGATGCAGTATAGACTGAACGACCAACCGAAAGCACAGATCTTCGCAAGACGTGACATTGGTTCCTCCTTGATCGCTTGTCCTGAAGCGCAAAGGGCCCATCGAAACAGCCGCCGTTGTCTGTTTCTCGATCTGGCGATCGATCGTTTTCTTTATCTATCGGCAGTGGGGAGCGGAAATACGCGTGTCCTCGCCGCTCTTGATCGCGTGAAAGGGTTCTGTCACAACGCTTGCGTTCACCACGAGGTACAGGAGAGTGAATTTTCCAACAGCCTGATCGAAAAGCTTCTCTTCCCGATCACTGACTTTAATCTCATATCTACAAAGATGAAAGTCAACAGGAAAAAATGGCGGCGATGAGCGGGGGATGGCGCCGGGAACCAGCTACCTTGGAACATCCGCCAGAGGAAAGTGAATATGTTCGATGGTCTTGCGGTTCCACGTGTAGGTTATCTCCAGGTCGCCGCTTGCCGTCTGGATCATCGCCGGGTATGAGTACTCTCCCGGCAAGTCTTCCAGCGTGTAGAACATCTTGAAGTGCTCGCCGTCACTGGACACGGCCAGGTTCAGCGGAGTCCGCCCGCTCGTCGCGTTGTTGTAGATCAACACCACTCGCCCATCTCGCAACGACACCGCATCGATCCCTGAGTTGGGGTTCGGTACCTCCAGTGGACGAGCCTGTGTCCAGGCCACCCCAGCGTCATACGAGTCCGCAGCCACAACCCGCCCGATGTCCGCCGTCGAGCGCGCATACAGTCGCAGATGCTTTTTCCCCAGGGACACCACCGACGGCTGAATGATTCCCACCTGCGAAGGTATTGAAGCATGCGCATCCCCAAGTGCCTGCTTGTCCTTATCCATCGGGGGGACGATAGGCCCAATTTTCGCCCAGGTCTTGCCGCCATCCGTGCTGCGCTCAATCCACGCAGCCCAGGAACGGTACGATTCGATCGACGTACCACTTACGATCGTGCCATTCGGCAGGATCAGCGGCTTCGCCCGAATCGGTCCCAGCAGACCGGCGGGCATATGCTCGGCCGGGTTCCATGTCTTGCCTTCATCCGTGCTCCACTTGCGAGCGCCTGCCCAGGTCTGCGGGCTCGGACCAAACTTGTAGTACAACCAGAGCTTGCCGTCCCTGGTGTGGAACAGCACTGGATTCCAACAGGGCACGTCGGGCTCCCGTGCCAGCTCCACGGGAGCGCTCCATCCGGCGCGGGTCCTGGTTGCCCCCCAGATCGCCACGTCCGGATTGCCCTCTGCCGTCCCTCCGAACCACGCGGATAGCAGGTCGCCGTTGTTCAGTTCCGCCACGGTCGACGCGTGGCTCGCCGCAAATGGCGCTGTGCCCGGGACGAAGATGGCTTCCTTCGTTGGTTCCATCGCGATCTGGGCCGATAGCGAGGTCGCCATCACACCTCCGGCCAGCAACAACGCCGCCGCCAGTTTGCATCGCAGGTTTAACACAGTGCGTATATTACGGCGACACGCGACCGGCGAAAAGCAATACCTCAGGGCCATTGATTACTGCAAAACTAATGTCCGGGTCAGTGTGCTTCGAGCCAATTTCAAAAGCGCTTTGTATCAGGGCACGACTTCAGTCGTGCCGAAAAGGGGCCAGTAGGACGAGGGCTTTAGCCCCTGCGGCGCTATTTCCCTCTCAGTTCGGCTTCGGGCAGCGTTCGGCAGCTCAACCTGCCAGGAGAACATTACCTTTGCAGCATTCAATAATGCTCGGTGCGGCGAGGCAGCCCGACGTATTCTCAATTATTTACGGCCCGGTCATTCATCGTCACGTTTCCTCTCGATTCGTGCTTGACATTGATACATTGCCTTGGCACAATTGCTGCCCACCCCCCTTGAAGGAAATCCCTTGTTCTAAGGAGTCATTGTGATTCGAAGAATATGCCTGGTTCTGCTCGTAGTCGCCGCAATTGTGTCGGCCGGAAGTATGGAAGGCCACGCGCAATCGCTGTCGACGCGCCATCTCCCTGAAGCGATTCGCAATGGGCAAGCGCGGTCGCGCGGACGCCTTCCTGCAACCCAAGTCATGCAGCTGGTGATCGTACTGCCGCTGCGCGACCAGGCAGGACTGGATGCATTCCTTCACGACCTCTACGATCCGGCCAGCTCCTCGTACCGGCAATTTCTCACGGTGCCCGAGTTTACAGAGAGGTTCGGTCCCAACCAGGAGAATTATGACGCCGTAATTCGTTTCGCCGAGGCTAACGGCCTCACGGTGGTTGGCACCTCGCGCAATCGCATGAACGTGCAGGTCAAGGGTGCCGTGGAGAATATTGAGAAGGCCTTCCACGTGACCATGGGGGTCTACCAGCATCCCACCGAGAACCGCACCTTCTACTCTCCCGACAGGGAGCCCAGGCGTAGACTTGCCGTTCGCGCTGTGGCACATCTCGGGCCTGGACAACTATTCCATCCCGCATCCCGCCGGCCTGCATAAAAATCCAAATCCGGACCTGCGCTCCAATGCCACGACGGGCTCCGGCCCGTCGAGCTTCGTTCTTCGGCAGCGACATGCGGGCGGCCTACTACGGCGGAACCGCGCTCACCGGCAGCGGCCAGTCGCTGGGACTGCTGGAGTACTACGGCACCGATTTGGCGACCTGAACACGTATTTCAAGAATGCCGGCGAAACCAACAATGTCCCCATCACCCTGCTCTCTACGGATGGAACCAGCACCAGCTGCCTGGAGTCAGCACGCTGCGACGACACCGAACAGACGCTCGACATGACCCAGGCCATCGGCATGGCCCCGGGACTGTCCAGCCTGGTGATGTACGTGGGATCTACCGATTCGGCCATTTTTAACGCCATGGCGACGGCCAGTCCGCTGAACGCGCAGTTGAGCTCTTCCTGGACATGGAGCCCGGCCGACCCCAACACCGACAACCCGTATTTTGAAGAGTTCGCGGCGCAGGGTCAGAATTTGTTTCAGGCAGCCGGCGACAGTGGCAAATGGAGTTCGTCTTCCGAGATTTTCCCGGCAGACGATGTCTATCTCACATCGGTGGGCGGTACTGATCTTGAGACCAGCGGCGCGGCCGGACCCTGGAGTTCGGAAACTGCCTGGGCCGACGGTGGAGGCGGCATCTCACCCGACAAGTATGCCATCCCCTCCTGGCAGACGACTGCGGCCGGCAGCTGCTCCAGTTGTTCCAAGACGTATCGCAACGGTCCGGACGTTTCGGCAAACGCGAATTTCACTTTTTACGTCTGCGCCGACCAAACTACCTGCACGGCAAACGAATATGGTGGAACCAGTTTTGCGGCGCCCATGTGGGCCGGCTACCTGGCGCTGGTCAATCAGCAGGCCGTCGCCAACGGCAACAAGACGCTCGGCTTCATCAACCCGACGCTTTATACGCATGGGCGAGGGGTCGAGCTATGACAGCGATTTCCACGACATCACCAGTGGCAGCAATGGCTATTCGGCGGCAACCGGTTACGATTTGGCGACCGGCTGGGGCAGTCCGAACGGGACCGGCCTGATCAACGCCCTGGCTCCAACGGCGACGACGTCCTAGCTTCACCATCTCCGCCTCGCCGGCTTCGGTCTCCGTGGTACAGGGAAACAGTGGCACTTCGACCATCACAACCACCGTCGCCGGCGGCTTTGACTCGGCGGTTGCCTTGTCCGCAAGCGGCCAGCCGGCAGGTGTCACCGTCAGCTTCAATCCCACGTCCATCGCCGTGCCGGGTTCTGGCACGTCCACGATGACCATGGCCGTAGCCTCGACCGCTGCGGCCGGCACCTACACGATAACGGTGACGGGCACCGGCGGCGGCATCACGCACACGGCGACCGTATCGCTCACCGTGACCGCGCCCACGACGGGCGCCTTCACCATCTCCGTCTCGCCAACTTCGGGATCCCTACGTCAGGGCACCAGTGGCTATGCCGTCATCACCACGACTGTCTCCGGCGGCTTTGACTCGGCGGTTGCCTTGTCCGCAAGCGGCCAGCCGGCGGGCGTCACCGTCAGCTTCAGCCCCGCCTCCATCGCCGCGCCGGGTTCCGGCACGTCCGATATGACCCTGACCGTGTCCAGAACCGCCGCGACCGGCACCTACCCGATCACGATAACGGGCACAGGCGGAGGCATTACCCATACGACAACCCTCACTTTCGAGGTCGTCAGCAGAAGGTAACACTGACAAGTGCCAACGCGCGGGTGGCCCAGGTCTCGCCTTTGAGACCTGGGTTCGTCCTCGCTAAGGGGTGCGGTCCCATTCGGCGCGCTTCCTGGTGAACCAGGACAGGGCCTCTTCGTACCGTCTCCTGACCTCGGGATCCGATGAGGCGGAGTGTTGCACCTCTCGCCGCTGGTTCGGCGTGAGCGACCAGGAAAGCGGATCGGTATGCACATCGGGAATCGCGTGGCTGTCGGCGAAGACCACCCGATGGACCTCGAGTCTGTCCGCCAGGGCATGTTCCAGTTGCGCCAGCGCAATGCGGTTTCTGCCGGTTACGCTTGCGTGGCCGGCCCGCCATAGACCCAGAGGCGGAGCGAATAACTGGGTCAGGAGATTGGCGGGCGTCTGCTCAGAAGTATGGGCCGGCCATTGGTCGAGTTCCCCCCCGGCGTCGTCACCGCTGTTGCGAATCTCGATGAGCAGGATACGCAATTTGCGGCTGCTCGCCTTCGCCTCCTCCTCTTTGCTCCATGTTTCGCAAACGTCCTTGCCGGCACTTGGCGCCGGGGCGAGGGCGTAGCGAAGAAACTCGACAACGGAGGCAGTTCCGTCGTTGTCGTAATACCCTCCGTCAACAAAATGGAGCGCATTCACCTGGCCGTCGAGCGACATGGGCACCCGGGCCGCTGAGGAGATGTAGGGAAAGGCCGCCGACAACTGCGCCGCCGTGGCCAGCGGCAGGTCGGGTGTGAATGCGCCCGCCTTGCGCAGGCCCGTGCTGTAGGTCGCCACAAAGGACCTGGCTTTGTAGTTGGGCCGGGTATCGGGCCAACCCAGAGCGGTGTCCGCATCGGGAATCCTGTAGTTGGCCAGCAAGAATCGCAGGCCGTCTTCGTAGCTGGTGGTGTTCATGGTAAACGCGGGAAAGACATTGCCTTTGCCCGGCAGGAGGCTCCTTAGGGTGAGCTTTTTTTCAAGCACTTTCACCTCAGCCTGATGCTTAAGACTGGAAGCCAGCCGCCCACGCAATCCGCCAGGAAGAGCTTCTCCACGATCGCGATGCCAGGTATCCGCACAGAAATCGTTGTAAGCGTTGCGCGCGAAGGCTTTGCGCAGGGACCATGTCCGGTCCTTTAACAGAGGACTCTTGTCGAGGTCCCCGTCCCCGCTGGAGGGAGAAATGAAGTAAGGGAATAAGGGGACAAAGGCCTTTGGCAGATCGAAGTAGGCGAACCCCCAGCCGACCGCTTCCAGACTCGAACACTGGGCCGCGATTTGCATGCGGGTGAAGTCTGGAACTCCACCCGGTTGAATTTCTCGCAGGTAAGAGAGCAGGCCTACGCTGCCGCCGGAGACCGTGCTGGCGAGCAGGAGAGAACGGTGGAAAATGCCGGGTGACGCCTGGTCAAAGGCCGCTTCCAACCTTGCCAGAACGGCGGCTGTCCATGCCGACGCGTGCAAACCGCCGCCCCCCGCCGTAACGACGATCAACGGACGGTCCTGCTGCGAGTCGTCGAGCTGACTGCCGCTGGCAGCGAGCCGGTCAAGCAGGATGTCCTTGGGGGTAGGGACGCAGCTGCTTCCAGGCTCTGCCTGGGTTATGGAAAGGTAGTGCTCTTCCTGCCCACCTCCCCAGACCGGGCCGTTGGCCCAATCGATGCTTCTGTCCCAATGCATGAGCCGGGGAGCGATGGTCAGTACCAGAAGGACGGTGAAAACGGGAAACCGGTACCGGTCGAAGAAAAACGAGATGCCGCAAAGCGCCCAGCAAAGCGCGGTGGCTGTGATCAGGATGGTAGCGAGAAACGGGAAGCGCTCGGCGCTGGTGAAGAGGTAGAGCAGGGCGACGGCCACCACAAAAGCGACCACGGCAGCCGTGAGCCCAATTTTCCAGGAGCGGAGCGCTTTGATGCGCGCGGCCGAGTCGTCCTTCCAGGCGAACCACACCAGCACGGCGGCCACAAAGGCCAAGAGGGCAAGTGCAAAAAGAGACCAGCGGAAAGCCGGAATGGGCGCAGCCAGCGGCCACAAGAGCAGGTAGATCCCGAGGAAGACAACACCAGCCAGGCCGGAGAAGACATGCCCCTCATAAATATGCCCTTCGCGGCCCACATAACCAGGCGTGTTGAGCAGGCCGGCGAGCCACCTGAGCCGAGGGGAGACCCCTTTTAGCCAGGTCGATGCGGCCTCCAGTGTCTTTTGTTCGTGATCAAAGGGGTCGCCAGGTTTTGCCAGCCCGAAGAGGACGCGGGGGAAGAGCAGCGTCCTGGCTGCGTTCTTTTGGAATTCGACCTTCTCGCTTGCTCTTACGGCTTCATAGTTCAGGTAGTACCAGGCGTTGGCGACCCACCACAAGACGACGGCCACCACGGAGCCCAGAAGTAAGCCGAAGAAGACCTCGCCGATGGGCACCCCCGAAGAGATCGCATTCAACGTGAGGTACACGTAGACGAAGGCGTTTGGCAGCTGAGCAATCAGCAACGCCGCCCACTCCAGTTGTCCTTGGTCGTTGACCAGCAGAATCTTTAGCGAACGTGGCCGGCCGTCGTCGAACTCGTTGTAGCACTTGTCCCACCTCTCGGGGCCGTTGATCAGCACCACCCGCGCCGTGATCAGAGCAACAAAACCGGCGGACACCAGAAAAAAGCCGACACAGGCATATTGCTGGATGGTTTCCGGAGTCATGATTCCGCTGGTCAGTGTCCTGGCCGAGGAGGTGTTTAGCCAGCACAGAACCAGCGCGAAGAACCAAAGGCCCAGGCTGAAGCGCAGAAAGTACGCGTAGCGCACCCAGCGCATCGCTGTATGAAGAAACGCAATGAGTCTAGCCGGCATTCGTCCCTCGGGCTTTTGGAGCTCTCCAGAATCCTACCGGAAGGATCTGGGATTGCGCTGCCCCAGAGGCAAGAGGGGAATGTTTTACAAACCGCTGACATACGCGTGACAACGGCACACTGGACAGAATCTACTGTCTTACTTAAGCGGGGAAAACGCGTTGATAAGTCTCGCATAATAATACTTCCTTCTTATAACTCGCACGTGTTGCCACGGCCGCGGGGGGCACTAATGCCGCTACAAAACGATCTTCCATTGCGCCACAGCAATCAGTACAGCGTGGATTCAGCCTGTGTGCACTGTGACGGAATCATTCGTCACGAATCCTGGTGCGCCACACAGAGTGCTACCGTTCGTTACGCATTTCAAGCCGCATTAGACCCCAGCCAGTTGAGTCTTGGAGATGAGCTCATCTTGCATGCCTTGGGTGTCGCTTGGGCAGCAGAAAGAGTTCAGGCGAAATTTGCGTAGCTTTATGTGAAGTCCCGGATGGAAAACCCGGGGGCAGACCGGGAAGTAGACCGAATGTGATCGCTGCGGTACCTGCTATCAGAGGAGGCGCTGCAAAATCGAAAGGCTCAACCACTCTCCAAACTTCTTACCCGCCTCCGGCAAGGTTCCTACCAGGACAAATCCAAGCGAGCTGTGCAGAGCAACCGACGGGGGGTTGATGCCGCAAACACACGCCACCATGCTGTGACAGCTCCTCTGCCGGCATTTTGCAATCAGCTCGGTGAGGAGCAGCTTGCCTACTCCGTAGCCAATACAATCGGCACGCACGTAGATGGAGTCTTCGACGGTGAATCGATAGCCTTCGCGCGAACGGAATGGCGCGGCGTAGGAGTAGCCCACGATGTAGCCTTCGAGCTCCGCCACCAAGTAGGGTAGACCGCGATCGACTACGACCTGTCGTCGGCGTAGCATCGTGGCTTCCCCGGGTGCAACCAGGTCGAAGGTCGCCGTGCTGGTTTCGACAAAGTGGGTGTAGATCGCAGTCACTGCAGCCATGTCCGCAGTGGTCGCCGGCCGCACCAGGCAGTCGGATTTTTTGCCGCCAGGCGCCGTTTCCACCAAGCGCCGATGCAGGGCCCCCGGCTTCTCCACCTCAGAAACGGCTTCTACCCCGGCGCAAACGACTCCTCCTGCTGGCTTTCTTCCTAATGCGCGCGCCTGGAGCTTCTGCGGAAGATGGAGGAGGTTGCACCCCATAAAAGCATTTGAGGTGAAGGCAAAGCAGCTCGTGAGCTAGCAACGATGTATCACGCATGGCCATCGCCCTCGGTTGGCGGTCAAATCCCAAACAACCTTTATTACAAAACCTATGGCGTAAGGAATGTGATTTGAAGTTGTTAGGGATTTGTAAAGGCAGACTGCAGCCTTAGAAAACCCGGAGACAAACCCCAAAAAAGGAAATACCTCATGGCTCCCTCCGTTTTGAAGGGCACAAGCTTCAGCTCGTACGTAAGCCTTGCAAAATCAAAAGGGGCTTTAAGAGTCTGCGTGAGAGCTCGAATTATCCAGCCCCGAAAGGGGCGGCCTGAACTTCAGACTTGTCCAAATTAGGTTTTTGAAGCAAGGGACGAATCGGGATTAACTCCTGAATCAGGCGCACAAATCGCACTAACCGCAGGTCCCTCCACTACGCTGCGCTCCGGTCGGGATGACAATTTTGTTGCAAAAATCGGCAGTTGTCGTGAGAAATCATCGATTTCAAAACAAATTTGTCATCCCGACCGGAGCGCACCCGGATTTCCTGCCACGCAGCACTGGACAGGGCCGCGTGTGCGCCTTTCAGTAAGGAAAGGCGCATGAGGTTCGCCGACGCCACCAACCTCAACAGGAAATCCGGGGGAGCGTAGTGGAGGGACCTGCTGTTAGTGCGTCGTTTTCAGTGGGCCCAAAATAGGGGACCTGATTTGATGTTGGCCAAGCTCTCCTAATGTAATCAGCTGACTAACTGCTCCAACAGGCTGACTTTCTCGCTAATTTGGACAGCTCTGCCTGAACTTAGCCCAGGACGCAGTACGAAGGACGGAGTCCTGGGCTAAGTTCAGGTCGCCCCTTCCCCGGATTTCCTGTGGAACTTGGTGGCTTCGACAAACTTCATGCGCCTTTCCTTACTGAAAGGCGCACGCGCGGTCTTGTCCAAGGGCCGCGTGGCAGGAAATCCGGGTTCGAGGCTGGATTTGCAAAGCCTCGTTCTCACGCAGACTCTTAAAGCCCTAGGGGAATGCCGGTTTGCTGGCGCGGGGCCGCTGAAAGTGGATTAAATCCTTGAGGCGCCATTCTAAGCGCGGGCGTTCGCGGTGCATTTGGCTACGATGAGCGTGATGTCGTCGTGCTGCTCATGGGGGCTGAACTTCTGTATTTCCTCCACCAGGAAAGCGAGCAGACTGCTCGCGGATAATTCGCGGGACTGCTGCAATGCCTCAATCAGGCGCTGCTCGCCAAACTCCTCTGCCTCAGCGTTGAACGATTCGGTTACGCCGTCGGTGTAAAGCACGAACGTGTCGCCGGGGTAGAGTTGGCATTCTTCTGTCGGGCTGTCCCAGTCTTCGAATAGACCCAACACAGTACCGGTGGAGTGGAGCTTTTCCAGAGTGCCGTCGTGACGCAGCAGAAGCGCCGGCAGATGCCCGCAGTTCGCGTATCGCAAGCGCTGCCCATGGTCGTCGTAGTCGGCAAAAAAGAACGTGGCATAGGCGCTATCTACCGTGTTCTGGTAGAAGAGCCGGTTCACCGATCGCAAAAGGAGACGCGGCTGCTCCCGGGCAAGGGCAAACTGGCTGCGCAGGTTGGCCTGGAGATTCGCCATAAGCAGCGCAGCCGCAATGCCCTTTCCAGCGATGTCGCCAATCAGGAGCCCGAGCCGCTCCTGCCCCAGAGCCAGAAAGTCATAGTAGTCACCGCCGACATGGCGAGCCTGGATACAAATGCCGGCGTAGTCAAGGGACGAAAGGACGGGCCGCGTTTGCGGGAAGAGCCTGGCCTGCACCTGCTTGGCAATTTCCAGCTCCTGGGCGGCGCTGCGCTCTGACTCCAGCTTCTGAGCGATGGCGTGCCGCTGGGCCTCGATCTCACGGCTTAGTTCGTCGGACCCGAGCAGTTCAAAAGAGTTCCCGTCCGCATCGGAAAACACAGCAGATGCTCCGCCGAAAAGAGACTTTTGCGGGGGATGAAGAAAGCGGACGCCACGGCTGCTCCAGAGCTCGAAGGTCGCGTTGATATCCTCGGCGATGAGCGCAATCTGTGTATGCTGGCCAATGCGCTTGTAGTTTTCAGAACCCCGCTTGGGAGCGACCAGGGCAAGGATCGCACTGCCGTCCGGAGGAGCCACGGCCACCCAACGGCCGCCAAACTCAAAGCGGGTATCGGCCACTACAGTGAATCCCAACTGGCCTACGTAAAATTGCAAGCTGCGATCATGGTTGCGAACAAAGACCGTGGACTTGAAGATACGAAGATAGGGACTCTCCGGATTGAGGCGAACTGGTGTCGGATCCACCAACCAAGGATAGCTTCCAGGGAAGTTTCCCGTCACTTCCCGGTGTAGCTAACTCTCCACACCGAGTTTGATCCGTCGTCGCTTACCAGCAGCGATCCATCCGGAGCCACCGTCACGCCCACCGGACGTCCCCACACCTTACCATCTGGCAGCACAAAACCAGTGAGGAAGTCTTCATACTCGCCGCCGGCGTGGCCGGCCTGGTGCAGCGGTACCCGGATCACTTCATAGCCCACGCGCACCGCTTTGTTCCAGGAGCCGTGCTGGGATGCGAAAATGTCCCCCTGGTACTCGGCGGGAAACTGCCGTCCTTGATAAAAAGTAAGCTCCAGCGACGCGCTGTGCGGCTGCAACAGCACATCGGGCACAATGACTTTGTCTTTCAACTCCGGATGCTTGCCCTTATGCCGCGGGTCCTGATGCGCGCCCATATACCACCACGGCCAGCCGTAGAACCCGCCTTGCCGTACGCGCGTGATGTAGTCGGGGACGAGGTTGTCCCCCAGGGCATCGCGCTCATTCACCGAGCACCACAACTCGCCGGTCTGCGGGTTCACGGCAATCCCGCCTCCCGGGTTGCGAATGCCGTAGGCATACACGCGCAACACGCAATTCGCTGGATCGCAGGCCAGAATGTCCGCGCGGTCCTTCTCTTTCGGCGTGGTGTCCGGGTCGTCCACGTTCGATGCCGAGCCTACCGCGACAAACATTCGCTTGCCATCCGGGGAAAATTCTACCGGCCGCGACCTGTGCCCGAACCAGCCCCCATGTGGCAGGTCGGCAATGTGTTGCGGTGATCCCCTCGCATGCAAATCGCCATTGCGATAAGGGAAACGAACGACTTCGGCTTCGCTGCCCACATACAACCATTGCGGATCGGGACCCGGAGGATAGAAAGCCAGACCATACGGCTGCTTCAGCCCGCTGACAAAAATCGCCGACTGCTGGGGCTTGCCGCCGGCGGTTAGCCCGCGAAACACGCGGATGCGTCCGGGATCGCTTTCCGCAAGAAAAATGTCCCCGTTCGGAGCCGTGCGCAAGGTGCGGGGATTGTCGAGCCCAGCCGCATACAACTCCACCTTGAATCCGGCCGGCGCCGACGGCCACGCGTTTTCTGGCCGCGCCACCATGCCCGGAAAGTTGAACGACGATTTGGTGGCATACGGTTGGGGTAGATCGTTCACCGTGATCTTGTGCGACGTTCCCGGCCTCTCGTAACGAAAATCGGTGAAGGGTGGCGGCGGAGGAGGAGCCTTCAGCTTCGAGGTGTTGATGTCGGGCGATGGCGGCGCGCTTGGCGCCTGCGCGGCCTGCGAAGTTTCCGCCGACTGTAGATAAGTAACGATCTGCCAGCGCTGCTTTGCCGGCAAAGACGCCCAGGCGGGCATGCCGTTGTCTTTGTCGCCCCGGGTAATGAACCAGAACACCTCACCCGGCCGAACTGAATGGAGCGTTCCGTCCACCAACGAGGGCGCGATGCTGGTGCCTTGTCCCTTCCCGTGGCAGGACTGGCAATTGGTCGTAAATAACTGCTTTCCGGCCTGCGCGGCCTCCTCCTGGCCTGCGTACGGGTTCTTCAACGCCTGCGCTGAGACCGGAGCGTTGTGGAACTTAGTGTCCACATCGACTGAGTGCAGCGCTGCAGGCAGCAGAATTATCGCTGCAGCAAGGGCGGTTGCATGGGCAGACGAGGGCATGAATGTAATGGAACCACGGCTCTTGGCCTTTCGTATACCTGGTTTGGTAAACAGGTCTGTGCTCCACAGGTTATAAACAGGGGGAAGCATGAACGCCGACTTACGACTTGCCCTGCGCCAGTTGCGCAAGGCGCCGGGATTCGCCGTAACCGCAGTGCTGACTCTGGCATTGGCCATTGGCGCCAATGCAATCGTGTTCAGCGTGCTGAATGCGCTGGTGCTGCACCCGCTGAAGGTGCCGCAGCCGGAAAGCCTGTTCATGCTTCAGCGCGCCTACAGCCAGGGAGACAGCCCCTCGCAGTCGTATGCCGATTACCGCGACCTGCGCGACCGGAACCACAGCTTCGAGTCGCTGATGTCGTATGACATTATGGGGGCGGTTGGGCTCGATACCGGCAGCGGAAATCCCTCCGTCGTGTGGCCCTACCTGGTGAGCGGCAATTACTTCGACTCCCTCGGCGTGCAACCTTATCTTGGCCGGTTTATCCATGCCTCCGACGAGCACGGAAAGAATAGCGCGCCCTACATCGTGCTCAGCTATGCCTACTGGCACAGCCACTTCAACAGCGATCGGGCGGCGGTGGGCCGCACCGTGCAAATCAACAAGCATCCCTACACCATTGTGGGAGTGGCGCCGCCGGAGTTCCGCGGGACGGAACTGTTCTTCGCGCCTGACCTTTTTGCGCCTATCGTGGACATGCCGCAGATTGCCGGGTGGGATCCGCTGGAAGAGCGCGGCGACCATTTCACCTGGGTGAGCGGTCATTTGAAGCCCGGGGTGACGCCGGCCGCAGCGGCATCGGAGCTGAATATCATTGCCGCTTCCATGGCGAAAGCGAATCCCAAGGAGGATGAACTGCTCAAATTCTCCCTGGCGCGTCCGGGCCTGGTGGGCGATACGCTGGGGCGGCCGGCGCGGGCCTTCATGGCCGGATTGATGCTGCTGGCGTGCCTCATCCTGCTGGCTGCATGTGCCAATCTGGGCAGCGTGTTTGCGGCGCGGGCGGCGGATCGCTCGCGCGAGATTGCCCTGCGCATGGCCCTGGGATCGAAGCGCCAGTACATCCTGCGACAGCTGTTCACCGAAGCGATTCTGGTTTCGTTGGCCGGAGGAGTATGCGGCATGACGGCAGCGGTGGTGATTTTGCGCGTGCTGAGCACCTGGCGGCCTATCTCCGGCCTTCCCATCAATGTGCCGGTGAATCCGGATGTGAAGACGTACGCCCTGGCGCTGCTGCTTGCCGTATCCAGCGGTTTTCTGTTTGGCCTGGTTCCGGTTCGCCAGGTACTGCGTGCGGATCCCTGGCAGATCATCCGTTCCGGCTCCTCCGGCACCGGTCAGCTGCGCCGTTTTACCCTGCGGGATGCGCTGCTGGGGATGCAGATCGCCATCTGCGCGGTTCTCATTACTTCCTCCCTGGTCGCGGTGCGAGGGCTGGCGCGGTCGCTCGAGAGCAATTATGGCTTCCAGCCGCAGGATGTGATGCTGGCCCAGACCGATCTGCACATGGGAGGTTATGACGGCGACCAGCGGGCGCAGATGCAGCGGCGCATGCTCGACGCAGCGGCAGCCATCCCGGGGGTGACCGCAGCGGGCTACGCCGACCGGCTGCCGCTCGGCATGGCTGCCAATGACTCATCCGTCTTTGCCGACACCACCACGGATTACCGGCCCACAAATTCCATCGCCGACGCACAGCAGTTCTCCGTCTCCCCGGACTACTTCCGCGCAGCCGGGACCGCGATGCTGGCTGGGCGACGCTTCACCCTGCACGATGAGGACAAGGCGCCTCTGGTGGCCATCGTCAACCGGGAATTTGCGCGCAAGGTCTTCGGGTCTGTTGACAAGGCCATAGGTGGTCATTTCAAGCACGGGGACGGCGAGCGCGTGGAAGTCGTAGGAGTAGTGGAGGACGGAAAGTATGAAACCCTGACAGAAACTGCACAACCGGCAATGTTCTATTCGTTTTTGCAGCAGCCCTCCGGTAATACCTGGATCATCCTTCGGTCAGAGCATGGCGCACAGGAGGTTGCCGGTGCGCTGCAGCGGTCTCTACGCAGCCTCGATCCTGCGCTGCCGCTGGTGATCAGGAGCTGGAACAGCGAACTGGATTCTGCCCTGTTTGCCGCGCGTGTGGCCACGGTGGCCCTCGGCGTACTGGGACTGCTGGGGGCAATGCTGGCCATCACCGGCATTTTCGGCATGGCATCGTACGCGGTGAGCAGGCGCCTGCGCGAATTTGGCATCCGCATTGCGCTGGGTGCGAACCGGCGGGAGGTGCTCGGTGCTGCGCTGGGGCGGGCCTTCCGGCTGCTGGCGATTGGCTCCGCCGCGGGCATAATCCTGGGCGTGCTTGGAACCCGTGTGCTTTCCTACATTGTCTATCAGGCCACGCCCAAAGACCCGATCGTGCTCGGCGGCGTCATCGTGTCTATGCTGACAGTGGGCCTGGTCGCTGCCTGGATCCCGGCCCGGCATGCACTCGCCGTCGACCCTATGATCCTGCTGCGAGAGGAGTAAATCCCGTTAGACGTGCCTGCGCGGTACAATTTGCATTGCTAGTACCCTTTCCGTTTCCCATGAGGGCTCCAGAATGCGGGTTCGTCGCTTTTTGCTAAGGTCTTTCACGCGGTCTCTTCTCGTTCTTCCTATTTTATTGTCAGCCCTTGGCGCAACAGGCTGCAGCGGATCGTCATCGAGCTCAACCACCACCACTACGACCCCGACAACTCCCACGACTCCGACAACTCCAACGACTACGGACAGCGGAGCTCTTACGGGCTCTGATGCGATCGCCGTCGACCAAGCTACGAATACAGTGTATGTTGCCGGTACGAGCGGCCCAGGCTCGATGATAAGCGGGGCCACAAACGCGGTTACAGGAACGCTGCCCGGCGTGCCTTATCCGATTGCCGTTGCTGCAAATCCTACGACAAACCTGGTATACATCGCGAACCTGGGCAGCCCGACTTCGGCTGCAAAGGGCACAGTTATCGTTGCCAACGGGACGACGCCCACTACCTTCACAACGGTCGCCGTGGGAGACAATCCAACCGCGCTTGGCATCAACCTTCTCACCAACACGATCTATGTTGCCAATACCAGCAACGGAACTGTGGGCGACGGAACCGTTTCCGTGATCAATGGGGCGACCAACGTGGTCTCGGCAACCATCCCTGTAGGATCGAATCCGGGAGCGATTGCGGTCGATCCACTCGCAAACACAGTCTATGTGGCCAATCAAGCCGGCACTGTCTCGGTGATCAATGGAGCAACCAATACGGTCTCCGCCACGATCGATTTGGATGTTGTTCCTGTCGCAGCCGCTTTCAACCCATCCACAAATATGGTTTATCTCGCGGATTTTCAAAGCAACGCTGTATCGATCATCAATGCTGCTACGAATACTGTCGTTGGGATTATCGGCGTGGGTGAAAATCCAGATGCAATTGCCGTCAATCCGGTTACAAACACGATCTACGTTACCAATGTGACGAGTGGCACGCTGTCTGTGATCAGCGGGGCCACGAACACCGTTGCTGCTACCGTCGCGGTTGGGGATGAACCGAATGGGGTTGCGGTCAATACGACAACGAACACGATCTATGTTGCGCTCAACGACGGCGCAATCTCAGTTGTCGACGGAGCTACAAACACCGTTTCTACCACGATCACGCCATAGGCTGTTGAAGGGGACGGCCTGTCGTACAGAGACACGCAACACCCTGGGAATTGGGGCCGTTTATCGAGATTTACTTTGGCACTGAAACTCGCCCCGTCCAATTCACATCTATATCGGTATTAAGGTACGCCGCGAGTCGACAGTTTGGTCCTCTTCGCGGTTCGAGACCGCCCGGCCCGGTGTGGTCCAAAGCTCCGGCCTTGACTTATGGCGCTCATGGTGCCCCCCCGTTCTGCGGGGACTTAAAGCGTGAGCGCACCCTCTCTGCGCGTTGATGTGGGGGCTTAGGGCGCATAGAGCGCACCAAAAAGCTCAATCCCGCCCCGCTGAGGGGGCTTAACTCGCACCTTCCTCACAGAAAAAACGGAGACTTAAGCGCTTAAAACGTTAAGGCGGAGCCTCTCTTGGCACGCCGGGCTGGGACTTTTGGTGCTTATGGCGTCAAGGCGGAGCCCTTTCCACCGCCGATGTGGGGGCTTAGGGCACTTAGAGTTCACTGCGTCATGCTGGAGACAGGCGAAATTCGTTATCGCTTCCTGAGGAAGGGCTTCAGAAAGATAGCTTCAGGGCGAGTTGTATCAGGCGTGGATTGTTCACCGTAGACTGGACAAAGCCGAATCCAGGCGAGCTCACATCGTTAACCGGCGAACCAAACTGTGCGTGATTGAAGAGGTTGAAGAACTCCGCGCGGAAATTCAAACCCATTTCTCTGGGCAGCGCGATCTGCTTGATGACGGAAAAGTCCGTGTTGACGAAATCAGGTCCGGTGGCTGGGACGCGCGACGCATTCCCCAACTCCCCGGATGGGGGCGCAACAAAGCAGGATGAGTTGATCCACTGTAGCTTGCCGTGGGACGCGTTGCCGGCGTTGCAACCGGCAACCCGGTTAGGACGGTTCCAATTGTAGTCATTGCCGCCGTTGGCGAACGGGGCACCGGATTGGTTAATGCTGTCGATCAGGGGGTCGGGGAATCCCGAAGAGATTCTTTGGATAAGAGTGACCTGGAAGTTGCCAAGAATGGCATTGGTCACGGGATTCCAATTGCTGCCGAACTGCTTCCCGCGACCTAAGGGCAAATCATAGATGACACTGCCGGTGAAGCTATTATCGAGATTAATCTGCGATAAAGCCCAATCCAGCTTTTGCCAGTTGGGTAGAGGGAAATAGGGAGCGCTCACCACTGAACCCAACCCATCGGTTAACCCGTTGTCATACGTACGGGAGTAGGTGTAAGCGAACAGCGCGTAGAGGCCATACTTCGGCGTCTTGGTCTCTGCCTTGATCTGCAGAGAGTTATAGCCTGTTTTGCCCAAATCACCCATGAGAAAAATGTAGTTGTAGTTGGGCGCGATATACGGTGACGTGTAAGGCGAACCATTGGCATTGCAACCGAGCGTGTAGTTTTGTACCGTGCCGCACGCACTGGGACTCGAAGTAGTGAGGTTATTTCCGAACACCAGGATGTGTGTGCCTTGAGAGCCGGCAAATCCGGCGGTCAGTACCAGGTTACCGACCAACTCGCGCTCGATGTTCACGTTGTATTGCTGCACCATGCCATGCTTCAGATTCGTGGGCATGTAATTGAAGGCGCCTTGAAATGTCTGGGCGTTGGGCGGCGTAGGAATGGCTTGAAATCCGCTGGAGAGGCTAACAGCCGAGGGGGTTTGTCCGAGCACGGTAGCGCAGTATGAGGTGGCAAAGGCGCAAGGGGCGTTGCCGACGTCGGCGAAGGCGTCCGATTCGCCCAGGAAGGGCGGGTTCTGCCATAGACCCTGCGCGCCCTGGCTCCAGGCGGAGTCGTGGAATATGGCGTAACCCAGGCGCAATACTGTCTTGTCGCTGCCAAATACCTTCCAGGTGGCACCGAGGCGGGGTTCGAGTCCCGTCCAATCCATGTCGATGCCCGCGGACGCGCCCACACCGTTTTGATTGGCAATCAGAAGCTTTCCAGTCGTGGGAATGTAATCGGCCTGGCGTCCGTGATCGTCGGTGATGGGCGTGGTCATATCCCACGCCAGGCCGATATTGAGGGTGACGGTGGGTGTGACCCGCCAGTTATCTTCGGCGAAAGGACGGTAGACTTTCCAGCGCCGGCCGGTGACCGGGCCCTCATACGTCTGGTCATGAATGGCGCCACCCGTGATCCCGAGCAAGAAATCAGCCTCAGAGTTACCCCCGAGGTTCAGGCTGCTAAGGCCGGTAAAGTTACCCCCGTTGCCGATAAGCCAGAAGCCATCCTGGAAAGCCTCAGTGCCCACGTTCATTTGATTGGCGCGATAGTCGATGCCGAACCTGAAGTCATGCTTATGGTGGATGTAATCGAGCGAGTCCCGGAGAGAGAAGATGTTGGTTCCACCCTGGAACGGAGAGTAGCCGCGATCGCCCAGGGCCCAATAACCGCCCTGGAACGAAGTTGAAACCAGGCCGCAGCTGTAAAAGTTAGTACAGGTAGAGCTGTCCGCGGCACATCCCAGGTTGGCGTTGGGAATGCCACCGGGCACGATGGTGGCGGATGCACACGTCCCCGAACCTTGGGAACTGATGTAGTCGAAGATGCGGTTGTAACCAAAGGTGGCCTGGTTGACCATGTTGGCATTGAACACATGGGTCTCGCCGAGGGCGACGTTGCGCGCGTGGTTTCTGATGCGCTGGTTGCTGCCGAAGGGGTTCGCTTCGGCAAATCCGGGTGAGCCGCCGGGCACGAAGGAGTACGCCTGGTCGTAGCTGAAACGGCCAAAGCCGTTATCCTTTTCGGAAATCGTCTGGTCCAGCCGGAAATCGAACCTGGTGTTGTCCAGCTCGCGCACGGGCTGATTGATGTAGTTGATACCCGCACTGGCATTGCTGGCGTTCGGATTGGGGTACAGGTCAATCATGGCTTGGCCAATGGGGTTGATCAGGCCGGATGGAATCTTGTTACAAGCAGTGCCCGGGGCCTGGCTTCCATCGGGATTCGAAGGCGAAGGATTCCCTGCGCTATCGCACTGGAAATACACGTTGGGATACACATTCGGGTTGGTGGACGCCCCAGCCATGTTGGGGTTCACGATGGCGAGACCAGAAACAGGATTGCCAAAAGGGTCGTCGGAGAAATCGCCCGAGCGCATGGCCAGCGAAGGCACCAGGCCGGTAAAGGGAATTTCGTGGAGCTGATATTTTTGTTCTCCATCGATGAAGAAAAAGGTCTTGTTCTTTCGGATGGGGCCGCCAATGGAGCCGCCAAAGTCGTTCAGGTTGAACTTCTCCGCGGAGGTGGCAAAGTAGCTCTTGGCATCGAGAGAGGTGTTGCGCAGAAATTCGTAGAGGGTGCCGTGAAAGTTGTTGGTCCCGGACTTGGTGGTGACGATCACGGCGGGACCAGCCCGGGTACCGTATTCAGCTGAGTAGGTGTAGGTCAACACCTTGAACTCCTGAATGTCGTCGATGGAGGAGAAGATGGCGATACCGCCTGCCGTGAGCTCGTTGTTGTCGACGCCATCCAGCAGCCAGTCTGTGCTGTTGGGGCGGGAGCCGCCTACCGATAGAGAGAAAGAACCGCGTGCGGCCACCTCACTGCTGGCGGCGGAGGTGAAAAAGCTGTTGGGGTTGGTCTCTGCCGTAGCCCCGGCGGTGAGGGTGGCGAGTTGCACGAAATCGCGGCCATTCAACGGAAGCTGAGACACTTCCTGCGAAGTGATGACCTGGCCGAGCGATGGATTGGCTGACTCGACAGCTACGGCCTCACCGGAAACTGCAACCGTGGTGACTACGGTGGCGGGTACGAGCGCAAAGTCGAGCTCACGGGCTTCGTCAATCTGGAGATGCAGATCTTTGGATTCGGCGCTTTGAAAGCCGTTCGCGTCGACGTGTACGGTGTAAATCCCGACCGGGAGCAACGGGATCAGATAATGTCCGGAACTGTCGGTAATGCCGTTTCGTGCCTGACCGGTGGTCTGCGAGGTCGCGATGACGGCAGCTCCAGGGACACCCGATCCGGATTTATCGAGAACATTGCCGGAGAAACTACCGGTGGCCTGACCGTGCATGACCGGAGAGACGATCAGCGCCAGAAGGCCGACAAATACAAGAATTAGTATTCTGTGGAATTTTGTATCGGCTAAACGGGCTACCGATCTCGGACACTTGGTGCCAATCATCACGGGTTTCATGGTCAAACCTCTTTCGACAAATCGGGTGAGGTGGCTTTTGCATCGACTGGCTGCCCTAGGTGATTAGACTGTAAGAATTGGCCGGTCTAAAGTCAACGTAAGTTTTAGCGCAGGGACTTCTCGGGATTTGCAGTAGCTCCATAAAGGGTCGATTACCCTCTGCAAAAAGGACCCTGCACTGGCGTCCGTAACTCCTCCATGACGACAATGGCTAAAAGTCGTAGCGCAAGGAGAATTGCTGTTTGCGCGATTGCACCAGCTGATGGCTGTAGACCCCGAAGCCTTGACCGCTGGTGACTTGGTTGTTCAGGCCACCCAACGCGCTGATCGCGCTGGTGTCGAAACGGGAAGTGTTGGACACATTAAAGACCTCCCAGGAAAAGCGCAAAGTCTGTCCTTCACGCGTCTTCAAGACCTTGGCCAGGCTGCCATCCTGCTCAAAGTACCCATCGCCGCGGAAGACGTTGCGCTGGCCGTTTTCACCCGGATAGGGATAGCGCAAAGGGGTACCATTGGCGATGCCGTTATTGAGGGCATCGGGATCGGCAAAAACCTCAGGCAATCCTTGCGCGTTGATGTGTCTGTGTGTCTTGATGGGCGCAGTGACCATGACCAGACTTTGCTGCTGGTAATTGGTCGCGTAGGCGTACGGGGCAAACACGTTAAACGGCAACCCACTCGACAAGCGCGTAATGCCCGACAGCGTCCATCCACCGATCAGCGCGTCCATAAGGCGATTGCTGTTGGTAGCAAATCGCTTCCCCCGGCCAAAGGGAAGTTGATCGATGAAGTCGCCGGTAAGCAGATGACGGGTATCGAAATCCGAGACGGCGCGATTCAGGCTGGGATTGAAGCTGTTGGTGATAAAGCTGAAACTGTTGGATGTAAATTCGCTGGCGCGCTCGGTGTCAGAACCCATGTCGATGGAATTGCTGTAGGAGTAGCTGAAGTTCATGGCCAGACCATTATCCGATACCCGCCGCAGCGTAAGCTGCAGTGCGTTGTAGCTGCTCATGCCAATCGAAGACCAGGCAAACAGCGAGGAAAATTGCCTTTGATAAAACCTGGTTGTGACATTTCCGTTGGCGTCGGCATAGGGGCCGCAACCCAGGCCGCCCTCACTCGGCAGACAATACGCGTCCAGCACAACCAGTGCGAAGGAGTCGTTAGCAGACAGTGCCAGGGGCCCATAAACGTTCGAGTAGATATTTTGCGTCGCGCTCATGGTACTGCTCGCCAGATACGGAAACATATCTTCCCAATAAGGAATGGCGTTGATGGTGGACTGGTTGTTGTACGCTGCTTTGGCAAGCAACGTGCCGGCCTGGAAGTAATCCATTCCGGATTGCGGATCGACCAGATCGAGAGGCTCGGCGAGATCCAACTGTTGCAGCAGATGCCGGCCCAGGGTGCCGACATAGTTTGCCTCCACGGAGAAGCCGTGGGACAGCTCGCGTTGCAAAGAGAAGTCCGTCGCGATGGTATACGGGGTCTTGATGTGGTTATCGATTCCCCAGGTAATAGCGAGCCCATTGCTCACGTTATTCGGTGGGGTATAGGGATACTGGATCACCGACGGGATGTTGACCCCTTGCAACGGCGGAAGGTTATTGAGGCCGGTAAAACGAGGAGAATTATCCACGGAATACTGCCCTGCCGGATTGGTGATCTGGGTGTTAATACCAAACGAACCATACTGAGAGAAGGTGTCGACAATGCCTTCACCAAAATGATCAAAGAACAAGCCGAAACCCGCGCGCACCGAAGTTTTGTTGTCGGGAGAATAGACCACGGCAAGACGCGGAGCGACATTGCCCCGCTGCATGTTCCAGTATGGTTGCAGGCCGCGCGCCTGGCCCGATGGCGCAAACGCCAGGTCCGGCTGGTCGCTAATACCGTGTTGGGCCTGGGTGTAACGGTTGACAAACCATTGATGAGTATCGATGGTTGGCTGCAGCTGTTGTCCGTGGGTTTCATAGGGAGCTTGCAGAAGTACGTGCCGTATGCCAAAGGTGATGGTCAGGTTGGGAAGGGCCCGCCAGGAATCCTGAATGTAGTACTCAAACTCGTGCGACCGATAGTTTCGGGCAATCGGCACCCCCGTAGCCAATTCAGTGCCTGTCTGTCCATTGGGGCTCACCTGAAAGTTGAATTGGCCCTGGGTAAAGGGCACCAAACCGGTGACTATGCCGGCCGCAACGTCGTAGCTGTTTTGGTCTCCGCTGTCGACTGTCGGATAGCCAAAAGCATCCGGATCAAGACTGCCCCCGGTACCGGAGATTGCACCGCCGGTATTGAGCCACTGATTGTTGGTGCTGGCGAAACCGTAGGACGTCAGATTCGAATCCTGGTAGTTGGTAATATCGCGCAGGTTGACGCCAAAAGCCAGGGTATGGCTTTTGTGCGACCAGGTCATGTTGTCGATGAAGTTATTCACCGGCACGTGATAGATGGTGGTGCACTTCTCCGATGTTGGCTGGTCCATATATTGCAGCTGAACGTAGGCGCCGCAATCCTGCCCGGCGTTAATGTAGCCTTGGCGTATGTAGCCATAGCGAAAGTCGTTGATGAGATTGTTGGTGAGGGTCCAGGTATCGCCAGCCGTAATGCCTTTGGTATTGTCTTTCAAAAGATACGATGGCGGTTGCCCGGGAAACTGAAGAACGCCGGCGGTGGTGTCGTCCTGCAGGTTGCCGCGCACGAAAAGCCGGTGCTTCGAGGTTGCGTACCAATCGAGGCGCGCAATGGTCGTATTCAGGTTGACCGGTGTGGGTGAAGAGAATGAATACGAGCCAAGGTTTAAACCATCGCCCAAAGCCGACCCGTTGGCGGTTGGATATAGACCTAACGTCTGCAGCATGTACGGGTCGTCCCCGGGGCCCCAGGGGCAGGTTCCGTTAGCGGAGCAGTTAGGGTCCATGGCTGCAATTTGGGCAGGTGAGAGAGTGACTGCACTGCCATTGCTGGTATAGATGAGTTCTCCGGCCTTCATTGAAGCAAAGGGTGTGGTTCGCTCTACCTGCGCGTTTTCACGGATGTGGGATCCTTCATAGTTACCGAAGAAGAAAAATTTGTCGTGCTTGACAGGGCCACCGAGGTCGCCGCCAAAGGTGTTGCGGATGTATTGGCCGGGGACATTGGGCAGACCCGCGGCCAACTCGGATTGCTTATTGAACCAATCGTTGGCAGCGGTCTGGGTGTTGCGGTTGTATTCATATAAGGCGCCATGAAAGCTATTGGTGCCTCCTTTGGTGACCAGGTTGATCTGTGCTCCCGCGGAGCGGCCCTGATCGGAATTCGCCAGGCCGGTGGTGACACGGAACTCATCCACGGAGTCGAGCGTTTCGCGCAAGACCCCGGTAAACGCGTACCCGTTCAGCTGGTCATTGTCGTCCATTCCATCCATGGTGACGTTGCCTTGATCGGAACGAACACCATTGACAGCGCCGGTGCGGCTATCGCTCGGCGCATCGACATTGTGACCTAAATAGAGCACGCCGGGCTGCAGGCTGAGCAGGTCAGGAACGTTGCGATCTTCCATAGGCAGTGCCTTGATGGTCGCGTTGTCTACGGCGTTGCCTAGGGTTGCGTCCGAGGTGTTAAGGGTTGTGGCTTGGGCGGTGACATCTACGGTTTGCGCCACGGATTCCAGGGTCATCTTGAAGTCGATGGTAGCGGGATTGCTGACCAGCAGCTCGCCCACCTTAGTCTGGTCACCAAAGCCAGTGGCACTGACCGCGATGGTCCAGGTGCCGGGATCAAGTTGCTGAAAGCGGTAGAAGCCATGGTCACCGGTTGTGGTCTTCAATACCTGGCCGGTTGAGCGGCGGGTAATGGTCACGGTAGCCCCGGGCACCAGGGCGCCGCTTACGTCGGTTACGGTTCCGCTTAACGATGTTGTTGCCTGCTGACCCAGGACGGCTGCAGGAGAGAGGAAAATGGAGATCGAGGAGACAGCCATGACGGCTGTTAAGATTTGTCGCTTCATTGTGCCCCCAAATTTGCGATGGAAACACTTGCCTACGCAAGAAATGAACGTCCACTGATCTGACCAGGTCCCTGAGCCCGCAGTTGGCCGAATAATTGATCGAGCGCCTTGCCGTGCTCAGCGAGCGATCCGTTCCGTTCCCGTCCTGGTGACACGCTGAACATCCAAGGGTTGGATATCAGGATTATGCGTGAACGACTGTAAAGAGCCGCCGTTCCGTTCGGCTTTGCGGCAGTATACCTCAAGCGCCTTCGTCGGGAGTGCTTTTCATCGATGCAATCCGACACGGACTCCTGCCGAAGCGGTCTATTCGGGCGCTGGTTGACTTACACTGCTCTTGATGAAACCTGTTTCCCTTCTTCTTTGTCTTCTGTCAGTCGTAGGCTGGAGTGTGTCTGCCCCGGGTCAGGCGGCCCGTATCGAGCCCAATGCTCTGGGTGGTTCTACGCAGCTGATTGTGGTTACTACTTCGGGCTGGAGCGCAGTCGAAGGACAGTTGCTACGTTATGAGCGCGCCGCTGAGCATGAACAGTGGCATCCAGTGGGCGAGCCAATTGCCATTGTCGTCGGCAAGAACGGTTTGGGCTGGGGCATCGGCGTGATTGCCGATGGCCCCGATGTCGCGTCCGGCCCAGTCAAAAAGGAAGGAGACGGCAAGGCGCCTGCCGGTATCTTCGCCCTGGGCACCGCGTTCGGCTACGCTGCTCAACCGCTGCCGGGATTAAAGATGCCCTATCTGAATCTAACCCCCTCGATAGAATGCGTCGACGACGTTGCTTCGAAGCACTATAACCGCATCGTGGACCACTCTACCGTCGCTCCTGACTGGAACAGCTCAGAGCACATGCGGGACACTGGCGAGTTGTACCGCTGGGGGATGGTTGTGGATCACAATGGCACGGTTCCGGGGCGGGACAGCAGTCCGCCTGAGCCGGGAGCCGGCTCGTGCGTCTTTCTCCACATTTGGCGGAGCCACGATCAGGGCACGGCGGGATGCACGGCCATGTCGCAATTCCACCTGGAAACCCTGCTCACCTGGCTTGATCCGGCGCGCAAGCCACTGCTGGTACAGCTGCCGGAGCCGGCCTACGAACAGTTGATCGAGCGCTGGATGTTGCCAAAATTGATGAAGGCGCAGAGTTCGTTCTCTCTACCGCCCCACAGCTACGCGGCATTTACCGAGGAGAGATAGCGAGTACCTGTCTGATCTCAGCGATAATAACCACTTATGGAGCGCACGATAGGATTTTCCTTGCCTGAATGATTGCGGTTTTGAGACGCAGAGGTCAGCTTAACCTGCACCTTGCAAAATGATCCCGTGGGTTTTGCGGACCCAGGTTTGTAGCCGAGGGTGTATCGTGCACGGAGCTGGTCGATCAACGCGGAAAGCCGCGCGGCCACTTCTCTTTTGCTGGTCTTAAGAACAGGGCCTCCGGTCAGATCAGCGTACCTATTGATGTCGCCGGTGCGCCCGCCCATGAGGAAAGAAATGGGAGAGACGTCCGCGGCGGCCAGGAAGGCATCGGTGCCGGCAGACCTGTCAATGAGCGCGGCAACGGAAACACCCGACTGCAGCAACTTGGCGGTCGCCTCTTCCCTGGTATGCAAGTGAGTCGGCGCTTGTTTCCCGATGGTTTTTTGGGTAAGTGAGTTCTCAAAATTAGCCGTCCCGTCGGTAAGCCAGACCAGCACACGCCGGCTTTGGGGAACCGTGGACTTGAGGGCCTCACCGACGGCTTCATACATGTCTTCGTGGATAAAGGTTCCTTCTTTGCTCTTCATGTCCGCGGCTCTCTCGATCGCGGCCGAGGCCAGGCCGCGGTCGGTGGTGAAGTCCTGCAAGAGTTCTGTGTGAGAGGAAAAGACCATGACGGAGACCTCATCCTGCGGCTTCAGATGGGCGAGCATCTCGTGTGCGCCCTGGGCCAGCGGCTTTAGCGTTGCCTGGACGGTCTCGGTCAGATCGAAGAGAAGAACGACGGACAAGGGCAGCTGATCGTGGGTGAAGTAAGAGACGCTCTGTATCTTTCCATCCTCCAGAACTGCGAAGTCGTTGGCTTTCAGATCAGCGACCGGAGCGCCTGTTTTTGTGTCTTCGACCAGCGCATCGAGAACCACGAATTGCGTAGATACCCGAATTACCGGAGCTTGCCCATCGTCCGCAGGCGGCGAGGCTGGTGTGCTCAGCTGGGCCAGGACGGTTCCGCTGAATATCAACCAGATGAAAAGAACGATAGGGGTATTCGACAAGCGGTAGATCTCCTGTTTGGCTCTAACTTCAAGCAAAGCAGCTGCAATTCAAAGACCAATCCTGCTGGAGAGTTAAGTGTTTTTGCTCTGCGTACATCGGTAAAGGCCGATAGGCATCGGCCAGGACGAGAGTGTCCGGTCTCGTGAAGTGCGTCCACTAGCGAACATTCCATAGCAACGGAGTTTATCGATGTCCTGGAGAAATCTTCAATTGCCAAACAAATTTGTCATCCCGACCGGAGCGTGGCGCAAGGTCCCTGCTGTTCAATAGGGGCAACAGGGCGAGCGCCCCCGTTCCGCATGCTACAATCCGGTTCTGAGAATCTGTATGTGGTCTTCTGGATCAAGCAGGCAGGGTGCGCCGGATGAGTGGCACAGAACCCGCAAGATATCCCGTCAATTCTCCAGATATTGAACGCCGCCAACCAGCTCTCCGCCGAGCTGGGGTATCAAGCACGAGACAAATTTACGACCCTTAACGAAACAAACTCGCCTGTCGAAATTTTCCACTAGAGAGCATCTCTGCCGATGGCACTGAAGAATGCGTTGACCCTTGCTGTGAGTGCGCTCTGCTTGATTTCCTCGCCCAACCGACTGGTCCCCCAAGGTGTGAATGAGTCGATTCTGCTACACCCCCCAGCAGATAGTTGGCCCGGTTATCACGGCGACTATTCCGGAAGACGGCATAGCCCGCTGGCGCAGATTACTCCACAAAACGTTCATGAGCTCAGCCTCGCCTGGGCTTTTCAGACGGATCAGCCGGCCAGCATCAAAGCCTCTCCACTGCTGGTGGACGGCATCATCTACCTCACCGCGATTGATAACGTGTGGGCGGTGGACGCACGAACCGGCCGCTCGATCTGGCGCTATATCTATCCGCCTAATAAGGGAGGAACCATCGGCCAGCGTGGTGTGGCGATGTATCACGACTCGCTTTACTACCTGAGCCCGGATGCGCACCTGGTCTGTCTGAATGCCAAAGACGGCAAGCCGCGCTGGAAGGTCGAGGTGGCGGATTCCGCTAAGGGTTATTGGTCGACGGCGGCTCCGGTCATTGTGGGCAATCATGTGATTGTCGGCATCGGCGGCGATTCGGATAACATCCAGGGTTTTCTCAAGTCGGTGGATCCCGGCACCGGCGCGGTGCAGTGGGAATGGGACTCTACTCCGCCTACGGGCACACCGAATGCCACAACGGGCGGTATGACATGGATCCCGGGAACCTATGACCCTGAGCTGAACCTGTTGTACTGGGGCACCGGCAATCCCACCCCGGTTTTGAATGGCTCCGTGCGTCCCGGCGATGACCTCTATACCAGCTCCATCGTCGCCCTGAACCCCGACAACGGAAAACTTGTCTGGTCTTTTCAGCCTGCGCCGCACGATACGCACGACTGGGATGCAGTCGAAATCCCGGTGCTGGTGGACGGAGTATTTCATGGAAAGCCGCGCAAGATGCTCATGCAAGCCTCGCGCAATGGCTATTTCTTCGTGCTCGATCGCACCACCGGTGAAAGCCTGTTGACCGTCCCGTTTGGCCCGACGAACTGGGCGCTGGGGATCGACAAGAAGGGCCAGCCGATTCCGAATCCCGCAAAAGATCCGGCGCCCGATGGCCGATTTGTCGCGCCCGATGAAGGCGGCCTTACCAATTACCGGTCGCCCAGCTTCGACCCCAAAACCGGACTGTTTATCGTGAGCGCGAGCGTCAGCTACGGTATCTATTTCACTAAACCTGAGGACGGAACGTACGGTTGGGCGGGTGCGGACTATGGCATCGCCGACCGCGGAGTGCTCGATGCCATCGACTACCAGACGGGCAAGATCCGGTGGACCCACCGGCTCGGCTTTTTTGATAGTTCAGACGCCGGCGTCCTTACCACCGGCTCGGGACTCACATTCACCGGCGACGCCACAGGGAACATGCTCGCGCTGGATACAACCACCGGCAAAACGCTTTGGCATGCGGGGTTAGGAGCGGATATAGAGACCTCTCCGACGACCTACGAGCTCGATGGCCGCCAATATGTTCTGATTGGCGCAGGGCAAATGCTCTTCGCCTGGGCTCTTCCCGAAGGTTAGCCAGGCGAGGTGGCGACGAGCCCCCTTACTCCAGTTGCCGAAGATCAATTCCAAGCTGCTGACACTTCTTGTATAAGTGACTTCGCTCGAGTCCTAGCGCCTTCGCCGTGTTGGTTACGTGGTGATGATTGCGCTCCAGTTCCGCCAAGACGGTCTCGCGTTCAAAACCGGCCACACGCTCCGACAAAGGCCCGCGCGAAAACGCTGAAGACGCAGCGCTGCTTACAGCCTTTTTCGTATTCGGCAACGCTAGCTCAACCGCGCGCATGTCCACTTCCCCTTCGGCCAGCAGGAGAAGCCTTTCGACGACATTTCGTAACTCGCGGATGTTGCCGGGCCACCCGTACTGCCCCAGCGCCTCGATTGCTTCGGGAGCAAACCGCAACGGCTTCCAGCCGTTTTGTGCATATAGCTGACGCGCAAAGTGTTCTACCAGCGCGGGGATATCTTCCCGCCGCTCGCGAAGTGCGGGAAGCACTATGGGAAATACATAGATGCGATGGTATAAGTCACGGCGGAAGGCGCCCTGCTTTGCCAGCTCATCAAGGTCTCTGTGCGTCGCTACCACAACGCGAACGTCAACGGTAATGGGCTTGTCGCCGCCAATGCGTTCAACCTCTGATTCCTCCAGCACGCGCAGCAGTTTGGCTTGCATCGCCAGGGGCATGTCGCCGATTTCGTCAAGAAACAGCGTACCGCGATGAGCCTGTTCGAACTTGCCTATGTGCTTCAATGCGGCTCCTGTGAAAGAGCCCTTCTCGTGACCAAAAAGCTCGGATTCTATCAGCTCCGTTGGAACGGCTGCACAGTTCACGGTAACGAAAGGACCGCCGGCCCGAGGGCTCTTTTCGTGCAAGGTGCGCGCAACCAATTCCTTTCCCGTTCCGGTTTCGCCATAGATGCAAACCCGCGTTTCACTGGCGGCGACACGTTGAATTTGCGCCATCACGCGGCGCATCGTCTCGCCAGAAGATACGATCTCGTGTTTGCCGATGCGCCGGCGCAGCTCAGCATTCTCAGCTTCGAGGCGTTTCAGGTTCAACACATTCTCGACGGTCAACAGAAGCCTCTCCGTGGAGAGCGGCTTTTCAAGAAAATCGAGTGCGCCCAGCCGCGTAGCCTGCACCGCCATCTCTATGTGCGCCTGGCCTGAAATCATGACGACTGGCGTTGTGACGCCGTTCGTTTTCAAGTCCTGCAATAGGGCAATTCCGTCGCGCTTAGGCATCACAACGTCGGAAAGGATCAGATCGAAAGCTCGCGATTTTGCCAGCTCCAGAGCTTTGACCGCGTTGTCGCACACGGTCGCCTCATGGCCGGCAAGGCGGAAGGCGCGGGACAGCGAAGCAAGCGTGTTCGCTTCATCGTCCACGATGAGGATGTCGGCTTTCGATTTCACGCATGCGCCTCGGTTGCGATTGGCAATGCGGGCAGCTCAATGACAAACGTCGCGCCGCTGCCTTGACTGCTTTCTACCATAATGGTTCCATGATGATCGGCTACAACGGATTGCACAATCGCCAGGCCAAGGCCCGTGCCATGCTGCTTGGTCGTGTAATAGGGGGTAAACAAACGCCGGCACTCCTCCGGAGTGAGCCCGGCGCCAGTATCGGAGATTCTGATGTGGACGATATCGTTTCTCCTTACCGCAAACGCCGTCAAGGTACCGCCATCCGGCATCGCGTCAATTGCGTTCAGTACCAGGTTTGAAAGCGCCCGGTGCAATAACTCAGCGTCCGCTGACACCATCAATGGATCCGGTGAGATCTCTGTCTTCAACGCGATCGACTGCTGATCGAGTGCGGGTGCAAATAACATTAAAACGCGTTGCATCGCTTCCCGCACATCGAGCTTCGATTCATGCGGTTTGGGCATCTTTGAGAAATCGCTGAAGCGGGCAACGATGATCTTCAGGTTCGCGATTTCTGCCATCAGAGTCGCAGTGCTCTCCGCAAACACCTCGTCACATTGCTCTTGTGGAAGGTGCCTGGCACGCACCATGTTTTCGACGGTGAGCTGCAATGGGAACAGTGGATTATTCAACTCATGGGCGAGCCGCCGCGCTAACTCACGCCATGCAGCAACACGCTCCGCCTGAACAAGCCGTTCGCGCTGTTCGACAAGTTGCGACGTCATGCGGTTGAAGCTGTCGGCCAACATGCCGACCTCATCGTGGGAGCCTACGCTTACTCGCGTCTCCCAGCGTCCGTCCGCAACCTCACCCGCCGCACGGGCAAGCTGTTCAATCGGACGCGACACACGCGCGGCGATCCATAGGCTGGCGCCAATGGCAAACAGAATACCGGCGCCGGCAACTCCATAAGCTATCGCCTTAATATGTTGCTGAACTTCCACCATGCCGCCGCGCGAGTTGGCGATGATCAGCACAGCCATCACATTGCCGTCCTCTGCCTTCAGGGGAATCGCCGTCACGTCCACGCTGTCCTCGCGATTGCCGGTCGGGTATACGACAGCATCCGAATCCTGACCGGTCGCGCGCGATTGATCAATCAGCGACTTGTAGGGCGTCGCGTTCTCCACGTCGCCGCTCACGCCGGCCAGGCCGTGAGGGTCGAAACCTGCGTTGAAATTTCGATAGAGGAAGACTTGCGTTCCTCGAAGAGCGGGAAGACTCATAAGAAACTCGCGGTCAAGCCTTGTGCCGCCGACCAGAAATACAGGGTTTCCATCGCCGCGCACCGCGCGAACGGCAAATAATCCGATCTGCGACGAACCATCCGGAAGAGCTTCTTCTTTGAGGAAGGGTCGACGGTTGGCGGCGATGACGGCCGTTTCCTTGTAGCCGAATCGTGCCGGCCACTGTGCAGAAGACACGATGCTGCCGTCAGGCGACACGATTTCCAGAAAATTCAGCTGGTATTCCTGGGCAAGGGCAGCAGCACGGTTCAGATATGGCGCAGGATCGCCTCCGTGCTCCAGATCGAATGCGGCTCGCGTCACCGGTTCGCTCCCGGCCATCCGATCAAGCGAAAGAGCAACACCATCCGCCCGCCGTTGATATTCTCGCCGAAACTGGCCGACAAAGTCAGCTGTTCGCTCTCTGTCTATCTTCTCGAATACATGGCGCACCCGTAGTGAAACCGTCCAGCCAACGGCCGCCACTGTCACCACGACAGTCATCGCAATCATTGCCAGCATCTTTTGCCTGAGATTCACTTTGCACCATCGATGGAAACATCCGCGATCATGGGTGTGCCATCCCCGGCCAATCGCAAATCCCGAACCCGCTCACTGACAGCAAGCGCGCGCGGAAGATACAGCAGCGGAATGGCCTGGTATGTCTTGAGAAAATCGCGCTCTGTTTTGTAAAGTGTCTCGGGATCACCCGTCTCTTCGGTTATTTTTTGACTGAAGTCTTCCAACATCTCATTCAGACCGGCAGCCGCATCTCCAGCTTCCAGATGAATGCGCTTCAGCAGCAGGTCAGCAGTTGGTTGGCTCGATGGAGGCTTTACCTGCGCGTTTAATCCTGCCTCGCGTAGATTCAACACAATGCGCTCTGCGACAAGTTGCATGCTTGCATCGGGATTGTCGATGGCGAGAACCAGCGGTGAGGTGTTCAGGCCAGCCCGATAGTTGCGCGCGCGGGTGAGATCCCGCTCTGGGGGAAAGAGAAAAGCATACCCGGTAAGGTCGGCAGGCAACAGGCTTGCGGTAGGTTCACCTTCCTTCTGGAAAATTACGTTGAATAGCGCGCTTCGATCCACCGCGAGTGCGATCGCCTGTCTTAGCTGATCGTCGTGCAGGGCACCCTTCGAGGAGACGCTCAAGACGAGCAAATCGGTGGGGCGAGAGACAAGAACCAGCAAACGATCCTGCAGGGCCTGATGAAGCAATTCGGCCGGAACCTCAACCATGTCCGCTCGTCCTACACTCAAGTCAAGCCATTGGTCGCGCAGACTCCGCTTGCCTTCCACCTGGACCGTATCTACGAACGGTCTTCCTTGCCAGTAGTCAGGATTTTCGGCGAGAGACGCCACCCCATTGGCAACGTTTGTGAGACGGAATGGCCCGGTGCCGGATGGCTCTGCGGCATCATGTTGGCGAGTGATGAGGTACATGCTGCGGGCAAGCTCCGCAGGCAGCTCCGGTATGGCCGAATCGCTTTCAAAGACGAGGGAATTGCCAACGGCAGACAAGCCTGTCCACGGGCATTGCTTTCCGCAGGATTGCGACAGGGAGACTGCCACGGATGCGGGCGTCAGCGCCGCTCCATCGTGAAACCGCACCGCCGGACGTAGCCAAAACTGCCAACGATGATTGTCATTCTGCGAGTCCCATCGAATGGCCAACCCAGGCAGCACAACGCCTGAATCATCTAAGCGCGTGAGGCCGTCGAACACCAGTTTACGGGCAATGCCGTCTGGAAGCCGCCATGGATCGCTCTGCGTTTCAATGCGAAGAGCACCGCCGTAATGGGAACGCGTGCGCGCGGCGGCAGGCAGCGCAAGGCACAGCACGAGGCCGCTAATTACAAATGGCCGAAACATTGTAGGCCTCATATTGCTCTGGTTGCCTTTTCCGGATAACTATAGTCGCCGTGGCGCTGTCATTCGCCTGCCACATTGCCATCACCGAACCATCCAAAGGCATCGGGCCGCTCACCGGGATCGCTTCCTTTCCTGGAATTTCGTACGCCCTGACGCTGTCGGTTGGAGCAGTGCCGGCAGCCGATACAAGCAACAGCGAGCCCTCACTGCACGTGGATTGGATGCTCACGATGTCGCTTCCCCAGTCTCTCGTGCCGGTAACTATTCTCGGAATGCCCTTATCGTAGAGGACCACCTGGCCATTGGTTTCGCTGAAGAGTGTTACTGTCCCACCGGACCGCGCGTATTCCGCGGCGTCATAGAACGCATGCTGCTGCGTGGCATAGCCCGGTACCAATACCCCCGTGAAGTAATTTCGAGCGGCGCTATAAAACGCTTTTTGCGAGACGATCGGCCAGGGCTCATCGCTATCGTTGCAGGAAAGCACCAATCGTCCACTGCTCTCCGATCCACTGCAGACTACTCCTGGAATGTACGCATCGAACAAATGTCCTGAAGCTGAGATTGTTCCCGGTACAATTCGCCCTCGTGGGTCACGCGGTATTGGCCGCGAATGCACAATGTCGAAAGATTGATCCTGAACCCACGTCCCATTATCCTGACGGTACGCTGTGATGCGTTCAGGCTCCAGAATAACCATCCGTCGCTCGTTACCAACTGAAACAAACTCCACGTCCAGAATCGGCATCTGCTGGGCGAGCAGTAACGCTTTGCGGAGGGTGACGCCGGCGTCCGATGACGGCTTCGCCGTCGACAGCGGATCTGTACTCACCATGACGACTTTCACCTCCGTGCCTTCCTGCACTTCGGCAATCCACAATTCATGTTGCAGATTCTCTGAAAGCGTCACCCGGATCACTGTTGCAACTTCTGCGCTGCCCGATGCAATAACTCCGTAGGACTGCAGATGTCGCTCCAGTGTTCGTCGAATTGCCGGAACCTGTTCTTCGGGGAGGGAAGAACGATTCTTGATGGTGAGCTTTGCGGGCCCAGGTCCGGCAATCGCGGCGATTTGCTTCGCGAGCTCATCCAACGGGCTGTCCCAGCTGGTCAGAGCAGGCGCCGGGACCAGGAAGACCAGAGCAAGCATCAATAGGAGTGGCCGTCGATAAGAGATCATTCGTTGCCGCGGATTATAACCTGCGACTCGCATCTTAGCTCGTAGGAAGGCCCTGATGGAGCGACCGCACTGGCCTGCGGCCCACCCAATGATAGATACGCCTTCTGTCCCGCAACCGCTCTTGATGGAAGCATCGCACTCCCCTTTGTCATCCTGAGCATCTCAACTTGCCTGCGACAAGTTGAGGGAGAAATGACACGGCAAAAATCGCCATGGATACAAGGCCCGGAGGGCCGACCACCAAACGTCAGCCCAGCCCGGAAGGGCTGGGAGATTAAGCCAGAAGATGACCCGAGCGCCGTAGGCGCGGCACTAAACCGATCGTCCGCACTCCCATGGAGAGCGGTTGCTGGACAGAGGGCATTGTTCATCACCTTGGGTGGGCCGCAGGCCCGGCGCACGGCCCACCCGGTCTGCGCTCACCGCGAATGCCCGTGGATGCCATCTGCCTGCGGGTCTACGCCTTCCCTGACCGCGGCATTCGCGCCAAAGCCCTTGAATACGTCGTTGGCAAAGAAGAACTTGCCGTCCCCGGGCACCATCATCACCTGAATTTTGTCCGAGAGGCGCTCCGCGATGATCTTGTTGATCAGCAAGGGCGCCTGGTTCAAAAGCCTGGCTTCACCTTGCATGCGGTCGGCATCCGCCGCGGCCGTAACGCGAATTCGGTTCGCTTCCGCATCGGCCAGCAGGTTGCGGCGCTGGAACTCTGCCTTGCTATCGATAATCTTGGCTTCACCCTCGGCTTCCGCATTCTTGATCGTGGCCTCTTTGCGCGCTTGCGCCTCGAGCCGCGACTGCTCAATCTGTTTCTCTTTGAGGGGCAGCGTAAACTGCATAGCATCTGCTTCCCCTTTCGCTTCCATTACTCTGGCCTTTGCATCGCCTTCCGCTTGTTTGACTTTCCGCGCTGCTTCCGCCTCCGCTTCTAGTTCCGCAATGCGCACCTGCTTCTGCTGAATGTCGGTTTGTACGGTGAGCTGGTCGTCTTGCTGTTCTTTCAACAACAAGTCTTCCAGTCCCTTGGCGTATTCCGGAGGCAGTTGGATGTTGCGCAGCATCACCTCTTCCACGATCACTCCATCAGCAACAAGTTTGTTGGTGATGATAGCAGCCGCGCGCCGCCGCACCTCTTCGCGCTTGGTGCTGAAGATTTCTCGAACCGAGTAATTCGGCGCAAGCTCGCGCCACGCGCTGGCCACGACCGGCGGAACAATTTCAGACTCGACCGGCTGCGGAAGGTGCGACTGGATGTAATCGAGTTTGCGCGGGTCGAGGCGGTATCGCACGGTGATTGCCAGCCCCAAGCTGAGCCCTTCCTTCGATTGCACATCCAGGCTGTCAAGCCGCGATGTCGCGTTGACCTTAGCGCCATCCTCAACCATCCCGGTAGTAAACAACTTGTCGCGCAGATCGAAGGTTTGCAGCTGTTCCACGAGTGGCGTTACGAAGTGGACACCGGAATAGAGCGTGCCCGGCAACGTACCACGCGTCTGGCTTATGCGGACGCCCCCCATACCGCTGGGCACAACCCTAATACTGTTGGCGATAAGCAGGGAGGCGCATCCAATTGCGATCATCCCGAGAAAAAGCCGCCAACGGACCGGGCTTGGTTCGAGCCTTCCTGGTTCAAACCCAAGCGTCGCCGCACCCTCCGGCGCCCGTGCAAGGTTACGGCGGAACTGGATCACCAGCCAGAGATGGTATCCCGTCATTATCAAGGTGGCAGCTATCGACAACACTGCGACCAGCATGAGGATGTACTTCAAGGCAAGCATGTGCGTTCTCCCTTTTCTTTATTGTTCCGGGGTTGGTTTCTCACTGGCGCCCGGCCGCGGAACGAAGAACAGCCGTGCCAGCCCTCCGAACACCAGCTCTTCAAGCAACAACCCGCAGGCCACTGTCACCACTACCGCCCCAGCTGCGCATAATATCTCGGCAAAAGTCTCCAAATTGCACCTCTTTCTCTCGATTGCTCACTGACCAGAAGCGAGATTGACGACAGGCTCATGCTTATGTGCAGGCTTTTTGTCATCGCTTACCTCGCTCAACTGCTGCGCGATGACACAATGCACAACGAGGCCCATTCCTGAGACACTGAAAATAAGCAGCTTAGCCGAGGATAGTGCGGGTTAAAACGTGTCATGGATGACACGGTGTTTCAGGCGAGACACAAAAACTATCGACACTTGCCGGAAGACGTGTCGAAATCCAGACATTCTCTGCAGTGAATCGCCGACCTCCAACGCACGGCTCTTCTGAATTCAATCAGTTGGCGCGTCTCGCTTAGAACGTATCTTTGGCAGGCGCGGTGCATTAGAAAGGGGCGGGAGATCCCGCGCGACCTTGTTCCTGGTTGTTCCGCGGGAGATGAAACCACATGACTTCGATCCATTAAAAGCGCCTTGGGCGGGAGGAAACACAGCATGACTCCATATCCTTCGGTAAGAGCGGGTCGCAGCTTTCTCGCGTGCGTTACGTGTTTGGGCTTGTTCTGCGGTGTGCAACTGGCGGCACGCGGCCCGTCGAGCGCAATTACTGTCTCTAAGCCGGTCCTAGTGTCCGATCCGCCAGAAACCCGCTCTCCCGTGTCCTTAAAGGCAATCAACGATCCCGACACTGGCAAGGCCGCGTTCTCGTTCAATGGGCGGGAAGATCCCCCGGTGATTCGAGCCAATCCGGGGGAAGATATACGCATGACATACACAAATGCGATGTCAACGCACTCCGAGGAGCGCTGCATTGACGGACCGTGCATGAACATGACGAACCTCCACTTCCACGGCTTGCATGTTTCGCCAGACGCCCCTCAAGATGATGTGATCACGATGATGGCGATGCCGGGACAATTGCTGCACTACATAGTGAATATTCCGCTAGACCAGCCGCCGGGACTGTATTGGTATCACACCCACCCTCATGGAGAGAGCTATCAACAGGATCTTGATGGCATGTCCGGAGCGATTGTGATCGACGGCATGGAACGCTATGTTCCGGAGGTCCAGCACTTACGGGAACGGATTCTAGTGCTGCGCGACCGAGTACTTGAAGACAATGATCCTGCCAGCCCGGAACTAAGGCGCAGTCTTGAAATTCCCGCTAAAGGCTGCGGGGCCTCAACCGACCTGCCGAAGCGGCTTTTCACCATAAACGGTGTGCTGCGGCCGCAGATCGCCATTGCTCCGGGAGAACGTCAATTCTGGCGCATTGTCAATGCCTCACCAGATCTATACGCGGATTTACAAGTGGATACCGAGCAACTCGAGATCGTCGCGCTGGATGGAATGCCTCTTTCGTTCCACGATCCAAAGCGCCGCATCGAGCTAAGAGACCATCTTCTTGTTCCTCCGGCGGGTCGCGTCGAAGCCATCGTCACCGGGCCAACATCTGGAGCCCAGGCATCGCTACGTACACGCTGCTATGATACGGGCCCTGATGGAGATCCAAACCCGGCAATGGTGCTGGCAGACATGGTAGCCACCCCGCAACCCCCTCATGGAAATCAAGCCGCCTCCGCTGTCCTGCCAGCCCCGGTTTACAAGCCTGTCTCGCCCAAGCTGATTTCGAGGATCGAGAGTAGCCCTTCCGACTTTGTGGTTACCTTCACTGAAGACAAGAATGGCTTCTATATCAATGGTAAGAAGTACGGTGCTTCGGATCCTCCCATGACGAGCGTCTCCATCGGCGGATTTCACCACTGGCGAGTGGTGAATAACACGCACGAAGTCCACCCCTTCCACATTCATCAGGTTCACTTTCTCGCCTACGCCGAAAACGGAATGCGCCTCTCACCTCCGGAGTGGTTGGATACGGTGGAGGTGCCCGTCGAAGGAAATGTCGATCTGATGATGGACTTCACCGACCCCATCATCCGGGGGGTATCGCTCTTCCACTGTCATCTGCTGAGCCACGAAGACAAGGGTATGATGGCGAAAATACTTTTTAAGTGAGCTTACCAGCGCCGCGGAACATGGCTATCTCATTTCAACTGCTGTCGTCTCCGACTCCAAGTGTCGGCCCATCGACGACAACCACCGCGAAAGCCGTGGCTAAGGTATAGATGCAAAGGAGTTATCCGACACGAGAGATGGCATCCGACATGCATGAGGAGAGAGCAGGAGGAGTACACCATGACGGGCTCGGAGGAGGTTGGGGGTGGCGTGGCCGTGGAGGGTTTGGCGGCGACGGCCTAGGCATGTCTACGACCACCACTGAGAATACAAAAGTCGGCACAACAGTAGTCGATATCTTCGATTCTCAGACCAAGCAGCTTCTTTGGCGGGGCACGGAAAGCTCCGATCTTGGCAGTAGCGCCGAGAAGAATACCCAAAGCCTGGCAAAAGATATGGCCGGCTTGTTCAAGCGCTTTCCTCCAACACACTGAGAACGGCTATGGCTTGCCGAGCCAAATGAGGGTGGAGGGCGGGCCGAGCACGTCCTCTACACCTAACCCCCAAAGTTTTAAAGGAGCCCCTGGTGCGTGCTGCTATAACCCTCCTGATTGTCAGCACAGTAATCGTTGCGCTGGGCGCAGCTGCGGTTACTGTCTACGCCATTCGGCTGCGGCACCGGGAGAAATTCCTGCTCTGGTTCGGTCTCTTTTCCATTCTCTACGGGCTTGTCCTGATGGTCAGAAATTCGGTTTTTCGTCTGGCCTTCGGGCAACCGCAGAATATCGGACTTTATGTAGAGCGGCTCATCGCCGTGTCCACAGTCGTTCCCGGCCTGCTGCTCTTTGAGGAGTTCTACGGTCGTGGATGGCGTTCGTCACTTCGATGGCTAATCTGGAGCTATTGCGCACTGGCAGTGGCGGTGATAAGCGGTATAGTGCGTCGGAGTCCTCTCGAATGGATCCTGTTTCCTGGGAGCGCGCTGGTGATCATGGTGCCCCTCGTACTGGCTGTGGACTATTTGACCGGATACCAGCCACCACCGGTGCCGAGCCGTCGAGTCCTCTTTGCAGGACTACTTGCTTTCTTCTGTACATTTTCCATCGACCGCGTGCTTCAGACGGAGCTTGGCCATTGGCGGGTGGGGATTGAACCGTACGGATTTCTGGCCCTGGTCGTGTGTCTGTCGTATGTAACCGCCCAACGGGTGCTTGCGGATGACAAACGACTGCTCTCGCTTACCGACGAAATGCGGGCAGCGACAAAAATTCAGGAAGCGATTCTTCCCTCCTCACTTCCTTCGCTGGAGACCGTGCGGATCGCTGTCCGATACGCTCCTATGACAGCGGTCGCAGGCGATCTCTATGATTTTCCGCCGGCTCTGCCAAATTGCTTAGCCGTGTTCGTGGGTGATGTCATGGGACACGGAGTGCCGGCCGCATTGGTTGCATCGATGCTTAAGGTGGCGGTGTCGAGAACCTGCGGGAACGATCATGAGCCGGCAATGGTTATCGCTGGCCTGAACGCCATACTTTGCGCTGAAGCCCGCCAGCAGTATGCGACGGCAGTGTATCTATGCCTGGATGCTGTCAGTGGAGTCGGACGGTATTCGGCCGCAGCACATCCGCCTCCGTTATTGTGGCGGCGCGGCAACCAGTCATTGGAGGTGCTCGGAGAAACCGGGCTTCTGCTCGGAGTGCGACCGAAGGAGGCATACGCTGACAGCGAGTTTTCCTTTGAGGTGGGCGATCGGCTTCTGCTCTACACGGATGGCCTCCTGGAAGCAGAGAATGCCGCCGGCGAGTCATTTGGTGAAGCGGCACTCGCAACCTTCATCAAGGAAAGGCAAGAATTGGGAGCAGAGGAATTCGTCGATCTTCTGCTGAAAGAAGTGCTCGAGTGGTCGAGCGATGGGAGCCGGGCGCGGCAGGAAGACGATATCACAATTGTCATTCTCGACATTCATCATCGCGCCGCAATCGAGGAAATGACTCACTCAAAGTCCTTGAGCGGAACATCAGCTGCAGTTCGTCTCTCGCGGTGACAACAAGCAGCACTCTATTTCGATCACAGCCACTCGATCGACGTTACTGCAATTGCGGCATCGGGGCAGGCGCCTGGCCTGCGGGTTCCCTCAGAACCGAGCTGCCGTCGAGGCCAGGCCGGCAAATCCCCAGCTTCTGCATCTTGCAGATCAGCGTAGTACGCTTCAGGTCAAGTCTAGCCGCTGCACCGTTCGGACCCCCAATCACCCAAGCGGTTGCCTCAAGGGTGCGCAGAATCATGGCGCGTTCTGAGTCCTTAAGAGTAGTTGCCGCCGGAGAAACGGCCACAGGCTGAGTTCCAGCAGCCGGCAAAGGATTGGGAAGCACGCCAAAGTTGGAAAGGATCACGGCGCGTTCGACCAGGTTCTGCAGCTCGCGGATATTGCCCGGCCAGTCGTATGAGCTGAGTGCAGCCATGGTTTCGGGAGCAATGTATTTGATTTGCCTGCCCAACCGGCGGCCGAGAATCTCGACAAAATGCGTCACCAGCGCCGGGATGTCTTCACGGCGCGCCCGCAAAGGTGGCAGGTTGAGGGGAAAGACATTGAGACGGTAGTAGAGGTCACTACGAAATTCGTTTCGCTTTACCATCTCCGCCAAGTCACGGTTCGTCGCAGCGACCAGCCGAACGTCTACCTGGTGAGTTCTAGTGCTGCCCAGTCGCTCGAACTCCTGTTCCTGCAGTACGCGTAGAAGTTTGGGCTGCAATGCCGGCGGAATATCGCCCACCTCGTCCAAAAAAAGCGTGCCTTTGTCGGCCATCTCAAAACGGCCAATCTTTTGCGCTATAGCTCCGGTGAACGCGCCTCTTTCGTGACCAAAAAGCTCACTTTCCAGCAGATCCAGCGGAATGGCAGCACAATTCAACTTTATGAACGCACGCCCGCATCGCGAGCTGAGGTTGTGAATGGCGCGCGCGATCAGCTCCTTGCCCGTGCCTGTCTCTCCCTCGATAAAAACAGTGGAACCCGTAGGCGCCACCCGTTCGACTTGTTCAAGCACCGCTTCCAGAACAGCGCTCTTGCCTATGATCTGTTCAAATCTGCGCCGATCATGTACCTGATCACCGGGCCCGGACATTCCGAAGGCTTCCACAGAAAATCTCCTGCCTGTCGCGTTCACAGTTCCTTGTCGGGTTTAACTCTCCAGCGCTGCTCGAACACTGTCGAGCAGCGCCTCATCGTCGAACGGTTTTGCCAGGAACTCTACTGCGCCTGCTCTCATCGCTTGCATCCGCATTTTCGCGTCGCCGTGTGCGGTTATAAAGATGGTCGGAATCCTGCAATGATCTGCATTCAGATGCGCCTGCAATTCCAGACCGGACATTCCAGGCATGCGGATATCCGTGATCAGGCAGGCCGTGTCGTGCTGATGGCCCGACTTCAGGAATTCCTCTGCCGACGCAAACGCCTGCGCCAGCAAGCCGGCAGATTTCAACAGACCCTGCAATGCGGTGCGCATTAAATCATCGTCGTCGACAATCGCGACCATTTTGGCTTTCCCTCGAATCGCCATGGTAGGAACTTGCCGGGTTTAGTTCTCCATCGCTGCTCGAACACTCTTAAGCAGAACCTCATCGTCAAAAGGTTTTGCCAAAAAGTCCATCGCTCCTGCTTTCATCGCCTGCATCCGCATTTTCGAGTCGCCGTGTGCGGTTATAAAGATAGTCGGAATCCTGCAGTGCTCTCCATTCAGCCTCGCCTGTAATTCCAGGCCGGACACTTCCGGCATGCGGATATCGGTGATCAGGCAAGCGGTGTCGTGCTGATGACCCGACCCCAAAAATTCCTCTGCCGACGCAAACGCCTGCGTTGGCAAGCCTGCCGACTTCAACAGGCCCTGCAGTGCCGCGCGCATCAAATCATCGTCATCGACGATCGAAACCATTTTGGCTTTCTGTTCAACCGCCATAATAGGACGTTAGCGTGAAGCCGGCCCCGGCGCAATCATACCTTGGTATGTAAGCTCGATTGGAGGATTGCCAATTGCCCGGCCAAAGCTAAAGCTTGCCAGCCATTCGCACTAGTTCCGCCAGGGATTCAGCACGCATCTTCCGCATCACATGCCCGCGCTGCATCTTCACCGTGACTTCACTTGTCCCCAGCTCGTAAGCAATTTGTTTATTGAGCATGCCTGAAACCACAAGACCCATCACCTGGCGCTCACGCGCTGTCAGCGACTGGTAACGCTGGTGTAATTCGGTAAGCTCATTCTGCTGTTCACGCATTATCCGATCGCGATCCAAAGCCTGGTGAATCGCATTCAGCAGGTCCTCGTCCTGAAAGGGCTTAGTCAGGAACTCCACCGCACCCGATTTCATGGCCTTCACCGACATTGGAATATCTCCATGACCAGTGATGAAGATGATGGGAGTGCGGACGCCGGAATCAGCCAACTGCCGCTGAAAATCCAGACCGTTGACTCCAGGAAGTCTCACGTCGAGAACAAGACAACTTGGCCCATCTGGGCGCTTAGAGGACAAGAACTGTTGCGTCGTCTCGAAGGTCTGGGCCTGCAAGCCCACCGACTTCAACAGGCCTTGAATGGCCGCACGAACCAAGTCATCATCATCAATGACGAATACCGTAGGATCAACCGTAGTCTTCATTGCGGTACCTGTGTGCAAGCGGTAGCGTGAAATAGAAGTTGGCGCCACGCGGAGAGTTAGCGGCAGCCCACAAGCGCCCACCGTGCGATTCAACGATAGAGCGGCTGATGCGAAGTCCCATGCCGGTGCCGTGGGGCTTGGTGGTAACAAACGCATTGAAGATCTGGTCCCCCTTCGGCGGCAGACCCACACCGGTGTCGCTGACCGACACCAGGAGCTGCTCGTTTTCCGCTCGCTGCGACTGGATAGCTAGTTCGTGCGCCCCATCCACATCTTTCATCGCATCGATGCCATTGATCATGAGATTCATCAGCACCTGGCGCAATTGCACACGATCCCCCATGGCCTGGGGGAGATCTGCGGCCAGTTCCGTCCGGAACGATATGTGGTATTGGATGGCCTCGCTACGCAGCAGAACGATCATCTCTCCGATGATTTCGTTCACGTCAACCAACGCCCGTTCTGGAGTGCCTCTGTTGAAGAGCAGGCGGATCCGGCTGATGATTTCCGCCGCGCGCGTTGCGTCTTTCACCACTCTCATGGCAGCCGCGCGCGCCTCTTCCAGATCGGGGTGATCGCGCGCAAGCCATCGCATGCAGGTATTGGCGTCGGTGACGGCAGCGGCAATCGGCTGATTCACTTCGTGTGCCATGGAAGCAGTCAACTCTCCCACGGTGGTGACCCGGTTGACGTGCGCCAGGTCCACCTGCGCTTGGCGTAGCTGCTCTTCGGCCCGCTTTCGGTCCTCGATCTCGATACCGGTTCCATACCACTTGATGATGGTGCCCAGCTCATCGCGCAGCGGTACTTTACGGATCAGCAACCAGCGATAATTCCCATTCGCCATCCGAATCCGTAGTTCACTCTCCATCGGTTCCCCAGCGGCCAGGGACGCGCGCCGCTGGTCAACGAAGCTCGCGCGGTCATCGCGATGCACTATGGACTCCCAACCCCGGCGCCGCAGCTCCTCCAGGGATAGACCCGTAGATTCCATCAAACGTTGGTTGATGAAATCTACGGCTCCGTCAGGCGTAGTGCTCCAGACATGGGCCGGGATTGTGTCGATGACCCCCTGGAGTCGATCTTCGCTGCGTTGCAGGTCAGAATAAAGCCGCGCATTCTCCAGCGAAATGGCGGCTTGCGAAGCCAGCAGTTCCAGCACCGCGACCCGGTCCGAGGTGAAGGCGCGCGGAGTCAGATTATTCTCGAGATAGAGAGCGCCGGCAAGCTTGGTCTGTTTGACGATGGGCAGGCATAGGATCGATCTGGGACGCCTCTGCCGCACATACTCGTCCTCCGAGCACAGGTTTGCGACCAACGCATCATCGAGAACCACGCGTTCCCCTGTCCGGAGCACGTAGTGAAGCGCGGATTGCGGAAGATCCGATGACGTAACCGCCATTTGGCGAACGGCGACATCCACCCTGCCGTGACGGGTGGCGGCCTGCGCCTCGATCTGCGGCTCGTCACTCCGCAGAAGGATGAGCAGACCCCGCTCGGCCCCTGCATGCTCAACCGCGATTCGCATGAGTCTCTCGATCAGCTTGTCGAGGACAATCTCGCTCGAGACTGCCTGTGAGGCCTTGATTACTGTCTCGACGTCCAACTCCCTGACCGGCGTGCCGATCGTGGCCGCGGAAAACGTGGGAGTTCGTTCCGGGTGGAGGTGCGGGTGGAGCGTATCGAGCTGCTTCACCTTGCCGAGCGCGCCCCAGCGCTCGTAGCAGTTCCGCGCGTTGCGCAGATATGCGTGGGCGATCGTCTCGAAGCCCCGCCCCAAGTAGAACCGCGCGGCGACTTCATCGGCCAGCCCTTCGTTCTGTACGAAGCCGCCCTCACGGGCCGACTCGATGGCCCGCTCGTACAGCTGCATCGCATCCAGCCACCGGCCTTCAATGCGCGCCATCTCGGCGGCCACCAGCGCTGCACGGTTGGCGAAGTTCTCCGGGCAATTCTCCGCCCACACCTGGAGTTGCTTGTGGTGGGCAGACAGCGCCTGCACATGCTGGTGCCGCTCGCTGATCGACGCCGCATCGTGCTGTACTGCCCGCGCGAGCGCGCCGTAAAAATGATATTCAGCCATCTCGAAGAACGACGGCGACGTCCAGAGAAGTTTTTGCGCCTGCGATGCTGCATCGAGAGCGCTAGCGCAATCGTTCGCGTAGACACGTGCTTGCAGCTTGCGAATCCAATACCAGCATTCCGGGAGAGCCAAACGTGGATCACTCTGCAAATGATGTTCGAACCGGCTCTCGTCGAACCGTTCATCGTTGAAGGAGCCGAATTCGGGCGTCAGGCCACGCAAAGTCCGGATCAGACCGAGCTGGGCGGTGATAATGTCGGTAACCAGACCGAAATGCGCTTTCCGCGCGAATTCGTGCCCTTTTTCGGCTTCTCTCTGCACATCGCCAAGCGGATCGCCGCTGGCAAGGAGATTGGTGTTTATGTTGTTGCAGCTATATGCTGCAAATGTGAGGTCGCCGATTTTGGTTGCGGCATCGAAGGCGCGGCGCACCAACTCGCGCCCGCTTCTGACGTGCCTCGTCCAGGGCATGACAAGGTTCCCAAAGGACATGTAGGCGCGGGCCTGATAGCGGCGCAGTCCACGCTTCTCCACCAGCTCGTAGCCGAGCCTGCCGAATCGGAATCCGGCCCCATAGTCGGCAAAGTGGGGCCCAAGAATCATTCCAAACCAGACATAAGCGAAGCACGATCCGTCACTGTTGCCATATTCGAGGCTGAGATTGACCATCCGGCAAATCACCAGTGCGAGCAGGTTCTCGTCCGTAAACAATGCCGGCGTCACCACCTCGGTTAGAACATCGAGGCTCGCGCGAGTCTCCGGGTCATTCATCAACGGCAAGTCAATCAGTTCCTCGATCGAACGGCTCCCCAGTTGCTGCCAGATCCGCTCGTATTCTTGCCTCACCTCATCATGGGTCGGATGCGGCCGCCAGTGGACGCCGCCGCGCCGTTGATATTCGAGGCACACTTCTACACCTCGGTCGCTCCGATCCAGGGTCGTATAAAGCGTCAGGCACAAACACGCAACAGCGGCAATGTCGACCATGTTTCGGGCGCAGACTGAAAGTTCGGTAAGCCGCTCTTCCGCCGCAGCCAGGTCTGCGGTCAGCAGCTCGCACTCGGCCCGGTGGTACTCAAGCGGAAAGGTGAGATCGTATCGTTGCTCCCAACTGTCCTTCGCCAAGAGCGCCCGGCCGGCTATGAGATAATTCAGCGCCGACGCGTAGGCTGTTGAGGTCTTGGCCCGCTTGCCCGCAATCAGATTGAGCTCGGCGACCCGCTCGCGTTCCTCCTGCAAACTGATCAATGCAGTTCCGCGGTCGAGCTGGTTCACAATCTCAAATATTTTCTCCTCGATATCTTTCGGCGGCGTACGCGACATGAGCACTCGACCAATCCGAAGGTGTTCCGCCGCCCGCTCGCTCTCGGGGATGAGAGCATAGGCCGCTTCCTGAACACGATCGTGGAGGAACGCATAGGAGCCATCTCGTTGCAGGACGAGCCCGGCGCGGGTCGCCTCCCAGAGGGCCGTGTGGATCCCTTCTTCTGACTTCCCCTGAACCAAAGTCAGGGTGGCGAATTCGACCACGTTCCCGAGACAGGCGAGTTGCTTGAGTGCGTCTTGCGTCATGTTCGACAAACGCTTCAGCTTACCGACCATCAGATCCACCACGTTGTCGGTGTAGCCCTTGGCGCGGACCCGATTCATCTCCCAGTGCCAGGCCCCCGCGGCTGAGTCGAACGCGAGCAGCCCTTCCTCGGCCAGCGCGGTGAGGAACTGGATGGCGAAGAACGGATTGCCGCCGGTCTTCTCGTGCAGTAGCTGCGCCAGAGGATAGGCAGTATCCCGCTCGCAGTGCATGGCATCGGTGACCAGCCGGCTGACATCCTCCAGCGTAAGCGGCGTCAGTACGATCTCTTCTATCCTCGCTCCCGCCTTGCGGATCGCCCCGAGCGTTCGCATGAGCGGGTGAGACGAATTAACTTCGTTGTCCCGGTAGGCTCCGACCAGCAGCAGATGCCGCACATCAGAGTGCGTGAGCAGGTACTCCAGGAGCCCAAGGCTTGCCGCGTCTAGCCATTGCAAATCATCGAGAAACAATGCAAGCGGATGCTCCCGCCGGGCGAACGCGCCGAGAAATCTCCGGAACACCAACTGGAAACGGTTCTGCGCATCTTGCTGCTGTAGGTCCGGAACGGACGGCTGTTTCCCGATGATGAACTCGACCTCCGGAATGAGGTTGACGATAAGCTGGCCGTTGGGACCCACCGCCTCCAGAATAGCCCGCCGCCACTGGCCAACCTCCCCTTCACTTTTCACCAGAATCTGGCGAACCAGTCCCTGGAACGCCTGTGCCAGGGTTGCGTACGGAATGTCGCGCTTGTACTGGTCGAACTTGCCGGAGGCGAAGAGGCCGCGCGGCAGAACGAGCACCTTGTGCAGCTCACTCACAACGGAGGTTTTGCCGATACCGGAGTAACCGGAGACGAGCACAAGTTCGGGGGTGCCGCGGCTCACGACCCGGTCAAAGGCCGCAAGCAGCACGTCGATCTCGCCCACTCGCCCGTACAGCTTCTCCGGGATCATCAACCGGTCCGACGCATCGTGCGCGCCCAGCGGGAACGCATCGATGCGGCCATCCGACTGCCATTGCGCCAGACACTGCCGAAGATCAGCCTCGAGGCCCGAGGCGGTCTGGTAGCGCTCCTCGGCGTTTTTGGCGAGCAGCTTCATGGTGAGAAACGACAGCGGTTCGGGGACTGCGGCGCGCTCATTTGGCGCCGCCGCCTCGCGCGCAATATGGCAGTGGACCCACCCCAGGGGGTCGTCGGCAGCGAACGGCAACGCGCCGGTAAGCATCTGGTATAAGGTGACGCCCAAGGAGTAGAGATCGCTGCGGGCGTCAATCGAGCGATTCATGCGGCCGGTCTGCTCGGGCGCCATATAGGCAAACGTGCCGGCAATGATCTCTGGCGGCGCCGGCGCCTGACGCTCCTGCGGAAGCTGGGACGCGATCCCGAAGCCAGTGAGCCATACGTTGCAGCCGCCATCCACCAGCACATTCGCAGGCTTGATGTCCTTATGAATAAGGCCGCGGCGGTGAACTTGGCCGAGTGCTGACACCAAGCTAATGGCGGTGCGCAGCAAGCGATTCAGGTCGAGCGGTTGCCCTTGGTCCCGCTCAAGAACCCGATCCAGGGACTCACCGCCCGGGTCCTTAAGCACGAGGATCGTCCGCCCCTCGTGATGGGTGAGCGCCAGAGGCTTGGCTGCCCACGCAGGATCGAGTTCGGCCGCGAGCGAGTATTCGTGCTCCAGCTGCCGGAGACTCTGAGGTGACGGCTGTTCTGCGCAGAGGGCGACCGCCCGGATCGGCGATGGGTTGCCGTGCCGCCGGCCGCGGTAAACCGTAAAGTCCGCCCCCTCCCGGATGGTCTCCAGCGCGTACCCAGAAAGCTCGGTCATGGAGGGCACCCTCGTCGCCACGGCTGTACCAACCCCATAATAGTCATTCTGACAGTTTTTTGGCCTTCCCCGATTTCAGTACCACGGTCTCGCATCCAGCGCGACATGCTTAAGATGACGAATACCGTGGGATCGCCTGCAGTGCCGTCAATGACGTACCTGGGCGTTAGTGGATAGCGTGAAATAAAAGTAGCAACCGCTCTCCATGGAAACGTCGCCCTATCCTTTGTCATCCCGAGCCGCTAACTTGCCTGCTGCAAGTTGAGAGGAAAATGACTAGGTAACAAATCGAAGGGTGGTCAAGGTCTCGCCTTTGAGACCTGGGATCCGCGCAACCGATGTCGATTGGAAACCCCCAGACTCCCCTTTGTCATCCCGAGCAGCTAAATTGCCTGCGGCAAGTTGAGAGGGAAATGACACGGCAAAAATCGCCATGGATGCAAGGCCCGGACCCGGATTTCCTGCCACGCTGCACTGGAGAGAACCGCGTGTGCGCCTTTCCATGAAGAAAGGCGCATGAAGTTCACCGGAGCCACCAAGTTCCACAGGAAATCCGGGGGAGGGCCGACCGACCAAACGTCAGCCCAGCCCGGAAGGGCTGGGAAATCGATCCCGAAGATGATCCGAGCGCCGTACCCGGATTTCCTGCTAGCCGCACTGGAGAGACCAGCGTGTGCGGTTTTCTGTAAGGAAAACCGCATGAAGCTCGCGGCGTCACCGACCTCGACAGGAAATCCGGGGTAGGCGCGGCACTAAACCGATCGTCCGCTCCGCCTGTGTCATTAGGAGCGTACCCGGATTTCCTGCCACGCAGCACCGGACAAGGCCACGTGTGCGCCTTTCCGTAGAGAAAGGCGCATGAAGTTCGCCAACGCCACCAAGTTCCACAGGAAATCCAGGGGAGCGTAGTGGAGGGACCTGCTGTTAGACATGGATGAAAGGAGGAGAAGCCGGCACAGACCCTACTTGACTGGCCGCTTCGCCGGGATTGTCTTGTTCTCTAGAAGCGATATGTAAAGCCAATATCCGCTTCGATAGGCGCGGCGTTGTAGGTCACCGTTTTGAAAAAAGTCCCTGGCTCAAAGCCGGCAAAGTTAAATGCGATGATTGTATGCGGCTTGGGCGCCCACCGAATCTCGAGATCTCCTTGATTGCCGAGATAGCGCGCATGGCTGGCATCGGCCGGATCTATCAGGACTCCACTGCCAAAAGCATAGATCCCGTCGTGGGTTGATTCCCGCCAGTACCAGTTCCAGGAAAAAGCCCCGGTAACGTTCGTCTTCAGCTGGAATTGAAGCACCGGATGCAAATCGATCAGATTCTGAGGTCCCAGGAATGGCACCGCCTTGGGGGCAAAGTATGCGCCACGGGGAAAAAGGGGGTTGAATGTTCCGAGAGACTGATCCGCCGGATTGCTGTCGCCGCTGTATACATCCGCCCGCAACAGTGGTCGAGGATGAAAGGGTAGGCGATCAAACGTGAATCCAGTTTCCGTTGACACGCTCCAGGCACGAATGGAATCGTTCCCAAAACTTCCCCATTGGTAGTTGGGTTCCCAGTTGTAGTCCAGGCCTTTCCCGATGGGGCGAAATACTCTAGCTCCGGCCGTGTGGCGAAGCTCGTGGGCAGTGCCTCGGTTGTAGGTGACTGATTTCGTGTCTAGTCCGATGTAATAAAAGTCCGACTGCCCACGGCTCACGATTGGGGCGGGAACCGTCAGATAGCTGCCCCACACGCTTTGCGCATGATTCGGGACATCGTCGAACCAACCGGGATTATCCTCGACCGGCCTCACGGCGAATAGATCCAACCTTGCCTGCCGGCCTTCGGCGATGGCACGAAAGCCGTCGAAACTCAGCTTCACGTTCGGGCCTTCGTTGTTGTCGAATAAGCGCCCGGTCCCGAGCACCACTTCCTGGCGTCCGGCCCGCAGACTAATGCCGCGCAGACTGCTAACGTGAGGACCGATCTCCACGAATGCCTGATGAACATCCCCGCGGTCTTCGTCGATTCCGGGTCTTGGGCCGCCGTTCCTTCCGTCGGTGTAATCAAACTCGAACTCAGAAAAAAGGCGGAAGTCGCTGCCCGCATGGAAATCGAAATGGGGCATCACCCGGTTCATGACGTAGCCATTATGGTCTTGAGCTCCGGCGCCAAACATCCAGTTGTCGAAATACTCGTATTCGATACGGTATTCGAATCCCAGCGAGAGGTAGAGCTGAGGATTGTCGCCAAACCGAATGTACTTCGCCGGGTCGAAAAAGTCCCTGCGCTTCGCAGGGTCTGCCAGAAAACTCCAGTTCTGCTCTGCGGGGAATGGATTCAACGGTGGACGCGCGGGGTCTGGAACCGGACCAGGAGGATGAGGATCGGGCGTCTGCGCCCACACAGTGGGCGGCGAGAGCGCGATGACAAGAGCGATCCACAAAGAATGCCACCGGCTTGTGCCTTTCCGGAGACGCCGTTGATCTGACAGTACATCGGCCATGAGTCTCGAACGTTCCCGGGGAAACTCGGTCTTCGTCGGAGTCTCCTTTCCTGGCAACGGCCAGCTAAGCAACATATCCCTTCCTAGGAACGCTGACGCGTCTGCGTATCAGTCAGCATGCGTTGGGCGTGGCAGCAGAACTGGCTGACTTCTTGTCGCAATGATGAAAATCAGACCGCCGGCCATGCATACATTTTTGAAGAAGTTAATCAGCTGGACCGGATAAAGGGATGTGCCGGCAGCCAGCCAAAACTCATGTGCCATGAGGGTCGCCGGTATGAGGAACAGCAGCAGAGCAAAAGCGGTTGCCTCCAAGTATCAATACACCTTCCACATGAAAGCGATGGCGCCCACGAAGGCGAGCAAGGGCGGTGAGGTTCGCATCGTTGACTCCAGCTGCTTCCCGCCTTCGACGCATATCGCTGCGGCTTTGGTCACCCTCAAACCCGGCGGCCTGCGCGAGCTCCATTGGCACCCGACCTCGTCGGAGTGGCAGTTCTACATCGCCGGCAAGGGCCGCATGACGGTGATGTTTCCTGTCGACAATGCTCGCACCATGGACTTCAATGCCAACGACGTGGGATACGTTCCGTCTAATGCCCCACATTACATCGAAAACACAGGAGATACCGACCTGGTCTTCCTGGAAACCCTGGCATCAGCGCATTTTACAGACGTATCGCTGAACCAGTGGCTCAGGCGCGTCCCCAGCGAAATGCTGAAGGCACACCTGAACATCGATAAAGAGATGGCCATGAAGATCCCGGCGGAGAAGTTGGTCATCATTTAATGTAACCGCCGGACGCTAACCGCTACGGCTACGGGGAGAAATAATATGGGCGAACTACTCACGCCAACGCATCTAATACTCGTTGCTGTCATTGCTTTCGTATTCTTCGGCGGAAATAAGCTGCCCGAACTTGGTAAGGGGCTGGGCGCGTGTCTCCGCGGATTCAAAGATGGAATAAAAGGGCTAACAGATGACATCGATGGTCCGGGCAAACCAGCGCAGAGCATCGTACCTAAGCCAAACGAATCACTGCAGTGATCCAAGCTAATACCTTGTTTGGCCTGCATAGGTTTCTCTACGCGGGCCAAGCGGTTTTGAACCTGAACTGACTTCTCGAGGATGGTCACCTGGCCAGAAGGCCGGAGGTGTCGATATTTACACACGCACGTCAGATTTCGACGCTCGCCGGAGCGGCTCCGAAGCCCACCGATTACTGACAACTCCTTTAAATTCATGAACGTGAACATACTTCATTGCGCAGCAGCCACGGCCCACGAATTGCTCTCAAAGGTGGGCTTGGCTCAAGCCGAAAGCAAGGCTCACGAAAGGAACAAATGGTCGATATAATTCTGCTCCTGATGGCCATCGCTTCCGCGATCTCATTACTGGTCGTGAGCCCGCGAGATGCACAGAGAAAAGCCATCCTGGCATTGAAAGAGTACGAAGGGATGGAACTCTCGCGCGCCCTTAGCAGTGGCGAAGATGGACAAGCCAGGACAATCCCGATGAATCTTGGCCGTTCGGCTTCCCACCCATCTACGGAGTGGCCGATGTCATAAAAAGCGCGATCCGTTACGATCAAACTGTGTGTGTCTCAAGGAGGAACAATGAGTCTGATTGAAACGGAACCGACACCCGCAATCGACATGGCGTGGGTCTTTTGAATATTTTCGGCGAAGCGTTGAACGCCCAGCAGGCAGGACACGCAAAGGACTAGATGGAAGAAACCTCCCAGCTACGGGTACCGGAGGACGCTCGCGCTGTTTTTAGCGTTGTGGCCGAGCGGATGACCGGGTTCACCTCGCAAACCGAAGAAGAGACCCTGGCCGTGGAGGAGCCGCTGGAAATCCAGCTTGGCTACGCCACGGCTGAAGGACGAGCAGTAAAGTCTATCTCGGTAACCATGCGCACCCCTGGATACGATTTCGAGTTAGCCGCCGGCTTCCTCATGACCGAGGGAGTGGTGCGGGACGTGAACGATATCGAGCGCATCGTGTATGCAGGCGCCGGCAATATTGATGAGGCCGCTGAAAACGGCACAGCCCAAACCGTTCTTCCTTACCAGCCGTGGAAGAACATCGTACGCGTGGAACTGGCCACGGGTGTAACCGTCAGCCTGGCAAACCTGCAGCGCAACTTCTATACGACATCGAGTTGCGGCATCTGCGGAAAGGCGTCATTGCTGGCATTGCAGTCCGTTTGCCCTCCGCGCAGGGACAACCGGTTTTCGATCAGCGCTGAGACCCTCTATACGCTGCCCGCGCGTCTCCGCGCGGCGCAAAGCGTGTTTGACCGAACAGGCGGTTTGCACGGTGCGGGACTCTTCAATGCCGAGGGAGAGCTGCTCGCATTGCGTGAGGACGTGGGCCGGCACAACGCGGTCGATAAGCTGCTCGGAGCAGAGTTCCTTGCGGATCGTACCCCTCTGCGCGATTCCCTACTGCTGCTTTCCGGCCGCGCGAGCTTTGAGCTGTTGCAGAAGGCTTTGATGGGGGGCGTCGCCATGGTGGCGTCGGTGGGGGCCCCGTCCAGCCTCGCGGTGCGGGTGGCCAAGGATTTCGATATCACTCTGGTTGGTTTTCTGCGGGACCACCATTTCAACGTCTATCACGGAGCCCGACACGTATCTGGTTGCCAGCCCGTGAATGGGCAAGGAGCTTTATGAAGCTAAGAATCAAAGCGAATTCACTACGACTTCGGGTCTCGCGTTCTGAGCTCGCGCGCTTCCAGGCGGGAGACCGGATCGAGGAAACAATCCACTTCACCGCGGCTCCCGAGGCCACTCTGACCTACGCATTGGAATCCGCTTTAAGTCCCTCGCCGGTGACCGTACGATATGGATCTCGCGAAGTGACGGTCATCCTTTCGAAAGATCGGGCACGCATTTGGGGTGACCAGAGCGAGGTCGGTGTATATACGACGCTCGACATGGGGCCGGCAGGTTCCCTTGAGGTCGCGGTGGAGAAGGACTTCGCCTGCCTTGACCGGAGCGATGAGGATAACAGCGACACCTTTGCCAATCCTCTTGCCGGAGCGGCCTGCTGATCGTCGACCATCAGAAACTACCCATATAGCGAATCCAATGCGATCGAACGAGCGTCTATCCAAGTGATGGGGGCCAGCGTCATTCCTGGTTCTCGATCATCCGAGGTCCCATGTTTGCCTTTGCTTGTATTGCTGGTGGGCTCATTGTTGCCTGCACAGTATGCGCGTTACTTCTTCCTTCAGGACCCGGGGTTACCCTCTCTGACATCGCCCGACGGATGGAGACAATGCATCGATCACAGTCCACAACGAGCTCTGGGATAGAAACTGGAGTCTCCCGGTCAAGTCAAAGGAACAAAGCGCGTTCGGATTATCCAGCCCCGAAAGGGGCGTCCTGAACTTCAGAGCTGTCCAAATTAGCGAGAAAGGCAGGCTGTTGGAGCAGTTAGTCAGCTGATTACATTAGGAGAGCTTGGCCAACATCAAATGAGGTTCCCTATTTTGGACCCACTGAAAACGAAGCATTAACCGCAGGTCCCTCCACTTCGCTTCGCTCCGGTCGGGATGACAAATTTGTTGTAAAAATGGGCGGTTGTCGTGAGAAATCATCGATTTCAAAACAAATTTGTCATCCCGACCGGAGCGAACCCGGATTTCCTGCCACGCTGCACTGGACAGGGCCGCGTGTGCGCCTTTCAGTAGGGAAAGGCGCATGAAGTTTGTCGAAGCCACCAAGTTCTACAGGAAATCCGGGGGAGCGAAGTGGAGGGACCTGCGGTTAATGCGATTTGCGCGCCGGAGTCAGGAGTTAATCCCGATTTGTCCCTTGGTTCCAAACCCCAATTTGGACAGGTCTGCCTGAACTTAGCCCAGGACGCAGTCCGAAGGACGGAGTCTTGGGTTGGGCGCTGAGCGATGAATAGTCCCACGGGGACGGCTGAAACGCGCCGGAATGGATTCAGCTGTTCCCGCGAATCCAACGTCGTTTCGTATCTCGCGAGAAGTGTGCGGGTGCGTGTCGGCCCGACGTCGAACGAAGCCGTCGCCATCACGTTTATCCCGTTTGCCGCGAGATTTACTTTGGGCTGAAACTCGCCATGCCCAATTCACATCTATGTAGCTGTTAAGGTACGCCGGGAGTCACAGTTTGGTCCGCTTTGCGGTTCCGGTGTGATCAAAAGCTCGGGCCGTGACTTATGGCTCTTGAGGCGCGCCTCCCTGTTCTGCGGGGACTCAAAGCGCTAGCGCACCCTCTCCGCGCGCCGAAGTGGGGCTTAGTGCGCATAGTGCGCACCAAAAAGCACACTTCCACCCCGAGGAGGGGGGCTTAACTCGCATAACTCGCTTAACTCGCACCTTCCGCAGAGAAAAGTGGAGCCTTAAAACGCTTAAAACGTTAAAGCGAATGGCTAGTACTCTGCTTTCTAGCCTTTCGCGGGGACCGAGATCGGAACGCCCTGGTGTGCCGGCATAGGTAATGGTCGTGTCCGTGTTTGCTCGTCTCTCCCCGTATTCATCGGCAGCTCGTCTCTGTCAGGCTTTGAATCTTTGTTTCAGAAATCCTTAAACGTTCAGAGTACCGATCGCCGGAGGCCAGCGATACGCGCAACGCCGTTTTCGCGCGCGCCAGCCTCGATTTGGCTGCCGGCAGAGAGATGCCAAGAGTTTGTGAAACCTCTTCTCCTGAGCGACCGTCGATAAGTTTCATCTGGACGACTTGCCGGAGCCTTGGCGGTAACTGTCGAATCGCTCCCTCCAGCAGCTCTTCTCTCTCCCGGCGTGAACAGTGGCTTTCAGGATTTTCAGCAGGATCTTTTGGCTCCCAACGATACTGAATTCCATGATCATCGTTGATAACCTCCATCGAGATCTCAATATGCCCGCGCTTCTTCCGCAAATGCATGAGTGCGAAATTAATAGCAATCCTTGTGAGCCAAGAAGAGAAACTGCATCTCCCCTCAAAGTCCTTCAAGTGCAGGAAGGCCCTCAGGAGCGACTCCTGAAGCACATCCTCTGCATCTTGCCAATTCTTGACGATGCGATATGCCCGGCGCAGGATCTTATTGGAGTGGCGTTTGCTGAGCTCGATAAAGGCAATAGCGTCTCCCGGTGATACCACCGTCGAGGGCGCGGTGGACAATCTCGATGGCCGTTTTCTCGTCTTTCGCGCCACCAAGATGATGGCCGCCGAGACCGAGTGCCGAGATCTTGACACCTGTTTTGCCGAAATCTCGAAGAGGAATGGACATGTGACACCTTCGCAATCGTTGCTGGGGCCGGTTACGAATAGCCTTAATGCATTCACAATGCCAAAACGGGCAAAATGCAAATGTCTTGTAACTGCTGCATATGGACGATCGCAATTTGTTACAAGCAAGAAGGACGTGTCGAAAACCCCGCCCCTTCTGTCGAGATGCCGACTGACACTCCTGGCGTTTTTCGCAGAAATCAGGATCTTTGCAGAATCACGTCATTTCGATTCAGTTACATCGCAGACTCTTGCCTTTGCTTCATTCCTGGCATTGCGAATGCTCTCAGACTAATGAAGGAGCACGACATCTTTACAAAATAGTGCGATTGCGGCATCAATGACAACCTAAGAACCAGAGAGAGGACAATGTGGCTAAATCCTTGATTAACGAGCAAGTTCATTCTGCAGCCGCCGCTGGTACGTTCACCATAGGCGGTGACCTCACGGTCAATCGCCTCGGATACGGAGCTATGCGCATCACCGGTCCGGGCATTTGGGGACCTCCCGCTGACGAAGACTCCGCGCTTGCAACCTTGCGGCGCGCGGTCGACCTCGACGTGAACCTCGTCGACACAGCTGATTCCTACGGACCGGCTGTCTCGGAAGAACTGATTGCGAAAGCGCTGTATCCATACCCATCCGATCTGGTCATCGCCACCAAAGGAGGATGGGAGCGTCCCGGTCCTGGACAGTGGACCCATAATGCTGGCCCCAAACACCTCGCGGAAGCATTGGAAGGCAGCCTCAAACGCCTCCGTCTCGATCGCATCGATGTCTATCAACTCCATGCTCCGGACAATGCCGTCTCCTGGGAAGCCTCAATTGAAGCTCTGGCCAAGCTGCGCGAGCAGGGGAAGATTCGACACATCGGAGTCTCGAACGTGACCCGCGAGCACATTGAGCGCGCCCGCAGGATTGTGCCAATCGTTTCGGTGCAGAACCGGTACAGCTTTGCCGACCGCGAGTCCGACTTCATTGTCGACTACTGCGAGCAGCACAGCATTGCGTTTCTGCCGTGGGCTCCACTCGGCCAGGCGCAAGAGGCGCATGACGCCCTAAAGAAGGTCGCTCAGGATCTCGAGGCAAGCCCCCTGCAGGTCGCTTTGGCGTGGTTGCTCAAGAGGTCCAGAGTGATTCTGCCGATTCCCGGAACCTCGTCGGTCAAGCACCTGGAAGAGAACCTCGCAGCGGCAAGCCTTGAACTGCCCCAGGCCGAATATGACGAGCTGTCCGAGGTGAGCCTTCCGGCAACGGGCCTCCGCGACTAAAAGCGCCCCGCCGAGACGGCACGAAGAAAGTGGCGGATCAACTTCGCTGTGGGGATCATCTGATTAACCAGGCTATGGTTGGCCGCCACCCGCACCGGGGCAAACGACACCCGTCAAGTAAGAGCCAATAGCCTGCACGGGCCAGCACACAGAAAGAAGAACTCTATGTGGATCGTTCGTTTTGCACTCCAACGGCCTTACACGTTTGTGATTGTCGCGGTGTTGATCGCGATCTTTGGCGCGGCAGCGATTGTGACTACACCAACCGATATTCTGCCTGACATCAATATTCCGATCGTGAGCGTGATCTGGAGCTATAGCGGACTTGACGCCGATGACATGTCGAAGCGCATTGTGGGTATCTGCGAGCGCGCGATTTCAACCACGGTGAATAACGTCCAGTACACCGAGTCGCAGTCGTATAGCGGCGTAGGAGTAATTAAGGTTCACTTTCAGCCGGGTGTGCAAGTCGATCTGGCGATTGCGCAGGTGACGGCGCTGGCGCAGTCGGTGGTGCACTTGATGCCTCCAGGGACGTTGCCGCCGTTTGTCTTGAAGTATGACGCGTCCAGCGTGCCCATTGTACAGGTGAGCCTTGGAGGCGAGGGGCTGTCGCAGACCGAGCTCTACGACCTGGGTCAGAACTTTATCCGCGGTCAATTAGCCACCATCAATGGAACCTCGGTGCCGCTGCCATACGGCGGCCAGCAGCGGTCGATCATGGTGGACGTGGAGCCTGGGCAACTGGCCGCGAATCACCTCACGGCCGAAGATATTTCAGCCGCGCTGAATAATCAAAACCTGGTGACCCCGTCCGGGACGGAAAAAATTGGCGACCGCGAGTACCTGGTAGGGACCAATAGCAGCGCCAGCACCATCGCGGAACTCAACAACATGCCCATCCGCACGATGAATGGTGCGGTTGTGCAGATAAAGGATGTGGCTTGGGTTCACAATGGATTCCAGCCGCAAACCAGCTACGTCAGTGAAAATGGCCAAGCTTCGGCGCTCCTGACAGTGATTAAAAATGGAGCGGCTTCCACCCTCACCATCGTGGACGAGGTAAAAGCGGCGATCCCAAAGATCAAGGCGGGGCTGCCGGCTGCATTGACAATGACCCCGATCTTCGACCAGTCGGTGATCGTGCGTGCATCGATCCGCGACGTGGCGCAGGAGGCGATCACGGCGGCGATCCTGACGGCACTGATGATCCTGATCTTTCTCGGCAGTTGGCGGAGCACGCTGATTGTGTGTGTCTCGATTCCGCTGGCGGCATTGTTCGCTATTGCAGTGTCGTCAGCGTTGGGGCAGACGATCAACGTAATGTCGCTAGGCGGCCTGGCGCTGGCCGTGGGCATGCTCGTCGACGATGCCACGGTGGAGATCGAAAATACACACCGTAACCTTGGGCTGGGCAGGAAGAAGCCTCTGGCGACCGCCATACTGGACAGCGCAGAGCAAGTGGCCGTGCCGGCCTTAATCTCCACGCTGTGCATCTGCATCGTGTTTGTACCGGTGACGTTGCTGTCGGGCTCCGCGAAGTTCATATTCACTCCCCTCGCGCTGAACGTGGTGCTGGCGATGATTGCGTCCTATGGGCTTTCGAGGACCCTGGTCCCGACGATGATGCACTTCCTGCTGCCGGCCGAGGTGCCGCTCTATCAAGAACCGGAGAAGGAGACGCCGCTGAGCCGGAGCTTGATTTGGCGGCTCCATCAGCGATTCGAGCACGGCTTTGATTACTTTCAGGAAAAGTACAAGGCCGGCCTGAACTGGTCGCTGGGCCACCGCGCCTTGACCCTGGTCGCATTCGCGGTAGTCTCACTCGGTTCGCTGGCATTGATCCCAGTGATCGGCCGGGACTTTTTCCCATACGTCGATTCCGGGCAGATGCAGTTCCACGTGCGTCCGCCGGCAGGCACGCGGATTGAAACCACCAACGAGGTGTTCAAGCGCGTCAATGAGGAGATACGGCGGGTTATTCCGCCGGAGCAGCTGGCAATGGTGGTGAACAACATCGGGCTGCCGCCGGGTGGCGTGAACCTGGCCTACTCGGCGAGCGACACGACCAGCAACGGTGATGGCGACGTGCTGGTACTGCTGACAGCAAAGCACCGTCCGACACAGCAGTGGATGCAGGTTCTGCGGCAGGATCTGGCACAGAAGTTTCCCCAGGAAACGTTCTTCTTCGAGCCGGCAGACATTACCAACCAGACCCTGAACTTTGGGCTTCCGGCGCCCATCGATGTGCAGGTGCGAGGCAAAGACGCGGCTTCGACGGCGAAAATAGCGAGCGCACTTCAGCAGCAGATCAAGAACATCCCGGGCGCGGCCGATGTGTTCGTGCAGCAGCAAGTGAATGCGCCGGCTTTGCACATCAACGTCGACCGGCTCAAGGCACAGGAACTGGCGCTGACAACCCGTGATATTGCAAGCAATGTGCTCTTGTCGCTTTCCGGCAGTGGGCAGGTGGCGCCGAACTATTGGCTCGACCCTCAGACGGGCGTTAGCTATCCCATTGTCGTGCAGGTACCGCAGTACAGGCTGAGCAGCTTTGAAACACTCGATCAGACGCCGGTAACCTCTCCCACTGCGCAGAACGACCAGCTGCTGCGCAATGTTTCCGAGACCAACCGGAGTGTTTCTCCGGTGACGGTTTCCCACTACAACGCGCTGCCGGTCATGGATGTTTTCGCCAACGTGGAGCAGCGGGATCTAGGTGGGGTGGCGGCCGATGTCGAAAAGATCATCAAACAGGACTCGCAGCACCTGCCACCCGGAGTAACCATCGAGCTGACCGGACAGGTGCTCACGATGAACACCTCGTTCCAGAATCTGGAGATCGGCATTGCCGCGGCAGTCATCTTTGTATACCTGCTGATGGCAATGAACTTCCAATCGTGGACCGAACCGTTCATCATCTTGACCGCGCTCCCAGGTGCGTTTGCAGGCATCGCGTGGATGCTGTTCCTGACCCAGACCACGTTCAACGTACCGTCCTTGATGGGTGCGCTGATGACCATCGGGGTGGCGACGGCCAACAGCATACTCCTGGTGACCTTCGCCAATGACTCGCGAGCTGAGGCCCCGGATGCGAAAGCAGCCGCGCTGATCGCGGGTACGACCCGGCTACGGCCGGTCTGTATGACAGCGCTCGCGATGATCATTGGCATGCTGCCAATGGCGCTTTCGCTGGGGAGCGGTGGGGAGCAAAACGCGCCCATCGGTCGAGCCGTGATCGGCGGGTTGCTGTTCGCTACCGTCGGAACCTTGATTATCGTGCCGGTGTTCTATTCGTTGTTCAGCAAGAGCGTGCCCGTGAACTGGGCGAAGCGTTTAGACGACGAAACCCAAGGAGCATTTAAATGAGCAACAATGCGGGGGCTGCGCCGACCCAGACTGGCGCCGGGTCCGTCAGCAACGATCAAGTCAACAACGAGCACCAGCATGCGAGTGAGGGCCGGCCAATCCTGATTGCGGTCATCTTGCTGCTGGTGGTTGGGGCAGCGCTGCTTGTAGGATGGCTGCCCCGGCATAAGCGCGACAAGGAAGTAGCGGCGAGGGCAAAGACTGAGCGAAGCTCGCTGCCCATAGTAGAGGTGCGGACGGTAGGTGCGGCAACCTCTGACCAGCAGCTGACGCTGCCCGGAACGGTAACGCCGCTCGAGGCCGCTCACATCTATGCGAGGGCAACGGGGTTTTTCGAGCGCCGCTACGTCGACCTGGGCGATAGGGTGCGCAAGGGGCAGTTGCTGGGGCTGATTTCAGCGCCCGACCTGGACGCCATAGTTGCGCAGCAGGCGTCGCTGGTGCAGCAGAGCAGCGCCGGGGTGGAGAGCGCACAGGCCGCCGTGCACCTGCAGCAGGCAACCTACAACCGGGTACACACCTTGGTCCTGCACGGGATACTTTCGCAGCAGGACGATGACGCAGCATTGGCTGCGCTGCAGACGTCTGAAGCAGGCTTGCAGGCGGCGCAGCAGGCGGTGCAGGCGGCGAAAGCAGCACAGGCGCATGCGCAAACGTTGGCAAACTTTGAGCAGGTACGCTCGCCTATCGCCGGGACAGTGACGGCGCGCAATGTAGAGGTGGGTAGCCTGGTATCAGCCACCGGGACTGCGCAGGGGGTAAATCCCGTGCCCGCCGCAGGCCCGGCCGACAGGCGGGGCCCAGGGCGGCGAGCTGTTCTATGTGGTAAATCTCAACAGTCTCGAGGTATTTGTCACCGTGCCTGAACAAGACGCGCAGTTTGTGCAGGATGGGCAGCAGGTGCAGCTGACCTTCTCGGAGATGCCCGGGCAAATATTCCAGGGCAAGGTGGTCCGCACCAGTGACTCGCTCAGCCAGCAGACGCGAACTCTGCTGGCGGAGATCCGGGCGAGTGACCCGGAGCAACGTCTGCGTCCGGGCATGTTTGCCTCGGTGCAGATGCGCTACAGGGCGCCCAATCCAGGGATTCTGATTCCCGGGGACAGCTTGATCACCATGGCGCGCGGCGAGTTTGTGCCCGTGGTCCAAAACGGTGTGGTGCAGATGCGGCCTGTGCACGTAGGCCGCGACCTGGGAACGCAGGTGTTCATCACCGCAGGATTGGATAACGGGGACATGGTGGTGGTGAACCCCAACGACTTAGTCAAGGACGGGGCGCATGTGACCGCCAAACCTGCTCCGTCAGGGCAGGAGGGCAGCGAGGCCCGGCCCGGCAGCCAGCGGTGAAAAGGGCAACGCGAAGAGCGCAGCAGAACCAATAGGAACTGGAGCGAAAGGATTGTTTTGGATGAGGGGTCTTGTTAAATATTCCGTGGCGCGGCGGCGTGCTTTGCAGAACGGTTTGGCGGCAATCTGCTTCTCCGCAGTTTTGCTACCGGCGCCGTTCGCTGCAGCGCAGCAAATCCACCCGGAGCTTGGGACTGCGGCTCCTATGCCCGATGCTCCCCTACCGCTGTTGTCCCTCGCGCAGACGGCGGAACCGGCAAATCCGCAGGACGGCAAGCTGTACTTGTCGCTGCGGCAGGCGTTCCAAATGGCGTTGGAGAATAATCTCGACCTCCAAGTCGAACAGATCGATCAATCGATCGCAGAAGGAAGCGTGCCGCTGGCGCAAGGCGGCGGGCTACCGCGGCCAGTCAACTACACCATCATGGATGCGCCCGCCGGGGTGGGGGGAGCAGCCGTGCCGCTGCTGAGTTATTCATCGCCGGGGCTGGCGCCGGCGAGCGTGGACCCCATCGCCTCCACAGTCTCCTCCTCATACAACACCAGCCGGGTGCTGGAGACGTCGCACTCACTCGTGCTGGGGACGAGCCCGTACTCCGCCGGTTCGCTGGTGCCGGGCTTTGACGCGCAACTGCTTGGCCGGTATGGGTGGCTACGCAGAAATCCTCAGGTCTCCCTGCTAACGGTAACGCCGTCTTCGGCCACTTCGGGAGATACAGTGACGACGGATAACACCCTCGGCGATACTATCTTGACCAAGGCTTTCAGCCCGGGGACGACGATCGAGCTGGGTGTGAACGACTTTGTACAAAGCTTCTACTCGGGGCGCTCGTCCGCCGTCCCCTTCTCGCACCCCAATGCATACGCGCTGATCGCGCAGCCCCTGTTCCGCAACGCAGGCCGGGCAAACAATACCCGCTATATCGCGATTGCGAAGACCAACAAGACGATCTCTTCCGCGGTGCTGGAGCAGCAGATGATCAGCACGATTGCGGGAGTGGAGAACTTGTACATCGACCTGATCAGCCTGCAGGATGAAGTAAAGGTGCAACAACAAGCCCTGACCGCCGCGGAGCAGTTGTTGAGCAACGACCGGCAGCAGCTCGATGCCGGGCGGTTGCCGCCCATTGAGGTAGCGCGGGCGCAGTCGCTGGCGACCGGCACTCGGGTGCTGCTCGAGCAGTCTGAAGCGCTGCGTGACCAGCAGGAGGTTATCCTGCGGACCCTGATCGATCCGCGGTCCTTGACTGGGCCAGGGGCGCAGCTCCCCGGCCTTGTGGCCACCGACCTTCTCCTGCCGCCCCCAGCTGAGGTTGAAACACCTTTGCCGGACCTGGTCAAGCTGGCCTGGGATCGGAGGCCGGATGTGCGGCAGGCCCGGCTTCAGATCGTGAACGGCGAGCGGCAGGTGGCAAGCTCAGCCAATGCGGCCAAGCCGGAGATCGACATTTACGGGACTTATCAGACCCGGGGCGTGGTGTTACCCGGCCTCGTGGCGACGGGGGAAAGCCCGCTGACCGGGAACACCATACCCGATCAGGTGCCGACGGGGGGTACGCGTTCGTCGACCTTATATGAAGCGGGCATTCAGTTCTATCTGCCAGTGCAGAACCGAGTGGCTAAGGCGAACCTAAGTACCGATAAAGCAATTTTGCGCCAGCAACAGCTGCGGGAAACGCAGCTCGAGTCCGCGGTGGCCGCGGAAGTACGCAATGCAATTACAGCCCTCCGCGCGGCCGAGAATGCGGCGGGGGCGGCCATCAAGGCTCGCGAGCTACAGGAAAAATTGCTTTCCGCGGCGCAGGAGAGCTTCCAGGCGGGGTATGGAACCAATCTCGCGGTGATCGAGCAGGAAACTTATCTGGCGCAGGCGCAAAACAGCGAAGTCGTAGCGAAAGCTGCGTGGTCAAAAGCGGCGGTTCAGCTGGATCGAGTGACCGGGCAGATGCTGGAACGAACAGGGATCAGTTTGAACGATGGACAGGGAAAAGAGCAAACGAAACAACCCTAAATTACAATTCCCCGTCGAGTAAGCCTACAAATATTCACTAGCCCAGCCACTTCGGGTTTGCCGCGGTACCGTCGAAGTGGGCGGTTGTTTTGAATAGCTCGAAGCGGCCATCGGCTGCCGCATCGCTCGTCCGGTCGAGTAACGCTGTGACCTGCTGCGGTGTCATAGGCTGGAAGGTCTTCACGGCCGTCAGCGCCTGGTCCAATACCGGCATCGAGTCGATGCCGGTAATGACTACCGAGACCGGCTGCGTCATCGAATAGTGCAGGGCATCGCCAGGCTCAACCGTCTTGCTGTCGAGAATGAAATGGTCGCCAAAGGTCTTCATCGCAAGCACTCCGATTCCTTGCTGTATCGCGACTGGCATGACTTCCCTGGTAAACGAGCGGAAATGCGCATCCATGACATTGATCGGCATCTGTACCGTGTCGAAATGGAAGCCGTGTTGCTGAGCCATGGCAAGCATGCGGAGATGCACCGCTGGATCCTTATGACCGGTAAACCCGATGTGGCGAATCTTGCCTGCTTCCCTTGCCGCAATCGCAGCCTCAAGCGCGCCCCCGGGCGCAAAGATGCGATCCGGGTCTTCCAGCCGAATCACTTCGTGAAACTGGACCAGATCGATCACATCGGTCTGCAACCGCCCGAGGGACTGCTCCAATTGAAGGTTGTAAGCCTCTTTGGTTCGGCCATCCATCTTGGTCATCAGGAAAACCTTGCTGCGATAGCCGTCGCGCAATGCCTGCCCCATGCGGACTTCACTAATTCCGTCGTTGTAGTCCCAACAGTTGTCCATGAAGGTAATGCCGCGATCAATCGCGGTTCGCACCAGGCGCACACTTTCAGCGGGATCGGCCTGTTTGCCGAGGTGATAACCACCTAGCCCTATCACCGAAACCTTCTCTCCGGTGCGCCCCAGGTCACGGTATTGCATGTCGGGCGACATTGGCCGAGAGAGTGGGCTGCTGACACGGGCCGGGTTTTGCGCCTGCCCCGAAGCATTGAGCGTCGCACCAGCGGTCACAGCGGAGGCAACCGCCGACTTAATGAAATCTCTGCGTTCCATTGTTTCTCCTTTCGAGGTTTGGGAGCGTCCTCGAACCAGGCAGACAATCTAAAGCGAAAGAGACAACATTCACCTTCCCGGAGATTGGATTCAAAGTCTTCAGCTGTGGTCCTAATGGTCCACTCTAAACCGGTAGGTAACTTGCAGGTATGCCAGCGTGAGTGGGGCGCCATATCCGGTGCTCGTCATCACATAAGTGGGGAAGAAGTGCCCAACTCCAATGTTAACAACAAACGACTGATGATAAATATATTTGGCCGAGGCATCGAAGCCGCTGCCAATGCCGTCATGTAAAAAGCCACCCGCGGGTGCTTTGAATAGGCTGCTGCCCGCGCCGGCGTAGACGCCGTCCCGAATAGACGCAACATGCAGCGACTCTGCTTGGAATAGCAGCAGAAGGTTCTCCTTCGGTGCGACTGAGAAATTTAGGCGGTCCTGCTTGATATTCTGGAAGCCGAAGAGGTCGACTAGACCGAAAGCGTTGTGGTTGCTGGGATACTGCTGGTCGTAGGTCCCTATGCGAAAGGGATTGGTATGCGGGTTGCCAGTGGCATAGTCGTACTCACCTTCGATATGGGGCTTCCATGCCAAATTGGTTGCGACGTAGCCGCCTCGGATGATGGCAGCGCCTGCATGGATCGAATCATTGCTGTAACTCCCGCGCTGCAAGTCGCCGGTGCCGGAAGATGAGAAGCCATGAGGCAGTGTCGTGTCGTAGTAAGAACCGAAGGTGACCTCCGTCTCGGTGCCTGGGATGTTTTGCTGGCTGATAACGCGAGGTAGCGCCCGTATCAAAACGAAAGGCTGGATGGACGTCTTCGGCAGGAGCGATTGGATGTTGCCTTCGGCGCCGTGGAAGGTGAGGCCAGCGCCGTGTTTGTCGAGGCTGGTCGGATAAATGGCAACGACCGATGTGGTGAAGAGGTCCATCCGGTTCTTAGCGCCTATGCGGAGATCCGCTCCGTCCCAGGTCCGGCTGTTATTCGTCCAGTCGCTGATGCCGACAACGCGCTCGTCGCCGAACTTGAGTTCCTGCCGGCCAACGAAGAGTTGAGCCGACTCGTGGTGGAAATTGAGGTAGCCTTGGCGGAAGTCGAAGGTGTCCCGCATGTTGGCCGCGACATCACGCACTGGCAAACCAAGGGCATGGGTGTCAAGGAACTGGAGATACCCGGTGATCCAGTCCGTAGGTCGCACCGTGAGACCACCCCACACTCGTGTGAGCTCGTAGAGGCGGTCCTTACCTGAGACGTAGCCGAGTGAGGTCTGTTCCTCCGTACGGCCGCGCAGTTCCATGTCTAACGTCATCCATTTGGGCATCTCATCGAAGTGGAACGACTGCGGAACACCTTCCTTCTGCGGATACATTTCGCGTTGCGCGAACGCTGAAGGAACCAGAACAGCGATGGCGAACACTGCCACTAGGGAATGGAACAATGATCTCAAAACAATGCCTCTGTCGCCGACTTAATGAAATCTCTGCGTTCCATAGTTTCCCCTCTTAAGGTAGTTGCGTGGTGTTCCATCCTCCGCCGACTGCTTTGATGAGGACCACGCTTGCCTCCATACGGCGGCGCATAATGTCGATATCATTTCGTTCATTATTCAAGGCCGCGGTCTGCCATGTGATTACCTGCAGATAGGTATCGGCTCCGCCTTCGTAACGGGTCTGTGAAAGATCCATTGACTGCTCCGCGGAGTCGGTCGACTCATGCTGTTGCTGCGCTTCTACTTCCAGAATGCGCAAGGCCGCAAGATTATCCTCCACCTGTTGGAATGCGGTGAGCGTTGTTTGCCGGTAATTGGCGACGGCGGCATCGTAGTTTGCTGAAGCCACCGTTCTTACCGCGCGCCGGCGTCCGGCGTCGAAGAGGGTCTCTGAGAAAGTTGGACCGACCGCCCAGAAGCGGCTCGGCCAGCTGAACCAGTTCAATGCGGAGGTGCCCTGCAGGCCGGCCACGGCACTCAAACTAAGCGTGGGATAAAAGGCCGCCTGGGCAATACCGATTTGCTCATTGGCAGCAGCCATCTGCCGCTCGCTGGCGGCAATGTCGGGCCTTCTCTCCAGAAGCTGCGAAGGGAGAGTGCCGGGAATGTCCGGCATCTTTGGCGGATTGAGATTCAGCGGCGTGGGCGGCATAGTATATTCCGCCGGTGGCACACCGATCAGGATCGCTATCGCATGCTCGTACTGAGCGCGTGTCACTGAAATATCCGTTTCAAGAACGCGAGCAGAGTCGAGTGCGGTGCGTGCCTGGGTAAGGTCAGAGAGCGGCGAAACACCACCCTCGTATCGATCGCTCGTTAGATAGACGGCATCTGTATATGCTTTGACGGTATCGCTCAGCAATTGGAGCTGTGCGTCGGCACTCCGCACCTCCATATAGTCAATGGCTAGCTCTGCATGCAGGCTTAGCCGCGTGTTGGCAAGATCGGCGGCACTTGCCTGTGCCTGCTCCCGGGCTGCGGTCACCTGTCGATGAATGCGCCCCCAGAGATCGATCTCATAATCGAGTTCCAGCGGCAAGGTAAAATTCCCTTCGCCATTGTTGACAATAGTTTTGGAGAGATACGGTTGATTCGCAGAGTCACGCACCGCAGATATGCTGGGCGCGACGCCGATCGTCGGAGCTTCCGCGGCGCGGTAGTAGCCGATATTGGCACGAGCGGCACGGAAGTTTGCATCCGCCATCTTTAGCGTCTGATTGGCTCCGTCCACCTTCACTTCCAGCGCATTCAGTTGGGGATCGCCAAACAACTCCCACCAGTTGCCTTTGAGCTGGGCATCGCTCGGCTGGATCACTTTCCAGCCGTCATTTCTTGAAGGATGCCGGAGGCGCTTCTTTAAATGCAGGGGCCATTGGGACGGAAGGCCTGCTGTAGTTGGGACCCACCATGCAACCGCTAAGCAGCACCAGCGCTAATGATGCAACCCTAAAATGTCTCATGGGGTTGCCTCTACTTCAACGCGAGTACCACTCACCAGCGAATCTGACGGATTGAGCACGACCTGATCCGTGCGATTAAGCCCGGCCGTGACCTCAACGGTGTCTCCATAGTCGTGGCCGATGCTGATGGGGACGAGTTGGACGAGCCCGTCCCGAACCACACCTACGCGCAAGCCTTCCTGACGAAAGAGCAGCGCGTTCGAAGGAATGGTCAGCGAGGCAACATCGGCAGGCAACGGCAAATGCACAAACACATAGGCGCCCGGAAGCAGCAGCGCATTTGGGTTGTCGATGTCCACCTCGACTCTGAGTGTGCGGGAAAGCGGATCGATAGCGTCGGAGCTTCTCGCTATCTTCCCCGTGAAGCGCTCCCTGGGGTAAGCATCGGAGGAAATGCTAACCGTCCTTACGGACTTAAGAACGCTTTGATAGACCTCAGGCACAGGAACAAATACACGCAGCCGATTGATGGCACTCAGATGAAACAGCTCTTGCGGAGTGGTATTTTCTCCTGCCTGAATCAGATCACCGATGTCGGTATTTCTGGCCGTGATGACGCCATCAAAAGGAGCATATATTTTCTCGAAGCTCTGCAACTGCTGCAGGCGCCGGACGTTCGCCTGCTGGGCCGACACCGCAGCCCGCCGGGCATTCAAATCACTCGTGGCCTGATCGGTCTCCTGCCTCGAGACAGCGTTTTTTTGCAGCAGCTTCTGCCAGCGATCCGCTGTAATCTCCGCCAATTGATAATTGGCCTGCGCCGTTGCAAGGTCAGATTGCCCCTGTTGCACCTGCTGATCGAGCTCGGGAGTCTGAATCTCTGCGAGTAACTCACCCTTCCTCACATGCGTTCCGATATCGGCATACCAGTGGAGGAGATAACCACTGGTGCGCGCGTAGACGGGACTATCGATGAAGCCCTGAACGCTGGCCGGCAGGACAACCTCTGATGAAGCAGCGCCTGGGGAAGGATGAACGACATCCACCGATGGAATGGCAGCCCGTTGTGTGTCCTCGGTCAGTGTGGCTTTCTCGACTGATCTGGCGTGGATATCCTGAAGAGTGAGGAGGCCGGCTAAGACAGCGATCAGCACGACGGAACCAACTGCGACGCGGCCAAAGCCACGCTTGTTTCCATCGAGAGCCGGCACACTCTCGGGACTGGTTTCTGCGTTCTGAGCTGGTTCAAGGGTTTCCATAAAGCTTAGCTCCGTTTCACGCGTGTAGCGGCTCACTCTCGCTGCCGACGGCAAGCGCTTGTTTGCCTCCCGGCTTCCGGCCGTGTATGAGGGCAAATACGGACGGCACAAAGACCAGCGTCGCGACGGTGGCAAACATGAGGCCGCCAATCACGGCGCGCCCCAGCGGCGCATTCTGTTCCCCGCCATCCCCCAGGCCGAGAGCCATTGGAACCATGCCGATAATCATGGCCAAAGCAGTCATGCAGACAGGGCGGAAGCGAGTCAGTCCCGCGTCGATCGCTGCCAGCACAGCGTCCTGATGCTCCGCGTAACGGATCTTGGCAAAGGAGACGACGAGAATACTGTTTGCCGTGGCCACCCCCATGCACATGATGGCCCCCATGAGCGCGGGAACGCTGAGCGTCGTGTGGGTATAGAAAAGAAACAAGACGATGCCGGCGAGCGCCGCAGGCAAGGCCGTGATGATAATGAAAGGGTCAAGCCACGACTGAAAGTTGACCACAATCAGCATGTAGACCAGCACGATCGAAAAGACCAGGCCACCAAGAAGAGAAACGTAGGAGCTGCGCATGGTGTCCACCTGCCCCAGAATCGCGATGGAGGTTCCCCTTGGCAGGTGGGTCTTAAAGGCGTTCACAATCCGCTGGATATCACGGCTCACTCCTCCCAGGTCGCGCCCCTGCACCGCGCCATAGATATCGATGATGCGACGCATGTTGTACTCGGAGACGACTGCCATCTCGTCTCCGCGGTTGATGGACGCCAAATCTGCCAGGATTTCGGGGTTGGTGTAGCCGGGTATATCGATGGGAATATTTTCGAGATCCTGTATGGATTGCATCCTGTATTGGGGCGTTTGCGCGACCAACTCATAGTCGACGCCGTTCTTCCAGTTCAAAAAGAACATGGGGGTGATCTGAAAACTGCCGCTGAGACTATTGAGCATGCTTTGGCCCACATCGCGCGCAGCGTATCCGCCCTGCTCAGCCTTGGTCCGGTCAATATCGACCCGGTAGGTCGGATAATCCATCGGCTGCTGCACGCGAAGGTCGACCAAGCCGGGAACCTGACGCAGCTGAGCTGCGAGATCGGCGGCCAGCTTCGCACTGGTCCTGACATCGTTTCCGCGGAACTGGACGTCAATGGGCGCGGGAAGCCCAAAGTTCAAAATTTGTGTGGTGATATCGGCAGGAAGAAAATAAAAGGTCGCACTAGGAAACTCCCGTGGCAGCCGGGCGCGCAAATCACGCACATAGTTCGCGGTGGGATGGTGACGCTGCTTGAGTGTCACCATAACATCGGCATCACCCGCCCCGATTATGCCTGAAGTGAGGTGCATGGTGTTCATACCGCTGTAGGGCAGGCCGATGTTGTCAAGGATGTTGTCGAGCTCACTGGCGGGGATTTGTTGACGGATATATTGCTCGACCAAGTCACATAGACGGGCTGTCTCCTCGATCCTTAGTCCCGTCTTCCCGCGCACATGCAAAATGAAGTTGCCGCCATCCGTGCTGGGAAAGAAGTCCTGACCCAGCCACGGCACCAGCGTAAATGCGGAGAGGCAACCCACAAGGAAGACGGGCACAAACCTGCGACGAGCAAAAACCAACCTGGTCAATAACAGATGATAGCCACTGCGCACACGTTCGAATCCACGCTCAAATCCAAGCTGAAAACGGGCAAAGATATTTATTGGGGCTCCGTCATCCTGTGCCTTCAGCAAATACATTGCCAGCGTAGGTACCAGAGTGCGGGAGAGGATATACGAGGCAAGCATGGCAAAGACCACCGCCTCGGCGAGAGGAACAAATAGATACCGGGCCACTCCTTCCAGGAAGAACATGGGGAGGAAGACAATACAGATGCAGAGTGTCGAGACCAGGGCCGGCACCGCGATCTGGGCCGCGCCATCGAGGATGGCCTCACGTTGGCCATGGCCCTCTTCGCGGAACCGCTCAATATTCTCAATCGTTACCGTGGCATCGTCCACCAGGATGCCAACGGCCAGTGCCAGGCCGCCGAGGGTCATGGTGTTGATCGTCTCTCCCAGCATGCTCAGAACGATCACCGAACTGAGAATCGATAATGGAATCGAAATGGCGATAATGATCGTACTTCGCCAGCTGCCTAGAAAGAGCATGATCATGAGCGCCGTCAGGGCCGCGGCGATAACGGTTTCGCGGACCACTCCGGTGACTGCGGAACGAACGAAGATCGATTGATCGGAAAGGGGGACCATGCGCAGTTCCGGCGGGACGATGGTGGCGATAAACGGCAGCATGGCACGCACACCCTTGACGACATTAAGGGTTGAAGCATTGCCCGCCTTCAGGATAGAGATCAGCACCCCACGATGGCCGTCCTGGCGAACGATGTTGGTCTGCACCTGAAAGCCGTCGCTTACCGTGGCGACATCGCGCATGTAGATCATGGCTCCGTCTACCTGCTTGATGGGGACGTTGTTCAGTTCCACGATCGTGCGCGGAGCTACATTATTGAGAATGTCGTACTCGCTTTGCCCGATCTTCGCCGTGCCTGAGGGCAGTACCGAGCTTTGTGCCGTGAGTGCCGTCAGGACGTCGCTGGGGGAGATTCCCTTGGCTTGCATCAGGCGCTGGTCCATGTTGACCATGATCTGACGCTGTTTGCCACCATAGGGAGAAGGCACAACCGCGCCATTCACGGTGATGAGCTGCGGACGAATGAAGTTCAAACTGTAATCGTTCAGCTGCTGCTCGTTAAGCCCCTTCCCGGAGACTCCAAGCTGCAGAACAGGCACGCTCGAAGCGCTGAAGTTGATGATCTGCGGCGGCTGTTCCCCGGGCGGAAGTTGCCGGAGAATGAACTGCGATATCGCCGTGATCTGGGCATTCGCCGTGTCGACGCTTGCCCCGGGCTGAAGGTAAACCTTGACGACATCCAGGCCGTTGTAGGTTGTGGATTCAATATGCTCAATGTTGTCTACCGACGTGGTCAGGGCCTTTTCGTACGGCAGGGTAACCCGGCCCTCGAACTCCTCTGGATTCAAACCCGTGTAGGTCCATGAGATAGCGATTACCGGGATATTTATGTTAGGGAAAATGTCCACCGGCGTGCGCAGAATAATGACCGGGCTCAGGATAAGTATGAGCAGCGCCAGGATGATGAACGTGTAGGGGCGGTCGAGTGCGATTTTGACAATCCACACGTGAGAAGAGACCTCCTCCTGGTTGGCGCTATCTCATAGAGCAGCGACTTAGCCGTTAGTTCTCTGACCGATGACAAAGGGCGTTATGGCGGCCAAATCAAGATCTCCATTTGCAGAGATATTGGAGGCCAGTACGGATTGGGCGGCCGTTGCCGCAGGCAAAACAGCACCCGCGTCCCTTGCGGCATTCATGGCCAGATCCATGTCTTTGCTCATCAGCCGTAAGGGAAATTCCGGAGAGTAGTCACCTTTTTTTATTTTCTGGAATTTCCCCACAAACGCCGGCGCTATGACCGCTGTCTTCGATAGGACATCGAGCAAAATATTGCGATCGATCTTAAGGTGCTCTCCCAGGGAAACTGCTTCCGCGATCGCCTGCATATCTAAACTCAAGAGAAGATTGACGACCAGTTTCATCTGAACACCTGAAGAACCAGGTCCGATCAAGAACCACTGTTTGGCAATGGACTCATAAATAGGAGCGCATTGCTCGAAGGTTTGCTGGTCGCCACCAGCGAGCAGTGTAATCGTTCCTGCCTCGACCGCCGGGGTTGATCCGGAGACAGCCAGATCGAGGAAGCTGATGCCGAGGGTGCTCGCCTGCCGATGGAGAAGGCGCGATAGTTCCGGCGAGATGGTGCTCATTTCAAGAATGATGGTTCCTCGCTTTGCCGCAGAAAAGACGCCATCCTTCGAGAAATACTCGGAGTGAACTGCCTCATCATTCGCCAAGGAAGAAAGGACCACGTCCGAATGAACGACGAGCTCCGCCACGGATGCGGCGATTACTACACCCTCTCGCCTCAGCACATCTGCCGGCCCGGGACTACGGTTCCATGCGTGAACGTTCCAGCCTGCTGAATGCAACCGCTGCGTAAGCCGGCTTCCCATCAGTCCGAGACCGATGAATCCAAGTTGTACAGTGCGTTGATTGAGTACATTTACCGGCATGGCCATCACGTTATCTCCCGGCTGTTTGTTCGTTGTTGTGCTTCCTGGCAGCGATCGCCAATAGTCGAAAAGCACTTGCAGTGCCAGAGTCACTGCGGAAAAACATTCGGCGATGTATTTCAATCCCGAAGGGTTAAAGCGTGCCTCTTGGACTGGTTTGAAAACCCTCGGAAGCGTGAGTCGGAATCTCGACACGGTCCGGCGGATTGTCGACACAGCAATCCCGTCGGGACGGGTCGTGTACCAGGTGAGAGAACCTGCGGAATCACAATCCGTCAGGACGGCAGGATTTCCTCGGCTAGTCCATCGGTGCTCGAATGACGCTTAAGCGCTAACAAGCGGGCCATCATGACATCGCGGGGCGAGCACCTCAAAAGAGCCGCGCATTCTTCATCCGACTGCCCTTCCAGAATCGACATGACGAAGATAAAACGCTCGAAGGCATCCAGCAAAAGGATTGCGGCAAAGGGGTTGTTTTCTGCCGGCGCAGCCGATCTCTTGAGACTGATGAACGATCCGCAGTCCGTGTGCTCCGGTACGGGCTTGATCATCTGGATCGCGCATTTTAGAACCGCTCCCCGAGTCCATGAACGCGCCCAGTCCATGAAAACACCGATCCCGTCCAGGCATTCTCCCATCGCGGAAACGAGACATTGCTCGGCTTTATCATGATCTGCGGTTAGCAGGAACGAGAGCAGGTACAGACTGTGCATCTCTTCATTAAAAGTCCTAAGAAAGTCGGCGACAGTCGCGTATGGTGTTGCTCTTTCTTCAAAGATGTTCATTGGCTGCAGCATATTTCACCTCCTGGTTTTAAGCCACGGATTGCTCGTAATCGTCATAATTCTCTAGATCGTCATCAGATGATTGCGTTTCCCTTTGCGCAGGGCAGGGGAACGACTGCAGGTTGCCGGCATACGACACCCCTGCCAATGGGTTGACCTGAGTGAAGCGTTCCAATACTTCATTTGCCGTGTCCTCTATGCGGGTATTTGGCCGGTGGAAACTGCGGGTTGCCTTTGCGGCAAGCCGGGTAAGCAGGAAGCGGTTTGAAACCTTCGTCATGGCGGCAAAGACGAGCTCGGAACGCATAATCTCCTCCGAAAGAAGCAAGATTTCTGTTAGTGGCGCAGCTCGGACAGAATTCTCTTTCCGGACCACGCGGCACCCAAAGCATGCAAGATGAGGTGATCTCCGGGGGTCAATTGACCGGTACCTGAGACGGCCTGGTATGCATACTGAACGCTGGCGTTCTGTGTTATGCACCAGGGTTCGTGACGAAGAATGCCGTCACAGTGCCCACAGGCTGAATCCGCGCTGTATTGGTTGCTGTGACTCGACGGGAGGTGGTCTTGTACCGGCATTGGTTACTCCTGCGGCCATGGTTGATAAATGGAGTCGAGACTCTGTTGCCTGTCGTATTGCTGCCAGAGTTCCTCATCTTTCATCGGCCTTGCCGCCCGATCTACTATCGGTTCTGACATTGCTTGAGAGCACTTATAGGGCCAATCTGAATCCGCGGAATCATCAAGGATCCCTTCCTCTGGTTTCCGTGTTCAATCAACGGCAAAATGCAGACGATTTCCTTTGCCAATGAATGAATTGGCTCATAGCCCTGGATTTTGGCGGGAAAAAGTTGGCAGCTGAAAACCGCTCGAATGCTCGGGGCGATTCCGATTTCTCTAAATGAAGAAGCCGGCTCGCCATGACTGTCGAATCTTCGACACACCGTCGATATTTCCTGGTCGAGGCGTTAGACAAATTCGGGAAGAGGTTTGAGCGATAATCCTCAGCGATCGGGGTGAAACGGCATGCCGGGATGCCCCGCACTGGCGGGTTCGGGAGTGCGCAGATCTAAATTGACAACAATCGGATTCTGTCCGTCCCTCACAACGACAGCTTCGCAAACCTCATCTGGGCTTGCATTGATCTCCTGGTGCGGCACGTAAGGTGGAACGTAAATAAAGTCGCCCGGCCTGGCTTCCTCACTAAATTCCAGGTGGTCGCCCCAGCGCATTCGAACTCGGCCCTTGACCACGTAGAGAACAGTCTCCAGTTCTCCATGGTGGTGTGGCCCGGTCTTGGCATCGGGCTGAACCAACATCGTACCGGCCCACAATTTGTTTGCTCCAGCTCTCGCATGGGTGATGGCGGCCGCGCGCGTCATGCCCGATGTCTGTGGCGTATTCAAATCAAGTTCATCCGAATGAACGATTTTCACTCCATGATTTGCCCAATCCATTTGACTCGACATAGGACTCTCCCAGGGTGTGACGTTGGAAACGCAACGACTTCATAAGCCAGAGCGCCCATCACACTGTCTGAACCGCAGCAGCGATCGGATCCTCGGTCACGCTCCAATAACTTGCACGTCATCTTCCAATTGAAATGGACGCTTCAGATTCTTTTTGCTCGAAACATCCCGAGAACAAGCTGTATCCGCTGTCGGAGCCCAGCGCCTGCCGATTGACAGCGTGACCCTATTTCGAGAAGCCCCACCAGAATCCAGGGCACAGCTCACATGGATTCTTGGGCTCCAAAGCGTGGCTGAGAGCCCTTAGGCACACCGCTATAGGCGGTTCCGAAAATGAGATCAACTGCGGCGCAAGCCAATCGCTCGAGCTCGGCATCGTTTTCATGCTTGCCGACTCCTGCCAACCGACGGTAGAGGATGTCTCCCGTCAATGAGTCGTGAAGGACCACCGCCATCCGGTCAATTGGAATCGTTGAATTGCGCAGCTCTTCGCGACGACTTTCCAACAGAGATCGTATGAACGAAGCTGTTTTGGCGGGACCATGCGTGTACCATACTTCCCCTACTTCTGGACAGTTCAGGGCCTCTCCGATAGCGAGACGGTGAAGCTCCACGGACCGTTTCGCGGTGATGAGCTTCAGGATCTGAAAAGAGAGTTTCTTCAGGCTCGCTTCAAGATTCAATCCTGCGTAGTCAATCTTCGTGAGCGGTTTATTCGCTTCGCGGCACAGGTTCTCGATACTGCGGATGAACAGCCCGCACTTCCCACCGAATTCGCTGTAGACCGTACTCTTCGAACCGCCAGCCAGCTCGACGATCTTGTCGATAGTGACACCCTCATAGCCGCGCTTCAGAAACAAGTCCGCTGCGACCTTTTGAAGCTTGCTGTTTCGAGCCTCTCCGCGCGATCGCTTGTTAGGCATTCATCTCTCCATCTCTCCGTCCTGAATGCAAGTAAAAATATTTTATGCAATCCGCCGCTTGAATCCCCTGTACCAGCAACCTTTTATGCGGCCTATTCCTTCACACCAGCCTGCATTGGGCTCTATCGAGTTGCATTCAGACGTTTCTATGATGTACTGTACAGTACAGTACGGTTTGCTGGCTAGAATCAATACCGAAGCGTACGAGAATACATTACCAGCATCGTAGCCGCAGCCTCGCTGGCGATCATCCTTGCTCAAAGCCGGGCGAAGAACGTTGTATGTGGTCACGACGAAATTGTTCGGACTAAAGTTATCTGCTCCCAAGGAGACTCCATGGATCGTCGCAATTTTCTTTCTGGCTCGCTCGCTGCTTCTGCCCTCTCGCTTGCTGCTGCCGGCGATTTACCTGCTCAGGTAGGCTCTACTGCCGACAAATCTGCCCCGGAGTACATAGATCTGCGCCGGTACCATCTGGCAAATGGGCCGGGCGTAAAGCTCACCACGGAGTTTTTTGCCGATGCTTTGATTCCGGCACTCAACCGGCTCGGCATTGGGCCAGTCGGCGCGTTCTCTGTTTATCTCGGACCCGATAGCCCGTCCTATTATCTGCTGCTGCCAAGTTTGAAGCTGGAGACATTAGTTACCGCTGACCTTGAGTTGGCGAAGGACGATGTTTTTATGAAGGCGGCTGCGCCGTTCTGGGATGCTCCCGCCGCCACGCCGCCCTACATTCGCATAGAGAGTTCCCTATTGCGGGCGTTCCCGGGATATCCCAAAGTCACTCCGCCGGCCTCCGCCGCAACCCAGGGGAAGCGCATCTATCAACTTCGCCAGTATCAGTCGCCGACAAACATGGATCACGTCCGAAAGGTGGAGATGTTTCATAACGGCGAGTTCGGCTTTTTCGCTAAGGCCGGCGCTGCCGGAGTTTTTTACGCCGATACACTGGTCGGACCGAATCTGCCGAATCTTACCTATATGCTCAGCTTCCCTGATATGCCATCGCTTGAGGCAGATTGGGAAAAGTTTTCCGCCGATCCCGATTGGAAGAAGCTCTCTGCCGATTCGAGGTTCAACCTAAACCCACCAACGGTATCAAACATAACAAGCCTGGTGCTGCGTCCCCTGGCCTGTTCACAAGTCTAGTTATAGAGAACGAAGCGATTTTGCTAACCCCGGTCCAATCAATACAGGTAGAGAGAAAACGAGATGAAACAGCTAGTGATCGCGGGGCTATTTTTGGCTCTGGCGGCGACCCAGGCAGATGCGCAGACCAACGCAGGCGAGCAGCACCCCGAGCCCAGCCTGCCTTTCAACATGGTCCAGGTAGCGACCCTCAATCTGCCCTGGCGCATTGCTTTCCTGCCCGACGGGCGGATGCTGATCACCGAGAAGGTCGGCGGTTTGGAGTTGGTCACTCAGCAGGGGGCCAAAACGCCCGTCACGAATGTGCCGGCCGTTCTTTGGAAGGGACAAGGGGGCATGCTGGGTGTCTTTCTCTCGCCGCACTACGCCAAGGATCACAGTGTCTACCTCACCTATTCGGAGCCGGGCGAGGGCGGTTCGAGCCTGGCTCTTGCACGCGCACGGCTGGCGCTGGGCCAGGATTCGGCGAGCCTCGAGGGGCTCAAGGTGATTTGGCGTGATGGCGAGAGGGGGAATGGCGGACAGTTCGGTGCACAAGTAGCCTTTTCTCCGGATGGCCATTATCTATTCCTTACCGTTGGCGATCGGCAGCGCATGACGCCGGCCCAGGATCCCAACCAGCCACTCGGCAAGATTCTGCGCCTGACGCTGGATGGCAAGCCTGCGCGAGGTAATCCGATGGCCGGCAAGAAGGGCGCGGCCAGCGTGCCCGTGATTGATCCACCGGCGGATACTGAAGCCGCGAAGACTGCTCCAGTGGTGAGAACGTATGCCTTCCCCGGACCTAACCTGACGCCGGCGGAGACCTGGAGTAGCGGACACCGTACACCCTATGGTCTGGCCTTCGCGCCTGATGGCCGGTTGTGGGAGATCGAGCATGGCCCGAAGGGCGGCGATGAGCTGAACCTGATCGAGCCCGGCAAGAACTACGGCTGGCCACTGGCCTCCTACGCGACCAACTACAATGGAGTACCGATCCCGAGTCCCGACACGCGACCTGATTTGACCAAGCCTGTCATCTATTGGACGCCGGTCATCGCGCCAGGCAATCTCATCTTCTACAACGGCGCGATGTTCCCGCAGTGGAAGGGCTCCGCCCTGGTGAGCGGCCTGGGGAGCGAGACGCTCAACCGCATTACCTTTGATTGTCAGGGCGGCGCCAAGCCCGCCGAACGCTGGGATGTTGGTCACCGAATCCGCGACGTAGAGGTCGGTCCCGATGGCGCCCTGTGGATGCTCGAGGATTCCAGGTCAGGCGGTCTGTTCCGCGTGACGCCGAAGGGCTAAGTCATCCTGCTCTCTGCATTAGCCACAAGACTGGGTGGCCCATTCAAGCCTTCTTTTGGCTTGAGTGGGGTTGTTGACTCTTCTCCCGGCGAACGAAAATGCTTTGTACCACGAGTAATAGGAACGCGCTGATAGGAAGGAGCCAGATTCCGGCTCTGACCGTGGACGCCTTAGCCACATAACCGACGGCTGCGGGTAGGATCATGCTTCCAGTAAAACCAGCGGCCATGAGAAGCCCAAAGATTGTCCCGAAGATCTCCGGGAAAAGACTGCTGGTGATTCCAGCAGTGGTTGGAAAGATGGGGGCATAGCAAAGACCGGTAACCACTGCGGCCACGATGGTCGCCTGCAGATTCAACCCCAGGGCGAGAAATACCAGTCCGATGACCGCTCCCGCTGCACACGCCGCAACCACGACGGATCCACGTACTCTCTTCGTGACCTCGCTTGCTGCCAGCCGTCCAACCAGCATTGCCGTAAAGAACGCAACCAGTATTCCTCCCGAGGTTTGGGCAGACGTTGAGAACTCCTGCTCAAAGTACGTGCGGAGCCAACCCGCGGTCGACGCCTCCAGCGACGAATAGAGAAGAATCACCAGCGCGAGCAGGAGAATCGACCTGTTCAAGAGTGCGCCTCGGATAAGCGTCCAATCAAGTCCACCCTTGGAACGCGCAGTGGGAAAGGTTTGAGTAAGGCTCAAAACTCCCGGAATCGCGTTAGAGACTCCCACTAGCACCAGCGCCGGCGACAAACCAAAACGACGGGTCATCAAGGTAACCAGCACCGGGAAGCCCACGGTTCCCAGGCTAAAGAAAGAGTTCGCCAGGTTGAGTGCCGCAGAGGGGTTCACCGGGTAAAGGTCGGGCACCAGGGTGTTGGATCCGCTGTTGATGCAACTGCCCCCCAGACCGACCACGAACACCAGCATGGACAGAACCTGGTAGTTGGGGGCGACGCTGATAGAGGCAAGGGCAACGGCGCAAAGCAAAGAGCCGCTGGCCAGCACCGGCTTTTTACCAAAGCGGTCGATCAACGGCCCAGCGATGAAGGACATGGGAATCTGCGGCAGGAAAAGCAGGCTTATGAGTGTGCCGCCCTGTGCGATATCGAAACCAAGGCGCGCGCGGAGTTCAGGCAGCGTAGCTCCGAGAAATGCCACCAAGGTGCCGAAGGCGAAGGTCCCGGTACACGCGGTCGCCATCAGATAAGGTCTTGCGGTTTGCCGTGGGGTGATAGGAGCCGGCATTATTTCAGCGTTCCCCCTGCATCGCATAGATTGCTTTTGTGTATCATAGCCTTGCTTTCGGGACATAGTTCTAAATTGCGCAAGGGGGATGGAGTGAAACTCAGCCGCGGTGAATTCCTGAAGTTGATGGTCGGCATGGCCGGTACTGCTTTTGTCCCGAAGGTTTGGGCCAATCCCTGGGGTTTACCACTCGGCATTCAACTCTATACCGTTCGCAATGATCTTGAATCCAACTTCGCCGGCGTTCTGAAGAAGCTGGCTGCAATGGGATACCAGGAAGTTGAAGCCGGCTTTACCGACTCTGGAGAGATACAGTTCAATGGAGGTCCGGTGACCGAGTTCCACAAGATGCTTGAGGGCGCCGGGCTGCGCGTGCCTAGCTGTCACTTCCCTGTGCCCAACAACGATGCGGAATGGAACGCAAACATCGAGCGAGCGCACCAGCTGAATCTTCAATATATGTTGTGCGCGGGGCCGCCGGAAGGAACCGATTCCCTGGACGGCTGGAAGCAGGCCGGAGCCTTTTTCAATCACCTGGGCACGCTTTGCCGAAACGCCGGAATCCAGTTCGCTTATCACAATCACAATCACGAATTCGTTGTCTACGACGGCGTGATTGCCTACGATGAGCTGCTGCGCTCGACCGATCCGGCACTGGTGAAAATGGAGCTTGATTGTTTTTGGATGACCTTCGCCGGGAAAGATCCGGTGGACTACATACACAAATATCCCGGCCGGTTTCCTCTGTTGCATATCAAAGGTCTCAAGGCCGGCTATAAACCGACAACCGGAGATTTCGAAGGCAACCCCTTCACCGAAGTCGGAAACGGCATCATTGACTGGAAACGTATCTTTATCGCGGCCCATGCAGGGGGACTCAAACACTATTTCGTCGAACAGGATCGGTGGGATCGTCCTTCGCTGGAAAGCGCGGCCATCAGCGCGGCCTATTTGAAGAAGCTCATAGGTGTGAAGCTTTATGAAACTGGGACTTTTCACGGCGGCGCTCTCGAAGCTCAGCCTGGATGAAGTGATCCCGCGTGTCAAGGCACTCGGCATCGAAGCGGTTGAACTCAGCACAGGCAATTACGGCTCACCTGCCCACATTCAACTGGACTGGGTGGACCAGCCGGCAAAGCTGAAGGAACTGCAGACGAAATTGAAGGATGCTGGGCTGTTTATCAGCGCGTTGGGATGCGGAGGAAATGTTCTCCATCCCGACACGCGGATCGCCGAGGCGCACGCGACAACCATGCGGCGAAGTATTCTGCTCGCCGAAGCCCTGGAAATTCCGACGGTCATCAATTTTTCAGGCTGCCCGGGGGACTCTGAGAATTCCAGGTACCCCAACTTTGTAACCGTGGCGTGGCCGCCGGACTTCCCCGAGATTCTGCGCTGGCAATGGGAAGAGAAAGTGCTCCCCTTCTGGCGGCAGGAGTCACGGTTTGCCGCCGAGCATGGCATACGCATCGCGCTCGAAATGCATCCGGGATTTGTAGTTTATTCTCCGGAGACGCTGCTCCGGCTGCGCTCCGAGGCCGGCCCGAATATTGGTTGCAACTTCGACCCGAGCCATCTTTTCTGGCAGGCTATCGATCCCTGTCTTGCAGTTAGAAGGCTCGGAGACGCGATCTTTCACGTGCATGCGAAGGACACGCGGATATACGAAGCGAATTCCCGGGTGAACGGCGTTTTGGATACCAAGCCCTACGGGGATGAGATCCATCGCTCCTGGATATTTCGCACTGTCGGTTTCGGGCACGGTCCGGAATTCTGGACTGATTTCATATCCACTCTTTCCATGATTGGATATAACGGGGTGATTTCTATTGAGCACGAGGATAGTCTTATGTCGTTAGAAGACGGACTGGAAAAGGCCGCGGCGTTTCTGCGCCAGATTCTTATCCGGGAGAAGCTGCGGGAGATTTGGTGGGCGTAGCCGGCTTGCCACTTGTCCAGATCTTCAGGCGCAGACCGATCTGCATGACCGTTTTCTCTGTAGTTCTTTGTCTTGCGTCTGCAATGGGGATCGCACAGCAAAAAGATCTGCCCGCGGACGATCTGCCCAAAGACTTCAAAGCGCCGGTCCAGGAGACCGACTTCGTTAAGCGCCTGGTCATGGTCCCAATGCGCGACGGAATAAAGCTATACACCGTGATTGTGGTGCCCAAGGGAGCGCAGGGAGCGCCCATCCTGCTCACGCGAACGCCCTATAACGCGGCGGCGCGAGCGGAGCGATCCAAAAGCGGCCGCATGATCGAGGCTTTGCCCATCAGCGATGAAGCCTTTGTCGAGGCCGGCTATATTCGGGTCTACCAGGATGTGCGCGGCAAATACGGGTCCGAGGGGCCATACCTGATGACGCCGCCACCGGTGAAATCAGGCTACAACCCGTCAGGCGCCGACGACACGACCGATGCGTACGACACCATCGACTGGCTGGTCAAGAACGTGCCGGAATCGAACGGACGCGTAGGCATGATCGGCTCGAGCTATGAGGGGTTCACGGTGGTGATGGCTCTTCTGAACCCACACCCAGCGCTGAAGGTGGCCGCCCCGGAGAGCCCGATGGTCGATGGCTGGATGGGAGACGATTGGTTTCACTACGGCGCCTTCCGCCAGCCAAACATAGACTACATCCTTGGCCAGACGAGCAAACGGGGCGACGGAGTACAGCTAGCGCACGAGAGCGGGGACGACTACACCAGCTTTCTGCGCGCTGGCTCCGCCGATGCGTATGCAAAGGCTGAGGGCATGGAGCAGCTGCCGTACTGGCGGGTGATGGTGGAGCATCCAACATATGACGGATTTTGGCAGAGCCAGGCGCTGGACGCGCTGATCGCGCAACGCCCGCTGACGGTTCCGACCATGTGGGAGCAGGGTCTGTGGGACCAGGAGGATATGTGGGGAGCAATCCACAGCTACCGTGCGCTGAAGGCAAAGGGCACACCGGATTCGATGAACCACCTGGTGATGGGCCCGTGGGCGCACAGCCAGGCGAACCACGAAGGGCGAACCCTCGGCGCGCTGACATGGGCGACCGATACGGCCAAACAATGGCGCCGCGAGGTGCTGTTACCGTTCTTCGACCAATACCTGAAATCCGCTGCGCCCACCGCCGACACTCCGTCCGTACTCATCTACGACACCGGAATGGATCGCTGGGATAAGCCAAATGTTTTTCCGGCAAGCTGCGAAAAGGGATGCCCGGTGGAGGCAACGCCGATTTATATGACCTCCGGTGGCGACTTGTCTTTCGAGCCTCCCGCAGCGGGAAAGCCCGGGTTTGACGAGTATGTGTCAGATCCAGCGAAGCCTGTGCCATATCGGCCTCGACCGGTGGACCCGGCTGACGAAAAGGGTTGGCAAACCTGGCTGGTGACGGATCAGCGATTCGTCGATGGCAGAACCGATGTACTAACGTATGTCACAGAGCCGCTGAAAGTGCCCATCAAACTCGCCGGTGAGCCGGTGGTTCACCTTGTAGCATCAAGCAGCGGTACCGATTCGGACTGGGCAGTCAAACTGATCGACGTTGAGCCTGATAGGATGGCGCCGCCCCCTGAGATGAATGGATATGAACTGCCTCTCGCGACCGACATCTTTCGTGGCCGCTATCGTACAAGCTTCGAACATCCTGAGGCGATCAAGCCCGACCAGCCGTTGCCGTATGTATTTGCCTTGCCCATGGTGAATCACACGTTTTTACCTGGGCACAGGATCATGGTTCAAGTGCAATCCACGTTGTTTCCCTTGTATGACCGCAATCCTCAGCGGTTTGTGCCGAACATCTTCCAGGCGAAGCAGGATGACTACGAGAAGGCAACACAAAGGATTTGGCATGCGCCGGGCGAAGCGAGCTATATCAGCTTGCCGATCGTAAAGCTCGACTCAAAAACAAACTAAGCCGATCAGGTTTGGGGACAGGGTTACGATCAGCGGCCGGCGGAAGCGGCGGGAAGCCGGTAAATGGTTCCGTCTGATACCAGTCACCATGAAAACAACGCCAGTGACGGTCACCCTAAACCTCTCATCGAGCCTTTTTCAGAGGCTCGCTGCAACGTTGCAGCAGCGAGATATGCTGCGGCGCGCTTTTTCCGCCTGGCCAGATGTTGAGATCTTCGATCCCGACGGAGTGGGCCTCAGGTTGGTTCACCGATACACGTACTATAGACACGCCCACCGCATTCTCTGGGGAATATGGAGACGCTTGCCGGGATCAAAGCTTTCGTGGAGCCTGCCCGCAGTATTTCTTGCCGCACTGGCCGATTGGCTCTTCGCGCGATGGATCCCATCCAGCACGATCTATCACGGCTGCACGGGAGTCTGTCTCTTCAGCATGAAGAAAGCCAAGCGGCTCGGCGCCATCACCATGATAGAAAACGCCAACATGCATGCCAGGGACTGGCAGAAAGCCGTTATTGAGGAATGCAAGGCATTCGGGGTTCTGCCGCGCAATTGCCGCGCGACGCTGCCAAGGCTGCTGATTCGGCGTCTGGAGCGTGAGTACGAACGCTGTGACTACATCATCGTCCCCTCAACGATTGCGGGCCAGAGTTTTGCAGCCGCAGGGCTCCTTCAAAAAGCCATCGTGGTCAACGCCGGCGTCGACCATCAGTTTTTTACCCCGCCGGCTGTGGTTGAACCGCAGGCTATCTTCCGAGTCTGCTACGTGGGCAGGGTCGAACTTGCCAAGGGTGTACCGTACCTGCTGCAGGCTTGGAAGCAGCTTGACCTTGCAGATGCGGAGCTGGTATTGGCAGGCGAGATAGCCCCGGAGATGGAGGCCGTCATCCAAGAGTATGCCCTGCCGAACGTACGGTTCACCGGCACTTTGCCCCCCTCTCAAGTGGCGGAGTGTTACAGGGTTTCCCATCTCTTTGCCTTCCCTTCGGTCAACGAAGGCCTGGCGCGTGTCCTGTTTGAGGCCATGGCCTGTGGCCTGCCGGTGGTTGCCACCGATCGATCCGGCGCCGAAGATCTGATTACGCAAGGAGGGGAGGGCATGATCGTGCCGGCACGAGACGCCGGCGCGCTCGCCGCAGCAATCCTTTGGCATTATCAGAACCCCGAGGCAACCACGGTGATGGGAAAGGCTGCGAGAGCCAGGGTGGAACAGCAATTTACACTGGCTCACTACGAGGAGCGCATGATTGGCGTTTATCGCCTGGTGGCCGCAAAAGGGCCTGTATCCGCTGACCGTGCGTGACACTCCAACGAAATGACAAAGCGTTGACATCTCATGTACATTCCCAGGACGCGAGGTCCTTATACTTCAATTCATCGGCACGGCGGGCGCACCGGGGTGAATCACGCGCCGTAAGCAAGGCCGCGAGGAGAGAGAACGGGTGTGAGCCTGCGCGTTGCCACCGTCCTATATTCGATTGCCGTCGTTGCGATCCCGATCAGCGTAGCTTCCAAGTTTGTCCTGGGGATGACCGGGACCACATGGATTGACCCCACCCTGCTGTTGGCACTAGCAGCCCTGCTGGCTCTATTTCCGCGTTGGGGAGACTTTCTTATGGGAGAGCTGCGGCCAGTTTTGATTGGGGCAGCCGTGCTGTTTTTCCTAAGCGTGGTTTGCGCTCTTTCCGGGGCCGTCTTACGGCCCCCCGCGTCTCTCTACAACGCGCTCCGTGAACCATTACGGTTGTTGCTTAATCTCTGCTGGTTTTTGTTGAGTTGCTGGTTTCTCGTATACAGGCCCCGGGTAATTCTGCTTTGTTCTATTCTGGCCGTAGCTTTTGGCTTAGGGACCGGGATTTACCTCTATTTGGTTGCATTTGGCGTGGCGCCTGCACCGGCACCTGTGGTCTCTTACACGCGCGCTTATCTTCTTCGCCAGACGATCGGGTTCAATGGAATTCCTATCCCCCGTATGGGGGGATTATTCTTTGAGGCCCCTCCTTTCGGGCTCTTCATGTTTTCGATGGTCGTCGTCCTGTTCCTCATACGGGAAAAGGGCTTGTATACAAGGTGGACTTCCTGGGGCATCACCTTTGCGGTGCTGGGCGTGTTGTTTTCTCTGGCTGATCAAGTGCTGCTTGCGGCCACAGTAGGTCTTTTGTTTTCACTGCCGCGGATGGGAAAGAAGCATCCCAGAATTGCGTGGCCGCTGGCTGTCATTGTGACCATCCTAGTGTGCGCTTTTGAGTTTCAGTCGCTCACGGTGAAAGAGACCTCCGCCACCACCGGCATCGTGACCAGAGTCAACGGAGGCAGTGTGAGCGAGCGAAGCTTTCATATTAACTATGGGCTGTATTTGCTTGAGGCTCATCCCACAGCAAGCCTTTTTGGGATCGGCCCGGGACGGTATGGTGAGTATGCCAGTGAGACCGGGTATTTCTCGGATACTGTCAACATGCAAACATCGGAGTTGGAGCTTCTGGTGGAGTGGGGGGTCATCGGGCTCACCGTATGGACCGCGCTCCTGGGCTATGTGGCTGTTCGCGTCTGGGAGGTGAACGGCATGCTCGGTTTTGGCTTGCTGCTCGGGCTTATTCTCGCCGATAGTTTCCAGGCAAACTGGAAATATGAAGCAGTTTTCCTGGCGATCGGAGCTCTGAGCATGCGACGATCCATCGACACGGAAGAGATGACTCCGGCTGTCCTGCATCACCAAGAAGTGACAATCTAAAGACACACTTCTAACAAATTACAGGCAATTTCATCGGACACTGTGAATCAGGAGAAGTTGTCACACGCTGTGCGACGCGATGCAAACTCTATCAACCTCTGACAGCGAAACCGGTGACACGTCTCTCGACGGAAGAGACGTCGCTTACGACACATTCCGCCACTCATGGTCTTACGAGGTGGTAAAACGGGCGCTCGATCTCATGCTTGCGATCGTTCTGCTACCCTTTCTCGTCCCGCTTTGCCTGCTGCTCGCATTCCTGATCAAGTGCACTTCGAAAGGGCCGGTCTTCTACCGGCACCTTCGCGTCGGACAAGACAGCCGTAAATTCCATCTTTACAAATTTCGAACTATGTTCGCCAACAGCGACAACATTCTGGAGGCCTATCTCGCTACCGACCCTCTCGCGCGACAAGAATGGGCCGAGCACTATAAGCTCCGCCACGATCCTCGCGTTACTCCGCTCGGCGCCATACTTCGGCGGACAAGCCTGGATGAGCTGCCCCAGATCGTGAACGTCCTGGCCGGGCACATGAGTTTTGTCGGGCCGCGGCCCATCGTGAATGACGAGATCAGCCGCTATGGCGGCGCATTTGCCCTCTACGCCGCCGTCAAGCCGGGAATCACTGGCCTTTGGCAGGTCAGCGGTCGAGGTACGCTTTCCTATGCGGCGCGGGTCTCTCTCGACATGCAATACGTGATGACGTGGTCTCTTCCCCATGATCTGAGAGTTCTGCTGAGAACCGCGCGTGCCGTGCTTGCTTCGGTTGGCGCCTATTAAGGGACTGTAACAGACCAATTTTCCGTAGGACCAAAGCTGCGCAGCCAGGCGCGAGGAAGTTGCGTTAACGGGCAATTAGGGGCGCCTGAAACTTACTTGCCGAATTCGCATCAGTTGTAAGTGTAGGGCCGCGTGCTCAACATTCATGTTCGCTTGCCATCTGATTGCTTGACCACGCCAAGCGACTCCCTACCTCTCTATGCTGGACTGCTTCGCCCCGCGAGCGCCTGCGGCGAGATTATGGCGTAAGCAGGGCAGCCCAGTGCGCGCTTCTGACAGAGCGGTCTTTGACAATTCAGCACCAACGACACAGGCATGGCGACAACCAGCGTTGGCCTGTCGCAGCGGATCGCGCCAGGGCTGCTACGCCCATTTTCCCGCGGCGGGTCCTCCGGGAGGTCCAGGAGCTTAGTTCGCACCTGTATCAAAGGAACTGGAAGCGGCCGGCGGGGCGTTTCTCAGCTCTCCGCCCGTTGTTTTTCCGGACCCCGGATTTCCTGCCACGCGGCACTGGAGAGAACCGCGTATGCGCCTTTCCGCAAAGAAAGGCGCATGAAGTTTGCCAACGCCATCAAGTTCCACAGGAAATCCGGGCTGGCGAGGCAAATGTAGCTTCCCGAGGGGGGCTTATCGCGCTTATCGCGCTTTTCGCGCATCTTTTTTTAGCGCGTCGGTGGTTGGAAAGCCTCTACATGCCCCCAGCTCCGGTTTTTTTTTAACTCCGACGACGAACTTAAGCGTCCTGGGGGGCTTATCGCGCTTATCGCGCTTTTCGCGCATCATTTTTTTAAGCTGTTCAGTAACTGGAAAGCCTCTAGCTGCCACCACCCACGTGGGCTGTGCCAAAAATGCAGGCTTGACCGGGGCCATGTATCGAGTGGACTGTAACAGCTGCTTCGGGAGCAGGACGAAAGGTGCGCAAGCACGATCGCAACTTTTTAGGTAGTCACTGCGGTGAATAGATCCAAACTCCGCCGAATGCAGCGAGTCTTCCGGCCCTCACCGCTGTAATGCTTTGTATCAGGGCACGACTTTAGTCGGGCCATAAAGGGTGAAAGAGAATTGGGCTTCAGCCCCTGGGTTTTTTCTTTGCCCGGTAAAGGTGGCAGGGGCTGAAGCCCAATTCTTTTCCATTCCTTTACGGCACGACTTTAGTCGGGCCTGATACAAAGCAAAAAAAGCCGGACCCCTGGAAGAGTCGCGCATTTTCGCAGACTTGGTTCTACGACAGAATCAACTGTTACAGTCCACTAGGGCCGGGCGCCCGGAAACTCGCTCTCTGGACTAATGTCCCGGACGGCCAGCGCGCTTAAACCGAGACCCCGGCCGCAGTCCGTGGCATAGGCAATCTTAAGCGGGCCAATCCAAGCTGGGCTATACGAATTGCAATCGCCAGAGGTAAGCATACGTTCGCGCCCCGTTGCCACGTCGATGTAGGCTAGTTGCCACCGGCTGCGCACCAGCTTTCTGAAGGCCACAAACCGCTCATCGGGCGAGATTGCCGGCGAGTCGACATCTTCGTCCAGAGACAGGAACAGCCTTGGTTTTTCCCCTGGAACCATGTTAAAGATGCTGATTCGCCCGCCCACCTTGGCGGCGAACATCATCCACCCCGAGGATGCAAAGGTTACATCTCGAACATCGTAGGGTTGCTCCACGATCCGGCGCGGCCCGCTCTCCACTTTGTTTAGGTCCCGATCGAGAGTGGCGATCCATAATGTTCCCCTTCCCTCGATTTCCCGAATGAACGCCACGTACTTTCCGTCGGCGGAGATGGCGGGGGATTCGGCATCCGAAAACAGTAATCGAGTATTTTCCGGACCCCTCGCAGACGAGCCGTTCGATATGGTCACTATGCGCGACCCAGCGCTGTCCGCGAGTTCCAGAAGCTGAGCATGCGTGTTCGGTGCACTTGCGAAGGATAGCTCGTCGACTGGCATTGGCTGCTTGCTACTTATCCATACATCGCGTCCCGTCTGGTCAAAGACACGATATCCGCCTGGCAACATCGCCGTGAATACAAATCCGCTCGCCGTTGGCCGGAGACCGCTCGCGAGATATGCCGCCGCGGGCTCCGAGACACGATAAGCGGTCTCCCGGCCGAGGTAGGCAAAGTGGCGATAATAGCCGTACGCACTTGTGCTAAACCCAACGCCAACGAACACACATAGGGAGACGGTCCGCAAAGAATCGGCTCGCACAAGCTTTCGCTGCTCCCTGTCAGGCCACAAGCAGAAGAGAAAGACTGCCCACAGGACAAGCGCGAGCCAAAGGCGCGCGAACAACGCACCGTGACTTGCGAAGGCAAGGTCGACAATGGAAATGAGGCCGTAGAGGGCGACGGCCAGGCCGGCAACACGATACTCCCCGCGCGCCAGGAGTACATCCACGAGCAGGACCATGGAGAAGATCATCACCACGAAGTGATAGCTGGACGGCACGGGCGACAGAACAAGAAATGCCAATACAAAGGCTGCCCATTCAAGCTGGCCGGTGCGAGGCTGGTTGCCGCGAGTGTCACAGACCGCGAGCAGAGGCACCAATATAGCCAGCTGCCACAGAGGATAAAGAAGCGCATAGAGCGACGGAGCGTTGAGCAGCGGAGCCGGGTTCAAGGCAGGTTCGGCAATAAACAGACGATGAAAGAGAGCGGCGCCGGATGCGGCGTGCACGCTGTATGGGTCCAACACTTCTCCCTGAAGGCTACGGGGGAGGATCTGCGTGGCGTAGATGTTCATTAGGCTGGCGCCGAACACTAAATAGCCGGCGCCCACTAAAAGCAGGGTCGCACCAAGCATAGCGAGCGCCGGCCGCCATTGCCTCTTCCAGGCGAAATATCCGCCAAGCAGGAGCGGGTAGATCTTCAATACACCCGCGATTGCGAGGCAGACGCCGCAGGCAATCTGTCTTCCCTTGCGATCAAGGTAATAGGCGGAAGCAAGAAGAAGCAACACGAGAAGATGCATCTGGCCAAACAAGAAGCTGGTCCGCAGGGGGAAGATGGCCAGCAGAGCTAACAACCAAATGCGGCGCCTGCCCAGGGTGGTTACTCGGCTCAAAAGCTCTACAGTCGAACCCAGGAACAACACATTCGCCAATATCCACAAGCGTTTTGCGACGAGAGCCGGGAAGAGGGCGAGGGGCACAACCGGAAGGGCTGAAAACGGAGTGAGTCCGGCAAAACCAACCAGAGCCTGGTCCAGCCCCCAATGATCTTTCACTCGCTGCAGCCAGATCCAGTCGTAGATCCGGTCAAGACTGTATCCTTCACGAAGCAAGCGGGCGACAAGGTAGTAATTAGGAAAATCGGTATTGAGCATGCGCCATCCTGGAAGGATTCCCTTCCACAGGAGCAACGCCGCAAGCAGCACGGAACACGCGATCTCCAGCGATGGCAGGAGCGAAAGCAGGTCATGCCGCAAAGGAACCCGGGAGGTGGAGACGCTCCGCTCATCTAACTTGAAATGCACGTTTCCTCCAACCTGTCCTATCGCGGAACTCAAGCTTACCGCCGTCCAGAGGCCCCGGGGAGCAGCTCACCAATAAATGACAAGGGAATGACAGCCCGGAGACATAGCTGGTTTCGAAGTCACAAGGAATACGTGACAAACCGCTGACAACCATGTGACAACTGTGCGGCGAGAAGGATCTATCGTCCTATTTAAGCGAGGAGTGCAGGTTGCCCAAGTCCCGCAAAATTGTTTTTTTCTTTCCGTCGTTTGCCAGCTCCGATGCGACGGCGCCCTTGGGCATTCTGGCAGTTGCCACACCTTTACTCCGTGCCGGGTACGAGATTTGCCTGATCGATTCCACCATCACGCCAAACTATAAGAAACGCGTACTCGAAGAAGTGCGCGATGCACTCTGCCTTGGTATCTCTCTTGTGACCGGACCGATGATCCGTGAGACGGTTGAAATTGCTCGCGCCATCAAGGAATGGAACCCCGAATTCCCTATCATCCTGGGTGGGTGGCACCCATCGCTGTTGCCTACACAGACCTTGCAAGCCCCATACATCGACTATGTGGTTAAAGGACAGGGCGAAGACTCGCTGCTGGAGCTGGTGAACCACATTGAGAAAGGATCGGCGCCGGACTTTGTTGCGGGCATCGGCTTCAAGCGCGACAACAAGTTGATTTTTACCGCGGAGCGGCCACTGAAGCCGCTGGTCGACATGCCGCCAAAGGCCTATCACCTGGCAGACTTTGATGCGTACGAGCGGTTGTGTGGAAAGCGCTGGGCAATGTACACCTCCAGCCTCGCTTGCCCGTTCAATTGTGCCTACTGCACCAACGCGGGTGTGTACGGCCGGAAGTGGAATGCGCTGCCCGCCGAGCAGTTCGTAGAGGAGACGGTCGATCTCAGCCGCAGATACGGTTTGGAGATGCTGTGGATCGTTGATGACAACTTCCTGGTTGACCTCGACCGGGCGCGGGCGATCTCTGAGGGGCTGGTGCGCGCCGGCGCGCAGTTCAAGTGGAGCATCCAGGCGACCACGAACCTGACAGCACGGCTCTCGCTCGAAGACCTCAAGTTGCTGCACAGGAGCGGGCTCCACCAGATATGCCAGGGCGCCGAATCCGGCTCTCGCAAGGTCTGGAAGGCCATGAACAAAGACTTTCAGGATTTTCCCACAATCTACGAAAGTGCAGCCCGCTGCCTGGAGGCAGGCATTCGCCCGTCGTTCAACATCATCTTCGCCTTTCCCGGCGAAGGAGCCATAGAGCGCAAGGAGACCATTCGTTTCGTGATGGATGTGTGCCGGCGTCTTCCCGGGGCTGAATTCTGGACCAACATCTTCACTCCCTATCCGGGCGCTCCCATCATGGATAAAGTAGCGGAGCTTGGCATCCAGACGCCAGACTCGCTGGAAGGTTGGGTCGACTTTTTTCCCCGGTATACCAAGCTTCCCTGGCTGAACGGCCGTGACCACCAGGAACTACAAGTGATGCGAGACTATCTACGCATTGCCTTCGACCGCATCCCCATCTCGGCGGACACGCGCAAGCCCATTACCCGGCTGGCGCAAAAATGCATCTCGCTGCCCGCGCGCTGGCGTCTGGACCACAACGCTTACCGGTTTCCGGTGGAGCTCTGGCTCAACAAGAAGCTGAAAGAACGAACGGCCGCGCTGAAGCCTGCGGTCGATGCAAAGCGCCTTGAGCCAAACGCCGTGGAGGCCACATGCTGACGCGGGGAAAGGTCATCCTCTTCTACCCTCCGTATGACGGGGCGCCGCTGGGCGCACCGTTGTGCCTGCTCGCCCTCGCTTCTACTCTGCGGCAGGCCAATTTTGAGGTGCGGATGATCGATGCAGCGATCGATCCGGACTATCGAACACACATCGAGTGTGAGAGCGTGGACGCACTATGCCTCGGGATCTCGGTCCTTACGGGTCCGATGATCAAGGGCGCCGTGGAAGTAGCGGCCGCGATCAAGAGCGACCTTCCCTGGCTGCCAATCATCTTTGGCGGTTGGCATCCGACGCTGCTGCCGGATGAGACTTTGAGCGAACCGTTCGTCGATGTTGTCGTCCGCGGCCAGGGCGAAGTGACCCTGGTGGAGGTGGCCGAAGCTCTGCTGCAGAAACGGTCCCTGGACAACATTCCCGGGGTCTCATGGAAGAGCAATGGCCAGCGCAGACACAACCCGGACCGCCGGGTAGAGCCTCTCGACGCGCTGCCTATCCCCGCCTTTGACCTCACCGACTTTGACGCATATGAGAAGCTCAGCGGCGAGCGGAAAATCGGATATGCCACCAGCGTCGGGTGCCCCTATGCGTGCAACTACTGCACCGACATGGTTTTTTACAAGCGCCGCTTCAATGCCCTCTCGGCGGAGCGCGTCGTCTCCGAACTTACCGACCTGGTGACCAGGTATCGCATCGAAGAAGTCGCCATGCTCGATTCAAACTTCCCGGTCAATCTTGCCCGGGCGCTCAAGATCGCCCGCGGCATACTCGCATCGGGCGTGAAATTTCGCTGGACGTTCCAGGCTTCCACAGACTTTCTTTGCCGGATGAGCGAAGACGAGGTTCTCCTGCTGGGCAAGAGCGGCGTCTCGCATATGGGTTTCGGCACCGAATCCACCTCTGAGCCCGTGCTGAAGCTGATGAATAAGCGGCACCAGCGCGTCAACGAGATGTATGAGACCGCCCGCAAGGCGAACCTCGCCGGCATCCGCGTGACGTTCAATCTTATCTTTGGATATCCCGGAGAAACCGAAGCGGATCGCACCATCACATTTAAAACCATGAGCGATATTGCGCGGCAGTTTCCCAATGTAAGCTTCTCGCCGAATATTTTTACTCCCTATCCGGGCATTCCCATATGGCCGCAACTGCGGGAGCTTGGTGTGCCGGAGCCACACTCCTTGCGTGAATGGATGGATATGCCGCTGGGTGCGAACATGCTTCCCTGGCTTAAAGGCAAAGAGCTTGCACGCCTGGAGCGGCTGGTTGAATATTTCTTGCTCAACAGCCAGTTGTGCCGCCAGACGGCGAACCACTCGCTCTTACGGCGCGCAGTTCAATTCACAATTCAATCGCCGATTCGATGGCGTCTGAATTCGAGCCAAATCTTTTTTCCCTGGGAACTTTGGCTGGCCGCACTCTCTGAACGATACGCCTTGCGCCGTTCGCTGGTAACCGGCCAGGAACTTCCTAAGCTACCCGCAAGCGCGTGCTAGCGAAATGAACGAATTGAGGTAACTCGTGGCGGATATTCTTCTGGCGCACTCTTATCATCTGCCCTATGACGCCAAGCAGGTACGGAAGATGCAACCGTATCCGCCGCTCGGGACCCTCTATGCCGCCACCGCTCTGAGGGAGCGTGGATTCTCCACCGCGGTTTTTGATTCCATGCTCCAAGACCCGGTAACCGGCTTTCCGGAGGCTTTGCAGAAAGAGAAGCCGAAGATACTTGCCATCTATGAAGATGACTTCAACTTTCTGTCGAAGATGTGCCTGACGCGCATGCGTGAGCTGGCCTGGCAATTGGCAGAGGCGGGAAGAAAGACGGGAGCGATCGTGATCGCTCACGGCTCCGATGCCACAGACCACGCTAAAGAGTATTTGCGAAATGGCGTCGACTTCGTGCTAGTGGGAGAAGCCGAGGAGAGCCTGGCGGAGCTTTGTGCTTTCATTTTGAAGGAGTCCGGTATCTCAACCAAGATACCGGGCGTGTTGCGGCTCGATGCGGCGGGCAAGGTTGTTCAGAGCTCGCCGCAGGCGCCGCGCAATGCGAATTGGAAGAACCTGCCCAAGCCGGCCCGCGAATTGATTGACCTTGAGCCTTACCGGCAGGCATGGGTTTCGGCTCACGGCCGCTTCTCTACCAATGTGGTCGCCAGCCGCGGTTGCCCCTACCGATGCAACTGGTGCGCTAAACCCATCTCTGGAAATAAATTCCAGGTTCGTGGTGCCGAGTCTGTCGCAGATGAGATCCGTGAGCTCAAACAAGCTTACGGTGTGCAGCATATCTGGTTTGGCGATGATGTCTTCGCCTTGAACCAGCACTGGACCAAACAATTTGCCGACGAGATTGAAGTGCGCGGCTGCGCGTTGCCGTTCAAGATTCAATCCCGCGCCGACCTTATGAGCCTGGAGACAGTCGCCAACCTTAAGCGCGCAGGTTGCGCTGAAGTGTGGATGGGCGTGGAATCGGGATCGCAACGAGTCCTTGATGCGATGGATAAGGGCTTGCGAGTCGCAGAGGTTGTCGTCGCCCGCAGGCGGCTAGGCGACGCAGGTATTCGGGCATGTTTTTTCCTGCAGTTCGGCTATCCCGGAGAGCAGTGGCAGGACATCCAGCAAACCGTAGATCTGGTACGCAAAACGCGTCCCGATGACATCGGTGTCTCGCTCTCTTATCCCCTTCCCGGCACTACATTTTACGAGCGGGTACAGGAACAGATCGGCTCCAAGAAGAACTGGACCGATAGCGATGACCTGTGTCTTATGTTCAAGGCAACCTACAAAGACGAGTTTTACCTGTCTCTGCGCAACGCCCTCCATGCTGAAGTGGACTCATGGCAGAACGGCGGCTCAGCCGGCAACAAGGAGTGCAATCGCCTTTGGAAAAAAGTATTTGCCCTCGAGCCGCGCAGCAGAAACTCTGAGGCGACCATTTTCGCGCCGTCTGCCACGGCCGGCAGCAGAGATCAGCTTGTTCATCTCGAGATCGCCCAGGCGGGAGGTATTCATGGCTGAGCTCTTACTGGCGCACGGTTACTTTCTCTTTGAAGATCCCAAGGAGCTTCAGATCATGAAGCCGTACGCACCCCTGGGAATTTTGTATTTGTGCTCGCACCTGAGACAAAATGGTTTTGATGTCGACGTATTCGACACGACCTTCTCCAGCCGGGAGGCGCTTTTTAACCATCTGCGCAGCGAGAAACCCACGGTGCTGGGCATCTACGCGAATCTGATGACGCGCAGCAACGTCGTGGAGACGCTGAAGGTTGCACGAGAGGCGGGCTGGAAGACAATCGTCGGCGGTCCCGAACCTGGCGCCTACGCTCTTGAATACTTGCAGGCCGGTGCGGACTTTGTCGTCTTTGGCGAGGGCGAGCTCACGGTGCAGGAATTGCTCGAGTCATTCCGTTGCGGGGCAGACTCTTACTCGACGATCGCCGGCATCGCGTACCTCGACGCCTCAGGACAGATGCACGAAACCGCGCAACGCACGCAGATTGCCGATCTCGATGCCCAGCCCTGGCCGGCTCGCCAGGCCATCGACATCGGCCGCTATGTAAAGACGTGGAGAGATGCGCACGGAAAAGGGTCGGTCAACTTCATCACCGCGCGCGGCTGCCCTTATAAGTGCCGCTGGTGCAGCCACCAGGTCTTCGGTCAGACTCACCGCCGGCGCAACCCCCTGCTGGTGGTCGACGAGGTGGAGTGGCTGCTGAACACCTATAGCCCAGACATGGTCTGGGTTTCCGACGATGTGTTCACCATCAACCACAAATGGCTTCGTGAGTATGCCGCGGAGATGCGCGCGCGTAATCTCAGAATACCCTTTGAGTGCATCTCGCGCGCCGATCGCCTCAACCCCGAGATGCTTGATCTACTAGCCGAGTTGGGTTGTTTTCGCATCTGGATCGGTTCGGAGAGCGGATCGCAGCGCATTCTCGACTCCATGGATCGCGGAGTCAAGATCGAACAGGTCCAGCAGGCAGTGGCCATGAGCCGGGAACGCGGCATTCAGAGCGGAATGTTTCTCATGTGGGGATACGAGGGAGAAGAGCTGGAAGATATCGAAGCTACCATCCGGCATGTCAGCACTTCACAGCCCGATATCTTCTTCACAACAGTCTCTTATCCGATCAAGGGAACTCCTTATTACAAGAAGATGGCTGATCGCCTGGTCCAGCTGCAGCCGTGGGCAACAAGCTCGGATCGAGATCTGAAGGTCAAAGGGCGTCATTCACAGCAGTTTTACATGTACGCGGACAGGCTTCTTAAAGAAGAAGTGCAGCTTGCCCGCCTGGCCGGTACACCTGCGGCGGATTCCGAGAGCGCAGCCAGTCTTCGTCATAGCATCGAACAGGTACGGGCGGGGCTGCTCTCGTCTCTGTCTGAGGTGGAAGCATGAACATCCTCACCGCGGGTGAGAATCAGACTGTCCGGGCGTTTGACAGCCTCGCCGCCAGGTATGACGACCTGTTTACGCGTTCCATGATCGGCCGTGCCCAGCGCAGCGCGGTGTGGAAGGTGCTTAACGAGACCTTTAAGCCTGGCGACCATATCCTGGAAATCAATTGCGGTACCGGGGAAGATGCGCTCTTCCTGGCGCGGAATGGCGTATCTGTTGTTGCCTGCGATGCGTCGGAACAAATGATCCAGACGGCGCGCGAGCGGATGGAAGCCGAGGACCCGGATGCACCCATCCACTTCGAGGTCCTTCCGACTGAGCAACTGTTTCTCCGTCCTGACGATCTGTTCGATGGGGCATTGTCAAACTTCTCTGGATTGAACTGTGTTGCGAATTTACAGCAAACTGCGCGCGATCTGGCAGCCCTGGTAACTCCGGGCGCCCCAGTTCTACTCTGTTTTTCTACCCGGTTCTGTCTCGCTGAGACGATCTGGTTTGCTTTCCACGGCCACTTTCGCAAGGCATTCCGCAGAACTTCCGGGACGGCAACGGTAATGGTAGACGGCTTCAGCGTGCAGGTACAGTACCCCACCCTACGGACGATCAAGAGGATGTTTGCCCAGTACTTTCTCTTGCTCTCCTGCACAGGAATAGGCATCGCGGTGCCGCCATCGTATCTGGAACCATGGGCGCGCAAATATCCGAGGGCGCTTCGCCTGCTTCGTCGAATCGATAAGCGAATCTCTCGCCTGCCCTGGCTGCGCACCATCGGCGACCACATGCTCCTGCACTTCGAGCGGGTGGAGGTGTGATGCTGGTGAGCCCGCAAGCAGAGGTTAAGTTCATTTTTGGGGAGCAGAGCGCCGGAGTTCCGTTGCGCTGCCCACGCTGCTTCGGCCCGATCGGCTGCCTGCCCGATGGGGATGCGGTTGACTGCTGCACTTGCAAAACGAGGCTGGCTTGCGAGCGCGGTATATGGAAAGCGCTCTTGCCTGAGCGCGCCGCGCGCTATGCGCGCTTCGTCACGGACTACGAATCTATTCGAACGGCGGAAGGTCGGGGAAGTAGCAGCGCCGACTACTACCTCGCACTTCCCTACCGCGATCTTTCCGGCTTGCATAGTGGGCAGTGGGCCATGCGGGCGCGCACCTTTCGCTATATCGAGCGGAAGATTCTGCCGCGTATTACTACCCTGACGCACCATCGCCTGCGCATTCTGGACCTGGGCGCCGGTAACGGCTGGATGAGCTACCGTCTGGCAAGCCGGGGCCATGCACCCGTAGCCGTCGACCTACTCACCAATGATCAAGACGGCCTTGGCGCCGCAAGGCACTTCGAGCAGCGGCTGCCTTCCCTCTTCCCACGCTTTCAAGCAGAACTCGACAACCTGCCCTTCGGCGATGGGTACTTCGACCTGGTGATCTTCAATTCCTCGTTCCACTATTCGGAGAACTACGAAAAGACATTTGCGGAAGCGCTTCGCTGTACGCGCAGGAGCGGAACGGTGCTGATCGCAGACACACCATGGTATAGCGATGAGCTAAGCGGCCGTCGCATGCTGGAAGAGCGCCGCGCCTTCTTCGTGAAGCGCTTTGGCTTTCCTTCCGATGAACTTAAGAGCCTGGAATATCTGACTGACCAGCGACTCGACGAACTGGAAAGACGCTTCTACATTCACTGGCAGATTCATGAACCTTACTACGGTATACGCTGGCAGATGCGGCCGCTACTCGCGAAACTACGACGCAGACGCCAACCATCCCGCTTCAGAATCTACGCCGCCAAGGCTGCTCAATGATTATCCTGTTCCATCCCCGAGCCACGAAACCTCGCAACTGCCGGCTTCCGCTCGCGGTGCTTGCGCTTGCCGCTGTGTTGGAGGGCCGTGAAGAGTACAGAATTATCGACGGCAACCTGGAGGACGACCCGGCCGGGGCCATCGTAAGCACGATCGACAATCACCAGGTGGAGCTTCTGGGTGTTTCCTGTATGCCCGGGCCGCAAATGGTGGCGGCCATGGAGACTTGCCGCGAGATACGGCGGCTGCGCCCACGGGTACCGATTGTCTGGGGCGGTTACTTCCCATCGCTCTACCCAGATACCGCACTCAACGCAAAGTACGTTGACTACGTGGTCCGCGGCCAGGGCGAAGACACTCTGCTTGAGCTGATCGATGCGCTACGAGGAAGGCGCGGGTTGGAGTCCATTCTTGGCCTCTGCTACAAAGACGTCTTTGGTTTTCATCGCACCAACCCCGAGCGGCCGATGAAGGGTCCGGACGAGTTTCCCTGGTCACCGTTTCATCGCCTTCCGGTCGACCGATACCTACGGCCTTCCTTCTTCGGAGAGCGCACCGCAGTGCATCATGCCAGCATCGGCTGCCCTTTCAACTGCAGTTTCTGCGGTGTCCACGCTGCTTATGGAAGGGCGGAACGCATGGAGTCCCCGGAGCGGACGGTCAGTATTCTTAACTACCTCTCAGCCCGATACGGCGCCGACTCTGTGCAGTTCTACGACATGAACTTCTTTCTTCGCGAAGACCATGCCCGGGAGCTGGCCGACCGGCTCGCGCCGCTCAACCTGCGATGGTGGTGTGAAGCCCGCGTGGACATTATGTCCCGCTACTCGGACGCAACGCTGGAGGCGATCAAGAGGGCGGGCTGCGCGATGATCTTCTTTGGGGCCGAATCGGGTTCCGATTGGGTGTTGAAAGAGATGCAAAAAGGCATCACCACCGAGGAGACACTGGCGATGGCCCATCGCACGCGCGAGTTCGGCATCATTCCTGAATTCTCGTTTGTCATCGGCAACCCGGGAGATCCGGAGCGCGATACAAGAGAGACGGTGAGCTTTATCCGCAAGCTCAAACGAATCAACCCCGACTCCGAGATCATCATGCAGCATTACACTCCCACGCCGCAGCCGGGAAAGATGTACGGAGATGTTGATAGCCAGATTTCGTTTCCGGATAGTCCTGCGGGATGGGCGAGTAAAGAATGGCTGGATTACACGCTGCGCATCGACACGCATGCTCCGTGGCTGAAAAGCAGGACTAAGAAACTCATTGATAATTTTGAAACGGTCGTTGCCTCCCGTTGGCCGACGGTTCAAGACATCCGTGCGCCCCAATGGAGCCGCGTCCTCTTAAAGCTACTGAGCTGGTGGCGCTATACGATGCGCATCTACAGCTTCCCGGTGGAACTCCAATGGGCCAATAGCTTCATCAATCTTCGCAAGCCGAAGCGAGAGAGCTTATGAGCCAACTCTCCCCTTACCCATCCGAGGTCTTTGATAACTGGGCGGAGGTCTATGACACCCAGCCAAACCCGCTGCTCTCACTGGAACAGCGGATCCTTGGCAGCAGGCTGGGAGATATTCGCGGCCTGGACATTCTTGATGCCGGTTGCGGTACAGGCAGGTGGCTGCACGAGTTGGCTGGTCGCGGCCCGAGAAGTTTGATCGGAGTCGACATTTCCCCGGCGATGCTGCTTCTTGCCGGTACCAAGCTGGACCATAACTGCGACCTTCGCCTGGGAAACTGCGCTGCCCTTCCGGTCGGCAACGCCACCACCGACATGGTGCTTTCCTCCTTTGTTGTCAGCTACCTTGACGATCTTGACGCCTTTGCACAGGAGATCGATCGCGTTGCCCGTCCAGGCGCAACTGTATTTCTCAGCGACATGCATCCGGAAACGGAGGCCCGCTGTAACTGGAAGAGGGGCTTTCAAGCAGGCGGCTCAGAAAGCGAGATCCATGGGCGTAGGTGGTCGCTTGCGCAGATCGCGCAGGCCTTTCAGGCGTGCGGATTCAAGGTCGTTTCCCTTATGGAGTCGAGCTTCTCTATCGAAGAGAGGCATATCTTCGAAGAATGCGGCCGGCTTGACCGGTATGAATCCGCGCAGGCTTTCCCTGCGATTTACGTCTTGCAGTTGCGCAAGCCGCCGAGTGCTCCGCGGGTTCGCAAAGCCGCTTCTTACACCCCACGCGCCATCCATCTTACGGGAGGGCGTTGCGCGGTGGGAGCGGATGCATCGGCACTCGCTTCGCTTTCCATTGACGGACGGACGATTCACTCGATGCAGAGCGGCTCTTCGGAAAGCACTGTTGACCTTTCAGGGTTTCTCCTACTTCCGGGACTGATCAACGCACACGATCATCTGGATTTCAGCCTCTTTCCCAATATCGGTGATGGGCCCTATCAAAGCGCAAGGCGCAATGGGCACATGATATCCATTCCAAGCAGGCAGAGCGTATTGCGCGACATCGCAAAGTGCCGCGGTCTCTCCGTCTATGGTGGGGCGCGATCCGCAATCTGCTCTGCGGCGTAACCACCGTCTGCCATCACAACCCGTTCACCCAGGAGTTAGTGAGCCCCGGGTTCCCCGTTCGCGTTGTCCCAGATTTTGGTTGGGCACACTCGCCTTCGCTGGAGCCCGATCTCGCCGGTAAATTCGCAGAGAGCCGGGCCGATCTGCCGTTCATTCTGCATGCTGGGGAAGGGGTCGATGAAAAAAGCGCGCAAGAAGTCTTCGATCTCGACCGCATACAAGCTCTCGACGATCGCACGGTGCTTGTCCACGGCCTTGCTTGCACTGCTGAAGCCGTGTCCCTGATCAACCGGCGTCGTGCGGCTGTTATTCTCTGCCCCACGTCGAACGAGTTCCTCTTCCGCCGGTCGCCCTCACTTGGATTTATCCGCTCGCTCGACTCCGTGGTGCTGGGCAGCGATTCGCCGCTCACCGCTGCCGGAGACCTGCTCGATGAGATCCGATTCGCGCACACACGGATTGGCCTTGATGCCAACTCGATCTATGCCATGGTCGGCAATCGGCCGGCGGAGATCCTGCGCCTGCGCCAAGGAGAAGGCTGCCTCAAGCCAGGCTCTGTCGCAGATTTGGTGGTGGTCCGCGATACCGGCCTCAGCCCGGCAGAAACTCTGGCGCAGCTGACCATCGACCAAATTGAGTTGGTCATGCTCGCGGGCCGAATTCAGCTTGCCGGTCGATCGCTCTTTGAGCGCCTTCCCGCTGACCTGAAGCAGGGACTGCAGCGATTCGAAGTGAATGGCCACCAACGATGGGTACGCGCTCCCATCGACAGACTATTCGCGGAGACCGAAGAAGTCCTGGGAAGCGATCTTTGCGTCGGCGGAAAGAGAGTGCGTCGTGCCCCTGCTGCATGAGGAAGACGTTGCATCGTCCCGCCGCTTCGCCGGGCTGACATCCATGCCGATTCTCATCTTGAATGTCCATAGCCACTGCAACTGCCGCTGCGTCATGTGCGACATTTGGAAGCGGGAGAAGCATGAGCAAGTCAGGGTCGCCGATCTGGACCGTCATCGCGCGTCGCTGCGTAATCTTGGCGTCCGGCAGGTGGTGTTGTCCGGTGGCGAACCTTTGCTACACAGCGATCTTGGCGCACTCTGCGACTTCTTTCGCGAGGAGAATATCCGCCTCACTCTTTTAACCACTGGCCTGCTGCTGCTCAAACGCGCAAACGATGTCTCCACACTCTTCGATGAGGTGATCGTCTCGATCGACGGTCCCCGGGAGATTCATGACGCCATCCGGCGAGTCAATGGAGCGTTCGATGTAATCAGCCAGGGGGATCGCAGCGATCCAGAAGCAAAATCCAGATATCGAAATCGCCTGCCGCTACCACGGTGCAGAAAGCCAATCATCGTCATCTTCGCGCTACCGTGACAGCGGCGAAAGTGCTTGGATTTGATTCCGATCTCTTTCTCGCGGCCGACCTGACATCGGAAGCATTTAATCGTCCTTTGGTGTGGCCAGGAGAGAGACAGAGCGAAATCGCGATGACCGCGAAAGAGGTTGCCGAGCTTGAGGACGAAATGGAAGCAGCTCATTGTGGAGCATGACCGACGATATTCGCCGCAGATACATCGTGGAGTCGGCAGAAAAGCTTAGGCGGATCCCGCGCCGATTCCGCGAGCATTTAGGGGAAGCTCTCTCCCGAATCTCCGATTTGCAATGCGCCCTGGGTTTCCGCCGTGATTGAAGTCGACGGATCGGTTAGGCCGTGCTTTTTCCATCGTGCAGTTGGGAGTATTAGCGTCTTCTACTTTGGAAGAGGTTGTGAATGGCGAGGCTGCCCGGCTCTTCAGACAGTCACTCAAAGTGAGCGAGAACCCGACGTGCCGGCGATGTGTGTGCTCATTGAATTATCATGGCATTTGAGCCATACGCAAAACTTAAGGCCGACAAAAGTGAGGGACTATGCGAAACAAGTCTTCTAAACTTTTATCATCCTTGATGATAATTGGGCTTTGCCCCTGGAACCTGGCCACTGCACGCGGAGCGGACGACCGACTTGCAGCCAGGGATGAAGGCTCCAGCCTTCACCCTTCCGTCCCAGGACGGGACGCCGGTCAGTCTTTCGGACTACCACGGCAAATGGGTTGTCCTTTATTTCTATCCGAAGGACAAAAGCACTGGATGCACGATCCAGGCACACGCCTATCAGAGCGATCTGCCCAAATTTGAGGCGAAGAATGCCGTCGTGCTCGGCGTCAGCCTCGATACAGCCGAGAGTCACAAGAGCTTCTGCACTCAAGATGGGCTGACCTTTAAGCTGCTCGCCGATCCAGAGCGTCAGGCCGCTGCGGCCTACGGGGTGCCGTTGATGACCTTCAAGGATATGAAATTCGATGAGCGAGATACTTTCCTTGTTGCACCGGACGGAACGATTGCCCAGCTTTGGAGAAAAGTAGACCCGCGGAAGACAGCACGATGGTTCTGCAAGCCATCGCCCATTACACCAGCCACTAAACCATCAGCAGAGCTGATCTAAGCCACGCAGTTTGTGGGCTTCAGACGGAAACACTAAAATCTCTCCCACGCTTCATCACCGGTCAAGAAGGTCGTTGTCTGGTGATAGTTCCGATAGAGATAGTCTTGGAACATTTGTAGATGATCGGATGGATAACCTAATAGATGGGGGATATACATTGATGGACGAAGTATCAGCATCCGGACGCGATTTGTCTGCAGTGCCTCGATAACCGCGGCTATCTGTTCCGGGCGGGTGTATTCCGATGGGGCTGGAGCTTGAATTGGAGCCGGGTTTTGCAGCCGAAGCGGGACGTACATTGTGGGCATGCCGAAGTACATCTGCCCGGGTTGCGTATGTTCCGCTGTCCAGCGGTATTCCTCATAAACGGCAGAATCCGCAATCGCCACTCGACCTGCCGGTAAGTCGATGTAGGCCCAGCGCCGCGCCTGCGTCCGCACCACCATCGCGAGGGCGATTGCAAACGAGACTGCGGCCAACGTTCCAGCGGCGGACCGCCAAACGCTTTCCTGGCCGGCTAAGGAGCCATGCCAAAAGAACCATGGCCGGTGGGCTGACGCTTGATAGTCTCTTGATCGACAATGCCGGGGCAATGGCAACAAGCATCGCAATGCCGATGAGTACAACCAGGAGCAGCCGGTCCGACATTTCGCTTCGATTTGCCTTCCACCGCCGGCGCATCGTCCAGAGAACGGCAATGTAAGTGAGTGGCGTCACGCAATACATGAAAGGAAAGCAAAGCCACTTCAGGCCGCCTGCGCGGCCCTGAAAGTCTGGCCACGTACCGCGCCAGTTATTAATGGAAACAGACGGGTAATAGCGGATGGGAAAAATGATGACGCTGTCGATCCAGCGATTCAGTCCGGCGGCCAGGATGAAGTGGGCATTGATCGCGGCGAAAACCAGCCAGGGACATCCCACATAAGAGCAGGCATTTGCGCCATACCTCAGTTGCCTTTGGCGAATGATGCAGCAGTTGAAGGCAATGTAGACCAAAAGGGCCATAACGGCTGCCGCGCCCTTGCTCTGAGTAAAGCTCGCTGCCACCCCACACAGTGCTCCTGCGGCAGCGACGCGGCAATACGTGGCTCCCTTGAGCAAGACCAACATAGCGGCCAGGATGACAATGTGCTGAACCAATGGTGCATTGCATCGACTGATCCGTAAAGAACGAAACCCACAAACAACACGCTTGGCAATGCGACCAAGGGCCGGTCACAATACGCCTGGCACATAGCGAGATGAGGAGAGCCGTCGCCGCAGCCAGACAAGCCATAGTCAGGTTTGGGTATCCATAGCGACACGCCGAATAATTTGAATAACCCTGCGTAGACCAGCTCACTGCCGGTGTGAGGAGTTCGAAATAATCGCGGTAGGGAAGCTGCCCGGCAAGCATTCTGCTTGCATCCGTCGCAGCCCCAAGTTGGTCGCCCCACAATAGAACCGGGATGTTGGGAAAGACAAACGAACGGAAGTAACAAGAGCAAATGTTAGCCCAACCAGGATGGCGACAGCCATTTGTTTTCATTCCGATCCCGGAAGGGTTCTCAGGGTCGAGGATCGCGGAAACAGGCGGAATCTCGCTTTTCATGATTTTGGTCATCCAGCCGCAATGTTTCAGCGGGTTCTTCGCGCAAAAGGGGCAACCGCTCGATAGGTTCCTGGTTACGATTTGGAAGGATAGCGCGGAGGTCTTCAATCCACACGTCTCATCTTCGCCACCGCAGTTTTGGGAAATACCCCAGTTGCACATAGCCGGTGAAATCCTGGACTCTGCCCGGCGACAGTAGAGGCGCCTTCCACGCCTCATACTGTGCGAAGCCGGTCAGCTCCAGATCATCTTTGACCCGGATGACAGCGCGCAATGATAAATCGTTTTGTGTTGTGCCCCCGGGTATGAATCCTGCCGCAACTTTTGCATTGCGATACCCGAGTTGGATGCTCTCCCTAGGACTCAACCAGTAGGTTAGCCACGCCTGACCACCCTTTCCTTCGCGCCCAATCCAACTTCCAAGCAGATTCCCTTTGTTGGTGTAGCCATCGCGATACTGCCCCTCCCAATAAATGAAGTGGCCTCCATTGATGGTTCCCGCCGGTGGGTCTGTACTGACACCTTCAACACGTAGATCGAGATGCGGAAGGCCAGGAAAACGCGAGAGATATATACCAGGATTGACCGCAGCCCGTCGAGGGGCATCGATGGGTGATGTGTCATCGTGCACGATGGAGTCGGAGTAAAGCGTCACCCATTTGGCTCACGCCCGGAAGCCGCCAGGTGAAATCAAAGCTCGAGTGGCGTTCTCCAGGATCATTTCGCGAGAACTTTTCCGAGACCGGAACATTGCTGAAGCTGGTAAAGCTGTGCCAAAAAGATCCAAAAGTTAACGGCACATGACCTTCGCCGGCAAAGATAATCACCCGGGAAAATCCGAACTCCAGGTCGCTTGGTGGGCTTGAAACTGAACTTCTGTGCCTGTACCCATGGCTCCCTTGGATATACCCAGCCCTTTAGATCGCCCAGGAAAGCCTCGTAGCGGAAGGGCCCCGTAAGTTCGGGAAAGAAGCGGGATGTAGAAGCGGCTCGACGCGATTGATGCGGAATGCATAAATTGGCTCCGCATTATTGCTCCATGCCATGCTTCCGCCCTTGCCCGGCCCCCACCAGTCTTCGCTCTTGCCGATCGAGATCTCGTGGCTTGCCAGGTGAAACGAAGCATTTGCATCCAATAACCGGAAAACATTGGTTTGGGGAACAGGCAATAGCTGGGACGGCTGGATCGGAATTTCATCCACCTGCGAGATCACGTCGAGGGCCGATAGCGGATAGGGGCGCGTCCTGGAGCATGCTGATATTCACCTCTCACGTTCAATGAAAAGCGTCCATTTTCCGCGCGCGCGATAAAACCATCGACCATGTTGAAGCCTTCTTCATAGGGACGCCCGTAGTCATTGATGAGGGTCTGCCCAAAATGTGCAGAATCGTTAGAGGGCGGCCTGCGATGCAGAGCGAGCGGCTATAGAGTTCATCCAATTCTGCGGTGCTGCTGGCTCAGCGCGACTCCTTCCTCGGCAAACTCCTTGGTCAACGCGGCAAAGATTCGCTTCGCTTCGAATCGCCGGGGGCATGATCGATCTGGTCTGCGTCTGCTCCAGGATGTGCAGGCAACTCAACCGCGTCCATGGCCTTAACCCCATATACGCCGTGTCCGCATATCCGAGCGCGTGAAGCCGGTCGAAGGCAGGGTAAATCCAACTATCGAGCGTACATAAGCCGAGCTGTTCGCCAATGCTGTCCTCCGCAACGGCCTGGATGCTGTTCTGAGCACCCGCCACCGCGGCTGCCAAACAAACCGAATAAGCAGCAGCAGTCCGCGTGCTTAAGTCCTCGGAGCACTGACCCTCCATTGGTCAAACCACCAACAGAAACCATGCCAAAGGGTGTTGGGAAAGGTTTGAAGATGAAATGCGACGCGGAAGACAACGTGTAATACGTACTTCGCGTAGCGCTGCGAAGGCCAAAACGTTCGCCTTTTGCGGGATTTGGTGCGTCCTGCCCGGGAGCGCCCACAGCCGGAAGCCGAACAGGAAGCAACGCATTGGCCAGAACGAGCAGTTGATCCCAACGTGACTCAAGCAGGCTGAGGTGCAGCCATACACCATGCTTATTGGGGTGAAACATGCCGGTAGAGGGGACGGGAAAATCTGTCGAGCCATTTGCGGCACCGGACGAGGGATCCTGGCCATCTCACGATCGACTGCCACCGCGCAGCAACAGTTGAACCATTCCCGGGCCAACCAGAAGGAAATTGCCTGCAGACTGCGCAGCGATCGTCGTGGCCGAGCCACCCACGTTTGCCACAATGCCTCATCTTCTGCGTGCGTATGCAGGAAACATGCCAACTCGTACACGTGGTGTATCACCCAGTCCCCGCGCTGCAGGTCACGAAGTATATGGAGGGCATTAAATGCCAGACTGTCGATCGGGCAAAGCGCGGGGTAACTAAGGTCGCCTGTGTGGCGGACGATTCGCCGGCCCCAAAACTGATCCACGCCCGATATGGCAAGCCGTGTCGCTGCGAAATTCCAGAAGCAGAAGTGTACGTCGATGGCCGGCGGCATTTCAGGGTCATAGGCATTTCCACGCCATCGCCACCCTCTCTTTCTGGTCATCTCGGGCAAATGGTCTGCGGGAAACTTCTCTAACGTTCGATTCGATTCGTAGCCCAAGCTTCTGAGTGCGGCCTGGGCGGCAAGGATGGAGTGTTCCGGGCAATAAAGATCGATATCAGATTGCATGCGGTGATCCAGGGAATCGGCGAAGCCTGGATACTGAGCGAATCCTTTGACTACCAGGTGCTCTACCCCGGCACGTTCAAACGCCTGGGCAATCTCTCTATAGGCCGTCTCAATCCGCTTTTACTCGCATCCTGTTATCAGCGAGGTTTCGCTTGGCTCGCGACAGTACCCAACCCGGAGCATCATCCCGGCAGGTTCTGATCAGAGGCAGCGTCAGATGAGCGAGATCACACACAGCCTAGAAGACCCTGCCACTTTGCGTCCGTCAGCTCCCAAAGGCCAAGGTTTCCGCGCCCCTTAATTGGAGAGCCTCCAATGCCGCAATGAAGAACCCGGTACACCCTCTAGCTGGTTGAGCTCTACCATCGTTCGCCGCCCCTTCGGATCAAATCCTCAAGCCGGGCAATCGCTCCACTCAACGTGCGATAACGCAGTTCAAATAGCCGGGCGTTGAGTAACTCACGAATGGCCGCTTGTATCTCTCTGTTTGTCCCCGTATCAACTTGAGAATGGCTCGCCCACTGGAGCGCGAGTTCTTTGGGGAAGGGCACGAGCTCCGGCACATCGACTTCGTTCCGATTGAGAAAGATGATGTACTCGACCTTGGAATGCGGTGCCGCCGTCACATTCGGAATGAGCGCCGTCGGAACTTCGATCGATGGTTTTCCCGCAGCCCGGGGAGTAAGGCTGAGACCTTTCAACTCTGGAAACAGCTCGGCAGCAGATGGCCTGAGACGCACCAGTTGTGAGTTGCCGACGACCAGCCGGCCGCTTCCTTGTCGAACCAGGTAACTTGCATCATCCGAAATAAATTTCCATCCCGCTCGAGCGCACGCGTAGGCAAGTGAAGACTTGCCCGCTCCGCGAGTTGCCGCACAGCAACACTCCCTGGCCGGCGAGCTCAACACACGCCGCGTGCAGCGGCGTTATATAAGAGGAGGCCAGCATCGTCAGTGCGATTGCTTCAAGAAAGTGATAGCGCAGATACGCTTTGTGTTCTACCGCATCTCGGTTGAGCCACGCAAAGGCGAACCCCTGCCCGCGGTCGCATACGGCAAAGTTTTGTGCGTCCGCTACGATCGATAGCAGATGTCTTTGCCCTCGATATACTGGCGGCGGCGGGCACAGTCCAGAGCTACCTGCGGCAAGCGCAATGCGAATCTTCAGTGGCGGCAGAGAAAAGACCTCACGCAGTGCGCCCCAGCTCTCTTCGGCCGCGGCCAACACCTCATCCGAGTTCGTCTCAATCTCTACGGCAAAGCCCAGCGGGAAGTAAGTTCTGCATAGTGGCAACGCTATATTGCTGAGCAGCGGGTCGCCGGCGATCACCGGATCGATCACATCTGCTGCTACCACAGATTTGATGGACGGCATTGTCATTTTCTTCGACCTAGTTCGAGTTCGGCTGCGGGGTCGTGGCCTGGCTTGATTCAAACTCGTCACCGCTGTACGCCCTTGGCTCCCCGAGGCTTCCAGCAGGGGGCAGATGGCGGAGATACAACACCATCTGCCACACCTCCTCGTCACCCAACATTCCCTTCGAGGCAGGCATGCCCGAGGGAAAAATGCCGTTATCAATGATCCATTTCAGTTGGCCATCGGTGTATGCCTGCACTTCAGCACTGGCCATGGATGGAATTGGCGGATCTACCCTGGTTGCAAAGGGAACCCCAGTGTTCTGTCCGTCTCTCCCATGACACTCAACGCAGTAGTAGCCAAACACCTGCTTTCCGGCCTCGATATTTGCCGGGGTTACGGGAATTGGGTTCTTATCGGGTCTACCACGCACGGTGATGTGTTGCTTTACCCAATAAGCAGTCTTGGTTTCAATCGGGCCTGGAGGCTTCGCACCGCAGGCAATCAGCCAGCAACAGCCAAGGCTCGTCAACACCAGGCGAACTACCCGGGAAGCCATGGCTATTTTTCCTTCACTTCGACAGAGAACACCATCGACGCGTGGCCGACTCCGCAGAAGTGGCCGCATTGCCCATGAAACGTTCCTACTTCTTGCGGAGTCACGTCGACCTTAGTAACTTTTCCCTTGGGAAGGGTCACGTTTACACCCAGGTCTGGGATTAGCAAACCATGTGTAGTATCGTCGGCAATGAGCGACAAGGTCACCTTTTCTCCCTTGATTAAAGTTATTTCCGCCGGCATAAAAGAGAATCTTTTCGCGTGAATCTCGATTACGCGAGGTTGATCCTGCGCTTGGATCGGGGGCTGTCCATAGATGCTGCAGCACACAGTGACGACGGTCAGGTGCCGAATAATGCTTTTCATTCCGGATTCCTTTGCTAACGCCTAAGGCGCCATGAATTTGAGGAGTGCCTGCTCGTCTTGGCGTGAGAGACGAGCACGCGTACGCATATGCATGATGATCGTTCCTGTTGTTCTGGGTGAAATACTCATTGGCGGCTGATGGCAACGTCCGCAGTTCACGGCAAAGAGGCGTTCTCCTTCGTTCTTCGGCCTGGCAGATGCGGCCTTAGGGTCAGCTCCATTGGTTCCAGCAGAGAGCAGAATGGGGCACAGCAGCAACGGTAGGGCCGCCAAGCAAAGAGCGCTCAGCATAAATCGAGACATTACTTCCTCCCCGGCCAAAGTGGCCATATAAAGCGATAGGTAAATCCGGCGTTCCAGACATTTGCGTTCGCCTGATGGCTGAATTGGCGTCCATAGCTCGAAACGAGTCTGAAGTTATCGCGGAAGTAATAATTCACACCGAAATCAAATCGTTGTGTATCTTTCGTCGGCAGACTATTACCACCGCCGTTCAATGGATGGAACTGCTGCACCCGGGGCACGAGTTGGACACGGCTGAAAAATGCAGGCGTTACCGGAACCTGCGAGAGCTTATAGGCAGACTCAATCCAATACCCCTCACCGTAAAAACTGCGATCAAATTCCGCCTTTAAATCAAGCGGAAGCCTCTCCGGCTGCCAGGAAACGTAGGTGCCGGAGCTGTTGACCTGATGCTCCTGAAGCGTGTGCTGGAACGATTCCCCTACCTCCAACCGGGGGCCTTTCAGGAAAATGCTGGTATCACCTCCCGCAAGGCGTGAGGCCTCCAGCTGGTTGATGCTGCTTCGGGTAGAGAAGTAGGCGGAGTATTGAATGCTGTACGCCGGCGTTTCATAAGCATTCCCACGCAGCATCACGCCGTCCCCAACTCCGTTGGGCCGCGTACCGATGACATCTGTAATTGGAGTGTCCTGCAGGTTACGGATCCATAGCGGCGCCAGGCGCTCGTTGTAGAGGCCATAAGGCAACAGGAATGCTCCCGCGGTCGCGATCACGTGTGTATTGGCGAGCCAATCCAGCTGAGCGTAGTCGACGGACTTGAACACCTTGCCGGTAAATGGTCCGGTGGTTTGATTCTCTCGCTGGAAGAAGCCGAAGAATTCGGCTCTCGATTCAAGCAGGACATGCGAGCCGAATGGAACCAGCAGAACTTCTTCGGCCTGGGGTTCTAACGATGTGACCCCTCCGTTGACGTTGTGGATGTACCCGACGGTGCTTGAGAGCACCGGTACATACCCCGCGTCGGTGTGTTCCCTGTCAGGGCTTTGCGCGCCGGCCCAACACGTCGTCAATAAGATGCAGGTCCCGATCCACCACAGCTTCATATTGGTTTTCGCTTTGCGCTTTCCTGGAGTCACAACGGCTTTCTGCGCGACGACCATGCAGCGATAACTGCCTGGCAGCACGTGTTGATAGATCGAAGTATAGGGACGCGGCGTCTTGGGAATGTATGCGAGTTGTCATCGCTTTGTCATTTCCACCGGAAGCGCGCATTATCAGTGGTTGCGTGATCTAAGGTAGTTAAGTCGGATAAATGTCTCCGCTTGTCATTGCCATGAAGATCAGGAAACAACTTAGATGTTTTCTCATTCTGCCGCTGCTTGGTGTAATCGCAGCCGCGGCCCAGGCGCAACTGGGAAGCGCGGGAGGTGAGCTTGGTGGAAACACGCAAGGATCTGCTCCCCTGCGACGACCGCTTTTTTCTCTGCCCCGCAGCTCAGTCGATGCAAATGAATCCCGGTCCGTCGCCCTACAATAGTCCGGCGGGCTCGCCATACAACTCAGGAGCAAGAAGCGATCTACCGGAGGCAGATACGCGGTACGACTTTGGCAATGGCCAACCACTCAACTTAAGCCCGCGGGATTACCCCTACCAGCGCCAGCCGGGCGGGCCGCCCTTGTCTGCAGCTTCACCTGTTCGTTTTCGTCCCGAACCACTGACCGAGTTTCAAAAGTTTGTTGCCGCCGACACTGGCAAGACTCTGCCCATTTTCGGAGGAATGCTCTTTCGCGACGTACCAGCCACCTTTGCTCCGCTGGACAGAGTCCCAGTCCCGGAAAATTACGTAGTCGGCCCGGGCGACGAGCTCATGTTGCGGGCGTGGGGAAGCATAGCGTTTTATCTTCGGGTTACGGTCGATCGCAGCGGCAGCATCTATATTCCCCATGTCGGCCAGATCCAGCTGGCGGGGGTCAAGTTCTCGGAGTTGAGAAATTATCTCGATGGACAGATTGCAACATCTTTCAAGAAATTCGATTTGAGTGTAGAGATGGGCCAGCTGCGCGCCATCCAGATTTTTGTTGTGGGCAGAACGCGGCGTCCCGGCAGCTATACGATCAGCTCGTTAAGCAGCCTGGTCGATGCTCTCTTTGTATCGGGCGGACCCTCCAGCACGGGTTCTATGCGGCGCATCGAGGTGAAGCGTGGCTCGTCCGTAGTGACGGAACTTGACCTGTATACTTTCTGCTGAATGGCGACAAGTCAAAGGATATACCGTTGCTTCCCGGAGACGTGATCTACGTTCGCCCGGCTGGGCCGCGGGTCGCTCTCACCGGCAGCGTGAGCCAGCCGGCGATTTTTGAGATTCGCAGTGGAGAGACGGTGGGGGATGTGCTCGCCATGGCCGGCGGGTTAACGTCGCTGGCGACACTGCAGTCAGGCGAACTGGAGAGAATCGATGGCAGCGGACAACGCCACGTCATCGAGATTCACTTCGACGCTGCTGGTCTGAAAATGCCTCTCGCCGATGGTGACATCCTGCGGGTCCTGTCGATCGTCCCAAGATTCGACAATGCGGTTACCTTGCGAGGCAATGTCGCCAACCCGGGGCGCTACCCGTGGCATGCGGGGATGCGTATTACCGACCTTATTCCAAACAAAGATGCCCTGCTGACCAGGAGCTACTGGAAGCGGAAGAATAGCCTGGTCTTTACTCGTCTCGACGGGCAAGTACGCAGACACCAGACGATGACTCCGGCGCCAAGCAGACGCCCGCCCAGGCTGCGGATTCGTCCCGCGGGTTCCCACAAGATGAGGATGAAGGCAATTCCGCAACTGCGGCACCCGCTTCCAAAGCCTGACGACAAGAACCAATCCCCGCCTGCAGACTCGATGCCGGCACGCGGCGGCGAACGCCCCATCTGAAAGCGCGGGGAAGCATTGCTTCGCAAACAGGAGCGCCTTCTGAGCGTTTCCCGGTTACCAATCGCGTAGACAAGCGGGTGCCGGAGATCGACTGGGACTACGCCGTTATCGAGCGGCTGAATACAGATGATCTCGCGACCTCTCTCAAGCCCTTTAACCTGGGCAGAGCTTTGCTGGAAAAAGATGAGAAAGACAATCTCCAGTTGGAACCCGGAGATATCGTCACCATCTTTTCCCAGGCCGACATCCATGTTCCGCAGACGCGCCAGACAACATTCGTGAGGCTGGAAGGCGAATTTCAAGCCGCCGGTGTGTACAGCGTGCAACCCGGAGAGACCCTGCGCGAGCTGGTCGAGCGTGCCGGAGGCCTCACCAGCCAAGCCTACCTCTTTGGCTCCTCGTTCACACGCGAGTCCACCAGACGGCAACAACAAGCGCAGCTGGACGAATACTCCGCTGATCTGGAGAGAGACATCGAACGGGCCGCGGCAACACGATCAAGTTCCGCGGTCAACGTTCAAGAAGCAGCTACCGTATCGGCAAGCCTGGAAAGCCAACGGGCCCTTGCAGCGAAGCTTCGCCTGATTCGGGCAACAGGAAGAATCGTGCTGGATATTGCGCCGGGAAGCACAGGCACGTCCAACATCCCTGACCTTCCGCTGGAAGACGGCGACAGCTTTGTAGTGCCTCCCAGACCCTCGAACGTCAAGGTTGTGGGGGCAGTTTACGACCAGAACGCATTCATTTTCGAAAGCTCACGCAAGGCCGAGGATTATCTGCAATTGGCCGGCGGCATCGCCAGGAGCGGCGATAGTCGACATACGTTCATCATCCGTGCGGATGGCTCCGTAGTCAGCCGCAGATCGAAGGCAGCGCGGGGCGGCTTGGAGAGATTGAGCATGAATCCTGGAGACACGGTTGTGGTGCCGGAGATTGTGGATAAGACAACACTGCTCAGAGGTCTCACCGACTGGTCAGCCATCTTCGGTCAGTTTGCACTGGGAGCGGCGGCGATCAATGTACTGCATTAGATTTCATGGCCCGGCCCGCAGTCAGAGAAAGGAAAACAAAGCGGTGCAAAGCGCAGAAGCCGGCTTTCTGAAGATCGTGGTAGTCATCGCCCGTTCCCGGCGGGCGCTTGCTCTCACTGTGTTCTCGACCATGCTGGTCAGCGCCGGGCTAGTGCTGCTGATACCGGTTAGCTATACCGGCACGGCGGTCATCCTCGCGCCCCAGCCATCATCGACAGCGTCGGCCCTGCTCAGCCAGCTTGGATCCTTATCGTCTCTCAGTCCCGACGTTATGGAGGGCGGCGGTGTGAAAACACCGGAAGAGACCTACTTGGGGATTCTCAGCAGCCGGACGATTGCCGATGAGATGATACGGCGCTTCAATCTCCAGAGCCTCTATCGGAACCAGCCACATGGTCGATACCCGAAGAGCACTGGCCAGGCATACCCGTGTGGAAGCGCACCAAGGGCTATCTTATCCGCATCAATGTAGACGATAAGTCGGCCAAGCGAGCGGCTGATATGGCGAATGCGTATGTCGATGTTCTCTACGGGATAAACCAGCGGCTTGCGTTAACACAAGCGTCACAGCGACGAATATTCCTGGAGCAGCAGGTCAACGCGAGCGCGAAGCGCTGAGCAAAGCAGAGCTTGACTTCAAGAGGACGCAGGAGAAAACCGGGGTCATCCAGATGAGCGCGCAAGCAGAACTAACCCTGCGCACCATCGCTCAGCTCCGCTCGGAAATGGTAATCCGTCAGCTGCAGCTGCAGCAGCTTCAATCGATTGCTACCGAGCAAAACGAAAAAGTATCGGAGTTGGAAGCAGGACTGGCCGCTCTGCATGAGCAACTGACTAAGGCTGAAAAGGGCGCCAATGGCAGCGAAACAAGCGACTATTTCCTGAGCCGCCGGGAAGGTACCTGCAGCCGGGCTTGAGTACGCGCGAAGAATGCGAGACTTGCGTTACCACGAAGCCTTGTTCGAAACCCTTTCAAAACAATATGAGATGGCTCGAATCGAAGAGGCCAAAGCCCCACCGCTGTTGCAGGTAGTGGATCGGGCCGTTCCGCTCGACAGAAAAACGTGGCCGCCGCGAACGCTCCTGGTGCTTCTCGCCGGCCTCTTCTCCGCAGTGTTTTTTATCGGCCTGGCGCTGGCCAAAGACGCGTGGGCTCGTGCTCGGCGTCGAACCCCAAAATGCCGAGCAACTTGCCATCTTGCGAAGCGTGCTGGCACAGCGCAGCGGCCACGAGCCGGCAGGTGCCGTACATGAGTGAATTCGAGGAAGTTGCAGTCTCGCTCATCGTAGCAACGGTCGGCCGTACACAAGAACTCAACCGCTTGCTTGAGTCGATTGCGGCTCAGAGCCTGACGAGCCTCGAGCTAATTATCGTGGACCAGAATGCAGACGATCGGGTAAAGGAATTGCTCGAAGATTCGGAATATCCCTTCCTATGCTTCCATGTTCGGTCGCCAAGGGGCTTGTCGCGGGCGCGCAACGTAGGAATCAATCTGGCATCCGGGCGCATCTTCTGCTTTCCCGACGACGACTGCTGGTATCCGGGCGATCTCTTTTGCGCAGGTGGTGCAATGGTTCGATCAACACCGGGGCTATGACTTCCTCTGTTGCACCGCCCAGGATGGGAGCGGACGGGAAGTTGCGTCACGGTGGCCAAGTCACTCGCTGGCGATTGATCGCGACTCGGTACTGCGCGCGTGCGCAAGCGCTTCGTTGTTCATACGCAGGACAGCACTGGATGAGATTGGAGGTTTCGACGAGGGGATGGGGCTTGGAGCGTCGACACCGTTTCAATCCGCCGAGGACAGCGATCTTGCTTTACGCTGCATGGGTCGCGGCGGCAAAGGGTGGTTCGCCAAGCAGCTCTACGTCTACCATCCGGACAAGGGCGCGGGGGAGGCAGCCAAGTCTCGCGCCCTGGGCTACGGGATGGGCTTTGGATATCTTCTGCGTAAACATCGCTACTCTCCGCGCGTGTTGATCTACCACGTCGTGCGTGCACTCGGAGGATTGATCAAGTCCATTATTCTGGCGGAGCCTGGCAAGGCGCGCTTTTACTGGAACAGCGCGTATGGAAGACTGCGCGGTTATCTGATGCCGATGTTCACTAAGAACGTGGCGCGCTAATTTAAGAGAAGCGCCTGGATGGCCGCCGCCTGACGTTCGCCAAACCTCTGCTGGGAAAACAACGAGGACCGTGCCAGGCCCGCCGCGATCAGAGTTTGCTGGGCTGCCGTTGAATCCATCAGACGTTCGATTTGCTCCGTCAGCTGCTCACAGGAATGCGGGGAGAAATAGTAGCGCCGCGTCCCCGCCGGCCTCCGGCAACGACGCCGCTTGCGAACATAGCACGGGTGTTCCGCACGCCATGGATTCAATCACCGGCAGACCAAATCCTTCCTCAAACGATGGCACGATGGTCATCAGCGCAGCAGCATATAGCTGGGCCAGCAGAGCGTCGCTGATCTTTTCCAACCAGACGATCTGGTCTTGAAGGCCCAAGCTGCGTCCATAAGCCTGCATTTCCGGCTTCCACTGACACTCATTTCCCGCAAGTACGAGAAGTGGCGCATCGGCTCTCCTGCTTCGCAGTTGGGCCATCGAATCGAAGAGCAGGGGTACATTCTTGTTGGGTGCGCAATTGCCTACAAACAGAAGGTATGGGCGTGTGATGCCAAGTTTTCCGGCCACGTTGGTGCGTGCCTCTTGCTTTTCCTTTCTCTCAAAGCACGAGGCGACACAGCCTGGAATGACGGAGATCCTGCCGGGCTCTACATTCAGGTGTTCGCTAAGCATCGCCTTGGTGTACTCGGAGGGCGTGATAATGACGTCCGCATTCTTTGCAGCAACACGCAAGAACGGTCTGGCATAGAGGTTTGATTTCCAACTGCCGCGATAGGTAGTGTCCAGAAGGTGGTTAAGGTCGTGGATGGTGACCAGCAGCCGGCGCCGCCACAGTACCGGTATGTTGTAGTGCGGCACATACAATGCCGAAGCGTCTCTCGCCAGCCAGGGCAATGCAAACTGTTCTTTCAGCCCATAGATATTCGCATCGCATAGAATCAGACGCCGGCAAAGACCAGAGACCAGGTCAACGTACTGTCGCTGGGTGATGCAAGTAAGACAGACGTTTTCCAGGTGAGGCCGCAGCCCCTGGAGCAACGACAGCGTATACCGCCCGATGCCGGTTCTTAACCAGCGAGCGTCGATGACTATGTCTTGTCTCAATCAGCGCCCACCTATCGCCCGCTTCATGGTCACGGGGTGGCTATACGTCGATTCCCACCGTCCATCGGAGGTTGAGTGCCGTTCGCGAGACGCAATCGCCACGTTGACCAGCTCGCGGAAGCCCTCCACAAAATAGGCGGAATCAAACCGCTTGGCCCAATCGCTGATGAAGACCGGATCGAAATCCCGTTCTCTTTTTTCAAAATCGAGAATTGTGTCGCATAGAGCACCAACGGTCTGTTCATGAAACAAGAGCCCTGTGGCACAGCCCTGCGCAACCATTCCCCTTTCTGCTGCAATGGACTCCAGAGCACCCCCTTTTCCATAGGCGAGCACGGGTCTTCCGCAAGCCTGCGCTTCGACCGGAGCCATACCAAAATCCTCCTCGGCCGCGAAGAGAAGCGCCCGGCAGCGGGCGTATTCGCTCCAAAGCACCTCATTGTCCACATACCCGAGGAACTCTATCGACTTGCCCGCCAGGGCGCGCAGTCGGCGCTCTTCCGGTCCGACTCCAATGATCCGAAGCCGGCGTCCCAAACGATGGCAGGCGGCAATGAGCAGATCGATCCTCTTATAGGCGACGAGTCTTCCGACGGCAAGATAACTGTCGTCTACGCTCGCCTCCAGGCGCGCATACGAAGTATCGACCGGTGGATAGAGAACCAGGCTTGGGCGTAAATAGTAGTGACGAATACGATCAGCCACATTTACCGAGTTAGCGGCAAACAGGGAGACTCGTTGGGCGGCGGCAAAGTCCCAGGCCCTGACATAGTGCGCGGATGCCGAAAAGGCGTACTTCGCAAGCCCTGACAATTGATCGCGATATTCGTGGTATTGGTTCCAGATATAGCGCATGGGAGCGTGGCAATAGCAGATATGCAGTGCGCCGGGCGCTACCAGCACGCCTTTCATGGGTCCGGCATCCGAGGTTATGACCAGGTCGTAGCCGCGCAGGTCAAGTTGTTCCACGGCCAGCGGGTACAGCGGGAGAAGATGTCGGTGAAATCTGCCCGGCCATGGAAATCGCCCCAGGAAAGACTGCGTAATGCGCCGGCCGCGAAGGCTCGCGGGAATAGATTTCGGGTCTGCCATAAGCGTGAATATATCGGCATCGGGAAACATGGACGCCAGCGCTTCAAGCACGCGCTCGCCGCCGCCCTGCGTGACCAGCCAGTGATGAACGATCGCCACGCGCACGTTTGACGTACCTCCTGCACCCATCCCATGAGCGGCTTTGGATCTAATGCCAAAGCAAGTCCACTCCAGGACTCATGAGCGAAGCTTACCCGGCCAAACGTCAGGCTGTGTCTGATGATTGTCTCTGTTATGTAATTGTTTGTTTGATTTATTTGGCGTCCCCGACGGGATTTTGAACCCGTGTTATCGCCTTGAAAGAAAAGCATCAACTGGCAACATTAAGGCACTGCTGAGAATCAGAATGCATCGGAACGAATTCTAGCAACTTCACGAACAACTTAAAGGCTCCGCAAAGGTCCGCGAAGAATCAGGAACGAAGAGGCGGCCTACGCCGTTGAATAGAACTTCTGTAACGCATCGGCATTGCGCATTTTACGCATATAATTACGCATCATGCGTAGAATTGCGTGTTTTCGCCTCGACTCTTTCAAGCCAGAGCTCTACGCAGAATGGTCCGGGCCCGCGATAAGCGGGACTTTGTCGCTGAAATGGAGATGCCTGCGAGCTCGGCGACTTCCTTTACTTGCCCATCTTTCGTTTGTTGAATCTCGATCACGGCTCGCAATTGTGGATTTAGACGGCAGATTGCCTGTTTTAAACGCTCTACACTCTCGCGTGTTACATACTGCTCTTCGACGTCCGTTGTCTTGTCCGCAAATTCCCGAATCTGCCAGGTCTCGACATCTGCTGATTCTAAGGTGGCCTCAGGGCGCGAGCGTCTCCTGCGCAGCGCCATCAGCGCCGAATTGATTGCAATTCGGGTGAGCCAGGTCGAAAATTTGGCTCTTCCATCAAAAGTGTTGAGATGAATAAAAGCCTTTATCCACGCATCCTGAATCACATCTTCTGCATCAGCCCGGTTTTTCGTGATCTGATAGACCTTCGTGAACGCAGTCCTGGAGTGGCGCTTCCACAGTTCCCCAAAGGCGGAGCGATCTCCCAATTTAGCCTCTGCAACGAGACTTTCATCGGATGTGGCTGGAGAGAGTGTCACACTGATTTGGTCTTGCGATCCGAACGTATCCATCTGTGTTCCTTTCTTCCGCTAGCGGGGGCTTCAACCGCCAATAACCAGGCAATCCTGGTCTTACTCTCCCGCAAACTTCCTGATATCTGCTGCCGTCGCGATAATTGGATCGATAAAATAGGTCAGCTCTGTTTCGCAAGACGGGCACTGCACACCTCTCGGTTCACCCGCACCACTCCAGTCTGACCATCTGAAGTAACGCCGGCAGTGACTGCACGGAAATCCATACGAACCCATCGAATTTCCAGGCAGACAGACGGGTGTTATATCCAGCCGTGGCAACGGCGGTCGCAAGGGTGAACGGCGCAACAAGTCTTCAATCGCCTCCAGCAACTCTGACGGCGTGTACGCCCCCTTCTCCAGAAACAGATCGGTCAGCAATCCGTTCAAGTGATTGCCAGCGACCTCTCCGCTGATCACAATGCTGGCAATATGCGGAAACCGCTGTCGTACCGCAGCCAACAACTCAAATCCCGACATCCTCGGCATGCGCAAATCCGAAATGATCAGGTCCGGCAATGATCCCTTCAGCTTCATCAACGCATCAAGACCATCGACGGCGGTATCAACTACATAGCTGTTGCATGTGAGCACGGTGCCAAGGGTGGCCAGACATGCAGGTTGATCATCCACGAGCAGGATGCGAACGGGTCTCTGAAAATACACTTCTTTTAGCTCTGTCATCTACGTAACTCTCGTCGTGTATTTCGGAGGAGCCGACTCCCCTTCCATGGCAAACTCGAATCTATCCAGACAAGCGCATGTTGTACGACCGGTCACATCGCTTTCGATATACTGCGCACTCTCTTGCGTGGCATGTAGATCCTCTCTTATCCAGTAGATCGCCCGGCCCGCGGTAGGTAATCGTTGCACGACATTTCTCGACAAAAGTTATCCCTTTGCTCATCGGCAACAGGCGACAATAACAAAGATGGCAGAGCTCTCTTTCATTCAACTCCCTTTCGGCACTGTAACCGTTCTGCTCATAATTCAAATAAGCCGGCCGGTCCTGTCTCATGCGTACGCTGTATACCGCATAACATGTTAGAGCCAACATTATTGGCCCAAATGGAATTGCAGCATAGCTTGTTTGATTTCGGCAGGCGATCACTGGTCTCGGATGAATGGAACTCAAGAAAAGCCCGTCCCTAAGGGACGGGCTTGAGAATTTAGTCTTGATCGGTCTTACTTCTGCTTAGCGGCCGTGAGAACCTCCGCCCATGGCGTGTACTCCTCCACCGGAAAAGCCTTCTCCCCCGAATTGCGCATAGCTTCGCGCACCGTAGGCGCGATTGCCGTAGAAGATCGGGCCTCCGTAGAAGATGTATCGCGGCGAATAGAAGCCCCATCCGAACGGGCTCCACAGCAGCCCGTCACCCGGAAGCCACGTGTAGCCCCAGAAGGCGGCGTCCCAATACCATCCCGGAGCCATGAGACCGTACCCGGCGTACTCCGAGGCCAGATTGAGATTAGCCTCGGCCAGGTATTGAGAACGGAGGCTGCTCCAGTTGTAGAGTGCGTCCTCGGCTTGATCGCGGTCGAAGCTCACGCTCTGAATCGCTTCGTTACGCGCCAATCCGACCTGATGGTCACCTTTCACCTTGAGTGCCTTCTGACCATTGCCAGTTTGTTCCAGGAGCTCAGCCTCTCCCTTGAATACCCTGACAGTGCCTTTATCCGCGTCGAAGGCGTACAAACCGTCTTTCAGCAGGCGAGTGTTCGCACCGCCTGCCGACACTTGTATATCGTTGTGCGGGTGGATCTCATCCACTTCGATGTCGGCGCGGCCGTGGTCCAGTGCTATCTGCGTATTCAGCAGATTTGGAGAAATCATTCGTACGGCGCTGTATTCTCCCACACGGAGAAACACACCCGGGGTGAGCAGCAGCTCAGCCTTGCCATTTGCTGTTTGCAGCACCTGGCCCGGCTGGAGCTGGGCGTAGCCCACCGACTGCTGATTCAATGACTCGCCGTTTATCGAGGCCGAGCCTTCTATGTAGTTAACAGTGCCTGGAACGGCTAGGTTTGCAGTCTGCGCTAAAGCTACAGGCGCGCACAGAGTCGCCAGGGAAAGCAACATTAACTTTAACCTTGGCATCTTGTTCACAACCTTTCTAGTTATTTAGATAGTGAATAGCCGAAAAAGTTGGATATCTGGCCCCCGCACGTGGCTGGTCAGGCGGCCGCGCTTGATTGTCGAGAAACGTCGGACAGCGAGTGACTTAGAGGGACACAAGAGTCTATATCGGCAGGAGTCGAAATGTTCCTCTTGCTGACCTGTGTTTACTTGATTTACTGTCGACAGTGTTCCAGGAGCTCGATTAACTCGGGAATCCCCAGCACCAGCCGTCCAAAACAAGGAACACACGCGAATTGGCGAGCTGCGCAGGCGATGCTGACCCTTGCTACGGACATTTTGGGAAGACTTCTCCCAACGATCGCATACCTGATGCCGACGTATGGGCCGATGGTCACGGTTCTTATGGCCGGCTGTACCGCATTGTCGGTAAGAGTTCCGTCGGGATCGAACAGTGACAAGTGCCTTGGAGCTCGATCACTGGAAGATGCCGCATGAAACTGAGTTCTAAGTCGTATATCAGAACTAAGTGCAACGGCTGCGGATGATAGGGGCTTGATCTATCACAGAACTATTTGTGCCGAGACCCGTCTGTCTACCGTCGCATGCGCAATCCGCTGTTGGTCCCGGCCGGGTGATTTCTCGCAGATTGTGCGATCTTGACGACTCGATTGTTCCCGGTGTCGGCGATATAGACATTCCCCATCGCATCGAGTGCGACCCCTTTGGGCCCAGCCAACCCGCTGCCGACCTCCTTTTGGGCGCCATAGGCGCTGGAAGACGGATTCCAAGGAAGTACAAGCACCCGGTTGTTTCCGTTGTCCACGATGTAGAGGCTACCGCTCGGCCCACCGCCACACCTGTCGGGTTGGCCAGGCCATTAGTTTCCTGACTCGCCACAATCGTTTGGCTCGTACACGAAGTGGCCGCGGTGCAACCTGGGGGAACTTCCACCACACTGCTGTTCCCGAGGTTCGCAATGTAGACCTTGCCTCCTGACCCAACCGCCACGGCTTCGGGGCTAAGCAGATTAGCGCCGACCGTTGTCTGCGCCGCGTAAGTGTTTTTTTCGCGATCCCACGGAAGCTCAACGACACGATTGTTGCCGGTGTCGGCGATGTAGACATCTCCATTGGCAGCTACCGCCACGCCATGGGGACTATTTAAACCGCTGCCAATCTCCGTCGCAGCCCCGTAGGTTGCAGAAGATCGGATCCACGGGATTTCGACTACCCGGTTGTTCCCGGTATCGACAACGAACACGTTTCGGCTTGTGCTCACCGCCACGCCATCAGGACTGTATAGATTTCCGATCAGTACAGTCTGCGAGCCGTAAGCCTTCGTGCTGCTGTTCCACGGCTCCTCGACCACACGGTTGTTACCGGTATCGACGATGAAGACATTTTCGTCTGCGCCTACCGCCAAAGCGCTGGGGGAATTCAGGCCGTTGCTGTTCGAATCCGCGATCACGGTCTGAGTTGCAGCGGACGAACTGCTCTGTCCGCACACGAATGGGGTGGCCGATACCAGGACAACCAATATCAGCAGAATCTCGCCGGAGTGGATTCGAGCAAAGGAGCAGCGGTCGAATGGCATAAACAGTCCTTATGAAAATACGAGGATTTGGTGTTGAGGATGTGCAGCTTAATAGTTCATTAGACGCGGAGTTCCGATCTTCGGCGCGGGTCCCCGACACTTCTCGACAAATCTTCCTTCTAATCAATCTGTCGAGAAATGTTGAGTGGCACATCTCCGCAGGCGCCTTGGCGTCTATTCCTACTAGCACGGTCTGTCTGCATTGATGCCCTGAAGGATTCCGGCCCACATCGGATCGCGTGAACATTGTGGATGGTTGATTATGCTTCGTTATCTATCTCTCGTACTGGTGTTGATCGTTTGCTCGTCGCGTTCCTCGCTACAGGCACAATCCCGGAACGCTACGTTTCATGGCAGCGTCACGGACCCATCGGGGGCAGTCATTCCCGGTGCCTCGATAAGCGTCATTACGCCCGACGGTCACACAACTGTGAGCCTGACTACGGATGCTTCGGGTGCCTATCAAAGCCGCGGCCTCGCACCTGGCACTTACATCGTCGTGGTCAGTGCCCAGGGCTTTGCCTCATCTTCTTCTCATGCTGTCACTCTCGCTCCTGGACAGAGCGTGCAATACAGCGTCGCGCTACAAATCCAGGTGGAACAGCAAAATTTACAGGTAGACGCAGATGCCCTCACAGTGAATACCGATCCTGCTAATAATGCGAATGCGATCGTTCTTAAGGGCAAGGAGCTCGATGCACTCTCAGACGACCCCGACGAGCTCCAGGACGAACTGCAGGCTTTGGCAGGCCCGTCAGCAGGCCCAAACGGCGGGGAAATTTATATAGACGGTTTTACCGGCGGACAGATTCCCCCGAAGGCTTCTATTCGTGAAATCCGTATCAACCAGAATCCATTTTCCGCGCAGTTTGACCGGCTGGGCTATGGACGGGTTGAAATCTTCACCAAACCAGGTACGGACAAGCTGCATGGTCAGATCGAATCTCGCGGCAACGAGTCGATCCTTAACTCACAAGACCCGATTCTGAACGCGAACCTGAAACCGGGAGAGGCGCCGATTCTTGAGCCCAGCTACTATTCCTACAACGTGAATGGGAGCGTAGGCGGCCCGATTAGCAAGAGCAGTTCCTACTTCCTCAGCCTGTTCGGACGCAACAATCAAAACGAAGCAATCGTCGATGCGACGAATCCTGACAACACAGCGGAGACACTGAATGAGGCGATAAGCAATCCCAGTACCCGGCTCGATGTAAGCCCACGCATCGATTTGCAGCTGGGGAAAGCGAATACGCTCACGGTGCGAGACGAGTTCAATCGAGCAGTCCAGTCAAATGCCGGCCTAAGCGCGCTTACCCTGCCGACGCAAGCTTTCAACACCACCAGTTTGGAGAATACGATCCAGGTAAGCGATAGCCTGGTATTGAATAAGAATCTCGTCGACGATATCAGGTTCCAGTATCGGCGTATTCGCAACCAGCAACTGCCCGTCTCAGATCTGCCAACTGTTTCGCTGCAGGGTGCCTTCACGAATGGAGGAAGTAACTCCGGTACAGTCGAAGATCACCAGGACGATTATGAGTTACAGGATTATTTCGCGGCAGCTGCAGGACGCCATTCCTTGAATTTCGGCACACGCCTGCGTGCCTATCGCGACGCTAACTATACGAATGCGGGTTCGAACAGCTCCTACACTTTCGATACGGTAGCTGACTATTTGGCGGGTATGCCGCAACAATACAAGGTAACGGTCATCAACAAATACACCGCCCGCGCGACACTTTTCGACGCCGCGCTCTTCTTTCAGGATGACTGGAAAGTGAAACGAAATTTTACTTTCAGCTATGGTCTACGCTGGGAGTCACAAAACCGCATCGATGACAAGGACGACTGGGCGCCGCGTTTGTCTCTGGCATATGCATTGGGCGGCAAGAGTCAGCGGAGGTCAAAGACCGTGCTGCGAGCTGGGTATGGTTGGTTCTACCAGCGATTTACCGTGCCCAACAGCTTTTCATCGACACAGGGGACGCCATACATCATCCAGGCGATACACAACAACTTTGTTCCGCTGGGCTCGTCAGAGATTCCGAATCAGCAAGGCTTTACCGTCGACAATCCTGACTTCTATAACCCGAATCAGCCGGTGACCGACTTGTCTGGGTCCACCAGTGTCGTAGCCCCTACGGGATTTTCTCTCGACCCCCACTTTCGCGCGGCCAATGATATGCAGGGTGCGGTGGGAATCGATCAGCAACTCAGCAAGTACATGACCGCCAATGTCACCTATCTTTATAGCCGAGGGGTTCACATGTATCTCACGAACAATGTCAGCGCGGTCGGCAACTTTCCCGCTAACAACATCCTGGCCGGGACCTACCCGGCCACCCCTATTGCAGTGCCTTCGGAAAACAATATGCAGTACCAATCGGGCGGCGTGTACCGCCAGAACCAGATTATCGCTTCCGTCACAGCTCGTTATTCGCGTTTCAGGCTATCCAGCTTCTGGACTTTCAACAGCGCCAGGGCAGACACGAGCGGAGTCACTTACACTCCGTCCATTGCAGCTGATCCTGGATTCGATTATGGCCGGGCCAGTTTTGATATACGTAACCGCTTTGTGCTTATGGGCAACATCACGGCGCCTTGGCATCTGTCATTTGCACCGTTCCTCTCCGCCAATTCCGGAACTCCCTACAACATCACAACCGGATCTGATCTAACCGGGAATAACCAGTTCAACGCGCGTCCCACGTTCGCCGCCAGTTGCGGGCAACCAGGAGCAGTCTCTACGCCGTATGGCTGTCTTGATCCGGACCCGCTATCTAGCCCGTCCGGCGCGAGCGAAAAGATCGTTCCGTACAATCTCGGCACCGGACCCAAGAATGTGAGCCTTAATTTGCGCGTCAGCGAGACAATCGGATTGGGCCCTCGTACTGGCGCCGAGGAGGGATCTTCAGGGGGCGGTGGAGGCCGGGGTCAGCGTGGCGGATCTGGCGGCGGCCTTGGCGCGCGTGGATTGAGCGGCAATCAGAGCGGACCGGCGACGATTGGTGGGAGTTCCTCGCATAAATACAACCTCACCTTGAGTGTCTACGGCCAAAATATCCTCAATCATGAAAACCTTGGCGCACCCAACGGCACCTTAAGTTCTCCTCTTTTCGGCAAGTCACAATCGCTGGCAGGAGGTTTCTTCGGACCTTCCACAGCCGGCAATCGAAGCATCTTCTTCGAGACTGACTTCCATTTCTAGAAGTATGGATTTCTTCCAGAATCTAGGCAGCTCGGAAGCTGTGTATCACCTCCCGGAACCACCGAAGTGCCGGTTTGTCGAGAAATGTCGTTTTCTGATCCCTCGCCTCGCTGAAGGACGTCTAGTCAATTGAGAGCAGGCAGCGCTTCAGCAGACGGTCGGATCAACCCTGATGGATCCCCTTCGTCTGTAGCAAAGGAAACCGTATCGAACATCACATTCGCGAACTTCCAGCACAGTCGTTTACTTTCCGGTCACGACTGCTGCTTATCGTAAACACTCACATCGAGGACTGGTATTCCGCTGAAGCATGTAGCGCACGAGAAATATTGAGTATTAGTCTGCAGTGTTTCACCAGCCTTTTCGCATCTGGCGGAGAATCGATGATCACCTTCCGTTGGATTGTGGTGGGCACGATTGTTGCTGGCGGTTCCGTCGCTTTGCTTTGTTATAAGAGAGTGACCGATCTTCCATGGAGCGTCGATTTGAGCAAAACCGAGAGAGTTGTCTGAAGAGGATGCTATCAGTCACGGTAAGTTTCTCATTCCACCCCTCTATAAAGAATTGTCTTTCATAGGAGAAAGGTGCCGCTTACGTCTCACTGTCAACGGACCTAGGGAATCCGACGAATACAGCCATGCAGCTTTATACAGGAGAAGTCTAATGAATAAAAGAACTCTGGTGGTAGTTTGCCTATTCTTCATCGTGGGCACTGGTGGCTACACCCTAGCACAGAGAGGCGGAGGCGGGCGACAGTCTCCGATGGCGAAATTGATCAACGATCTACAACAGGCTACCCCGCGAGCCACGCTGAGCGATGACCAAAACAATAAGCTTCAAGCAGATATCGCCACACTCAAAGATGCGCAACAAGCCAGGCGCCAAGGAGAATCGGTTGATCAAGACAAGGTGCAATCAGCTTTCAATGACATCCATGGCATTGTGGATAGTGGCGCATTCCAGCAAGCAGATCAGAAGCAATTGGACCAGGACTTCACTGCAATTCAACCACCTCAGCAGTAATACCTCATCGCCTACTCTGAATTAGCCATGCGCATCCGGGTCGACCGGTACGCATGGCTCAGAACCCTTAGCTGAAAGCCCCGGGGTTCTTCTGACAGGACCCCGGGTGCACAACCTAGGCCAGGAAGACGGGTGATTCGAAAATTAAAGCATCCTACAGCCCGTCCGGATTCCGGCTATGTCAATAGGCCGCAGAAGATGGTTCTGGTGAGGCTACAGACGAAGGAGATGGCCTGTTTTCTCCACCACTATGCTCGCGTTGCTGCATCGCCTTTTCCAATTCTTTCTGGTGATCGGTAAGCAAAGCGTGTATCTTGCCGTGCGTCTCGTCGCTGATCGTATGAATCTGCAGACCAAGCTCCTGCCGCGAAGCTGTCGGATTTTTATCGAGCAGCGCCTGAATCTTATCGTGGTGCTCCTGGAGCAGAGACCGGACTTGCCGCTGCTGTTGCGAAGTCAACTCCAGGTCTTTTGTAAGGTGAGCAAGCTCCTGGTCGATCGATTGCGGTGTATGGATATGTTGAAGCTGCTGACGCGCAGAGGGCTGTTGTGCCCCGTTGTCCTGAGCTATAGCCGTGCCCGCAATTCCGAGCATGAACATAACCCCATACGCAAGCGTGGAAGGTCGATTTCGCATGAGAGGCAAACTCCTTAAGATCCTCAACATAATCCCAGCCGAGACTCTCACTGAATGGTCACGGTGAAGTTCGCCGAAGTGGTAATCGCGCTATTGCTGCTATCTGTCGCTGTAACCGTGACCGTATAAGTGCCGGCAGGAGCTGCCCCCCCAGTACCACCCCCGCAACCCATCAGCGTTCCCAGCACGCCCAGCAAGAGCAGGCTGGTCGCCATCGGCCACCGTTTCTTGCGGAACCCAGGAACTCCGAGCAGGAAAATTACCCCAAATCCCACTCCCGCGACGACGACCATCGGGTTTGTCGTACCCTGAGAATTCCCCTGCGCCTCCTTCTGCAGCGAGGCGGCTATGGTCTCGATAGTGATGGTTGTGGTCGCGGTCCCATCGCTGGCAATCGCTAGCGAGGTTGCTCCCAGAGCAAAGCCTGCGTTCAGCGACGGCGCGCTTGCCGTGAGGTTGACAGTACCCGAATACCCCTGGGTGGAGGTGATGGTGATGGTCGAGGTACCGGCGGCACCAGGCGAAGCGGAGGCAATCGTCATGTTCCCGACCGTCATCGTTATTCCTGGATTGGTCACCGTGATGGCTGCAGTCCCGGACGAAGCGCCATAGAGCGAATCTCCGCCATAAGCGGCGGTAACCGTATCGCTGCCCGCTGTAAAACCGAGCGTTGGCGTCGCTGAGCTTACCGCGAGCGTGGCTGTGCCAAGGCCGCTGGCCCCAGCGGTTACCGGGGCTGTGCCCACCGTGGCGCCGCCGATTGTGAAAGTGACCGTGCCGGCGAGCGTGCCGGCCGTCGAGGACTGCACAGTAGCGGTCAGCGTCAGCGCCCCATAGAGTGCGACCGTGGCCGGGCTGGCCGCTAATGTGGTCGTGGTTGCCGCGCCGCCAGCGGCGCCAACGTTAATCGTGGTTGTGGCACTGGTGGAGGCATAGTAGTTCGTATCGCCCGAGTACGCCGCTAAGACCGTGTGAGCGCCGCCGGTTGAAAAACTGGTGGTTGTGGTTGCCACGCCATTCGTCAGCGCGACCGGAGTTTCGGCCGTGCCGTCGATAGTGAATGTAACCGTTCCTGTCGGTGCCGTTGTCCCGGAATTATGAGCTACCGTCGCAGTCAGCGTAACCGTGACCCCGGTCGCCGGGCTCGAGGGGGAGACAGCGACCGTGGTCGTCGTGCCGCTCTTTAAGACAACGGAAGTAAATGCGGTCGCCAGGTTGAACGCATTGACCGATCCTAATCCCGTTGCCTGGTCATACCCGGTTCCCGCCGAGTAACCCATCTCTCCGTTGCTTGGGCAGTCTGTAGACCCCGACGTGCACGGCACCATATTGTTCCCGGTCGTTATATCGTGAAACGCCGAGGCGTAGGTGGTGGAGTTAGCAGCCAGCGAGTAGAGGGTAGGATTGACGTTGCCCAAACCCGCCGGCACGCCGAGCTGCTGCTCGATCAATGCCAAAAGGCCGGCAAAGCTCGGTGCGTCCGCCGACGTCCCTCCATAGGCCACCAGGCCCTGGTCATCACTATAGCCAGGGTCGGAAATACGAAAGCCGTTGGTGCAGCTTGAAGTGTAGGTGCTACCGGTCGGATCCGAATCCAAAATGATCTCCGTGCAAACCAGATAAGGATCGTGGTCTGGGGAGGCGTTCAGGGAAAGATCCGGCACATCACGGGCGCCATCGCTCGGGATACCGGTCACTCCCGCCTGCCAGCTCGGCTTGGACCACAGCAGGCTCTTGCCGCCTCCACCTGCGGAGAGTCCGCCACCATTTGCGATTTCAAACGTAGTATCGTTCCACGCCATCTCTGGAATGTAAGACAACGCGGAGGTAAGCACGTCATCGGATCCGTTCGCGCTCCAATACTGGTCGGCCCCGGTGGAAGGGCTGGCGGCTGTTCCGTCACCGGTAAATTCACTGCCACCCATGCCGGTCACATAGGCACTGCTCGCCGGATAGTCGACCTGTAAACCCTGGGTGACCGAGACGATCGGCGGCCCGTTCGGGTTCGTCTGCTCGTCGCAGTCGGCCGCTCCATTGTCTCCGGCAGCAGAAAGCACCGTCTGCCCTTGCGCGTTCGCCTGTTGAAACGACGCTTCCATGCTGCTGAGATCCGCAGAGGTCCAGTTAGGTTCGCAATCTCCATAACTGATGCTAAGAATCGGGATCTGAAGACCGTTGATCTTGTTCTCGATTGCATACTGCAGCGAATCCATGACATTTGTCGAGTTGACGAAGACGATGGATGCGTTCTTAGCCACGCCGCCTGACCATTCCAGGTCCAGGTCAGCCTCATTAATGTCACCGGACGCATCGCCGATTCCGGGGTCGGCGGAGCCGGGAATCAGAAATACGGTGGGATTGTTCGCCGGCAACTCCGCCGCGCTACGAAAATCTGTGATGTCGGCCATGACAATATCTGTCTGCCCCATGATCCCGATTGTCTGGCCGCTTCCCGTGTAGCCCGCGCTGAAAAGCGGATTCACGTTATAGATCACCGCAAAGTCTCCCGGCGCAAGGAAGTGGTCTCCCGAAATACCCGAGGTGAAGTCCGGCTGTGCGGCCTTTGTCCCTGCCGGTGGAACCAATCGCGGTTTCGGCTTGAAGTCGTGCAGGCCACCTACCCGGCTGACCGTTGACGCAAAGGCGCTGGGCAGAGAAATTTGCGTCGCATTCGCAAAATGAGTCTCCCCATTCACGATGTACTTGTGGATCTGAGTATGGAAGGCCTGTTCGGCCAGGCCTGCGGTTCCGCTAAACCGGATAGAAGTGCGGCTCTCTGCCACTTTATCTACGGTGAAACCCTGGGATTGGAGCCATGCGGTAACCTGGTCGAGGTCCTGCTGGCTCATGCCGAATTGCTCTCCAAACTGCGCGGCAGTGAGCCATTGACGGTAGCTGGAAGACGAGGGATTTTGTTGCGCCGTCAGTAAATTATTCAGGCTCGCCTGTTGCGCCGCCGACCGATTGAAGTTCAGGGTCATACCCTGCAATTGCATGGTACTGGCAACCGGACCCTGATCATATTCCGGCCGGGCCAGGGGATGAACCGTACCTTGCAGCGGCGTTACCTTGTTCGCCACGATCTGCTGTACGATTCGATTTGCTGCAAGAGTTTGTGCATGGCCGGATTGGCCGACAACAACGATAGACACCAAGAACAGACAAATTCCTACGAGACGATCGGAAATCCCCTGCATCTCCCTAACCCCCGAATGCGATGTCGATTACTTATGACGTGGGCTTTCGGTGATCGACCGCAGAAAAAATCGCAGATTGCTGCACTGCAGAGTTGCCGGCGTCGCGCCGCGTAGACCGGCATCGGGCACCGCATTCTCCCTAAACTCGATCGATGATGTTTGTGTGACTTTGGAGGTGACAGAAAGCCGCGTGCACATTTTTCTAAACCGGTCACCGGCACCATGCAAGATGGTCTGACCGTGCCCGAAACAGGCCACGCGAAAATCTAACTGCCCCAGTTTATTGAGACTCCGCTTGCCTTCTTCAAAATCTTCGTATCCCATCGTCCAGCCAAGTCCCATGACGTTCATACATGTATCTGCCGCAAAGAGCACTCCTCCGTGTCTTGGCCAAAAGAAAGCCAGTTGTCCTGCGCAGTGACCGGGAACATGAATGGCCGTGAGGCCACCGGCAATGGGCAGGACCCCCTCCGTCTGTACATGATGCTCAATGGTCGCGGGCTCCACTGTCTCTACCGGCCGCACAAACATCTGAAACATGATGGTGGGGAATAGGCCCGGTGCGGGACCCATGGGGCGAAACCCTGCCCCGTTTGTAACAATGCCGGCATCCAGCGCATGGATATAAACTTCAGCACCTGTAATCTTTTTGAGAGGCGCAAGGCTACCGATGTGATCGGGATGAGCGTGGGTCAAGAGAATATGGCGGACATCTCCCGGTTGCTTGCCCAACGCGTGCAGGGCCCGCAGGATGGCAGCCGCGCTGCCCGGAACTCCAGTGTCAATCAGAGCGCAACCATCGGCTGAATCCAGGAAAAACGTATTGACCGGGCCGACCGGAATGACATAGAGTCCATCCGCGATCTTTGTTACCTCTATTCTGCTCATGAAGATTTGCCGGACACCGCAAGCTCTGCAGAAAACAGCTTCACGCCTTGCTTACCGCCTATGGACCCTGCCGCCATCGGTCTTCCCCCCGGCTGTGGCGCAGCCGAAGATTGGCTGTCTTTTCCCACCGCTACGCGGACTGTACGAAGACCGCGATAAAGAAGGCTTTTGACCGTGCTCAGGTTTAGTCCTGTTGCCTCGGCTATCTCCGATACCTGCATCTCTTCAACAAAACGAAGCATGAATACGGTTTTTTGCTTCCCCGGTAACCTGTCCACCATCGCCCAAACGTGACGTAAATATTCCCGCGTGAGCATCTCCGCCTCCACGGTTTGCCGGCGGCAGGCTACCCGGTTTTCCATTGCACACACGTCCACAGCCGACAAGCGCACATGTCTCCAGAATCGAAAGCCATGGTTTCGCGTACGGTCGCGGACCAGGTTCGTGGTTATCGCGAGCAGCCAGGTGCGCACACTGCATTGCCCGCGATAGAGAGCGCGGGAGTTAAAGGCTCGCATAAAGCAGTCCTGCGTGACTGTCTCCGCAAGATCCCTATCTTTCAGCAGCCACCATGCGTGCCTCAACACGCTTGTTCGGTGTACCCGCACGAGTTCCTCAATATCCTCCAGATCAGAAATCCGCGCCTCGAATCGTGCGCCCTCCGGAGATAAGCTTTGCGCGTCATTTAGCATGTTAGAGACACCTTTTTGTCGAAGTAGGTCTAGCGTTTGCTCCATGGAACTGCGAAGTTGCCACCGTTTTCATTCAGCTCCAACCGTCACTCGCGCTCCGCGCACAGTTGGGCGGCCGCCGCTCATTTCCGAGCGTGCTCACCGCCTGTCAGGCTTGGTTCCGTCCGTGAGGGACTTTATCCACCCCTGGCGCGATGAGCAGATCTTCCGTTATTTACTAGATCGTCCTGGCGACGATAGGCTGCCATTGCATAACACTTCTCGACAAAAGTGTTTGCCTGCGCTCATCGATGAGGATTGACAATGAGAAAGATGACGGAATCATCATCTTTAGTCCAGCGTGCTCCAGCACAAACCCAGCTTCTGCTGGTCGATGACGACGTCGCGCTCGGTGAGCTGGTTTCTGAGTACGCAGCTTACGAAGGCTACGCGGTTACGACCGCCAACACGGGCGAGCAGGGTCTCCGCATAATGGCCCGGAAGGCGTTTGCGTTGGTCATTCTGGATGTCATGCTTCCGGGCATCGACGGCTTCGAAGTGCTGGAGCGGCTGCGCCATTTCTCAGACGTCCCGGTGTTAATGTTGACCACCCGGGGCGCGTCCTCCGATCGCATCCGCGGTCTCCGATCGGGCGCCGACGACTACCTGCCCAAACCCTTCGAGCCTGACGAGTTGTTTGCCAGGGCTAAGTCGATTCTTCGGCGTATTCACCCCTCCCTCCACGGGCTCAGTTTCGTCTCGGTCGGCGATATCGAGCTCGATGAACCGTTTCGTCGAGTCACGCGTGGAGGTGAGGCCGTCGAGCTGACAGGAGCAGAATTTTCTCTCCTTCAACTGCTGATTTCCAGCCCCGGAACGACTCTATCCAGGCAGGAATTGATCCCCCGAGTGTTAAGCCGCCAGGAATCCGGGCTTGACCGTAGCATCGATAGTTTGGTCAGCAATTTGCGGAGAAAGCTGGGGCCGTTCCCCGACGGGAGCGAGCGCATCCGGAGCGTTCGCGGCGTTGGATACGTTTACGTGATCCCAGAAGGCGAGGCACGATGACCATCTTCCTGAGGAGCTTTCTCACTTTCTGGATCGCAACGGTGGTCATCATCTCGATATCTTTCGGCCTGGTCCTGATGACGCATCATCTCAATCGGGTGCCACCTGTCTCCGTGCCTCTCCCGGACCTCCAGGCTTGTCTGCAAACGACTATCCAGGCGCGAAGTGCCGGCAGATTTACGCAGGTAGCGCATCAATGCCGGCTGGTGTACATCCTGGACCCATCCAGGACTGAACTGCTCTCATCTGATGGTTCACTAGCCGCCCGCTCTCTGGCCGCGGAAGTCACGCCCAGGACTCCACTGCGGCTGGAGGCCTTTCGTAACGAGGTAATGGTTGCCTTTGACACCCCTATTAACAATGCGCACTTCGTTGCGGTCGCCATCTTACTCGGTAGGACGACCGGGCCTCCGCCAATTCTCTGGTGGCAATTTGCTGTGGCCGCAGTGGTATCTGCGGTCACATGTCTCCTGCTCACCCGTTACTTTATCGACCCCATCCGCAAGCTGCAACGCTCAACGGAATCATTTGGCCGTGGAAATCTCGGTTCGCGGCCTGACGCCTCGCTTCTAGAGAGAAGAGACGAGCTCGGGGATCTGAGTAGGACCATCGGCCAGATGTCGACCCGAATTGGCACCCTCTTGTCTTCGCAAAAGAACTTCCTGATTCAAGTCTCCCATGAACTTGGCTCCCCACTAAGCCGGATGAATGTCGCACTCGCATTGGCGCGGCGTAAAGCGAATCCCGCGCTCCTTCCGGAGCTGAATCGTATTCAAGGCGATAGTTCCGAATTGAATTCAATGGTCCAGCAACTCCTTCGGCTCGCTCGCCTGGAAAGCGGCCTGGAGGAGGAGGAAGAAGAAGTCTATTCTCTCCATGAGTTACTACAGCAGGTCTGCCTCGATAATCAATTCACGGCAGAGCAAACCAGCAAGCAGGTGCACCTTCTCTCCTCTCCACAACTCAACATGCGGGGATACCGGGAGCTTCTGAAGAGAGCTCTGGACAATATCCTGCGTAATGCGATTCGGTTTACCCCGGAGGGCGGTCACGTAGAAGTTGACGTTCTGTGCCGCCCCAATGACGTAGTCGTGATTCACGTGAAGGATAGTGGGATAGGCGTGCAAGACGACAAGCTTGACGCCATTTTCGAACCCTTCGTTCGTGCGTCCTCTGATCGATCGGGTGCCGGATTAGGTCTTGCGATCGCCAGGCAGGCCATTCATGCGAATAGAGGTACGATCAGGGCGCTTAATCGCGTCGAGGGTGGCTTACTCATCGAGATCAGCTTACCCTATGCCTCGAGCGGTCTGACGGAATCTACTGCCGATTGACGTCAGACCACTCCTTAAGACAACTTCGGAGGCTCCTTTGCAGCTTCCCGGCTAGCGCGGCATCTCCAATCCAGCTACTACCACGACTGCGGGCGCGGTCTCGTTCGCAGCCATTTCACGCTTTTCCGTCTTTGAAGGCAGACAGTAACTGTGAGTGGTTTCTCCGGCGATCCAGATCTCATGCAAAAAGTATTGGTCGCCGTATTTGCCGAAAACAACCTTCGTCGTCTTCGAAGGATGACTGTCTTCCTCAAACCAAGTCATGACATAACCGGAGCCTAATTCTCCGTTGATCGCCAAGATCTTGTGGTCGTCCACGCGAATGGTGTACAGGCCAGCCGCGAAGTTCCGAGATCCGTCACTGAACGCAAATGGCACGTTGACTACCACCGCGTCTTCTATATTTTGAGCGTGCGACGCTGCAGACAATGGCGCCACAGCGAGGATGATGGCGAAACAGATTCCGCGAAACTTCAGCATTGACAGTGTGTTCATGTCGTCTCTCCTAGTTGGGGGAGGCGTACTAACCGACCGCCCTCACTTTCGATAGACGTGCGCGCTGATCCCCAGGCATGAGTAGCATGACACTTCTCGACACACCCCGTACTCTTCGGCGTACGCCATATGATTCCTGCATGACTTTCGACCAGGAGCTCCGCGCTGACAGTTGCCCGCACACTACGCTGCACAATCACGCGCCCGCACTCACTAGCAGTTACAGTCACACGCGGCATTTACAGTTTCGCAACTCGATCGTCCCTTTTGCGTCTACATAGATATAAGAGCAAGCGCTTCATCTGCCATGCGAATCACATCCACGGAGACATTTATGAGTAATTATCGCAAAGGACCTTTGATCATGGGACTGCTATTCCTGGGTTCCGCTTTACCGCTCACGGCACAGGTCGGCTATGGTTTGGAGTTCACGACACCATTTCCCTTCTACGTAGGTCAAACTAAGATGCCTGCTGGTTCCTATACGCTTACCGAGCCGGACGACCTTGATTTCCATTTGATTACTGTTCGGAGTACCGATGATCTACACGCGGCGTCGACCTGGGTCATAGATATGCAGTCTTCACAACCTCCACTTCGGACAGTAGTCGTCTTCGAGAAGTATGGAGATACTCTCTTTCTTGATAAGGTACTGATCGATGGTGATACATCTGGAGTGATGTCTTACCTACTAAAGCCGAAAAGAAGGCGGAGGAGACTGCCAGCGTTGTTGAGCAGCGCTCCATAACTGCCAGCGGCCAATAGAGCGCCGCGCTTCAATCCATTACTTTGTCGAGAATTGTCAACTCAGCTCATTAATTGCCCTTCTCTGCATAGTCGCGCATCGTAATAGAAGAGGTTCCCGATTGGATGCCCTGCTACAGAGGAACGACAGGCCGATCGCTGTTACATGGTTAGTTCTGGCCCTCGTCGCGTTAGCTGCGTGTGCGTAGCAAGGTGGGTTTCACATCTGTGCAGATGCAATGCGCCGCGCCTTTCTCCGGGTCTTGGGCGTTACTGCCGTTGAATACGCCAGCCGGGTTAGGAGGACGCTGGCGCGTGCGTCACTTTCGGAGATTGCCATGTCGTAAATTGCCGTAACCCTGTCATGGCAGTTACAGCCGCAAATTCTAAACAGGATCACAACTGAACCGAGGAGTATTCATGGCGATGGAAGGAGTTGCAGTGGAATCATCAGGGGCGAAATTGGCAAACGTTTGGGCGCAAGCAGTGTGCGCCATCCTGTTCGCAGGAATAACAATCGCATCGGTAGCCGGCGCGCAGCAGTTCAAAGCTGGCGATAAAGGCACCGCGAAGGGGAAGATTGTCGCGAGATATGGCGCTCGGGTGGAGGTGCAGGATACGAAGACTGGATCTTTGGCAATGGTATTGATCACCGACGATACCAAAATCCTGCGCACCAAGAGCAAGGTCGTGTTTCGTCGTCATGAGGATATGGACGTGACGGCCATGGTGCCTGGGTTGACCATCGCTGCCGAGGGAGTGGGCAATGTGAGCGGTCAGCTGCAAGCGAGCAGGATCACCTTCTCGCCCGACGAGTTCGCGATTCAAGTGGCCGAGGAACAGCAGATTCTGGCAGACAGGTCAGCGGCCACGCGAGCGCAGGCGACCGCCGATGACGCCGTGGCCGCCTCAGGCGCAGCCCAGTCCTCCGCCGATCAAGCGAATGCCTCAGCCGACCAGGCAGATTCGAAGGCACAGGAGGCCGGCACCCTCGCGCTGATGGACGCTGCCGCCGCGGAGATGTTGAACCAGCGCGTATCCGACTTGGACGACTACAGAACGATCGCCGAAGCGATCATCTTCTACGCTCCCGGCAAGTACATCTTGGACGATGCGGCTAAAGCCGATCTGGACAAGCTTGCCGCTCTTGCTCTCTCGACCGATGGTTACTTGATTGAGATCGCCGGTTACGCCTCCAAGAATGGAACCGCAGCATTCAATCAGCAGCTCAGCGAGGATCGGGCCGCCGCGGTGGCACAATATCTTCGCAGCGAGGGAAACATTCCTTTGCGGCGGATCGTTGCACCAGCCGGCTATGGCTCCGCCCATCCTGACGCTCCGAACGATGCCCCACAGGGGCGCACGCTGGACCAGCGTGTCGACGTCAAGCTCATCGTGAACAAGGGCCTGGGAGGGATGTAGTTCTCTCTTAGCCTTGCGGGTTTCTGTGTAACGCTTGCGGTAGCTCCACTGCACCCAGCAACCGCGAGTCGCAGCCAACTGGTTCCTGAAGCACGGTTATGAGCTAGCCGCGATAGGTTTCTGCACGGATCAAAATGAAGGACCGCGGACGACCTGGACAAAGTCGTCAGGACGTATCCGTTTGGCAAATGCCGCCCTGATTTCACTGGCATTTACATTAAGATATTTTCCAACCTCCTGGATAGGTTCATCGAGCGGCAAGCCGGTTTCTGCCCGATCGAGAAGATCTTCGGCAACTTCCTCTTCACTCGATGCGTTCAAGGGGATCTGTCGCAGGAGAAATGCTTTCGCCTGATGTAGTTCGTCGGCAGAAACTTCACCAGTTCGCATTTGTTCGATATCTCGCTGGATCAACGCTCTCGCATTCTGTGTATTTTCCCGGGCGGACCCGTAGCGGATCGAGTAGACGGCTCGTGTTTCCGAAGCCTCCAGAGATAGGTCGACGTTATAGACATAACCTGATACTTGTCGTAGGTCATGATACAGACGTGTTCCCTCGAAATTGCCGCCCAGGATAGTATTGCCCAGTTGGAGAGGATAATAATCCGGATCGAAGCGGTTAAGAGCCAACTGTTCGGCGATGATCACTGAATCCTGGGTTGCGCCCGAGTCAGGAATGTGAACCGACGACGCCTTGTTAAGCGGTACGCCAGGCAAGGTTGTATTTGGGGTAGGGCCAACAGCTTGCCACCCCCCAAACCATTTCTCGATCACGGTTCTGGCTTCATCCGGCGAGACGTCGCCTACGACAACAATGGTCGTCAAATCCGGTCGTATGGTTGCTTCCTGAAATTGCTGTACCGCGGGAAGGTTAACTTTCTTGAACGCCTTCGGCTTGAGTTCTCTAAGTTCTGGATCGCTCGCCGGCAACAATGCCGCTGTGAGTGCCGCTGAAGTCCGATAGCTGGGACTTTTAAGCGTGCCCGCGACGAACCGCGAGGTCTGCCGCTTGACCACTTTGAAGTCTCCAGCTCGTAGCGCCGGATGCAACTCATTGTCCGCCAGCAGTTCAACACCCCGGGAGAAACTTTCTTTTAGGACATCGAGAGCAAAGCTGTACCCGGCAGTCTCATCGGCGCCGATGTCATCCAGGGCCTTTTTAAAGGCGAGACGATCCATGTCTTGCGGCCCACCGGCGTAGAGCCCTTTTAGAATTTCCGCCACGGCACCATCATGAACATCCGACTGAGAGTCGACCGTATGCTTAACGGAACCGCGTAACAACACGGTTGGACTCGTCGAATCCGTTTGCACAATCAAGCGCAAACCGTTCTCCAAGATCATGTCCGAGGGAGGCGCATGCGCTGCGGGTATTTTCAGCTGCTCCAGGACGCCGTCAGCCCAGGGCGGAAGCTGGACAGGTCGTAGAGCAGGGGAAGTAACTTTTTCGAAGCCACCGCTCTTCTTTTCGTAAGCCGGCCGTTCATCAGAGGTTGGATGTCGCGGCGGCGATGGTATCAAGGTGCCGACGACCGTATTCGAGGTATCGAGGTATTGCCGGGCCACTCGATTCACGTCCAGCGTTGTGACATTCCGGATGGCCTCTACGTCCTCATCAGGAGAGTTCCGACCCTCTTCTGCCAACGCGTCCGACCAAACGGCCGCTAATCCAGAAATGGAGTTTCGCTGAAATTCGACCGACGCCAATTCGCTACGTTTTGCCGCTTCAACCAGGTCTTCCGGCACGCCCGCCGTTGCATATCCACCCAGGATCCTTTGCATATTACGGATGGCTCGCGTGGCATTCGCTCCGCTCGCTAATTCGACCAGCCCATAACCAATGCTGGCCTTGGGGAATGTCTCGGCGAAATCAAAGTCGACATTCAGAGTTTTGCCTGATGATTCCATGCGGTGCAGATTGCTACGCTCGCTTGAAAGAACATCGATCAGGACTCGGGTAGCCGCATAATCAGGCGAATCAGTGCCCGGAAAGCGAAAAGCGAGTACGCCGATGGTACTCGGCAAATCACTCTTAAGGGTGAACGTTTCCGAATGTACAGCCTTTAGGACTACAGGTGTCCGGGCGGGGATGTCATGACTTGGTGTGCCGCCAAAGAGTTCTTTCGTTCTCGCGAGTGTGACTACCGGATTTACGTCGCCCGCGATCACCAGGATCATGTTATTTGGCGCGTACCAGTTCTTTTGGAACTGTGTGAGCATTTGCCCGGTTGTGGCATCAAAGGAGGTCTTGGTACCTAATGGATCATGCATGTATGGCGTTCCGGCAAACATATCCTGCTTCACCCTTTGGATGAGCCGGTACCACGGATCCGATAAGTCTTCAGCCACCTCCTGTTCGATTGCCCCGCGTTCCTGAGACCACTCCTCCTGCAAGTCATCGATTCCCCGCATACACGCAGCCTGAGCCTGCAAAGCTATGTCAAGATCGGGGAGTGGAACAGTCACATAATAGTGAGTTACTGTCTGTTCCGTATAGGCGTTATCTTGTCCTCCCAGCTCAGAATAGATCTTTGTAGTCTGGTCGGAAGTCATTCCCATGCAGCCACGAAAGGCCATGTGCTCTTGTGCGTGTGCCATGCCCGGAAATTCCGGAGGTGATTCATTGCCTCCCGCCAGCACGCTCATTTCTATCGTGACTACAGGAGCCAGGGAGTCCTGGACGATCACTACCCGCAGGCCATTGGACAGCGTCGCCCGTTTTACGGGATCCCGCTCAGTGAAGTCTGAAGCTGCATGGATGGACGAAGCAAATCCATTTACCAGCAGCAATCCAAGAATCAAACGCCTTGAGCTCAACCTGTTCTCTCCTGCACGACCGCGTGTTGGTAACGCAGCCTTGATCTGTCTACGTCGTCAATGCGGCAGGAGCGCTCCAAGAAGGATTGCTCCTAACCGATTGCAACCGCCAGACTTCAGCTCAGGCTCCTCAGTCTACTTCCGAATTAACTCTGTCGATTGTCCTAGCGAGGTGGTTCCAATGCAGCTACCACCACGGTTGTGGGGGCAGTCCGGTTGGAGGAGATTTCGCGCTTTTCCACCTTGGAAGTCGGAAAGTAAGTGTGACTGGTATCTCCCGCCACCCAAATCTCATGGAGGAAATATTGATCACCGTATTTGCGGAACACAACCTTGGTTGTCTTTGACGGCTGAAGTTCTTCATCAGACCCCGTTATTGCAAAGCCGGAGGCTGATTCACCCCGTATGCTCGCGACGTTTTCGTAGTCCATGCTAATGGTGTATAGGCCAGCAGTGAGGTGTTGAGATCCGTTCTGGAACGCAAATGGCACGTTGACGATCACTGCGTTTTCTAGATCTTGTGCGTGTGACGCCGACGACAATGACGCGCCTGCGAAGACGATAGCCAGAAGGATTGCGCGAACCCTCGATATTTGAATTGTGCTCATGTTGTTTCTCCGTGTGGGATAGGCGTCAAAGCGCGACCGCCCTCATTTCAATAGACGTGAAGGTCATACAGGAGCACGGATCGCTTGACACTTCTCGACACATGGTTTCGCAGAGCAGTAGGGACGGGTCACGCCCATGGAAAGAGAACTGTGATCGCGCTTGAACAGAGACCGGAAGTGCGCTCATACAGGGGAAGGATGGCTGATAAGACATTCGTCGTACGTTGCAGGAGAAAGTTCAGGGTTTGGTGAAATAACAATGCGACGCCGACAATGAGCGGCGACTTATGCGATTTAGTTCTGCCTCCGATAATCCTGGCGGCGGCGAGGCGTCCCCACCCTACCCTGAGGCCGAGTTTTCCGCAAGCTGTAAAGCACAGTTCCTTCTCAGCCCTTTGCGTCGGGCCCCTGATACAAAGCATGAGAGCCTGTACCCCTAGAAGGGTCGCGCATTTTCGCAGATTTGGTTCTACTCCTGAATAAGCTTTTAAAGGCCACTAGGGCTAATTCACGACGCCGAACCATTTCTCCAGAGCGGCACGTAACGATTGTTCAGCTTCGTCGGCTTCGTGGTCAGGGTTGCGCGCCCATGCGACATAGCCATCGCTGGGCAATGCATTCATGCACGGAATGAGTTTTCCCCGGACAGCAGTGACGAAATGTAACCCGATGATAATCGGGAGCGAACTCCCAAGCGATGGGGTACTTTTCGTCTGTCACCCTCAGCCTGTCACCCTCCTATTGCTTAACCATAGGAAAGGTGGCATCCTACCTATGGGGCATCAAAGAAAGCACTGGGGAGCTATGGTATGGGCGAACGAGCCGACATCTGGCAGGGAACACTGGCTCGGATGATCCTAAAGACGATTGAATTGATGGGTCCGCAGCACGGCTATGGCATCGCCCGCCGCATCGAGCAGACTAGCGGCGACAAGCTCGCGCTCAATTATGGAATCTTGTATCCAGCCCCGCTCAAGCTCGAACAGGAAGGCGTTATCGCTTCCGAATGGGGCCTCTCCGAAAACAACCGCAAAGCCAAGTTTTACAAGCTCACCCGCGCCGGGCGTACGCAACTGGATAAGGACGCGCGCAACTGGCAGCAGACCACCGCGATTCTGGATCGCTTTCCATCGCCGAAGGGAGAACAGGCATGAGTATATGGCGAAAAGCACGCGCTACTGCGCTACGCCTCGTCGGCCTTATCGTACACCGAGGGAACCGGCAGGAATTCGACGATGAGATCGAAGGCCATCTGCAGATGCACATCGATGACTTGGTGCGATCCGGCATGCCGATGCACGAAGCCCGCCGTGTCGCCGCTCTGCAACTCGGCGGCATCGAACAAACGCGCCAGCAGTATCGCGAACGTAGCACCTTTCCGCCCATCGACAATCTCCTGCAGGACCTCCGCTTCGCCCTGCGCCAACTACGGCGCAACCCGGGTTTCACCTTCACGGCAACGATCATGCTGGCTCTCGGCATGGGCGCGAGCGTGGCGTTCTTTGCCTTTGTTGACGCAGCTTTGTTTAAGCCCCTTCCCTATCTCGATCCGGCACATCTGGTGGCGGTCTTTGAAAGCGACAGGCTCTTTGACCGCGCCCCTCTCTCCTATCCCGATTATCTCGACTGGAAGCGGATGAACCGCTCTTTCACTTCGATTGACATCTTCGGTGGCGGTGGTGGACTGCTGTCTCTCTCCACTGGCGCAGTTCCTGTGGATAGCTCGCGCGTCAGCGACGGATTCTTCCGCACCCTCGGCGTCGCTCCCATCCTGGGACGCGATTTCTATGCCGGCGAAGATCTTCCCGGCGCCAGCAACACTGTCATCCTGAGTTACGCAGCCTGGCAGAAGTGGTATCAAGGCCGACCTGACGCGATCGGGCAGAAGATCATTCTCGATGGCACACCCGAGACCGTCATCGGCGTTTTGCCCGCGAGTTTTAACTTCGCGCCAAGCGGCGGCACAGAGTTCTGGCTTCCCTTTAACGCCAAAGGGTCGTGCGATCTGCGCAGAAACTGCCATGGACTGCAAGGCATCGCGCGTCTGAAGGATGGCGTTACGATGCAGTCCGCGCTCGCGGAGATGAAAGGAATCGCAGCGGAGTTGGAACGCGAGTATCCAGACTCCAATCGCGATCAGGGCGCGAACCTCGAGCCGCTCTCTGAAATCATTGTCGGCGACCCTCGCCCCATCCTGCTGACCTTGCTCACCGGCGCTGCACTGCTATTGGCGATTGCCTGCGTCAACATTGCTAGTCTGCTGCTGGTGCGCTCTGAGAGCCGCAGAAAAGAGATCGCAGTGCGCGGTGCGCTAGGCGCTTCACGCATTCGTTTGCTTGTTCAATTCCTGCTGGAATCCATGCTGCTGGTCGCGCTCGGCGGTACGCTTGGAATCGGCGTTGCTGCTCTTGCCGTGCGCGAGCTGGCCAGACTGATTCCCAAGTTCATGATCTCGCACCTGCCTTTCTTGATCGGACTAGGATTAAATACCCACGTACTAGCCTTCGCCTGCGGCTTGGCGCTGCTCGCACTGCTACTCTTTGCGGCCACACCCGCGCTGCGCCTACGGGTGGACAACATGCGCGAGAGTCTGGCCAGCAGTAGCCGCGGTTCTGCCGGCACGCTCTGGCGGCGCGTCGGCGCCAACCTTGTCGTCCTCGAACTAGCGATTGCGGTCGTGCTCCTGGTCGGTGCCGGTCTGCTTGGCAAAAGCTTCTACCGCCTGATTCACGTCGACCTCCACTTCCAACCAGATCATCTCGCAATGGTTGGGGTGATCGTGCCGGAGACTCTGTACGCCAAAGATGCCGATCTGGCGAGGATGCAGCGGCAGATTCTTGCAAAGACTGCGGCATTGCCAGGCGTCGAGAGCGCCGGAATCACCACTGTGCCTCCCGTCGGCTTCAATGGCCCTATCGATTGGATTCGCTTCGTCGGCCGGCCCTACAATGGCGAGCACAACATGGTGAATGAACGCAACGTCACTGCCGACTACATGCGCACCCTGCAGGCAAAACTACTGCGCGGCCGCTTCTTCACAAGTACCGACGATGAGACGCATCCCAAGGTCGCAATCATCAACAAGACTTTGGCGAAGCTCTACTACCCAGGCCTGGATCCGATAGGCCAGCGCTTCGGGAACAATGATCTCGCGCCGGAATCAATCAAGGAGATCGTCGGCGTTGTGGACGATATCAGGGAAGGCCCGCTCGATTCCGAGATATGGCCGGCCGTCTACGAGCCCATCGATCAGAACGAAAGTAATTACTTCACGCTCATCGCGCGCACCGGGCCCTCGGAGGGTTCGATGCTGCCCACTCTGGTAAGTGCTGTCCGGAGCGTCAATGCCGGTGTGGGCACAGCCGACCCCATCGGCATGGAAGAGCGCATACGCGTGGGACCCACAGCTTACGTGCATCGCTCCGCAGCATGGCTCGTCGGCGGATTCGCCGTGCTCGCGTTCCTCCTCAGCGTTACCGGCGTCTACGGCGTCATCTCATACTCCGTAGGCCAGCGCACCCGGGAGATAGGTATCCGCATGGCTCTGGGCGCAGGACGTGACTCCGTCTATAGGTTGGTGCTGCGCGAAGCCGGATGGCTGGCCATGCTTGGCGTCGCTCTTGGCCTGGCTTGCTCCGTAGGCGCAGCGACCCTGATGCATAAGCTGCTCTTCGCCACACCCGCATGGGACGCGGCAACTCTGGCCACAGTAGCCGCCGTGCTCGGCGCTGCCGCCATGCTTGCCAGCTACATCCCCGCGAATCGCGCGGCCTACGTGAATCCCGTAGAAGCGCTCCGCGCCGAATGAGTGTGAAATACCATTGGGCGGTCCAGAGCAACTTCTCTCGCGATCATCCCGACGTGCGAAATGCCGAGTAATTCGCAAGTATGGGTTCCCAAAGTGTCTAGTTTCTTCCCTTTGTGCTACCATGTTGTCTAAGCGTATTCGCACAGGGAGGCCTTCGCGTGATCGACTTTACCACGACAGAGTGTTTATTGTTCCCGGACATGTTTGCCAAGGGTGCGGTATTGCGGTTTGATCAACGGCAGGGCTCCTCCGATGGCGGCGCCATCCTGTGAAGGGCGCCGACCGCAGCTATGGATTGGTCGCCAGCCTGGCCGGTTGTTTGGGACAATCGGCAAGCACAGGTAGATCATTCGTTGCAGCAGTTACTGGCGCAGCGCGTGTTCTCGATCGCCTGCGGTTATCCGGACGGCTGACTCGGCACGGCTTGGGCCGACCCGGTGCACAAGATGTTGCTCGACCGCGATCCTGTTACCGGCCTCGATCTGCCTCGCAGCCCACGCTGTCGCGCTTTGAGAACGCGGTGGGGACCAAGGAGCTTTACCGCATGGGCGAGTCTCTTGCTATCAGCGTGATGGAGCGCCATCGAAAGCGGTTGCGCGGACACGTCCGTCGCGTCACCATTGATCTCGATCCGACCGACGATCCAACGCACGGCGCGCAGCAGATGTCCTCCGGAACTAGACACGGGCTACTCCGGTGCTGCGCTTTGTCAGCTTTGAGAGAGGTCGAACAGTATCTCTGCGCGGCCGTGCTGCGGCCGGGTAATGTGACCGCATCTGTTGGCGCGGTGGGTCTCGCCGCTGCTGCTGATGATTCGCTCCTTCTTCCAGCTGTGCGCATCCGCGTCCGCCTGGATGGGCCGCGCATCCCGATCTGCTTGATTTTCTGGATGCCGAACCAAGTGGTATGTGGTGGCGATGGCGAACAACAAGGTGTTGGGCGCAAGGCGGAACAGGCTATGCAGTTGCCCGCGCGATCTCCGCAGTGACCCGGGACGGAGCATGTCTACGATGATGCCAACTACGCGGCCGGGGTTGGCCTCGGAACGCCGCGTCCTGATCAAAGCCGAGGTGGTTTGGGGTGAGGCAAAGAGCCTAAAGACAACCCGCGCTTCGTGATCACCAATATGAAGCAGAGCCCGCGTGGCTCTCGAAAAGGTCTACTGCCAGCGCGGCGATATCGAAAGGCTTGAGCGTGGTCAGCCATTGCGCCCACGGCCTCTGAGATACAGCGCTCTCTTAGTTCGGCGACGGATGATCCACGTGATCGATCACCAGCACGGGCACGTGTGTTTTCTCTGACTTTAGTTGCAGTCCTAATTGTTCCCGGATCGCCGGTAACAGCGGCGGCGCAGCGTTCGCATCATCCGCCGCCGGCGGCAAGTTCCCCCTCATCCCGACAAACTGCGTTTCATCCGGTGTCCATTGCAGCGCGAAATCCCACTTCCCCGTCAGGCCCGTCTCGTCTACCACCTGCTGGCCGAGAATGTTGCCCTGCAGCAAGCGCGCGAAGTCGTCCATCGTGGCGCTTTGCGCGTGCAGCGTCCCCGAAGGGAAAAGGGTAAAATTCGGCGATAACGACGCGTCCACGCTCTTCGCCATCTTCGGCCCGTCCTTGCCCACGGTCAGGGCGTAGGCCGGCATCTCCCGCCTCTCCTCGTGAACCTTCAGAGCGAAGCGCTCCACCAGCAGCTTTTGCAATATATCTCTCTCCTGGTCGATGCTAGGCATCCCCGGCGTATCCGGCTTCACCTCGATGTCCCATTTATCCGTGTCCATCCAACCAGTGAAGCCGACGATAGGCCGGGCCGGATAGGCAAACTTCATCACGAAGGTGAGCGGGAGGTTCTTAACCACCAGATCCTCTCCGCGCACAGTAAGCATGAACAATTGAGTTCCCGGCTGGGTCGGCTTGATCGTCGCCACCTCCACACCGGGCTTCGCATCCGCAGCCATCGGCAGAATTCGCGTCGGTGGAGCAGGAGTTGCCCACTCCGTCTCCGGTGTCGCGCGCTCCAGAACCAGCGGAAAGGAGCCATTCTGGGTCACGGTCCCGCTCATCGAATTACCGTCCGCCGACATCTTCCCCTCATACGTGAGCCTCGGGAAATCATTCACGAACCGCAGAGTTCCGCCCGCAAAGCTGACCGAACTGGCCATCGGCGGCCCGTTCTGGTCGAGGTTGTAAAGTGTCGCGCTCAGCCCGCCCTTCTCATCCTTCGCGATCTTCAGCACCACACGCAGATTGTGGCCGTCGGGCGCGCGCGTCGTCCCCTGCCAGGTTCCAGCGATGCCGCCCTTTTCCGCCGCACCCGACCCCTGCGTCAGCCCCTGCGCCGCGTGCACCAAGCCCGCCGTCAGAGGTACGCCCACCGCCAGCACGCAGGCCAGCGCCAGCAGCGCCTTGCGACGCAGGTCCAGTTTCCGCACGCCCTGTCCGGAGAGGATCCGCGCAATCCGCTGCTTCAGCTCCGATCCCGCCACCCCCGACACGCAGCTCAGCGGCGCCTCTATATAAAACTTGCAGACGTTCAGGATCCCTTCCGCATATGCAAAAGGCCGGTGCGTCGTTTCGAGGACAGCCTCATCGCAGGCCCGCTCGCGCTCTTCGACCAGCCGCGCCCACAGCCACCACACCAGCGGATGGAACCAGAACAGCGCTTCCGCCGCCATATGCAGCGCCGCCGTCAGATTGTCCCTGCGCCGGATGTGGCACATCTCGTGCACCACGATCGCGTCCAGTTGCTCGGTGCTGAGCCGCTCTGCGATTCCGCGCGGCAGCACCCAACACCGGCCGCACAATTCCGAACACCCCATGGCTCCACGTTCTCGGCCATCAGCAGCGCTTTGGTTCCGTCCGCCAGCGTCATCGGTTCGCCGCGGTGCACCGCCGCCCGCAATCGCAGCCAGCTCGCCGCCCAGCGACCCAGCAGCAGTAACGTACCGCCCGCCCACACGCCCACGAGCGCGAGCGGCAGCCAGTCGATCGCGGAATGCCCCGCTGCCGCGCCTCTTGCCCCTGCCACGAAGTTTGCGCTCGTCTCCGCCGGCCACGCCTACAGCAACGGCTGCGTCACTCCTTCCACCGCCGCGGCCATCGCCGGCGGTGTGCGGCGCAGATGCGTCGGCCACGCCGGTGATCCCACAGAGCCTCCATCACCTGGAACTCCAGCTTCGATAGCCGATTCGCCATCGTCGTCTCCTTTCCGTGTAGTAGTATTTACTACACATGTAGGCGCACTGGCAACCTCTTTATCTGTGAACCCCGGCCGCCTGCTCCACCGTCCGCCGCTGAGGTACCGTTTTTTGCATGCTGGTTCCCCGCTTGGTGGAAGCATGGAAAGGCGTACCTCCGGGGCTAAAGCCCTCAATGGATGCGGGTTCGTGCGGCACGGCTGAAGCCGTGCCCTTCGTTGAGAGGATGTCTCTCCAGGACCATCCGGGGGTCCCGTTCGTCCGTCAACTTCGCGGGCATTTGTCTACGGATTCTGTCGGTGTCCGTCTTCGAAAAACCCGATTTCATGAGCCTTGCAGCAGCCTCTCTACAGACCAACGTAACCTGCCGCTCTAACCAGCTGATACCCTTCGACATCAAACCGGACGCCGTATTTACTTACGTTTCGTCTCCTAGTATCCAACTCCCCAATTGTGCCTGGCGGGAGCCCGCCGGACTGTTCTTGACAGGCAATACAGACATATGTCATAGATAAAACTACGGGAGTCATAGAAATGGCCGAGGCGCGATTAAGCAGACTTGAGATTCAGATCATGGAGACGCTTTGGAAGCGAGGCGAAGCATCCATTCGCGAGATGCAGGAGGCCTTTCCAGAAAAGAAACGGCCCGGCTACACAACGGTGCAGACCATGGTCTATCGAATGGAGGCGAAGAAGGTGGTGCGCCGCGTGCGCAAGGTGGGCAACTTTCATCTCTTCCAGGCTGCCGTCTCACGCGATGCCGTGCAACGGAGACTGGTGGACGACCTGTTGGCCATGTTCGGCGGCCAGTCGCGGCCGGTGGTGGCCCACCTGATCGAGGCCGGCAAGCTGACCCTGGAAGACGTTAAATACGCGGAGAAGACGCTGAAGAGACTGAAGGAAGGAGATAAGCCATGATGACGGGGCTTCAGATGTCCTTAGGGACGGGCGTGTGGCCGGCAGTAGCGAACCATCTTTGGCAGTCGACTGTTTTCGCTACGGCGGCGTGGCTGATGACGCTGCTGCTGCGCAAGAACCGAGCACACGTTCGCTATGGGCTTTGGCTAGCGGCGTCGGTAAAGTTTCTGATTCCCTTCTCGATGGTGATCGGACTTGGCAGCGTCTTGCACAGGCCACCCAGCATTGCAGCACAACCAGCCTTGTATTCCGCGGTGGATATCGTGGCTCAACCGTTCTACGACCCAGCGAGGTTGCCGGTCGGCTCCGTGGCGCATGGTGTGGGCTTGCAAGGGTACCAAACTGCGTGGCTGCCTGTTGTGCTGCCGCCGGTGTGGCTCTGCGGAGCGATGACGGTGTTGCTCGTCTGGTATGCGCGCCGGCGACAGGTCTGCGCGATCCTTCGGCGGGCGGCGCCGGTGGAGGATGGGCGCGAGCTAACGATACTGCGCCAATTGGAAAAACTCATCGGCGGCGATATGCGGATTACGCTGGTGCGATCGCGGGAGCTGATGGAGCCTGGGATTTTCGGCATCCTCCGGCCGGTGCTGATCTGGCCGGACCAGCTTTCCGCCCTGCTTGAAGATGACGATATCGAGGCTATCCTTTGGCATGAAGTGGTGCACGCGCGACGCCATGACAACCTGACCGCTGCGGTGCACATGATGGTGGAGGCTGCGTTCTGGTTTCATCCCATGGTCTGGTTCATGGAGAGGCGCATGCTCGAGGAGCGCGAGCGCGCATGCGATGAGGCAGTGGTGGGGTGGAGCGGCAGACCTGAGATCTACGCCGAGAGCCTGCTGAAGACCTGCAGGTTCTGCGTGCGGCCGCCGCTGGCGTGTATGTGGGGTGTCTCCAGCGCCGATCTGAACAGCAGGATTGTTTCCATCATGACGGCTAGGACAGATAACAGGCTGGGTTTGGGCAAGACGCTGCTCCTGGTTGCGATCGGCACGGGATTGGTTGCCGGACCTTTTGCAGCCGGCTTCGTAAGTGCCGTACATCTTCGCGCTCAATTGCTGCATGCCAATGGGCCGCTGCCATCATTCGAATGGCCTCCATCAAGCCCAGCCGCCCCGGTGACACCAATTTCGGATTCAGGATCACGCCGGCAAGATTCCAGGCGGAGAATGCTTCCCTGATCTCACTCATCCGATTTGCGTACAGCACCAGGTCGGATGCCCAGCTCCCGAAAGGGCCCAGCTGGATCGGATCGGAAAAATTCGATATCGAGGCTAAATTCGGGGATTCGCAGGTGGAAGCCCTGAAGAAACTTACTCCCGATGAGCGGTTCGATCAATATCGGCTGATGTTCCAGTCGCTGCTTTCGGATCGATTCAAACTGAAGTTAAGCAGCTAGGCGGAGAACCTTCCAGTCTATGTTCTGGTGGTTGCCAAAGGCGGCCCTAAGCTCAAGCAGGTCCAGGGCGGCGTGCCTCTTCCCCCGTCCGGACGTCCGGGCCCGCCTCCGCCACCGGGAGCAACGCTTCCCCCGGGGGCACAAATGCCTAAGCTGCCTAGGCTGATGCAGGAGGAAGAACATTTGACAGCAGGTGCTGTGTCGATGCCTTTCTTGACGGACTGGCTGTACCGGCAACCGGAGTTGGAGGGCCGGGTGATCATCGACGAAACCGGACTCAAAGGCAGTTACGATTTCGAACTTAATTGGGCGCCGGATGAAAGCCACAGCCCCTCGCCCAACGCCGGGCAGGGATCGGCGGACTCACCCCCACGGGAGGGGCCATCGATCTTCACGGCGTTTCAGGAGCAGCTTGGGTTGAAGCTGGTACCCAACAAAGCCCCGGTGGAGGTTCTCATCATCGATCATGTTGAGAAGCCCTCGCCCGATTAGCTCCGGGCGACAAACATCAACCCAGCTTTGGGGCTCTTCAGGATAACCTGATTTTATGTTCGAATGGTCACTCAGAACGTAACGCTTGCATGAAATCAACCGAGGCGGCACGCCAGGCGGGAACCAGTGATGCGGCCAACGCCAGAAGCAAGAGCAGAAATGCGGCGCCCGCCATTACCAATGGATCGAACGCGCTCACGCCAAAAAGGAAAGAGCGAACGAGGCGTGACGCGGCGAAGGCACCGCCTAGCCCAATAGCGCAGCCAACAACTCCCAGCTTCGCTCCTGAGACCATCACCATCCGCACGATTTGGTGACGCTGCGAACCGAGAGCGATGCGAATTGACATTTCCTGCACACGCGACGCAACCGAAAATGCGATCACGCCGTAAACACCCAATACTGCGAGTAAGACTGCCATGGCTGCGAACGAAGAAATCAGCACCGTGTTGAAGCGGCGCGGCGCCTCACTGCTTGTGACCACATATTCCATGCTCTGGACATGGTTGAGAGGCAACTGTGGGTCAATGGAATGAACTGTTGCTCGCAGTACATTTTCCATCCGCTCTGGAGGTAGTGCGGTGCGCACTACGATGTACCCTCTGTTTCCGAGCACGTTGCCAGACGAGCCCATTTCCCCTGCCATCTCATTAGCCTGTTTCATCGGAAGGTAAAACTGTTGTTTGCTCGGCAGATCGGGTGAACCCTCCGTCACGTCCGCCACTTCGCCGACGACCGTTCCCCAGGGACTCTTGAGCGATGGGGTTCCAAATCTAAGACGTTTGCCAATCGGATCTTGCCCTGGCCAGGATTGCTCAGCCAGTCTTCTATTGACTATGACTGCAAGTTGGCCTGTCGGTGTGTCTGCCTCACTAAACCATCGACCGCTTATTAACGGAATTCCCAGCGTCTCGAAGTAATTGCCTTCGACCAAGATCATGGTGCCAGTATCGAAACTTGATCCCTTAGGTGCGACATATTCTTCTGCAACAAACGGGACGGAGCCCGCAGCGCCCGAACCGGGCAGCTTTGAAGTCAGCCCGACGCTTTTTACCCCTGGCTGCTGCCTTAAGCGATTCTCCAATTCGATGTTGAAAGCATCGACCACCGCTTGCGTTCCGTACTGATCTCGTGGAAGGGCGTAAGCGGCCGCCAGGGCGTGATCGGGCCGAAAGCCGAGATCTACTTGCCGCATTCTCTCGAAGCTCTTCAACAGCAGCCCAGAAGTCGCCAGCAAGACTAGCGCAACTGCCACTTCCGCGATCACTAAGGCCGAACGAAGGCGCACGTGAACTGCGCCGGAGGTTGCAGTACGGGCACCTCCCTTAAGCGTCTCATTGACGGTAGTGCGGGTAGCCGCAAAGGCCGGGGCCAAGCCGCAAACAATCCCCGTCAGCACTGAGAGTCCAATTGCAAATCCAGCTAACTGCCAGTTCAGACCGATCGCACTCAGGCGTGGGAGTGTCTCTGGCAAGAGGCTCGCTCCCAGCCGCAAAGAGATGGCTGCAAGTATCAACCCGGCCACGCCGCCGGTCACGCTCAACAATAGACTTCCGAGGATTGCCTGCCGCACAATTGTCGCGGTTCCAGCCCCCAACGCGAGTCGTACTGCAACGTCGCGCCGCTCGCTGATCGCCCGTACGAGCATCAGTCCCGCCAGGTTTGCGCATGCAATCAAGAGGACTATTACAACCGCTAGAAACAGCGTGCGAATCAACGGACGAGCCTGCTCCACCGTCTCCTCGTAAAGCGGCCTTATTACTGGATGCATCTTGAATTCGGCCATTGAAGCTGGGTAGTTGCGTACGGTCTCTGCAGCTACGCCATCGAGGTCGCTCAGCGCTTGGGCCGCGTTGATTCCAGGCTTGAGCCGACCAACCAAGTCGTAGCTCCAATCGGACGCCGCAGTTACCGATGTGTCCTGGGGAGCAAAGCTCATGGGAATCCACAATTCGGTGCGGTTCAGGTGACCGGGAAGAAGTGGAAATTCGAAGCGTTGCGGCATCACGCCGACTATCACGTAGGGCCTGCGGTCCAGCAGAAGTTTCTCGCCCAGGACATTTGGATCTCTATGGAAGCGGCTCTGCCACGTGGCGTAGCTTATCAGCGTAACAGGCTCATTTTGCTCATCCTCCTGCAGCGTGAAGAAGCGACCGAGGAGCGGCTGGACCGCGAGTGCAGGAAAAACACCGCTGCTCATCCGTGCCGCACTTACTTTCGCCGGATCGCCAATCCCGGAGAGATCAAGTTCGATCCGCTGATAGCCTCCGAGATTTGTGAAGCTGTGTGTGCCGTGCGTGTAGTTGTGGATGTCGACCGGAGTCACGCCGACCGAGCCCTTCGCAGGCATATCCACGCCGCTGAGAGTGTCTGAAATTACCATTATCTGGTCAGATTGTGGAAACGGAAGCTGACGCAGCAAAACCCCTTCGACCATAGAAAAGATAGCGGTCGTTGCGCCGATGCCTAATGCCAGCATAAGGAGGGCCGCAGTCACGAACCCCGGAGACCTTGTCAAGTGACGAACCGCAATCTTCACGTCGCGGAAAAGATACGCCATACTAAGACTCCTCGATTTGCAACTGAGAACCCAGAAATGTCATAACCAAGAGCACCTGAGATTCCCTGAAACGGGATTTATGGGTAAATTGCCCGGCTCGACCCTCCAGTTTTGGGAAGTCACTGAAAACCCGACTTTCAAGGAACCTGCCGTGTTGCCGCAAATCGCTGCACCCAGCGCACCTGATCGCACGACGGCGATTTACCCTTGAGACATTTTCTTCAGGCACCAGCGAGCCTACCTGAATAGATACGATTTGCAGGAGAAAAGTTTAGACCTTGTTGAAATAAGAATGCGATGCCGAGAATATTCCCTGGCCTTGAGGATTCACGTAGGTTCACAAGCTACCGAACTCATTGACGATTGGTCGTTCTATTTTGACAGTCGAAAACACCAAAATTAGTCGCTTTGATCAATATTCCGCTCTACCTAGACCCTTAACCTGCGGTATGTCTGCGTGCTGGTCCATAGGACCCTCAATGCCTTATTGATCACCGAGATGCCGAACGGACGATATGTAGACTCCTGTTCTCCTGACGTCAAGAGCTCGCTACCAACGAGCTTCGCAGCTAGCAGCTTCGCCGGCGCTCGAAAGCCTGGCTACGGGAGGGGTATGTACACTCCGCGCGAAGCCCGTTTGTGGGGTACTGTGTTCGCACTTGAGCAAGAGGCCCCCCGCAGCGTGCTGGGCATTCACTGAATGGGCCTCCTGAGAGTGGAAAGCCAATCGGCATACAGGTTACCTGCCGTGTGTTTGAGATCTTCCAACGGCGTTGATTCCTTCACTTCGGGAAGAGCGATGCACATTCCTTCGAGGGGCAAATTCGGTCTGCTCTTGTTGCTCCTTCTGTTCTCATTCCTCCGAGAGCGGGGATGGTCGCAGTGCGCCGGTGTAGCGTCAACCCCGCGTGCAGCATCCGATTGCGCCGCCCATGCGATTCCCGCAGCAAAGATCGCGGCGCTCGACCCAACGCACCCCTATTCACTAGCAGAGCTGGTCGACATCGCGGAACACAACAATCCGCGTACGCGCGTCGTTTGGGAGCGCGCCAAGCAGAAGGCGGAACAACTCGGCATTGCGAAGAGCGCCTACTATCCTGTTTTGACTGGTATTGCAACATTCGCGGATGAACGAATCATCGAGCCGTTTCCACAACCGCTTGCGCCACGCGGCCACATCATGGTCGAAGCTACTGTGGTGCAGCCGGAAATTGCGCTGCAATATCTTGTCTTCGACTTTGGCAAGAGAGAGGCAACCATCGACGCTGCGAAAGCCGAGGCTCTGGCCGCCGGGGCCAATTTCATCCAGGCAAACCAGGATGTAGCTTTTCAGGTCGCCGGCGACTACTACAAACTGATCACTGCTCAAGAACGCCTTCAGGCTGCACAGGAAACCCTGAAGACTGCACAGACAACGCAGGATGCTGCTGAAGATCGGCTGCAGAACGGTCGAGCCACCATGCCCGATGTTCTCAATGCCAGGGCCGAAACATCGCAGGCTGTCTTCGATCTGGAAACGGCGGACGGCGATGAGAAAATAGCACGGGTTACTCTGGCAGAGGAGCTCGGAGTTGACCCTTCGCCGAACATCGTCATTGACGCTCATAAGAATGCCCCTCTGCCTGAATCGCTAACCCTCTCCATAGATGAGCTGATTGATCGCGCGCTGGCCGACCGCCCCGATCTGATGGAGCAAATCTCGGAAATCCGCGCGGCAGATAATCAGGTCCGAGCGGCCAAAGCAGAATACCGTCCCCAAATCGTGCTGTCGGGTTCGGGTGCTCAACAGGCCATTTGGCCCTCTGCCGACTATGGTCAGCTCGGAGCGGCCAATGAACCCGTGTGGTCCGGCTCGCTAACCGTTGAGTGGCGAATCTTTGACGGGGGCGCGAGAAAGAATCGGCTGGCCATAGCTGAATCGAAAAGGCGTGAGGCACAGGATGAATTTACCGACAAGCACGACCAGGCTCAACGCGAGGTCTGGACCGCTTTCATTGCCTTCCGCACGGCACAGAGGCAGGAACAGGCAGCAGTGGCGCTACTTGATTCGGCCGGCACTTCGTACTCGGCATCGCTCGATGCCTACAAGTACGGGGTCAAGAACCTGGTCGACGTGGTGACTGCAGAGAAGCAGCTAGCTCTGGCGCGGCTCTCCTCTGTGTCCGCCCGCTCTCAACTATTTCTGCAAGCAGTCCAGCTCGAACACGTAACCGGCAACCTGTTACGGAGCCTGCCTCCCGCGACCAAACTACAAACACAGGATGGGCAAAAGCAATGACCAGAGAGCGACTATTCGGGATTACAGTCGCGTGCCTGTTATGCACCGGATGCAGCCGCGCGCCTTCTATTTCTATCATCGGCTCTTTTTTCCCGGTATGGATGGTTTGCCTGGTCGCTGGTGTGGTTCTGGCTTTCGGCGTTCGTTTTTTCCTGCTGCGCTACCGGTTGGAATCTGAGGTTGGCCCGGTTGCTCTTTTCTATCCCTGCATTGTTACGCTCTTTACCTGCCTGTTGTGGTTGATTTTCTTCCGATAGGACAATGTATGACCCAGGACTCTGAGAACCTCAATCGCAAACAGCTAGGACGTCGGATCTTTATCGGAGTTGTCGTGGCATCTGTCGTCGCATTGTTGCTCGTAACCCTGGATACCGAGCGGAATCCGCGCACCGACGACGCTAGCGTCAGGGCAAACTTCATCGAAATAGCCCCAGAGGTCAGTGGCCGTCTCGTCCAGCTACCAGTACAAGACAATGCCTTCGTGAAACAGGGCGACCTGCTATTCGTCATTGATCCTCGGGACTACAAGTACGCCCTGCAACAGGCGCTTTCTGATCAGGAAAATCTGAAACAGCGAATCACCGACACCAAGCGTAAGATCGCGGCCCAGAACAGTGCCGTCCAGGCGGCAAGCGCAGCGGTGAACACCTCCACCACCGCAATAAGCACCGCGGGGAGCGGGGTCGATTTAGCAAAGGCGGCGGTATTGCGCGCTCAGGCTAACGTTGCTGCTGCCGAGGCTCAACTGAAATACGCAACCAATGACTTCCATCGAATAGAGCCCCTACTGCAGAAACAATATGTGACGGTAGACCAGGTGGACCAAGCCAACACAGCGGTAACAGTGGCTCAAGGCAATTACGATCAAGCCGCGGCCGCTCTGAGCGAAGCGAGGGCCCAGCAGACACAAGCGGTCCTTCGCCAGCGGGAAGCCGACGATCAGGCATCCGAATCACGCGCCAGACTGGGGCAATCGATCCATGTCGTGGATACCCTCGATATTCTTGAGTCCCAACAGCCTGGTTTGGCGGCCAAAGTCGATCGCGCCCGGGTCGACCTCGAGCGATGCCGAGTCGTCGCGCCCTTCAATGCCTATGTGACCAACATGAACATCTCGGTGGGCGCCTATGCTCGACCGGGCACTCCCATGTTCACCCTTATCGACACTCGCAAGTGGTGGGTCATCGCAAATTATCGTGAGGGTAAGGTGAAGAATATTCGTATCGGCGCGCCTGTCGATGTCTACCTCATGGGACATCCAGAGAGAAGGTTCCGTGGGCTAGTGGAGAGTATTGGATATGGCGTGTTTCCTGAGGATGGAAGCGTAGTCGCCGGCCTGCCGAACATTGAACGGACCCTTAATTGGGTGCATCTCTCATCGCGGTTCCCGGTTCGCATTCGTATTCAGAACCCCGATGCCGATTTGTTTCGCATCGGAGCAACCGCCGTGACGGTCGTGAGATAGCTAGATGAATGTACATGTGTCGTCTCCGCACTCCATATCCTGGCTGCAGAGTTTCTGGCAGGATCTCCAGCCCACGCCGGGGCGACTTAATCGCACACTGCGGATGGTCCTCGCCTCGGTGATCCTGCTGGTCCTGTTGTTGATCCTGCAGATGCCGTTCGCAAATTACGGCCTATATGTGATTTTTGTTCTCGGACAGGAGACCCCATCCTTATCTTTACGCACCGGGCTCGCATCATTGCTAGTCGTATCGTTAGCGATCGCTATCGAGATCGGCGTTGTGGTTCTTACCGACAACGACCCCATGGCCCGGGTCTTAAGCGTTGTGGTCATAACTCTGATTTCGGGGTTGATACTGGTATGCACCAGCTTGCCCGCCCTTGGCTGGATGTTGGGTTTCTTCTATTGCATTCTCATAGCTTTCTGGGAGGGTCATTCTCCTGAGGATGTGCTGGTAAAGAATTCGCTCCGGCTCCTGGCCACCCTTGCGCTCTCCATTGCGTGTGGCGTGGCCGTTGAGTACATCTTTGGCGCACGTTCGCCCGCGGATCGCCTGGCCGAGCAGTTCAGCATCCGATATCGGGCATTGCAGGAGATGTTCAGCCTATTCGCGCAGGAAGTCAGTCCGAAGCAGCGGTTCGAGGCCGCCGCTCGCGTGTCACGCCTCGCGGCTGCAGGTCAGGCGGGGATGATGAATCTGTTTAATGAGATCGTCGATCGCGACCTCGATACCGGCATTCTTCCTATTGGAACACGCGTGCACATCACGATGCTTGCTGAACTGATGGATGATTCCGCAGCCTTTGGCCTGCAGAGCAAGACCCGTGACGATGCCGAATTTCTCGAACGTTGCGCCCTCATCGCGGAGCAGTGTGGGCACCTGGTTCCCGCAGCCCTCCCTCAATCGGAGAGGAGCCTTGAGCACGGGCGCCAGACAGACGATAGCCTGCTCGGTCGAGTGGAAGCGGCTCTCCACGCGATCCTGGTGATGCCCGTCGATCTGGGCGTTGCGAAGAACAAGGAGTTGGCCGCTGTGGCTTCAAAAAAAGTTCCTGTTCTCATCCCAGGCGCAATCAAAGACAAGGAGAATATCGCCTTCGCGCTCAAGATAAGTTTTTGCGCCACGCTCTGTTACATCCTGTACCATGCCATCGATTGGGCAGGCACTTCAACCTCCGTCACGACGGTCATGGTCGCAGGGCTTACGACCACCGGAGCGATGAAGCAGCGGCTCGCGTTCCGCCTGTTGGGGGCAACGGTCGGGGGCCTGGTCCTTGGAATAGGAGCTACTGCGTTTCTATTCCCCTACATGGATTCGATTACATCACTCGCCATCCTGATAGCCGTTATCGCCTTCATCGCGGGTTGGATCGCCGGCGGATCGCGGTTCAACTACATCGGCCTTCAACTTGTGTTTGCTTTCTACCTGGTTGCGTTCGAGGGCTTTAGCGCGCCAACCGAACTGGCACCGGCACGCGATCGCTTCGTAGGGATACTCTTTGCGATCATTGTCATGTGGTTTGTCTTCGACCAGCTCTGGCCAGTTCGCACCGTGACCGCCATGCGCCAATCACTGGCTAACGTGCTGAGAAGCGCGGCCAGCCTTTTGCTGCTTATTAACAACGTCAAGGAGCGCGATCAAGTTCTCAGGGAAACGGAGAGTCTGCGCGACCGGGTAGGAAAGAATATCTCCGCCCTCCGTACCATGAGTGAGGTCGTGGAATACGAATTCGGAGTCGATCGTGAGCAACATGTTCGCTCCAGTGAGTTGATTCTCCAGAGCTCTTTGACTGCGGCGGCGCTCATTTGGAACCAGGTCGCGTTTCTCCACGATGACCGGGAAGTAGACTTTACCTCCGAACCTGGTCTCGTGGAAATGCGTCGAAAACTGGCAGATCACTTGAACTCGATGGCCGAGTCTGTCGACCGACGGGAGGCCATTTCTTTGCAAGATGCCGCCGGCCTGGTCAAACCTTCCTTGCTGGATAGCCAGCACTATAGCGAATACGCCCGGAACACGATTGCGCGCTACGGGGATCTGCAGAATATGGCCGCAACGATTAGCCGGGAGGCCTAAGCTTTCGATAATCGTTCGCTATTGGGCCTGGAGCCGCTCAGTGCGTAGAACAGGATGTACAAGTAGCAGATCACCGGCAAAACGAATGCGTGGTGGAGGCCAACATAGTCAGCAATCACACCCTGAATGACCGGCAGGATTGCACCGCCGACGATGGCCATATTCAGGAGGCCAGACCCACTGCCACTCAAAGGACCGAGTTCGGCTTCTCCCAAACTGAAGATGGTGGGGAACATAATTGAGTTGAAGAGCCCGACGGCGAGAATGCTCCACATGGCTATGTGACCGCTGAAGACCATCGAGGCAATGACCAGCGAACCCGCAACGATCGCAGCGAGAGCAAGCAGATATCCAGGTCTGAAGTGCTGCAAGAGTGCCGCGCCAAGAAAGCGCCCGATCATGGCGCCGCCCCAGTAGAACGAGACAAAACCTGCCGCAGCTTTGGCGGAGAGACCTCGCGATCTCGGGTAGACCGAAATAATTCACCAGGAAGCTACCAATGGAAACTTCTGCGCCTACGTAGGCAAAAATCCCTATCGCCCCGTAAACAAGATTGGGATGCTTCCAGATCGAATCGTTTGCCTTCTCCCCAGGGCGGGAGGCCGCTGTTTCAATCTTGGGCAGCCTCGAGATGCCGATCAAAACCGCGAGCAACAGGAGCGCGATGCCGATTACGGTATACGGCATCTTGACCGACGCCGCCTGCTGCACACGGTACATATGCAACGCCTGTGGTGTGAGCTTGTGCAACTCTTCGATCGCCAAAGGAGCTGAGCTCAGGATCAGCAATCCCCCGATTTTCGGCGCTATCGTGGTCCCCAGAGAATTGAAAGCCTGGGTCAGGTCCAGCCGGCTCGATGCGGTTTCCGGCTTGCCTAACAGATCCACATAGGGATTGGCCGAAACCTGCAGACCGGTAATCCCGGCTGCAAGAACAAGCAGTGCGGTCAGGAACAAGGGGTAGGAGACAACAGATGCGGCGGGCACAAACAAGAATGCGCCAACAGCCATGGTCAGCAAACCCACCACCATGGTTGTCTTGTACCCGATGGTGTTCACAACCCTCGACCACGGAACGGAGAACAAGAAGTAGGCAGAAAAAAAAGCAAATTGGATCAGCATGGCTTTCGCATAGCTGAGCTCAAAAATGGATTTCAAGTGTGGAATCAGAATGTCATTCAAGCAAGTGAGAAATCCCCACATGAAGAATAGAGTGGTAACGATAGCCAGGGGCCGGGAGTAATTTTCGACGGGCGCTAACAGATGAATATTCTGCCGCGTGTTGCGGGATGGCTCCAACGTGTCGCAGGACCATTTTCCTTCACCTCAGATTTCCAACCGCTCGAGTAAACCAGCGGCCTTACCACCATGTTTCGGTCTGTACGCCATAGGTCAGTCCGTTTGTTCGATTCTGGTATGGCACCCCGCCTACCAGACCGCGAAAGCCGTCCGACCAGTTTGCATAGGTGATGAAGGCACGCAGCACCGGCCGGCTGAAAAACTTGCGGCCGGCTCCGATTTGCGGCGCCAGGGTAAATTTGCGCAGCCACCCTCGTACTGGCCAATTCCGCTCTCTGTATGATCAAATCCTGCTTCGAACGCCAGCGAAAGATGCTTGCTGAAAAACACGATAGGCCGGGCACCGAATGAGGCCCACTGGTTCCAGTCATCTTGCGGGTTGCCGTCCTTGGTCCGCTGGTAAAGGAAGATGGGCATGATCCCGAACCAGTCGTTCGGTTGCACGACCACCTGCTCGGAGATGAGTAGCTGCGCTGACTTGTTGATATAAGGCGTCGGATTCTGGATGGTCACACCGTTTCCGGGATTACTAAAATTGCTGGCCGCTCCGGTTCCGTACTGGATCGAAAACGTGTGATAGCCGCCGTGCCACTCGAGCTGCTGATGGCGCAGTCCAAATGCGTATCCATCCGATGTGGGAATCACTGTTCCCGACGCCGTGCCCCCCTTCGAGGTCGCATAATCGAACCACACCGCCCCACAACCCGTGCCGGTCCTTTCAGGTCATACAGGCGCACATCGATGTTGCTCTTCGCAAGATTGCCGTTTTGGGTAACAATGTCGGGGCGCGCCCCGTTGAGAAAAGCCACGGCTAGCTTGCCGATACCAACGTTGAGGTTCTCAACGCCTCCGCCGTAACCGCTCAGATCCAGGGTATAGAAGTCGTCGATATCAATATGCTGGCGGCGGTAGTATCTTTCCCCCGCCCAGAACTCGGCGTGAGGCTGCAATGCAAAGACATTCCCGGCTTGAACGAAGGCCTCGCGCAGACGGAACTGGTCGTCTCCGATGCCATTGGGAAAGCTGGCCACATTGGAAGAGTTCGTGGTGTTGGCTTCGATCATGATCTCTGTCCTCATCCACGCCTGGTTTGAGCTCTGATCCGGATTCAACCAATTGTTGACAAAGATGAACTCCCCGTAGGTTTCTGCTTCGTTACCCAGCCGGTATTTCGCGTTCGCCCCGGGCGCCTCGAAGGCGACTTGTTGCCCACCTTCGCTGTTCAAGCCGTAGCCAGACCGCAAATAACCGTGGAATTCGAAGGTGCCCACCTGCTCCTTCAGCTTTGCAATTGTTTCATCGGCTTCCTGAAGCAGGTCATACGTCGGTTCTGAAGGTAAGTCACCTTGAAACTTCGCCCCGACCTGGTCGGAATTCTCCCCGAGGACGGCCTTAGCCGCACGCTCGGCGGCCAGGTCTGCGGCCGAGACCGTCGCTTCCTTAGCCTTTTCGCTGGCCTCCTTCTGACTTTGGATCTGCTGTTCCAAGGTAGCCATACGGAGCTGGAGCACCTGGGTCGTGGTCTCGTATTCCTGTTTCAGCTGCTCCAATTGTTGCTGCAGTCGATCGGCATCTTGAGCGACGGCCGGTGCTGCCCCAGCGAGACCAAGGAATATGCAGCCGACGAAGAGCCCGGCTGATCGCTTCCGATGAAGGCGTGAGGTGGAAATCATCGAGCTGGCTCCTGATTGGGCCGGGATCTTAATCACAAGGCGAAGGTAGACTATGGCCCGTAGGTCGACGAGTCTTGCCTAAATCAATCATTTTTTGTCTTTTCCGGCCATTGAAATTGGCACCAAAACTGCCGTTGCGGAAAGCGACACAGCGCAATCTCTAAACCTTCTCAAGTTGTTTACGGAGTGCGAATCTTGCCCTGGCTAGGCGTGATTTGGTCGCCGGAACGGAGATGCCCGTGAGGGTAGCCATTTCTTTAAGAGATCCATCCGTTAACTGACGAAGCTCCGCAACCCTACGCAAACTCGGTGGCAAACCATCAATCGCTTGTCGAACGAGCAACAATCTTTCTTTACGAAGAAGAGTATCTTCCGGGCCATCCGATGGCTCTACAATCTCCAAGCTACCGCTTACATCCGAATCCTTCTGGTCGTCAAGCGACGCTTCCAGGTGCCAACGTCTTTTTCGCAGCATCATCAAAGCAGAATTGATTGCAATCCGCGTTAGCCAGGTAGAAAAGGCTGCCCTGCCATCAAACGTCCTTATATGGACGAAGCCCCTCATCCAAGCGTCTTGGAGTACATCTTCGGTATCGTGGCTGTTTTTGGTTATCCGCTGCACAACACAAAACATCCATTCCCGATAGCGGCGGCACAACTCTACGTATGCCCAATGCCCACCGTTTTGCGCGGTCTGAACCAATGACTCATCGCTGACGGTCGTTGCGCCGGGCACCTGATGATCGCTCGTTCCGGGCAAGGGAACCTCCTTTGAGGGAGTCACGCCATGTCATGGTCCGGCGAATGTAAGCAACAGCCGTGACGGCTGAGACCAGATGTGACGGAATCCAGCTGTCGTTCACCGGTAGTCAATTCGCTCAATGAACTGCAGGCAGAGTAGGAGGAACGCCGTACCCGGATATTGTTGAAAGTGACTGTTTTTGCCGTTTCAAACCGCCTAATTGGTTGACCGCGGACGATTCAGGCCAATGGGCAAAACCCGTTAACCGAGGTGGCCCCGTAAGAATAGTGGCCGTCACTTCTCTGGAGTGGGCTCCTACCACATGTACGTCATGCCGCATATATTTGGCCACTTGCGGCAGCCGGTTCGATTGTCAGGTCCATAACCGAAGACGCAAGGCTGCGCGGAGACCACACGTGCGCGTTCTCCCTGCGCCATCTCCCAGGGGTTGTCCCAACGAGAGCTGAAAATGTGCGGCTAAAGGCGGCTTGGTCTGAAAAGCCGGCCTGGAGAGCGATATCTGACAATGATTTGTTCGAGTGCAACAAGAGATCCTTTGCGCTTTCGAGGCGCTGCGATATGAGATATCGATGGACCGGTGCACCGAAGGATATCTTGAACGATCGCGCAAAGTGGCTCACCGACAACCCACACGCGCTGGCAAGCGTGGATATTCTCAACTCCCCATCAAGATGTTCGTGCAGCAATTCCGTGACGCGGCGCGTCTGCCACGGCGCGAGCCCGCCCCGGTTGACCTTAGGCACAGTTCTAGACGCGCTGTAAGTGTGGATAACGTGTGAACAGAGCATCAGCACAAAATGATCCAGGAATAATTGGCAGAACTGTTTCGGCTGGCTGAGAGCTGGCAGGATCAACTTCGTCAGCTGAAAAAGGGTATCGTCTCTGACACCTTGGGTGGCCAACAAAGCGCCTACTTTCGGCAGTCCACTGTCATCGGTAAATGCATCCAGTGTTGTTCGCGGTAGATTGTAGTGAACGCTGTCGAAAGCGCTGTTCCGATAAGCCCTGGGGTCAGATTCCAGGTCGTAGATGCCGACTCCGCCCTCCATCCATGACTCCACTGGCAGGAATTTCCCATCGACCAAGGTTCCCCACCCGCGGCAGACAGGCTTATAAAGATGAACTGAGATAGTGAACGCTTTTTCGGGAATGACTTTGGGGAACTCAACGAGTCTCTTCTTCACGGTCAGTCTCGTGATTGCCAGTTGCGATCGTGACATGGGTTTAAGTAAGACAGATGGTGCTTCCTTTAGGGCAAAGCACTTCCCGAATTCATTGCCATAGTTGATGGGTAGCGGTTCGTTTGCCATATCACCTATAACTTCCGTTGCATCTCACCATGAATTCAACCGTCATAAGCCTGGGCTTTCCTCAAGGTGAAGGAGGACGAACTGGGTAGCTAAAACGACGTGTCGGCAGGAAGTTGATTGAGTGATAGGCCTCGCTTCTTTAGGCGCTATCACCCAACGTGAGTGCGACGTCAACCTGCGATCATTCCTCCATCGACAGCCAGGGACGCGCCGATGATGTAAGAGGCCTTGTCAGAACCGATGAAGACGATGGCATCTGCGATTTCCTGCGGCGTGCCGATGCGCTTGTTCGGAATCTGGCTCTCGAGGAAGGCTGCTTTGTTTTCGTTTGTTACCGCAAAACGGTTGAACATTCCCGTCTCGATAGGCCCAGGGCCAACGATGTTGACACGAACACCAGTGCCTGCGAGTTCGATGGCGGCCGACTTGGTGATGCCTTCGACCGCATGCTTGCTGCCGACATAGATCGCCGCGCTGGGACCACCAACCTTGCCATAAGCAGACGAGATATTGACAATGCTCCCCTTGCCCTGCGGAAGCATGGCGCGGATCTCGTACTTCATGCTCAGAAGCACGCCAAGCACATTGGTGTCGAAGATCGACTTGTAGTTCTCAACGGTTACATCCGCAGCCGAACCGACAACACCTTCCGTGCCTGCGTTGTTGACAGCGATGTCCAGACGGCCAAAACGAGCGATGGTCTTGTCGACAAGGTTCTTAACGTCCTCTTCATGACGCACGTCAGCACGGACAAATTCCGCTTCTGCTCCGATGGCGCGCAGTTCGCGTACAAGCTCGGCACCGACTTCTTCGTTGCGCCCTGAAACTACGACGCGCGCACCCTCTTTCGCGTAAGCAAATGCGGTGGCACGCCCAATTCCTGTAAGCGCGCCGGTGATCAAAACAACTGAATTCGACATGTGAGTCTCCTTTTTCTTCACTTCCTCAACTTCCGTAACAATCGCTACTTAAACATCTGTAGCACTCGTTATAGATGTGACGGGAGTGCATCGTCATCGCAATTGGCGATTCAGGAATTCGCTCGTCCGGCTGTTGGCAAGGGCAGCCGCTGAGGCATTGTAGTGCGCCCCATTATGGCGAGCGAAGGCGTGATTCTGCCCCGGATAGCTATAGACTGTCGCCTTTGGTTTGCTGGCAAGCGCCGCTTTAATCTCAGCTTGCGCAGGCTTGGAAATGAATTCGTCTTCTTCGGCCAGATGCATCAGAAGGGGCGAATCAAACCCTTTGAGCTCTCCCAGATACTTCTCAGTATCGCCGCCGTGATAAGCGACCGCGGCGTCGACGCCATAGCGAACGGCGGTCAGGAAGGCCATCAGAGCACCGAGGCAAAAGCCGATGACGGCAACCTTACCACTGCAGTCCGGGAGCTTGGCCACGGAGTTGGCGGTATCCTTGACGTCCTTGACGCCGGCATCTCTGTCGTAAGCCTGGTAGAGGCGAAGACCGTGTTGCCAGTCTGACTCGGAGGTGACGCTGAGGTCTACGCCCGGCTCCTGACGCCAGAATAGGTCCGGTGCGACCGCAATGAAGCCTTGTTCGGCCAGCTCGTCGCAGGTCTTGCGGATGTCGGCGTTCACCCCAAAAAGCTCCTGCAGAACGACCACAGCGGGAGCCGGCAATGCCATCGGTCTCGCGATATAGGCGGCGAACGCACCGTCCTGTCCTTCGATGGTGATGAGATTCTTCATTGGTTTCTCCTCAGGCTGCTCGTGATCCGGACCTCCGCCGATCTTATCGGGATCGGCGGAAGCCTGTTTTCGATTTGGCTCGTAGCCCTCCGTGCCCTAGCCCTTTCGAACAGTGGTCGCGGCGGTGCGGGTCGCCTCGACCACTACGCCGGGGTGAGAGAGCATGGGACATGGTTTCTGTTCTTATTGAATATGGCTACGCGTGGACAGGTGCGGAGGTGGCAGCCTCTTCGATGAGTTTGGCTGTTTCCTTCGGATGAGACATGTAGGCCACATGGCTGGCATTCACTTCGACCGTCTTGGCACGGGCTCGCTTCGCCATCATGCGCTCCTGGTCGGGATTGATCGATCGGTCTGCGGCGGCCACCATGTACCATGTGGGCTTGGTTTTCCAGGCGGGATTCGTAACCTTATGGGTGAACGAGTCGGTGGAGATCGGCACCTGCGACAGAGCCATGAACGCCGCCTTCTCCGGCGGAATGTCCGCTGCGAAATCGGCAGCGAAATGCTCCTGGTCTATCCACCAGTTGCCGTTGCTGTCCGGCTTGAACGCCTTGGAGGCTTGCGGTAAGGCCTGCTCGATCGACGCACAGCTCTCACCTTCATCGAGCGCAAATGCGGCAATATAGACAAGCGCCGCAACGTTTGGATGATTGCCGGCCTCGGTGATGATGGACCCGCCATAACTGTGGCCCACCAGAACTACTGGGCCGCCCATAGCGTCGATGGCGGCCTTCGTGTACTTTTGGTCCTCTGCGTAGGAGGTCTCGGGGGGCTGCGCCACCGACACCTTATACCCGTCGTTCTTGAGGATGTTAGCGACGGCTTCCCAGCCGGAGCCGTCGGCGAAAGCTCCATGCACCAGGACCACGTTCTTAATATGCTGTGTCATGACGATTCTCCTTTGCAGTAAGATCCACTCGGATCATTTGATTTCGATGCCTTTCTCAAATGCCACCCCGAAGTAAAGTATTCGTAGGCCACTCCATTTACATCCCTCTGCCGAAGCATTTTGCGATGGCCAAGTCGAGTTCTTGTGCAATGCCTCGACCGAGGCATTGCACGCTCGTTCCGATACGCCGGATGGTACTGTTACTTGTTCATCGTTGGAAATTGGGAGGTGTACGACGTTACGGCTGATCTCGCTTAGAGTCGGGAATGATGATTTCGCGACGACCAAAAAGACGCGCATCTAGTGAAAATGCACCTGGACCAACCAGTACAAGCGCCACACAGATGATTGCAAGGTTTAGATGGGCGATGGAGTTTGCAAGAACTGGAGCTTGGCTCGACGGTAACCGTACCAGGTTCATGATCACGTTTGCGACGGCTGCCAGTCCGCAGCAGATTGGCGTAAGAAATCCCATCAGGATCGAACCGCCCATCACAACCGCGAGACCGCCAAGACACCAAGAAGAAGCAGTCTCATGATCTGGCGAGGACAAGATAAAAATACCCTCAGCGGCTGCATTCAGCGCAACAACGAACCTGAGGAGGAGAAGGCCCCCCCCGGGAAACCCTTTTGGAAAAGCGGAGAATAGCCTTTGCAGCGGGCACCTCCTGCTCCGTAGAGGTCGCGGCAACTTTAACGTAATGGAAGAAGGCAAAGCTGTGATGCCTCGAAAGAGGCATTTTTGCATGCCTAAGTGGCGCTGCTGGTACGTCTGATTTAAAGATGAATGATGCCACGTCGGAATCCTATGGTGACGGCTTCTGTTCGATCGGAAGCTCCGAGTTTCTCCAGGATGTGCTTCACGTGGTTCTTCACCGTCTCCTCGGTGATGAACAGCAGAGCTCCTATCTCTCCGTTCTTTTTGCCGATCGCAATCTTTTCGAGAACCTGAATCTCGCGCTCGCTCAGCGGTTCGTTTCCGATATGCTCGGCAAGTTGCGCGGCCACTTCTGGGGGCACCTGCCTCTTGCCGGCGTGGACCTTTCGAATCGTTTCCAGGATTTGCTTTCGGGGAAGACTCTTCAAGAGATAGCTTTGCGCTCCCGCCTTGAGAGCGCGTTGGATTTCTGCGTCGCCTTCGAACGTAGTCAGCACAATCACGCGAGCGCAGGGGGATTGAGCACGAATCGCAATCAGAGCATCGATCCCGCTCATATCAGGAAGCCGGAGATCCATCAAAGTGATGTCGGGTTGTAGCTCCTGGAACAAATGGATTGCTTCGCGACCAGTGGATGCTTCCCCTGCCACGTCCATGTCCGATTCGTAGCGAATAACGGTGACAATGCCGACTCTCATCAACGGATGGTCGTCGACACACAAAACACGAATCTTACTCTCTCGGCTCATTTTGTTTGTCCCGTGCTTTCCTACTGCTGCCGTTGAAACCCTCTCGCCCAAGCCAACTCAGCCACCGGGGCGTCGAGTTGCCCGAATCGTCCTCAAATGCTATGTGACCAGGAACCATCAGTTCGATTTCAGTTCCTGCGCCCGGTCTGCTCCGCAGTTTGAGAGTAGCCCCGATTCGTTGAGAACGCTCGCGCATTCCTGACAGACCCCAGTGACCGTCGCGACCCCCTTGAAGGATCGAGGAGTCAATCCCCCGGCCATCGTCCCGCACAAGTAAACTCAACTGCGTTCTTGCGTATTGTATTTCGACTTCGATTGTCGCTGCCTCAGAATGGACGTAAGCGTTTACGATTGCCTCCCGTCCGATGCGGTAAATTTCGTTCCGGATCTCCGTTCTGACGACACGCGCGTCTCCCTGTGCGACCACCCGGAACACGATTGTGTCCTTGTGAGGGAACTCCTGTTTGACGCGCTGAAATACCTTAGCCAAATCATTGTTTTCGACATCCTGGAATCTCAGCCCCCGGAGTGCCATGCGGCTTTCCTCTGTTACATGTCGCAACGTCGCGAGCACGCTTTGCACAAGGCCTTTGACCGGTGAATCTTCGGCCAATTGGTCTTCGGCAAGATCGAGTTGCATCGACGCGCTTAGAACGCCCTGCAAAAGCGTGTCATGCAGTTCACGCGCGATCCTCTCCCGTTCCGCGACTCGCTCGTAAAGCCGAGCCCGAATCTGCGCATTCACCTGCCGAAAACGCAGTACATAAACCAACGAGAGCAACAGGAGAATGACTAATGCGCAGAGGATCTGGAACCAGATACTCTGAATGAATGACGGTGGAATATCGATGCCTACCGTACGGGCGCTCTCCGACCATAATCCTTCGTCGTTTGAGGCGATTACTTTGAAGACGTACTTGCCAGGAGGCACTCTCGAATATAGCGCCATACGCCGGTCTCCCGCATCGATCCATCTCTTATCAAGACCCTCCATGAAGTATCGAAAGCGGACGCGTTCCGGGATCAGGAGGCTTGGAGCGGTGTACCTGATCTCAAGGTTGTCGATGTTTGCCTTGAGATGTAGCTCTTGGGGACGATCGTATGTTTTTCCGTCCGCATTGACGGATTGTATGTCCACTGTAGGCCGAGTGGTATTTCTTGGTATTTGACGTGGATCAATCCAGACGACACTGCTTCTGGTCGCAAAGTAGATTCGACCGTCGCTTGTCTTGATCACACTTGGCAAAGGCCTGATCTGTTCCGGGGCGCTCACCAATCCATCGAGATCAACGAGCCGTTCGATAGCCGTCGAGTAGCCATGATTTGCAAGAGCATGCTGTATTTCATCGGCTTTAATGTGTACTACCCCGGAAAGGCCGTTCAACCACATATCTCCGTTCGCGTCGCTCGCGATACCCGAGATACCGTTCAAGGCTTCCACATCCGCTGAACGGATGCGATGGAAGCGGGAATCCTCCAGGACTTCGATACCCTTGTCACCTCCAATCCAGATGCGTCCCCCAGCTTCGTAGATCGAGATGACGTTTCCGATATTCACGCCCTGTTGGGGTGTAAAGAGCGAAATCTTCGTTCCATCCAACATCGCGAGTAGATTGTCCCTATAGCCAAACCATGTTCGCCCTTCTGCGTCAGTCGTCTCTATGAGGGCCGGGTCGGTTGGAAAATTGAGGAGACCTCCCGACCGTGTCCAGGAGCCGCCTTTCAGTCGGTAGACCCCGTTTCGGTCGAACGAAACCCAAAGCGCACCAGACCGATCAAGCGTCATTGCCTGAACATTGTGACCGGTCGGAGTCAAGCCACGGGGTAGAGGATATGCGAGAAAACGATCGGCGGAGAGACGCCACAGACCGTCGACACCTCCTAGCCAAACTCGGTCAAACGGATCCCGATAGGCGCACTCGATGCGCGATGGAGGCGAGAGGACGCGAGTGACGACACCATCGGCCGTACGCATGAGGCTTTCACTACCCACGATAAGGCCGCCTGAGGGATCTTCAGCCATCGATATATAGGTCGCCCCATGCGCAAGCTCAATTGGAATCAATTTAGACCAACGAAACTGATCGAGCCCACGACTGGACGTTACCCAGACATTTCTCTCCCGGTCTTCGAAGACGGTGTCACTGAAGTCATTGCCCAACCCGTCCCGTTCCGTATAGTGCTCAAGCGAATCCTCGGAGGTCTTGCGGTTGGCAGGTAACTGGTTGGGGAATGGGGCCCTCAAGAGACCCTCTCCAACGGTTGCGATCCACAACGCTCCGTCGTGGGTAAAGGCTATGCCCAACGACTTAGCGACAATGAGAGGGTATTCCCTTAGGAGACTGCCATCCGGCCGAGTGACCTTGCGAACCCACCCTCTGACGCTCGCCATCCAAACCGAGCCGTCGGGGGCCTCATTGATATCGACATTCTCGGAGAGAGTGGCATCCGCCGTTTGGAATTGGCTTTGCCCCTGGAGACGATACAGAAGTCCTGCTCTGGTATTCGACCCACAAGGTGCCTCGATGATCGACGAAAACGGTCTCTGGATAGCTCGATGCGCGATCATAGTGCAGCCCTACATCAATCCAATGCGCTCCTTCAAGGCGCTCAAGCCCGTAATCGGTCGCCGCCCACATGGTCCCGTCCGGTGACTGCGCAAAAGCCAAAATGGTTCCCGGGTGAAGGGGATCAGGACTTGCATAACTTCTTACCTCGCCATTCGTGAGAAAACTCGCCCGCACACCCCTCCCTTGATGTGCAATCCATAAACCGCCATCCTTGGTGGCGAGTAGCGCGCTGATCCTGCCGGAAAATAGTGCGTCTCCCCGATTCGGTTCGTAGCGTTCGAACCTCACACCATCGAAACGAAAAAGACCATCGCCAGTGCCCAGCCAGAGATAACCATCCCGCGTTTGCTGAATCGCGACGATGTCATTTGGGACTCCATCCCGGACTTTCCAGACGGTGTGAAACAAGCTTTTGATGGGGCGATTCAGAGGCTGACCGACGCAGCACCCGCACCAGGCAACCGCGATGGATGCCAAAAGGCTGAGTCTCAGGGCTATTGCGTTCAATCTCCGTCTCCCGGATTTCGAGTAGTTTCTCATTAAGTCTTAGACCAACACAGTGCGCCTGAGGCGGGAGATCCGAAAGCTTGCGCATCGAGTTTATAGAAAAGCACCCCTTTTGCCCCCAACTGCCATAGCAGTGCTTTAGAAAAGCCTCCACATTGCTCCATCCCAGGGGTTGCTTCGTCAGGGTTCCGCGTTCCCGCAAGACTTCGAGATATCGCTGCAGACTCGCAATAAACAGGTCGTCCTTATTTTCAAAATCCGCCACTCGTTTCAGCAAAACTGTGCTTCCAGAAAACCGGGATTGCCTTGTCGAGCACTGAAATAACGAACCAAATGGTTCAATTGAAATCGTTTGGAGTAAACTATGTCTGCAGACTACAAACAACAGGTTGTCGATCTGCTGAAGGCCCTCGAAACCAGTGATCCCAAGCCCTTTTCCCATATCAATCCAAACAAATACATTCAGCACAACCTTGACGTGGCCGAGGGCCCTGCCGGTGTTGCTGCCCTGGTGAAAGCCTACCCCCTGGTACGAAGGTCAACACGATCCGTGTCTTTCAGGATGGCGACTTTGTCTTTACCCACACGGAGTATGATTTCTTCGGTCCGAAGATCGGCTTCGACATCTTTCGCTTTGAAGAGGGCCTGATCGTCGAGCACTGGGACAACCTGCAGGAGACCGCCTCCCAACCCAGTCCCAGCGGGCATAGCATGATCGATGGCCCCACCACCGCCACGGGGCTTGACCAGACCGAGGCAAACAAGGCCCTGATGCAGCGTTACATGGACGACCTCCTCGGCGGCCGTCGCGAAAGCTTTCCCACCTATTTCAACGGAATCCAATATATCCAACACAATCCATGGGTTGCCGATACCATTCCAGGCCTGCTCGCCGGGCTGCAGGCTCTCGCAGCAAAGGGTCAGGCGGTCGTTTATAAGAATGTTCACAAAGTACTTGGCGAAGGGAACTTCGTACTCGTCGTCGCAGAGGCTAACTTCGGCGGCGTACCCACAGGCATCTACGACCACTATCGCATCGAAGACGGCAAAATTGCCGAGCATTGGGACACGCTTCAGACCATTCCACCTCGCGCCGACTGGAAAAACGAGAACGGAAGTTTTAGGGCGAACGGAAACGGAGCGAAGCGTCCAGTCCAGGCTCCATATCTTTCAAGCACTCCAACAAGGCAGATGCAATCAGAACACATAAGCGAGGTTTGAAGGCTGTTTTCTGAGTGTCGAAAAAAGCGAGTCCTATAAAGTCCCCACAATAGTCCTAACTTAGCCTTCTACGAAATGCCTCCAAGCAGTTGATTCTTAATGCGTGCCATCCGGTGTAACGGGTGAACGACAAGATCGTCTG
>CAWIBI010000002.1:0-73656 GCA_963834205.1 uncultured Acidobacteriaceae bacterium | reverse complement strand
CGACCACCACCCGGACTGGGCAGCAGTTGGCCAGGCAGCGCATCGGTCCCGACCACAGCTTCTACTTCCCGCTGGATTTTCCCTGGATTGTGCGCCGCTACCTGCGCGGCCTGGATCCGGCATTGATGGTGCTGGTGGAGACGGAGTTTTGGCCGAACCTGCTGGCAGAGTGCCGCCGCGCTGCGATACCCGTCGCCGTGGTGAACGCACGAGTTTCCGATCGCTCCCTGCCGCGCTATCTGCGGCTGCGCGGGCTGTGGAAGCGGATCCTGGCCAGCTTGTCGCTGGTGCTGGCGCAGAGCGAGGAGGATGCCAAGCGGCTGAAGGCGATCGGCGCGCCGCCGGCCCGGGTAGTCTTTCAGTGGCAATCTCAAGTTCGACGTACGCAGCGCCGAGACGGCCGCGATCACCAGCATGCTGCGCGAGAAGCTGGGCAGCCGGAACCCGGGTGCTGGTTTGCGGCAGCACGCTTGAGGGGGAGGAAGAGATCCTGCTGGATGCCTTTCAGCAGTTGCGGAAGACCATTCCGGATTGCGTAATGATCCTTGCGCCCCGCCATCCGGAACGTTTTGGGCGGGTGGCCCAGCTACTGAAGACGCGCAACGCGCAGAGTGTGCGCCGTTCCAACTGGATCAAGCGGCCGGCAAAAATCAAAGCCGGCACTGTGGTTCTGCTGGACTCGATTGGCGAGCTGGCGTCGGTGTATGCCCTGGCCTCGGTCGCCTTTGTGGGGGAAGCTTGATTCCCACGGGGGGAGGCCATAATCCGCTGGAGGCGGCGCAATTCGCCGTGCCCGTGGTCACCGGCACGTATTATCCGAATTTCCGGGCCATCATCGACGCGCTGCTCTACGCCGAAGCACTGAAGTTGGCCACCACGGAAGACCCTGGTGCCCATCCTCGAAAATCTTTTGACCGATGACGAAGCGGCCAACACGCTTGGCAGTGCGTGCGCTCGAGGTCTTCCATCATCAATCGGGGGCCACCGGGCGAGCGATCACCGCGCTGCTTGGCTTGCTGCCGCCGCACTAACTGCCCGATGCTGCTGGCTCCGCTGGAGTTGGTGTACGGGTCGCTGGTCCGCGCCAGGAATGCGCGCTTTGACCGGATGGCGTCGCACCGGCTGCGCTGGCCAGTGGTGAGTGTCGGCAACCTCTCCGTGGGCGGCGCGGGCAAGACTCCGCTGGTGATCTGCCTGGCGCGGCTGCTGGAGGGAGAGGGCGGGACTCCGATGTGTTGTCGCGTGGCTATGGACGATCACGCAAGACCGCCGAGCGCGTCGATGCTGAGGGGAGTGCGGAGCGATTTGGTGATGAACCTCTGCTGATTGCGCGGGCGACCGGAGTGCCGGTTTATGTCGGCGCCAGCCGGTATGAGGCCGGCCTGCTGGCGGAAAGGGAATTGCCGGTTGAGAGCAAGCACGTTCATCTGCTGGATGATGGATTTCAGCATCGCCAGCTGGCGCGCAACGTCGACATTGTGGTGGTGCACGCAGCGATCTGCGCGAGCGGCTGCTGCCGGCAGGACGTTTGCGTGAGCCGCTGTCTTCACTGCGGTCGGGCAGACGTGATCGTTCTTCGCCAGGAGGATAAGGAGCTGGAGACCTCGCTTCGCGCCTATACGCGAAAAGAATGTCTCTTCTGGCGCGTGCGGCGCACACTGAGCCTGGCAACACTCCCAGCAAGCGAGCAGTGGCCTTCTGCGCGATCGCCCGGCCCGGCGAATTTTTCGCTGCGTCTGGCAGCGGCCGGCGTGGAGATGGTGGAGCGCATCAGCTTTCGCGATCACCATCGCTACACTGCGGCGGATATTGATCGTCTAGCCGAGCTAGGCCAGCGTCATGGCTGCGACGCGTTTGTCGTCACCGGGAAGGATGAAGTGAAGCTCGATGCTGCCATGCGGCTGCGGCTGAACGCGGTTGCGCCGCTGCGTACGGCGAGGCTGATGGTCGAGATGGAAGACGAAACGCTGTCCTTGGCCAGCTGCTGGAGCTGCTGCGAATATGAGAAAATCAGCCTATTGTCACAGCAAAATGAGCAGTTACGCGTCCTGATCGTGCGGCTGGGCGCGATGGGCGATATCCTCCATGCCCTGCCGGCGGTGACGGCTCTACGGCAGGCCCATCCGAAGTGGTATCTGGGTTGGGCGGTGGAGCCGCGCTGGCGTGCGCTTCTATGTGGAGACAAGGCTGGATCGCACGCACCTGGTAAAGGCGAAAGAGTGGGCTCGTTCTCCGCTCAAGCCTGAAACGCTTGCGAGCAGATCGGCGCTTTGCGCCACGACCTGCGGGCCGAGCGCTACGATCTGTGCATCGATTTGCAGGGCGCGGTGCGGTCGGCGCTGGCCGGGCGCCTGGCCGGCGCTCCGCGGATGATCGGCGAAGACCGGCCGCGCGAGTGGGCGGCGCGCTGGCTCTTTAGCGAGCGGGTTGCAACCCAGGGCGTACACGTGATCGAGCAGGCAGTGGAAGTCTGCCAAGCAGCGGCAGGCGATCGGCTTCCCCTGGTTCTTCCGGTGCTACCCAGGGATCGCGAGGCGGAAGAGTGGGCGGAAGGTTGCTGCGGAGCGCCGGGCACGGGCCCGTGGTTCTCTTGAGCCCGGGCGCGGGTTGGGGCGCGAAACGCTGGCCGGCTGAGCGCTATGGAGCGGTGGCGGCCGAATCTGCACGCGTAGGGTTGCACGGTGCTGGTCAACTCCGGCCCGGAAGAGCAGGAGATCGCTGCCGATTTGGTTCGCGCCAGTGGCGGGGTGGCCCAGGCGCCGGAGTTTACGCTGGAGCGGCTTATCGCTGTGACTCGCCGGGTCTGCCTGGTCATCGCCGGGGACACGGGGCCGTTGCACCTGGCCTGCGCGCTGGGCAAGGCTGTGGTGGGAATTTATGGGCCCACCGACCCTAAGCGGAATGGCCCGTTTGGGGTTCCGTTTCGGGTCTTGCGCCACCCCGAGAGCAAGCGTGACCACACCCGGCACGCGGCGCCGGAGGCCGGGCCTGCTAACCATCACTCCGGAGCAGGTCGCTGACGCGGCAAAAGAACTACTGCAGGAACGGGCTCATGAAACAAGCTAATTTCAGGATCCTTCCCAACAACGGCACAAAGGGTGCCCCATATCTCGCTCGTTTTTCGCGAGATGTGGGAGACGCGAACCTTTATGTTCCTTGCCGGCAGGGCGGAAAACCGGCCGGTGAAGCGCCGTGGTCTCCCACATCTCGCGAAAAACGAGCGAGATATGGGGCACCCCATGTGCTGTTGCGGGGCAGGATCGTTAGTTGAGGTTTTTTAGGCCATGCTGAGTAAGTGGAGCAGGGTGGCGCGGCGTATTCGCGTGCCCGCGGGATTTCTCTTTGCCGCGTTTTATCTATGGCTGGCGCGGCCAAGCGTCGTGTCGATGGCGTGGAGCCTGCTGCTGGTGATACCCGGACTGCTGCTGCGCGCCTACGCCTCGGGCTACGTGAAGAAAAATGCTGAGCTGACAGTGACCGGGCCGTACGCTTACACCCGCAATCCTCTCTACCTGGGGTCCATCCTGATTGCGTTTGGTTTTGCTGCCGCCTCGCGCAACCTATGGATCACCCTGGCGCTGGCGCTGCTCTTCCTCCTGATTTATGGGCCCACCATCTACAGCGAGGAGCAGTTCCTGCGTTCCACCTTTCCTGGCTTCGAGAGCTATGCCCAACGCGTGCCACGTTTGTTTCCCAGGTTCACACCGGCGCGAATAGCCGGGGACGGCAGCTTCTCCAGCGCGCTTTATCGCCAGCACCGCGAGTACAATTCAGTTTTGGGTGCCTGTGCCGTTTACGCTGTGCTGGTGGCCGTTTTGTGCCTCCGCCATTGATTCATGGGAGTGGGTGATTAGGTATCCAAGACTCATAGCGTGGTGTGCGATGGCGATGGTGACCTGCATAGCGCAGCCACCTCCTCCGCCTCTGCCCCCTCTGCTGGCCCCTCCTCCGAATTTCTCTTTCCCAGCCAAACAGACACTTTCCTATGCGGTGGATTGGCGCGTATTCCCCGCGGGCATCGCTACCATCCATGTGGAACAGGCGGGAGTCATGCAGCACATCGTGGCTACCGGTGAGTCGATCGGAGCGGTCAACCTGCTTTTCCGGGTGAACGATCGCTTTGAGTCGTATTTCAACCGCACCACGGGTTGCTCCGCCAACTTTGCCAAGCAGCTGCAGGAGGGCCGGCGGCAAGTCGTCAGCACCCTGAAATTTGCCGCCGGCAAGCAGGTGCTGGACGAGAAGAATCTGGTGAGCGGGACCAGCAAGACGCAGGAAGCCATGATCCCACCCTGCGTGACCGACCTGCTGTCGGCCATGTTCTACGGCGCATCACAACCGCTGCAGGCGGGTACTAGCTTCCACATGCCTTTGGCGGACGCCATGCGGGTGGTCGATGTGACCATGAAGGCCGAGGCCCGCGAGCAGGTGGTGACAACGGCCGGAACCTTTTCGACTATCCGGGTGCAACCCGTTGCCGACGCCGGCGTGGTCAAGAACCGGGGCGATATCTGGATCTGGTATACCGACGACGAGCGGCGTATCCCGGTGCAGGTGCGCGCCCGGCTGTTCTGGGGAACCATGACCATGCGCCTGGTGACGTTGACCTTGAAGTAGCGCTATTGGATGCGGTAGCGTTCGCGCATCAAGCGCTGCAGCCTCGGCTTGTAGATGATGTTGTAGGCCAGCTCTTTATCCGGGAACATGGCCAGCGCGGCTTTCTTGCTATCGGCAACCAGCTCCGCTGCTTGATCCACCGTAAGGCTGCCGTCCTGGCTGATGACCGACATCACCATGTCCATCATCATCTGCAGGCGGCGGATTTTGCGCTGCTCCTCTATCTTTTCCTGGGCGGACTGGGCGGCCTCTGTCGAGGCGGTTGGCGAACTGAGCGTGCGGTAGGAAGATTCGTCGTTGCGATCGGACTCGCGTGACCCCATGGAAAAGGCATCCTCCAAATTAGCTGGTCTTCCCTTGCTTTGAAGCGAATCGTATACCGGAACCGGCGGCAGTCCAACACAAAAAGCTGCTCACGGGGCACGGGGGAAGTGTCCGTGCAGGTTACCTTGCGGCTAGAACCTGGGTGCTCACCGAGCTTCCATTCAAATAGAACGACGTAGCGCCCTCGGCATCGGTGCGAAAGGTCCGGATGTGATCCTGCTGCAGGCGGTCCAGGATTTCCATTTTGGGATGGCCGTAGGGATTGTGGTGGGCTACGGAGATGACGGCATAGGTGGGTGCGACCGCGGCCAGGAACCGGGGCGTGGTGGACGTCTTGCTGCCGTGATGGCCAACCTTCAGCAGGTCAGAGTGAAGTCCCTCGCCCAGCATCTGCTGCTCACTGGCCGACTGGGCGTCGCCTTCGAGCAGGACCGAGGTTTGCCCAAGGGCCACATGGAGGACCAGGGAATCGTCATTGCTGGCGGCCGGGCCGGGAACATACCCTGCGCGCGGGGCGAGTACCTGAACCTGCGCGCCCCCAAAGGCAAAGTCTTTGCCGGCGGCCATGGATTCAACTGGAATTCCCAGGCGCCGAGCCTCGTCCAGAAGAGCCTTATAGGCCGGGATGCCCGGGTTGTAACCAACCCACAGCGCCCGAGGACGAAAGTTACGCAGGACGGCAGGCATTCCTCCCATGTGATCGCTGTGGGCGTGGGTGAGGGCGACGGCATCCAGTCGCCGGATATTGCGGGACCATAAAACGGGTGACACCACGTCTTCCCCGATTTCAAAGTTGGCGTTGGAGGCCTGGGCGCCCCCGATGGGACCACCGGCATCGATGAGCAGGGTTTTCCCTTGGGGGGATACCAGCAGGAGCGAGTCGCCCTGGCCCACGTCGATGGCGGTGATCTCGAGCACTCCGGGATGGTAGGCGAGTGCCCGGGGATAGAACACACACGCCGCGGAACAGGCAAGAGCAGCGATGGGCAAGGCCACGGGAAAGCGGCTGTTGCGCGCTGCCCAGACCGCCAGCCCGATTAATAAAATACCGGCGACAATGGCCAGCACACCTGGGCTGGAGATGCGGATGTCACCCGCTCCCATGCCGCTGAACAGCTGGACGATTCCACTGATGGCGTGCAGTAGCGCCGCGGTGATGGCTGCCGGCATTATGGCAACCGAGGGCCAGACCAACAGGGTGGCAAAGGTGATGAGCGCGGAGGGGAGCGCCAAGCCGATCAGCGGGACCACCAGCAGATTGACCGGCAGACCGACGGCGGTGACGCGATGGAAATAAATGGCCATGGGGAGGGACATCGCCAGCTCGATGAGCGCCGAGACCAGGAGCAGCTCGAGACTGCGCAGAGTAAGCCGGACAAGAGCACCCGGCAGGAATCGAGCGGCGCGGCGGCCGAGGAACGGCTCTAAATGAGTGGAAATGAGCCGCAGCGTGACGCGAAACTGCGCCACCCGGGCCGGTAAGCCGGGGTCGATGGCGATCAGCCCCAAGTTTCGCGCGGCGTGCAGGTAGGGGCCGAAGGTGTGCTCGGCCACGGGAACTGCGACCCCGGCGACGATCAGCACGGAGAGCAGCGTCATCTGGAAGCTGGCGCCCCACAATGAGCGTGGGTCCAGCGCAAGCAGGCAAACGGCGGCGAAGCCGATGGCGTTGAGGCTGTTGCGTTCCCGGAAGAGCAGGCGGGCCAGCAGATAAAGAGTCACCATCCAGAAGGAACGCTGTACCGGCTCGCCAAAGCCAGCGAGCAGGGCATAGGCAAAGGAGCAGGCGATGGTGACGGTTGTTGACCAGGGGCGAGACAGACGCAGCAGTCCGGCAAGCCCGAAGATGCAGGCGGCAAAGATCGCCAGGTGCATGCCGGAGACCACCAGCAGGTGAAAGGAACCGGTGCGTTCAAAGCCAACGCGGGCTTGGTGATCCAGGTAGGTGCGGTCACCCAGGATCATGGCGCTCAGCATGCCTGCGTCGGCGTGGCTGAGGAGCAGCCATCGCGGGAGCCGTGATGATGTGGAGGAGCCAGCGAAATCCATCAGACGCTGGCTGCCGGCTTGCTGCAGCGAATGCAGCCAGCAGGCAAAGCTGCTGCGTCCTGATTTGGGAGTGAGCGTGACGGCGGAGGTTTTCAGCGAACCCACCACGCCGATGCCCTGCTGGCGCAGCCACGCAGTCGCATCCCATACCCCGGGATCGAGATAACGTTCCGGCACATGCAAAGAGACCAGGGCGTGGAGTTGGTCGCCACAGTGGATTGCCGGGAATGGTTGGTCCGCCGGGCCGTAGAGGGTAGCCCGTAGACCTCCGGAGACCGGACGGCCATCCGCGGAGTCGACGCGCAGGTCAAGACTCTCGCTCCGTTCTTCCCGGGTGGTATTGCCGAAGGGCGAGGTGGATTGGGTAAGACGGATGGGTGTGGTGCGGATCACTTTGCCATCGACTGTGGTTGCAGCTCCGCTTTCGGCTGCCAGGCTGAGTTGTGTCTGCAAATCGGGTGCGGGCTCGATTTCACTGAGCAGAAGGCCCAGCAGCAGCCAGGTGCAGGCCAGAGGCAGGAGAGCTAGACGGAGGGTTTTCCGGGCTGCCACAAGGGAGATGAGAGCGAGCAGCAGGGTGGCGGAGATGAGCACGCCGGGAGCGATCCATTGCCACCCACCCAGCACGATGCCGGCACAGAGCCATAAAGCGGCGTAGAGCGCAGGAGCGGTGGCGAAGGTAAGTCTAAAAACATTTCCAGGAGTGTTCGGCAGAACTGCAGATCCCTCGGCTGCGCTCGGGATGACAAAGGGGAGGGCGACGCTTCCGTGGAGGGCTGTTGCTGGACAAAACTCGCTTTTCATCACCTTGGGTGGCCGCAGGCCCATGATTCCGCTGTCGAAAAACATTTCCAGGAGTGGTCCGCAGAACTGCAGATCCCTCGGCTTCGCTCGGGATGACAAAGGGGAGGGTGGACGATCGGTTTAGTGCCGCGCCTACGGCGCTCAGATCCTCTTCGATCGGCTTCCCAGCCCTCCCGGGCTGGGCTGACGTTTGGCGGTCGGCCCTCCGGGCCTCGCATCCATGGCGACCTTTGCCGTGTCATTTCTCCCTCAACTTGCCGCAGGCAAGTTAGTTGCTCGGGATGACAAAGGGGAGGGCGACGCTTCCATCGAGAGCGGTTGCCGGATAGATGGCGTTTTTCATCACCTTGGTTGGGCCGCGGGCCCATGATTCCTCCGGTCGGGATGACAAATTTGTTGCACGTCGAACTTGTTCTACAAAGGAGTAAACAGCAGGTCCCTCCACTACGCTACGCTTCGGTCGGGATGACAAATTTATTGCACAGGGAACTTATCGTACAAAGAAGAATTGTCATCCCGACCGAAGCGTAGCGTAGTGGAGGGACCTGCTGTTTCTAATCGTCCCACGGGTTTTTGCGCTGGCGGCACATTAATTACGTTTTAGGAAAGTGACCGTTTCCATGTGGAAGGTCTGCGGAAATAGGTCTACCAGATGAATCGCCTGCACGGAGTAGCCGGATTGTAACAGTGACTGCAAATCTTGAGCGAGCGTCGCGGGATCGCAGGAAACATACGTAATGGCCGGAGCGGCGATCCGCGCCAGATGACCGCAGATCTCTTTGCCCAGGCCGGCACGGGGCGGGTCCACCAGGATCAGCTCGGGCTTCGGCTGGGCAACGGTCTGGCTGCGCAGGAAGTCAAGCGTGCTGGAACGAACGACGCGGTGCGGCGTCGCGGCCAGGTTGTGCTTCAGATCATCAGCAGAAAATCCTGCGGACTCCACCGCGGTTACGTTTTCGAAGCCGAGCGCCCGGGCGAAGAGGCCGGCGCCGGAGTAAAGATCCCAGGCCAGCCGGCCGCGGACATCCTGCGAAACCAGCTGCAACAGCTCCGGAAGCAGAAAGCGATTGACTTGAAAGAAGCTGCCGAGGCTTACCTGGTATGAGTGGCCTGAGACATTGTAGGTTAACGAACGCTGTCCCCAATGCTTCATGCTTTGCCCGGAGAAGAGTCCCACCCCGGTGAGCGCGGGAAGCTCCGCCTTCAGTCGCTCGGCAAAATCTTCGAGGGCGCGGTCGCTGGGCGCCTGACGGCCGGGCCAGAGGGAGACGAGCAGCTGGTCCTGCTCGCTATCGGTAAAGAATTCCACTTCATCGCAGAGGCTCCCAAGGTCGAGGTGCGTTACCGCGGCGATGGCCTGCTCGAGCAGGGGCGCAGCGATGGGGCAATGGGTTACCGGCAACAGGTTGTGCGATCCGCGCTGGCGATAGCCTAGCCCAGGTTTCATCACGTGCAGGCGGATCCGGTTGCGGTAGCCCCATGGCGGCCCAGCCAGGCTGCCGATCTCCCCGGGCAGTGGGAGATGCGCCCGCTCCAGAGTCTCCTTCAGAATATCGACCTTCATCTGCAGCTGGAAGGCGGCGTTTGCGTGCTGGTACTGGCAGCCACCGCAACGGGGAACATACTCGCAGCCGGGCACCACCCGCTCCGGCGAAGGCTCGAGGATGGCGTCGAGTTGGCCATTGGCAAATCCCCGGCGTTCCTCCGCGATATGCGCCTCCACTAACTCGCCGGGCAAGGTCGCAGGAACAAACACAGTCTTGCCTGCGGGGACGCGCGCCAACCCATCTCCGCCGTAGATCGCCTTCTCGATGCGTAGCTTCATCCCTGGCTCATATAGAACAGGCTGAGCCGCGGCAAGTTGAACTTTTCCAGCAGGCGCTTGTGCAGGAACTGCTGCTCCACCTGGCGGATCTGGGGCATGCGGCTGCGGTACGGCGCAAGTTCGGCAGCGGCTTGTTGGCGCAACGCGAGCAGCTCAGCTTCCGGGGTTATCGTGAGCAGGGTGGCGAAGAGCTTTTCTTCGAGCACGCTGAGGGATTGCTCCAGCTGCTCGAGATTAGGCATCTGGCTTCTTGCATCCTGCGTGAGCGCCTGCAGACGGTCGGCGATCTCAGCGAGCGATCCAACCTGGTTGGCGGCACGAATCTGTTTTGCGGCCGCTTCCAGGTGGGCTGCGATGCGTTCCTGTTCAAAGCCTTGCTCTGCGGGGCCTGGCCGCGCAGGACCAGCTCCGACCGCGGCTTCTTTCATCGCTTCCACGGCGGCCAGCACTTCCTGGGCGCAGTACGCCAGGCCGTTCACCCGCCGCACGCGGGTCTTGTTTTTCCGGGCGTCGAATTTGTCAAACGCAGCGTCGATGCCTTGCAGCACGGCCGGCAGGGGGATGCCGGCCTCGCGCCAGGTCTCGATCAGCGCCCAGTCAATGGTAGAGAGCAGAAGCAGCGATCCGCGGCGGCGCTGGAAGTGTTCTTCAATCTCGGTGAAGTAGTTGAAGTAATTTTGCACGAAGTACTTAGGCGTGCTTTCCGGCCGCTTCGCTGTGGCTATGCTTGACCTTGGCCACACGGTTGCGCTCGTAAATCAGGCGGAGCCCCTCGAGGGTGAGCATGTCATCGATGGTATCGATGAACCTTGAATCATCGACGATGAGCCGCGCCAGGCCGCCGGTAGCGATGATCTTTGGCGCCGACGAGTCGGGGCGCCGCGTCTCGTTCAAGATGCGTTCCAGGATGCCGTCCACCAGGCCGATGTAGCCGTAATACAGGCCGCTCTGCATGTGCGCAACGGTGTTGGTGCCCACCACCTTGGCCGGCTTTTTCACATCCACCCGGGATAGTTTCGCCGCCCGCGCAAACAGCGCCTCAGCGGAAATCGCCAGGCCCGGAGCGATCACGCCTCCAATGTATTCCCCTTTGGCCGAGATTACGTCGAAGGTAGTGGCGGTGCCGAAGTCGACCACAATGCACGGACCACCGTAGCGGGCGAAAGCCGCAACGCAATTTACCAGGCGATCGGCCCCCAGCTCGGCCGGGTTATCCACCAGGATGGGCATGCCGGTCTTTATGCCGGGTTCCACAAACATCGCTTTGAGGTTGAAGTATCGTTCGCACACCTGGCGCAGTGTGGAGTCAAGCGGCGGCACCACGGAGGAGATGATGATGCTCGAAGACGTCCGTGGCTTCAATCTTGCGCATGGAGAAGAGGTTGAGCAGCAGAACTCCGTACTCGTCTACCGTCTGAGCGCGGAGGGTGCTGATGCGCCAGCTGGTGACCAACTCGTCGGAGTTGAGCCGGTAGAGGCCGAGGACGGTGTTGCTGTTGCCGACGTCGAGGGTGAGGAGCATAGAGTTCTCAGTCATCATCCCGGACGCCGCCGGAGTGTACAGTGCGCAGGCCCTGGGGCGTCCGCACCTGAAGAAAGCCGCGCGCGTCAAGGCCGGCGGTGACACCGGAGTAGCTTTCCGCTTCGTCCACACGCACGTGCCTGCCACGAATCCAGGAGGAAGCAGCTTCGAAGCGGCGGAGGATGTTCAAGGCCGCGCCGGTCGGCTTCGCACTGAGCGCTTGCGCTTCCCGATACAGCGATTGTAACAAAGCGATGAGCAGGTCCTGACGTGGCCAGGAGCGCCCGGTTTCGCTGCGCAGGGAGGAGGCGACGAGACTCAGCTCGGCGGGGAAGCTTTCCTGATGCACGTTGATGCCGATGCCGACTACCGCGTGGCGGACGCGGGTGACCTCGGCATTGAGCTCGGTCAGGATGCCGCAGAATTTTTTCCTGCCGAAAAGCAGGTCGTTGGGCCAGCGGATATCAGCGTCGAGCGCGGTGACCTGGCGCACCGCATCCCGCACCGCCAGACCCGCGGCCAGGGAAAGCCAGAGAATGTCGGCGGGCGCAACCCGCGGGCGCAGCAGCACGCTGACGTAGAGCCCGGCGCCCGGGGCGGAGTGCCAGCTATGGGCTCCTCGCCCGCGCCCGGCGGTCTGCTCGTCGGCCAGGTAAACCATGCCTTCCGGCGCGCCCTCAGCGGCCTCCTGCATAGCCAGCACATTGGTGGAGTGAATGGTAGGGAAGTAACGAATGTTGCCGGCAAAGGGGGTTCCGGCCAGCGCGGTGTTGAGGGACGACAGATCGTATGCGTCTTCTTCAGCGTGGTTGGGCATCGTAGAGTAAAATTGCAGATCCCTCGGCTTCACTCCTAATGACGCGGAGCGGTTTAGTGCCGCGCCTACGGCGCTCGCTCATCTTTGGGATGGGTCCCCAGCCCTTCCGGGCTGGGCTGACGTTTGGCGGCCGGCCCTCCGGGCCTTGCATCCATGGCGATTTTTGCCGTGCCATTTCTCCCTCGACTTGCCGCAGGTAAGTTGAGATGCTCGGCATGACAAAGGGGAAGGCGGCGCTTCCATTGGGTGTGATGGTGCTAGTGACACCTCACGGATGTTGTTCAACCTTTGCCCTAGAAAATATCCGTCGTGACCCGCATGCTTAGCTCTATAGCAGCGGTGGATTGCGTCAACGCACCGACCGATATGAAATCAACCCCGGCCAGTGCGTACTTGCGGATGTTCTCCAGGGTGATGGCGCCGGAGGCCTCGAGCGGGATAGCGTGGCCGGCGGCACGCACCATGGTGACTGCCTTCTTGGTCTCGGTGGGGCTCATGTTGTCCAGTAGCAGCGACTCCGCGCCCGCAGCCAGAGCCTGTTCCAGCTCAGCCAGATTCCGCACCTCACAGGTTATGGTCTGCCCCGGCGTGCGGGCGGCAAGGGCGCGAGCTAGCACCTTGGGAATGCCACCGGCAAGCCCGATGTGGTTGCCCTTGATCAGAATGCCGTCGGAAAGATCGAGGCGATGGCTCTCGCCCCCGCCGCAACGGACGGCATACTTGTCCAGCAGCCTGAGACCGGGCGCGGTCTTGCGCGTGTCCAGCACTTTGGCCCGGGTGCCGGCGACCGCGTCCACGTATTCCCGGGTGCAGGTGGAAATGCCGCTCATCCGCTGCATCAGGTTCAGAATGACCCGCTCACAGGCCAGGATGGCGCGCGCATTGCTCCGGATCACAGCCACCGCCTGACCCTTCTTGACGCGGACACCGTCGAACATCTCGGGGTGGTTGATGACCTCGAAACGGCTGGTGCTCTTTTTGTCCAGCCGGATGAAGATCTCCATGAAGCGGGGGATGCAACCCAGGCCGGAGATAATGCAGTCCTGCCGGGCCAGCACGGTGCCCGCGGCGCGCAACCCGGGCTCGACGGTGATCGCCGTGGTCACGTCGTTGGTGGCCCGGTCTTCTACCAGGGCCTGTTCCAAGGTGGCCTCAACGCGCCTGCTCTTCCAATCCATGGGCCTTCCTTAGTAAGCCAGTTAGCCTCTCATGTTGCAGCCGAGGCTGTCCAGCGCAGCGCGGGTCTTGGGAATCAGTACACTCAATTCGGCAGCACGGCGGCGCAGTCCCTCCACCACACTTGCTGGAGCCTTGGCAAGGAAGCCCTCATTCGAAAGCTGCCGGTCCGCATTGGAAACTTCCTTCTCAAAGCGCGCCAGCTCCTTGGATAGACGTTCGCACTCCACGGCAACATCGATCGTACGCTCATAGACCACGGCGACATCGAATCCGGGAGCAGAGCGCGCTCCTTCGGGCATGACATCGACAAACTCAATGGCCGAAACCTTCGCCAGGCGGCTGACGATGTCACGGTTGCGCTCGATCCCGCTTCGATCTTCGACGCGCAGCAGGATGGGCACCGGCGCCTTCTCTTCCACGCCTAGCTGGCGGCGCATATCGCGGACGGCGACGATCAGCTCCTGCAACTGCTTCATCTGCCGCTCCACTGCATCGTCAACCAGTTCCGCGCGCTTCTGCGGATAGCGCGTGAGCGCGATGGACTTGGCGGGAGGATGATTCTCGTAAAGCGCATGCCAAACCTCTTCGCAGAGGAAGGGCATAAAGGGAGAAAGCAGGCGCAAGGCGGATTCGAAGACACTCACCAGCGTGATGAGCGCGGCGGCTGCGCCGGGAGCACTGTAATCCAGGCGCAGCTTCACCACCTCGAGATACCAGTCGCAGAAGTCGCCCCAGAAGAAGCTGTAGAGCGTGTTGGCCGCCTCGTGGAAGCGATATTCCCCTAAGGCTTCATTGATCTCGCCTGCGGTGCGATGAAGACGGGAGAGGATCCAGCGCGCTTCGAGCGGAGCGCCTGCCGGATCGGCTTCCAGCTTGCTTAGATCGCAGACGATGCCGGCCTCCGCAGCTCTCTCCATCTGCATAAAGATGAAGCGCGCGGCATTCCAGATCTTGTTGGCGAAGGCGCGATATCCGTCGGTGCGCTCTTCGCTGAAGGCGATATCGGTGCCCGGGGAGGCCATCGCGGCCAGGGTAAAGCGCACCGCATCGGTGCCGAAGCGCTCGACGATCTGGATGGGATCGATGACGTTGCCCTTGGTCTTGGACATCTTCTGCCGATCGGCATCGCGCACCAGCGCGTGGATATACACCTCACGGAAAGGCACCGCGTCTTTCAAGGTACGTTTGCTGCCGTCGGGCAGCGGCTCCTGCAGCATGAAATGGATACCCAGCATGACCATGCGGGCGACCCAGAAGAAGAGGATGTCGAAGCCGGTCACCAGCTGCTGCGTGGGATAAAACGCGTCCAGATCGGGCGGGTGCTCGGGCCAGCCCAGCGAAGAGCAAGGCAGCAGGCCGGCGGAGAACCACGTATCCAGAACATCCGTCTCCTGCTCGAGGCGGTTGCTTCCGCAGTGGGCACAGACCTCGGGCGTGGTGCGGGCCACGGTAATTTTGCTGCAGTGGGCGCAATGCCAAGCGGGTATGCGATGGCCCCACCAGAGCTGGCGCGAGATGCACCAGTCGTGGATGTTGCGCATCCACTCGAAATACGTCTTGGCGTATTGCTCGGGGGTGAAGCGGACGTAACCCTGCTCCACCGCGGCGATCGCGGGATCGGCCAGCGGCTGGATGCGGATGAACCACTGGGTCGACAGCAGCGGCTCCACAATGGTCTTGCAGCGGTCGCACTTGCCGATGGAGTTGATGTGATCGCGCACGCCGGCGAGCACCTGCTCCACTTCAAGATCTGCCAGCACCTGTTGCCGCGCCTTATAGCGGTCGAGGCCGGCATAAGGGCCGGCGGCCGCGTTCATGTGCGCCGTCTCATCCATCACCTTGATCGAGGGCAGCCCCAGCCGTTGTCCCAGGGCGAAATCGTTGGGATCGTGCGCGGGCGTTACTTTAACTGCGCCGGTGCCGAAGTCGCGGCTGACCCAGGGGTCGGTCACGACCGGGATCTCGCGCCCCATCAGCGGCAGGCGGAGCTTCTTTCCGTGCAGGTGGGTATAGCGCTCATCGTCGGGATGAACGGCGACCGCTACATCGCCCAGCATGGTCTCCGGGCGGGTGGTGGCCACGGTGACAAAGCCGGTTTCGCCCACGACGGGGTAGCGAATCTCCCATAGCTTGCCGTGCTGTTCCTCGTGGACCACTTCCAGGTCGGAGATAGCGGTTTGGCAGCGTGGACACCAATTGACAATGTAGGCGCCGCGATAGATCAGCCCCTCTTCGTATAGCCGGACAAAGGCTTCACGCACGGCCGCGGAGCGGGGGCCATCCATGGTGAAGTAGGCGCGCGACCAGTCGACGCTGGTGCCCAGCCGCCGCATCTGGTCGAGGATGGCTTCGCCGTAATGCTGCTTCCATTGCCAGACGCGCTCGATAAAGGCTTCGCGGCCCAGCTGCTGGCGGGTTTTGTGCTCCTCGGCGAGCTGGCGCTCGACCATCAACTGGGTGGCTATGCCGGCATGATCGGTGCCGGGGATCCAAAGCGCCAGGTCCCCACACATGCGGCGCCAGCGGGTGAGGATATCCATCTCGGTGTGTTCCAGCATGTGGCCCATGTGCAGCCGCCCGGTGACATTGGGCGGGGGCAGCAGCATGGTGAAGATGGGCGCGGAGGGGGCTCCGCCGGCATGAGGCTGGACGAAAAGTTGCTCGTCGACCCAATACGCCGCCCAACGGTCTTCGATGGCGGCTGGGTCGTAGGCTTTCGGGAGATCACGGGGCATGTGGGTGTCTAGTGCGTGCTTGGAATATTCCATTGTGGGTAGGCCGGTTCTCATCCACGGCTAAAAGCCCGGTATTGCAAGCTAAAGCGTTCGTGAGACGCGGGTTTGGAAATCCCTCTGCATGCCCCCGGACTAAAGGCGAGACCTGGGCTACACGACGCATTGGTTATCTGGATTTATCGAGTTTGTTCTCGCAGCATGCTCTTTGCCGCTGGAGGAGCCGCAAACCCTGTTAGAACGGGTTCAGCTTGTCAAGGCCCTTCTTTTTCTTGTGTTTGCTGGAAGACTCGTCGCTTGAATCATACTTGGGCGCCGGGGTCTTCTTCTTGGTTTTGCCATTGGCGGTAGTGGCGCCGGCATCCGTGCCGGTCTGCACCTGGGCGGCGTTGTGCACATCATTGATCTGGGCGGGCGCCTCCGCGGGCTTTTCGATCGGAGGCAGAGGCTGGTTATTGGCCGGGCCAACCGCCTTCAGTCCGCCAGGATTCTCGGCGCCCGGGACCCCGGCTGCGTCCGCAGCCACTGCTGCACCCGGATCTGCCGCGGGTGCGGCCTCCCGTGGCGGTGCCGAGGCGGCCGGCGCTGCGCCGGCGCCGCTGTCTCCTGCGCTGTCTTGGCCGGTACCAACAATTTGGGCTCCGATCGCGGGGGCGCCGGGCACATTCTCCAATGCAAGCGGGGTGTTGGCGTCAGGCGCGGGCTCTGCCGCCCCATTCGCAACCGCAGCGGGCGTTGTGCCAATTGGGGGTGCGACCGGGAGCGGTTTGTCGTTAATGGCGGCGACGAACAGGTCGGCGTCGCGCTTATGAACGGCGGGCGCCGTCACCTCTGCAGGGTCGACCAGGGTCGGTTCCCCAACCCGGGCAGCGTTCACCGTGACCGGGCCACGCTTTACCAGCAAGAGGGCGCGATCCTTGAAGGTAATGCCGGTACGGCTCTGCTCTTCCGCCTCGCTGTCGGCGAGTTCTTCCTTGGTAGGCTCGGGCACGGTGCGATTGAGCGCGATCAGGCGTTCGCGGGCGTCTTCCACATGCGGAGCCATGGAGTAGTGCGTGATCACGCGTGCATAAGCATCCGCCGCCTGGTCGTCGTAGGCCTTCATCAGCTCCTGCTTGGCCTTGGGATTGATCTTGGCCATGCGCGGATCATTCTGCACGAAGCGGGCCTCGGCGGCGTACGCGTCTCCCAAGCCGATCAACGCCAGGTCGCTGTGGCTGTAGAGCGGGTAGGCATCGGTCACAGTCTGCAAGCGGGCGATCGAGGCGGCCCAGTTCTCGTGGGTGGCGTAGAAGCTGCCAACCTGAAACTGGCGCTCAGCCAGAACCTCTTGTACTTCGCGCAGGCGCTGCTTGGCGCGAGGCACAAAGGTCGAATCGGGAAACTGCTGGATCATGGTCCGGTATTCGCGCTCTGCCTGCTGGGCATTCTTGGGGTCGCGGTCGGGCTTCTCCATCTGCATGTAATAGATGTCGGCGACCTTCATCTGTGCTTCGGCGGCTTCCGGCTGGTTGGGGAAGAAGGTGATGAAGTCCTTATATTCGGCTTCCGCCTGGGTCAGCGCAGCGGTACCCCCTTCCTTGAACCAGGCATCGCCCACGGCCAGCTTGGCGCGCATCTGGTACTCGGATTCCGGGTAGGTATTGAGCAAGGTCTGCAGATCCAAACGGGCCACGTCGAACTTGCCCTTCTTCATGGCGATCATGGCCTTGTCGAAGAGTTCTTTATCCGGCTGCTTGGAGGCGTGACCGGCCATGGGATCGTTCGGTGTCGGGGTGGTTGACGGTTTCGCAGGCTTGAAGATGCTGCCGAACTGAGCGGACGCGGGAAGAACGCACAGCAGACAGAGGGTGGAGAGCCGGAATAGAAGACGCTGCATAACACCTCATGGGCACACGCTCCGCCGGGGAGCCAGGGTTGCGACCGCCGGCGGTGCCCTGCCACCGCGGCATCTTCCATGTTAAATGGCGGCGGCCCGCGTGGAATGGAAATTTTGGTCCTGGCGGCGCTGTTCGGCCTCCCGGGCCATTTGCAATAGCATCCGCGCCTCTTGTTCAGGCTGCCCGGAATCGAAAACGGCGCTCCCGGCGACCAGCAGGTCGGCGCCGGCTTCCACGACGGATTCGATGGTTTCGCTGGCTACGCCCCCGTCGACCTCGATTCTGAAGTGGAGACCGAGATCTGCCCGGAGCTCGGCGAGTTGCCGGATCTTGTCCAGTGAAAAGGGAATGAATTGTTGGCCGCCAAAGCCTGGGTTCACGCTCATTACCAGCACATGGTGGACCATGGGGAGGACTTCGACCAGAAGATCGACCCGGGTGGCGGGGTTGATGACCACGGCGGCTTTCATGTCGTGGTGGGTGATGAATTGCAGGGTGCGGTGCAGATGACGGCAGGCCTCGTAGTGCACACTGATCCAGTTGGCTCCGGCCTCCGCGAACTCGGGGATGAAGTCGATCGGATTCTCGATCATCAGGTGACAGTCCAGCGGCAGGTTGGTGACCTTGCGCAGGGACTTGACTACGGGAGGGCCCATGCTGAGGTTCGGCACGAAGTGGCCGTCCATGATGTCGATGTGAATGACTGAACCACCACCGCGCTCGGCGGCCTGAATTTCCAAGGCCAGCTTCGAGAAGTCGGCAGAGAGGATGGATGGCACCAATTCAACCATAATTGCCCCTCAAAGTGCCCTCAGTGTAGCAGTTGCGTACCCTAAAGACGCCTACATAGAGATAGATTCGGTTTCCTTGTACTTAGCATGGCATTTCATTGTTTATTTGCGGCGAAAGCAGCGTTCGTGAGAGGTTTGGCGCTATGGGCGCACGAGAGGCGTGCAGCAGAGGTTTGCGGGCAAACTCACCGCCGGCGCCGGCAAAGACCATCGTGCACCGGTTGACTCGACCATTCCCTCAATGCTTCAAACCCCCACGGTTTGAGCTAGAGGGATCATCTTGTTTTATAAAATTCGATAAAATTCGATCCTTTTGGGGTGTTTTGGCGCATTTAAGCGGTTTCGCAATTACTGTGGCCTGTTAAAGATCGCGAGGAATGGTTTTCCTTGGGAGAAAACCACGAAAAGGTCCTTGGCTTCGGTCTACACCAAATTGCGAAACCGCTGGAGCGAGTGCATGGGTTTCGGCTTCTTCAGAAGCGGCGCCGGGCAAAGGGGTTCTTTGGGATCGAGAAGGGAACCCTGGTGTCGGGAGCAAAAGCGGCATGAGGCGCCGATTGGGTTTCCGAGAGGCTAACGGGAGCGACGAAGGTGGGCTCGCCGGGGTCAGGGCTGGGGATAGGGCTGGGGTCTGGCGTCGTGTCTTCCGCTGAGCCGAAAGCGGGTTCGGCCTGGGGATCGCTAAGCCCCGCTTCTTCCTGGTCTTCCGGGGCGCGGTCAGGGTTGGGTCGGGGGCCGGCGGTTTCCTCCTGCTGCTCGCGACGCCAAGCGGAGGGATAGATATAAGCCTTCGTGGGCGGAGGAGCGGAGTTCTTCTCCGCGGAGCCGGCACGACGGTCCGGGATCAGGCCTTCGATGGCTACGATCATGGACATAGCCTTGACTTGGCCGGTAATGCTGCCTCGGGTCATTTCTGGTCCCAAGCTGGCGAGTTCCCAGAGGCGGTCCAGGACTTGCTCGCGGCCCAGGTGGAAGCGGGGCAAGCCCTCGCTTTCCTGGTCGACGAGTCGTTGCTGCATAAGGGCACGCTGTTCGAGCATGTAGGCTTGGACACAGGGTTTGGATTTGATGTAGGCGGCGGTAGTGGGGTCGAGGCCGACGGCTTCGGCGGCCCGCTGGTCGGTCATGGTTCCAAAGACGACCAGGTGGGCAAAGGCCATTTCCTGATCGGTGATGGGGACGCTGACATTACTTTTAGACATAGGTGGCTCCAATCCAGTTGGGAAGTTGGGTGAGAGAGGCGGGCAGAGATCTCCATTGCGCGGCGAAGCGCGTGGAGGCATAAAACATCCCGCCGCGGCGGGATGTTTGTAGTTGGCTTAATTTGTGACAGGGATAGAGTGAGACACCGGACAGCGGTAAGACTGTCCTTCGCTCGCGTGTAGGCCGAGACTACCGGCAACTGCCGGACCAGAGAGCGGGGACGCGAGAATCCGCTGCCTGCCGAAATCGTCTGTTAATAGGGTACATCCGCTCCAGGATCTGTCAAGGCCGGGATGCTATTTCGGGCCGGGGGCATCAGTCGTCTGGATTCCCTCGCCGGCTTTCCGCCTAAGTAGCCTTGGATCGTAGTGGAACGGCTCCGCGCGTTCGAGCTCGATCTTCTGAAAATGAGGATGTTGGGGGTTGAGAAGCCAGTTGTTCTCGGTGGGAGCCACCGCTGACGGCACGATTAAGACTGCAGTCTCCCTATCGCGAACGAACTTCTCCCCGATGAGAGCCAAAGACTCCGGAGCTGGATAGTCCTGCCATCCGCGCAGTAGTTCGTCCGCACGGAATTGGAGCTTAGGCAAATCTTCTGGAACCCGGGCGCGGGCGAGCATCAGGTCTTTAGGAGGGTGATTAGGATCGAGATGTACCAGATACTCGATCATCGCAAGAGAGAGATGCTCGGCGGTATATGCGATACGGGTTCCCGGCGCGGACCAGCGGCCACCGTAACGGTAGCTTCCCTCTCCATCGAATGGTGTCGCGGCGAAAGGCTTCCTCAGCAGGCGGTACACAGTCGTCAACTGACGCCGCCGTATCCAATCCGGCCCAGGACGTTCTCCACCTGGCGCGCTCCCAGCTCGGTGTCGATGATCGCGAGCGGGGCCACACCGCCGAGGGCGTGATTCGGTCTCTTAAGCCAGTCAATGGCAACTTTACGGTCGCCGAGAAAGTTTGCCGCCAGCGAGACCAGGCGCGCCAAGCGATAAAGCCGGTCTGATTCGTACCGCGCGAGACGGCCCTGGCTCTTCCGGCGTTGCAGGCTGCGAAGCGAGAGATCAAGACTGCTGGCGACCTCCTGCAGGGAGAGCCCAGTCGAGGTAAGGGCGTTCACCGCTTGGTGGGGAAATCCTTCGCGGATCGCTGCACTCAGGTCTTGCGAGGTTCGCACCGCGCGCCCGACTCCGGCCTCACCGCCCAGCTCGTCCAAGACTGCCGCTAACTCATTTACCATTATGTCGCCTATTATACCGCCAAATGGCGTATTCAGGCCTAAGCACGAGAGCGGGGCCTGGAAAGGGGCGGAAAGGCGGATTGGGCGATGGCTTCTGATGGCGAGAGAGAAAGCGACGACAAAATCGACCGGCGGCGGAGGTTTCACCTTCGCCGATAAAGTTGCCGCGTTTCTTGTGAGGATGCACCGTCGCGACCTGCTCCTATCGGATTAAGGCCGGGACGCTACCAATGTTACGTGGAGATTGACTCGATTGGGACTGACCACGGAAGGGAATTGATGTACGTATCTCAAAATCTGAGCCAAGCAGGAGTGCTGTGGTCTCATTATCTTCACAACTGGGGACCGCACATCGTGAATATCTCAGCTTCTCCCACCCACACGCGGCATCGCGGCTTCGATCTCTTGCGCGTCATCGCGATTTACATGGTCATGCAGATCCACACCGGTGAGTTCGAGTACATAGCCGCAGACGGCACCGTACTGCACACGGCGGGATCCTGGGCAGTGGGATGGACAAACTCGCTCCTGCGCGTCTGCGTGCCGCTCTTTGTCATGATTACCGGGTTCTTCCTGTTCCCCATTGAAGATGAGCGCAAATTCTTCCGGAAACGTTTTACCCGGGTGTTGATTCCCTTCGTTATCTGGTGCGCAGTCTATGCCTTCTATTACTACGCGCAAGGAGTGATCTCTCTTCAGACCGCCTTGCTCAACATCGCCAAAATCCCCATCAATTACGGCACCGAAGTCGGCCATTTGTGGTTCGTATATATGCTGATGGCGATCTACCTCATCGCACCTGTGCTCTCACCATGGATCATTTCGGCAAGCCGGAAGAGTATGGAACTCTTCCTGGTGCTGTGGGGCATGACGCTGTTGCTGCCGTTCATTCACCTCTTCTTCTCAGGGGTGTGGGGCGAGTGCTATTGGAATGCAACGCCAACCCTCTACTACTTCTCAGGCTTCATTGGCTATGCAGTACTCGCCGCTTATATCAAGCGATTCTTCATGGCGCCTTCGTTGCGTCTCGATTGGCTCGCAATCGGCGTGATTGTTGCGGGTTATGCCTTCACGTTGGGGGGATTTCTCTACCGACTCCGTTACGAGCGCGAGGTCAAGAGTCTCGAGTTGACTTGGAACTTTACCACGCTGAACGTTGCGATCATGACAGCGGGGATATTCCTGCTCTTCCGAAACCTTCGTGCGGATCGCGGCAACAGTCTCGTATGGCGGCTTATCGACGATCTTTCACGCGTGAGCTATGGCATGTACCTGGCACACATCATCGTACTCAACACCATTCATTCCCGCATGGCGCCGCTAATCGGGAATGCGTTTTTACGCATCCCAACGATCGCATTCACTACCTTCGTGATTACCTATCTCGCAGTCAAGCTCCTCTCGTTCTTGCCGAGGAGCAAATACATCATTGGCTAAAGCCTCCGAACACCGGTTGGTCGAACCTTGAACAGTTCGGAGGGCAGCAGGGGGCAGAGTCAAAACCGTGAATCCGCCGGCTGCGCCCGATCGGCAGTTGCTTTCCCAAGAGGGGTTTTCTTTCTTTATTTCTCCCGTCGAGCGCGAAACAGCAGTCGCTCCACTACGCTCTGTCGAAAATGCCTGCCCTCAGTGGCTAAAAGCCACCTAAGTCTTGTTGCTGTATGGACGGCCTGAAGGCCGTCCCCTTCAACTGCTTTTCATCACCTTGGGTGGGCCGAAAGCCCATGATTCCTCTGTCGAAAATGCTTGCCCTCAGGGGCTAAAGCCCGGCGTATTTTCAGTCGTTTATGGCCCGACTAAAGTCGTGCCCTGATACAAAACAGAGTTTTTCCGCAGCCTGTGAAGCCGTGCCCTTCGTTGAAGGCGGTTTTCCCAAGTCGTGCAACGTATCGCCATCACCCGTTTCAAATCGTGGATACCCCCGAATCGTCAGAAACCACACTCAAAGGTGAATACGTATCATGTCACCGCATTTCCCTGCCGCATTTCCCTGTCACCGCATTTCCCATAGCTATTAGCTCAGCCGGGCTGCTTCATTTCAGCCACGCGAAGGCCAGGGAATCTGTGTCTATTGCTGTGTCGATGATCGGCTTTGCGACGTTCAGCGCATCTTCGCCATTTGCGAACATCACGACACCTGACTTTTTTGCTGGGTCGGCCATCACAAAAGCTTTGAAGGCGCCGTTATCGCCCCAATGCCAGAGCATGACGCTCTGATGTACGCGCTGAATACCCCATCCCAAACCCCAGAAGAGCGTCTTCGACAGCTCTTTCGGTTCTTGCTTAATGCAAATCCTGCAAGCCGGGTCGAGCGCGACCTCAGGCGTCTCCATCTGAAGGAGCACGGAGGACGAAAGCCCTTTGCCATTCAGAACTGCGTCCACGAAAAGGGCATAATCTCTGGCGGTAGTATTCAGGCTGGATGCCGCTCCGGCTTCCTTCGGCTTCCATAGCTCACCCGGTGCTCCTTTGGAGTCATACCCCGTAGCCGTCAGGGAATCAAAGCTCGGCCTCCACACATAGCTGCTGTTCGTCATCCCCAACGGCTTGAAAACAACTTCGTCCATATAAACGTCCAGCGGTTTCCCGGTAATCTGCTCGACCACGTGTTGCAGATAGATATATCCCTCACCTGAGTAGCTGAAACGTTCTCCGGGGGAGAAATAGATGGGAAGCAAGCCGTCGTCGCCCCGCCAATTCGGAAAGCCGGTTCGATGGCTCAATACCAATCGTGCCGTGATCTTGCCTACGCGTTCGTCTGGAACGTAGGGCTTTGGCAAATAAGAGCTCAACGGAGTGTCGAGATCGAGCTTTCCCTGGTCGACCAGCTTGAGCACTCCATAAGTGAATACGGGTTTGCTTAGGGAAGCGGCTTCAAAGACCGTGTCCGTCCGGACGGGTTCTCCCGTCTTCTTGTCTTTGACTCCGAAACCATGCAGCCAGATCGTCTTCCCATCACGGATCAAGGCGATCGACATCCCAGGAACTCCGCCCTGTTTCATCAAACCACTCGTTTTCCAGCCGCGAGATCACGTCTCGCGTAGATTGAACCGAGGGAACTTGTGCCTGTAACCTTGGGGTTCCCATAACGCCAGTAGCGACTGCCACCAACATAAGAGCCACGCCGACGCCGTAAACAAATCGGGTCAATTCTGCCTCCTGGCAAATCTCTAGCCGCTCCTCATCAGCAGATGAAAGGCGGTGTTCCAAACCCTCACAAAATCGTCATCCTGAGCGAAGCGCCTCACATATTTATCGCGTGAGACAGCGCTTGATGCGCGGAGTCGAAGGACCCCCGGCGATGCTCATCTGCTCATGCTGTTCGGAGCTTTTCAACCACCGAAGCGCAAAGAACAGGACCTGCGGCAGTACGCACTAACCGTCGTGCGTACATCCTTTCATGCGCTGTAACTATCTTCCATCGTCCGGTCTTTGAACTCGGGATGCTCGTGCGGAGGATGACGATTTTTGGGTGAGTTGGAGATTCAAAAAAACCCAGCGTCTTCTCGGATTTCGATGTCTTCCCAAAATGAGTTAGCGCATATGGGCTGCAGGGCCATGATTCCTCGACTTAAAAATGACTTATCATCCCAACCGTGGCGTAGCGTAGTGGAGCGACTGTCTCTCCTACGCGTGCCATTGGATGGGGGGCTTGGATAGTTCTTCCGGGTTTGCGCTGTTGGCGCGCGAGGCGACGCGGGATATGGCGCGCAAGAGAGGCTTGCGTGCTACCTCACCGTCGATGCCGGCAAAGATCATTTCTCCTAGGGAGCGCGCCGCGGGCCGGTAAAACCATCGGGTAAAGAGTGCCAGGTGGTCGGACAAGGTCTGCGAGGAAACGGATTTAGGCGCGGCCTGCGCAAGCTCCGCCAACGCCTGCTCAAGCCGCGCCTCCAGCAGGTCTTTCGCCGGCGCAGCAGAACCCTCCAGGGGAACAGGCTCCAACGCGACGGGATGAGCAAAGAGGGAAGTCGACCCCGAGCGCTCATTAGCCAGCCGCATTCCGAGAATGGAATAAAGCGCCGGTCCGCTCCATACTCCGCGGCACAAGCGGAAGAGCGCGACATGACCCGGCTCAGCCGACGGCTGCACCAGGATTCCGCTCAATTGCGCCAGCGGGCGAACCGCCTCGCTGGCCAGATGCGCCACTCCCTGAACCTTCTGCATTCGCTGATGAATCGCCGCCGCACGCTCGAACTCCATGGCCTCGGAGGCGGCGTCACGCTCGCCTTCCAGACGCGTGAGCATGGAAGCGCCGCGGGTGGAGAGAAAGGCAAATACATCGGCCGACTCCTGCTTGTAGCGGTCATCGGTGCAGCCCTTGTAGCAGGGCGCGAGGCACATCTTCATCTCGGAATAGACACAGCCGGGAAAGGCGGGATCGGGGTTCAGCTCTTCGGTGCAGCGGCGCAGCAAAAACAGATTGAGCATCTCATCGGCATATCGCTCCGCCGCTGCCCGCGATGGGAATGGACCGAAGATGGAGTTGGCAGCGGTCTTGCTGATCTTCGACGTCACATACACCCGAGGATAGGCATTATCGACCGACATCCGCAGGAAGGCCGGAGGGCGCAGCCGTAACCGCTTTTGCGCCCGTGTCCCGAAGGCGCGCAGGGAAGCTTCATACAAGCACAGGGAGGACTCGAACTCCGACCCGGTGACGGTGTACTCAATGTGGTCGACCAGGTGCGCCAGTTGCAGGCGGCGGGTGCGAGGCTGCTCACTGGTTTGCGCCCCACGCAGAAAGCGCTGCAGGCGGCGGCGAAGGTTGGGCGTCTTGCTGAGGTAAGGTTCGGCCGCAGGATCGGCGGCGCAGAGGGCGAAGACAGCGGGGGCTTGCGGGAGAGTGCCCAGGCTGGCGTTAGGGTCGGCCGGGTCGAAGCGGATGGAATTGGCTAGACCGGCTCTCATGACCAATGATTTACCGCACTTATTCCCCGGCGATGGTCATTCCGTCGATGCGCAGGGTGGGCGAGGCAACCGCTCCGCGAAATACCAGGTCGTCTGCGATGGCGGTGACGTTGTTGAGCATCTCCTTCAGGTTGCCGGCGATGGTCACTTCCTCGACGGCGAAGGTCAGCTCTCCATTTTCAATCCACAGACCGGCAGCGCCGCGGGAGTAGTCGCCGGTCACCATGTTCACCCCGAAGCCCATCAGCTCGGTTACATAGAAGCCGGCCTTGACATCGGCGAGCAATTGCTGCGGCGAGAGCGAGCCGTTCTGAAGAAAGAGGTTGCCGGCGCCGATGCCAGGCGTACCGGCCAGCCCGCGCGAGGCGTTGCCGGTGCTCTGCATATTCAGCTTGCGCGCGGTGTAGGTGTTGAGCAGGTAGTTCTTCAGGATGCCGTTTTCGACAATGACCGTGCGCCGCGTGGGCAGCCCTTCACCGTCGAAGGGCGAGGTGCCGAACAAGCCCTGCATGGTGCCGTCATCAATGACGGTTACATTAGCGGCTGGCGACCTGCTGGCCCAGCTGGTTGGCCCAGAAGGAGGCGCCGCGATAGATGCTGTCTCCATTGGCCGCTTCAAAGATGTTGCCGATGAGGGAGCGGGCGATCTCCGGGGCAAAGACGATGGGCACGCTCTGGGTGGGGACACGGCGCGCATTCAGGCGGCGCAGGGTGCGGCGGGCGGCTTCGGCTCCGATACTCTCCGGAGAATCGAGGCGGGCCAGGGTGCGGGCGCTGGAAAACCAGTAGTCGCGCTGCATGCCGCCTTGCTCCGACTGGGCAATGGGCATGACGGAAAGCGAGCAGTAGGAGCGGCGATATTCGCCGACAAACCCGCGGGAGTTGGCCAGCACCTTGTGCCCGGTCGCGGCGTCGAAGCTGCCGCCGTCGCTCTTCTCCTGCTGGATGCGGGGATCGGCGGAGAGCGCCGCGGCCTCGGCGCGCCGGGCATAGTCGATGCGCTGCGCGACCGGGAGCCCGTAGACATCTTCGTAGTAAAGATCGAGATCGCCGGCCAGCTGGCCCATGGCGCCGGGTTCGGGCAAGCCGGCAAAGGGATCTTCCGACGTAACCCTTGCCAGGTCGATGGCGCCGAAGATCAGGTGATCGAGGCCTGCCGGGGAGAAGTCGCTGGTGGAGGTGTTGGCGGTGCGATGCGCTCCGCTGGGGCCGAGAAAGACGCGCAGGCCGATGCCGCGGGCGCCTGACTCCTTTAGCGTCTCTACCTGGCCAAGGCGCACCAGGGTAGAAAATTCGTCACCTTCACGGATCACTACTTCGGCTTCGGTGGCTCCGGCGCGCCGCGCGCGCTCGACCACATCGGTGGCCAGTTGCTGCATGTCGGTCTCTGGCGCGGAGATTGGGGTGGCTGTGGACATTATCTGCCGGTTCCGCCGACGGTCATGCGGTCGAGCTTGATGGTGGGCATGCCCACGCCGACCGGCACGCTCTGCCCGTCCTTGCCGCAGGTGCCGATGCCTTCGTCGAGCGCCAGATCGTTGCCCACCATGGAGACATACTTGAGCGCTTCGGGCCCGTTGCCGATGAGGGTGGCGTCGCGCACCGGCGCGGTGATCTTGCCGTCCTCGATGAGGTAGGCCTCGGAGGCGGAGAAGACGAACTTGCCGCTGGTGATATCCACCTGGCCGCCGCCGAAGTTCACGGCGTAGAGGCCCTTGCTTCACGCTGCGCACAATGTCTTCCGGATCGTCTTCGCCGGAGAGCATGTAGGTGTTGGTCATGCGCGGCATGGGGATGTGCTGATAGCTTTCGCGGCGTCCGTTGCCGGTGTCGGCCATGCCCATGAGCCGGGCGGAGAGCTTGTCGCTGAGGTAGCCCTTGAGGATGCCGTTTTCGATGAGCACGGTTTCCTGGGTGGGCGAGCCTTCATCGTCGACATTCAGCGATCCGCGGCGCGACGGCATGGTGCCGTTGTCGACCACGGTCACCTTGGAGCTGGCGACCTGGCTGGCCAATGAGGCCGGCGAACGCCGAGGTTTTCTTGCGGTTGAAGTCGGCTTCGAGCCCGTGGCCCACGGCCTCATGCAGCAGGACGCCGGGCCAGCCGGGACCGAGAACCACTTCCATGTCGCCGGCCGGGGCGGGCACGGCGTTGAGTTGCAGGATGGCCTGGCGCGCGGCCTCGCGGGCGAAGTGCTCGGGAGATTTGTCGCCTTCAAAGAAGCTCAGCTCCACCCGGCCGCCCCCGCCGGAGCCGCCGCGGGAGCTTTTTGATCCTTCTTTGGCGATGACGTAGCAGTTCAAGCGGGCCAGGGGCTGGGTGTCGTGGGCGAAGGTGCCGTCGGAGGCCGCGATGAGGATGTGGCGCAACTCGTCGTTGTAGCCGGCGCGCACCTGCACGATGCGCGGATCGTAGGCGCGGGCGGCGCGGTCAGCGCGCATGACCAGTTCCAGCTTGGGAGCGACTCCCGCGTCGGTATCCGCGGCTGAGATGGGGTAGAGGCTGGCTTTTGGCGTCTCGCGGAAGCCGGCGACGCTCTGCTTGCTGGGCCCGCTGGCGATCAGGGCCGCGGTGCGGGCGGCACGCATCAGCCGCTCGGCGGAGAGATCGTCGGTATAGGCGTAGCCGGTGCGATCACCGGAGACAGACGCGAATCCCGCAGCCGGCGCTGACGCCCTGGCTGGCGGATTTGACCAGCGACTCGTCGACCGAGATGGAGGTCGAGGCAATGGATTCAAAGTAGAGGTCGGCGAAATCCCCGCCGGCTGAGAGCGCTTCGCCCAGGCACCGCTCGATCAGGCGCCCGGTTAAGCCAAACCTCTGGAAGAAGTGGAGCTCGTGTTCAGGAAAGGTCATCGGCGGCCTGCGACGCAAATTCACCATCTTGTCATTGTAGTCGGCGGGCAAGGGCAGACACAACGGCCGCCGGGCGGGGGAACCTCGGCGGCCGCTGGTGTAGATGCGATGAAACGGGCAGACTACTTGGTGAAGATATCGTTGTTCTGGTCGTACCGCTTTTCTGTGTTTCCGGCCTTTTCTGCAGCCCGCTCCGCGATACGATCGATTTTCTTGTCCTCATCGGTTTCAGAGGTGTGAAATTCCTGTTCGGGTGTTTCAATCTTGGATTCGTTTGCCATGGTTTTATCTCCGTGCACAGATAGATGCTTGGATGCAGCGCGTAGGGTCGCGGTTATTCATCGATTTGTTCGAGGAGGATCTCTATGAGGCTATGGGTTGTATTGCTTGGCGCTTGCCTGGTCTTGGGGGTTGTCCTGGGTCCCGGGGCGGCGGCCCAGGAACCGCTGGTACATGGACTTTGGGTGTGGAAGACCCCCATTCTGCTCGACTTAGCGTCGAGGGGCGAGGCTTTGCGCGACTTCTGCAGGGCGCAACAGATCAATGAGGTTTACTTATCGTTCTCCTCGCAGAACGGCGGCGCAGCGGAGGAGCAGGAGATGGAGAAGCTGATCGGGCTGCTGCATAAATCGCATATTCGGGCGGAGGCTTTGCTGTCGAGCACCGACGCGGATGAGCCGGGGAAGCACCGCGACAAGTTAATGACGCATGTCAATGAAGTTTTGTCGTATAACCGGGAACACCCGCACGCGCGGTTCGACGGCATCCATCTCGACATAGAGCCGCAACAACGCCAGGAGAATAAAGGACCGGGCAACCTGGGGTTCCTGCCGGACTTGGTTGATACTTATCACGCTGTGCGCGGTTTGGCGGAGCAGAACCAGATGACGGTCAACGCGGACATCGCTAACAAATATCTGAAGGGGGATTTAAGCCAGCGCCAGGCGCTGATGTCTTCGCTGCCGCGGCTGACCCTGATGCTCTACGAGCTAAGCAGCCCGGGCGATGGCGACAGTAGCGCAGCCCAGGCAGACAAGCTTCGCCAGGCAGGCGGGAAGTTTATGGATATGGCGTACCAGGGACTGAGCGGATCGAACCTGGCGAAGATGGCGATTGGGCTGCGTGACCCGGACTACGGGTTGCAGCTGCCCAGCATGCTGAAGGTGGTGCAGGACGCGCTCGGCGGGAACCCGCATTTTCTTGGATGGGCCTGGCACTCCTATAACGACGCGCCACAGGCTGCAAAATAGAAGAACTGCAGATCCCTCGGCTACGCTCCTAATGACACATCGGTTTAGTGCCGCGCCTACAGCGCTCGGATCCTCTTCGGTGATTTCCCAGCCCTTCCGGGCTGGGCTGACGTTTGGCAGTCGGCCCTCCGGGCCTTGCATCCATGGCATTCTTGGGCGTGTCATTTCTCCCTCAACTTGCCGCAGGCAAGTTAGCGGCTCGGGATGACATCCGGCTGAGAGAAGCATGGGCCTGCGGCCCACCCAAGGTGAGGAAAAACACCCTCTGTCGAGCAATCGCTCTTCATGGGAGCGTCCCCCTCCCCTTTGTCATCCCGAGCGACCCGGATTTCCTGCCAAGCAGCACAGGACAGAGCCACGTGTGCGCCTTTCAGTAAGGAAAGGCGCATGAAGTTCGCCAACGCCACCAAGTTCAACAGGAAATCCTGGGAAGCCGAGGGATCTGCAGTTCCGCGGACCATCACTGGAAGTGTTGTTCGATACAGCGTAACGTAGGGAGTCAGTCTCGAAATACGCGTGACGTACAGCATAAATTACTGCTATAGTTCGTTTATGATCGTCAGCTACCGGGACAAGCGAACGAGCGATTTCGCGACCGGGAAGCGAGTAAAGGCCTTTTCTGGTTTCGAACGAAGCGCCCAGTTCAAGCTCGATCGCATGCAAGCTGCGACCACGGTGAACGACCTTTCGGCGCTGCCAGGCAATCGCTTTGAACGATTAAGGGGAGATCGGAAGGGGCAATATAGCATCCGGATTAACGATCAGTGGCGAATTTGTTTTGAGTGGCCAGTAGACGCCAACGGCCCGACGAACGTGGAAATTGTGGATTACCACTGAGAGGGGAAATGATGAAAGCGATACACCCGGGCGAGCATCTGGCGGAGGAATTGAAAGAGATGGGCATGAGCGCGGCCGAGCTCTCGCGGCAGCTCGGGGTGCCGACCAATCGCGTGACGCAGATATTGAACGGCCGACGGTCAATTACTGGCGATACGGCTTTGCGGCTGGCACACTTTTTCGGCACCAGCGCCCAGTTCTGGCTGAACCTACAGAGCCAGTACGAGATCAGACTAGCGCAGCGGAAATCGGGCCCAGCGATTAAGACGCTGCCAACAATCAAGGATTTTCTCAGTGGAGAGGACCGCTCCGCCGCCTCCTGAATGCGCTAGCCTTCGCCCTCAACCCGGGCGTGGTAGAAAACAACTTTCCCGTCTACGACGACGGCAACGTAGCGGCCGGCATCGAGAAATTGCATTACCTTCTTGCCATCCCGCGCGAGCTTCGCCCAGCGGGAGTTAGTACTCGCGTTTTGTTCCACGCCACGCAGGGCTGTACCGCCGAACTTGAAATCTACTTCCCGCAGTTTGGCTCGGCTGGTTCGGCGGATGGGATAGCTCTCATCGTTGAGGCTCACCGTTTTTGCACCGTCAGCAAAGACCTGGCGCCACACAGACAGAAGAGCCTCTTCCAAGCTCATGGACATAGGAACCATCATCAACCAATTCGATCGAACCTATCGAATAGATTCATTGGACTTGAGGATAGCCCCACTGTCATCGTAAGAGGATGAAGACCAGGTCCATCCTTCAGCTGGTGCTGCTGTCTGCTCTCTGGGGAGTTTCCTTCTCCTCATGATCCGGGTTGCCGGCAGCGTCTTTCCGCCGCTCTGGGTTGCGCTGTTGCGGTGCACCCTGGGGGCGGGCCTGCTGTGGACGGCCCTTCGCCTCGGCAACCATGCGCTGCCACCCCGCCGCCTGCTGCCATGGCTACTCGCCGTAGCGCTGTTCAATAATGCCATCCCCTTCAGCTTTTTTGCCTGGGGCGAGCGCACCGTGCCCAGCAACGTCGCCGCCGTGCTCAACGCAACCACACCTGTCTGGACGCTGCTTATCTCTATGGCTGTCCAGCGTACCCGGGTTGCGCTGCTGACCATCGGTGGCGTGCTTCTCGCCTTCGGTGGAGTGCTGCTGGTGGTTTTGAGCCGCGCCAGCGATCCGGCCGCAGACACGACTCCTGGAGGAATGCTCCGCGGGACAATCGTAATTGCCATCGCTGCCCTCTGCTATGCCGTCGCCACGGTTCTGGCCAAGGCTAAGCTGCAGGGCCTGGACCCCATAGGACTGGCAACCACCCAGCTTAGTCTTGCCGGCCTGATGATCTTGCCCATGGCTCTCGCCGGAGCCCATCCGACGGCTCTGCGCTTGGCCCCGGTTGCCGCGATTGCTGTTCTGGGCTTTGCCGGGAGCGGCTTCGCCTACTTGCTCTTCTACCGCCTGCTGTCTCAGGTGTCCGCCACTCACGTTGCGGCGGTAGCGTACCTGCTTCCGCTTTGGGGAGTCTTCTGGGGCTTTTTCGCACACGAAACCATCGGCCTGCTCACTTGCCTGGGCGTTGCCATCACCATCGCCGGCCTCATTCTTCTAAATCTGCGGCCCCCGTCGAGTACGTGGGCTATCTGGACCAGACTCGCCGGCGCTACTCAGCGCGCATCACGGTAGTGGGATCGGTGCGAATGGCGCGAAGCGCCGGGAGCAAAGAACCCAGCAATGTGGTGATGAGACACAACGCCGCAGCGGTTGAAAAGGTGAGTGCATCCGCCGGCTGGACGCCGGCGAGCAGGCTTTGCAGCAGCCGGGCTGCGATGTAGGCAAGCGCCAGCCCGGGTAGCAAGCCGGCCACCGCTAGTAGCGCGCCTCGTCCTAAGATCATTTGGAAGATATCGCCATGGCCGGCGCCCATCGCTATCCTGATGCCAAACTCCTGCTGCCGCATGGAGACGGTAAATGCGAGCAGGCCGTATATGCCTAAGCCGGCCAGCAGGATGGCAACGCCGGTAAAGATCATCAGCACGCGCATTTGGATGGTCCGCGATTCGGTCTCTCCCGCGACCACCTGTTCCATGGTTCTTATGTTGGAGATCGGCTGCTCAGGATCTGCGGCGTGAATGATCTGCCGGATAGCGCGCAGCAGAGGCTCAGGCGCCTGCGAAGAGTGGATCACCAGATCTTTGGGCGCGTACCAGGTGAACCAATCGTCAGGATCCTGAATGTAGCTGAGATACACCTGGGGCTCGCTGGTTCTCTCCAGTCCCCGCGCGCGGATATCTCCGACCACCCCAATGACCTCGCGATCGTAAAGTGCGAACTTGAAATGCCGGCCGATCGGGTCTTCCTTGGGCCAATAACGTCGGACCATGGATTCGCTCACCACGGCGACATAGGGCCGATCCCCAGTGTCGGTCTCACTGATGCCGCGTCCGCGTTTGATGGGAATGCCCAGGGTTGAAAATAATCCAGGGGTCACAAAGCGCATGCTGGCGGAATTATGCTCGGTGCGGATATCGCTCTCGCCATTGACCTGGACCGGCCAAATGCCGCCGCCCCAGGTCATGGGAAGTGCGGTGATGTAGGCGGCGCCGGTCACCCCAGGCAGCCTGCGCACGTCGGCCAGCACTTTGTCATAGTAGTGCTGCCGCGTGCTGGTCTGGTTGTACTTGGGGAACGGCAACTCGGTACGCACGGAGAGAATGCCGGCGGTTCTGAATCCCGGGTCGGTGGATTGCACTCTCCACAAAGCGCGAATGAGCAATCCGGAGAGAACCAGAAGCACGACGGAAGCCATGACTTCCGCAGCCACCAGCGCAGAGCGAGCCCGGTGATTGCCGGCTCCTGCGGTGCGCACGCCCACGCGAAGCCCGCTCATGCCGGCATCTCTGCAGGCGTGCAAGGCGGGAGCTACGCCGAACCCGACGATGGTAAGCAAGGTCAGACCCAGGGCTAACAGCAACATATGTATGTCGACCGGAGGAACCTGCTGGATGGGAAGCTCATTGGGCACCAGACGGGAGAGCAGGGGCAAGGTCGCAATCGCGACTGCGGTGGCACAGGCGCCTCCAGCCAGCCCCAGGAGCAGGCTCTCGGAAAGAAGCTGGCGCAGAAGATTACGGCGGGATGCGCCCAGGGACAGCCGTATGGAGAGCTCTCTTTGCCGCGCCAGCGATCGTGCCAACAGAAGATTGCCCAGGTTGCCGCAAGCGATCACCAGGATGCAGAGCGCTGCTCCGCACAAGCCCTTCAACAGGAGTCGAGATTCCGTGGTGAGATCATCACGCAGCGAGACCACCGACAGGTCTACGTTCAGATTCTCTTTGGGATATTGCCCTCGCAACCGGGCGGCGATCAGTAACAGCTCGCTGCGCGCCTGGTCGAGCGATACGCCGGCCTTGAGCCGGCCGATGCCGATCAGATAATTGTCGTTGCGGTCCTTGTAATTCTCTTCCTTGAAGCGATACGTAGTCCAGAATTGCGCCTCGCGGGTAGGGAAGCGAAAATCGTGGGGCATGACACCGATCACGGTGTAGGGCTGATTGTCGAGCGAAACCGGCTTGCCGAGCACGCTGGGATCGCCGCCGAAGGCGCTCTGCCATAACCCGTAGCTCAGCACCACGGTGCCCGCAGAGGCCGGCCCGTCGTCTTCCCCGGTGAAATAGCGGCCAAGCAGTGCCGGGCTTTCCAGGGTTGGAAAGAGATTCCCCGTCACCGTGGCTCCTTGGATTCTTTGCGGTTCGCCCTGGCCAATCAGGCTCATCGAGATGTTGTTAAACGCTGCCAGGGCGGTGAACGAATGGCTGGCGGCGACGACATCGCGATAGTTGGCGGGCGAGAGTTCCATGTGGTCGTAGCCCTCAGTTTTTTCCCAGACTTTCATCAGGCGGTCCGACTCAGGGAAGGGCAACGGCCTGACCAGGACAAAATTCGCCAGGGTGAAGACGGCAACGTTGGCGCCGATGCCGATGGTGACCAGCAGAATCGCGGTCGCGGTGAAACCAGGGGAATGAAGCAGCGATCGCGCGGAATGCAGCAGGTCGCGGCGGGCGATTTCCCAATGCAGCATGGCTGCGTTGAAAGTAATCTCAGCCACAGTTGCAAACCAGAGCCGGCATTTCGCGTGCAGCCCGCTGCTTCGGCCAAGCTGGAGGGCGAAGATGGCGCTCATCTCGTCTCCGTATTCCGCCCGGAACGAGGAGGGATAGAGGTGGAGAAGAAGTCGATGGAAGTTCATCAGGTTGTCCTGGGCGCGACTCCGCACAAGCGCGCCATTTTGAGCAGGTCGCGCAGGCGGCCGGCCTCGGCCCGCGCAACTGCTTTGCCCAACGGGGTGATGCGGTAGTATCGGCGGCGTTCATCGTCCATCTCGGGAGCCGGCCGGTTCCTGGTTTCAACAATGAGGCCGGTTTCGAGCATGCGTTGAATCGACCGGTAGAGCGTGCCCGCACTTAGCTTGAGCTCTCCCTGGGTGCGCCTGGCCACTTCGAGAATGATGGCGTAGCCATGGCGGTCTTCGTCCGCCAGGGACAGAAGAATGTGAAAGGTGGTGGGCTGGAGCGGAAGGAGAGACCTGAGGTCATCAGCCATGGCGCCATACTATATGCGTTGCGGCTATATGTGCAAGGTCTATATTCCGTGCGCGACCCGTACTATCATGGTCGCGATGCGAAAACCTCGCCGCGGAACGGGCTTTCTACTTATTCCGGTAAAACGCCGCAAGGCGTTGCCCTATGCGTTCGTGCTCGAGGCCCTCGCACCCCTGGCGATCGAAACCCGCTCGATGTTTGGCTGCCTCGCGGTCTATGTGGGAGATAAGATTATGCTGCTACTTCGCGATAGGCAGAGTGAGACTGCAGATAATGGGCTGTGGCTCGCCACCACCGAGGAGCATCACGACAGCCTTCGGCGCGATTTCCCTAATATGCGATCCATTCAGCTATTCGGGAAGGCGGTAACGGGCTGGCAGGTTCTTCCCGCGGATGCGCCGGATTTCGAGCAGGCGGCGTTGTTGGCTTGCGAACTGATCGTTGCGCGGGATGCGAGAATCGGCAAGGTGCCGGAGTCTCGGCGGAAGTCGGCGAAGTAGGACCCTTCCCGCAGGGAGGGTCGTAAATCCAAAACCATGAGTGGTGGCCCAGGTCTCGCTTTTGAGACCTGGGGGGTCATGCAGAGGGACCCCAATCCCGTTTCGGGCGCACAAATGGCTTAACCGCAGGGACCTGCGGTTTCTCTGCCTCGCCCTGTTATACTTTTAACTAACTGGTTAATCAATGTCGGTGAAGAGCACAGACCCGAATCGCCGCGCCGATCGCACGAGAAAGTCGATTTTGCGCGCTGCCGTTCGCGAGTTCAGTGCGAATGGATTGGCCGGCGCGCGCACCGATGCCATCGCAGAAGCTGCCAAAGTCAACAAGGCTCTCCTTTACTACTACTTCAAGAGCAAGCGCGGGCTCTACGCGGCGGCGATCGAAGAGGTCTCGGGCGTCGTGGCGGAGCGTGCGCTCGCGGCCCTCGACCCCAGCCGCAGTGCGGGCGACCGGCTGCTGCGCACGGCGCTGAACCACTTCGACAGGATCCTTACCCAACGCGATTTTCAAAGCCTGATGCAACAGGAGATGGTCCGCATGCGGCGCGGCGAAAGCCAATCCGTGCCCGCCCTGGTGAAAAACGTCTTTAAACCCCTGCTGGGCAAGCTGGAGGAGGCCGTCCACGAGGGCATCGCAAGCGGCGAACTGTGCCGGACGGATTGGCTGCAGGTGGTCTATAGCGTGCTCGGCGCCAATGTTCTTTATTTTCTGAGCGCGCCCATGATGCGCATGGTGCTGCCATTCGACCCAATGGACCATGCCGCGATCGAGCTGCGACGCAAGGCCGCGGTGCAATTCCTCGGCAGCGCCCTGTTCGTTGACCGGGCTCATGGCGCAAGGCTTGCCAGGCGAGTCATCGCCGACATGCCCATGCCCCGGGTCCGGAACGTGCGAGTCTGGAGAAAGATGTTATGACCCCACGCAATCGTATCTTTATCCTGATCGGGATCCTTTTTGTCATCTCGCTCTTTTGGTATTTCTTTACCGCCCAACACGTGACCGATCTGCAGCTGATCGGCACGGTCGACGCTAACGAAGTTGTGGTCAGCTCACGCATTCCCGGCAGGATCCAGACACTCACGGTCGACGAAGGGGACGACGTGAAAGCCGGGCAGCTGATCGCCACCATCGACAGCCAGGATCTGGCCGCTGCCCGGCAGGCTGCCGAGGCAACGGCGGCCAGCCAGCGATACAAGCTCATGGGAGCGACCGATACCGAACGCCAGACCCTGGGTGGCACCTCAAGCCAGGTGACCAATGCGGAAGCCCAGCTGCGCAGCGCGCAGGCCGCGCTGGTGCAGGCGCAAGCCCAATATGAGCACCAGGATGCCGACACCTCGCGCACGGTCGCACTGGCGGCGCAGGGAATTATGAGCTACCAGTCGCGCGATGAAGCGGCCACTGCTTTGCAGGCTGCGAAGGCCGCGGTCGACTCCGCCAAGGCCAATGTCGGCGCCGCCGAAGCATCGCTCAAAGTCGCGACCGCCAATACGATACAGGCGCAGGCGGCGGCCAAGACGGTTTCTGCCACGCGCGGTGACATGGAGAACGCCAAGGCCCTGCTCGATCAGGCCCAGGTGCAGTTGGGATACGCCCAGGTAGTCTCTCCCATTTCCGGCAAGGTGAACGTAAGGGCGGCCCGGCAGGGGGAGGTGGTTGCGGCCACCACCCCAATCGTAACTATCACGGATCTGACCCAGACCTGGATTTATGCCCCACTGCCTGAAACCGAGGCAGATGCGGTGCAGTTGGGTGACAGCTTGCGCGTGGTGATGCCGAGCGGGGCCACAATCCAAGGTAAGGTGATCGCCAAATCGGCGGAAGCAGATTTCGCCACGCAGCGCGACGTGAGCCGGCGCAAGCGGGACATCAAAACCATTCGCCTGAAGCTGCTGATCGACAATCCCGAGATGCGCTATGTGCCGGGCATGCTCGCCGAGGTCTATATCCCCAAGAACAAGCTGGTGAACCAATGAGCAAGCCAGGCGCGGCGATCGCGGTGGAAAACATCGTCAAGCGCTACGGAGAGTTCGAAGCGGTCAAGGGCATCACCTTCGAGGTGGCGGAGGGTGAGATCTTCGGGCTGCTGGGTCCCAACGGCGCCGGCAAGAGCACGCTCATCCGCATGATGACCACACTAATCCCAGTCACCAGCGGCAAGGCGATCATCGCCGGGCATGACGTCTCGCGCGAACCGGATGCGGTGAGGCGAACCATTGGCGTGATTCCCCAGGCGCTGACCAGTGATATTGATCTGACGGTGGAAGAAAACCTCTCCATCTATGCCAAGCTTTACGAGGTGCCCAAAGCCGAACGCGAGCGCAGTATCACTGAGCTGCTGCAAGCGGTGGACCTCCTCAAATGGCGCGGCGCCCAAACCAAGACGCTCTCCGGCGGGATGCGGCGCCGGCTCGAGATCGCGCGCGGCCTGATGCATAATCCTCGCATCTTTTTTCTTGACGAGCCCACCACCGGGCTCGATCCGGTGTCGCGCGTGGCGGTGTGGGAGATGCTCAACCATCTCAAAAACACCCGCATCCTCACCATGCTGATTACCACCCACTATATGGATGAGGCCGATCGCCTTTGCGACCGTATCGCCATCGTCGATCACGGCAAGCTGGTCGCGCTGGACACGCCGATGGCGCTGAAAGAGAGCGTTCCCGGCGACAACGTGGTGGAAGCGCATCTTGCGCACGAGTCGACGGAGTGGCCTGCACGGCTGCAGCAATTGGCGGGGGTGACCGCGGTGGAGTCGAAGAGCGCAGGCATGTACCGGCTGCTCACCTCGAACGGCTCCCTCACTACCACGCAATTAGTGGAGATGGTGACCAGGTACGGCGACACCATCAAGTCGCTGAGCGTGCAGAATACAACGCTCGATGATGTTTTCGTTCATTACACGGGGCGACAGCTTCGCGATGAACAGGTGAAGGCGCAGGGCTTTGTCATGCCGCCGCGTCCGGGGATGCAGCCATGAAGCGAATGATGGCGATTGTGGAACGAGAGATGCGCAAGTTTTTTCGTTCGCCGGCGTTGATGATGGTCTCGATGACGCTTCCGCTGGTGCAGCTGATCGTGCTGGGTAACGCCTTCGGAGGCAAGATCCGCGGCGCGCGAATGGGTGTGGTCGACTACGATCGGGGCTCGCAGGCGCTCAAGATCGAAGAAGCGTTTAACTCCATCGCGGTGAATATTCGCACCTTCACCACGGTCGCCTACAACGATGAGCAAGCGGCGCGGGAAGATGTGCGCACCGGCAAAATCGACGGAGCGGTGATCATCCCGGCACAGTATTCGCGCCGGGTTCTGGCGGGTGATTCTCCTGCCATCGGCTTGGTGGTCGACAACAGCGACCAGACTATGAGCGCCAGTCTCGAAGCAGAGATGCAATCGCTGGTCGACGCCTTGAATGCCCCTGTCATTCAACAGAAGGTGGTGCAGCAGATCGCGCTGGAGATCGTGGAGCTTTATCCATACGTCGAGTACATGAAGTACCTGCTCGCCGGTTCCATCGCGCTGGCGATGTACGTGGCGGTGATGATCGGCGGAGGCATGCTCTACATCGACGACAAAGCACGCGGGGTGCACGAGGGCTACCTGGTGACTCCGATTACTCGCCTGGAGCTGGTTCTCGGCCTGAACCTGGCCGGCACCATCAAGGCGGTGATGTCGGGGATTTGTATCACGGCGATTGGCTCGCTATTTGCGGGCTTGGGCGTCATCTTTCACCCGGAGACGGCCCTTCTGCTTCTGTTGCTCATCATCTCCACTTCCATGGCGTTTAACGGCATGATGTTTCTGATGATGGTTCGGGTGGAAGATCCCCTGGTGCCTCGCGCCATGTTCGGCGTGCTGAACACGCTGCTGTTCTTTCCCAGCGGCGCCATCTCGCCTGTTTCAGGATTGCCCAAGTGGCTGCGCGCCATCGCCGACGTGGACCCCTTTACCTACGCGGTGCACGGCTTTAAAGCCATCCTGCTGAAGGATGGCGGCTTCACCGCGATCCGCTTCGACCTGCTCTTCCTGGTTGGCTTTGGCATCCTGACCCTATCCATCGCCACCCCTCTGTTCAAGCGCACTTTATAGCCGCTCACGTGTCGGGCAAAATGGCCTAGACAAACCCTTGTCTAGTAGACCTGCGAGCGATAAGATTCTTATCGACAGAGTTCGAAGTTCGATGAGGTCACAGCCGCACAATGGGCAAGCGCAGCAGCGACGACAGCCAGCTTTCTGGACCCGTCAGCCTCAAGACTCTTGCGGCTTACCTGGGTCTTGATCCAACCACTGTATCTGTTGTTTTGAATGAGGTTCCCGGACGCTCCATCCCCGAGGCCACACGGGAGCGCATCCGTAAGGCTGCGCTTAAATTCAACTACCAGCCCAGTTTTCTTGCCCGATCGTTAAGAAACCGCCGCACCATGACGATCGGCATTTTAGTGCCGGTCCTGGCTGACGGTTACCACGCGGAGGTAATGACCGGGATTGGCGATAGCCTACTGGAGGAGAAGTATTTCTACTTCATCGCCCACCACCGGCACCGGAGCGATCTGATCGCGCAATACCCTCGCATGCTCATCAGCCGCGGTGCGGAAGGCCTGATTGCCATCGATACCAACCTGGTCGACAAGCTTCCTTTGCCGGTGGTCGCCATCGCCGGTCACCGGCGGGTGAGCGGGGTGACGAACGTGGTGCTCGACCATCACCGGGCCGCCGAGCTTTCGCTCCGTCATCTTTACGATCTGGGGCACCGCACGATGGCATTCATGCGGGGGCAGCCCTATAGCTCTGACTCTGACGCGCGGTGGCAAGGCATCGTTCAGGTGGCACAGGATCTCGGCCTCTCCATCCGGCCGGAATTAACCATCCAACTGGAAAAAGATCTAACCTCGCCTGAACTGGGATATCCAGTAGTGAAGCATCTGCTGGATCGTCATCGCAGCTTTACCGCGTTTCTCTCGTTCAACGATATCGCGGCCATCGGGTGCATCCGCGCGCTCCATGATGTGGGGCTGCGCGTGCCGCAGGATGTCTCCGTGGTCGGCTTCGACGATATTAAAGAGGCAGCCTTCCAGACACCGAGCCTTACCACCATCCGGCAGCCCCTGCACCAGATGGGAGCACTGGCGGTGCAGACCCTGCTCGAACAACTTGGCCCTTCGAAAGCCAACGGTCATTCCGAAATAAGCGTGGAGCCCGAACTCATTGTCCGCGAGTCAACGGGTCCAGCAAGAAGAACAGTACATAAGATGAGTGCGGCCTCAGTGGGGCAAAGGACTTCCTAAAGCCTATTTTCCCGCGGTGGTGTGATCCGGGGCGTCTTGTTCGGAAGCAACACGCATGCCGTGGATGATCTTGTCGAGCGAGTCGTGCATCTTAGCGCTTCGCCAAATTGAGATGGTCTTCCGCGGTTTGCGGGGTCGTTGCCGCAGGAACCTGGCCGACAGGCGAAGCGAGCATCGGAGCAGCGAGCAATACGAAGAAGAGGAGTCTTCCGCGCATGGCAGCCACATCATACATCGCAGTGCATAACTTTCTATCGTGCGGGCCGTGCGAATGTAGCAGTCACTAGAGCAGTTTCGCAAATACTGTGGCCTGGTAAAGTTAGCGAGGTGTGGTTTTCATTGGGAGAAAACCACGAAAAGGCCTATCGCTTCGGTCTACACCATTTGCGAAACTGCTTAGCGCCCGCCACTGCAGATAGACAGGACGCTTCGAGTCTTTCCATTTTCAGCGCGTCGCTTCAAGAAGAAAGGGCGGGGTTTCGATCCCCACCCTTTCGTTTTGCTACAGATACTGCCCTATGCTTCTTAGAAGGAGAATCGACCTGTGAGCATCACCGTTCGACCGGTGATGGTGGTTGCTGTGACCTCTCCGACGCTTGGATCCGGAACCCCGGTGGACAGAGCGGTTGGATTAAGTTCATTTTTGGGATTTTGGAAGCTTGGATGGTTAAAGATGTTTTCCGCATCCATCCGAAGCTGCAATTTGCCTGTCTCCCATCCCGGTATACTCCAGCTTTTGGCCAGTGAAAAGTCGAAATTCGACAGATCAGGTCCACGAAGCGAATTTCTCGGGTTGGTGCCGAAGCTGTTCACTGCCGGCGCTGCATACGCGAGCTGGTTGTACCACTGGCTGAGCGACTGTTTCGTTGAATGCGGATTCCCTACCCGGTTAGGATAGAGAGCCGCCTGACCATTGCCATCACTGCCACCCAGTGAGCCACTCGGGATCGAGCTGTTCATAATCACCGTAAACGGAACTCCCGATTCGGCCTGGAAGGCACCTGATGCTTGCCAACCGCCCAGCGCCGCATCGGCTAAGGTCGAATTAAAGTATTGGTGTCCTTTCCCGAGCGGCACCGCATAGATCAACGACCCCTTCAAGGCGTTTGGCCGGTTGAAATTCGAGGGCCCGTAGTTAGCCGAGGGGTTATAAGCGTCCTGATAGTACACGGCGCCGAACTGTTCCCCCCAGCCGGAATCGTCCATGTCGTCATACAGCCGCGACCATGTGTAAGCGAGTTCGCCAGCCAAGCCATGGCTGACAGGTTTGTGCAGCATGAACTGCGCTGCCTCGTAGTTCGAAACGGCATTGTAGGAGCCGGTGCGCGAGCCGCCGGAACCGACACCAATGCCGGAGAACTGCGGGTACGGCCGTGCCGTCTGGCCTTGGCCGAGCTTACTCGCGGGCAGCTGGTTGACATCTGCCTCGAACATCATGTTGTTCCAGTGGCTGCCGACGTATTGGCCCTCGACGACCATATTTCCCGGCAAACGCCGTTGGACGCCCGCCGTCCACTGCCAGCCGTTCTGAATTGGGAGATGGTAAGGGGTATAGGGGATAGTCCCGCCGCTTCCCTGAGGATTTGCAGGGGTGATGTAAGAGAGAGGGTTGCGGGCTGCAGCACCCGTAACCACGGGCAGATTCGCCCCACTCCCCGATAGCAGCACCACAGGTGTTGTTGTGCTGGAAGTGGACGAACTGCCCACAGCGCCACACAAGTTGGGAAAGCCGCAGCCCGACCCAAAGCCCATCACCCCGCCGACGGTATCCTCGCTCCACAGTGTAGCGAATTGCCCCACGCCGCCGCGGAAGACCCAGTTCTGCGTAGGTGTGTACGCGAAACCGAGGCGAGGCATCACGATGGTCTTTGTCGCGAAGCTTTTAGTCCGCGCCCCGTTCAGGCCGGCAAACCAAATCGAGCCGTTCGCGTTAACAGGATAAGCGGGGCTACTGGGCACCGGATTGGGAATGGTCGGGTCAAATCCCCCCGCATTGTTGTACTTTTCGCTCGCTCCGCCATGCGTTTCTGAGCGCAGCCCGAGGTTGATGGTCAAGTTCGGCCGCAACTTAAGGTCGTCCTGAGCAAAGAACGAAGGGTTCTTGGCTCGCATGTAGTGTTTCGGTTGAGTGGCTGTATTCCATGCCTGCACATCTCCCAACAGGAAGTCGGCATAGCCAACCTGGACAGTGGGGTCGCTGGTGGTGAACTGGCCGGTAAAGTTCACGGTTGCCCCATTAATGGCGCCCCACGGAGTCGAGTTATCCTCCTCCATCAACAACTCACCACCAAAGTGCAGGATATTCTTGCCTTTTATCCAAGTGAGCGTATCCGAGGGAGCGTAGGTGTTCTGGATGAAAAGTGCCTCGGTGCCCGGGCCCAGATTCGAAGGATTGCCGGTTCCACCTATACTGATTGTGGGAAAGACATCCGCGGTGGAGAACTGCAATCCAATCTTGGCCGGGATACCCTGACCGAAAGACTGTTGAGCAAAGTAATCCGCCTCCCGGTTCCACGAAAAACGAAATTCGTTGACCATGGTATTGCTGATTGTGTACACGTCTGAGACCTGTGCGTTCCCACCGTCGGACGAATCATTCTGGCAATTGACCGGGCAATTCGGACTGCCGTTATAAGACACCTCGACCGGGGCGTAGCGCTCCACGATCGAAAAATTGAGGCGGTTCGTCGGGGTAATGTTGTAGTCCAATCGCCCAAACATCTTGGTTTGGTTATTGACGGCCGGCGGCAGATAGCTGAAATTGTTCGATAATCCAGGGAGATTGGGATTAACGTAATAACCGTTCTGGATGTTTACAGCTACCGGATCGAAGTCCGTTGTCGGAATCGCCAGATCGGCGCCATTGTTACTATCGTAGGTCCCGCACTGAGCGGGATTGGTGGTTAACGGCGTGCCGCCATGGCGAGCGTCAAGGGTCAGACTCGTTCCAAAAAGCGCAGGGTCGAAACAACCAGCCTTCATGGCTTGAGTTGGCTCTGAGTTCTTGGTGATCGCGTTTTGGGGGTTTTTCAACTGCTGATAGTTGTAAAAGAAGAACATTTTGTTCTTCAGGATCGGCCCGCTCACCGCGCCGCCGAAGTAGTTGTAGCGCACCTTGCCTTTGGCGCCGGTGTTGTTGAAGTAGTCTCTCGCATTCAGGGCGTCGTTCTGGAAATTGTCATAGAGGGAGCCATGAAATTGATTGCTTCCGCTCTTGCTGATGACGTTGAAGACCGCGCCACCTCCGCCGTACTGGGCGGGGGCGTTTGTGGCAATCACGTTGACCTCAGACACGGATTCGCTTAGACCCTGGTCAATGTTGGCGCTGTGCGGCAACCAAATCGAGCCACCGTCAACCAGGAAGCTGGAGAAGTATGGCATGGTTCCGTTGATGGCCTGGTCGGCCTGGGGTTCTTCATCACCACTGCCGCCACCGTTGGAGCCCATTGGCGTGCTGGTAGCGCCGGGAATCAGCTTCAGCAGATAGGTCCAGCCATTCTCCGGATCGACGTTGGGAAGGTTGGTCAACTGGTTTGTCGTCAGAGTGGTTGACACCTGCGCATCCTCGGTCTTGAGCAGAGGCGCTTGGGAACTCACTTCGACCTCTTGGGTGGCCGACCCAACTTTTAAGGTGGCGTCGACGGTAACGATTCCGACTTGAAGCGGGACCGACTCGCGCTTCAATTTTGCGAAGCTTTCCTTGCTGAATTCAAGCGTGTAGTTTCCGGGCAGAATCGAATTGGTGTCGTATAGCCCATCGCTATTCGTCACGTAATGATTGATCACACCGGTATCATTGTTTGTGACCGTGACGCTTACGCCTGGCACCAGCGCGCCCGACGAGTCAGTCACCGTGCCGCGGATGTCACCGGAGTTCGAATTTTGCGCGCGGCCTACAGCAGCCGCACAGAGCAGTAGGGAAACTGCGAGAACGACGTAAATTGACTTATTCATACCGCCTCCGAAGCACTATGCGAACCTTGCAGCACCCAGAACGATCCCAGCCTGACGGTAGCGCTCTGCGCGAGCCGTTGCCCTCATTAACGATTGATGGCTTCTCTAAACCCTGCTCTTCCCCCAGAAACTCCGTAAAGTAATCCAGGTTTCATCGCAATGAATTTGACAGGCGAAAAGGTAGTCCGTGCCTCCAGAGCTTGTCAAGGGGAAACTTCAGAGATTTCGACTAAGACAAACGGTTGTTCTTGAACCCAAGTTATATTGTGCATGCTATATCCACTCACGTGCGCAAAGGGCATACCACTCCGCTGAACGCCACGCCCAGTTCCGCCGGCTTCGGCCAAAGAAACCAAGCTATCGGGAGGGTTGAGCCAGTTCCACTTGCGGTCGGAAAGTGAAATGTGGAAGCGTACGCACGTCCCTATTCTCAGGAACAGCCCCCTCGCCGAATCATTATGAAAGGCTTGGTCGAGGTCAAACTGCCAAAGGAGTTATTGTGCCCTCTCTGTACTGGTATCGGGAAGTAGTATGAATTCGCGCACCTCGATTTCAAATGCAGAAAGTTGGAGCGGTACTGTCCTATATCTGGCAACCAGCATGGCCCTCGTCGATCTGGGAGTTAGTAGGTCGACTGGACTGAGTCGCATGCTATGGCTTTGTGGCTTGCAACAGATCAACTATCGAACTCTGTCGAGGTTCGGCTCCGATTACCAAGTAGCCCTGGACACCCCAACCGTCGGATTGCTGCGCAACGGCGTGCAGCAAGGCAACGGAAAAGTCGGCTGGAGTCTGCGCTACGCGAGGTCGGGCGTCTGCAGCGAACGAGGAAGCATGATCGAGATGAGTTCGTCTCCAGAGCCTCCAGCACCGACCCGCAGGCCCATGTGATGAGAAACGGCGAAGGTGGAACCGTGCCCAGCTATAACGTGCAGTTGCTCACCGATACCACCCATGGGCAAATAGTTAAATGTGGAGGCAACCACCGATGCGATTGACTATCGCCAACTAGAGCCGGCGCTAGATCGGAGCCAGACGGCGTTGGGATCTTTGCCCAAGCAGATAGTGGCCGATGGCGATTACACCAACCACAGCTCTGTCAAGACCGCAGAAACAGCTGGCGTCAGCTTTTATGGTTCGTGGCAAGAGAGCTGGAAGCCAGTGGAACGCGATGCCCATGGTCGCGGTCGCGCCTTTATGGCGAGTGCTTTTTACTATGATGCCGAGCGGGATATCTATCTTTGCCCGGCTGGGGAGAAGCTAACGCACCATGCTGTCTACAACGACAAGAACGGGGTGCGTAGACATGTCTACAAACAACCCAGATCGGCCTTTACCGCACCGCCGAAGTAGTTGTAGCGCGATTGCTCTTTCAAGCCATTTCGGTGCGCAAAACACTCCCGTCATGCGAAAGCGCGCTCTCAATCGAGGGCAGACAATCGGTTGTCCTAAACCAGCAAGCGCTACGCGCCAGCAATATAACAGGACGCAATCAGAAGTTGTCAAGAATTATCTTCGTACCCCAATGCAAGCCTTTGTGGATGCAAGAACGACGGTGCCATTGCCACCCCTGAAGTTCAAGCGCACTTTATAGCCTTTCCCGTGTGCGACAAAATGGCCTAGACAAACCCTTGTCTAGTAGACCTGCGAGCGATAAGATTCTTATCGACAGAGTTCGAAGTTCGATGAGGTCACAGCCGCACAATGGGCAAGCGCAGCAGCGACGACAGCCAGCTTTCCGGACCCGTCAGCCTCAAGACTCTTGCGGCTTACCTGGGTCTTGATCCAACCACTGTATCTGTTGTTTTGAATGAGGTTCCCGGACGCTCCATCCCCGAGGCCACACGGGAGCGCATCCGTAAGGCTGCGCTTAAATTCAACTATCAGCCCAGTTTTCTTGCCCGATCGTTAAGAAACCGCCGCACCATGACGATCGGCATTTTAGTGCCGGTCCTGGCTGACGGTTACCACGCGGAAGTGATGACCGGGATTGGCGACAGCCTACTGGAGGAGAAGTATTTCTACTTCATCGCCCACCACCGGCACCGGAGCGATCTGATCGCGCAGTACCCTCGCATGCTCATCAGCCGCGGTGCGGAAGGCCTGATTGCCATCGATACCAATCTGGTCGACAAGCTTCCTTTGCCGGTGGTCGCCATCGCCGGTCACCGGCGGGTGAGCGGGGTGACGAACGTAGTACTCGACCATCACCGGGCCGCCGAGCTTTCGCTCCGTCATCTTTACGATCTGGGGCACCGCACGATGGCATTCATGCGGGGGCAGCCCTATAGCTCTGACTCTGACGCGCGGTGGCAAGGCATCGTTCAGGTGGCACAGGATCTCGGCCTCTCCATCCGGCCGGAATTAACCATCCAACTGGAAAAAGATTTAACCTCGCCTGAACTGGGATATCCAGTAGTGAAGCATCTGCTGGATCGTCATCGCAGCTTTACCGCGTTTCTCTCGTTCAACGATATCGCGGCCATCGGGTGCATTCGCGCGCTCCATGATGTGGGGCTGCGCGTGCCGCAGGATGTTTCCGTGGTCGGCTTCGACGATATTAAAGAGGCAGCCTTCCAGACACCGAGCCTTACCACCATCCGGCAGCCCCTGCACCAGATGGGAGCACTGGCGGTGCAGACCCTGCTCGAACAACTTGGCCCTTCGAAAGCCAACGGTCATTCCGAAATAAGCGTGGAGCCCGAACTCATTGTCCGCGAGTCAACGGGTCCAGCAAGAAGAACAGTACATAAGATGAGTGCGGCCTCAGTGGGGCAAAGGACTTCCTAGCGAGTTGGGGAATCCTAAACATACCTCCAACTCACCACAAAAAACGTCATCCTGAGCGGAGCGCCTCACAGATTTATCGCGTGACACAGCGCTTGGTGGCGGGGAGTCGAAGGACCTCGGGGGTGCTTATCTTACCCATGCTGTTCGGACCTTTTCAACCGCCGAAGCTCGTTGCTGGCGGAGCCGCCACGGTCTTTCCCTGGAGCCGAGAACAAGAACTGCTCGCATCTTGCTAGGAACGGCGGCTACATCTAGCAAGATCCTGTCCTTAGGCTTCGTGGTCGAAAAGCTCTGAACAGCATGGGTAAGATGAGTACCCTCGGGGTCCTTCGACTGCGCGCTATCAAGCGCTGTGTCACGCGATAAATCTGTGCGGCGCTCCGCTCAGGATGACGATTTTGTGGTGAGTTGGAGATCCAAACAACCAGCTTGTGGGAGTTTTGACGAAGAACATCCCAACAAGGAAGTTGGTGCAAGAAAGAAAATGGGGTAGCGCACTTGCGCTACCCCGGAAGAGGGTGTTTGTCTTAGAAGGTTACGTGCGCACTCAGCTGCATGGTACGGCCGGGACTAGTCAGGGACGTGATCGTCGACGTACCTGTCGCAATCGCGCCGTATCCACTGCATCCAGCAGACAACGTGCCAGACGATGGACATACAGTGAGGCTTTGATTCGGCAATTGGAAGCCTGGATGGTTGAATGCGTTGTTCGCGTCGGCGCGCATCTCTAATTGGATCCCTTCCGTGAAGTGGAAAGTTTTGCCGAGTCCAAGGTCGACCCGATTGAACGCAGGTCCGGTCAGTTGATTCCGGCGCTCGTCGCCGAAGGTTCCAGGGGTTGGGGCGGCAAAGGCAGCTTCATTGAACCACTGCTTCGGACCGCGGTTTTGCAGCTTAGGGTTCCCGATAACGTTGGGAAACCATTGAAAATTATTACCACCCAGCGAATACGAGTTGGTGCCGCTCGCCATGATTGCGCTAAAGGGCTGACCGCTCTGAACAATGATCGTGGTGGCAAGTTGCCAACCGCCGACGACCGTATCGAGCAGGGTGTTGTTGTTCAGGAACTGCCTGGTTTTCCCGAACGGCAACTGGTAAATAGCATAGCCCCTAAATGCGTTCCTAAGATCGAAGTTGGAGTTCCCATAGTTCGCAGAAGGAACAAAGGAGTTCTGGACGTACTGGGCGCCTCCATGGCTTCCCCAACCGGCAGTGTCCAAATCATCCAGGAAGTGGGACCAGACGTAGCTGAACTCAAGATCGAGCCCCTGGCTCATGCGTTTTTTGATGATAGCCTGCAGCGAGTTGTAGTTTGAGACTGCATTCTCGTTAGCCGGGGTGCCGGAGATATTGAGCGACTGAAATTGGGGGAAGGGCCGCGATCCCTTGTCATTAGCCGACAGTAAGTTCTCCGGTACCTGGTTGGTGTCCACCTGGAAGGGGAGGTTGTGACCATGGCTTGCCACATACCTGAGAGAGGCCGCGACGTTGCTACCCAGTTCGCGTTGTACCTGGAGGTTCCACTGATAGGAGCCACCGACGGGTTCGTGATACGGGTTGTAGTTGAAGCTCTGTCCGTTGTATGCACCGGGAGCACTTGAGTTTGATACGTACGCAAGGTTCGACCCGGATCCGGAAAACGCAACCACGGGAGTTATGCCGTTTGTCTGATCGGTGACGTCGCCCTTTGATCCAAAGGCCTGACCCATTCCGCCGCCGTATATGTCATTACTCCAGTTATAGGAATAGAGGCCAAAGCCGCCCGCTATCGTGGTGACCGGGGTGAGCAGGTAGGAGAATCCAACCCGGGGGAGGAAGGTGTCGTAGACGGGTTTTTGCAGGTGTGTGCGGCCATTTGCGTGGGTAGATCCGAACCAGATGGCGCCGAGGGTATTCGATACCGGGTTTTGCACTGTCGGATCGAATGTGGCCTCATTGCCCTTGACCTCGCTCCAACCGGTCTGGATTTGGTAGCGCAGGCCGAGGTTCAGCGTTAGATTGGGACGGATTTTGTAATCGTCCTGAACGAACACCTGCGGAAGTTTCTCGCGGCCGCCATACTCCGGCGTTTCATTTGCGCTCCAAGCCTGCGCCTGCCCAAGAAGAAAGTCCGCGTAGGGCGCACCACTTGTCGTGCTGCCGACAAATTGCGATGTATATTGCCCGGTGAAGTTCAACTGCCCGGCATTGAGGTTGCCCCAGGCCGTGGAGTTGTTCTGATAAATCAGGAACTCGCCTCCGAAATGCAGAACGTGTTTCCCGACGATCATGGTAACTACGTCGGATGGATCGTACGCATGCTCTTTGTAGACCGCATTGGTTTGCGAGGAGAGCACGGTATTGCCATTGAAGCTGTTGAAATTTGTGATGTTGATGTTGGGGAAGTTATCCCCTTTGGCGAACTGCCATCCAAGCTTGGCCGGGTATCCCTGGCCGAGTGTATAGGGCACAAAAAAGTTAAGCTGGTTGGTATAGCCCAACCGCGCCTCGTTGGTCACGTGCGGGGATATGCTCCACACGTCCGTCACCTGACTGTTGATCCTGCTCACATCACCGCTCTGGCAGCCGATAGGGCAGTCTCCCCAGCCGAAATTTTTACCGGGATTATTTCCTTCTGTCACCGAGCCGTTGATCTTGTTGGTAGGGGTAACGTTGTAGTCGATGCGACCGAAAAACTTGGTGAATGGATTGATATTCGGAGATGTATAGGTGTAGTTGTTAATTGCTTGTCCGTTCGAGATGGTCCCGGCTGTGTTGGGAGCAGGGAAAAAAGCCTGTGCAGCCTTGGAAACAGCATCGAACCGGTCAGCGGGAATCACGTTCCCCGCGAAAGCCGTGCGGCTGATGCAAGGGCATGTGGTCGGGGTGCTGGCCCCAGGATAGGTGTAGGTGCCTGTCTGCTGGATCACGGTTGTGGTCGCAGGGTCATAGATAGGGGGCAGTCCGGCAAAATTGCCAGCCAGTTCGGCAGCTGTCGGAACGGTATAGAAGCTGGCCGCAGTGCCTCCGTTATCGATGATGTGATCGTAGTTGAAGAAGAAGAAGAACTTGTTCCTGAGGATCGGGCCACCGACCGTACCGCCAAACTCGTGGAAGTGGATGTTCGGCCTTGGCGTATTCGCGCCGAAGGTGTAATTGTTCGCGTTCAGGTCTGTGTTTTGGAAATACTCGTATGCCGAACCATGAAAACGATCGGAGCCGCCCTTGCTGATCTGGTTATACATAATGCCGCCCACGCCGTACTGGGCAGAAAAGGCGGAGCTGCTGGTCTGTATCTCCTGAATATTCTCCTGGACAGTGATATCGGAGTTCGCGCTCGCCGGAAGAGTGGTTTCCGCGCCATCTGCGAGCACCGTGCTGAAGGGCAAGTTGCCGTTCACTGCCAGCATGGTGCCATTGGAGGTACCGGCACCCACGACGCCCTGGTTTCCCCCCGGCGCGCCTGCGGCCCCTGGCTGAAAAATAACGAAGCCTGACCAATCCTGCCCTATCGAGCTTACCTGTGGCAGCTTTCCTAGAATCTCCGAGTTGAGGGTGAGCGCTATCGCTCCGCTCTCTGTGTTCAGCAGGGGAACATCGGTATTGACAACCACCTGCGTGCTTACGGTACCCACCGCTAACTGGGCATTGACGGTTGTGGGTCCAACCGGGACCGTGATCGAAGGCCGGACGAGCGTGCTGAAGCCTTGTCTTGAGAAGGTGAGCTTGTAGTTGCCGGCGACAATGGAGGACGTGTCGTATACGCCGGAATCATTTGTGGTGTAGTCCTTCGTAACCCCAGTGTCGACGTTCAGAACAGTCACGGTTGTGCCCGGTACCGCAGCGCCGGTTGAGTCGGTTACAATACCGCTGATGTCACCAGCGTTTGTGGCTTGCGCCAAGGCTGCTGGTAGAGAGCCCAGGGCGAGAACAGCTCCGAGCAGCACACTCAATGGTCTTAACTTCATAGATACCACCTCCAAAAAATTGTTGCCGATACGTCGTGTTTGTCTTGTTCATCCATCGTTTTTTCAGGCCCAGGATGCTTTTCAATTCCAGACGCGACCGTTCTTCCCCGCAGACGTTTATCTGAAATTGGGCGAAAGGGGGCCGTCTCGCCCCCGGCGCTTGCTTTTTCAAGTCACTTCGGTCCGCAAAAATACTCCGGTCATGCGAAAGCGCGCCCAATCAAAGCAGACAATCGGTTGTCCTTAACCGGCAAGCTCACGCGCGAGCAATATAACAGTACGCAATCTGCGGTTGTCAAGAATTATCTTTGCACCCCTGCAAGCCTTGTGGATGCAAGAACAAGCGTGTGTCTTGAGGGTCCGAGCCCTCACCTCGCCTAAAAAACGAAGGCTCGCGGCGCCAGGTCCGGGGGCCTGCTCAACCGGGCGGTTGTATACACAATCGATTGCCTGGAGGCTGATGGTTTTTCAAGAAAGGCACAAGAGGCGCAGGCTTGCCCTCTTTGTCGCAGATCTGCCTGGCGCGGTATCATTCGGAGGCGATGCGCGTTAAAAAGAAACTCTGTACCCTGCTGCTGGTAGCCCTCCCCACCATTCGACTCCTACCCCAGGCGGCCGTTAGCGGTCAGGACCAGATCGCGGTGCACTCCCGGCTGGCCCAGCAATACCTGAACCAGCGGCGGCCCGACCTCGCGATTCCGGAACTTGAGGCGTTGGTCAACATGGACCCGCAGAACTTGGATGCTCAGGCCAACCTCGGGGTTCTGCTGTTTTTTCAAGGGGACTATGTCAAGGCGAAACCTCATCTGCGAGCAGCGCTCAAGATGCAGCCGAGCCTGACGAAAATTCAAGCGTTGTTGGGCATGGCGGAGAAACGCACGGGCGAAACCGCAGACGCGCGCAAGCAGCTGGAAGCGTCATTTGCCGCCGTGGCGGAGGCAAAGCTAAAGGTACAAATCGGCATGGAGCTGGTCGACCTGTATACGGCAAGCCAGGACCTGGATAAGGCGAGCTCGGTGGTCAACGCGATGCGCCAGGCTGATCCTGCCAATCCCGCCGTGCTGTATGCAGCCTACCGGATTTATTCCGATCTGTCGGGCGAAGCGATGCTGAGCCTGGCGCTGGCAGCCCCCGACTCTGCACAGATGCACCTGGTCATGGCGCACGAGGAGGCGAGACAGGGAAACACCGACGGTGCGCGCCTGCAGTACCAGAAGGCGCTGGCCATCGATCCTAAAATTCCTGGAATCCATTATGATATGGGAGAGCTGCTCAGCCTCTCGGAGGACGCGAAGACCAAGGGAGCTGCAGAATCGGAGTACAAGGCGGCCATCGCCGAAAATGCGTTGGACGAAAAGGCCGAATCCCGGCTGGGGACATTTCCAGCCGCAAAGGGGATGCCGCGCAGGCTCTCAAGTACTACAACGCGGCGCTTCGTTTGCAGCCTGATGATGCGGATGCCGGCTTTGGGTCGGCCAAGACACTGATCGCTATGAACGAGCAAGCCAAGGCGTTGCCCGTGCTCGAACGAGCCGTGCAGCTTGAACCAACCAATGCTGCCGCCCACTTTCGCCTGAGCACCCTCTATCGTGAGATGGGACGCACCTCCGACTCCCAGCACGAGGTAGAGGAATACAAGAAATACAAGATGATGAAAGAAAAGCTGGAGCCGATTTTTAAAGAAATGCAGGTGCACCCGGCCGGCCTGTCCAGCGAGGAGCAGGAAGCGAAGCAATGAGCGCCGCTTAGATGCGCGTCCTTATTGGCACAGGAGCCGCGGGCAGCCAGACCAACCCGCAGTTCGACCCGGGACAAACCTGCGCCCCCACCTTCCCCCAGGTGGTTGCGCCCGCCAACCAAAGTGCGTGCCTCGGATCAGCCAGCGGAAACGCGACCGCCTACTATTTGACCCGAACTTCAAATTCCGCTCATTCACCATGCTGACCTCACGGTCGAGCAGCAGCTGACCAACCACGATGTGCTCAGCCTTTCGTGGCTGGGCTCGTGGGGACGCCGCCTGCCTGATTTTGTGGATACCAACCTTCCCGCGCCCACGCTGTTACGTTTACCATCGACGATCCGCAGCAGGTGGGGCCCATCCCCAATGGGACCACCTTCCAGGCGAATGCATTTTTTGCTACCGCCAACAAGAACCTGCGGCCCAACCCGAATTTCAGCTCGATCACCGATATCTTTAGCGGCGTGACCTGAATTACGAGGCGCTGGTGGCGCAGTTAAGCACCAGCTCTCGCGTTCCATCGAATTCAACGCGAACTACACCTGGTCGCACGCCCTGGATTACGGTGAGAACAACACCACTGGCGCCGCGGCCACTTTGTTGCTCGACCCGACGAACATTCGCCTGGGGAAAGGCAACTCCAACCAGATCGTGCCCATTCGCCTGGTGATGGCCGGTGTCATCAGCACTCCCTGGCATGCGAAGGCCGCGATGGGTTACCTGGTCAACGACTTTGAGCTGGCGCCGGCATTCGCCACGCAAACAGGATTGCCGTACTCGGGAGGCATCAGCGGCTCGTCCAGCACGCTCACGGTGACTCCTGGAGCGGCCGTCCAGAATATTATCAACACAGGATCCTTTAACGGGTCAGGGGGCGCGGACCGGGTGCCCATCACGGACCGCAATGCCTACCAGCAACCAGAGACTTACGTGGTCACCTGCGGCTTTCCAAGCGGCTGCTTTTCCGTGAGCGCTACGGGCTTGAGTTTCTGGGCGAGGCTTTCAATCTTGCCAACCACCCGAATGTGAGCGCAGTCAACGCGTCAGCATACTTCGTCAATGACATTCTGCAGACGGGTTCAAAAACGATTGGGGAAGGAAACACCTTGACTCCTTATTCCACTCCGTTCGGGCAAGTCACTGGCATTAATAACAGCAATTTTGCGCTCAACGTGCGGCAGTTGCAGCTAGGAGTCCGCTTTCAGTTCTAGCTCCCACTCCTGGCCGATAAGATCGTGGCCGAAGCTGTGATGGGGTTCTTCTTTTACCAGGCGGAAGCCGGCTCGTTGGTAGATGCGATGCGCCGAAGCCAGAATGCTCTGCGTCCAGAGAACGACCTTGCGATAGCCCGCGGTGCGCGCGAAACGGATGCACTCGTTCACCAGGGCGTCTCCCAGGCCAAGGCCTCTGGCGCCTGGCTCGACAAACAGCAGACGAAGCTTGGCCGTGTCGGGTTGAGACGGATGTTTCACCAGGAAGATGTGTCCTACATGATGGCCATCGATCTCGGCGATCCAGCAGCGTTCACGGGCCGGTTCAAAATTGTTGAGAAATTCAGTAACGATTTTGGCTACCAGGGTTTCGAAGCTCCCGTCCCATCCGAATTGCTCGGCGTAACCTACGGCTTCTCGATAGACCACCCAGCCCATATCCCCAATACGGTGGGGGCGAAGCACGAATGACGGCCGGCCGCGATCAACGTTCATGAGGAGCGCCTCGATGGACCGCATGCAGCGGATGAGCTCCATACGAGCCGCGGGCGGCAGGGCTTGGAGAGTGGCGCCCGCCTGGTCATTGGAAAGCGCGTTTAGCTTCTTAAACGCAGAGCTGCCGCGCGCGGTCAAGGTGAGCTCGGCGGAGCGGCCATCCTGTTCCGATGTCTTCTTGAGCAACAGGCCGTCGCGCTCAAATTTTCCCAGTAGGCGACTGAGATATCCGGGGTCGACCCCGAGGGCTTCGGCAAGCTCGGTTGCTTTGGGCGCGGTTCGGGTCGCCAGCTCGTAGAGGACACGGGCTTCCGCCAAGGTGTGATCGGTGTGCAGGAGGCCTTCGTCCAAAGTCCCGATGTAGCGGGTGTACATCCGGTTGAAGTGGCGGAAGCTGGCTATTTGACTGGCAACGGCGGAGGAGGATGCTTGGGCTAGTTCCATACGAGGATAGAGTGGATCTATTAGTTGCTTATGTCAACTAATTTGCGTGTTTCGGGCAACTTTATTTCCTGCAGATTTCGCTTGCCAAGAGTACCAACTGGTTGGTATGTTACTGGCCATGAGTGCAACCGTATCCGTCGCGCCTGCAGCCAGCGCCAGAGAGAAGCTTCTGGATGCGGCACTCTTTGTGATTCGTAGCAAGGGTTACTCGGCGACCACGGTGGATGATCTTTGCCATGCCGCGGGTGTGACCAAGGGCGCGTTCTTTCATCATTTCGAGACCAAGGAGCAGTTTGCGGTGGCGGCCGCCGCGCATTTTGCATCGATAGCTGACCAGCTCTTCGCATCCGCCCCCTATCGCGCGTTGCCCGATCCGGTGGACCGGCTGCTGGCGTACGTTGATCTCCGTAAGGCGATCCTGCAGGGCGAGTTGCCTGAATTCACCTGCCTGCTGGGCACCATGGTCCAGGAGGCATACGAGACACATCCTTCCATCCGCGAGGCCTGCGAGACGCACATCAGCGGGCATGCCGGGACGCTGGCGGCGGACATTTCGCTGGCGATTGAGCAACGCGGCCTGAAGGCGGAGTGGACTGCCGAAAGCCTCAGCCTTTATATGCAGGCCGTCATCCAGGGCGCATTTGTTCTGGCCAAAGCGAAGCATGGTCCAGAGGTTGCTGCGGCGTGTCTCGATCATCTGCGCCGCTATCTTGAGACGCTTTTCAATCAAACCAATGCTAAGGAGAAACCATGAACCTTACGGAAGAAGCCAAAACAGTTGCGTGGCCAACGACCCATTACGTCTTTGTGGAGAAGGTTGGGCCATTCCAGACCAATGCTCCAGCAGCCTGGCAAAACCTGCACACCCACGTTTCCCAGATTGCGCAACACAACCAGATCACCGGATATATGAGCCTGTACAAGATAGGGCCGCAGGTATACCGCGCTGGGGTAGCGCTTGCCGCGCCGCCCAAGGATTTGCCGGAAGGCCTTGGCTATACGGAGTTCAGCGGTGGCAAATTCAGCCGCTTTGTTCTGACCGGGCCCTATACCAACCTGGGAAAAGCAACTGGCCGGGTGGTTGAGATTGTCTCCGAGACCAGGCTGCCGGTACGGGATGACTACTTTATCGAGAATTACGTGAACGATCCGCGAACGACGCCTGAAGAGCAGTTGGTCACCGAGATCCTGGTGCCTACCGCCTAACCTGTCCTATCCAACAAACACAAGAGAGGAATCGCCATGGCAACGGCAGCATTGATCGAGCATCAAGAGCAGACACAGAAGGATGAAGCCGAGATCCGGGCAGTCATCGAGCGCCTTCACCAGGCCCACCACGACAAGGATGTACAGGCGATTGCCGCGGCTTACGCGCAGGACGCGGCGATATTCAACCTGGCTCCTCCGCTTAGCCACCGGGGAATCAATCTGAAGGAGAAACAGGTGTGGCTCGACAGTTGGGATGGGCCCATCGAGATTACGTCAACCGATTTGAGCATTACGATCAGCGGCGACATTGCGTTTTGCCATTGCTACTTGCGGATGATTGGAAATCCGAAGTCCGCCCCGCAGCGGGTCGATTTCTGGATGCGCGAGACTTTATGCCTGAATCGAGAAGCGGGCTCCTGGCGGATTGTGCATGAGCACGCTTCCGTACCGTTCTACATGGACGGCAGCTTGCGCCCGGCCTTCGACCTTAAACCGTAAGCAACGTAAATCCCCCTGGCTCTCGCTGCCTCTCTCCGGGCAGCGGGGGGCCAGAGTGGGTGCATAGAGCTCGAAAAAGCAATCCTCAGGGGCTAAAGCCCGACATATTTTCAATCGTTTATGGCCCGACTAAAGTCGTGCCCTGATACAAAACCAGGTTCTCACACAGACTCTAGAGGGGGTGCATAGAGCCGAATCTGCAGAATATGCGAGCTTTTTCGCAAGGCGCCCGACGCGGTGCGTGTGCTGGTTAAAATAGAGCGGAGAGGTTCATAAAATGGGTTTAAGCACGGTGCAGGAAATCGAACGCGCCATAGGAGCTCTAAAGCCGGAGGAATTGGAAGAGCTGTACTCATGGCTTGACCAAAACTGTCCGCAGCCCATCGATGCTCGCGTTCAGCCCGATCTTGAGGCGGGCCGTCTCGACAAGGCTATTCATCGCGCCTTGGATGACGAAACGAACGGTCGGGTCCAGCCGCTTTAGTCCGGATGCCACATCGTGCCACACCGGATTTTTGGGAGGGATACCAGGCGCTCCCGCAGGAGATCCGCAACCGGGCGGACCAAAAGTTTTCATTGCTGAAGGTCAACCAGCAACATCCTTCCCTACAATTCAAGAAAATTGGAGTGCGCCAAGGTCAGGAAATCTGGTCTGCTCGCGTAACGTTGAACTATCGCGCTCTAGCGATCAAACGGACGGACGGATACCTGTGGTTTTGGATTGGTGACCACGACGCCTACGATCTTTTAATCTCCTGACATTCCGCCGGCAGCACGGGGGAGGCCGACCTTACCGTGCGGCCGTAGACAGCTAGCGCACCTTGCCTGCCGAGTTCTCGAGAACGACATCGGAGACTACGGCAGTATCCGATGTCGCTGGCAAGTGGGAACAGAAGCCGATGCCCACGTAAAACGGCTGGTCGAAGTGCAATTCCATGGGAGGGCCCAATTGGTGCATGGGCTCGCCCTGGAGGGTCACGAAGATGGCGAAGGCGTCGCCATGCTTCTCGATACCGATGCGCTTTGCCTTGACCCCGGCGAGCGTGCCCCCGAAGCGATATTGCATATCTTTCAGGAAGGCGCCTTTTTCCGGACGCCATGCGAGGTGAATCATGCCGGCGCCATGCTCGCCGATCATCGCCTCTTTGGAATCATCCTCGAGGTTCTGGCGGATCACCAGGACCACTTTGCGATCGCCGTAGCCCTTAGGGTCAGGGAATGTGACGTCGGCCGCGAGCGACACGTCGCCTGACATTTTCTTCCACAGAAAGCGGAACTCGTCGCGCGAATACCAGATGTTGTAACCGGCGGAGTCGATGGTGTACTGCCTGGTCGCGGAATCGTAACTCGCACTGCCGGGCACTACCGCGCTGCCGATGTCAGACTGCCCCGGGAATATACCGATCGGCTTATCGAAGTTCGTGCTCGGCCTATGAAAATCCGGCGGTGGCGGGACCTGGACGTGGGTAGGGGAACCCGGTTGGGCCCAGTCCGGCACGGCCGGTACCGTCGCAGCAGGCTCCTGCGCACCCAGTAGCCGCGGCGCGGCACACAACAGGAGGGCGAAGACTCCGGTCAACAAAGTACGCATAGGAAGGATGATATTCGCATGGACCTGGTTTTGACGTCAGGGTGGCGATACCCGGGGTAGTGAGGGGTCGGTGAAGTACTGCTTCGACCATTTTTGCTGCAGGCGTGGATCGCGAACGGTTCCGATGTATTCGGCCAGGAAGTCCAGGAGGGCTCGCACCTTAGGTGTGAGCCGTGACGAGCCGAAGAAAAGAGCGCAGAGGGTGAGCGGTTGCGGTTGCCAGAGGGGCAGGATGGGAACCAGTTTATGGCGAAGGCCGGGACGCTTCGCCATCCAGAGCGGCAGGACGGTTATGCCAAGCCCGTCGAGGGCAAGGGTCAGAGCAACGGCTGGGTCGCTGGCCACGATGCGAAAGGGCAGGTTGAGAGTGACAGCCTTCTTGCCTCGAGTCAACTTCCAGATTCCGGCCCCGATGCAGTGGTGCGCGGCGAGATCGCCGGGTATGGTGGGGCTGCCGGCTGTCGTTATGTATTCCGGGCTGGCAAAGAGACCTCGAGCGGTGCCAGGATAGGGTCGAATGTGTCGCAGGGAATCTTTGGGCGCGCGCAATTTGAAAAAGACATCCACATCTTCGTGCGGCTCCTGATCCCAGTGCGCCGCGTAGGGCTCTATCTCCACGCGCAGTTCCGGATACCTGGCCAGGAAATCCTTCATGAGCGGCGCCAGGAGGTCACGGGCCATGGTCACTGGGCAGGCCACCTTGATGAGACCGGCCGGTCTTGCGCGCTGGCTCTCCAGCAAGCCGCTTGCATCCCCCAGGGCACGCAATGCCTGCCTGCAGGCCGCCAGATAACTTCTCCCGGAATCAGTCAACACCAGGCCGCGTGGACTTCGCCGCACCAGGAGAACGCCCAAATGCTTCTCCAACCGGGTGAGCGAGCGGCCGATCGTAGATGGAGGGACTCCTAACTCCTTTGCTGCTGCGGTCTGCGTGCCGGCCTGGGCAGCAGTGGCAAAGGTACGCACGTCGTTCAGGTCGGGCAGATTCATAGCCATCTATAGCGTAACTTGATTTGCCTCTATGCAATACCGTTTTGCGTACAAGAGTAGTTCGGCGCATGGGAAATCAGCGTCTCATGAGGATCAGGCAGGTGGACGACGAAAGAGGAAAGCAATGAAGATTCTGGTAACTGGCGGTACGGGCAATGTCGGGGGAGCCGTAGTGAACGAGCTGGTCAAGCGTGGCGCGGAGGTTCGGGTGCTGGCCCGGAAACAGCCGGAAAAGGGAAAGCTGGCCGCGGGCGTCGAAGTCGCTATTGGCGATCTGCTCGATCCGGTCGCGGTCGAGAGGGCACTGCAAGGCGTGGACAAACTTTTCCTGCTGAACGCGGTTGTCGCCGACGAGTTGACCCAGGCGCTAATCGCATATGGCATCGCCAGGCGCATCGGGCTTAAGCATGTGACCTATCTCTCGGTATTCAAGGTAGAGGAATTCCGCGATGTGCCGCACTTTGCGGCGAAGCTGGCGGTGGAGAGCGCTTTGCGCGAGTTCGGCGTGCCGCACACCATTCTGCGCCCGGGATATTACATGCAGAATGACGCCCAGCTGAAGGATGTGTTAAGCGGTCCGGGGATTTATCCGATGCCTATCGGCACGGCAGGGATCGCCTCGGCGGATGTTCGCGACATCGCCGAAGCTGCGGCCATCTCGCTTACCGAAGACGGGCACGAGGGAAAGACCTACGATCTGGTGAGCCCCACGCTGATCAGCGGTCCAGGCAATGCGGCTGTCTGGAGCAAGCTGCTGGGCAAGGAAGTGAAATACACCGGCCACAACTTCGACCAGTGGGAGCAGCAGATGCGCGCGAACATGCCGGGGTGGTCGGCATTTGACCTGCGTATGATGTTCGAGGGTTACTTTGATCGTGGCTTCGCTTCGACGGAGAACGAGGTTGCGCGGCTCACTAAACTGCTAGGCCGCGCACCGCGCAGTTACGAAGAATTCGCCGGCGAAACCGCCCGGCTTTGGAAGAACTAAAAGGAGAAACTAGATGAGTGCAATTCCCGCCGATGATCTCAAACGCACGCTCAAGCTGGCTCAACCCGACAAGTTGCCCCACATCGGCCTGGTGGGGGACACGTACACAGTCACGGTTAGCGGCGAAGATACGAACGGAAGGTTCTGCCTGGTCGATATGCACATTCCGCCAGGCGGCGGCCCTGGGCTACACCGCCACGATTTTGAGGAGACCTTCATTCTGCTGGAGGGTGAGATGGAAGCGACCTTCCGGGGTAAGAAGACCACGGTGCGGGCCGGGGAAACGCTGCACGTTCCCGCGAATGCGCCCCACAAGTTTCATAATGCGTCCTCGACGCCGGTTCGGCTGCTTTGTATTTGCTCGCCGGCGGGGCAGGAGAAGTTCTTTGCCGAGGTGGGGGTCCCGGTTGCATCCCGTACAACGCCTCCGCCTGAGCTCAATGAAAAACAGATGGGGGAGTTTATCGAGAAGGCCATGGCGCTCGCACCGAGATATCGAACCGAATTGCTGAGGGAGGGATAATTTAGACCTGCTCCCTGGGATGGAGATTTGTTCTCCATCCATGAGGAATAACGCTCCATGAGGCGCAACCCTTCACTTTGTCATCCCGAGCATCTCAACTTGTCTGCGGCAAGTTGAGGGAGCAAATGATCGTGCCTTTTTTATCAGCAACAAAAGCCTGGGTGGCCCATTCAAGCCTTCTTTTGGCTTGAGTGGGGTTGTTGCGGATCCAAACTCTCCGCCCCTAGTGACACAGGGAGGGCGAACGAGCGGTTTAGTGCCGCGCCTACGGCGCTCGGATCCTCTTCGGGATCGATTTCCCAGCCCTTCCGGGCTGGGCTGACGTTTGGTGGTCGGCCCTCCGGGCCTTGCATCCATGGCGATTTTTGCCGTGTCATTTCTCTCTCAACTTGCCGCAGGCAAGTTGAGGTGCGCGGGATGACAAAATGTGGGCTTGCGCTCCCATGCAGTGTTGTTGCTCATGAATAAACGAATCGGTCTGTGGCAGGAGGGAGAAATACATCAGGGCGCTTTGTTGCTTACTGGTCACTCCATCTCGAAGGCGACATACTGCAGCACCGACTGCCGCTCCACTTCGAGCACCACGGCATCGCCTGGCTTGAGGCCGGCAAGGATCTGCCGCAACTGCTGCGAATCGTTGAGGGGCTGGCCATTGATAGCGCGGATCACATCCCCCACCGCGAGATCGGCGGCGGTCGCGGGCTCTCCTCCGAGCAGACCTGCCACCAGGACGCCGTTATCGGAGCGGAGATTGAGCATGGCCCCCACGGCCGAGTGCTTCAGGTCGATGACGAAAATTCCCAGAGACGCGATCAGATCCCGCTTGGGATTGATCAGGTCCGACAGGTTATCGATCAACGGCGGCGCATCGACCGGCGTGACCGAAACCGTGACCGGCTTGCCGTCGCGCAGCACTTCCATCTGGATGGGCGTGTTGCGCTTGTGCACGTAAAGGAAGGCCGTGTACTTGGGCAGCGAATCCACCCTTAGGCCGTCCATGGCCGTCACAACATCCCCCGGATGCAAACCCGCCGCCGCGGCCGGACCGCCGGCGTCGATGTCAGAAAGGATGACGCCCCAATCCTGCGGCAGCTTGAGGCCGGCGGCCAGCGCAGGCGTGATGGACTGCGCGTGGGCGCCAATGGTCACGTTGGGAACGATGCCATGCTCCTTCAGCTCGTTGTAAACAAAGCGCACGATCGGCTCCGGGATGGCGAAGCCAAGGCCCTCGCTGCCTCCGCCGGACGTAACAATGAAGGTGTTAATACCCACCAGGTTGCCATCCCGGTCGATCAACGGGCCGCCGCTGTTACCCGGATTGATGGGGGCATCGGTTTGCACGTAGACCATGGGCCGGTCGACCTCGGGCTGCCGGCCGACCGCGCTGATGATCCCCTTGGTGACGGTGTGGTCCAGGCCCTCGGGCGCGCCGATGGCAACCACCGTTTGTCCCAAGCGGAAATGGAAGTACTCGGGCAGCGGAATGTACGGGAGGCCTTTTTCTTCAATCTTGATCAGGGCTAGATCCGCATAGCGGGTGGTTCCGATCAGCTTGGCTTCATACACCCGCTGCGGGTTGCTGCAGCCGCGTATTCCCGGTTGCCAGCTCAACCGTGGCGGGGGCGATGATCACCCGGATGCGCATGCGCGCCGGCGACGACGTGATTGTTGGTGATGATGTATCCATCCGGATCGACAATCACTCCTGAGCCGATGGAGCGCTGCCGTTCCAGCGCCTGCTGCTGCTCCCCCTGATCCTTGTCGTTTTCGGGCACGCCGTAGCCGGTGACCTCAATCTCCACCACCGACTGCATCGCGCGCTCGGCAATCTGGTCGATGGCCTGGTCGTATTCCTTGAGGATGCCCTGGGCGGCTGGCCGGGCTTTGCATCCTGCCCGTAGAGAGGTGGCGATAAGACAGTGCACGCGAGCGCAAGCCAAAAGGCTCTTTCCGATGGTCATGCGGTTCCCTTAGCTGAAGCTGGGTTTCTGGAGCGGTTGCGCGTTGACTGGCGGTAGCTCATCTTCGGCGGTTTCCCATTTGAGAATCTTGAAATCGAGGACAAAGATGGCATACATCACCGGCACTTGCAACTTGGTCACCACGGTCGCGACCAGCAGGCCGCCGATCTGCGCGTAACAGAGCGGCTTCCACAGCGGACCTCCGTGCAATGCCAGCGGCAACAGCGCCAGCACGGTGGCGCCCACGGTGATCAGGACCGGGCGCAGGCGCAGAATGCCGGCATCGATCAGCGCCAGCTCAAAGTCATCTCCCTCGGCATGCCGTTCTTCGATAAAGTCGAACAGCACAATCGAATGGCTTACGATCACCCCGATCAGGCTGGCCACGCCCAGAAACGCCATGAACCCGAACGGCTCGCCCATAATCCATAACGCGGCGAAGGCGCCCATCATGCCATAAGGCGCGGCGGCCAGAACCAGCAGCGGCTTGATGGCATTCTTGAACTGAAAGAGCAGGGCAAGGTAGATGGCGGCGGTCGAGACCAGCATCACCATCGCCAGGTTCTTGAAACCATTCTTGGTCTTGTCGTACTCGCCGCCGATCTGCATCTCGTAGCCCGGAGGAAGCGAGGCCTGTACCTGCTGCAACCTGCGGCATGGCCTGCTTCATTATCTCTGAGCTCAAGTGCCCGGGAGCCGGGAAGCTGCGCACATTCATGGTGCGGAACTGCTCCAGCCGCACGATACGGCCGTTCACCAGGTCGTGATCGATATTCGAGATCTGCACCAGGGGAATCTTGTTGTTGTCCTGCGAGCCGTAGACATACAGGTTCTGAATGTCGGAGAGCTGCGTGCGTTCATCCATGCGCAGCCGGGCGACAATCGGGATCTGCTTCTGGCCTTCCTGCAGAACGCTGACCGTGGTTCCGCTCATGCCCGCGGTGGAGGAATTGGCGACATCCATATTCGTGATGCCGGCCAGGTTGGCGCGATCCGGATCGATGGTCAACGCGATCTGCGCATTCTCGTCTCCCCATTCATTGCGCGTGCGCTCTGCGAGTGGGAATCGACCGGAAGATATCTTCTACCTTGCCGGCGATGCTGCGCAGGCCGCGAATATCCGCTGCCTCATCTTTGGCGTTGACATCGGCCGTGCTGGAGATGCGAATCTCGATCGGATAGTCGATGGGATTGGTGAGCAGCTGGCGCGCATCCATGCGCGCGCCGGGAATCGAGGCAGTCAGCACGGGCTGCAGCTCTCGTATGAATTGCGGAGTGATCTCCTTATCCTTGACCTCGATCAATACCTGCGCGTAATTCAACTGTTGCAACTGCGGAGAGGCCGAAAACCAGAAACGCGGGCCGCCTCCGCCCACGAAGGTGGTGACGTAGCGCAATACATCTCCGGGATGATCCTTCTGCGGGTGTTCTTTGGAAAACCGCTCCGCGCTGCTCGCGGACAATCTGCTCCACCTTGCGGGCTGTCTGGTTGGTGGCGTCCAGGTTGGCGTCGTTGGGCAGCCACACATCGATGTACGACCAATACTGAACATCCTCGGGAAAGAACGCGCTGGATCAAGCGGGAGAAGATGAAGCCGCCCAGAACCAGAAAGAGCCAGGGAGCCGGTAAAAAACTTCCAACGGTGTTCGATCGAGTACTTTGCGGCCCGCGCGTACAGCCCGAAGAAACCGCTGTTGCGCCGCTCCTCGAGCGTTTTCTCCACCTTCTTCTCCGGACGAAGAAGGTAGTAGCCAAGCATGGGGAAGAAAGGTCATCGAAACCAGGCGCGATGCGACCAGCGCCACGGTCATGACGATCGGCAGGCTATGGAGAAACTCTCCCGTGCTGCCGGTCACCAATAAGAACGGCAGATACGCGACGATATTGGTAACCGTGGCGTACATGATGGCGGTGGCCAGCTTGGTGGGGCCAAGCCATGCGGCAGATGATGTTGGGCTGCCCCTCGGCCAGCGCGCGCTTGATCGAATCGCCGGCGATCACTGGGTCGTCCACCAGCAGACCGAGGGCGATGATCAGGGTGGCGACGGAAACCTGTTGGATATCGATGCCCAGCAGATACAAGACGCCGAAGGTCATCGCCAGGGTGATGGGGATGGAGATGGCCATCAGGACGGCGGAGCGCCACTCCCAAAAGCCGAGCCACGACACCAGCACTACCAGGGCGATCGCCTCGTAGAGCGCATCCATGAACAGGCTGAGATTCTCTTCCACCTGCAAGCGGCTGGTCGGAGGTGCGCGCGATGATCAGGTCATCGGGCAGATATTGCTTGACGGCCGCGAGCTTGGCATCGACGCTTCGGCCAAAGGCATCGATCTGCTCGCCATCCTTCATCTGCACGGCCAGGGTTACGGCGCGGCTGCGGCGCCAGTGGCCCTGCTTGTCGGCCCAGGTGAGGTAGTTCAGATATTTCGCCGGGCTTTGGTAGCCGCGGGAGATATCTACCAGGTCGCGCAGGTAGACCGGGCTCTGCGCCGCCGACTTGGAAGAGCCGATGATCACATCGCCGATCTGCTGCGGATTGGTGAATTTTCCCGAAGGATCAATCAGGATGCTCTGCGGGCCGACTTCGAGCTGGCCGCCGGGAAGCGTGATGTTGCGCGCGCCCAGAATGTCCTTCAGGTTTGACGGGCGTATAGCCATAGTCCGCCAGGCGTTGCTGCGAGTAATCCAGGTAGATCTGCTCCGGCAGCACGCCCTTGCGATCAATCTTGGCCACTTCCGGCGCGCCCTGAATGGTTCTTCCAATCAGGTCGGTGAAGTCGTCCAGCTCGCGATAGGAGTATTTATCCCCGGCTACCGCGGCCAGGCGCGCCTCAGTGTCAGCGGGATCACGGATGAACGCGGCGGGCCAGCTATCGGGATGGATCTCGGAGCTGATGCAACTTCTCCTGTATCAGGCGATCGCCCAAAGTCCGCAGCTCATCGTCGCTTAGCGAGGTGACTGACATCGGCGCCGATAAAGCCGCTGCCCTCAAAAAACTGCGGATCGGAGACATACTTATCTTGCCTTCCCGCCTGCATGACAGAAACAAACGCATCGCGCACCAGGGATGGGGAGACAGACAGCGGAAAGGCGTAAACAATGCTGACCCGCGGCTGCGGAGACCGCGCCGGTTCTGCCGCGCGGGTTGCTTCGATGGCGCTGCGGATCGACTCTGGCGCGCAACGCAATGTCCACCTCGCTTGCCCGAGGGCTGGCGATGGTCAGCATCAGCGCCGCGGTATCGCCAAAGTCGCTATTGAACTGGATCGGGCCCGCCCCTGGCGGCAGCCTGCTATTGAGCGCATTCAATTTGAGGTTGATGTCGGAAAACTGCTTCTTGGTGTCGGTGACGGTATCGTCCAGCTGAACGTAGACCAAAGAAAGCCCGGGAAAGCTGATGGAGCGGATACCAAAGTCGGAGGCCGAAGGAGGTTTGATGAAGGCGTTTTGCGCCATGGTCTGCTCCACCGGCCGGCATACCAACTGCTCCACCTCCTGCGCCGTAGCTCCGGGCCAAGCGGTCGACGCGACGGCTACCCGCACCGGAATACTCGGGTCTTTCCGCTTGGGCATGTGCATGTAGCCGTACCAGCCCCACACGCAGACCGCGAGCAGCAGGATCAGCGAGACCTGCCGATGCTCGGTAAAGAAGCGCGCCGTGTTGTGCGTGTGCGCGATGTACTCGGCTTCAGACTTATGGCTCATGTTTGCTTACTAGAATTACGCGAACCTTGTCGCCGCTCTTGATCAGGTTGACGCCGGTGGTGATGACCGCTTCCCCAGAGTTCAGGCCGCCCTTCGCGGCAATCATATTCCCGTAAATATCCCCCAGCTCGACTGCCCGCAAGCGCGCTGTCGGGAAATCTCCGCTGCCCTCGGCAATCATCACCGCAAAGCCGTTGGCGCGCGACGGATCGCGAATGACCGCTGACAAGGGAACAGCCAACAGCGACTGCGGTAACTGCATGCCATTCAACGAGAGCGAAGCGATCATTCCCGATTTCAATCGTTCGTGGGCGTTGGGAATGGTCACTTCCACAGAGAAGACGCGGCTCTTCGGATCTGCCGCGGGAGAAATGGCGCTTACCCTGCCGTCAAAGCTTTGCGGGAAGGCATCGGTGGTGATGGCCAGATGCTGGCCAAGGCGCACCCGGCTGATCGAAATATCGGGCACACCGAAGACGGCCTTCACCGATTCTGTATCGGCCAGGGTAAAGCCGTTGGTGGCCGGCCCTACCAGTGCTCCCAGATCGATGTTGCGGCTGACCACCCACCCACTGAACGGGGCGCGCAGTTGACAGTAGGCCAGCGCCACGTTGGCCTCACTGAGTTGAGCCTGGGCACCGGAAACAGAGGCCGTCGTGCTGGCCAGCTGTGCCTGGGCGGAGTCGTAATCCGGCTTGGTTGCGGACTGGGTGGCGTAGAGCGCGGAGACGCGATCGAAGCTGAGCTTGGCCTTTTGCAGCTCCGCCTGGGAGCGATCGAGCTGCGCCTGGGCTTGTTGCACTTTGTCCTGGTAGTCCTGCTGCCGTACCGTGGCCAGCACGGTGCCTTTTTGTACATAGTCCCCCTGGTCGATGTTCCGCATGCCCCCGCTGGGGTTCCTGACCTGGCGAATGCTGTCGACGTAACCCCCGGACTGGAACGCCAGCGTAACCTGCGCGTAAGGAACAATGTTGGCGGAGTACTTCGCCCCGTTACCCACGTCGATCGACTGCACCGTCGCGGTGTGCACAGGGAGGGGGGCTGTCTCCGCGGTGTTCTGTTGTTTGCAGGCGGTTGCACCGGCCAGCAGAGTCGTCGCGGCAACCGCAAGCGAAAGTCTAACTGCGGGATTCATAGGCATCACTCCTCCCCCAGGGATTTTTCAAAGGCGGCCTTCGCATTCCAGAAGGAAAGCAGGCTCTGTTCGTAGTCATGCTCGGCATTGGCCACCGCCGCCTGCTGCTGCAGCACGTCGCGCATCAACACGGCCGATTGTTTGAATTGGTTGTTGATCTCGCGCATTTTCTCATTGGCGGCGTCGCGGGCGGCTTGCGTCACCTCGAGCAGCGAACGGCTCTCCTGCAGTTTGCGGAAGTTGTTGTCGACGTCAAGCAGGACCTGCGCTTTGGTCTCGTCCAGCTGGTAGTGGCTCTGCTTGAGGGAAACGTCTTTTTGTTGCACCTCGTCGCGCCGTCCTCCCCAGTCGAAGGGATCCCATTTGAACTCCATGCCGGCGGCGAGAATGTTCTGCGGCAATATCTCGGTGTTGAAGGGATCGGTATAGTGAAGGGCTGCGCCGACATCGGGAATGTACTTGGCCTTTGACAGCCTGCGGTCATAGTTGGCGCGGTTGACATCGATCTGTGCCTCCTTAACTTCAGGCCGGTTCTGAAGCGCCGTTTGCCGCGCCAGCTTCATATCCATCTCCGGCTCGGTAATGGCCGGCACCGGCTCGGTGCTAAAGGGAGTATCGAGGTCGCGTCCCAGCAGCTCGTTGAGCTGCTCCTTCTGGGTCTCGAGGGTGTCGTGCAGCTGGATGACTTGGAACCGTGCCTGTGCCAGTTGAGCCTTCACCTGCAGGCTATCGGACTTGAGCACAGACTCCTGGGCCAGGTATTGGGTGGCGACTCGATCCGTCTCTTCATATTGCTTGACCAATGCCTGGGCTGCCTGGAGCGAGCTTTCGGTTTGCAGTGTGGCGTAGTAGGCCTGCTTCACGCTCGCCACCAGCGACTGCCTTTTGCCGTTGTATTGTTGACTGGAACGATCGGTAGACAATTGCTGCAGCCGAACCGCAAGGTGGATCTGGTAAAGCTGGGAGAGAGGCTGCGCGACCTGCACGGAAGCAAACCCGGTGATGCCCCTCGACAGGGGGATGTTCACATTCTTGGCTGGGTTTGGACTCCCGCCAATGGTTTCCAGGATTCCCGCGGGAAAGGTGAAGTTGGGCGAAGTGATATTTCCCGAGGCGAAGAGATAGGTATTAATTTCAGGGAAGCGCTTGCTCTTGGTTTGTGCGACTTGCCACTGGGACTTCAAGATATCCAGCTTCGCGATGGCCACCGGCCGGTTGTTATCCAGGGCTATCTGAACGGCCTGAGACAGCGAGAGAACCGGCGGTTCTTCCGCAGGCGAGACCATCCCAGCCATCAATGCAACCCCCGCAACCGCCCACCATAATGGCTTTGTATACCGCACTCGTCTCATCGTTGAATCGTCACATCTTGCCACGCAGCACTGGAGAACAGCGTGTACACCTCTCCGCACCTCCGAAAAACCGCAGGTCCCTCCACTGCGCTCCCCCGGATTTCCTGAGAAGCTTGGTGGCTTTGGCGAACTTCATGCGCCTTTCCTTACTGAAAGGCGCACGCGCGGCCTCGTTCGGTGCTGCGTGGCAGGAAATCCGGGTACGCTCCGGTCGGGATGACAATTCTGTTGCAAATGGAGCTGTTATTCATCGACCTCAAGATGAATTGTCATCCCGACCGGAGCGAAGCGAAGTGGAGGGACCTGCGGTTCTCTCAATTCGCATCGAATCCAAATGGAAGCTGTTGTTCATTGTTCTCAAGATGAATTCTCATCCCGACCTGCGGTTCTCTCAACCGGCATCGAATCCCAGTGGAAGCCCCCTGCTGTTTGCTCAGGAACGGCCTCTTCTAAGCCCTCCGCCCTGCGGGCCGAGACTGTTCAGGTCATTGAGCACGGCCTGGCGGTCCTGGGGACGAAATTCTCCCGCATCCATGGTCTGCTCAATCTCCGACTTAGCCTTCTTGAGCGCCATCAGTTGCTGCAGTTTGCCGCCGCCGCCCGTCTTGATACCTTGCAGCGAATTCAAACTATCCTGCAGCTGTTTCACCTGGGGCTCGGTCGGCTTGCCGTGCATGACTGCAGTGAAGATGTCTTTGCCCAGTTTCGCGCCCGGGTCAGGAGGGGTAGTCGAGACGGGGGTGGGCTGCTGGTTGGCCATCAGTACCTGGACGTCCTGTTCCAGGGTCGTGCGATCCGGCTGCTTGACCGTGGCCATGACGGCCTTCATCCTGGAGACGGCGCGCCAGGGGGTCAGCAGATCGACGGGTGCGCCGGGCGTCCGAGTCGCCTTGTAGTTCTTCAGGATTTCGGCATTCTCCTTCAGTTCTTTCACCTGGGGGATGGTCAGGCTGCCATTCAGCACAGCCGCCTTGATGTCGTCTTGAAATTTATCTTTGGCGGGGTTGGAAGAACCGCCCACTTGGGCAGCAAATGCCAGCGGCAATGGCGCCAAAAGAACAAGCGAGAGCGAAAGAACGCGTACATACCTTTTCATAGTTCCTGCTTCCTGGTTGAAGAATTTCAGAGCGCCGCGGCTGCGTTACCTGACCGAATAACCACGAGCGTCCAGGCAGGAAGACAACGACCGTTTGAAGTTGTCGAGCGGTTGCTGCGCGTTCTTGTTGGCGGCGGCTTGCTTGTCAGCCTGCTCGGTTTCTTCCTTCTCCTTGCGCTTGGCCTTGATTCCGCCGATGATCGGGGGCGTATTGCTCTGGGTCGCAGCCATCGAGGTTGCCGCCAGGAGCAGGGCGAGCGCGCCAGTTACGATTCTTTCCATTGCGTCCTCTCCTGCGTAGGGGCGCTTAGTCTGCCACTTCGCCCTTGTCGTTGATCTTGACCCAACCCTGGGCCGCCATGGACTTCAAGATTTCCTTAGCCGAGGCTTCCGCGGTTTTTGAGGCGTATGCGTTCAAGGTTTTCTTGCGGTCGCCCACTGTAGATTTGGCTGCCGCGGCTGCGGGATTCAGCCCGGCCACGACCGGTAAACCCGCGCCCACATTCTCAGCCGGCTTGGTATTGGTTTGGAATTGGAGGAATGTGACGTTATCCGTGGGCGTCTTGAGATGCACATTTACCTTGGTTTGCACGTCTGCGCTCCCTGTACCCAGGCCGACGGCAACGCGCTCCGCTTTGGTGCCTTCTTTCAGGGCATCGAATGATCCTTGAATCACCAGTGCGTTGGCAGGAACCGGAGTGCCGGTCGCCACATGCTCGACAGGAATGCCGGTCTTCCCCAGCGCCTTTACCAGCTCCTGGTAGTAGGTCTTGCCGGCGCCCGCTGCGACTGCATCCTGGCTCTTATCTCCGGTCAGCAGATGGCGGGGGCGCATTGCTTGTACCTTGTCCACCTGGACATCGCCCGGGTTGAGATCAAAATCGTAGACCAGGATCTTCTCTGGTTTGGGCAACGAGCTGCCACCGCTATAACCGGCAATTGAAGTAACGTTGACCTTTGCCGCGAGCGGGCCGGCCGCGTGGGCGGCAACAACCAGCAGACCCACCGTAGCCAATCCCAGGAGCGGGCAGCTAAAACGACGCAGCACGGCCGCGTTCTGTGATCTATCCATAGACATTGGCTCCTGCCGCCGCCGACGGCAGCTTCCGTTTGCAATAAGAATGGGGTGTCGTAAGACACGCTGTTGCCGGCAGCACAACCGCAGACTGCCGGCTATCAGGGCCCGAAGTCGATCGCAGGAAGGATTTTGGAGGTTGCTGTGATCCCCGCAATCATCTTCCATTCGACGGGATTCGGTCAACATCGAAAACGCGCAGAGCAGGTCAATTTATGGATTCGTAACCCTCGCCGGGCCATTGGCAGGTAGCTAATGCGCGCGTGGTGAGTGTTACTTGGGAATCAACGCGGTTTGTCCCAGGTGAAAAGCAATGTGACTGGTGCGGCTGAGCAAAATGCTGAAGCGATTCCGGTGCGGCTCTTTGGCAAAATCCTCATCAGAGACCTGGGTATGCTTCTGCAGCCACTCCGCCGCCGACAGGCTTTCAAAGCCGGCAAGCAATTTACCGTTTACCTCGTTCCAGAATTTCTTGATCTCTTCCGCGGAGGGCAGCTCGGGCGTGGCCCGATCCGGGTTGGTGAGGAACAAGGGATCATACTCGGGGTGCAGGCGCGGCCCCAAGTCAAGCAGGGGCAGCATACGGTCGTGGACGGCGGTCAAGTGTCCCAGGAGATAGATCAGGCGATTCTTGCCGGGGGCTACCTCTCTTTGCAGCTGCTGTTCATCGAGAGGGGAGAATAACCGGTCCGCCCTCTCGATATTCAACTTCCATGTATTCAGTGCCGCGGTGACCAATCCTTGCTCAGACATTGTGGTGGTTCCTCTCACTTGCTTGTGTGTTGTTAGAAAATGGTTCCAGGTCCCGGCTCTACTCTTCATGAAGAGTAACGCGCTTGAGGAGATTTTCCATAATGATGCGCCCATGCGTGGCTTGTCTGGCCGTTGCCGTTACTTTGGGCTCGATTGCGCCCGCCATCGCGCAAACCCCTGCAGGCAAAGCTGACACAATTTTTACCAAGGAGCAACCATGCACGCCCATGGAACGTTCGATGTGAACATCATTTCGCAGCCGCCGGAGGACACGGCGGAAGGCTCAACCTACTCGGCCGCATGTTGATCGAGAAGCACTTCCATGGCGACCTGGACGGTGTGAGCAAAGGCCAGATGCTAACCGGCATGACCGAGGTGAAGGGCTCCGGCGTTTACGTTGCCATCGAGCAAGTGAAAGGGACGCTCCAGGGACGCAGCGGCAGTTTTATCCTGCACCACCTCGGGGTCATGCTACGCGGCGCCCCGCAGCTCAACGTGAGCGTGGTGCAGGATTCGGGCACAGGCGAGTTAACCGGTATAGAGGGCACGATGACCATCATTATCACCGACGGCAAACACTCGTATGACTTTGCCTACACCCTGCCCGAAGCTCATTGAGCGTCAACTGGAAAAGTCAATGAAGTGTGGATTGATTACCTCCCATAAATATGGGACTCTGGAAGAGTGAAGATCACCCTCAAGATTGCCGACCCCATCTTCCGCCATGCCAAATCAGTGGCCGCCCAGCGTGGCATCCCGCTGCGCGCCCTTGTAACCGAAGCTGTCACGGAGAAGCTCGAAGCTGGCTTGAAAAGAGAAGAAAAGCCCTGGGTGAGGCTTGCTGGAGGTCTCAAGCACCTCCACAAAGAGACGGTGCGTATCAATCGGATGATCAAGAGTGAGTTCGAGAAGACTGAGCCCGAGATCTCAATCTTCCTACGGCCGAATAATCGTTAGACTGACTCTTACAGGCACAAAACCACGGGCACTACAGA
>CAWIBI010000001.1:0-16911 GCA_963834205.1 uncultured Acidobacteriaceae bacterium | reverse complement strand
AAAGGCCGTTACAGCCAGCAACAGTGCGAGAACGGAGTAGATGACTATCTCGGTCTTGCCCAGATAGTAGTCAAAGCGGCGGCGTAATCTGTCCTCGACCATGTCAAACTCAAGTTAAAATCGAAATGTGAATTGGTATTGCTGTGGAAAGCGGAGCGCGGACTTGAGCGTCCGCGCTCCCAACCCAGCGAATCCAAGCATCACCGCATCGCAAAGACTCCCCGGAGGTCCTGGTGCTAGAACGCGGGGGGAAAGTGCTCGAACATCTTGTGTACATCTTTCTCAAGTTCTTTGACATTTTTTTCCGGTTTGCTGGCGAGAACGTCGCTCGCTGATCCGCGCCAAATCAATCTCATCGTGGTCGTGTCAAACATGTCGACGACGAGCGTACCCACATGGTAAGGCTGTGCTTCAGTGATCGCCTCGCCGAATCCCCTCCAGCGCCAACCCAGTCCGGTGTAGAACGTCTCCAGAGTTTGACGTTCATGAGTGGTGCCGACAGCGACGATTGAAACATCCCCGCCAGCCGGGACGTGCGTCCAGCCTTTTGCCGCCAGTTCTGTTTCAATCGCATCTTTGATGCGATCATCCCAGAGGCTATTCGGCGTCTCGACCTTCGCCCAGGAATAAGTTTTGTAATGGTTGAAGTCAACGTGGTGGTCATAGTCGGTGATGACTTCTCGCGCGAATGCAGCGGTTGTTGCAATCAGCACCGCCATACAGACAAGTGAAAAACGGCTTCGAAGCTTCATATGCTCTCCTTGCGAACTGTTGGTGAGGTTTCTTACTTGCTACGAACGGATCGTAGCGTTCCGGCGTTTCCGTCACAATTCCTCATGAGAATGAGCGTGGATTCCGATGGGACGCGTAGAAACGTGTTAGCCCCGCGTCAGAGGTACTCATAAGACTTTAGAAGTAGGGATACTTCGACACTGTAGATCCCCATGCAGTTGGGTATGACGCAGATTTCCGAAGCGGAAGAGCAACAGAGGTTCGAGAACCTCGCCGATGCTCTAGGTATCGAAATGTGGCTGCCTAAGTGGCCGCTCTCCAGATCTCGTCCACCTGAGCAACTCCTGAATCTCCGATTGCATATAAAAACCCTCCCCGACTAAAGGTGCTACTACTCCCACGTCGATTGCTTCGTGAAACAACTCACGAGTCTGTTCATATCCTGGGATCTGTACTCTCTTTGCCAGTTCGAGTACATCGGAGGTTGGCATTTCACGGTCTGCGATCAACGACAGCAGGATCATCAACCCATCCACCCCGACAAATCTCTCCAGGGGCAGACCTTCAACAATGCTCTGATCCCTCCGGAATTCACATCGATCGTCGTACTGGCAGCGGGCGTGATTGGATCCTCGGACTCCATTTCGATGAACCAGCCTCAAACCCTTCAACCGAGTAGCTCCGTGTTCGTCTTCGCCGGCCAGCCATTCGACCCAGCCGTCCTCAATGCCGCTGATGAGTTCGCCGCAAGTGCTACATGTCCAACCCACGGAAGCATAGCCCGGCATGCGAGTGTCTTTGTCCATCGTTGCTCTGTCCACCCTTGCTTTATCCATTGTGGCTGTATCCATCGAAAGATGCTTTTGCAACTGCTGTTCCAAGCCTTACTCCTTCTAGAAAATGGCCGGACCGCAAGGGAGCGGCCCGGCCGCCGGGGGCGCACTAACGGGGCAGCCAAGAAATCTTAATTGCTCGCAATCTCCAACTTCTGCTCAAGGTGTTCCAGCTTGGCCCTGGCTTGTCCGTATTTCCAGAAGGACGAGATCAGGTCCGATAGCTCATGAGCAGTCACTCAATTCGGCCGCAGGACGAACCGCCCGTCGTTCCCAGTTTCGTTCCGTCGAGGATTTCCACGCGTCGCCCCTCTATCGGTGGCGCTCGATCGGACGGGCAAGTCCTAGGCGCGCCGCCCGCCGTTCGATTGCGCTACGTGGGATCAATCTGTGGCCCTCGATGCGGTCTGAAAACTCCCAATGATGTAAATCGGCGTACGGATGCACATAGAAGCCGCGGTTGAACCATGTGCGTCCCCAAACGACGTTGTTGATGAATAGCGCGTGCGCGCCCCAGTCAAAGCGGACGACGCCCCATCCCCACGGGCGAAATGCCACGCCAAGGTTGACGCCAAAGCCGAAGCTGATGGCAGCGCCCACAACAATTCCGGGCCGAGGCGGCCAAAAAACAACCAGTGGGTCATAGACCGGCACGCAGATGAAAGCGGGATCCACGGGATCGATCTCAATATAGGGCCCGCCGGTTACGATGATTTGATCGTTGCTGCGCAAATAGCCGTAGTCTTTGGCCTTTTGCCGCATTCGCTGGACCGCATCCATCACGTCTTGGCGCTGCGCGAGAAAAGCGTCGCCCAACTCCCGCGTCCATTCCATGTCCGCAGCCATCTTCTCCAGAACAGACGGAAAAGGGAGTAATGCCTGTACGCTCGGATCCCACGACAGATGGTCGTCGGCAATGGCCTTGGCGAGCACGTCCCCGGTCAAGTAATGGTGTTCATCGGCCCACTCGGCTGCAGCGGGAATCTGGTCGGAATACGTCGCGGCGGCGAGAACCTGCGCCAGGAGCGGGTCCGGGTATAACGCTATACGAGTGACCAGCTTGTCCAGTTGTTCCGGGGAATGTTGAGGTGGCTCTTGGGCCAACGCTGGACTGACTGACCATCCGACCAGTAGGGCCACTACCAGAACAGTCGTCGTGATTCTTGTCTTTCGCTCTGAATATTGCATTTTCTTCCTCGCTTTGGTCTGGATTGCTACCGATGTACATCTCTGTAGCTCGCAATGCGTATGCCCCTTTCGCTGTCGAACCACCGCCGAACTGCACCTAGCGCCGCTCTTGTTGGGACTGCCGTTTCAGAAACGCGGACAATTTATCCTCGAGTTTGGCGAACACCGAACCCGCGTCGGAATTGCCTTTGAGTTGTCTCTCGAGGGTCGAGACATCGGCACTCAATTCCACGTATTCGGGAGCTTGCGCCGCATAGCCAAGTTCCTTGGCCCGCTCAATCTCATTCTTGGCAGTTTGTACGAGCGTTTGCGCTGCGGCTTTGTCGCTTTGGCTCTGACCCTTGGCCGCGTCAAGCGCCTCGCGCGCGAAAACCAGTGGCAAAGGAGTGACCCGATCGACCGCCAGCAAGGTGTTCAGGGCAGTCAACAATACATTGCTGGCATCGTCATTCTTCTTTTGATCGAGCAAGCGCGCGGCCTCCTTCAGGGCGTCGGGGTATGTCCCCAATGGCAGGTTATAGGTGCGCACGCGGATTTCGCTGGTTAGAGCGTCAAGCACGACGCGCGCCGCCGGATAGTCTTTCGCCGCTATTGCGGTCGATACTTGCCGAGCGAGATCCTTGATTGTCTTCGTGTCGTTCGGAGCGGTGTCGATGACCTCCACGCGGACGCTGACCGGGATGAGCCCGGTTGCCGGATCCCGCGCCAGCAGCACGTTGATCTTGCCCGTGGCTTGCTCAATGGCCTGCATGGCCATGTCCGTCCTGTTGGAGGCAATGGCGTCGATCGCGAGTTGAGTTTCGGCTATGGCCGCAATGGCATCCTGATCCAGGCTTCTACCGGCTTCCTCCTCAGCCTGTTTTCGCTCTTTCTCGACGCCTGGTCGGGCTTGCTGTTCGGCGTCCTGGCGCTGTTTGTCGAAATCCGGTTGGGTCTGAGCTTGGATCGTTGGTTTCGTTGACGCGTCGGCCGAGGTTGTCTCGTCAGTGCCCTTGCTTTTCGTGCATGAGATCGTTCCGAAGCACAGCGCCAGGGAACCAGCCAACACTAACAGCAACATGTTGATCCCGTTTTTCATGACATTCTCCTTCCGCTCGCTCTTCTTGCCTTGGGCCCTGTGGACTTTCGGTTGTGATCCTAGCCAGTCCGCGCACAGATGACAATTCGTCGTGAGGGTAAACTCAGGTTCCGAAGAAGCGGAGAGACTGCTCTCAGCCTAGAGCCGGATGTGGCTGTACGACTTCGGGAGCGGGGAACGAATGACGATCGGAGGTTTGATGTGTACGACTCAAGCCATATCGTAATTGCTCCCCGACTCCTCGTAGACCAGTCCCTATAGCTTACGAACGGTCAGCGATTGTCCCCTCCTCGAAGCCGGACTGCGCGTGTGCCCTCCAGAGAAAAGCCAGGTTGCTGCCGCTCGCCGCTAAAAAGGGGTTCCACGAGCGTGATGGTGGAGAGCGGCCGCACGTTGATAAAAACCCCGCGTCATGCAGCGACTCTGCTTCACTGCTTTGTACTTCGCATCCATTTGCATCGTAGTCGAACTCCGGTAGACGTTCATGCCAAGGTCCGACTAGAAATCGGTGGACAGGCTGAGTTCTTTCCAGGCTCTCGCTTCTTCTAATCGTGCAAGGTCGTTCTTCTCCGCCCCGTTATACGCATCGCTGCCGAGCAACAGTCGCAACGGAGGTTTCTGTTCCTGCGTCAGCCGAACGATCGCTTGAGCCGCCTTCTTCGGGTCTCCGGGCTGCTTACCGTTATAAGCGCGCTGAAACCTGGCCCTCGCTCCAACAGTCGAGTCGTATTCGGGATGCCCTTCGCTCAGCTTGGTGGAACTGCCGGCGAAGTCCGTGCGGAAGCCACCCGGCTCGATGATCGTGACCTTGATGCCTAGCGGTGCCACTTCGCGCGACAAAACTTCGGAGAAACCTTCTACGCCCCATTTCGCCGCCGAATAAGGCCCGCGCCCTGGGGGTCCGATCCTTCCGCCCATCGAGGAAAACTGAACGAAATGGCCCGCCTTCCTTTCGCGAAAGTACGGGAGAGCTGCCTTCGTCACGATGATTGTCCCGAAGAGATTGGTTTCTATCTGTGCGCGGAAATCCGACATCGGCGTATCTTCGACGGACGAGAGATTGCCATATCCTGCATTGTTGATAACAACGTCCAGCGAGCCAAACGCATCGATTGCCGTCTTCACCGCACCGGCAGCCGACGACTCGTCGGTCACGTCCAGCTCGAAGAGCTTCACCTGGTCACCGTAGCGCTCCGATAGCTCACGCAGTGAGTCAATGTCGCGAGCTGTCGCCAACACCTTATTGCCCGCCAAAAGGCCCGCTTCGACAATTGCGCGACCCAGACCGCGAGAACTACCTGTGACTAACCATACTTGCGCCATTCAATCCTCCTATTTGCGGAGTCCGAGCTACTTCGAGACCGCACGTGCTGCCGGAAATACTGTACAGCAAGAAATTACGATAGCGCGTCCTGCCGAACGACGGGCAAACCGGAAACTGTCCGGCTAAAGACGAGAACGGGAGATCTCGGCTTGGTCAGCCAGAAATCTCCCACGGTGATGTTCTTAGCTTTTATGCGTACAGCGCCAGGCTGCTGCTGTTCGCATGTTCCTGCATTTCTACCGACCCAGCATCCTTGCCTGTAGGCAACCACTGTTGTCGTGATTCCGGTCTCTTGGCGATGTGTGGTTTCATTCCTAGCTTTTATGGACGACTTCGAACGAATACCCGTCCGGGTCAAATACATCGGCGGCGTAGTATCCCGGATAGTATTCCACTCGTGCCCGCGGTGAAATATTGTCCCTGGCACCAGCGGATATTGCCGCCCTGTAGAATTCATCAACTTTACCGTTGCTTTCGGCCATGAACCCCCAGTGAATGGACGCCGGATCAGGCTTCCCTTGCTTGATCCAGAAGAACGCCCTCTTGCCGTCACCAAATCCCCACAGATCAGGATGATCACCTTCGCCCTTGTAGGGTAGGAAGAACTTGATGTTAAGAGGCTTCAAGGCCGCCTCATAGAACGCCAACGAACGTTCGACATTGCTGACAGTCAGAATCATGTGGTCGAGCATTGTTCTCTCCTTCAAATCACAAGTGCTTCAACGGCCTTTTCACCATTGCATACCGGATGGATCGCAAGCGGCGGTATGTTCAAAGTATTCTTCGCAAGGAATTCGAAGCCCGCAAATCCTGACAAGTCGACTTATGGGAAGCGATCCGCGGTTGCGGCTACCAGTTCTTCCCGAATCACGGGCAAACCGGAAGTAAGCGCGGATTTGCGTTCTGATGGGCCACAGGTCCACGCCTGGGACGGAAGTAGCCGTGCGGGTCCGTTTACGCCTAATCCAGGGTTAACTCCCGACTTCAGTTCGTTGAAGCCATGTGCGAGTCAGGTGATTTTGGACGACGGTCCCTACTGTTGCCAGCCTCCGCCCAGTGCTTTGTAGAGTTGCACCAGGCTACGATATTCATCTCCCCGAGCCGCTGCGAGCGTCAGTTCGGCGCCGTAAAGCGACCGCTGTCCGTCGAGTACTTCGAGATATGTCGTCGTGCCGCCCTTGTAGCGAAGCGTGGAAATGCGGACGGTTTCTTGCAGATCCGCAACCGTATCCTGCTGGCGTGTCCGTACCTGATGAAGTTTCTCGTAACCGATGAGCGCGTCCGAGACATCTCCAAAAGCTTGCTGGATCGCTTCCCGGTAGCCGATCAGAGCTTGTTGGTGTTGAGACTCCGCCAGATGCAAATTCCCTTTCAGCGCGCCTCCGGTAAAGATTGGCTGGCTAACCTGCGCGCCATAGGACCAGATACCCAGTTGCGTCGTCATGAGGCTTGAGAAGGCGGAGCTTCGACCAAATGAACCGCCGCCTCCCCCGGTCAGAGAGATTTGTGGGAAGAACTGAGCTTTGGCGACTCCGATGTTGGCGTTCGCGGCAATCAAGATCTGTTCCGCCTCTCGAATATCGGGCCGACGCTCGATGATCGAAGATGGAACGCCGGCTGGAACTTCCGGCGGAAGTGTTTGCTCGACGAGCGGAATCCCGCGTGCGATGTCTTGCGGGTAATTGCCGAGCAGGATGCTGATCGCATCCTCTTCTTGTGCAATTTGGCGCTCCAGGTCGGGAATCTGGGCGTTCGCAGTATCGAGGACTTGCTGGGCTTGGAGTACATCCAACTTTGTGGCGACGCCGTGCTCAAGCCGCAGTTGGGTAAGTTTGACTGAATCGGTCTGGGTCTTGACCGTATCCCGCGTGATCGCGAGTTGCAGATCAAGTTGCAGCAGCGTGAAATAGTCGCTCGCTACATCGCTTACGAGAGTGAGTACGACGACTTGGCGCGCGTCTTCCGTGGCCAGGAGTTCGGCGCGGGCTGCTTCCGTTGCGCGGCGCAGCTTTCCGAAGAAATCGAGTTGAAAAGCAGCGTCGGCAGTGAGCGTCAGAAAGTTGTACTTGGATTGAAAGAGTATTTTCCTTGCCGCCGCTGAAATTGGCGTTACCGGAGACCTGAGGAAACAGGCTGGAACGAGTAACAGTAAGTTGAGCGCGGGCGGCATTGATCCGTTCGGTTGCGAGTTGCAGATCGTAGTTTTGTTTGAGCGCCGTGCGAATGAGTTCCTGCAGCTTCGGGTCCTGAAACACCTGCCACCAGGGGAGATCGGCATAAGAGGCCGTTTGCGACTGAAGCTGAGGATTGTCTGCCAGATCACGATAAGAAGCCGGAGTCTGAACCGCAGGGCGATGATATTTCGGCCCAACCATGCAACCGACCAACATGGCGGATCGCAATATTACGATGAGCAATTTCGGCGATGTTCATGACGCAATACTCCGCTTGGATTCCATATGATCACGCTTCGTTAAACACCCCGTCAGAAGATCTCAGTCTCCCGGCGCGGGTGAAGGCGCAGCCGGCAATATGCCGGATGCAGGCTCCTTTCCCGCGCCCGACCATTTCTCGACCATATAAAAGATGCCGGGTATGAAAAAAATTCCAATCGCGCTGGCAGCAAGCATTCCGCCGATTACCGCCGTTCCCATAATCTGGCGAGCGACCGAACCAGCCCCGCTCGCCGTCCACAGTGGAACGCAGCCGAGGATAAACGCGAACGAGGTCATCAGGATCGGGCGCAGGCGCAGCCTCGCGCCTTCCAGAGCAGCATCCGCCAGTGGTTTTCCGTGTTCGTACTGATCCTTCGCGAACTCGACGATCAAAATCGCGTTCTTCGCCGCCAAGCCAATCAGCATGATCAGGCCGATCTGCGAGTAGACGTCGCTTTCGATCTGCACCATATAGGGCGGCAGGAAAACGCCGAGCAACGTGCGGCGCAGCCATAAAATGATAAAAGCTCCGAAGACCGCTACCGGCGTGCTGAGCAGTACGCTGAAAGGCAGTGACCAGCTTTCGTAAAGAGCCGCGAGAATCAGGAAGACGAACAATAACGACAGTCCAAAGATCGCCGCGGGTGGCACTCCCTGGCGCGCCTTCTGCTCCAGAAACGAGATCCCGGAGTAGTCGAATCCCATCTCTCGCGGCATGGTTTCCCGGAAAACATCTTCCAGGGCTGCGCTTGCCTGATCGGCGCTGAAACCCGGCGCGGCGCTGCCGTTGATTTGTGCGCAGCGATACTCGTCAAAGCGCATGGTGAATTCGGGGCCGAACTGCGATTTAACCGTAGTTAGCGTGGAGAGCGGAACGTTCTCACCCTTGTTGTTGCGAACATAGAATCGCCCAACGTTATCGGGGCTGGCGCGATCGTCGCTTTCGGCCTCGACGTAAACCTGCCACTGGCGGCCGAAGCGGTTGAAGTAGTTGATGAAATAGCCGCCCATGAATGCCTGGATAGTGCGGTAGACATCGGAAAGATTCACACCCTGCTTCAACACCTTGTCACGATCCACGTCAACAAATTTCTGTGGAACGCTGGGCAGAAAAGTGGTGCTCAGGCTGGCGATCTCCGGCCGCTTGCGTGCGGCCTCAAGAAACGTGTTCACGTTTTTCGACAGGAATTGGATGCTGCCGCCAGAGCGGTCTTCGAGGATGAACGTGAATCCGCCTGCGGTGCCAACGCCCGGAATGGCCGGCGGCGAAAAACTGAATGCGATTCCCGCCGGCAATTTGGAAAGCTGCTGATTCAAATGCGCCTTGATAGCTTGAAACTGCTCGGCTCTGGACTTGCGCTCGTCCCACGGCTTCAGAGTGACAACGAAGAAAGCGTTGTAGCTGGTGCGAACAAAACTGAGCAAGCTGAAGCCGATGACGCTGGTCGTGTATTTCACGCCCGGTGTGTTCGCCAGAATGTTCTCAATCTGTGTCGCTGCCTGCGATGTTCGCTCCAACGACGCGCTATTGGGCAATTGCAGATTCACATATGCGTAGCCTTGGTCTTCATCGGGAAGGAAACTCGACGGCACGCGATTGGCGAAGAACCCCGCCGCAACGCAAAAGACCAGCAGAAGCACAACCACCACTGCAGTTTTCTTCAGCAGGACGCCGCTCCAACCGACATAGCCCTCGGTGGCTCGCTCAAAAACTCGGTTAAACCAATCGAAGAATCTCCGCAGCAATCCGTGGCTCTCTTCGCGCGGGCGAAGCAGCAGTGCGGCGAGCGCGGGGCTCAGCGTGAGTGCGTTGAACGCAGAGAGAATCACCGAGATGGCGATTGTGACCGCAAATTGCTGATAGAGCCTGCCGGTGATTCCGGGAATGAAGGCGGTGGGCACGAATACAGCGGAGAGAACCAGTGCGATTCCTACAACGGGCCCGAAAGCTCCTCCATCGCCTTTAACGCTGCATTCTTCGGAGTCATACCCTCTTCGATATGGCGCTCCACCCCCTCGACGACGACGATTGCGTCATCCACCACCAGACCGATCGCCAGCACCAAACCAAAGAGAGAAAGTGTGTTAATGGAAAAACCGAACAGCGGGAAGAATATGAAGGTGCCCACGAGCGAAACCGGTACGGCCAGCAGCGGGATCAGCGTTGATCGCCAGCCCTGAAGAAAAAGAAAAACAACGATGATGACCAAGACCAGCGCGATCACAAGGGTTTCAACGATTTCCTTGATTCCCTGCGTCACGGAAAGAGTCGTGTCGAGGGAAACGGCGAAATCCATATCCTCGGGAAAACGCTCTTTCATCTGCGCCATCAACTGCTTGACACCGGCCGCCGCGTCGACCGCGTTCGATCCGGGCAATTGGTACGCGGCAATAATGGCGCCCGGCTTGCCGTTAAAGCGTCCCGAGATGCTGTAGTCTTGTGCGCCAAGCTCGATTCGAGCGACGTCGCGTACTCTTACCGTTGCTCCGTCGGGTGTTTCGCGGACAACAATGTTGCCGAATTCTTCTGGCGAAACCAAGCGCCCTTGCGAGAGAACAGTGTAGGTATATTCCTGACCTTTGGGAGCAGGCTCGCCTCCGGCTTTGCCGGCGGGGTTCACGGTGTTTTGTGCCTGAATCGCGCTGACGATCTCCGGAACGGTAATACCGAGCTTCGCAAGCGTATCCGGCTTTACCCAAAGGCGCATCGCGTATTGGCCGGCGCCGAATACCTGAACATTGCCGATGCCGGAGGAGCGAAGAATCGGATCGACGATATTGATGTACGCGTAGTTGGCCAGAAACTTGGCGTCATAGGTTCCGCGCGGAGAATAAAGCGCGACCCACATCAGCGGAGCGGTGACCGATTTTCGAACCGTGATGCCGTAGTTGTTGACGTCCGGAGGAAGCTGGGAGGCAGCCTGTGTTTCTCGAGATTGCGTGAGAATGAAATCGGTATTCGGATCGGTCTTAACGTCAAAATCCACGATGAGGCTGGTGGTGTTGTTCCCCGTGGCGTTCAGCGAATACATGTAATTCATGTTGTCCACTCCGTTCATCTGCTGCTCGATGGGAGTGGCCACCGCTTGCTCAAGAGTCTGCGCGTCAGCTCCGACGTAGGTGGCGACGACTTGAATTTCGGGTGGCGTGATGTTCGGAAACTGCGCGACGGGCAAGCTCAGAACCGTGAGCGAACCAACCAACACCATGACGATGGAAATCACCATGGCGACGATGGGACGGTTGATGAAGAATTTCGACATGGGTCATCCGTCCTTATCGATTCTGCTTTGCCTCGATCCCTGGTTTATCGAGCCTTGCTCTCGATTTTGCTCTCGATCTTTGGTTTTGGGCCACGAATGGCTTGGGATTCACGCGCACACCGGTGCGCATTCTCTGAACTCCTTCAACCACGATTCTGTCTCCGGGATTGAGCCCGCTCGTGATGATCCATCGGTTATCAACCCGGTCGCCCACAGTGACCGTTCGAACGTCAACTTTGTTGTCGGCGCCAACGACGGCGACCTGGTAGCCGCCCTGCAGCTCCGACACCGCCCGTTGCGGAACAAGCAACGCCCCCGGCTGGGTCCGGATCACTGCGCGGACTTTGCCGTAGCCGCCGGGCCTCAAAATATTGTTTGGATTGGGAAAGAGCCCGGCGATTCGAATCGCTCCAGTGGTCTCGTCCACCTGGCGGTCGGCAAAATAAAACTTTCCTTCGTGCGGATAGGTTGAGCCGTCCGCTAAGATCAGTTGCAGCCGCAGTTCCTTGTCGGCCTGCAAGCGGCTCTCCTCGGTCGGAAAACGTCTCCGCCATGAAAGATATTGAGGCTCGCTCACGGTGAAGTAAACCTTGATCGGATTCACTGTAGAAACGGAAGTGACGACCCCGCTACTGGGGCTGACCAGTGCGCCGACTTGCAGTTGCGCCTGGCCGGCAATGCCATCGATAGGCGCAACGAGGCGCGTAAAGTCGAGATTGATTTTCGCGGTTTCAACCGCAGCCTCGTAGGTCTTGATCTGAGCCTTGGCGGTTTCTACGGTCGCGATCGCGGCGAGGTTGTTCTGAACCGAGTTGTCGAGATCCTGTTGGCTGGCCGCCTGTTGCTCTGCCAGTGGCGTATAACGCTGGACGTCAAGTTCGGTCCGGCGCTGTACTGCTTGCGGCGTTGGCGAGCGCGGCTTTCGCCTGAGCAAGCTGGCCTTGGGCCTGATCGAGCGCCGCCTGAAAAGGCCGCGGATCGATCTGGAAAAGGAGTTGGCCCTGCTTAACAAAAGCGCCCTCCTGATAGCCTTGCTTCAGCAGATAGCCGGTGACCTGCGCCCGGACGTCGGCGTTCACCAGCCCGTCGAGCGTACCAATCCATTCCGCATAAATCGGAACATCCTCCTTCTGGACTTGAGCGACCTCGACATCGGGCGTGCTGGGCGGCGCACCCATAGCCTTCTTTGACGGGCGCAGGGCTCCAACAATCAGCGCGACCACGATCAAGCCAAGGACTCCACCGATCAACAGATAGCGTTTCTGGACCTGGGTCATGTTGTCTCCTGCGATTCTGCTCGCGCCCAGAACTCCGAACGAACTATGAAATATGCTTCGTCAACTCTATATCGGCCATATACTACGCAGGAACCCCATTAGACTTCAACAGTGGAGAAGCCTCGCGCAGTTCTCTTCAGATGAACCAAAGCAGCCCATTGGTCGCTCCTCCATCCCCGTCCAATCCTTCAGAAGCTGCCAAACGGCTCCTACCATGGCTGGTTGCTGTCGCCTTTTTTATGGAGTCGTTGGATACAACGATTCTTAATACGGCGGTCCCCGCTACTCATCAGCCCTCGGCGTCGCTCCCCTCAGCATGAAGGCGGTGCTGGCGAGCTATACGCTCAGTTTGGCGGTCTTCATCCCAATTAGTGGCTGGATGGCGGACAGGTTCGGAACGCGTCGTGTATTCGCATCTGCAATCGGTATATTCACGCTCGGGTCTTTTCTGTGCGGAATATCAAACAGCATTCACTTGCTGGTCGCCTTTCGATAATCGTTAAGCTGAAAGCTAATTTCTGGGAGCTTATGCTAAGAATCCGAATGGCGGGTTGGTGAGTCTAATCGACCATGAGGGTACGAAAAGAGTTAGTCGGTTTCATCGTGGTCATTCAGTCCGTTCTTTTCTTGACCCATTATCTCCTCTATGAGACCTGGATCTTTTCGCCCGCAGGGAGCGAAACCCCCGGCGCGTTCTGGATCAGACTCGCCCTCGGCCTTTTGTCGGTGAGCTTTGTTAGCGCCTCACTGCTTGCCTTTCGCTATACCAATGCTGCGCTGCGCGCGTTTTACAGGGCTGCTGCGGTTTGGATGGGCCTGGTGAGCTTCCTGTTTCTCGCCGCGGTTTCGTCCTGGATTATTTTCGGAGTCGCGCGGCTGGCGGGGCTGAACCTGAACTTTCATCGGACCGTGGAATTGCTGTTCGCGGCTGCGGCAATCGCCGGACTCTACGGGGTCTTCAACGCAAGCTGGACGCGGATTACGCGAACCACGGTGCGGCTCGCGAACTTGCCCGCCGCATGGCGCGGGCGAACAGCGGCGCTGATCAGCGATGTACACCTTGGGCACGTGCGGAATGGCAGTTTTCTGCGGCGCCTGGTTGCGAAGATCCTGCTGGAAAAACCAGACGCGATTTTTGTCGCGGGTGATTTGTATGATGGGACGGCGATCGACGCGCGCCGCGCAGCGGAGCCTTTGATCGAACTCATCGCGCCGCGCGGCGTTTATTTCGTCGCGGGAAATCATGAACAATTTGGGGACGACAGCAAGTATCTGAATGCCATTTCGGCGGCCGGCGTGCGCGTGCTCAGCAATGAGAAGGTGGAAGTGGACGGTTTGCAGATTATCGGCGTTCCGTACCGGAACGCGACACAGAATGGGCAGCTTGCGTCGGTGTTACACGCGATCGGCTTGGATCGCGACCGCGCGAGTATTCTGTTGACGCATGCGCCTGACCATCCGGAAATCGCGGAGGCCGCCGGCGTCTCTCTGCAGCTGTCCGGGCATACGCACCTTGGGCAGTTCTTACCCTGGAGTTGGATGGCGCGGCGAATTTACCGGCAGTTTGTCTATGGCTTAAGCCGGATCGGGAAGATGCAGGTTTTCACTTCGAGCGGAGCCGGAACCTGGGGACCGCCGCTGCGGCTGGGATCAAATTCCGAGATTGTTATGCTCCAGTTCGAGTGAGGGTTACGAACTCCTTCCTCCCATTGTCGCCAGTCCCTATTGTGCGACCGATCGGTCTCATCCGTCATCTGATCGGGCTCAGAGGCAGGTTAGGGCCAAGAGAATTGGAAATGTCTCTGGCGCGGCACAAATCGCGACGGGTGAATGCAGCTTTCATTCCACTGGCCGCGAGGTTTGCCAAGAGGATCTGGACGTAAAAGTTGAAGCACTACTCGCTTCGGCTGCTGCGTAAGCTGAGGGACTCGACCATGGCCCGGATATCACGGTTCTCCAGAACCAGGGTTCGGTGCTCTCCTGTTTTTCGGACCGCCACATCGACCATGGCCCAGGCTAAGTCGTCGGCTCGAATGACCTGGTTGGGGAACAGCACTCGAAACAGCGGATACACCGTGCGTAGCAGGCGGTAAGTTAAATTTGGTTCCTCCCGGGGCTCAACGGGGTAGATGTACGCGGGCCGCAAGATGTAAACGTGAGGGAAGCCGGCCGCCAGGAGTGCGTTCTCGGCCTCTCCCTTGTATCGTGCGAAGGGAATCCGACTGCGTTCCGTCGGATCCGCGCCATTCCCGCTCAAGAATGAGAATGCCGCATCGGGGCTGCTGAGGCGGAAAACTCGCGCAAACTCGACCGTGTAGTTCACGGTTATAGTGCGAAGCGCCGCAGCCGGCACCGCTCCGGTATACGTGCCCAGGCAAAATACCGCTGCATCCTGACCCGAGAGCGCCTCCGCGAGCGCGGAGCAGTCGGCGAAGTCTTGATGCAGAACCTCTTTCAGCTTGGGGTGCGAGATGCCCAGCTTCTTGCGCCCAATAGCAGTCACACTTGCGACGGCCGGGTTCTCGATCGCGCAGCGAAGAGCGTATCCGCCGACCATTCCAGTCGCGCCCGCAATGACAAGGCGCTTTCGGTCCCCGGTCGAAATGTTCGTCATGGAAGACACCTGGCTGCTCGGTATCCTGACACGAATCGTCCTTCGATTCAGTCGACGTGCAGCAGGCGCTCGGCAAACTCCCCGGCGCCTCGAGCTTAGGATCGTACGAATTGAGTCTCTAGAGTGATGGTGACCTCCTCACCCACAAGAAAGCCGCCAGTCTCAAGAGCAGTATTCCAAGTCAGGCCGTAGTCCTTTCGATTGATCCTTGTGCTCGCCGAGATCGCAATCCGGGTGTTGCCCCAGGGATCCTTGCTGGGCGGCGTTGGACCCTCCACCGCAAAGCTGACCTTGCGGGTGACGCCATGAATGGTGAGATCGCCTTCGACCGACAATTCTCCATCCCTGACGATACGAATGCCCGCAGATTTGAAGGTCAACGTCGGAAACTTTTCCACATCAAAGAAATCAGCGCTCTTCAGATGGGCATCGCGCTGGTCATCGCCGGTGCGAATGGAGGCAGCCTCGATCGAGATATCGACGCGAGAGTTCGCAAGATTGGATTCATCAAGAAACAAAGCCCCCGAAAGTTTGGAAAACTGCCCTTTCACGTTCGAGATCATCATGTGCTTGACCCTAAACTCGGCGCTGGAATGAGCCGGGTCGATCTTCCAGGTGGTCGTCGAGGTTTTGGCCGGAACTGCGGTGGTCGTGTTGCTCATATAGCCTCCTTTTTACTGCATCGATATCATCTGTATCGATATCGATATATATGATACCGAGTATAATGCGAAGGATTCATATTTTTATGGAAGAGCGCAAAAAGCCTCCCGAAGCCCTTCATGCCTGGCTCATCATGCTGAAAGCGTGGCAATCGATGTCGCGTTATGCGGCTCCGACACTACTGGAGGAGGGGTTGGGAGAATCTGACTTTCGGGTCCTCGAAGTGCTGCTCCACAAAGGACCAATGCCGGTGAATACCATTGGCCCGAAGGTTGACCTCAACCCAGGATCAGTCAGCGTCGCGGTGGATCGTTTATACAAGAAGGGATTTGTCAGTCGCGTAGAGAGCAGCCGAGATCGTCGGGTCAGAACAGTGTCGCTGACGGAAAAAGGACGGCAGATGTTCATCCCTCTTTTTCGCCGGCACGCCGCACTCATCAAACGGGCGTTTCAGGACGTCTCCTCCGAAGAACTGCAGCAACTCGAAGCCGTTCTGAAGAAGATCGGTCGGCGCGCCGAAAATCTGTCCAAAAGGCGAGTCGCCACTCATTTTTAAAGCAATAGCCAACAAAACCGGCAAGATTCTGCAAGCGATCAGGCAGGATTGAGCTTAGCGTGACAGCGACACGTCTTCAATCTCTGGTTCTGTCGAAGCCGGACCGAACCTTTGGGTGTAACATTTTCTAGAACAGTAAGCCCTAATCGCACGGCCTCGGCTAATAACCCGTGCGTGAGAGGAACCAAGGAGAACAAAATGAAACCTACGCAAGCCAAACCTAGCATCGTGTTTTGTCACGGCCTCTGGGCAGATGGCTCATGCTTTAGCAAGGTGATTCCCGCACTTCAGGCAGAAGGGCACCAGGTGATTGCCGCCCAGTACGCTCTCAACACAACCGCGGATGACATCGCCACCGTGAAAGGCGCGCTGGGCCGGGTCAACAGTCCGGCCATTCTTGTCGGACACTCTTACGGCGGAAGCGTCATCACCGGGGCCGGAACCGACGACCGGGTGGCGGGGCTGGTCTATATCGCCGCGCTCGCTCCGGACGCCGACGAGACATCTCAGACACAGCAGTCTAAGTTCCCGACGACAGACGTCTTCTCCTACATTGAAGTGGCGGACGGACGTATCTGGCTGCGTCCGGAAGGCATCGACTGTTTCGCGGGCGATTTGTCCGAGCAGGAAAAGAAGCTGGTTTGGGCCACCCAGTGCGTGCCGGTTCCCGACCTGTTCAACGCCAAAGTCGGAGGAACTGCCTGGAAATCGAAGCCAAGCTGGTACATCGTCGCCAAGAACGACCGCACCGTTCATCCCGAATTGGAGCGCTTCTTCGCAAAGCGGATGGGCGCGAAAGTGACTGAGGTCGCCAGCAGCCACGTTGCCATGCTCTCCCACCCCGACGTGGTGATCGATGTAATCCGTGCCGCCGCGAAAACGGTTCAGGGAGTCGCTGCAGTGGCGTAAGTGCCTCCGGGATCGGATCGCTTCCGACATTTCCGCAGC